>NZ_JAEKJA010000005.1 GCF_016411865.1 Acuticoccus mangrovi | reverse complement strand
CCTTGCGGGCTTCGAGAACGCCCGGCCGCACCAGCTCTCCGGCGGCATGCGCCAGCGCGTCGCGATCTGCCGCGCGCTCGTCTACGATCCCGACATTCTGTTGATGGACGAGCCCTTCTCCGCCCTCGACGCGATCACCCGCGACGAGATGGGCGAGGCGATGCTCGACATCTGGGAGCGCCACCACAAGACGGCCCTCTTCGTGACCCACTCGATCCGCGAGGCGGTGCTGCTCGCCGACCGGGTGCTGGTGATGGCGCGCCGCCCGTCGAAGATCGTGGAGGACCTGCGCCTGCCCTTCGGCCGCCCGCGCGACGCCTCGGTCGCCGACACGAAGGAGTTCACCGAGATCTGCGCCCACCTCAAGAGCATCATCGAGCACAACCGCAAGGGTGCGGCGATGGGGGCGGGCTAATGGCGGACGCGACGATCCCCGGCGCAGCGACGGGGTCGGCGGCGTCCGGCCGCGCGGCCTGGCTCGTCAACGCGGCGCTGCCGTGGATCCTGCCGATCGGCACCGCCGCGTGCGTCCTCGCCGTGTGGGAAGCGGTGGTGCGGATCTGGTCGATCCCCGCCGTCAACCTGCCCGCGCCGACGGCGATCGCAACCAACTTCGTCAAGACCTTCGGCACGCTCGCCTACCACGCCCAATATACCGGCGCCGAGGCTGTCGGCGCCCTCTTCATCGCGATCGCGGTCGGCACCGTGCTCGCGGGCATCATGTCCGCCTCGCCCTTCATGCGCGACATGCTGCAGCCCAACATCGTCGCCTTTCAGCTGGTGCCGAAGGTGGCGCTCGCCCCGCTCTTCGTGATCTGGCTCGGCATCGGCTCGGAGTCGCGCCTCTTCTTCGCGACCTTCCTGTCCTTCTTCCCCATCGTGGTATCCACCACGGCCGGCCTCCAGCAGACCGACCCCACCGCCATCCGCCTCTGCCGCTCGCTGACCGCCACGAGCGGACAGATCTTCTTCCAGGTCCGCGTGCCGTTCGCCCTGCCCTATTTCTTCAACGGGCTGAAGATCTCGGCGACCATGTGCGTGATCGGCGTGGTCATCGCCGAGTTCATCTCCGCCCAGGCCGGGCTCGGCTTCTACATCCTCCTCGCTTCCTCGCGCGCAGAGACCACGGCGATCTTCGCCGCCTTGGTGATGCTGTGCGTAATCGGGCTCGCGATCTTCGGCGCGGTGATCCTCGCCGAGCGCGTCGCGCGCCGCTGGTACTCGGGATAGATTATGCTGTTCACCCCCGACATGATGGACAGGGGCGACGCACGCCTCGTGCCCGTCGGCGACATCACGATGGGCGTCACCCTGCGCGGCGCCGGCAAGCCGATCGTGTTCATCCACGGTCTCGGCTGGGATCGCCGCCTCTGGGCGGGCGAGGCGGAGCGCCTTGCCGGGCGCTACCTCACCGTCACCGGCGACAGCCGCGGCCACGGCCTCAGCGACAAGCCGGAAGGCCCCTACTCCATCGACATGCTCGCCGCCGATTGGATCGGCGTGATCGACGCGCTGGGCCTTGCCGACATCTGCCTCGTCGGCTTCTCCCAAGGCGGCATGATCGCCCAGACGATCATGCGCGATCGGCCCGAGCTCGTGTCGGCGCTGATGCTCGTCTCCACCTCGCCCGCGTCGGCCGCCTCCACGCGAGAGAACATGGAGAAGCGCCTCGCCGCCGAAGCCGTCGACGGGGCCCGTGCCGCCGCCGAGATCGCCGCTGCCTCGATCTTCTCCCCCGCCTGGCGCGAGCGGCACCCCGACACCCTCGAGGCCTTCCTCGAGTGGCGCGTGACGGCCGATCAGGCCGCCCTCGCGAGCGCGACCCGCGCGCTCTACGACTTCGACGTGACCGGCACGCTGCCGGCCGTCGCCGTGCCGACCCTCGTCGTGGCGGGCGTCGACGACGTCCTCACCAAGCCGGCCGGCATGCAGAAGATCGCCGAGCTCGTCCCCGGCGCTGAATATCTCGAGGTGGCCGATAGCGGGCACATGATCCCGATCGAGCAGCCGGCCGCCTTCTCCGAACTCATCGATCGGTTCCTGGCCCGCCACTTCGCGGCCTAGGCACCTCTGGAGGAACCACAACCATGGCAACCGGAAGCGAACCGAGCGCCCCCATCACCGCCGTCCCCGGCAAGATCGACCTCGTCATCACGGGCGGCCGCGTCATCGACCCCGCCAACGACATCGACGGCGTCATGGACGTCGCCATCGCCGACGGCAAGATCGCCGCCGTCGGCCCCAACATCCACGCCCCCGGCGCCGAGACCATCGACGCCACCGGCGCCATCGTCACCCCCGGCCTCATCGACACCCACGCCCACATCTTCGAGCACGTGTCCGGCGACTTCGGCCTCAACGCCGACCTCGTGGGCGTACGCTCGGGGGTGACGACGCTCGTCGACCAGGGCGGCGCGTCGGCCCTCACCATCGAGGGTTTCCGCCAGTTCATCGCCAACCAGTCGACCTCGCGGGTGCTGTCCTTCATCTCCGCCTACCTCGCCGGCGGCCTGCTCGGCCACCGCTATGTCGACCTCTACGGGCCGACAGGCATCAACGTCGACGCGGTGGTGAAGGCGGCGCGCGAGAACGCCGACATGGTGCGCGGCATCAAGGCCCACGCCGAGCCGGGCGGCTACTCCCGCTGGGGCCTCGAGTCGCTGAAGCTCGCGAAGCAGGCGGGCCGCGAACTCGGCCTGCCGGTCTACGTCCATCTCGGCACGCTCTGGCCGGAGAAGGACGGCGCCACCGTCGACGCCGCGCAGATCCTCAACGAGGTGGTGCCCCTCCTCGACGAGGGCGATATCCTCGCCCACCCCTTCACGCGCTATCCGAGCGGCATCGTCGCGCCCGACGGCTCGATCCACCCGCTCGTCTACGAGGCGCTCGAGCGCGGCGTGGTGATGGACGTCGGCCGCGGCGCGCACTTCTCCTTCGAGAACGCCAAGGCGGTCGTCGGCGCCGGGCTGCTCCCCTATACGATCGGCGCCGATCTCCACGGCTACAACATCCGCTCCGCCGACGGTGGCCGCTGGTACAAGGGCATGTTCACCGAGACCGACATCGTCGCCGACGAGGAGGACGCCTCCCCCTTCGCCACCCCGTTCGGCCTGCACCACGCGATGAGCGAGCTGATGGCCGTCGGCGTGTCGCTCCACGACGTGATCAAGATGACCACCTCGAACGCGGCGAAGCTCCTGCGCCTCGAGGACGAGATCGGCGCGCTGTCGCCGGGCATGGACGCCGACGTGTCGATCTTCACGGTGGTGCCGGGCGAGTGGCATCTCGTCGACGCCAACGGCGTGGAGCAGGTGGCGAAGGAGCTGCTGCGCTCGGACATGGCGATCCGCAAGGGAACGCCCATCGCCGTCGACAGCCCGATCCTGCCGGCCTTCGCCAAGGCCGCCTGATCCTACGGGCCGGGCGGCGGTCCCGTCCGGCCCCTTCCGCATCCTCGGCATCCGCCGAGCCCACGTCCTGCCCCGGGCAGAACGGACCCCAGCCCCGCCACGAGGAGAAAGCCATGTCCCTTCGCACGCCGAGCCGCCGTCAGATCCTGAAATATGGCGCCGCCGGCGCAGCCGCCGGCATGACCGGCGGCCTCGCCATGCCGGCGATCGCCCAGACCCGCGACGTGAGCTTCACCCTCGCCTGGCTTCCGCAAGGCTCTTCGCTCTACACGTACGTTGCGAAGGAAAAGGGCTTCTTCGACGGGCTGAACGTCTCGATCAGCCGCGGCTTCGGCTCGCTGCCCGCCGCCCAGTCGCTCGCCGCCAAGCAGTTCGACTACGGCGTCGTCCTCGCGATGCCCCTCATCCTCGGCATCGCCCAGGGCCTGCCGATCACCGCCATCGCGACCGTCGACTACGACGCGATGATGGGCGTCGGCGTGCTCGCCGATTCGCCGATCAAGAGCGCCGCCGACCTCGTCGGCAAGAAGATCGGTGCGGTCCCGACGTCGGCCGAATATCCCTTCTTCCCGGTCTATCTGGAGCGCTCCGGCATCAACCCCGACGATGTCGAGCTCGTCCACCTCGACAACAAGGTGCTCGAGCGAGCGCTGACCGAGCGGCAGGTCGACGCCATCATGGGCATCGGCTCGTCGAGCATGCCGGTGATGCTGTCGAAGGGTCTCGACGTGCGCTGGATCCTCTATTCCTCCGGCGGGCTGCAGACCTACGGCCAGACGATCGTGTCGAACCCGGAGACGATCGCCGCCGATCCGGGCGTGACCAAGGCCGTGGTCGAGGGGCTGACGGAGGCGATCGCCTTCACCATGACCGACCCCGAGGAATCCACCGAGCTCTTCTTCAAGGCGGTGCCGGAAATGGCGCTCAACCAGAACGGCAAGGAGTTCGCCCGCATCGGCCTCGGCATGTGGCAATATGCGATCGCCCAGCCTGAAGCGATCGACCACGCCATCGGCTACGGCGACCCGACGATCTACACCGACATGATCGACCTCGTGATGACCTACAACGGCACGCCGGAAATGACGAAGCCCGCCGTCGAGGACGTCTTCACCAACGACTATGTCGGCAGTCAGACGCTCACCACCGAGCAGTGGGATGCCGTGAAGGCGCGCGTCTCCGAGTTCGGCAAGCTGCTCTCCTGAGGTCCCAACGATGAGCATCGCCGCAGCCGACAAGACCACCGCCACCGAGACCGTGCCCCGCGCCGGCCGCCGCTGGCGGCTCGGTGGGCTGCGGCGGTTGATCCTCGCGCCGCTCTTCTTCCTCGCCGTGATGGTGGCGCTCGAGATCGGCGTGCCGCTCTCCGGCGTCTCGTCGATGACGATGGTGCCGCCGTCGGCCGTCATCGAAGCGTTGCAGCAGCACTACGCCATCCTGCTTCAGCAGGCGGTGCCGACGCTGAAGGAGGTCGTGATGGGCTTCGCCCTCGCCTCCCTCCTCGGCATCGTCCTCGGCGCCGCCATCGCCTCCTCGGAGCGGGTGCGCCAGGCGCTCTATCCCAACATGGTGTTCTTCCAGGTGATCCCGAAGATCGCCCTCGCCCCGCTCTTCATCGTGTGGCTCGGCGTCGGCACGCCTTCGCGGCTCGCCTTCGCCGTCTTCATCGCCTTCTTCCCGATCGCCGTGTCGACGGCGACGGGGCTGTCGAGCACGAGCCGCGACGCGCTGCGCCTCTGCCGCTCGCTCACCGCCTCGCCCTGGCAGACCTTTCTCGCGGTGCGCTTTCCCTACGCCGTCCCCTACATCTTCGCCGGCCTCAAGGTGGGCGTCACGATGTCGGTGATCGGCATCGTCGTGGGCGAGTTCGTCACCGCCCAGGCCGGCCTCGGCTACATCGTGATGTTCACCTCCTCGGCTGCGGAGACGGCGCTCGCCCTGTCGGCGATCCTGCTTCTGTGCGGCATCGGCGTCGGCCTCTTCCTGCTCGTGTCGCTCGCCGAGTTCGTCGTGGTGCGGCGGCTCGGCGCGCCGATCCCGGCCGGCGAGTTCGCGTGACGGTCGTCATCCTGCGCACCGAGGAGATCGAGGAAGGCCGGCCGGTTCTGCTGCCGGCCGGGGAGCGGGGGGCGGCGACGAACCTCCTCGTGCTGCGCCACGGCGGCACGGTGCGGGCCTACCGGAACGCCTGCCCCCACATGGGCATCCCGCTCGACTGGGTGCCCGAGCGCGTCCTGTCGCGCTCCGGGCGCTACCTGAAGTGCACCGGCCACGGCGCCCTCTTCCGGCCGGAGGACGGGCTTTGCGTGCGCGGCCCCTGCCATGGCGAAGCGCTCACCGCGGTGTCCGCGAAGGAGGACGGCGGCCGCGTGGAGATCGCGGAGGAGCCCCGATGACGCCGCTTGAAGGCCGCACCGCCCTCGTCACCGGCGCGAGTTCCGGCATCGGCGCGGCGACGGCAACGGCCCTCGCCGAGGCCGGTGCCGCCGTCCTCGCCACCGGGCGGGACGCCGCGCGCCTCGCCGAGGTCGCCGCCGCCGCGACGGTGCGGACCCTCGCCGGGGATCTCACCGACCCCACCTTCGTCGCCGCGCTCGCCGAGGCCGCCGGTCCGGTCGACATCCTCGTCAACAACGCCGGCGCGCTGAAGCACGCCCCCTTCCTCGACAGCGATCCGGCCGACTGGGCCGCCGTCTTCGAGATCAACGTGTTGTCGCTGATGCGCCTCACCCGCGCCGTCGGGCGCGGCATGCGCGAGCGCGGACGGGGCCACATCGTCAACGTCTCGTCCCTTCTCGCCCGTCGGGCGGGGCCCACCAACGCCGTCTACGCCGCCACCAAGCACGCCGTTGCCGGCTTCACCGCCGGGCTGCGGGCCGAGCTCGCGCCGCACGGCGTCCGCGTGTCGGAGATCGCCCCCGGCCTCGTGCGCACCAACGTGATGCGCGCGATCGACGACCCGGCGATCAAGGCGAGCTACGCCGCCCGCACGTACGACTGGCTCCAGCCCGCCGACGTCGCCGCCGCCATCCTCCACGCGGTGACGGCACCCGACCACGTCTCGCTTGATCTCATCGAGGTTCGCCCCCGTGACCAGTTCTGAGCCGCCCCCTCTCGTCGCCCTGCGCGGCCGTCAGCGCATCGCCCCGTTCGCGCTCGTGCGCGTCGGCGACACGGCGGCGGCGGCCGAGGCCGCCCTCGCCGGCGCGGTGCCGATGGGCGGCGGGGTGGACCTCGTCGACCGCATGAAGTTCGGCGAGCGGATCGAGCGTCTGATGCCGCTGTCCGGCCTCGCGCTCGGCGGCGTCGAGGCGACCGAAGGGGGTCTGCGCATCGGCGCCACGACCACCTACGCGGCGCTCGCCGAGAGCGCGGAGGCGGCGCGGCTCGCGCCCGCCTTCGCCCGCCTCGTCGGCGGCGTCGCCAATCCGCGCATCCGCATGAAGGGCACCGTCGGCGGTAGCGTCATGTCGCAGAAGCCGAATTTCGACGTCTGGCCGGCGCTGATGGCGCTCGGCGCCGACCTCGTCTTCGCCGACGGGGACGGCGAGGCGAGGCTCCCCGCCGCCGCTCTCGCCCCGGACGAGCGGCGCCTCCTCCTCGCCGTCGAGGTGCCGGCGGGCGCCGACGCCCGCTTCGCCTTCGACCGGAGCCTCCGCCCGATCGTGTCGGTGTTCGCCGGGCGCGAGGCGGCGACCGGTGCGCTGCGCCTCGCCGTCGGCTGCGCTCACCAGCGGCCCCTCCTGCTGCGGCTCGCCGCCGGGGAGACCGACGTCGCCGCCGCAGCCGCCGCGGCGCTGCCCCCGCCCAAGAGCGACGGCCTCGCCTCCTCGACCTACCGGCGGCGCATGGTGGGCGTCCTCGCCGCCCGCCTCGCCCGCATTCTCCCTGGACCCGACGCAGCATCATGACACTCACGGTGAGCTTCACCATCAACGGCGCTCCCGTCAGCACCGCCGTCCACCCCGAAACGGTCCTCGCCGACGTGATCCGCGACGAATTCCAGCTCGTCGGTTGCAAGGTCGGATGCGATCAGGCCGTCTGCGGCGCGTGCACCGTCCTCGTCGACCGGATCCCGATGGCGGCCTGCTCCACCTTCGCCTTCGAGGCCGAGGGGCGCGACATCGTCACCATCGAGGGCCTCGCCAGGCCGGACGGCACGCTGAGCGCCGTCCAGCGCGCCTTCCTCGACGTCCAGGGCTTCCAGTGCGGCTTCTGCACCGGCGGGCTGATCCTCCTCGTGACGGCCCTTTTGGAGCGCGACCCCGATCCCGACCGGGCGACGATCACGGACTGGCTCGGCAGCGCCGTCTGCCGCTGCACCGGCTACCTCGCCATCATCGAGGCGGTGGAGACGGCGGCGCGCCTCAACCGGGAGGTGGCGGCATGAGCCTGCTGCTGCCGAGCAACCGCATCCACCCGGCGCTGCCCTCCCACCCCGAGCCGCCGCAGCAAGGCGGCCACGCCAAGGTGACGGGCGCCGCGCGCTACGCCTTCGACGCCGCCCTGCCGGGCATGCTGCACGCCAAGGTGCTGCGCAGCCCGCACCCCCACGCCCGCATCCGCGGCATCGACACGGCCAAGGCGGCGGCGCTGCCGGGCGTGGTCGCGATCGTCACCGGGGCGGACGCGCGGGCGCTGGCTCTGCCCACCTACGGCTTCACCATCCAGGACCAGCCGGTCATCGCGATCGACAAGGTGCGGCACGTGGGCGAGGCGGTGGTCGCCGTCGCGGCACGGGACGAGCGCACGGCGCTCGCCGCCCTCGCCCTCGTCGATGTCGACTACGATCCGCTTCCAGCGCTTCCCGATCCCGCCGCGGCGCTCGCTCCCGGCGCGCCGCTCCTCTTTGAGGAGCCGCAGCCGGGCTTCGCGCTTCCCGTCGGAGCCGGCTCCACGAGCCGCAAGGAGCCCGCGCCCAACGTCCTCTACGAGTACACCTATACGCGCGGCGGGGTGGACGCGGCTCTCGACCGGGCCGATCACGTCTTCACCGACAGCTTCGCCTTCTCGGCGATCAACCACTACCACCTCGAGCCGCACGTCAACGTCGCGCGCTTCGAGGACGGGCGGCTCGAACTGTGGTCGTCCAACCAGGACCCGTTCATGCTGCGCGCCGACCTCTCGCGCATCTTCGGCATGCCCGATACCGACATCCGCGTGCATACGCCGCTGATCGGCGGTGGCTTCGGCGGCAAGAGCTACTGCAAGATGGAGCCGCTCGTCGCCCTCATCGCGCAGAAGGCGAGGCGGCCGGTGCGGCTCGCGCTGACGCTCGACGAGAGCATCCTCACCCTCACCAAACACGCCGCCGAGCTCACCCTCACCACCGCCGTCGGCGCCGACGGCCGCCTCCTCGCCCGCCGCGCCGACATCGTGCTCGACGGCGGCGCCTATTGCGATGCGAGCGTGATGGTGGCGCTGAAGACCGGCTTCCGCATCGCCGGGGCCTACCACTGGGATGCGCTCGACGTGCGCTCGCGCGTGGTGCGCACCACCAAGGTGCCCGCCGGCTCCTTCCGCGGCTTCGGCGGCACCCAGGCGAGCTACGCCTCCGAATGCCAGATGGACATGATCGCCCACCGCCTCGGCATCGACCCCTACGACCTGCGCGTGATGAATTTTCTCGGCCCCGACGAGCCCTTCGCCCCGGGCGACAGCGCCATCGACAGCGACCTCAAGGGCGGGCTCGACGAGGTCTGCACCCGCCTCGGCTACCGGGCGCCGAAGAAGGCCGGACACGGCTTCGGCCTCGCCGTCGGCATCAAGGACGGCGGCGGCACGGGCAACCACGCCGGCGCCATCGTCAAGGTGAGCCAGAGCGGCAGGATCACGGTGCTCGCGGCCACCGCGGAGATCGGCCAGGGCGCCGGCACGACGCTCTGCTCGATCGCCGCCGACGTGCTCGGCCTCGACGCCGCCGACGCCCGCTACGGCGCGATCGACACCGACGTGACGCCGCTCAACAACGGCACCCACGTGAGCTGCGGCACGGTCGTGACCGGGTCGGCCGTCGCCGAGGCCGCTGCGAGCGTGCGCGAGGAGATCCTCGCCTTCGCCGCCGAGCAGCTCCAGTGCGCCCCCGCCGACCTCGCCCTCGAAGGGTGGGCGGTGCGTCGCAACGGCGCCCTCCATCCGCTCGAGCCGATGGTGCGCGGCTACTATGGCGGCCAGGGCTTCGCCTTCACCGCCTACGGCCACGTCAAGGTACCCTACGACGACGGCGCCCCGCTGCGCTCGCAGAACCTCTTCTGGATGCCGTGCTGGACCGGGGCGGAGGTGAGCGTCGACCGCGAGACCGGGCGCGTCACCGTCCACCGCCTCGTCGTCGGCAGCGACGCGGGGCGGATCATCAGCCGCCGCGCTTGCGAAGGCCAGGTGGCCGGCGCGGCGATCCAGGCCTACGGCCAGGCGATGTTCGAGAGCCTGCGCTACACGCCGGCGCTCCAGCCGGAGAACGCCACGCCGTGGACCTATCGGGTCGCCCAGGCCGCCGACCTGCCGGAGCACTTCGAGGTGTTCGTCACCGAGCACATGCGCGGTCCGGGCCCCGGCGGCCTCAAGGGGATCGGCGAGGCCGGGATGCTGTCGATCGCCGCCGCGATCGGCAACGCCATCGAGGACGCGACCGGCGTGCGCGTCAACGCCATGCCGTTCAGCCCGGAGGCGGTGCTCGCCGCCCTCGACGCCGCGGACCCGGCCTGAGCCACGCCCCCGCCGGCAGGCGCGACGCCGCCTGCCGAGACGGCAGGACTCGCGCCAAGACGCCCAAAAAATGATCGAATTGCACTATTGACCAGAGGTTCATCACATGGTCCCTTATCAGTCAAAGTACGAATTATCCCAGTTAGATAGATGAATTGGGACGCATCGCTAACGTCTTGTGATTCTTCGTGTCTCGGGCCGCTCCGGAACGGCGCGACCGCACGCGGGTCACGTCGACGGCGCCGCGGCCCACCGCATCATCGAGCGACAGACGTAGGGCGGAGCCGAGGGTATGGACGACGGCGCGAAGGTGAGCTTCGAGCAGGACGTGAAGCCGCTGTTCCTGCAGTTCGACCGGGATCAGATGCTGTTCGCCTTCGACCTGTGGCGGGTCGCCGACGTGCGGGAGAACGCTGAGATGATCCTCGATCGGCTGGTCGCCGGCGACATGCCCTGCGACCGGCAATGGCCCGAAGCCCAGATCACGCTGTTCGAGGCCTGGATGAAGGCCGGATGCCCCGACTAGACCCCGCGTCCGCGCGCCACTCGGCACGGCGCTTGCCCCAGGATCCGTGTCGCAACCCACACGTCGGTGTGGGCCCCCGGTTCGCGATGATGACTGACCAAGGAACAGGCCGATGATCAAGAGCGAAGACAAGCTTCCGTCGTTCGGATGGGACGACAAGGAGTATCGGGACGCCCCCGTCGCCTTCATGGGCGATCTCGCCAAGAAGTGCCCGTTCGCGACGACCGAGACCGGTCTCGTCGTGCTGAAGCGCAACGAGGCGCGGCACATCCTGCGGCGCGACCTGCCGATCTCGGTCTATCACATCCCCGAGGAGGTGAGCCCCTACCTCGCCGAGCGGACCAAGGAGCCGCTGTTGACGCGGCACGGGCCCGAGCACGCCGAGCTGCGCAAGATCCTGACGAAGGTGTTCCGCACGCGCGTTATCGAGACGCTGCGCCCGCGCATCCACGACCTCTTCGTCGGCCTGTTGGAGCCGCTGTTGGAGCGCGGCGAGGGCGACCTCGTCTCCGAGCTCTTTCATCCCTTCCCCGCCCGCGTGCTGGCGCCGATGCTGGGGCTGCCCCTCTCCGACATCGACATGGTGTCGGCCTGGGTCGACAGCAGCGCCCGGTGGACCAACATGTTCATCGCGGTGGAGGAGCTCGCCGAGGTCGAAACGGCCTGGCGCGCCCTCGAAGCCTACCTTCTCGACCTTCTGCGCGAGCGCCGCGAGGACCTCAAGGACGACATCTTCAGCGAGCTGATCCGCGAGATGGAAGGCCATCGCGAGCTCGAGGTCGTGGGCATCGCCATGGAGCTGACGCGAGCGGGGATGGACACCACCCGCCGCCAGCTCGAAAACACCACCCTCGCCCTGCTGGAGAACCCGGCGGAGTGGGCAAAGCTCACCGCCGATCCCGAGGGCGTGGCGCCGAGCGTGGTGGAAGAGGGCATGCGCTACGCTTCGATCACCCACCACATCTCCCGCCAGGCGGTGGACGAGACCGAGTTCGGCGGCATGCCCGCGCACAAGGGCGAGGTGGCGACGGTGCTCGCGATGGCGGTGAACCGCGACGAGGACGTCTACGAGCACCCCGAGCGCTTCGAGGTGTCGCGCGAGCCCTCCCCGCACATGACGTTCGGCTTCGGCTCGCACGCCTGCGTCGGTGCCCCGCTCGCCCGGATGGAAATGACGGAAGCCTTCACCATCCTCGGCAATCGCGTAGAGCGGTTCGAGCTCATCGGCGACGTGCCGCGGGGCGACGTTTCGCTCGGCCTCGTGCCGACGAAGCTTCCGGTCCGGATCTATCCCAAGCGCTGAGGCGCAGCGGGCGAGGGACATCGCGCCCCCGCCCTACTCGCATCAGGCGAGCGAGACGAGGTGGAGGTCCTCGCCGACGGTGACTTCGCCGTCGTAGATCGCCCGCACCTCGCCGCGCAGGGCCTCGATCATCTCGGGCGGCTTCGGACGCAGATGGGTGAGCACCAGGTGCCCGACACCGCTGTCGCGCGCCACCCTCGCGACCTGGCTCGCGGTGGCGAGCGTGTGCCGCCCCACCTCCGACAAGTGCTTGCTGTGCGCCACCTCCGCATCGCCGGCGAAGCAGCAATGGACGAGGACGTCGGCCCCCTTGGCGAGCCGGCGCACCCCCTCGCAGTCCACCGTGTCGCCGCTCAGCGTGATCACCTTGCCGCCCGCTTCGAAGCGATAGCCGAGACAGCGCCACGTCTCCAGGAACTCGGGACGGAAGGGCAGCGCGTGGCCGTGCACCACCTCTTCGCAGCTCACCCGCCAGGCGCCGGTGTCGATCACCACGCCCGGCCCCACGTCGATGGCGCGCACCGGCTGCCAGCCGCCCCAGGTCGGCTCGCCGTCGGAGCGCCACTCGATGTCCTTGGCATAGACCTTCGTCAGCAGCGCGTCGACGATCGCCGCCGTGCCGGTGGGGCCGTAGATCACGAGCTCCTTCGACCGCCCCCGCAGCCATGAGGTGATCATGATGTCGCCGAGGTCGCTGATGTGGTCGAGGTGATGGTGCGTCAGGAACACCATCGAGAGGCGTCCCGGATCCTCGCCCGCCTCCACGAGGCGGATGCCGACGCCGCGGCCGGTGTCGAAGAGCAGGCGCTCCTCGCCCACCGAGATCAACGCCGACGGACCGTAGCGCTTCGGATTGACCCAGGGTCCGCCCGTGCCGAGGAGGCGGATGGACAGCGGCGACGGGGTCGAGGACGCCTCGCTCATGCCAGGATCTCCTCGGCGTCGCTGGCGGTGTCGTCGGCGTCCGGCGGGCGATAGCCGTGGCGCTTGGAGATCCGCAGCGTCGCGTCCTTGATCGTGGCGATCGCCCGGGCCTCGTCGGCGCCCTGCAGCCGGCTGCTCGGGCCTAGCACGCTCGCCACCCCGATCACCCGCCCGTCGGCCCCGAAGATCGGCGACGAGATGCCCTTGGAGCCGTCCGAATAGGTGCCGTCGACCACCGCGAGCCCCGCCTCGCGGATGCCGGGCAGCATCGCTTCGAGCGTCTTGCGGTCGGTCACCGTGTTCGACGCGCGGCGACGCAGCCGGCCCGACAGCTGCATCTCGCGAAAGCGGTCGTCGCCATAGGCGAGGTAGATGAGGCCGGGGCCGGTGCAGTAGATCGGCAGGCGCTCGCCCACCTCCATCACCGTGCGCAGCTCCTGGGTGCAGAGCGCCACGAACGTCACCACCACGAAGCCACCCTCGAGCTGGGCGAGGTGGATCGTTTCGTTCAGCTTGGCGTGAACCGGTAGCAGCCGGTCGGCGGCGTGCTCGATCGGGCGCAGCAGCGCCCGGCGCACGGCGGCGAGGTCTCCCACCGCCGGCCCCAGCCGGTAGTGCCGCGTGCTCGGGTCCTGCTCGACGAAGCGCTCCTCCTTCATCGTGCGCAGGAGGCGGTGGACGATGACCTTGTCGATCCCCACCCGCGCGCTCAGCTCGGCAAGGCTCATCTCCGGCCGATCGAGGGAAAAGGCGTTCAGGACGCTGATGGCGTTGCGAACGGTTTTCATGCGGCCCCCTGCCCTCGTTGCGAGTTGACAGTTAGCCGGGGAGAGACTTCAATGTCTACAGCGTTGACATAATAGAAACGGCTGAGACGGTTGTCGGTCCCGCGGAAATGCCCGAGGGGGTCGTGGCCGAGCTTTCACAGATCGCGGCTCGACGAGGCATCCTGCGGCCGGGGGTGCAACATCGGGACCACACACCGCTTCCGGCCGCCTGAAGGAGATGCACCTATGGCTCGCCTCTTCGCCCGCCCGGTGATGCGCGCCCTTGCCGCCCTCGGCCTCGCCGTTTCGCTGGCGCCGGCCGCCCACGCGGCCGATCCGCTCACCCTCATCGTTCCCTGGGGGGCCGGCGGCTCGTCGGACGTCTACGCCCGCACGTTGGCGCTCTCCATGGAGAAGACGCTCGGCACCGACATCGTGATCCTCAACCGCCCCGGCGCGGCCGGCACACTCGGCACCACCGAGGTGGCGCGGGCCAAGCCCGACGGCAACACCGTCGGCGTCTCGGCGCTGGCGCCGTTCACCATGCAGCCGCACCTGCGCCACCTCGCCTACGACGTCTCGTCGTTCGACTACATCTGCAAGCCCTACTCGAGCCCGATGGCGCTGGTGGTGAGCGACGATTCGGACTTCAAGACGCTCGACGACGTGATCGGCTACGCCAAGGCCCATCCGGGCGAGCTGAAGTACGGCTCGCCCGGCCCCGGCTCGCTGCCGCACCTTGCGATGGTGGAGCTCGGCCAGAAGGCGGGCGTCGAGTGGACGCACCTTCCGACCCAAGGCGGCGACACCGGCAACGTGCGCAACCTCCTCGGCCACCACATCGACATGGTGCCGATCCAGATCGTGCCGATCGCCTCCAATCCGATCCGCCCCCTCGCCGTCTTCACCGACGAGCGGCTCGCCGATCTTCCGGACGTGCCGACGGTGAAGGAGCTCGGCTACGACATGGCGCACGTCATCTGGGGCGCGATGTTCGCGCCGAAGGGCGTCGACCCGGCCCGCCTCGCCCAGCTCGAAGACGCCTGCGCCGCCGCCGTCGCCTCCGACGAGTACCAGTCGCTCCTCGAAACGGTGAAGGTGCCGGATCTCTATACCGGCATGGACGAGACCAACAGCTTCGCGGTGGAGGAGTCCGATAAGTTCAAGCGCCTCCTCGCGGCCGCCGGCATGACCCAGCAGTGACGGACCGGGCGAGCCCGTCGCCATGAGCACGCGAATCGCGGATCTCATCTTCGCCGCCGTACTGCTCGTCGTGTGCGCGGTCCTGTTCTTGGAGACGCTGTCCGACGTCTACCAGCGAACCGGCCTCGGCACGGCCTACAACGCGGTGTTCTACCCGCGCATCCTCCTCGCGGTGCTCGCCCTCCTCTCCGTCGCGCTGATCGCGAAGGCGCTCGTCGGCCCCTCCGCGGCGCTGCGGCTCGACTTATCCCGCTATGCGCTGCCCGTCGGCGGCAGCCTCGTCCTCACCACCGGCTACGCGCTGTTCTTCACCCGGCTCCCCTTCGTGCCGGCCGCGATCCTCTACAGCGCCGCCGTCGGCCTCATCCTCGGCTATCGGCGGCTGACCGTGCTCGCCGCCACCGCCATCGCCATGCCACTCGGGCTGTTCCTGCTGTTCGAGAGCGTCCTCGGCGTCCAGCTTCCCTGACGAGACCGCGATGCTCGACATCCTCCTCACGCTCCTGCGTCCCGACACGCTGCTCGCCATGGTGGGCGGCACGGCGCTCGGCGTCGTGGTCGGCGCCATCCCCGGCCTCGGCTCCATCCTCGGCCTCTCCGTCGTGCTCCCCTTCACCTTCGGCATGGATGCGCTGCCGAGCATCGTCCTGCTCATCGGCGTCTACGCCGGCTCGGTCTACGGCGGCTCCGTCTCGGCGATCCTCATCAACATGCCCGGCACGCCCCAGTCGGCCGCGACCTCGCTCGACGGCTACCCGATGGCCGTCGGCGGACAGCCCGGCCTCGCCATCGGTTGGGCGACGCTCGCCTCCCTCGTCGGCGGCACCTTCAGCGCCGTCGTCCTGATGCTGATCGCGGCGCCCGTCGCAACCTTCTCGCTGCGCTTCGGGCCGCCCGAATTCTTCGCCCTCACCCTGATGGCCCTCACCTGCGTCGTCGCCGTCTCGCGCGGCAGCGTCATCAAGGGGCTCATCGCCGCCGTCGTCGGCCTCTTCGTCGCCGTGGTGGGCAGCGATCCGATGACCGGCGACCTCCGCTTCGACTTCGGCGTGCTGGAGCTGAGCGGCGGGGTGAACCGCGTCGCCGTGCTGATCGGCCTCTTCGCGCTCTCCGAGGTGTTCATGCAGGCCCGCTCCGTCGACACGCCGACCGCGGTGGACACCTCCGCCCTCGCCTTCCGCCTGCCGCCGTGGTCCGCCGTCGCGGCGCGGCTGAAGACGCTGCTGAAGTCGTGCCTGATCGGCACCGGCATCGGCATCCTGCCGGGCACGGGCGCCACCGCGGCGTCCTTCATCAGCTACGTGGAGGCGAAGCGCTCCGGCCGCTTCCGCGCCAATTTCGGCAAGGGCGAGCCGGAAGGCATCATCGCCTCCGAGGCGGCGAACAACGCGGTGACCGGCGGCGCGCTGGTGCCGAGCCTCGCCCTCGGCATTCCGGGCGACGCGGTCACGGCGCTCATCGTCTCGCTGCTGATCGTCAAGGGCGTCCAGCCGGGCCCCTTCCTCTTCATGCGCGATCCGGGCTTCATTCACAGCCTGTTCGCCGCCTTCATCATCATCAACATCCTGATGGCGCTGATCGGGGCGGCCCTCACCGGTGTCTTCGCCCGCATCCTCGCGGTGCCGACGGCGATCCTCCTCGGTGCGATCACGCTGTTCTCGATGATCGGGGCCTACTCCCTCGCCGGCAGCGGGGCGGACGTGATCACCTGCCTCGTCGCCGGCGTCGTCGGCTTCGTGCTGCGCCTCGCCGGGGTGCCGCTGGCGGCGCTCGCGATCGGCCTCGTCCTCGGGCCGCTCGTCGAAGAGAGCCTGCGCCAGAGCCTCATCATGACCGACGGCAGCTTCGTGGCGATCTTCCTGCGCCCTTATAGCGGCGCGGTGCTCGTCCTCACGGTGGCGCTGCTCGCCGCCGTCACCCTCGGCAACCGGGGCGAGCGGCCTCAACGCACCACCGACGAGGTCGCGTGAGGCGGTTCATCGACACGCGCTCCACAGATGGATGTGGATAGCGCCACCAGATATTGACGCTGAGCAGCGAACCAAGCACAACATATTGCGTCACGGTCCTTCGATTCACGTCGGAGGCGAAGAGGGAATTCGGTGAGCCCGCACGCCGGGCGAGGCCGAAGCTGCCCCCGCAACTGTAAGCGGCGAACGACCCCCGACAAGCCACTGGCCGCACGGCCGGGAAGGCGGGGCGAGTGAGGACCCGCGAGCCAGGAGACCTGCCGTGACGCGAACGAACGTCCACGGGCGGGGTGTCCTGGTGGATCACGAAACCGCCGTCCCACGGACGGTGTGGTTGCGTGTCCGCTCGGCCTTTGCCCCCAGATCTGGGGAACAAGCCGATGTCCTTCACAACAGAGCCCACCACAGGCCGCAACGGCGTCGTGCCGCCGCGGCCGGCGATCGGCGCCATGCCGGAGAGCGATCGGCACGGGCTCGTCGAATACCGGGTGATCCGCCGCTCCGGCAGCGTCACCGCGTTCGACCCCTCCAAGATCGAGGTGGCGCTCACCAAAGCCTTCCTCGCCGTGGAAGGGGCGAGCGCGGCCGCCTCGCGCCGGATCCACGAGACCGTCGACGAGCTCGCGGCCGAGATCGTCGCCAACCTCACCCGCCGCCCGCCGATCGGCGCCTCGCTGCACATCGAGGACATCCAGGACCAGGTCGAGCTCGCCCTGATGCGCGGCGGCCACCACAAGGTCGCCCGCGCCTTCGTGCTCTACCGCGAGGCGCGCGCCCGCGAGCGCCTCGCCCGGCAAGGCGGTGCGGCACCGGCAGCCCCCCGCTTCTCGGTGCGGCAGGCCGACGGCAGCCTCGTGCCGCTCGACGAGGCGCGCCTCGCCCACCTCCTCGCCGAGGCGGCGGACGGGCTCGACGGGGTCGACCCCGACGCGATCCTCGCCGAGACGCGGCGCAACCTCTACGACGGGATCAGCGAGGACGAGCTGACCCTCGCCCCGATCATGGCCGCGCGCACCCTGATCGAGGCGGAGCCGAACTACTCCCGCGCGAGCGCCCGCCTCCTCCTCCACCGCCTGCGCCGCGAAGTCCTGAGCGGCCTCGCCGGCCGGCCGGAGGAGGCGAGCGCCGCCGACATGGCAGCGCGCTACGCCCCGGCCCTGTCGGCCGCGATCGCCAAGGGGATCGCCGCCGGCCGCGTCGACCCCGAGCTCGCCCGCTTCGACCTCGACCGTCTCGGCGCCGCGATCGACGCCACGCGCGATCTCGACTTCGACTATCTCGGCCTTCAGACCCTCGTCGACCGCTACGTCCTGCACGATGCCGGCGTGCGCTTCGAGCTGCCGCAGATCTTCTTCATGCGCGTCGCGATGGGCCTCGCCCTGCGCGAGATCGACCGTGAAGGGATGGCGATCGCCTTCTACGAGCGCCTGTCCACCTTCCGCTTCATGTGCTCGACGCCGACGCTCTTCAACGCCGGCACCTGCCACGCGCAGCTGTCCTCCTGCTTCCTCACCACGGTGCCGGACGATCTCGGCGGCATCTTCAAGTCGGTGAAGGACAACGCCCTGCTCGCCAAATTCTCCGGCGGCATCGGCAACGACTGGACGCCCGTGCGCGGCCTCGGCGCCCACATCCGCGGCACCAACGGGGAGAGCCAGGGCGTGGTGCCCTTCCTCAAGGTCGCCAACGACACGGCGATCGCGGTGAACCAAGGCGGCAAGCGCAAGGGCGCCGTCTGCGCCTACCTCGAAACGTGGCACATCGACATCGAGGAGTTCCTCGACCTCAGGAAGAACACCGGCGACGACCGCCGCCGCACCCACGACATGAACACCGCCAACTGGGTGCCGGATCTCTTCATGGAGCGCGTCGCGGCCGACGACAGCTGGACGCTGTTCTCGCCCGACGAGACGCCCGACCTCCACGACCTCTACGGCCCTGCCTTCAAGGCCGCCTACGAAGCCTACGAGGCGAAGGCCGCGCGGGGCGAGATGCGCATCGCCCGCACCGTGCGGGCGGTGGAGCTGTGGCGGCGCATGCTGACCATGCTGTTCGAGACCGGGCACCCTTGGATCACCTTCAAGGACCCCTGCAACATCCGCTCGCCGCAGCGCCATCGGGGCGTCGTCCACTCCTCCAACCTGTGCACCGAGATCACCCTCAACACCGCCGCCGACGAGGTCGCGGTCTGCAATCTCGGCTCGGTGAACCTTGCCGCCCACGTCGGCCCGGACGGGCTCGACCACGCTGAGCTCGCCGACACCGTGCGCGTCGGCATGCGCATGCT
The DNA here is from genome assembly GCF_016411865.1 of Acuticoccus mangrovi. Taxonomy (GTDB): domain Bacteria; phylum Pseudomonadota; class Alphaproteobacteria; order Rhizobiales; family Amorphaceae; genus Acuticoccus; species Acuticoccus mangrovi. The sequence continues at coordinate 278,541 of NZ_JAEKJA010000005.1, read as the reverse complement.
CGACAACGTCATCGACATCAACTTCTACACGATCCCGGAAGCGCGGCGCTCCAACCTCAACCACCGGCCGGTGGGCCTGGGGCTGATGGGCTTTGCCGACGCCCTCGCTCGCATGCGCGTGCCCTACGCCTGCGAGGCGGCCGTGCGCTTCGCCGACGAGAGCATGGAGGCGATCGCCTATCACGCGATCTCGGCCTCGGTGGAGCTCGCCGCCGAAAGGGGGCGCTATCCGAGCTTCGACGGCTCGTTGTGGTCGAAGGGAGTTCTGCCCATCGATTCGGTGGAGCTCCTGGCCGAGGCGCGCGGCACGCTCGACATCGACCGCTCCACGACGCTCGACTGGCCGGCGCTGCGCGAGCGCGTGACCACCATCGGCATGCGCAACTCTAACACCATGGCGATCGCCCCGACGGCGACCATCTCCAACATCTGCGGCGTGTCGCAGTCGATCGAGCCGATCTTCCAGAACCTCTATGTGAAGTCGAACATGTCGGGCGACTTCACCGTGGTGAACGCGGCGCTCGTCCACGACCTCAAGGCCCGCGGCCTGTGGGACGAGGTGATGGCGGCCGACCTCAAATATTATGACGGGAGCCTCGGCGAGATCGACCGCGTGCCGGACGACCTCAAGGCGCTCTACGCCACCGCCTTCGAGATCGACGCCCGCTGGCTGATCGAGGCGGCGGCGCGGCGGCAGAAGTGGATCGACCAGGCCCAGTCGCTGAACCTCTATCTCGCCGTCCCCTCGGGCAAGGCGCTCGACGCGCTCTACCGCCTCGCCTTCGAGCGCGGGCTCAAGACGACCTACTATCTGCGCGCCCGCGCCGCGACGAGCGTGGAGAAGTCCACCCTCAAGGGGACCGACGGGCGGCTCAACGCGGTCGCCCCCTCTCCCGTCGCCGCCGCCCCCGCACCGGCGTGCGTTCTCGACGATCCCACCTGCGAGGCCTGCCAGTGACCCCTTCCCCCACCCTCGACTGGACGACGGCGCCGGCGACGCCCCTCGCGCCGCCCACCCGCGCGCCGATCGACGACGCACCGGCCGACCACGCGCCGGCGACCCTCGCGGAGCCCGCGGCGCCCTCGGGCCTTGAAACCATCGAGCGGGGCGCGGCGCGCGTCTCGGTCTCCGACAAGGCGATGATCAACGCCCGCGCGGACGTGAACCAGCTCCTCCCCCTCAAATATCGCTGGGCGTGGGAGAAATATCTCGCCGCCTGCAACAACCACTGGATGCCGACCGAGGTCTCGATGCAGGCCGACATCGCGCTGTGGAAGTCGGCGAACGGGCTGACGGCGGACGAGCGGCGTGCGGTGAAGCGCAATCTGGGCTTCTTCGCCGCGTCCGAGAGCCTCGTCGCCAACAACATCGTGCTCGCGATCTACCGCCACCTCACCAACCCCGAGTGCCGCCAATATCTCCTGCGGCAAGCTTTCGAGGAGGCGGTGCACACGCACACCTTCCAATACATCGTCGAAAGCCTCGGCCTCGACGAGGGCGAGCTCTTCAATATGTACCGCGAGGTGCCCTCGATCACCGACAAGGCGGCCTGGGCGCTGAACTACACCCGCCATCTCGACGACCCGAGCTTCAGCACCGGAACGGCGGAGGCCGATCAGGCCTTCCTGCGCGACCTCGTGGCGTTCTACGTCGTGTTCGAGGGGATGTGGTTCTACACCGGCTTCGCGCAGATCCTGTCGCTCGGCCGGCGCAACAAGATGGTCGGGATCGCCGAGCAATATCAGTACATCCTGCGCGACGAATCGATCCATCTGAACTTCGGCATCGATGTCATCAACCAGATCCGCCACGAGAATCCGGACCTGTGGACCGCCCCCTTCCAGGACGAGGTCCGCGGCATGCTGAAGGACGCCGCCGCGCTGGAGGCGGCCTATGGACGCGACACGATGCCGTCGGGCTTCCTCGGCCTCAACGCCGATCTCTGCGAAGAATATATGCGCTTCATCGCCAACCGGCGCTGCGCCCAGCTCGGTCTCGCCCCGGTCTTCGGCCCCGCCGAGAACCCGTTCCCCTGGATGAGCGAGGCGATGGACCTCAGAAAGGAAAAGAACTTCTTCGAGACGCGGGTGACGGAGTACCAGACCGGCGGCGCCCTCGCCTGGGACTGATGCGAGGAAGGGGCGCCCACGCAGGCGCCCCTTCCTTCTTCGCAAGCCGCCACCGTTCAGGCCGCCGCGGCTCCGCCCGCCGGGGCCGCGCCCGCCGCGGCAGTCGCCACCATCACGAAGGTGCCGTGACCGCAGGGGCGGCGCTCGCCGTTCGCCGGCGTCTCGGCGGTCAGCGTCACCGCCACCGTCAGCGAGGTGCGGCCGGTGGCGACGACGGCGGCGTCGATCTCGATCAGCTCGCCGACGCCGATCTGGTCGGTGAAGTCGAGCCGCTTGGTGGAGGCGAGCACCACCGGCCGCCGGCAGGCGCGCGAGGCGGTGATGAAGGCCGCCTTGCCCATCGCCGCGAGCGCCCTGCCGCCGTAGAGGCTGCCATAGTGGCTCGTCTCGCCGGGCATCACGAAGTCCGCCATGGTCACGCGGCCGCCGGTCGCGGGCGGTGCTGCGGCGGGAGGCTCCGGCATCGCGGCCGCGGCGTCGACCGCCACCATGTTGAAGATGCCGACGGCGACGCGCCGCCGCTCTCCCGATACCGGCGCCTCCGCCGTCAGCGTCACCTTCACGCCGAGGGAGCGGCGCCCTGCCCGCACCACGCGCCCCACGAGCTCGACGATGTCGCCGAGCCGGGCGGGCTCCAGGAAGTCGATCCGCTCGCACGAGGCGGTGACGAACGTCGCCGGCGCGTGGCGCGTGGCGGTGATGAAGGCGACCTTGTCCATCTTCGCGAGCGCCGCTCCGCCGAACAGCGTGCCGTGGTGGTTGGTCTCGCCGGGGAACACGACGTCGAGGAGCGACGTCGCGCGCGCCTCCCCGCCGGCCGACGCCGTCATTCCGCGGCCTCCGTCTCGGGGGTCGCCGCCCGCATGCGCCGCGCCGCGGCGACCATGTTGAGGAGAGCCGGCCGCACCTCCTCCCACCGGCGCGTCTTGAGGCCGCAATCGGGGTTCACCCAGATCTGCCAGGGCGCGAGCCGCTGCGCGGCCTTCTGAAGCAGCCGCACCATCTCGCCGACCGGCGGCACGCGGGGCGAATGGATGTCGTAGACGCCCGGCCCGATCTCGTTGGGGTAGCGGTAGGAGACGAACGCCTCGAGCAGCTCCATGCGCGAGCGGGAGGTCTCGATGGAGATCACGTCCGCGTCCATCGCGCCGATCGACTCGATGATGTCGTTGAACTCCGAGTAGCACATGTGGGTGTGGATCTGCGTCGTGTCGGCGACCCCCGACGTCGCGAGGCCGAAGCACTCCACCGCCCAGTCGAGATAGGCGGCCCAGTCGGCCTTGCGCAGCGGCAGTCCCTCGCGGAAGGCCGGCTCGTCCACCTGGATCGCGGCGAGCCCCGCCGCTTCGAGGTCGACCACCTCGTCGCGCAGCGCGAGGGCGATCTGGCGGCAGACCTCGGCGCGCGGGAGATCGTCGCGCACGAAGGACCACTGGAGCATCGTGACCGGCCCCGTGAGCATGCCCTTCATCGGACGCCTCGTCAGGCTCTGCGCATGGGCGGACCACCTCACCGTCATCGGCGCGGGGCGCGACACGTCGCCGAAGATGATCGGCGGGCGCACGTAGCGCGAGCCGTAGCTCTGCACCCAACCATGCCGGGTGAAGGCATAGCCGGCGAGCTGCTCGCCGAAATACTGCACCATGTCGTTGCGCTCGAACTCGCCGTGCACCGGCATGTCGATGCCGATCTCCTCCTGCCAGCGCACCGCCGCCTCGATCTCCCCGGCGATGAAGGCGTCGTAGTCGACGTCCGACATCGCGCCCTTGGCGTGGGCGGAGCGCGCCTTGCGCACCTCGCTCGTCTGGGGAAAGGAGCCGATGGTGGTGGTCGGGTAGAGCGGCAGCCCGAGCCGTTCCTGTTGCGCCCGGCGACGCACCTCGAAGGGGCTCGGGCGCCGGCACATCGCCGCATCGACGCTCGCCGTGCGCCGCCTGACCGCCGGATCGTTCACCTTGGCCGAGGCGTAGCGGGTGCGCACCGCCTGGTTGGAGGCGGCGAGCGCATCGGCGACCCTCTCCCGCCCCTTGGCGAACGCCGTCGCGATCGTCGCGAGCTCGTCCATCTTCTGCACCGAGAAGGCGAGCCACGCCGCGACGTCCGGGTCGAGGTCGGTTTCGAGGTCGAGATCGATCGGCACGTGCAGCATCGAGCAGGACGGCGCGAACTCCACCTTCCGGGCGCCGACGAGCGGCATCAGCCGGTCGAGCACGGCGGAGAGGTCGGTGCGCCAGATGTTGCGCCCGTCGACGACGCCGAGCGAGAGGGTCAGCCCGCGCGGAGCCTCGCGCAGCAGGGGCAGCTGCTCGGGGGCGCGGACGAGATCGAGGTGGAGCCCCGCCACCGGGAGATCGAGCACCGTCGCCTCGTTGCCGCCGAAGGGCCCGAAATAGCTCGCGAGCATCACCTTGAGGCCGGGTGCGGTGCGGGCGAAGGCCGCCGTCGCCTGCCGCAGCGCATCGTGGGCGCGGACGTCGAGATCGAGAGCGAGGCACGGCTCGTCGATCTGCACCCATTGCGCCCCCGCCGCCGCGAGGCGTCGCAACACCTCCTCGTAGACCGGCAACAGGCCGGGCAGCAGCGTCAGCGGATCCATCCCCGCCGCCTTGCCGAGCAGGAGGTAGGTGACGGGGCCGAGGAGCACCGGGCGCGTCTCGTAGCCGAGCACCTTCGCTTCGAGATATTCCGCGATCGGCTTTTCCGACACCAGGGAGAAGCTCTGATCCGGCGCGAACTCCGGCACCATGTAGTGGTAGTTGGTGTCGAACCACTTGGTCATCTCGAGCGCCGCCACGCCGCCGGCGACGGCCTGCCCCTCGCGGCCGCGCGCCATCGCGAAGTAGGTCTCGAGCTCGACCCGGCCGCCGCTCCAGCCGAAGCGCTCCGGAATCGCGCCCACCATCACGCTCGTGTCGAGCACGTGGTCGTAGAGCGAGAAGTCGTTGGAGGGGATCACGGTGACGCCGCGGGAGCGCTGGCGCGCCCAGTTCGCGGCCCTGAGGCCGGCGGCGGTCTCGGTGAGGGCGGTCGCATCGGAGCGGCCGGCCCAATAGCTTTCGAGGGCGGCTTTCAGCTCGCGCCTCGGGCCGATCCTCGGCGTGCCGAGGCTGGCGACGGAAAAGTTGGAAGACATCGGCTCTGAAACCCCATGTGTTGGGGGCAAAGGTTGAGCGGACGCGTGCAGGAAATCGCCTACGAGCGGATGGGCCCGAGGCGTGCAAGCGCACCACCGGGACACCCCGCCCAGGTACGTTTTCCGTCGTGGCAGGTCTCCTGGCTCACGGGTCGACGCCGCCCATCCTGGCCTTCCCGAAGCCGCTGCTTCAGTGACGCGTGTTGGATGTCGGCTCGCCGCTTACAGTTGCGGGGGCAGCTCCGGCCTTGCTCCATGGAGCGCACCGGATTCCCTCTTCGTCCCGCCCGGCGAACGAGCGGAAACCACGACGCCGACATGATCGGATCGGCCGCACACCGTGTCAAGGGACATAACGAAATGCTTATGCAATGATCGCCCCCGCCCGGCCGCCATGCCGGCGTGCCGGGCGGGAGCGCCGGCGCTAGAACACGAAGTCGTGGGTCGAGAACTGGCTCACCACCGCGTCCGTGACGAGGATCGAGACGCTGTCGGCCACGGTGTCGCCGTCGTAGTCGGCGACGTCGGCGATGCCGTCGCTGTCGAGATCGAGCTCGATCAGCACGTCGTTCCCGACGGTGGTCAGAAGCAGGTCCGTCATCCGCAGGACGCCGCCATTGTCGCCGCGGAACGCCGAGAGGTCGATGCGGTCGAGCTTGTCGTAGCGCCGCTCCACGGTGTCGTCGAACGACAGGATGGTGTCGTTGCCGAAGGCGCCGGCGAAGATGTAGACGTCGCCCTTGCCGCCGCCGTCGAGCACGTCGTCGCCCTCGCCGCCGTCGAGCCGGTCGACCCCGTCGCCGCCTTCGAGCGTGTCGTTGCCGGCCTCGCCGAATAGACGATCCTTGCCGGCCGACGAGCCGCCGACCATGGAATCGTCGCCGTCCCCGCCGAGCATGTAGTCGTCGTGGAAGCCGCCATCGAGCGTGTCGTTGCCCGCCCCGCCGACGATCCTGTCGTTGCCCACGCCGGCAAACAGCGCGTCGTCGCCGTCCCCGCCGTCGAGCGTGTCGTTGCCGTCGCCGCCGAGAATGCTGTCGTCGTCGCCATCGCCGTAGAGGCGGTCGTTGTGCGCGCCGCCGTCGATGGTGTCGTTGCCGTCGCCACCGTAGAGGGTGTCCTTGCCGGTGCCGCCGATCAGGGAATCGTCGCCGCTGCCGCCTTCGGCGAAGTCGCGACCCGACCCGCCGTCGATGATGTCGGCTCCGGCCTCGCCGTAGAGGTGGTCGTTGTGCTTGCCGCCGGAGATGCTGTCGGCGCCGTCGCCGCCTTCGACGGTGTCGTAGCCGGAGCCGCCGTCGATGGTGTCGTCGCCGCCGTAGCCCTGGGAGAGGTCGTTGCCGCCGAGCGCGGCGATCTCGTCGCCGTCGCTGGTGCCGACCAGCGTGTTGCTCGAGGAGGAGCCCTTGATCGGCTCATTCGCCGGCGGATCGGCGGGGTCGGCCGGATCCGCGGGATCGCTCGGATCGGCGGGATCACTCGGATCGGCGGGGTCGCTCGGATCGGCGGGGTCGCCGAACAGAGCGGCGGTGAGGTCGATGCTGCCGCCGCCGCCCGCGCTCCACACCATGCTACCGAACCCGCCGCCGGCGGCCTGCGCCGCGGTCCAGCCGTCGAGGAGGATGGTGCCGGCCTGCTCGCCGGCCCCCGACCCACCAGCAACGGTGATCAGGAGGTCGTCGCCTCCGCCATCGAGGGCGTAGGAGATCATGTCGCCGGTGACGAGGCTGCCGAAGCTGATCACGTTGTCCGTCGCCGTGACGTCGCCCGCCGCCGACAGCGTGTCGTTGCCGAAGAGACCCTCGAAGAAGAAGGTGTCACCCTCGCTGCCGCCGTCGAGCACGTCGTCGCCCTCGCCGCCGACGAGGCTGTCGGCGTCGGACCCGCCGCTAATCGAGTCGTTGTCGCTGCCGCCCGTCAGCGAGTCGGCGCCACCGCCGCCGATCAGCGTGTCCGCGCCGGCGTCGCCGTCGATGATGTCGGCCCCCGCGAGCCCGTCCATGACGTTCGCCGCGGCGTTGCCGAACATCGCGTCGTCGACGCCGCCGCCCGTCGCGTTCTCGATCACCACGCCATTCGCGATGGTGAAGCCGCCGTGGATGCCGTTGGCATAGGAGACGAAGCCGCCACCGCCGGCCTCGTCGAGCAGCGTCGCGGCGCGCAGATCGATGAGGTTCGCAAGGCTTGCCGCCCCGACGATGGTGTCGGTGCCGCCGGCGTCCCAGATGCAGGCGTAGAAGGTGCCGGAGGCGTTCCCGTCGGGCAGCGAATAGGTGTCGGCCCCGGTGTTGGCGGTGGTGTTGGCGCCGTACATGAACTGGAGGGCCGCGACGTCGAGCGCCATCGGCGTGCCCTGGAAGCCGTAGGCGGCCGACACCGAGCCGCCGTGCGGCGCGGTCTTCCAGCCGTCGTTGTAGGACATCATCGTGAAGACGCCCTGGTTCATGTCGTAGTCGCCATAGTCGCCAAAGGCGGAGCCGACGTTCGGAAAGATGGTCGAGCCGCCGCCCGTGTCGTGCGGATGGGAGAGGCCCATCGCGTGGCCGAGCTCGTGGATGAAGGTGATGTAGTCGAAGCTGCCCACCGCGAGGGAGCCGGAATAGGCGTCCTGGTTGACCGTCACGAGGCTCTGATAGTCGCCGAGGTCGGAGCTGTAGGCGGAGGCGGGCGGATTGGCCCAGCCGAGCGCCCCCTGCCCGTCGGCGTTCGAGACGCTCGCCCAGATGATGTCGGCGTCGGCCTGGCTCGCGACATCGACGAACGACACGTCGCACACGGCGGCGATGGCATCCATCGCGCTCGTCATCGCGTCGACCTCGGTCTGGCTGATCGAGCCGAGGGCGGTGACGGTCTGGCCGACCAGCGACACCGTCTCGCTGCCACCGACGCCGGCAATATAGACGCTGATGGTCGTCGCCGCCCCGGAGCTCCACTCGGAGCCCCACAGGATGCCTTCAAGCCATGTGTTCCCCGAGCTCGGGGTCGCCGTCGGTGTCGCAGTTCCAGCCATGATCATCTCGCGCTGCTGTTACGGAAATCGGTCCGAAGCCGCCGCACGATCGGCATGCTGATCTCGGGCGACGCTGGCGAAAACGCCGCTGACCCGGTCTGAGACGCCGCAACGGGCGGCATAGCAGCCTTGGCCCCGGGACGACGGGGCGCATCGCCCACGCTCGCGCGCACCACTTTTCCATTTTCTCGAACAAATGGTTCGAAGGAATTCAGCTGGCCTGAATTGCTGCGTCGCACCAGTTGTGGTGGGCACAGTTGCGACGCGGTGCGCCGCGAACACTCGCTAGGAGGATTTCATGGCCAAGGTGCTGGTCCTTTATCATTCCGCCTATGGCCACGTTGAGACGATGGCCGAGGCCGTGGCCGAGGGGGCGCGCAGCGCGGGCGCCGAAGTCGCCATCCGCCGCGTGGCGGAGACGGTGCCGGAGGAGCTCGCGAAGTCGGCGGGTTTCAAGCTCGATCAGTCCGCTCCGATCGCCACCGTCGACGAGCTGGCCGAGTACGATGCCATCATCATCGGCGTCGGCACCCGCTACGGCCGGATTCCCTCGCAGATGGCCGCCTTCCTCGACCAGACCGGCGGGCTCTGGGCGAAGGGCGCGCTGAACGGCAAGGTCGGCTCGGCGTTCGTGTCGACGGCCACCCAGCACGGCGGGCAGGAGACCACCCTCTTCTCGCTCATCACCAACCTCTTCCACTTCGGCATGGTGGTGGTCGGGCTGCCCTACTCCTACCAGGGCCTCACGACGCTCGATGAGGTGACCGGCGGCACGCCCTACGGCGTGACCACCCTTGCGGCCGGCGACGGCTCGCGTCAGCCGAGCGCCAACGAGCTCGACGGCGCCCGCTTCCAGGGCCGTCACGTCGCCGAGATCGCCGCCAAGCTCGCCGCCTGAGGCAACTCCGGCGGGGCCGCCTCGTCAGGCCCCGCTCGTGTAGGCGAACGCCGTCTTGGTGGTCGCCTCCGTGCGGATCCAGCCGGGAAGGCCCTGCAGGGCGTCGAACAGGCCGTTCGCGGCCCGCACGTGCGCGAGGCGGAAATCGTCCCCGTCCCGCGCGCGAATGTCGAAGGCGCACTCGGCGATCAGCGGGCGCCCGCACTCCTCGGCGCCGTACCAGAAGCTCAGCCCGACCCGGATCTTGCCCTTCCGCCCCGCCTTGATCTTGCAGAGGCGGCAGAAGACCTCCGTCGGCTCGAAGCCGTTGACGACCTCCAGGCGGCCGGCCTTCTCGAAATCCAGCGTACCGAGCTCGGGAAACAGCGCCGTCGCCTCGGCGATGCTGTCGAGCGCCGGCAGCTCGCTCAGCCGGACCGACCCGGCTTGCGAGAAGATGCTGACGAAGCCCGGCAGCACGTCCTCCTCGAACACACCCGTATAGGGCTTCGCCGTCGCCGAGAGGTTCTTGGCGGCGGCGACGTAGCGGTCGCGCGCGCGGTGCTTCAGCGTCACCTTGTGCCGTGCGTCGGCGTGCTCGTAGCGCAGGCGCAGCGTGAAGCCGGCCCGCCGCAGCGCCTGGGTGGGCGTGTCGAGATAGCGCGTGCGGCGCGTCTCCTCCTCGCGCTGCGTCTCCACCTTCGCCCCCAAGGCGGTCGCCTGTTCGACGATCCGGGCGAGCAGCGCCGCCGTCCCCGCCGAACGGTCGATGAAGCGATCCTGGTTGAGGATCAGCTTGTACTCGCGCGCCATGACGGGGCGGTTGGTGCCGCCCTTTGCCCGTGCCATGCGCTCCTCCCCCCTCGTGTCGCGCGACTATGACGTCTGCCGCACGAACGAGAAAGCCGGGTTCGCCGCTCCCCCCAAGGTGATCGCCGCGATCCCCCGGGAAGGGCGTGCGGGCGGGCCGGCGAGCGGCCCGCCCGAAGGAAACGGCCGCCCGGGCGCACCCGGGCGGCCGTTCGCGACCCTAGAAGCGGAAGCCGAGGCGGGCGCTCACCGCGTGGCTCACGGCGTCGGCGTTCGCCTCGATGTCGTACTCGGCGCGGAACTCCAGGCCGCCCTTCGCCACGATCTCGGCGCCGATGGTGCCGGTGGCGAAGAGGCGCGAGCCCTCGAAGCGGTTCTCGAAGGCGAGCGTGGAGGTGGTGCCGCCGAACCGCGCGTCCTGCTCGGAGGTGCGGTCGTGCCAGTAGGCGGCGCCGGCGCGGGCGTAGGCCCGCAGCACACCGGTCTCGAGGTTGATCCGCCGTCCCACCTCCAGCGCCGGGGCGACCGCGAGGGACACGTCGTCGCTGGAGCTGTAGTGGAGGTCGTAGGCTCCCGCCCCACGCTCGGAGTAGGCCGGCACGGAGGTATAGAGGGCCTCGAGGTCCACCATCGGCTTCAGATAGGTGTCGCCGACGTTGCCGTAGTAGGCGAAGCGGGCGCGGCCGCCGATGGTGTGGCTCGCGACGTCCGACTGCGCCGTCGTGCCCGCCGGCGCGAGGCCGCCGATGCTGCGGCTGTGGTCGCTGTCCGTATAGGTATAGACCGCCGAGGCGGCGATCTCCCAGCGCTCGGCGAAGCGGTGCTTCACGACGGCACCCACCGAGTAGGTCTCGCCCGTCGCCCTGAGACGCCCGTCGGTGCTCTTCGACCACGAGCCACCGAGGCCGACGACACCGCCCAGGAAGGTATCGTCGGCGACCTCCGCCTGGCCGCCGATCACGACGCCGGCGAGGCGGGAGCGGACGCCGGCGGTGGACCCGTCGCCGGTTTCGGACAGGAAGCGGCCGACCGCCTTGCCGTAGACGCACTTCTCTTCTTCCAACAGCGCGGCTTCGCCGACGAACACCGGGCAGGAATGGAGGCTGTTGCGCGCGAGTGCGTTGGCGCCGCCCGCCACCTGGTGGGTGCTGCCGACGGCGACGTCGCCGCTCAGGCTCTCGAGCGCATCCTGATACTCGGACTCCGAGCCCGTCGGCACGTTGAGGAGGCTGACGAAGCCCGACATCGTCGCGCCGAGCGTGCCCGCCTCGTAGTTCGCCTGAAGGTTCTGGGCGATGGCGGAGGCAGCTTCGGAGGCGGCCGCGTCCTGGGTCACGTCGATGGTCGCGGCCAGCGTCAGCCCGCCGGGGTCGACCGTGCCGAGCGTGTAGTCGACGGCGATGGTGTCGACGACGCTCAGCGCCGAGCTGTCCACCGAGGTCGCCTCGAAGAACTCCAGCGTCGGCAGATCGCCCGACGGCGCCGATGCCACCCCGATGATCGAGGGTCGCACGGTGCCCGAAAGCGTCGCCTCACCGGTGGTGACGATCCGGTCGATGCTGGCGGCACCATAGTCGACGTCGAGCGCGAGGGTGCCCTCGGCCGACTGGTTGAAACCGTCGACGACGAAGATCGACTGGCCGATGGTGCCGGGTCCGGCCGGATCGACGGTGCCGGTGTTGTCGAAGGACGAGTTGAGGAGCGGGATCGAATTGCCCGCTCCGACAATCGTCGGATCGCTGTCCGGCACGACATTGTCGGCGAACAGCGTGTTCCAGTACGAGATGCCTTGCACCCCGGCGTCCGGCACGTTGCCGATCACCACGCTCTCGCCGGGATGGAAGATGCCGTTGTTCTCAAAGTTCGCCGCCCCGCCGCCGAGGTCGATGTTGCCGACGATGGTCCCCCCATTGATGAGGGTGAGCGCATACTCCGGGTCGTAGTTGAACCCGGTGGTCGGTTCCGCGAAGCGCGCGGCCACCGCGAAACCGCCGTCACCGGCGCTGATCGTGCCGCCGTCGATGGTGATCGTGTCGCCGGCGCCGCCGACGATGGCGATGCCGGCAGCGCTCGCCCCGCTACCCCCGGTGATGTCGCCGTCGACCGTAATGTCGATGGTGCCGGCGGCGACGGCCGACTGGTTGTTCCAGGCCTCGGCGTAAATGCCGACCGAGTTTTCGCCGGACGCAGTGATCGAGCCGGTGTAGTCGACGTCGACGTTGCCCACCGTGAGCGAGCCGACCTCGCCGTCGCTGAGGGGAGCGGAAACGGTGACGACGCCCTCGTAGGTGCCGTAGGTGCCGCCGCCGCCGGCGTTGGACTGGGCGAAGATGCCGTGCGCGCCGAAGCCGCTGGTGGTAATCGAGACGGGCCCCCCGTCGGTGTCGATGGTGACGTCGCCGGAGTTGGCGTTGCCGGAGAGGCCCGCCGACTCGGGGTTGGTCTCGGCGGCGCCCGTTCCACCGGAGCGATGGCCACCGCCCCCGCCGATCGACTGGGCGAGCACGCCCACCGCCCCGGTCCCCGTGGTGGTGATCTTGGTGCCGCCGTTGAGGTGCACCGCCACGTTGCTGCCTGAGGCGGCGTCGGCTTCGCCCGCCGTCTGGGTGTAGGTCGGGGTGATGAGCGTGTTGTTGCCGCCAGAGATGCCGCCGTGGAGGCCGGACACGCCGCCGCCGCCGCCGATCGACTGGGCGAGGATGCCGAAGGCTTCGTCGCCCCCCGTATCGATCGACGCGGCGTTCGTGATGTCGACCGTGCCGCCGTCGCCCGACGCGCCGGCCTTGGCGCCGAAGTTCAGCGAGAGGCCGGCGCCGGCGATGGTGCCGTAGTCGTCCTGGTTGTCGCCCCCGGAGTCGTCGCCTTCTCCGTCATCGTCGTTGCCATCGCCATCGTCGTCGTCTGCCTCCGGCGTCTCGGCTGCGGTCCCGGGATTGCCGTAGAGGGGAACGGGGAAGTTGATCGAGACGCCGTCGTCGTCCTCGTCCTGCGCCGCGACGTAGTGGAGGCCGCCACCGCCGCCGATCGACTGGGCGAGGATGCCGATGGAGAGCGTGCCGGAGGTGTCGATGGCGCCGGAATTGTCCACCTCCACCGCAGCGCCGTCGCCGCCCGTCCCGCCCGTTCCGCCGATGTTCACGGCGACGCCGACGGGGAGGAAGAAGGCGTTCTCCTGCCGCGTGATACCGGCGAGACCGCCGCCGCCGCCGACCGACTGGGCGAACATCGCCGCCGCGATGTTGCCGGAGGTGACGAGGGCGCCGCTGTTCGTCACCGTCACGAGGCCGCCGTCGCCACCGCCCCCGCCGGAGCGACCGACGGTCACCTCGCCGCCGAATTCCGCCTGCTTGCCGGCCGCGACGGTGGACGTGCCGCCGCCCCCACCGATCGACTGGATGAAGATCGCCTGGGCCATGTCGCCGGACGTCGTGATCGTGCCGGTGTTGGTGACGGTCGCGACGTCGCCGTCGCCGCCGTCGCCGCCCTTGCCGCCGACCGAGACGTTGATCTGGACCTCCGGCGGCCCTTTCGAGCCGTTCTCGCCGCCCTCGCCATTTCCACCCTCGCCCTCACCTTCGCCCTCGCCATCGCCGCCCTCGCCGTCCCCGTCTTCGCCCTCACCTTTCTCGCCGGCCTTCTCGAGCTGCTCGATCGCCTCGTGGAACCACTCGACGACCTCGGTCACGTCCTCGCCGGTCTCGGCGATGCCGGGGAGCTCGTTGTTCGCCGTCGACGAGCCGCCCGTCCCGCCGCCGCCGCCGATCGACTGGACGAGGATGCCCGTGCCGCCGTGGCCCAAGGTCGTGATGTCGGCTTGGTTGTCGACGGTGACGATGCCGCCGGCGCCACCGCCTCCACCCGAACCTCCCACCGCGACACCGAGGGTGATGCCGAGCGAATTGGAATCGGCCTGCCCGCCGCCGCCGGTGCCGCCGCCACCGCCGATCGACTGCGCCACGATCGCGCGGGAATCGTTGCCGTTGACGATGATGGCGCCGGTGTTGGTCACCGTCACCGTGTCGCCGGCGGAGGCCTCGCCACCGCTGCCGCCGACGCCCACCGTCACCGCGTTGCTCTTGCTGCCGTAGAGGGAGATGCCGGGGATCGCGTAGGCGGCGCCGATGCCGCCGGTGCCGCCGCCCCCGCCGACGGACTGGGCGAGGATCGCGTCGGCCTTGGCGCCGGAGGTGGTGAGGGCGCCGGCGTTCGTCACCGTGACGACGCCGCCGGCCCCGCCGCCGCCGCCGGAGCCGCCGACCGCCACGCCAATGCTGTTCTGGCTGCCGTCGCCGAAGGAGAAGGACGACGCGAGCGCCTTGGCGTTGCCGCCGTTGCCGCCGCCGCCCCCCACCGAGTGGGCGAGGATCGCGATCGACTGATCGCCGTAGGTGGTGATGTCGCCGTAGTTGTTGGTGGTGACCGTTCCGCCGGCGCCGCCGTCGTCGGCGCTGCCGCCGACCGCCACCGACGCGCTGAGCGAAAAGGGCGGCGAGACGAACGTCGCCGAGAGGCTCGTGGAGGTGGCCTGGCCGCCGCTGCCGCCGCCGCCGCCGATCGAGGACGCGTAGATGCCGATCGCGTCATCGTTGTGGGTGATGATGCTGTTGGCGTTGTTCACCAACACGGTGCCGCCGTCGCCGCCGCCCTTGCCTTTGCCGCCGATCGCCACGGCGACGGAGAGCGTCGCCCCGTTCGGCGCGATGGGAACGCCGAAGGCGAAGGCCGAGGCGGCACCGCCATCGCCACCCCCGCCGCCGACAGAGCCCGCCGAGATCCCGTTGGCACCGACGCCGAAGGTCTCGATGGAGCCGACCTTGGTCTCGTCCTTCGGCCGACCGGTGAGGTTGGGATTGACGGTGACGTCGCCGCCGGCACCGCCCGTCGAGCCGTTGCCGCCGACGGCCACCGACACCAGCGGCGCCCCCGAGAATGCCCCGCCGCCGGCGCCGCCACCGCCGCCCACGGAGTAGGCGAGAATGCCGTGCGAGTGGTCGAGCTGGGTGGTGATGGTGCCTCTGTTGGAGACCACCACCGTGCCGCCGTCACCACCCGCACCGCCGGTCCCGCCGGTCGCGACGAAGATGCCGCCGGCATCGCCGCCAGTCGCCGCAGCCGCCGCGGCCGACACGTCCGTGCCGAGCGCGAGGCCACCACCGCCCCCGACGGAGATCGCGAGAATGCCGGGCGCGCCGATCCCCGCCGTATCGATCTCCCCGACATTGGCGACGGTGACCGAGCCGCCCGGGCCCGAGGTTCCGCCATTGCCGCCGACGCTGTAGGCGATCGCCGACGACTGGCCGCCGTTGCCGCCCGTGCCGCCGATCGACTGGGCGAGAATGCCGACGGCCCCGTCGCCCTCCGTGTCGATCAGCCCGGTCGCCCGGTTGGTCACGGTGACGGTGCCGCCCGCTCCGCCCGCCCCACCGGAATCGCTGATGGACTCGAAGAAGCCGACCTGCCGAGCCGCGTTGCCGCCCGACCCGGAGTTCGCCTGCGCCGAGATTCCGTGGGCCGCCGTCCCCGTGGTCTTCAGCACGGCACGGTTGCCGACGGTCACGGTTCCTCCGTTGCCCGCAGCACCCGGCGTGTCGTGCTCGCTGCCGGAACCGAATGCCGTGCCCTCGCTGCCGCCGATGCCACCGTTGGCCTCGGCATCGAGGGCGATGGCGTCGTCGCCGGTCGTGTTGACCTCGGAGCCCGTGGCCGTGGTGATCGTGGCGGTGCCACCATCGCCGCCAGCACCGCCGGACGGCGGCTCGCCGGTGACGAGATTGTTGCCGCCACTGCCCCCATCGCCGCCGGAGGCGAGGACGGAGATGCCGACCGCACCATCTTCCGTGGTGATGACGGTCACGGCGTTGGCGTTGACCGTCGCGGTTCCGCCGTCGCCCGCAACGCCTCCTTGACCGCCGGGAAAGTCGTAGTCGTCGAGATCCGGGGCATTCGAGGCGAGCTTGAGGCCGTCGCCGCCGTCGCCGCCGAGAGCGCTCGCGAAGACGCCGAAGCCGCCGGCGATGCGCGCGTTCACGGTCCTCGAAACGCCAGACGCAGCGTTCAGCCTCACCAACACGCTGCCACCGTCACCGCCGGTGCCTGCCGTGGTGGTGTCGTAGAGCGCCTCGCCGCCCACGCCGCCGTCGGCGGTGCCGACGATCCCGCTCGTCGCCGTGGTGGGGTCGATCCCGGCGCGGCTATAGATCGCCACCGTGCCGCCGTCGCCGCCGTTGCCGGGGCTTGCCGTGCTCGCATACCCTTGCGCGATGCCCATCGCTCCGGTGCCGCCGCCGCTCGTCACCGTGACGGCGCCGATCATCGTGCCGGTCTGCGTCACGTCGGTGATGATGCCGGTGATCGTCGCGGAGATGTCGCCGCCGTCGTCGCCCGAGGCAATGCCGGTGTTGAAGTCGTAGCCCTGCGGAGCGTCGGCCCCGTCGACATTCAGAATGACCTGGGCGCTCGCCCCGCTGTTGGCATAGTCGTCCGCCGCGGCGGGGAGAATGGCGGCCGGAACGAGGGCGGACGTCGACAGGAGGAGCGCAACACGGGCCGTGCGCCGACCTCGACCAGAGTAGTTCAAACGTCCCTCCCATCGCATCTCGATGGCGAGGCTATCGTCACGTTCGTTCAAAAATAGAAGGATATTGTAATAGCGGGGGGCCAAGAAGACCTAACATTTCAAAACGATGCAATATCGCAACACTCGACCGAGGCTCTCCGCCCCGGTCGGACGGGTCCCGGTGGTACGGACGAAGGCTAGTGGAGCCCCACCCGCATCGTCCGCTCCAGGAAGGCGCCGTACCGCGAGAGGCTGAACACGAACACGAAATAGACGAGCGCGATGAAGGTGTAGACCTCGATGTAGGCGAAGCCCCAGTCGCCGGTGCCGTAGGCCGCGTTGCCCGAGGCCATGATCTCGAAGAAGCCGACGATGATGACGAGCGAGGTCTCCTTGAAGGTGATCACGAACTGGCTGATCGTCGGCGGCAATGCGTTGCGAAAGGCCTGCGGCAGGGTGATGAGGAAGGTGCGTCGCCAGTAGCCGAGGCCGAGGGCGCGGGCCGCCTCGTCCTGCCCCGGCGGGATCGCCTGCATGCCGCCGCGGATGATCTCCGCCTGATAGGCCGAGAAGAAGAGAGCGAAGCCGAAGATCACCCGGTAGAGCTTGTCGCCCTGGAGCCACTCCGGCAGCACGAAGGGCACGATGACGGCGGCGGTGAAGAGGATCGTGACGAGCGGCAGCGAGCGGACGCAATCGATCACGAGGCCGAAGCTGCCGGCGATCACCGGCAGGCGCGAGCGACGCAGGAGCGCGCCGGCGATCGCCATCGGCATGCCGACGAGGACGCCCGCCGCGAAGATGAACACGGTGAGCGACAGCCCGCCCCACTTCTCCTCCGACACCGGCGCCAGGCCGAAGATGCCGCCGCGCATCAGGACGTAGAAGGTGGCGAAGCCGCCGAGCCACAGCGCGCTGAGCCGGCTCGCATGCCAGAAGCGCGGCACACAAGATAAGATCCCCACCGCCACCAGAACGATGCACGCAAGCCCCGAGCGCCACTGCAGCTCGTAGGGGTAGAGGCCGAAGAAGATCAGCCGCCACCGCGCGTCGATGATCGCCCAGCAGGCCCCCGTCGCCCCCTCGCAGGACTTCGGCCCCTCGGTGGCGAAGAAGACCGCGTTGAACACCCCCCAGTCGAGGAGGTGCCACACGATCACCGCGACGATGGCGATGCCGACGAACGACACCGCCGACTGGAGCGGTGAGCCGATGAGGCGCTGGCGCAGGGTGCCGAAGGGGTCACGGCGACCGGGGGCCTCCATCTCGTCGGCGTCGCTGGCGATCTGTTCGGCGAGACCCGGCGCACTCACTGGATGTTGGTCCCCTTCAGAGCGATCGCCCGGTTGATGCGGTTCAGCACGCTGCCGAGCGTGTAGTTGATCAGGAGGAAGCCGCCCATCAGGATGCCGATCAGCTCGATGGTCTGGCCGCTTTGGGTGATCGACACCGCCACCACCATGAAGAAGTCGGCGAAGCCCACGGCGATGCCGAGCGTCGTCGCCTTGAGGAGCCAGACATACTGGTTGGTGAGGGTCGGCAGGATGGCGCGGATCGCGAGCGGCAGGCGCACCTTGGTGAGAACCTGCCACGGCGACAGGCCGAGCGACTGGGCCGCCTCGATCTGTCCCTTGCGCACGGCGAGGAAGCCGGCGCGGAAGATCTCGGCGAGGTAGGAGCTGCCGTAGACGACGATGGCCGTCGCCATCGCCGCGAGCTCGGGCGGCACGTTGATGCCGCCCTTGAAGTTCAGCCCGCGCAGCGTCGGCACCGAGAGGAAGGTGGTGTCGGGAATGCGCCCGGCGACGAGCACGGCGCACGCCGCCGCGAAGGCCAGCGCGAAGGCCGACCAGCTGAGGCGTCGCCGCCAGGCGACCTCGCGATCGGCAAAGCGCCGCGTCACGCCGAGCCAGAAGGCGAGCACGATCCCCGCGAGGACGACGACGATCGCGACGAAGGCGGCGAGGCCCGTCACGTTGAGGCCCGGGATGAACAGCCCACGCGCCGACAGGAACACCGTGTCGGCGACGGTGAGGGCGTGCCGAGGATGCGGCAGGTGGGTGTAGACCGCGTACCAGAAGAAGAGCTGCAGGATGATCGGGATGTTGCGGAAGATGTCGACGTAGGCGGTGCCGATGAAGTTCATCACCCCGTTGCCGCTGATCCGCAGCACCGCGACGACGAGGCCGACGACGCTCGCGAGCGGCAGCGAGATCGCGGCGAGGAACAGCGTGTTGAGCACGCCGATCAGGAGTGCCTTCCAGTAGGGATCGCCGAAGCCGTAGGGGATGAGGGAGAAGTTGATCGGCCACCCGGTGGTGCGGAACAGGAAGCCGAAGCCCGACGTCATGCCCTGCGCCTCGAGCGAGCTTTGCGCGGTGACGACGAGGTAGACCACCAGCGCCACCACGGTGGCGAGGAACACGGCCTGGATCAGAACGTCTCGGGCGGACTGACCGCTCGTGTCGTGGTGCGTGGCGGATGCGTCGGTTCGCCGGAAGAGCTTCATCCATTCGCCTCCGTGCGTTGCGGGGCCGATGGGAGGCGGCCGCGCCGAAGCACGGCCGCCGCGGGGCGCATCAGTCGAGGACGAGCGGGTAGAAGAGGCCGCCATCCTTGTAGGTGGAATTGATGCCGCGATCGAGCTTGTAGGGCGAGTCCATACCGACATTCCGTTCCCAGATGTCGTTGAAGTTGCCGAACGCCTTGATCACGTTATAGGCCCAATCGTCTTCCAGACCGAGCTGGGAGCCGATGCCGGGGGTCACGCCGAGCAGCTTGGCGACGCCCGGGTTGGGGGGATCGGCCTTCATCTCGTCGACGTTGTCGGCGGTGATGCCGTTGACCTCGGCCATCCAGAAGGCGTTGAGCAGCCAGTTAGCGATGTCGACGAAGTTGTCGTCGCCGGAGCGCATGCCCATGGCGATCGGCTCGACATTCATCACGTCGGGCAGGATCACATGAGCGTCGGGGTCGTCGGCCTTGAGGCGCACGGTGGCGAGGACCACGTCCCACTGACCGTAGCCGTCGCAGCGGCCGGACAGGTAGGCGGCGTCCGTCTCCTCGGTCTTCTCGATGGGCAGGAACTCGATGTCGAGATCCTTCGCCGCGGCGTACTCCACCACATAGCGCTCGATGGTGGTGCCGGCGGGCACGCAGATGGTGCCGCCTTCGAGATCGGCGATTGACTCGGCGCCGAGATCCTTGCGCGTCATGACCCGCGCCGGGGCGAGGAGATAGGGGCGGCTGAACTGGACGCCGAGATCGGTGTCGCGGTTGTAGGTCCAGCCGGTCGCCTTGATGATGACGTCGATGTCGCCGGACTGCAGGCTCGGGAAGCGCTGCGCCCAGCCGATCGGCACGATCTTGAGGTGATCCTCGTACTCGGTGCCGAAGATCGCCATCGCGAAGGCCCGGCATAGATCGATGTCGAAGCCATGCCACTTGCCTTCGTCGTCGACCTCGGCAAACCCGAGATAGGAGCCGTTGTGGCCGGTACAGAGCAGCGTGCCCCGCTCCTTCACCGCCTTGAGGGTGTCGCCGTTGGCCGCCTCGGCGGCAGGCATCGCCGTGAGCCCGCCGACCAAGAGTGCCGCGGCACCCGCCATCATCTGTTTCCGCATGTCCCGTTCACCTCGCTTCCATGTGTTCTTGGATCCGTTGCCCACTGAGGGGGCGGCTCCACGCGCCTCCGGCGCGCGGATGGGGGTGCGAGGCTCGTCTGAGCCTCGGGGTGCGGGCGGCGAGGTTCCAGGCCTCCCGCCCGCCACAGCTAGGCGGCGACCCGGTCGGGCACGCCGATCTTGTCGAGTGGCCCGAGCTCCTTGGTGAGGAGGGGCAAAACATCCTTGCCGAAGCGCTCCAAAGAGTTCTTGGCCATCTCGTAGGGCAGCGCGCCGAACTGGAAGAAGCAGTTGTAGTGGCTGGCGTTG
Source organism: Acuticoccus mangrovi (assembly GCF_016411865.1). Taxonomy (GTDB): domain Bacteria; phylum Pseudomonadota; class Alphaproteobacteria; order Rhizobiales; family Amorphaceae; genus Acuticoccus; species Acuticoccus mangrovi. Next base: position 258,093 of record NZ_JAEKJA010000005.1, on the reverse strand, counting down.
AGCCGGCGGATTTCGGCCGCCATCCGCTCGGCCACATACTCGGCGTTGCCGATGATGATGTTGTCGCGGAAGGTCTCCAGATCCGGTTCGGAGGGGATCGGCACCTCGCGGATCATGTAGCCATCCACCGCCGTCTCGGGCTGGCGCAGCGCGGTGACGAGGCGGGCGACGTAGCGGGCGCAGTCGGCCGCCTTCAGCGCATCGTCCTTGTCGTCGGTCACGTGGATATATTGCTGGATGCCGGTCTTCACCGTCTTCGGATCGACGCCGAGCTTGCCGAGCCCGTCGCACACCCGGTCGTAGATGCCGAAGAGGCCCTGCGAACCGAGATAGCCCGCCGTCATGAAGATCACGGCGCCGGAGCGCGCGGCCCGCTCCAGGATCTTGGGATTGTTGCCGGTCACGTAGAGCGGCGCGATCTTGCGCGTCGGGGTGAGCGCCAGCTCGGTGGGCGGCACCTTCACGAAGGTGCCGTCGAAGGCCACCTTGCCGGTGTTGAGAGCCTGGTCGAGCACCTCCCAATATTCGAGAGTGCGCTCGGTGCGATCGTCGAGATGGATGCCGTAGCGGTCGAATTCGTGCTTCTGGTAGCCGGAGCCGAGGCCGACGCGGGCGCGTCCGCCCGACTGGATGTCGAGAAGGGCGACCTCCTGCGCGACGCGCATCGGATGATAGAGCGGCAGCACCAGGACGGCGGCGCCAAGATCGATCTTCGACGTCTTGCCGGCCATGTAGGACGCCATCATGAGCGGCGACGGGCTCATCGAATAGTTGGAGAAGTGGTGCTCGGCGAACCAGGCGACGTCGATGCCGATCTCCTCGGCCTGCTGCACGAGGGCGGTGGTCTCCTCGATGATCTCGCGGCGCGGCTTTGCAGCGTCGCGCAGCGTCATCAGGTTGAAGATGCCGAAGTCCATGGGAGGGGTCCCTTGTTGGTGTGGCGTTTCTGTGCGGGATCGGATCAGCGCATGTAGAGACCGCCGGACGTGACGATCGTCTCGCCGGTGATGTACTGGGCCCCCTCGCCGGTGGTGAGCCAGAAGGCGAGATCGGCGATCTCGGTCGGCTCCGCGGCGCGGCGCAGCGGGACCGACGGAAGGAAGCGCTCCATCCGCCCGCTCTTCATGTTCTGCACCGTCTTCACCCAGCCCGGCGCGATGCCGTTGACGCGGATCCCGCGGGGGGAGAGCTCCTTCGCCACGGTCTTGGTCGCGTTCACCACGGCCGCCTTGGATGCCGAGTAGAGGAGCTGATTGTCGACCGCCACCAGCGCGTCGATGGTGGAGAAGGTCACGATCGACCCGCCGTCGGCCAGAACCTCCTTGCCGTACTTCATCAGAAGCAGCGTCCCGAGAACGTTGATGTCGAACACGCTGCGATAGAGGTCGACGCTGAAGGTGTCGAGGTTGGAGACCGGGTAGACGCCGGCGACGAGCACCATGGCGTCGAGCGTGCCGTATCCCTCCGGCAGATCCGTGAGAGCCGCCTTGACCGCGTCCTCGTCGGTGATGTCGGCGATGCGCAGGACGCAGTCCTCGCCCACCGGCGCGCCTTCCACGATGTCCAGCCCGAGCACCTTCCAGCCGGCGGCGAGGAAGCGCTCGGCGGTCGCCTTCCCCATGCCGTTGGATGCGCCGGTGATCAGGACGACGGGTTTGGTCCCTGCAGCCATCTGGCCCTCTCAAAATGTCAACAACCTGCATTCCATAGTGACGCATCAAACCTGTCAACTCGACTCGATGCTCCAATTTCGTGCGGATTACTGGCGATTCTTTAGGCTTGGCCGCTCAATAAATTGCCTACAATCTGCAATCTATACGCCGACGAAGCGGCGTTTTCGCTGGAGGAGGAAGAGGATGACGGAGCTTGCCGGCAAGCGCGCGCTGATCACCGGCGCCGGCTCGGGGATCGGCCTTGCGATCGCGAAGGCCTATGCGGAGGAAGGCGCCAGCCTGTTCCTCAGCGACATCAACCCCAAGCGCGTCGAAGACGCGGTGGCCGCCATCGAGGCGATGGGCGGCAAGGCCACCGGCGGCGTGACCGACGTCGCCGATTCCGCCGCCGCCAAGGCGATGGTCGACGCCGCCGTCACCCACTTCGGCGCGCTCGACATCCTGGTGAACAACGCTGGCATCCTCGACGACCTCTACCCGGTCGCCGACACCAGCGACGAGATGTGGAACCGCGTGATGGGAGTGAACATCAACGGCGCCTTCTACGTCTCGCGCGCGGCCATCCCGCCGATGATCGCGGCCGGCGGCGGCATCATCGTCAACACGCTGTCGATCTCGTCCTTCCTCGGCGGCCGCGGCGGCGCCACCTACACGGTGTCGAAGCACGCCATCCTCGGCCTCACCAAGGCGATCGCCGTCACCTACGCGGACGACGGAATCCGCTGCAACGGCATCTCGCCGGGCTCGGTCGAGACCAACATCTCCACCGGCGAAGGCTGGCCGCCGCTCGGCCGCAAGCTGCGCGAGAAGGGCCTCGCCACCCGGCCCACCCGGGCGAAGCCGGAAGACATCGCGCCCGTCGCCGTCTTCCTCGCCTCCGACCGGGCTCGCTACGTCAATGGCGCAAACATTGTTGCAGATGCGGGCTGGACGGCCTATTGACCGCGCCGATATCTGCGGGGTGCGCGAACGCGCGGCACCCCGCGGCCGCCCGATGGATGGGCGACCCCATCACCCGATGACCTAGCCAGTTCCCAGAGCTGAAGAGCTAAAGAGGACGTGCATATTGGCCCCCTACTCGGCGAACGAGACCATCCTGACGTCGGTGGAGTTCGCGAGAGTGCGGTTGCGCGAGGCGATCGTGTCCGGCCGCTTCGCTCCCGGTGAGCGGCTCGTCGAGACCAATCTCGCCCAGGAACTCGGCGTCTCCCGCGGGCCGGTGCGCGACGCGCTGCGCGACCTTGCCAGCGAAGGGCTCGTGGTGCTGCGGCGCAACCGCGGCGCCGTCGTCGCCGAGATCCACGTCGAGGACGTGCTCGAGGTCTACGCCATCCGCGCCGCCCTCGGCACGTTGGCGCTGCGCCAGCTGATGTCGTCCTCGGCGGCCCGCACCGCCGTGCTCCCCATTCTCAAGGAGCAGCTGAAAAAGGCGAAATCCAAGGAGGGGCGGGACGATCAGCAGTCGTTCGTAGAGGCGGACACGGCGTTTCAGATCGCGATCGCCGTGGGCAGCGGCCTGCGCCGCGTCGGCGCCATGTTCGCCCAGACGAGCGCCGAGGCGAAGATGTTCGTGAGCGCGCTGCGCGTCCACTATCACGGCAACGAGCGCCGCGTGGACGAGCTCGAAGCGATCTACAACGCGATCGCCGACGGCGACCTGCCCACCGCCGAGCGGGTCTGGCAGACCCGCTTCCGCGCCGCCGCCAAGGAGTTCGTCGAGGCCATCGCCTTCGGCCCGCGGGACGCGACGCGCTGGCCCCATCTCTTCCAGATGGTGGAGGACCCCGAAGCCTTCTTCTCCAATACCATCGGCGATCGCCCGAAGGACTGAGCGCCGCCCCGCCGCCTCACTCCATGGCGAGGATCAGGTTGCGCACCACCGGATAGATCTCACGCTCCCAGCGGCGCCCGTTGAACACGCCGTAGTGCCCCACATTCGCCTGCAGATGGTGCCGCTTGAGGTGGGGGCGGAGCGAGCGGCAGAGGTCGTGCGCGGCCGCGGTTTGGCCGAGCGCGCAGATGTCGTCGCGCCCGCCCTCCACCGTGAGCAGCGCCGTGCGGCGAATGGCGCCCGGATCGACCACCTCGCCGCGATAGGTGAAGGTGCCCTGGGCGAGCTCCGGCGTCTGAAAGATCCGGTCGATCGTCTCCAGATAGAACTCGGCGGTGAGGTCGAGAACGGCGAAATACTCGTCGTAGAAGTCCTTGATTTTCTGCGCCTCGGCCATCTCGCCGCGAGCGAGATGGGTGTAGAGCTTGCGGTGCTGGGCGGTGTGGCGCTTCATGTTCATCGACATGAAGGCGAAAAGCTGCACGAAGCCTGGATAGACCTTGCGGCCCGCGCCCGGATAGCGCGCCGGCACGGTGGTGATCAGATTGTCCTCGAACCAGTCGAGCGGCTTGCCGGTGGCGAGCTCGTTCACCTCGGTGGGGCTCTCGCGGGTGTCGATGGGCCCGGCCATCAGCGTCATGGTGCGCGGCGTCGCGGGATTGTCCTGCGCCGACATCACCGCCACGGCGATGAGCGCCTGCACGCACGGCTGGCAGACGGCGAGGATGTTGCCGTTCGGCCCGATCGCCTCCAGGAAGCGGATCGTGTAGTCGACATAGTCCTCGATGCCGAACATGCCGGCCGACAGCGGCACGTCGCGGGCATTGGTCCAGTCGGTGATGTAGACGTCGTGGTCGGCGAGCAGCGTCTGCACGGTGCCGCGCAGGAGGGTCGCGAAATGGCCGGACAGCGGGGCGACGACGAGGATGCTCGGCTGCGCCGTCTCGACGTCCTTGGCGAAGTGGAGGAGCTTGCCGAAGGGCAGGTCGAGGGTGACCTCCTCGCGTACCTCGACGTCGCGGTTGCCGACCCTCACCCGATCGATGCCGAACGCCGGGCGCGTGTGGCTGAGGCGAAACCGCGACATCATCTCCATCGCGGCGTCGAACCGGCTGAAACCATCCTCGAGGAGTGGCAGAGTGGGGATCGGCCCGAAGCGCACGTGGCGAGCAAAGGCTCGCACAGGCGCGATCAGGTCATCCTGGAACTGGTACATATCGTAGAGCATCAACACTCCCTCCGGCGCGGGCGCCCGGTCAAAAAAGTAGTGCACCGCTTGCTGCAGTGCGACACAATTCTGCTACCGCCTATCTGGCGCGGCGTAACGATCCGACCACAACGGGGCTGTCATGGCACGGGCGACACTCACGATCTCCTCTAAAAACTACTCGTCCTGGTCGTTGCGAGGCTGGCTTCTCTGCCGCATGGCCAACCTCGACTTCGACGAGAAGCCGGTGGCGGTGGACGACCCGGAAACCCGGCAGGAGCTGCTGCTGCTCTCCCCCTCGGTGCGCGTGCCCCGCCTCAGCCACGACGGCGTCGAGGTTTGGGACACCCTCGCCATCGCCGAATATCTCAACGAGATCGCGCCCGAGGCGGGGCTGCTGCCGGCCGATCGGCGGGCGCGGGCGCACTGCCGCGCGGTGTCCGGGGAGATCCACTCCGGCTTCTACAACCTGCGCTCGGCGCTGCCGATGAACATCAAGTCGCGCCACAAGAGCTTCAAGATCTTCTCCGGCGCACGGCCCGACGTCCAGCGCATCAAGGAGATCTGGACCGACTGCCTCACCACCTATGGCGGCCCCTTCCTGTTCGGCACGCCGACGATCGCCGACGCGATGTACGCGCCCGTGTGCACCCGCTTCCGCACCTACGCGGTCGAGCTCGAGCCGGAGCTCGCCGCCTACTGCGACACCATCTTCGCGTGGGAGCCGATGCAGGAGTGGACCGCGGCGGCGCTCGAGGAGCCCGACGAGGTGATCGAGCTCGAGGTCGAGTTCTAGCCGCGCCCCGTCCCCGCCTCGCCGGGCGACGAGGTGCGAAGGCGGCGGGAGATATCGGTCTGGTGCATGCGATATGCACCAGACGCATGGCTCGGGAGTGAGGTTCACGGTTGCATGCGGCCGGGTCTGTCGGCGAGACTGGGACGTTCCCACCTCCAATCGCTGCTGAGCCGATGAAGCCAAAGCTTCTCACGACCCTCCCGACCTATACGCTTTCCGCCTTCGGTGCCGACGTGATCGCCGGCATCACGGTGGCGATGGTGGCGCTGCCGCTCAGCCTCGCGATCGCCATCGCGTCCGGCGCCGAGCCCGCCACCGGGCTCGTCACGGCAGCCGTCGCGGGCTTCCTCATCTCGCTCTTCGGCGGCAGCCGGGTGCAGATCGGCGGGCCGACCGGCGCCTTCATCGTGGTGGTCTACGGCGTCATCGCCGAGCACGGCATGGACGGGCTCGTCATCGCCACCTTCATGGCCGGCATCCTGCTGCTCGTCGCCGGCTATTTCCGGGCCGGCAGCCTGGTGCGCTACGTGCCCGAGCCGGTCATCAACGGCTTCACCATCGGCATCGCCATCATCATCGGCCTCAGCCAGCTGAAGGACATTTTCGGCCTCACCGCCGACAACGTACCGGCCGACGCCATCGGCAAGGTCGGCGCCCTCTGGGCGGCGCGGGACACGGCGAACCTCTCGGCCATCGCCATCGGCCTCGTCACCATGGTGCTGATCGTCGTGCTGCGACGCCTTGCGCCGCGCTTTCCCGGTCTGATCGTGGCGGTCGCCGCGACCTCGGTGGCGGTGGCGCTTCTCGCCCTTCCCGTCGACACCATCCTGTCGCGCTTCGGCGAGCTGCCCGACCGCCTGCCGATGCCGACCGTTCCGACGGCGAGCCTGTCGCGCATCGTGGAGCTGATCCCCTCGGCGATCACCATCGCCTTCCTCGCCGGGGTGGAGTCGCTCCTCTCGGCGATGGTGGCCGACCGGATGATCGACGGCAATCACCGCTCCAACGCCGAAGTCCTCGCCCAGGGCGCGGCCAACATCGGCTCGGCGCTGTTCGGCGGCCTGCCGGCGACGGGCGCCATCGCGCGCACCGCCACCAACGTGCGCGCCGGCGGCCGCACGCCGGTGGCCGGCATGGTCCATGCCGTGGTGATCCTCCTCATCATGATGTTCGCCGCCCCGGCCGCGAGCCTTCTCGCGATGCCCGCCCTCGCGGCGCTGCTCCTCCTCACCGCCTGGAACATGAGCGAGCCGCACAAGTGGCACACCTATCTGGAGCTGCGCCGGTCCGACCAGGTCCTGCTCGTGCTCACGCTGGTGTTGACGGTGGTCGCCGACCTGACGGTGGCGATCGGGGTCGGCGTCGCCATCGGCCTCGCGCTGCGCCTGCGCCGGCGGCACATTCCGCCGGCCGACTGGACCCCGCCGGAGCGCTGAGCCCCTATTCGGGGCGCAGCCCCTTGAGGATCGCCCGGCGGCGGGCGATCGCCATCACCGCCTGCAGCATCGGGACGGGCACGCCCGCGGCACGGGCGAACGCCACCGGCGCCTCCTGCATCTCGCGCACCTCCATCGGGCGGCCGAGCTCGTAGTCCTGCAGGATCGAGGGCTTGTGCACCGGCAGGCCGCGCTGCATCGCCTCGACGTCGATATCGAGCGGGTAGCCGTAGGCGGCCGCGATGGCCATGCCTTCACGCACCATCGCCTGATAGACCGGGATCAGCTCCTCGTCCTCGCGGCAGGAGGAGATGAGATCGCCGGTCCCGAGGCACAGCGAGGAGCCGGCGAGGTTCTGGATGAGCTTCGTCCACATCACCAGGCGGGCGTCGTCGCCCTTCGGCACGGTCACGCCGGAGGCGGTCAGCGCCTCGCCGAGGGCGTCGGCCATGGGCAGCGGACCGCCCGCCACCGTCCCGAAGCGCAGCATGTTGCGCATGCTGGGATTGCGGATCACCCCCGGCTCCTCCACCTCGTTGGCCGACAGGATGATGCCGCCGACGAGCCGCTCGACGCCGATCTGTCGCACGAACGGGTCGACGAGGCCGAAGAGCGGCAGATCCGGCGGCGCCCGGTGCCCCGCCGGCAGGCCGACCGGATACCACCAGGCCATGCCGTTCTGCAGAAACACCACCGCCGTGTCGGGGCCGACGAGGGGGGCGAGCGCCTCGGTCTCGGCGATCGCCGGCAGGGCGGTCGCCTTGGTCATGACGAGCACGGCGTCCTGCTGGCCGAGGTCGGCGGGGCGGTCGCTCGCGGTCGGAACATGGTGGACACGTTCGTCGCCCGAAAGGAGGGTGAGGCCGTTGGCGCGGATCGCTTCGAGCTGCGGTCCGCGCGCCACCACGCTCACGTCATGCCCGGCCGCCCCGAGGCGCACCGCCATGTGGCCGCCCGTCGCGCCGGCCCCGAAGATGCAAATCCGCATCTCTCACCCCTTTTCCCGTTGAACGCCATCGTTCCCGCCCGTTTTGGCGGGACTGTCAAGCGCGGCCGGGTCAATCCTCGCAATAGGGGTCGCTCGCTGGACGGAAGAGACCACCGCTGCCGACGCCGAAGCTCGCGGCACGGTCGGGCTCGATCATGGTGACGACGAGGCCGGCGATGCGGGTGTGCACCCGGCCGAGACCGCGCAGGCCGTCGGCGACGCTCTCCCGCGGCGTCGCGTCCCAGCGGACGCAGTAGAGCGTCGCGTCGGCGTGGGGGGCGATGATGCGCGCGTCGCTCACGGGCAGGAGGGGCGGCGCGTCGAGGACGACGAGGTCGAACCGCCGGGCGAGCTCGGCCACCGTCGCGGCGAAGCGCTCCGAGGAGAGGGCGTCGGCCGCGTTCGCCACCGCCCCCTCCTCGAGCCGCGTCGCGAGCACTGTGATGCCGGTGTCGTCGTCGGCATAGAGCGTCGCATCGAGGCTCGCCCTACCGGCGAGGATGCCGTTGAGCCCGGCGGTGCGGCGCGCGCGGCCGCCGAAGAAGGCGTTGAGCGCCGGCCGGCGAAGATCGCAGTCGACCACCACCACCTTCTTGCCGAGCCGGGTGGCGGTGACGGCGAGCAGCAGGGCGACGCTGGACTTGCCCTCCGCGGGCGCCGTCGACGTCACCATCACCACCTTCGGTGGCACGTCGCGACGGGCAAAGAGGAGGTTGGTGCGCAACCCCCGCATCGCTTCGGCGAGCGAGGAGTTGGGCTTGTCGAGAAGATAGGCGAGCAGCCCCTCCCGCCCCTCCACCCCTGGCGCCGTCGGCAGCCGGCCGATCACGGTGATGCCCGTCGCCTCCTCCAGAGTGTCGATGCTGCGGAAGGTGTGATGCACCCGCTCGAGGGCGACCGCCACGCCGAGCCCCGCGATGGCACCGCCGATGAGGCCGAAGAGGGCGATCCGCGCCGCCGGCGCGCCGTCGGCGAAGTGCGGCGCCTCGGCCGGCGACAGCACCACCGCGTCGGCGGTCTCCGCTTTCTCCTGCTGCGAGGTCTCCTTGAGGCGGGCGAGGAAGGTCTCGAAGATCATCCGGCTCGCCGCCGCCTCCTGCTCCAGGAGGCGGAGCTTCACCTCCGCCTGGCTCTGGGCGGCGAGCTTTTCCTCCAGCGCCACGGCGGCCTGCGACAGCTCCACCTCCGCCGCCTCGGCGACGGCCACCTCGTCGGCGAGCGCTTCGAGGGTACGCCCCGCCTCGCGCTCGATCTCGTGGCGGACAGCCTCGATGCGCGAATCGATCAGTCGCAGCCGCTCGTTGCCCGGCGCGACGAGGCGGGAGAGCGCCGCCCGGTCGGCGAGGAGCTCGCGCTCCTTCGCCCGCGCCTCGGCGATCTGGCGTGAGTTCTGGAACTCGCGCAGGAAGGCGAGCGCGTCGCCCTCCTCCATCGCGGCGACGGCACGGCGGTGGCGGATCTCGGCGGCGGCGCGGCGGGCGGCGACCTCGGCCGCCTCGGCGTTCACCACCTCGAGCTGCTGCTTCAGCGCCGGCGTCGTCTGTCCGGTGCGATCGGCAAGGCTCGCGCGGTAGTCGTTCACCGCCCCCTCGGACTGGCTCACCTCCGCTTCGAGCTCGTCGATGCGCTCGCTCAGCCACAGCGCGGCCCGCCGCGTCGCCGCGAACTTGGCGTCGAGCTGGGCGACGATGTACTCCTCCGCCACCAGATTGGCGATGGTCGCGGCGAGCGCCGGATCGCGCGCCGTGTAGAGGATGTCGATCACCCGCGACTCCGGCAGCGGCCGCAGCCGCAGGTCGCGCCGCAGCACGGTGCGCGCCTTGCGCTTCTGCGCCTCCTCCCCGTCGGTGCCGGTGGCGACCAGGCCGAGATTGACGAGGAGCGGCCACGGCACCAGCACCTTCCAGTCGAACAGGGAGACGCCGCCGGCGGGCCCCGTCAGCTCGGCGCGCTCGGCCGGCTTCAGGCGCTCCACCACGCGCGTCAGAAGCGTCGCCGAGCGCAGAATCTCGACCTGATTGCGTACCCCGTCGTCCGGCGGCTGGGCGACCATCGTGTCGACGTGGCCGAGCTTGCGGATCTCCGGCGTGAACAGCACCGTGGCCGACGCCGTGTAGGTCGGCTGCAGCGACACGATGTGCGCGAGCGCCAGGATGAGGCCGACGAGGCCGCCCGCGATCATCTTCACCCGCGCCCGCCACAGGAGGCGCAATAGGGCGCGCAAGTCGAGCCCCCCCTCCCCCGCGGCGTGGCCTTCGAGGGTGAAGACGTCGTCGGGGTAGCCGAGCGGGGCGTTCACCGGCCCACCATCGCGCGCAGGACGAGCCCCATGGTGCGCAGGAGAATGCGGCCGTCGAGGGCGAGGCTCGCGGCGAGGATATAGTCCGCGTCGCGCTCGGCCTTGCGTCGCGTGCCCTCGACGCACTCCACATAGCCGGCGGTGACCTGGGCAAGGCCCGTGATCCCCGGCCGCACCGCATGGCGGAAGCGGTAGAGAGGCACCGTCTCGCAATAGTGGACGGCATGCTCGAAAACGTCCGGCCGCGGGCCGACGAAGCTCATGTCCCCTTTCAGCACGTTGAGGATCTGCGGGGTCTCGTCGAGATGGGTGCGCCGCAGGAAGCGGCCGAACGGGGTGATGCGATGCACCTCCAGCCGCTCGCCGCAGCCCCGCACGGCCGGCGCCGGCAGCATGGTGCGGAACTTCAGGATGACGAAGGGCGCCCCGTACCGCCCCATGCGGGTCTGGCGGAAGACGAGGGGTCCGGAATTGCCGAACCGGTTGCCGACCGAGACCAGCATCACCGTCAGGCCGAGCGCCGGCAACAGGGCGAGCGCGAGGGCGACGTCGACCCCGCGCTTCAGCGCGAAGACATGGGGGCGACGCCGCGCACGAGGCGGACGGGCGAGCGCTCGCCCGGCGGGCACGGCCTCCTCCACCTCGAGGAGCGGGTTCATCGACATCACGCGAGCGCTATCGTCACGGCGGACTCCCGCAGCAACCAAAGGGTGCATCAAGCAACCTTAATACTACAGTATCGCAATTAAGCAAACACAGGTTGTACGTCAGGGCGACGGCAACCGCTTCCCATCGGCGCCGGCACGCACTAAGGCTCTGGCGGGGTGGGCGTGGCGACGGTCACGGCTCCCGCCTCGACCGGGCAACGGGTCCGCGCCGCAACCAGAGGGCGGCGGCCCGCGGCCTCGCCCCGAAGGATCGCGCTCGGACGGTTTCTCCTATGAAGGTTTGCATGATCGGCGGTGGCTATGTCGGCCTCGTGTCCGCCGCCTGTTTCTCCGATTTCGGCTGGTCCGTGACGTGCGTGGAGAAGGACACCGAGAAGCTCGCGATGCTGCTCGACGGGCAGATCCCGATCTTCGAGCCCGGCCTCGACGATCTCGTGGCCCGCAATCGCGCCGCCGGCCGGATCGTGTTCACCGGCGAGATGGGGCCGGCGGTGAGCGAGGCCGATCTCGTGTTCCTCGCCGTGGGCACGCCGATGCGGCGCGGCTCCGGCCACGCCGACCTCACCTACGTCTATGCCGCGGTGGCCGAGCTCGCCCCCCACCTCACCGGCTATACGGTGATCACCACGAAGTCGACGGTCCCGGTCGGCACCAGCCGCGAGATCGAGCGCCGCCTGCGCATGCTGCGCCCCGACGGCGACTTCTCGGTCTGCTCCAACCCCGAATTCCTGCGCGAAGGCTCGGCCATCGGCGACTTCACCCACCCCGACCGGGTGATCGTCGGTGTCGGCGAGGACGACGCCCGCGCCCGCGACGTGATGAGCCGCGTCTACAAGCCGCTCGCGCTCCGCAACGCCCCGGTGATCTTCACGACGCGCGAGTCGGCCGAGCTCGCGAAATATGCCGCCAACGCCTTCCTCGCCATGAAGATCAGCTTCATCAACGAGATGGCCGATCTGTGCGAGGCCGTGGGGGCCGACGTGCAGCAGGTGGCGACGGCGATCGGCTCGGACCGGCGCATCGGCGACAAGTTCCTGCACGCCGGGCCCGGCTACGGCGGCTCGTGCTTTCCAAAGGACGTGTCGGCCCTGGTGCGCACGGCGCGGGAGGCGCGGCGGCCGCTGTCGCTGGTGGAGCAGGTGCAGACCGTCAACGAGGAGCGCAAGCAGGCGATGGTCTCCAAGATCGTGGAGGCCGCCGGCGGCGAGGTGCGCGACCGGGTGATCGCCGTGCTCGGGGTGACCTTCAAGCCCAACACCGACGACATGCGCGAGGCGCCGAGCCTCACCATCGTGCCGCGCCTGATGGACAAGGGAGCGAGCGTGCGCCTGCACGATCCGCAGGGTCGCCGGCAGGCCGAGCCGCTTTTCGAGGGTGCACGCTGGTTCGACAGCGCCATGGAGATGATCGACGGTGCCGACATCCTCGTTCTCCTCACCGAGTGGAACGAGTATCGTGCCCTCGATCTCAAGGCGGTGAAGGGATTGATGCGGGGCGATCGCCTGGTGGACCTGCGCAACGTGTTCCAGCCCGACGACGCCATGCGCGCCGGCTTCGTCTACGAGGGCGTGGGACGGGGCGACGCGGCCGCCTGAGACGGGGACGGGGATGGTCGCGGTGACGGGGAGTGCGACATGACGGACAGCGATCCACATGCCGACGGCCGCGTGGTCGCGGCGGGCGCGCCGGCGGCGGACGCCCGCCTCGGCGTGGTGATGGCGCACGGCCGCGGCTCCGATCCGTTCGACATGCTCGCCCTCGCCAACCACCTCGGGGCGCGCGACGTCGCCTATCTCGCTCTCGAAGCGGGTGGCCGCAGCTGGTGGCCGCAGAGCTTTCTCGCGCCGATGGCGGCGAACGCGGCCGGCGTCGCCGGGGCACTCGCGGCGATGGACCGGGCCGTCGGCCAGCTTCTCGCGGCGGGCCTCGACGAGACGCGCATCGCCGTCCTCGGCTTCAGCCAGGGAGCCTGCCTCGCCCTCGAATTTGCGGCGCGGCGGGGGCGGCCGCTCGCCTTCGCCGCCGGCCTCTCCGGGGCCCTCGTCGGCACCGCCGACGCGCCTGGCGATCCCGATCCCGAGCTCTACGGCTTCCCCGACAAGCGCTTCGACTATCCGGGCGGGCTCGGCGGGATGCCCGTCTATCTCGCCTGCCACGAGCGCGACCCGCACATCCCGCTGAAGCGGGTGCGAACGAGCGCGGCCGTGTTCGAGGCGCTCGGCGCCGAGGTCACGCTCGACGTCATCCCCGGCGCCGGCCACACCGTGGTGGCAAAGGAGGTGGCGGCGCTGCGCGCCCTCCTCGCGCCCCCCGCCGCCTGAGATCTTTTCCCCAACCGGCCCCCCCGCCGGCTGCGGCGTTCGCGCGACACTTGGGCGCCTGCATCGCTGCCAAGCACGATGCCCCCTTGCGGTTCGCGCCGCCATATGCACATAGACAACGTGAGGCAGGGGCGAATTCCTACCCGATACGGGTAGCGCTCCGGTGCCATGAAGGGCACCCCGCCGGTTCGGCATGCGCCTCCCGCTTTGCTGACAGACGCCGGTCTGAGGATCGGCACGACCCGCGTCCGGCCGCGCCGAGACGCATGAGAGACACCGCTTGACCCAATTCACGGAACTCGGCCTCGCCGAGCCCATCCTTCGCGCGATCACCGCCGAGGGCTACACCACGCCAACCCCCATCCAGGCCAAAGTCATCCCCGCCATGAAGGCTGGGCGCGACGTGCTCGGCACGGCGCAGACCGGCACCGGCAAGACCGCGGCCTTCACCCTTCCCATCATCGACCGCCTCGCCGCCGCGCGCGGCCGGCCCGAGCCCAAGACCTGCCGCGCCCTGATCCTGGCGCCGACGCGCGAGCTCGCCGGTCAGATCGCCGACTGCGTGAAGTCGTACGGTCGCAACACGCGCCTGTCGCACACCCTCGTGGTGGGCGGCGTGAAGCCGGGCCCGCAGGTGCGGGCCCTCGCCCGTGGCGTCGACATCCTGATCGCGACGCCCGGCCGGCTGGAGGATCACCAGCGCAACGGCGACCTCAAGCTCGACGCCGTCGAGGTGGTGGTGCTCGACGAGGCCGACCAGATGCTCGACCTCGGCTTCGTGCCGGCGATCCGCCGCATCTTCGGCAAGCTCCCCCGGAACCGGCAGACGGCGCTGCTTTCGGCCACCATGCCGGGCCCCATCCGCGCCCTCGCCAACGACTTCCTGAAGGACCCGGCGGAGATCGCCGTCGCCCCGGTCTCGCGGCCGGTGGAGGCGATCGACCAGTCGGTGCGCTTCATGGAGGCGAGCGAGAAGCGCGATGCGCTGGTCTCCCTCCTCAAGGACAAGGAAGTCGCGCGCGCCATCGTCTTCACCCGCACCAAGCGCGGGGCGGACAAGGTGAGCCGCCATCTGGAGGCGGCCGGCCATGCCTCGGCGGCGATCCACGGCAACAAGAGCCAGAACCAGCGCCAGCGCGCCCTCGACTCCTTCCGTGATGGCGACGTGCGCGTGCTCGTGGCGACCGACATCGCCGCCCGCGGCATCGACATCGACGGCGTGAGCCACGTGTTCAACTTCGAGCTTCCCAACGTTCCGGAAGCCTACGTGCACCGGATCGGGCGCACGGCACGCGCCGGCCGCAGCGGCGTCGCGCTGTCGTTCTGCGACCCGACCGAGCGCGGCCTGCTGCGGGACATCGAGAAGCTGATCGGCCGTCGTCTGACGTCGGACGGCGCCGTGCCGCTCGCGGCCGAGCCGCGCGGCGGTCAGCCCCGCCGTGACGGCGGCAAGCCGCCCATGGCCCGTGCCGACGACGGCGGCGCGCCCCGCCGCCGGCGTCGCCGCAAGCCCGCGGCGGCAGCCGCCGCCTCCCGCGCGCGGAGCGCCGGGGCTGAAGCACGCGTCGGCTGACCCCGCCGCCACCCCTCGCCAAGGAAAGGGCCTGCCGCGGATGCCGCGGCAGGCCCTTTTTCGTCGGCTCCCCGCCCCGAGCGTGGCAGTCGCACCGATCCGGCACGGCGCGTCAGCCGCCGAGCGCGGCCGTCAGCGTGTCGATATTGTGCCGCATCATCTCCAGATAGGTCGGGGCGTCGCCGTCGGGACCGGAGAGGGCGTCGGAGAACAGGCGACCGCCGATCCGCGCATCCGTCTCCGACGCGATCTGACGGATGAGCCGCGCATCGCTGATATTTTCCAGGAACACGGCGCCGATCCCCTCGTCTCGGATCTGGCGAATGAGCGCGGCGACGTCCCTCGCCGAAGGGTCGGCGTCGGTGCTCACCCCTTGGGGGGCGACGAACGCGATGCCGTAGGCGTCCTTAAAATAGCCGAAGGCATCGTGCGAGGTCACCACCGAGCGCCGCTCTGCGGGCAGCGCGGCAATGCGAGCCCTTAGATCGCTCTCGAGCGCCGCGAGCTCCGCCCGGTAGCTGGCCGCGTGTTCCGCATAGGTCGCGGCGCCCTCCGGATCGGCGGCGGCGAGACCCTCGGCGATCGCCGTGACGTAGGCTCGGCCGTTCGCGAGATCCTGCCAGGCATGCGGATCGACCACGCCATGGTCGTGACGATGGCCGGCGTGCGCACCGTCCGCCGCAGCGCCATGGGACGGGTGCTCGCCGTCGATGGGACGCGGCGCGATCTCCTGCGAGGCCACCACCACGCGCCCGTCAAAGCCGGACACGTCGATCAGGCGCTCGATCCAGCCTTCCAGACCGAGACCGTTGACGACCACCACATCGGCATCGCCGAGGGTGCGGGCCTCGATGGGCGTCGGCTGGAACATGTGGGTGTCGCCGTCGGGGCCGACCAGCGTCGTCACCGCGACGCGCTCGCCACCGACCTCCTTCACCATGTCGCCGAGGATCGAGAAGGTCGCGACGACCGACAGGTCCGCCGCCTGCGCCGCGGCCGAGGAGACCGCCAGCGCCGCCGCCAACAGAATGCGTCGCATCAGGCCTCCAGATGCCGGGAGCGCAGCCGATGGCGGGCCACCACGCTGCCTTCCTTGCCGAACACGACCGACACCGTGTAGGCCGCGCCGAGGGCGAGCACGATCGCCGGCCCGGAAGGCAGCCCGAAGTGGAAGGACAGAAGCAGTCCCGCCGCGCTCGCCACCGCCGCGACGGCGACGGCGACCGCCATCATCAGCCCCACCCCCTTCGCCCAGAAGCGGGCGGTCGCGCCGGGCAGCACCATCATGCCCACCGCCATCAAGGTGCCGAGGGCGTGGAAGCCGGCGACGAGGTTGAGCACGGCGAGCCCGAGAAAGGCGAAGTGGGCCGTCGCCGACATGCGGCTGACGGTGCGCAGGAACGAAGGGTCGAGGCACTCCATCACCAGCGGCCGGAAGAGCGCCGCCATCACGAACAGCGAGACCGTCGCTATCGCGCACAACAGGATCAGCGCATCGTCGTTGAGCGCGAGCACGGTGCCGAAGAGAACGTCCATGAGGTCGACGTTGCTGCCGTGTGTCGACACGATGGTGACGCCGAGCGCCAGCGAGATGAGGTAGAAGGCGGCAAGGCTCGCGTCCTCGCGCAGGATGGTGGAGCGGGTGACGAAGCCCGCCGCGAGCGCCACCGTCATACCGGCGACGAGCCCGCCGATCGTCATCGCCGACAGGGAGAGGCCGGCGAAGAGGTAGCCGATCGCCGCGCCCGGCAGGATGGCGTGGGCCATCGCGTCGCCGGTCAGGCTCATCCGCCGCAGCATGAGGAACACGCCGATCGGTGCCGCGCCGAACGAGATGGCGATGCAGCCGACCAGCGCCCGGCGCATGAAGCCGAAGTCGGTAAACGGAGCGAAGAGGAGGTCCATCAGGCCGCCCGTCGGCACACCGGAGCGGCTTCGTCGAACGCCTCGCCGATCGCGCGGGCCCGGCTCAGATTCTCGGTCGACAGGACGGACGCCGTGTCGCCGTGGGCGATGAGCTCGCGGGCGATCAGCATCGTCGTCGGAAAATGGCGGCGCACCTCGTCGAAGCTGTGGAGCACGGCGAGGATGGTGCGCCCCTCCCGGTTCCACTGCGCCAACAGGGCGAGGAGATCGTCCATGGTGCGGCGGTCGACGGCGGCGAACGGCTCGTCGAGCAAGATCAGTGGCGCATTCTGCAGCATGAGGCGGCAGAACAGCACGCGTTGCATCTGGCCGCCGGAGAGCGCGCCGATGGGGCGGCGCTCCAGCCCCTCCAGCCCCACCGCGGCGATCGCATCGGCGACGCGGGCGCGCGCCGCGGCGCCGATCCGGCCGAACGCGCCGACCTCGCGCCACAAGCCCATCGCCACGACGCTCTCCACGTCGACGGGAAAGCTCCGGTCGATCTCGGAAATCTGCGGCAGATAGGCGATCCGCTCGGCGACGCCCTCGATGCGGCCGGTGATGGGCCGTAGCTCGCCCACGATCCCCTTGAGCAGCGTGGACTTGCCGGCGCCGTTGGGGCCGACGATCGCGGTCATCGCCCCCTCCTCCACCCGCGTCGTCAGGTGGTGGATCGCCGGATGGCGATCGTAGCCGAGGGTGAGATTTTCGAAGCGCAACGCGGTCACGACACGGCCCAGGCGAAGAGCAGCCACAAGACGCCGGACGCGACGGCGGCGACGAGCAGGCGCTCGCCGACGCCGACGAGCATCACGGGCGGCAGCCGGCGCATCAACGCCCGCCCGCCCTATGGATGCGCCGCGAGCCGCCGGCCGGCGGAACGAGGGACGCACGCAACGTCTCGGCCAGCATGCCGCTAAGGTCGTGGGTGTCGTGCATCGAACATCTCCGGTCGAAGCCGGTACCGTATAATGTACGCCTCGGGGTGAGACAATCCCGCCCACCCCTTGCCGCGTGATCACCGTCACGCGAGGCTGTTTGCCGCCGATCCGGTGGAATGGATCGCCGCCGCCACCGTTCTTTCTGTTGGGACGGGGCGACACCCTCCCCAACAGGAGGTTGTACGATGCTGATCCGCTGGCCGCTCTTCGTGACGCTCGCCGTCGCCGTGGCCCTCTTCCAGCTGGGGAGCGCGGTCGGCCGGCGGCGTCGGCCCGAGCGCCAGGTCTCTCGCGGCTGCAGCCTCGTGCCGGCGGTCAGCGCTCGGCGAACGCGAGGCGCAGGCCGAGAAGCGTGAACGCCGCGGCGAAGGAACGCTTCAGCCACGCCATGATGCTCGGCCGCGACACCACGAGATCGCGCGCCGCCGCCGCCATCGCCCCGTAGACCGCGAAGACGAGGAAGGTGAGCCCCATGAAGACGGCCGAGTGGACGAGCATCGACACCGTCGGCGTCACGCTGTCGGCGGGCACGAACTGCGGCAGGAAGGCGAGGAAGAACAGCGACAGCTTGGGGTTCAGAATGTTCAGGAGCACGCCGTTCGCGACGATCGCCCGCGCCGAGGCGGGCTGGGCCTCGCGCCCGTCGGGAACCGCGAGCCCGCCGCGCTCGCCGAGCATCCTCACCGCCATATAGAAGAGGTAGATGACCCCGAGGATCTTGATGATCTGGAACGCGGTGGCGCTCGCGTGGAGGACCGCGGCGAGCCCCACGATGCTGGCGAGGATGTGGGGCACGATGCCGAGCGTGCAGCCGAACGCGGCGATCACGCCCGCCCGCAGCCCGCCGGCGATCCCCACCGCGAGCGTGTAGATGACGCCGGTGCCGGGCATCAGAACCACCACCAACGAAGTCAGGATATATGCGACGCTCATGGCCCCACTCCTCTGCGTTGGGCGGAGGGTACGACGGTCCACCCGGGCGTCACAACCGCGTCACCTCGAACCGATAGACGCAGGATCGATGCTCCGAAGTCACGCCATCGCCCCGCGGCGCCTCGTCGTCGCCGCTCTGTTGGCGCTGCTCCTGCCCGCCCCCGTCCTCGCGGGCGCGGCCGACAAGCTCGTGCTGGCGGCCGCCGACGGCACCCGCCTCACCCTCGCCGATGCGATGGGCGGCCGCCCCGCCGTCGTCCACTTCTGGGCGACGTGGTGCGCGCCGTGGGGCGCTGAGCCCCCGCTCGGGGAACGGACGGGCGCCGATGCGGCCGCCCCGATCGGCGGCCGACTTCAAGATGACGGCTGCCGCCCTACTCGCCGGCCATCGCGGCTTGGCGCGGCACGCTCTTCGTCTCCGGCCGCAGCGGCGCGCGGCGATCGCCGTGCTCGGTGAGGACGGTGAACAGGCGGGCGAGCGAATCGTCGAGACCCTCGCGCGCCTTGGCGAGAAAGGCCTCGTCGGTGGCGAGGGCGGCGATGTCGGCCTCGCTCACCACGCCCTTGCGCGTCAGCAGCGTTTCGAGACCGAGCCGGCGCGCCCGCTCCACATGGAGCTGCGCCGCGAGGTCGAACACCAGCTGAGCCAGCCGATCCGTCTCCGGATCGGCGAAGAAGGAGAGTTCCTTCAGCTCGCGGCTCATGCCGGCTTCTCCGCCTCGAGCACCGCCCAGGGGAAGTGCCACTCGCTGCGGGTCGGCCAGGCGAGGCTTTCGAGACGGCCGCCGCCGCGCTCGTCGAAAGCGACCCAGCGGGCGTTGACGAGACCGGCGGCCTCGCACATCGCCAGCGTGTCGGCCGACATCGCGCCGGGCATGAAGGGCTCGTTGTTGCGCGCCCCGTGCTGGGACACCTGGAAATCGCGGAAGGCGTCGCCGGTGTACTGGAAGTCCAGCATGCGCAGCAGGCCGCCGGGCTTCAGGATGCGCGCCGCCTCGGCGATCGTCGCCTCCAGCGCCGGACGGGGCACCTCGTGGAGGAGCATGGTGGAGGTCACGAGGTCGGCGGAGCCGGCTTCGAGGCCGGTCGCCTGGCAGTCGCCCTGGATGAAGCGGATGGCGAGGCCCTGCTCCTCGGCCTTGGCGTGGGCGAGGCGCAGGCACGGGGCGGCGAGGTCGATGCCGATCACCTCCGCCTCGGGGAACGTCTTCTTGAGTGGCCAGGTGGACTTGCCGAAGCCGCAGCCGACGTCGACGAGGCGGGTCGGCGACTTGCCTTCCAGCGGGGCGAGGCAGGTTTCCACGAAGCGGCGGTGGAAGAGATAGTCGTCGTTGCCGCCGAGCATCACGAGCTTGGCGCCGAGCTCGTAGGTGCGGGCCGACATGTCGCTCTGCCACACGCCGCCCGGCTGCACATGGATGTCCCAGTCGGTGTACCAGGTGGGCATGTCGATCTCGGGGTGAAGCTCCAGCGAGCCCTTGGGGGCGGCCGGAAGCTCGATGGCGGGCTCGTCGGCCACGGCCCGCTCCACGGCGCGCCACAGCATCTTCTGCGAGCCGCGCTCCATCCAGGCGAACCAGGGATAGAGGGGCAGCGTCTCGGTGGTCTCGCCGGCGGCGCTGCGCTCGGCAGGAGGCGCGTCGCCGGTGACGGCGTCATACTCTTCCTTGAGCGCCGGATAGAGGCGGTCCGCCCAGCGACGCCGCATGGCGAGGACGAAGTCGATCTCCGCTCTGGTGTCGAGTGCGTGGTGTGTCGCCATGAACAACCTCCTTCTGTCTCGTTTTCCGCCGAGCGCTACAGGGCTCGCGCAGCCTCATGACCTTCGAAAATCGCTTCGAGCGCGGTTCGCGGCGCCTGCGCGTCGCCCACGATGCGGACGGCGAGCGGCAGACCGGCAGCGCGCGCCGCCTCTCGCAGCGTCGGCGCCAGCCCGTCGCGGGGCCGACCATGAGCCGGCGCGACGACAGCATCAACGCCCTCGAGGCGCACCGCATCGCCGGTCGACTGATCGACGAGGTGAGCGACCCCGTCCTCGAACGCCGCGACGGTGTGGAGCCCGATGATCCGCACGCCCTTTTCCTTCAGCCGGTGCCGCATGGCGAAGGAGGAGTAGACCGGGATCGTCCACCCCGGGGTTCCGGTCGGAGCGAGCAGCGTCACCTTGTGTCCCTTGCCCGCGAGCCATTCGGCGACCGACACCACCGACCAGGTGCCGAGGAGATCCTGCAGCACCACGTGATGGCCGAGGTCGGGATCGGCGAGCGCCGCCTCGAGCGTCAGCGCCTGCCCGGCCGAGAGCGCCATCGCCTTCGGCTCGGCGCCCGTCGCGAGGATCACCACCTCGGGCGCCTCGCCGATCAGCGCCTCGACGCTGCCACGCGTCCCCGTGCGCACCTCCACGCCGGCGTCGAGAAGGGCCGCGTCGTGGTAGGAGAGGAAGCGGTCGAAGTCGAAGCGCAACGGCATCGCCGTCACCTTGGCGAGCGTTCCGCCGAGGCTGTCGCCGGCCTCCCAGAGGCTGACGCGGTGGCCGAGCTGTGCCGCGGTCAGCGCCGCCTCCATGCCGCCCGGACCGCCGCCCACGACGATCACACGGCGCCCCTTTTCGGCGGCGACCGGCGGCGCCCAGATCGCCTCGCGGCCCGCCGCCGGGTTGGTCAGGCAGGTGATCGCCAGATTGAGCGAGAGGAAGCCGACGCAGCCCTGATTGCAGCTCACGCAGGGGCGAATCTCGCGCTCTCGCCCCTCGGCCGCCTTCGTCACCACGGCGGGATCGGCGATGTGGGCGCGCGCCATCCCCACCATGTCGGCCTCACCGGCGGCGAGCACCGGCTCCGCGTCGGCGAGATCGCGGAAGCGGCACACGGCGAGAACCGGCGGCGGCGACGGCAGGTGGCCGACCGCCTGCTTGATCGCCGGCGCGAGGTGACGGAACTCGGTGCCGGCAAAGTTCATGTCGGCCATCTGCGTCGAGATCGTGTAGCTGCCGTGATAGGCGGAGTGGCTCACGTTGATGAAGTCGAGCTTCACCGCGCTCGCGAGCGCCACGGCGACCCGCGTCATGTCCTGCAGCGTCAGCCCGCCCGGCAGCAACTCGTCGGCGCTGATGCGGACGCCGAGGGTGGCGTCCTCGCCCATCGCCTCGCGCAGAGCGAAGAGGGTCTCGAGCGGAAAGCGCAGCCGGTTCTCGAGGCTGCCGCCGTAGTCGTCGTCGCGCCCATTGACGGCCGGCGACAGGAATTGCTGCAAGAGATGGCCGTGGGCGAGCTGCAGCTCGATGCCGTCGAGACCGGCGTCGAGGAGATGAAGGGCGGTCACGCGGTGGCCCTCCACCACCTCGGCGATCTCGGCCGCCGTCATCGGATGCGGCGGCGGGGCCGTGGCGGTCCACGGCGTCGGCGACGCGCTCCAGGACGGGGTACGCGTGAAGTTGCCGTCGATGTGACGGCCGAGATGGATGATCTGGCCGAACAGCTTGGCGCCGGCGCCCTGCACGGCCTCGGCGACGCGGGCGAAGGCCGGCACCGCCGCCCGCTCGTAGCCGTTCACCCCCTGGGCGCGGCCGAGCGAGCTTTCGTGCACGCGGATGCCCTCGAAGATGATCAGCCCGACGCCGCCCTCGGCGCGCGCGCGGTGGTACGAAACATGCCTTTCGCTCGGCAGATTGTCGGCACCGAAATTCGTGGTGTGGGCGGGGACGAAGATGCGGTTGCGCAGCGTGTGCCCGCCCACCTCGATCGGAGACAGGGCGCTCGGGTATCGTACGCCACCCGCGACATGCGCTTCGCCAGGATGTGCCATTATTTCAATTCCAGCCATTCTGCGCGTGTTGACTTCCGATGACACATCATCCTAGCCTTGTATCAACAATAGTACAACCTCCACACTGATGGAGGTTGCAGCAGAGGCAGGCGCAGATGGCACACGGCACCGCACCTTCCGAACCGTATCGGGATCCGAGCGGCGTGCTTTTATGCTGTGCTTCGGTTGTGTGCCGCGACTGTGCCGATGTCGCGGGGAGCGCCCGCCTCGCCCGCGATCCCCGACCGCATGGAAACCAGGCCGCATGAGCCGTTCACTCGATCTCACCGCCGTCTCGCGCGACGGCGCCACCGCCCCCCTCCACTTCGACGTCGAGGGGGTTCTCAACATGGGCTCGGCGACGCGCGATGCGGCCGTCGCCAAGAAGCATCAGGACGAGGTTGCGCTCCACGGCATCGCCATCGCCACCCACGTTCCGGCGCCGCGGCTCTACCCGATGGCCGTCGACGGCGTCTCGACCGGCGACCGCGTCGAGGTGCACACCGCCGAAACCTCGGGCGAGGTGGAGATCGTGCTCGTCCTCGCCGACCAGCTCTACGTGGGCGTCGGCTCGGACCACACCGACCGGCTGCTGGAGCGGGCCTCGATCCCCTACTCCAAGCAGGCCTGCGCCAACATTCTGGGAGCGGAGGTCTGGCCCTTCGCGGAGATGGCCGACACCTGGGACCAATGCGTCCTGCGCTCCTGGGTCGACGGCCGGCTCTATCAGGAGGTGGGCGTCGACGCCTTCCTCAAGCCCACCGACGTTCTCGACATCGTCGCCGATCGCGCGCCCGGCTTCCCGACGTCCAACGCGCTGATCTTCTGCGGCACCATCGTCAGCGTCGACAAGCGCCTCGGCTTCGGCGCCCGCTGGGAATTCGAGATCGAAGACCCGGTCGGCGGACGCAAGATTCGGCACGCCTACGACGTCGTCGACATGTTTTCCGCCATCAAGCCTGAGTACCGCGTGCCGGTCCTGACGGGATCCGTCGGGCCGGACGACCTCAAATAGTCGCATCCGACGAGCCACGAGAGGGTTGATGAGATGAAGATGGAGAGACGCTTCCGGTCGCTGGCCTTGGCCACGGCCCTGCTCGGCGCCACGGCGCTGACGGGCCCGGTGACCCCGGCCATGGCCGAAACGCTGGTCATCGCCGCCCCCGCGACGCCGGAGGGCTTCGACGGTGACGCCCTGCGCCCCGGCACGCAGAACGCCGTGACGCAGGTCTATGAAGGTCTGGTGCGCTATGGCCGCACCGAGAAGGACGGCCGTCCCTATCTCGACCCCGCCGTGATCGAGCCGCACCTTGCCGAGAGCTGGACCGTGTCCGACGACGGCCTCACCTGGACCTTCAAGCTCAAGAAGGGCATCAAGAGCCCCTACGGCAACGAGCTGACCGCCGACGACGTGGTCTGGTCGTGGAACAAGTCGTTCGACCAGAAGCGCACCGGCAACTTCATCGCCAAGGTCTCCAACGTGGAGTCCGTGTCGAAGGTGTCCGACGACGAGGTCGCCTTCCACCTCTCCGCCCCGTCCTCGATCTTCCTGTCGGCACTCACCCTCTACGTGCCGGGCATCTACGATTCCACCGAGGTGAAGAAGCACGCCACCACGGACGACCCCTGGGCGCTCGAGTGGCTGGCCACCAACACCGCCGGCTTCGGCCCCTACCAGCTCTCGCAGCTGCGGCCGGACGAGATGGCGGTGTTCACCGCCAACCCCAACTATTTCCGCGATCCGCCCTATTTCGACCGCGTGATCTACCGCGAGGTGCCCTCGGCGGCGAGCCGGGCGACGCTCCTCCTCTCCGGTCAGGTGCAGTGGATCGACCGGCCGGCCGTGCAGCAGGTGATCGACCTCCAGAGCGACAGCCGCGTGAAGGTGGAAGGCTCCCCCGGCCGCGCCATGATGTCGGCCCGCATGAACCCCAAGTACGCGCCGTTCGACAATCCGAAGGTGCGCGAGGCCGTCAACTACGCGATCGACCGCGAAGAGCTGATCGCCTCGGTGCTGCGCGGCACGGGTGACGTGGCGAAGTCGGTGGTGCCGCCCATCGTCGACGGCTACGACCCGTCCTTCTTCAAGTTCAGCTACGATCCGGAGAAGGCGAAGGCGCTGCTCGCCGAGGCCGGCTACCCCGACGGCTTCGAGGTGGAGCTTCTCTATTCCGACCTCTGGTGGTGGCTCGAGCCCTACGCGATCCAGCTCGCCGGCCAGCTCGCCGACGTCGGCATCACCGCCAAGCCGACCCGCATCACCGGCTCCGACATGCGCTCGCGCGGCGCGCCCGGCGTGCAGGACATGCCCTTCTTCGTGTTCGAGGACGGGCCGATCGTGCTCGACCCGGTCTACACCTTCTACCTCCTCGCCCACTCCCAGGGCGTCGCCAACCGCATGGGCTACTCGAACCCCGAGCTCGACGCCCTCATCGACGAGGCACGCCAGACGCTCGACCGCGACAAGCGGATGGAGCTGATGAAGGAGGCGCAGAAGGTCTGGATGGAAGACGCCCCCTGGGTGGTCACCGCCTACCCCGGCATCTTCGAGGCGATGGCGCCGAACATCTCCGGCTGGACGCCTTATCCGGACGATCACGAGCGCTGGTACGACCTGCGCGCCAACTGACGCCGAAGGGGAGTGAGGCCACCCACTCCCCTTCCATCCGTGATCGGGGCGGCCCGCCGCGCCGTCGCACTTCTCGACACACCACCATAGGGGCTCATGATGCGCATCCGCACCGTCTTCCTCGCCGCGACAGCCACGCTGGCGCTGGCCGCCGCCACCCCGGCGCTCGCCGAGACGCTGATCATCGCCGCCCCCGCCGTGCCGGAAGGCTTCGACGGTGACGCGCTTCGCCCCGGCACCCAGAACGTGGTGCCCCAGGTCTACGAGAACCTCACCCGCTACGGCCGCAAGACCGACGAGGACGGCCGCGAGATGCTCGACCCCGCGACGATCGAGGGCAACCTCGCCGAGAGCTGGACGGTATCGGACGACGGCAAACGCTACGTCTTCAAGCTGCGCGAAGGGGTGATGAGCCCCTACGGCAACGAGCTGACCGCCGACGACGTGGTCTGGTCGTGGGAGAAGTCGTTCGACCAGAAGCGCACCGGCAACTTCATCGCCAACGTCTCCAACGTCGAATCCGTCGAGAAGGTGTCGACCTACGAGGTGGCGTTCAACCTCTCCGCCCCCTCCTCCATCTTCCTCAACGCGCTGACGCTCTACGTGCCGGGCATCTACGACACCACCGAGGTGAAGACCCACGCCACCGCGGACGACCCCTGGGCGCTCGAGTGGATGCAGGACCACACCGCAGGCTTCGGCGCCTACACCCTCGATCAGGTCCGCCCGGACGAGATGGCGGTGTTCACCGCCAACCCCAACTATTTCCGTGATCCGCCCTATTTCGACCGCGTGCTCTATCGCGAGGTGCCATCGGCGGCGAGCCGGGCGACGCTCCTCCTCTCCGGCCAGGTGCAGTGGATCGACCGGCCCGACATCGGCCAGATCGTGCAGCTCATGGACGACGAGCGAATCAAGGTGATGGACGCCCCCGGCCAGGCGATGATGGCCGCCTGGATGAACCCCAACTTCAAGCCCTTCGACGACAAGAGAGTGCGGCAGGCGCTCAACTACGCCGTCGACCGGCAGGAGATCATCGATTCGGTTCTGCGCGGCTACGGCGACGTCGCGAAGTCGGTGGTGCCGCTCTTCGTCGACGGCTACGACCCCTCCGCCTTCCACTACGACTACGACCCGGAGAAGGCGAAAGCGCTGCTCGCCGAGGCCGGCTACCCGGACGGCTTCGAGGTCGAGCTTCTCTACTCCGACCTCTGGTGGTGGCTCGAGCCGTTCGTGATCCAGCTCTCCGGCCAGCTCGCCGACGTCGGCGTCACCGCCAAGCCGGTCCGCATCACGGGGTCCGACATGCGCTCGCGCTCGGCGCCGGCCGTCCGCGACATGCCCTTCTTCACCTTCGAGTCGGGTCCGATCGTGCTCGATCCCGGCTACACCCTCTACCTTCTCGCCCACTCAAAGGGCGTCTCGAACCGCGGCGACTACGAAAACGCCGAGTTCGACGCGCTGGTCGAGAAGGCCATCGCCACGCTCGATCGCGACGAGCGGCTCGAGTACGTGAAGCAAGCCCAAGCGATCTGGATGGACGACGCCCCCTGGGTGGTCGCCGCCTACCCCCGCACCTTCGAGGCGATGGCGCCGACGATCTCCGGTTGGGTCTTCCACCCCGACAACCATGAGCGCTGGTACGATCTCAAGTCATCGAAATAACGGAACCCCGCACGTGTCCCTGTTCGACCCGTCACCGTCCGACCCGTCATCGCAGCGCCTGCCATGAAGATCCGCCGCTTTCTCACCCGCCGACTGACGTTCATCATCCCGCTTCTCGTCGGGATCGTGTTCTTCACGTTCATGCTGGTGCGCCTCGGCGGACAGGATCCGGTGGAGATGCTGGCCGGTCCGACCGCGACGCAGGGTCAGATCGACCGCATCGAACAGGAGCTCGGGCTCGACCAGCCGCTGCTCACCCAGTTCGGCATCTACCTGATGAACGTCGCCCAGGGCGATCTCGGCAAAAGCTGGATCTCCACCCGCCCCGTGCTCGACGACATCCTCGCCCGCCTCCCCGTGACGCTGGAGCTGCTCTTCCTCGGCATCGGCCTCGGCGCCCTCGTCGGCATCCCCGCCGGAATGCGCGGGGCGGCCCACCCCAACGGGTGGTTCGACCAGATCGCCCGGGCGATCTCGCTCCTCGGCTTCTCGATCCCCACCTACTGGCTGGGGCTCGTCCTCCTCTTCGTGTTCTTCTACCTCCTCGGCTGGGCGCCGCCCGGGATCGGCCGCATCTCCATGATGGTGATCCCGCCCCCCACCGTGACCGGCTCCTACCTCGTCGACAGCATCATCGCCGGCGACTGGGAGGCGACGCGGTCGGCGCTCGGCCACCTGGTGCTGCCGGTGGTGTCGATCGCCATCATCTCGGCGGCCCCGATCATCAAGCAGACCCGGGCGATCGCGGTGGAGATCTACTCCGGCGACGCGGTGCGCTACGCCAAGGCGTGCGGGCTGCCCGACCGCCAGGTGCGCAAGATCGTGATGCGCAACGCCACGGTGCCCATCCTCACCTTCGTCGGCACCGAGATCACCGGCCTCGTCGGCACGGCCTCGCTCATCGAGTTCGTCTTCGCCTGGGGCGGGCTCGGCCAGTACGGGCTCAACGCCATCGTCAACGGCGACTTCGCTGCGGTGCAGGGCTACGTGCTCGCCCTCGCCCTCTTCTCCGTCGTCGTCTTCCTGGTGGTCGACCTCCTCGTCGTCCTTCTCGAGCCGCGCAACGTGGATGCGACATGACCGATACCGCAGTCGCGACGCCCCGCCGACGCAACGTCCTCACCTCCCGCATCAAGGGGCTCGCCCGGCGCAGCCCCACCGCCGCCGTGGGCTTCGCCATCGTCGGCCTGTTCGCGCTCGGCGGCATCTTCGCCCCGTTGATCACGCCCTACGACCCGGTCCACTCCTTCCCGCGCGAGATCCTCGTCGACCCCGGCTCCACCTTCTGGTTCGGCACCGACGGCAACGGGATGGACATCTTCTCCCGCGTGATCTTCGGCGCGCGCTACGCCTTCGCGATCGCCGTACCGGCGGTGCTCCTGTCGCTCGTCATCGGCGTGCCGCTCGGCCTCTGGGTCGGCTATGTCGGGGGCGCGCTCGACGAGGTCACGATGCGCGTCCTCGATGCGCTGCGCGTGTTCCCCTCGATCATCCTGGCGCTCGCCGTGGTGGCCGCCGCCGGGCCGTCGGTGCTCAACGTGGTGCTCGTGATCGGCGTGCTCGACAGCCCGATCTTCGCCCGCGTGGTGCGCGCTGAGGTGCTCGCGCTGCGCTCCTCCACCATGGTCGAGGCGGCGAAGGCGGCGGGCAATCCCACCTGGCGCATCGTGATGGTGCATCTCCTGCCGAACGCCATCCAGGGCGCGATGGCGCAGTCGGCCGTGCGCGCCGCCTGGGCGATCCGCATCTCCGCCGCGCTCGCCTTCCTCGGCGTCGGCATCCAGGTGCCGACGCCCGAATGGGGCGTGATGATCCGCCAGGGCGCCGAGTTCATGGTGACCGGCCAGTGGTGGGTCGCCCTCTTCCCCGGGGTCGCGCTGATGATTCTGATGCTCGGCCTCAACATGCTCGGAGACGGCATGCAGGACCTCCTCAACCCGCGGCGGAGGGGCTGATGACCCTCCTTGCGATCGACAATCTCGAGACCGACTTCGTCTCCCGCACGCTCGACGACGAGATCCGCGTCGCCCACGCCCTCAACAAGGTGTCCTTCGAGGTGAACCGGGGCGAGATCGTCGGCCTGGTGGGCGAGACGGGGGCGGGCAAGTCGCTCACCGCCCAGTCGGTTCTCGGCCTGCTGCGCGCCCCGGCCCGCGTCGTCGGCGGCGAGGCGGTGTTCGACGGGCGCGATCTCCTGACGCTGCCGCCCGCCGAGATGAACGAGCTGCGCGGCTACGAGATCGGCCTCGTGGTGCAGAACCCGCGCACCTCGCTGGACCCGCTGTGCCGCATCGGCGACCAGCTCGTGCGGATGCAGCGCGCCCACCGGCCGGTGAACGGCCGCGTCGCGCGCAAGAAGGCCGTCGACATGCTCGCGGCCGTCGGCATTCCCGAACCGGAGCGGCGCATGCGGGCGTGGCCGCACGAGCTCTCCGGCGGGATGGCGCAGCGCGTCTTGATGGCGATGGCGCTCATCAACGAGCCGCGACTCCTGATCGCCGACGAGCCCACCACCGGGCTCGACGTGACGGTGCAGGCGGCGATCCTCGACCTCCTGCGCCAGATCGTGCTGGAGCGCTCCATGGGAGCGTTGATCATCACCCACGATCTCGGCGTGGTGGCGCACTATTGCGAGCGGGTGGCGGTGATGTTCGCCGGCTCCATCGTGGAGGAGGGCACGGTGGACGCCGTGTTCGAGACGCCGTCGCACCCCTATACGCGCGCCCTCCTCTCGGCGACGCCGGAGCGGCTGAAGCTCGGCTCCGGCCGGCAGCTCGGCGGGCCCCCGCCGGACCTCTACAACCTCCCGATCGGCTGCCACTATCGCGACCGCTGCGAGCGCGTGCGCGACATCTGCACCACGCCGCCGCCCGCCACCGACCTCGGCGAGGGCCACCGCGTCCAGTGCCACTTTGCCAAAGACCTCGAGGGGCAGCCCCTGTGAACGCCATCGGCGACACCGACCAGACGACCGCGACGCCCCTCGCCGAGCGTCGGCCGATCCTCACCGCGCGCGACCTCGTGAAGGAGTTCGACGTCGGCGGCGCCACGCTGCACGCCGTCAACGACGTCAACTTCACTATCCGCCAGGGCGAGATCGTGGGAATGGTGGGTGAGAGCGGGTCGGGCAAGTCCACCATCGGCCGCCTCGTCCTGTCGCTGCTGAAGCAGACCTCGGGCGACGTGACGTTCGACGGCGAAAACCTCGCCAGTCTCTCCGACAAGGCGCTCCGGGCGCTCCGCGCGCGCATGCAGATCGTGTTTCAGGATCCCTGGAGCGCGCTCAACCCGCGCATGTCGGTGGGGCGGCAGATCGGCGAGCCGCTGCTCCTGCACACCAATCTCAGCCGGAGCGAGCGGCGCCAGCGGGTGGAGCGGCTCGCCGAGCGGGTGCGCCTGCCGGCGAAGTTTCTCAGCCGCACGCCGGCCGAGCTCTCGGGCGGCCAGCTCCAGCGCGTCTGCATCGCCCGTGCCATCGCCACCGAGCCGGAGCTCGTGGTGCTCGACGAGCCGACGAGTTCGCTCGACCTCTCGGTGCGCGCGGGCATCCTGGAGCTTCTCGCCGAACTGCGGCGCGAGCTCGGCGTCGCGATGCTCTTCATCTCCCACGATCTCGGCACGGTGAAACTGATCTCCGACCGGATCATCGTGCTCTATCTCGGCACCATCGTGGAGGAGGGTCCGGCCAGCCTCGTGTTCGGCGCCCCGGCCCACCCTTACACCCAGGCGCTGATGTCGGCGCACCTGCCGCCGAACCCGAGGGCTCCCCTCAAGCGCCACGTGCTCGAAGGCGAGGTGCCCTCCCCGATCAACCTGCCGAAGGGCTGTCGCTTCGCGAGCCGCTGCCCCGTGGCCCTGCCCGAATGCAGCGACAGCCTGCCCCCGCTCGTCGCGACCGGCGAGGAGGATCGACGCGCCGCCTGCATCCGGATCGCCGACGGCGGCAATCGGCTGAACCTCTAATCGGCGACCCGGTCGCCGCAGCGCAGAACCAGAAAGACGTCCGTGAACGCTCACGCACCGACCGTCTCCTACGAGACCCTTCTGAGCCCCGTCACGGTCGGGCCGCGGACGCTGCGCAACCGCGTTTGGATGCTCGCCCACGCGACGCTGCTCGTGAAGGATCACCTCTTCACCGACAGCCACGTCGCCTACTACGTGGAGCGCGCCAAGGGCGGCGTCGCGGCGATCACCATGGAGGCGATGGCCGTCCATCCCACCACCCAGCCCTACAAGGGCAAGGCGTTCGCCTTCGACGAGCGCATGGTGGAGCAATATCGCAAGATCGCCGGGCCGGTGCAGGCCGAGGGCTCGCTCCTCCTGATGCAGCCGTGGCATCGCGGCCGGCAGACCAATTCGGTCGCGAACGGCCTGCCCGTCTGGTCGCCGTCGGCGATCCCCTGCGCCGTCTACCGCGAGATGCCGCACGTGATGACGGCGAAGGACATCGACGACATCGTCAAGGGCTACCGCCTGTCGGCGCGCTACGCCAAGGAAGGCGGGCTCGACGGGGTGGAGGTGGCCGGCCTCGCCCACGGCTACCTCATCCAGCAATTCCTCTCCCCCGCCATCAACAACCGCACTGACGCCTTCGGCGGCTCCGTCGAGAATCGCCTCCGGATCGTGGAGGAGATCCTCGCCGCGACGCGCGAGGAGGTCGGCGCCGACATGATCGTCGGCATCCGCATGAACGGCGACGACGGCCACGAGGGCGGCCTTCGCCCCGACGACTGGGCCGACATCGCCGCCCGCCTCGAGGCGACGGGGATGGTGGACTACTTCTCGGTGTCGCAAGGCACCTACATCAACCGCATGCTCATCTACCCGACGAGCCCGGAGATCCACGGCTTCCAGCTCCCCGCCACGGCGAAGATCGCCGATGCGGTGACGGTGCCGGTCATCGGCGGCGGGCGGATCGTGACCCACGCCGAGGCGGAAGGCTTCCTCGCCGAGGGCAAATGCGAGATCGTCGGCCTCGCGCGCCAGCTCATCGCCGACCCGGCGTGGGTGCGCAAGGCGGAGACGGCGGCCGAGCCGATCCGCCCCTGCGTCGGCGCCAACTGGTGCATGTCGTCGATCTTCGCCCAGGCCCCCATCGCCTGCATCCACAACCCGGCCGCCGGCGCCGAGACCGAGCTGTCCGACACACTCCTCGAGGTCGCCGACGTCCCCCGCCGGGTCGCGGTGGTGGGGGGCGGCCCCGCCGGCCTGCGCGCCGCCCTCACCGCGGCACGGCGCGGCCACGAGGTGACGCTGTTCGAGGCGCGGAGCCGGCTCGGCGGACAGGTGCGCCTGTGGGCGGAGGCCGACAGCCGCCGCGAGCTGGTCGAGATCGTCGACTGGATGATCGACCGCCTCGCCGAGACGAGCGCGACAGTGCGGCTCGATACCCGGATCGGCGCGGCCGAGCTGCGCGAGATGGGCTTCGACGCCGTCGTCGTGGCGAGCGGCGCGGTGGGCCTCAAGCACGGCTGGACGCCGTTGCGGCCGGGGCGGTGGATCGACGGCTCGGCGGTGCCCGGCGCCGACCAGCCCCACGTCTACTCCTATATCGAGCTGTTGGAGACACGGCCACGGCTTCCCGACAGCGTCGTCGTGTTCGACGCGCTCGGCGGCCGGCAGGGTGCCGTCGTCGCCGAATATTGCTCCCGTGTGGGGGCGGCGGTCACCTTCGCCACCCAGCTCGGCCAGGCCTCGCCCGACCTCGCCGCGAGCCGCGACTGGGGCAAGGTGCACAAGATGCTGCGCACCCTCGGCGTGCGCTTCGTGCCCGACGTAGAGCTCGCCGCGATCGGCGCGACCACCGCCACGCTGCGCGACGTCTACACCGGCGAAGCGACCGACGTGCCCGCCGGCGCCGTCGTGATGATGGTCGGCGCGGCGGCCGCCGACGAGGTGTTCCACGCCCTCGACGCCGACCGCGGCTCCCTATCCCTCCATCTCGTGGGCGACGCGATGTCCCCGCGGCGCGTCAACGACGCCATCCGCGAGGCCGAGATCGCCGCCCGCGCGATCTGACCTCCCCCAACCCAAGGAACGATCCACCATGGCCATGACCCCCGAAGGCGAAGCCGAACTCGAGAAGATCCGCAAGGTTCGCGGCTACACCCTTCCGGTCCACGACGCCCTCGCCGAAGTGAACCCCGAGTTCCTGAAGCGCTACGGCGCCCTCGCCTCCTACACGATCTTCGGCGAGGCCGAAGGCCGCCATCTCGACCTCAAGACCCGCTTCCTCGTGCTCGTCGGCGTGACCACCGCGGTGAAGGGCGACCGCGAGGGCGTCGAGTGGGCCGCCACCCGCGCCGTCCAGAACGGCGCCACCTGGGACGAGGTCTACGAGGCCGCCTTCATGGCCGCGCTGCCGGCCGGCATCCCCGCCTTCGAGGCCTTCTGCAAGGCGATGCTGGAGATGAAGGCCGGCAAGGGCTGGGTCGACCAAAAAGCCCCCGAGTAGAGGAAGGCGGCGGACGGCACCATGCAGGGCACGCAACGAACCGATGTCATCGTGATCGGCGCCGGCGCATCGGGCGCCGCGGTCGCGTGGCGCTTCGCCGAGGCTGGCGTCGATGTGACGGTGCTGGAGCGGGGCGGCTGGACGCCGCCCGCCGCGAGCCAATCCGCCAACTGGGAGTGGGTGCTGCAGACCGAGCGGCATCCCGATCCGGCGATCCGCAAGGCCGCGGCCGACTATCCCGTCACCACCGACGCCACGCCAATCCGACCCGCCCTCTTCTGCGGCGTCGGCGGCAGCACGCTGCGCTGGGGCGCCCACTTCCCGCGCTTCCACCCCTCCGACTTCCGCACCCGCAGCCTCGACGGCGTGGGGCGCGACTGGCCGGTCGGCTACGACGATCTCGCCCCCTACTACGATCTCAACGACACGATCATGGGCGTGTCGGGGCTCGCCGGCGACCCGGCCAACCCGCCACGCACGGCGCGGGCGATGCCGCCCTTGCCGCTCTGCCCCGCGACCACGCGGCTCGCCGGCGCCTTCGACCGGCTCGGCTGGCACTGGTGGCCGTCGGACTCGGCGATCAACTCCACCGCCCAGCCGCTCGGCAAGCGCGGTGCCTGCAACCATTGCGGACCCTGCGGCCTCGGCTGCCCCACGGGCGCGCGCGCCTCCACCGACCTCACCTACTGGCCGCTCGCCCTCAAGAAGGGTGTTCGGCTCGAGACCGGCGCCCAGGTCGCCGCCATCGAGACCGACCGGGACGGGCGGGCGATCGCCGTCACCTATCTCGACGCCGACATGGCGCTTCAGCACCTCGAAGCCGACCTCATCATCGTCGCCGCCAACGGGATGGGGACGCCGCGCCTCCTGCTCGCCTCCCGCTCGATGGCCCATCCCGAGGGGATCGGCAACGCCCGCGACCAGGTCGGGCGCCACCTGATGCACCATCCGACGGCGATCGTGACGGGCCTCTTCGACGAGCCCATCGGCATGCCCGTCGGTGCCTTCGCCTGCGCCCTCTACAGCCAGGAATTCTACGAGAGCGACGTCGCTGATCGCGACGCCGTGCGCGGCTATCAGCTCCAGGGGCTGCGCGGCCAGGGCCCGCTCGGCACCGCCCTCGGCGGCTACGCCCGCCGCATCCCCTGGGGCAGCCGCCATCACGCCGCCTTCGAGGCGAATTTCGGCCACGGCGCGAGCCTCACGGTGACGGTGGAGGACCTCCCCGACCCCGACAATCGCGTGAGCCTCGACGAGAGGACCGTCGACGCGGCCAGCGTGCCCGCCGCCGCCCTCTCCTACCGCCTCGGCACCAACGAGCGACGCCTGCTCGACCACGGCATCGGCCGCGCGCGCGAGGTGATGGACGAGGCCGGCGCCCGCGACATCGTGGTGACGCCGCTGTCGCGCCAGGCCGGCTTTCACTTCCTCGGCACTTGCGCGATGGGCGAGGATCCGGAGACCTCCGTGACCGACCGCTACGGCCGCGTCCACGGCGTTCCGGGTCTCGCGATCGTCGACGGGTCCACCTTCCCCTCCTCCGGCGGCGTCAACCCGACGCCGACGCTGCAGGCGAACGCCCTGCGCATCGCCGACCACCTTCTGGGCCGCATCGCGCTGAGCCCCACCACCGAAGACGAAACCCTATGAGCCTCGACCTCCTGCCCACCGTCCTCGACCGTCTGCTGCCGGGCGACGACGAGCTCGGCTGGCCCTCGGCCAGCGACATCGAACTGCCGCGCAAGGCGCTGAAGCTCGCCGCCGAGCGCGATGCGACGGGTGCGCTCGAAACCCTCCTCGCCAAGCTGCCGGGGGACTTCGCCACGCTGGAGGAAGCCGGCCAGGTCGCCGCCCTCGAGGCATTGGAGGGCGCGGATCCGGACGGCTTCGCAACGCTCATCCTCTACGCCTATGGGGCCTACTATACCGACGCCGGCGTGCGCTGCGTGGTGGAGGCGCGCACCGGCTACCCGGCGCGGCCACCGCAGCCGAAGGGCTATGCGCTGCCGCCGTTCGACGAGAGCCTCCTCGCCACCGTCCGCCAGCGTGCGCCGTTCTGGCGCAAGGTGGAGGGGTGAGCGCGGCGGTCGAGGCACCGCCCCGAACCGAAGTCACTCGGCGGCCGGCGATCGGCATCGCCGCCATGCTGGGCACCACGCTGGTGGTGCCGCTCACCGGCCTCTCGGTGAAGCTGCTGCACGACGTCGGCCTCGGCGCGATCATGACGATGGCGCTGCGCTCGGGCGGCGTCCTCGTGATCTTCCTGCCGCTGCTCCTCATCGAGCGGAACCGGCACGCGCTCGTCACCGCGCACAAGCGGGCTCACCTGTGGCACGCCTTCTTCGGCCTCTCCTCGATGGCCTGCTTCTACTACGGCCTCGGCTATCTGCCGCTCGTCGTGGTCACCTCCATCAACTTCACCACGCCGATCTTCGTCATGCTGATGGCGATCCCCCTCCTCAAGGAGACGCCGGACCGGTTCTCCTGGATCGCCGCCGGGGTGGGGTTCTGCGGCACCCTCCTGGTGCTGAACCCCACCGCCGCCGACTTCAACGCCGTCGGCCTCGTCATCCTGACCGGCGCCTTGCTGACGGGGTGCATGATCATCGTCATCCGCAAGATGCCGGCGAACAGCACCCACTTCGCGGTGCTCTTCTACTACGCCGCGCTCGGCGCACTGGTGTTCGGCATCATCGCCGTCCTCACCGCGACGCCCGAGGAGTGGGCGGCGCTGCGCCAGCCCGTCGCCTGGCTCTACCTCGCCGGCATCGCCTTCTTCGCCTGCACGCTGCAATTCCTCCTCACCCTCGCCTACCGCCTGTCGATGTCGTCGAGCATCGCCGCGCTCGACTATCTGCGGCTGATCTGGGCGGGCGGGCTCGGCTATCTCGTGTTCGGGGAGCTGCCGGGGCCGCTCGCGGTGGTGGGAATGGTCCTCATCATCGCGAGCGGCATCGCCTTGATCATCCGGCAGCGGGCACAGGCCCGTCGAGGTAGCGCGCGATGATCGCGGCGCTCTCGGCGGTGTCGGCGGGGCTTGCCGTGCCCGGCAGCTCGGCCACCGCCGCCGCCGGCATCAACGCCGACATCTCCGGCAGCATGCGGAAGATCATGTCGGTCTTCTGGGCGCAGATCAGCGCCGGATGGGTGAGCTGCGGCACCTTCTCGCTCATGTCGAAGCGGAACGCGGCGCGGTAGGAGCGATGGTAGGTCGTCACCGCCTTCATCACCTCCACCATCAGGTCGTGGAGGCTTTCCGCCGACGGCAGGTCGAGCGGCACGCGCTTGTCCATCTTCTTCTCGAACCAGGGGAACCAGATCCACTGGTCGCGGGAGAAGTGCCACGCCCACATCAGATACTGGCCGATCTGGTCGGGCTTCATCTC
Source organism: Acuticoccus mangrovi (assembly GCF_016411865.1). Taxonomy (GTDB): domain Bacteria; phylum Pseudomonadota; class Alphaproteobacteria; order Rhizobiales; family Amorphaceae; genus Acuticoccus; species Acuticoccus mangrovi. The sequence continues at coordinate 221,584 of NZ_JAEKJA010000005.1, read as the reverse complement.
CGGCGCATAGGTGGCGAGGATCTCGGCGCGGCGGTCGGGGGTGTAGACGCCGAAGCCGTCGAGCACCAGGCGACGCACCCGCTCCGGGTAGCGCAGCGCGATCGAGGCGGCGAGCCGCGCGCCGGTGTGCGAGCCGTAGACGTCCACCGGCCCGTCGGGAAGCTGCGCGGTGACGCCGGCGAGGATCGCGTCGGCGAGCTCGTCGATCTCCGGCACCTCCTGCGGCAAGGGCTCGCTGTCGCCGTTGCCGGGGCAGTCGGGCGACACGACGAGGCGGCTCGCGCCGAGCGCGGCCGTCAGCGCCTCCACCTGCTTCGACGAGCCGGGCGAGGCGTGGAGCATCACGAGCGGCGTCGCCTCGCCGGCGACCCCGGCCGTGCGCATGTGGAGCTGCCCGTGCGGAAGATCCGCGAAGCGGCGGCGAACAGGTGTCATCAGATGTCCTCAATCAGCCAGAAGGAACCGTTATGAAGGGATTTTCCGCCCCGCTCTCGCCGGACGGAGGCGCCGCGGCCTACGGGCCGCCGCCGTGGAACTTCGCGGGTCGCTCGTTCACCATCCTCGCCGAGTGCGACCCGGCCGCGATCGCCGCGCTGGTGCCGGACGGGCTCGCCCCCGAAGGCGCGCCCGTGGTGCGCTTCTCGATCCACGATCTCATTTGCGATCTCGGCTTCGGCTGGGAGTTCGCCCAGCGCTACCCCGAGCGCTGCCAGTTCAAGGAGGCGGTGATCGGCCTCGCCGTCAGCGACGGCCAGTCCTTCGGCTTCTGGGACCCGTTCCTGTGGTGCGACGGCGAGGCCGAGATCGCCGTCGGCCGCGAGCTCTACGGCTGGCCGCAGCGCGAGGCGCGGCTCGACATGACGATGCCGCATCCGCAAAAGGGCTGGCAGCCCGGCGACCGGGTGACGGGCAAGGTCACGCGCTGGCACGAGCCGGCCCTCGTGATGGAGATGACCATCGAGCGCGAGGGCGACATCGACGTGCCGCAGCCCGCCTTCGTGACCTTCTACACCGAGCGCGTGATCCCCGATCCGCGCGACGCCTCGGTGGTGCGCGAGCTGTTCGCCTCGAACATGGAGAACTCCAACCCGGCCGACTTCTTCACCGGCACCGCGAGCCTCACGCTGATGGCGCCGGAACTGAAGCCGCTCACCCCCACCCGCATCATCGGCGGCCGGGTGAACACCATCTCGTGGACCAAGAACCGGTCCCGCCTGGTGCGCCGGCTCGAGACGAAGGGCTAGGGCGCGCCCGGGCGTGCGGGGCGCGGCAGGCGAGCCCGGCACCTAGGCGTCCCGCCGGGTGGCGGCGATCCGGTCCGCCGCCCGCAGCGCCAGCGCCTGCAGCGTATGCGTCGGGTTCACCGCCGCCGCGGTCACGAAGAGGCTGCCGTCGACGACATAGAGGTTCGCGACGTCGTGGGTTTCGCCCCACCGATCGGTGACGGAGCGCTCCGGATCGTCACCCATCACCGTGGTGCCCATGAGGTGGAAGCCCGCCTCGGCGATCAGCGGGACCTCGTGGAGCTCCGCCGCCCCCGCCTCGGTGAGGAGCTCGCGCCCCCGCGCCATGCCGAAATCGAGCGCGCGGCGTGAGTTCTCGCCGAGCCGATAATGCATCTTGGCGATCGGCAGGCCGTCCCCGTCGGTGCGATCGGAGAGGGTCACGCGGTTCACCTCCTCCGGCAGATCGTCGGCGCAGACCGAGACGCCGAGGGTGTGGTCGAACACCTCCTCGAAGCGCTGGTGATGGCCTCGCCCCCACGGCGAGCGGGGCATCGTGGAGCCGAGGGCGGCGAACAGCGGCCCGTGCGAGCGCATCAAGAGGAGCTTGACGCCCCGCTTGAAGTCGCGCGCGGGGTCGCTCTCGTAGAATTCGTGGCTCACGATGGCGCCGGCGGCGATGCCGCGATGGGCGTGGATCGGATCGTCGAAGCGACCGGTGACACGGGCGAAGGGGTGCAGCATCAGCCGCTTGCCGACGAGCCCGGAGCGGTTCGCGAGCTCCGACAGGAGGAGGAGACGCGGCGTGTTGATGCCGCTCGCCGCGACGATCACCACGCGGGCGCGGGTGAGGTGATCGGCACCCGAGCGGTCGCGCCACACGATGCCCTCGGCCCTGCCGTCCTTCGCCAGCACGCGCTGGACGCGGGCGCCGGTCACGAGCCGTGCGCCGCGGCCGAGCGCCGGCTCAACGTAGGCGACGTCGGCCGTGCCCTTGGCGCGATGGACGCAGCCGAGCTCGCAGGGCCCGCAGTTGGCGCAGGCGCCGCGACCGAGATAGGGGGCGGTGTTGATCGACATGTCGGCCGGCCACCAGGCCCAGCCGAGCCGGTCGAGCGTCTTCGCCACGTGCGCCTCGGCCGGGCCGATGGGTGGCGGCGGCGTGGGCCGCGCCGGCATCTTCGGATAGGCCGGGTCGCCGGCGAGACCGGCCATTCCCATCATCTCCTCGTTGAGGGCGTAGAACGGCGCAAGCTCGGTGTAGGTGAGCGGCCAGTCGTCGCCCACCCCGTCGAGGGAGCGCATGGCGAAGTCGGAGGGATGGAAGCGCGGCATGTGGCAGGACCACATGATGGTGCTGCCGCCGACGCCGTAGGTGAGGAGCGGCTTGATCGCGCTCTCGCTGGCGTCGATGGCGAGATCGTCCGGATGGCGGCGCAGCACGGGATTGGGGCTGTAGGGGCCGAGGCGCTGCCACTCCCAGTCGTCGCGCTGGGCGGGGCTCTCCTCCGGCGGCCACCAGCCGCCGCGCTCGAACAGCGCCACGTCGATGCCGTGGCCGGCAAGGCGCCAGGCCGTCGCCGCCCCACCCGCTCCGGCGCCGACGATGGCGACGTCGACCTCGGCCGGCGCACTCATCGCGGCCCCCACGAGGACCGATGGGGAGCGAGCGAAACCGTCACGAGGCGCCTCCAGATCCTATCGGTCCCAACGTCGAACCGATCACAGGAAAGAGCCTAACACCTGTATTTTAATTAGTACATCTCAAATGCAGCCCGATCCCGCGAGCCGCCGGGGCCAAGTGTCGCTCAGGGCCGCGCGGTGCAGGTGGTGTGGAGAACGGCACCGTTCGCGACCGGCGCGGGCTCGTTCAGCGAGAAGCCGACCCAGTCGTAACCGAGCGGGTTGCGCTCGGCCTTGGGAAGCAGCCAGTCCGCAGCGCGCGGCGCGCCGGCGAAGTGCTTCGACAGCGACCCCTCCACCGTCCACACCACGTCGATATCGTCGGGCGCCTCGCCATGGCCGAGGGCGAGCCAGCCCTCGTCGGCGGCAAGGCTCGCCCGCGAGCGGCGGCAGGTGGTCCAGTAGGAGTAGCGGATCATCGGGTGCGGCGCCTCGCCGTAGCCCCAGAGCCGCACCCACTCGGTGCGGAAGGCGTCGAGATCCTTGTTGAACCAGACGCTTTCGAGGCTGTCGTGATCGTCGAGGGCCATGAAGTCCAGCCAGCCGAAGATGCCGGGCGCGGTCATCTTCCAGTTGGCGTAGTGACGGATGCCGGGAATGGCGTTGAAGAAGGGATTGTCGGTCTCCCTCAGCCACGGCTCGTAGCCCGCATCGACCGCGTGATCGCCCACGTTGTAGACGATGAAGATCATCGGCGAGCCGACGGGCAGGCGATCACGCTCCATACGTCCTCCTCAACCGAGTTCGGCGATCATCTCCGCGACGGTGGCGACGCGGCCCACCGGGCGCAACGCGTCCACCGCGGTCTCGTGCGTCGTCACCGAGAAGGCGGCGCAGCCGTCCTCCAGAAGGATGGCGTCGAACTCGCGCACGTGCGCATCGCGGAAGGTGGTCGCGACGCCGCCGTTGGTGACGATGCCGGCGACGAGCAGCCGCTCGATGCCGGCCTTGCGCAGCACCCATTCCAGACGGCTCATGTAGAAGGCGGAATAGGCGACCTTCTCGACGCAGAAGTGCGCCGGCCCCAGCTCGTCGACGAGCTGGTTGCCCCAGCTGCCGGGGGCGAAGTCGCCCTTCGCCAGAAAGGGGCGGATCGCCTTGAGATGTGGCGCGATCATCGGCTCGCCGTCACGCCCCGGCACCAGCGTGAACTGGGTGGAGACGATAGTGCCGCCCTTGGCGCGTACCAGATCGGCGAGCGGTTTCAGGCGGGCCGGCAGCGCGGCAATCTCCGGGGCGGACTGGCCGGCCCGGCCATACGCCCCCTCGGGGTGGATGAAGTCGTTCTGGAGGTCGGCGAAGAGCAGCGCCGTCTTGTCCATCACTTGCGCTCCACGATGAGGTTGCCGAACGCGTCGATGCGCGCCTTGAGGTCGAGGTCGACGACGGTGGTGGCGTCGGGCTGCTCCAGGATCGCCGGTCCCTCCACCTCCGCCCCCACCGGCAGCTCCAGGCGGGCGTAGATGGCGGTGTCGTGGAAGGCCCCGCCGAACCAGACCGGGCGGGTGCCGGTGCGCGCCCCCTCCACCGTGCCGCCTTGCGGCGCGAGGGCGGCGAGATCGAACGACGGGCGCACGCCGATCACCGCCGTCCGGAGGTTGACGATGCGCATCGGCACGCCCTTGAGGAGGCGGCTGAAGGAGGCCTGGTAGGCACGCTCGAAGGCGTCGGCGATCATCGCCTCGGTGATCCCGGTGGAGCCTCCGATCCCGGTGGAGCCTTCGGTGACGGTGACGGGCAGCGGCACCGCGAGGGTGTGCGTCTGCCCCACATAGTGCATGTCGAGCTCGAACAGCACGTCGATGCGCTCCACCGCGAGGTGGGCGTTCTCCACCACGGCCTTCGCCTTTTCGGCCTCCTCCACCATGCGCCGGTCGAGGGCGGTGGCATCGATCCCGTCGAGGAAGAGGTTCAGCGTCTGCACCTGGTCGTGGCGGATGTCGGCGATGACGCAGCCGAGCGCGGAGGTGACGCCCGGATAGCGCGGCACCAGCGCCGCCTTCAGGCCGACGTCCTTGATGAGGGCACCGGCGTGCAGCGCCCCGCCGCCGCCGAACGGCACGGCGGCGAAGCGCGAGGGATCGTGGCCGCGCTCGATGGACATCAGGCGGATCGCGCCGGCCATCTTGGAATCGGCGATGCGCACGATCGCCTCGGCCGCCTGCATGGCGTCGAGGCCGAGCGGCTCGCCGACATGCTTCAGGATCGCGGCCTTGGCGGCCTCGACGTCGAGCCGGGCGAGCTTGCCGCCGATCGGCTTGTCGGCGTTGATGCGGCCGAGCACCACGTTGGCGTCGGTCAGCGTCGGGCGGTCGTTGCCGGCGCCGTAGCAGACCGGGCCGGGGCGCGAGCCGGCACTTTCCGGACCCACCTGCAGGAGGCCGCCCGCGTCCACATGGGCGATCGAGCCGCCGCCGGCGCCGATGGTGGTGATCTCGATCATCGGGTTGCGGATGACGAGGCCGAAATCGACCGTGGTCTGCGCCGCGAGCGCGGTCTTGCCGCCGACGATCAGGGAGACGTCGAAGGAGGTGCCGCCGAGGTCGCCGGTGATGACGTCGGGAAAGCCCGCCGCCTCCGAGATCGCGGCCGCGGCGATCACGCCCGCCGCGGGGCCGGACAGCGCGGTGCGGGCGGGAAGCCTGCGCGCCGTCTCGGTCGACATCACGCCGCCGTTCGACTGCACGATGTGGAAGCGGCCGGCGAAGGCCTCGCTGTCGAGCGCCGCCTCGAGCTTGGCGAGGTAGGAGCCCACCACCGGCTGCAGGTAGGCGTTGAGCGCGGTGGTGGAGGTGCGCTCGAACTCGCGGATCTCCGGCAGGATCGCCGAGGAGCAGCCGATATGGTCGTTCGGCCAGACCGTGCTCGCGGCGGCGAGCGCCACCTCCTCGTTGGCGGAGTTGGCGTAGGCGTTGACGAAGACGATCGCGAGCGCCTCGGCGCCCTTGGCGAGCAGCGCTTCGGCGGCCCGCTTCACCGCCTCGACGTCGACCGGGGTCAGGATGTCGCCGGACGCGAGCGTGCGCTCGGGAACCTCCACGCGGAAGTCGCGCTCCACCACCGGCACGAAGTCACCCGAGAGGCCCCAGGTGTGACGCCGGTCGCGGCGGCGCATCTCCAGAACGTCGCGGAACCCCTCGGTGGTGATGAGACCGACCTTCGCACCCTTGCGCTCCAGGAGCGCGTTGGTGCCGACGGTCGTGCCGTGGACGATGGAGTCGAGCGCCGAGAGGGCACCGAAGGTCTTCAAGCCGTCGAGGAAGCCGGCCGCCTCGTCGCCGCGGTTCGACGGCACCTTGGCGGTGCGGAACGCGCGGGCCGCCTCGTCGAAATAGAAGAGATCGGTGAACGTACCGCCGACGTCGACGCCGACGATGGTGCCAAGAGCGCTCACAGAGCCTCCTCGTTGCGCAGTCGTTCCGTCGCCGCCGCGTCGACGCTGCCGTCGGCGGCGAGGGCGACGGCATAGGTGTCACGGGCGACCCCTTCGCTGACGAAGCCGAGCCGCACGTCGCGGGCGACCCGTTGGGGATCGCGCCGGCGCGGATCGCCCCAGCCGCCGCCGCCGGGGGTCTCGAGGCGCACCCGGCCGCCCTTGGCGAGCCGCACGCCGGTGATCTTGGACACCATCGGCGGAGTGCCCTCGCCCGCCGCGCTCTTCCAGGAGAAGCGGTTCATCGCCGCCGCCTCCCCTCCGGCCACGCCGAAGGGGGCGGCCTTGCCGCGCTCGCCGAGCAGCGAAACGTCGGCATCGGTCATCGATTCCACCTCGTAGATGGCGCCGACGCCGCCGCGATAGGTGCCCGCCCCCGCCGAGTCGGGCCGCAGCGCCCACTGGCGGAAGATCACCGGATAGGCGGCCTCCAGGATCTCGATCGGCGGAATGGTCGCGGTCGAGATGGGGTTGTTGGCGTGGTTGAGGCCGTCGCTCTCGGGCGAGCCGCCGAGGCCACCGCCGAAGAAGGAGAACAGCACCCAGCGCGACCCGTCGGTGCGGTGGCCGGCGATGGAGAGCGCGTTGATGGTGCCGAACGGACCGCCGAGGGCGCGGTCGGGATCGGCCTTGGCGAGGGCGCCGAAGACGACGCCGATGAGGCGCAGGATCGTTTCGGTGTAGCCGGCGACGGGCTTCGGCGGCCCGGCGCCGAGAAGCGAGCCGTCGACGATCTCGAAGGAGATCGGCCGCAGGCACCCCGCGTTCGCCGGCACATCGGTGAAGATGTGCTTCAGCGCCACGTAGCAGGCGGCGATGGTGGTCGAGCGCGAGATGTTGATCGGCCCCTGGCACGCCCCGGAGGAGCGCGAGAAGTCGAGCCGCATCGTGTCGCCCGCGATGGTCGCGTCGAGGGCGACCGTCAGCATGTCGTCGGTGATGCCGTCGTTGTCGAGGACGTCCTCGAACGAATAGACCCCGTCGGGGATGGCGCGGATCGCGGCGCGCATCATCGCCTCGGCGCGGTCGGAGAAGGCCTCGAAGGCGGTCGCGATGGTGCCGTCGCCATAGTCTTCGAGCAGCGACACCAGGCGGCGCTCGCCGAGGTCGAGGGCGTTGAGCTGGGCGTTGAGATCACCCCAGTTCGACATCGGCAGCCGCGAGTTGGCGTCGAGGATACCGACGATGTCCTCGTTGAGCTTGCCGGCGGAGAAGAGCTTCACCGGCGGGATACGCACCCCCTCCTGGAAGCTCTCGACGGCCTTCGGGTTGTAGCCGCCCGGCACGTTGCCGCCGATATCGAGCCAGTGGCCGACCGAGGCCATCCAGCAGAACAGCGCGCCGCCCCGAAAGATCGGCCGCACGAGGCGGAAGTCGTTGAGATGGGTGCCACCGTCGTAGGGATCGTTGAAGACGAAGGTGTCGCCCTCCTGCAGCCCACCGTCCTTCGCCACCTTGTCGATCACCGCGCGCACGGCGAAGGCCATGGCGCCGACGAAGATCGGCAGGCCGCCCGAGCCCTGCACCAGCGTATCGCCGGTCTCGGGGTGGTAGATGCCGTGGCAGGCGTCCTTCGCCTCGGCGATCGTCGGGTTGAAGGCGGAGCGGTAGAGCGTCGCGTCCATCTCGTCGACGATCTGTTCGAGCCGCCCCTTGAGGACGGCGAGGGTCACGGGATCGAGGGTCGCCCCGCTCACGCGGCGTCCTCCGCCTTGGGATCGTCGGCGTCCTTCTCGGCGGCCTCGTAGGCCTTGCCGCGGGCGAGCATCTCGGGCGTGCCGATCACCTCGTTGAGGGCGCTGAAGTCGTACATCCGATCGCGGAACGGCGTGGTGGAGCCGTGGGTGAAGAGCGAGGCGTAATATTCGCTGGCGGTGCGGGCGAGCGCGCGGGCGATGCCGCCGGGGAAGATGACGATCTTGAAGCCCAGCTCGCCGAGATCGGCGGCGCTGTGGATCGGCGTCGCGCCGCCCTCCACCATGTTGGCGAGGAGCGGCCGCACGCCGCCGAGCGCCGCCGTGACTTCGGCGAGCTGGCGCTTGGAGGTGGGCGCCTCGACGAACAGCACGTCGGCACCCGCCTCGGCGTAGGAGAGCGCCCGGTCGATGGCCTTCTTCGCCCCTTCGGAGGCGATGGCGTCGGTGCGCGCGACGATCAGCGTCGCCTCCGAGGCGCGCGCGTCCACCGCCGCCTTGATCTTGCCGACCATCTCGCCCGTCGGGATCACCGACTTGTCCTTGAGGTGGCCGCAGCGCTTGGGCAGCGTCTGGTCCTCGATCTGGATGGCGGTGGCGCCCATCCGCTCGAAGAGGCGCACGGTGCGCTCCACGTTGAGGGCGTTGCCGTAGCCGGTGTCGGCGTCGACGATGAGCGGCGTCGGCACGCGGTCGCGCACCATGGCGATCACGTCGGCGACCTCGGCCATCGAGACGAGGCCGATGTCGGGGCGGCCGAGCCGCGTGTAGGCAATGGAGGCGCCGGAGAGGTAGAGCGCCTCGAAACCCGCCTCCGTGGCGATCGAGGCCGTCAGCGCATCGTAGACGCCGGGGGCGACGATCGGGCCGTCCTCGCGCAGGCGATCCCGCAATGTCATTGCTTGTTATCCTTTTGCATCTGGGCGCGGCGCCGCGTGTCGTCTGATCTCATTCGCATCGTGTCTCGCACCGGGTGGCCCGGTCCGCCCTCAGGGGCATGGCGGGCAGGGCCGGGCCCCGCTCGGGGCCGCCTGCGCGAGGCGCCGCGAGGAGGGAGCCGTCGGCGCGGTGGCGCGTCCCGGCCCGGCCGCGATCATAGCGCGGCGAGCCGAGGGCACCACGCCGCCCCGCGCATCCGCCCCACGCGTCCGGCGCGGGCGACCCGGCCGGCGGGCCCGAGCGCCGGCCCGTTGGCCAAAGCGGTCGCCGGAAGCTAGGCTGAACGTGACGCCCCACCCCACGAGACAGCCCGCCGGCCCGGCCGGTTTCCGGCAGCGGCGACGACGGCGTGACAAACTCTGCGCGCAAGACAATAGCCTCATGAATAACGCTGCAACCTGTTTGAAACAGATGACAGGATTGGTCAACGTCCCTATGGTGAATAGGTGCCTCCACCCGTTCTCCACGACACGCCGGAATGTTGGAAAAGCCACGCAATATCATGGATGAAGCCTCTCCCCTCCACCACCCCGCGTTCACGGCGGACGTGAACGCCACCGACGCGACACCGCGTGCACTCGCGCGCATGCGCATCGATTTCGGCGTTCGCTTCGGAGCGGATGCATGATCGTCGTGACCGGCGCCGGCGGCTTCGTGGGTCTCGCTCTCCTCGACCATCTCCTGGGCGAAGGCCATCCCGTCACCGCCTTCAACGACCGACCGCTACCGCGGCCGGCGCTCGATCGCTTCGCCGCCCTGCCCGGCGCACTCACCGTGATCGAGGGCGACGTGCGCGACGCCGCCGCGCTGCGCGCCGCCCTGCGCGGCGCCCGCGCCGTTGTGCACGGTGCGGCGATCACCCTCGGCCCCAAGGGCACCATCGCCCCCGCAGAGACGGTCGTCGACGTGAACAGCCTCTCCACCGCCAACCTCATCGAGGCGGCGCTCGCGGAGGGGGTCGGGCGCATCGTCTATCCGAGCTCCTCCGCCGTCTACGGCGCCGCTCCGTTCGAGGGCGAGCCGGTGGTCGAGGATCGCCCGCCGACGCCGGCCGGCCTCTACGGCTTCACCAAGCTGATGAGCGAGCGCCTCCTCCTCGATGCGCGCCGCCGCCACGGCCTCTCCACCGTGCGCGCCCGCATCACCGCGGTGTTCGGCCCCTACGAACGCGACACCGGCGTGCGCGAGACGCTGTCGCCGCCCTACCAGGTGGCGATGAAGGCGCTCGCCGGCGAGCCCGTGCGCCTTGCCGCCGGCGGAGCGCGCGACTGGACATCGAGCCGCGACGTCGCCCGGGCGCTCGCCCTCCTCGCCCTCGCCGACGAGCCGCCGCACGACCTCTACAACCTCTCGCTCGGCGAGACCTGGCATCCCTCGCGCCTCGCCGAGGCCTTCGCCGCCGACCTCCCCGGCTTCCGCTACGAGGTGGTGGACGGCGAGGAGGACGACGGCATCGCCTTCAACGACGATCTCGGTCGCCAGCGGCAGCCGATCAGCTCGGCACGCTTCGCGGCGGACTTCGGCTTCCGCTTCATGCCGCCGGCGGAGGCCGTGGCCGACTACGCCCGATGGGTGCTCGGCGACGGCCGCACCTATCTCGGATCCCTCAACGGAGCCTGATTGCCTTGAAGACCCTCTATACCGCCGAAGCCCTCGTGAAGGGCGGCCGCACCGGCACCGCCGTGTCCTCCGACGGGGCGCTCGACGTCACCCTCGTGAAGCCCAAGGAGATGGGCGGACCCGGCGTCGGCGGCACCAATCCCGAGCAGCTCTTCGCCGCCGGCTACGCCGCCTGCTTCCTGTCCGCCCTCGCCTTCCTCGCCGCTCAGGCCAAGCAGGAGACCGGCGACGTGGAGATCACCTCGCGCGTCGCGATCGGCCCCAACGAGGACAAGCCCGGCTTCGGCCTCGCCGTGGCGATGGCCGTGAAGGTGCCGGGCCTGCCCGCCGCGGAGGCCGACGCGCTGATCGCCAAGGCGCACGAGATCTGCCCCTACTCCAACGCCACCCGTGGCAACATCCCGGTCGAGATCACCCGCGTCGACTGACGACACCCTATATGCCGAGGGGGCGCCGTCCCCTCGGCCACCAACGACAATCCGAAAAGGGGGAGCCATGTCCTGCGACGCATCGATGTCCGCGAGCGGACCGCGGACGCTGTTCGACAAGGTTTGGGACGCGCACGTGGTGGCGACGCGCGAGGACGGGGCGAGCCTCTTGTGGATCGATCGCCACTTCGTCCACGAAGGCTCCCATCACGCCTACCGCAAGATCGCCGAGCGCGGCGCCAAGGTCGCGCGCCCGCACCTCACCTTCGGCGTCGCCGACCACTACGTGCCCACCCGCACCCGCGATCTCTCTGCCGTCGACGCGGAGATCGCCGGCATGGTGGCGCGGCTCAAGGAGAACTGCGCGGCCAACGACGTCCGCCTCTTCGGCCTCGACGATCCGCGCCAGGGCATCGTGCACGTCGTGGGGCCCGAGCAGGGGCTCACGCTGCCCGGCCTCACCATGGTGTGCGGCGACAGCCACACCTCCACCCATGGCGCCTTCGGGGCGATCGCCTTCGGCATCGGCGCCTCGGAGGTCGCGCACGTGCTGCTGACGCAGACGCTGTGGCAGCGGCGGCCGAAGCGGCTGCGGATCACCGTCGACGGCGAGATGGCGCCGGGCTCCAGCGCCAAGGATCTGGCGCTCACCATCATCGCCACCATCGGCGCCGATGGAGCGGCGGGCCACGCGATCGAGTTCGCCGGCTCCACCGTGCGCGGCCTCTCGATGGAGGGGCGGCTGACGCTGTGCAACCTCTCCATCGAGAGCGGCGGCAAGTGCGGCATGGTTGCGCCCGACGAGACCACCATCGACTATATCCGCGGCCGGCCGCTCGCGCCCTCGGGCGAGGCCTTCGAGCGCGCCGCCGACGCCTGGCGCGCCCTCCCCTCCGACGCGGGCGCCGCGTTCGACCGCGAGATCTCCCTCGAGGGCGGCGACGTGGTGCCCATCGTGACCTGGGGCATCAGCCCCGAAGATGCGCTGCCGGTGACGGAGCGCGTGCCCGATCCCGACCGCATCGACGACGCCGCCCGCGCCGCCCACGCCCGCGAGGCGATCGACTATATGGGGCTGAAGGCCGGCCAGCCGCTCGAGGAGGTGGCGGTGGATCGCGTCTTCATCGGCTCCTGCACCAACAGCCGGATCGAGGACCTGCGGGCCGCCGCGAGCGTGCTCGCCGGCCGCAAGGCGCGCGTGCCGGGTCTCGTCTCGCCCGGCTCCTCCCTCATCAAGAAGCAGGCCGAGGCGGAGGGGCTCGCCGAGATCTTCACCGCCGCCGGGCTCGAGTGGGTGGAAGCGGGCTGCTCCATGTGCGTCGGCATGAACGGCGACCTGGTGCCGCCCGGCGAGCGCTGCGCCTCCACCACCAACCGGAACTTCAAGGGCCGCCAGGGGCCGAAGTCGCGCACCCACCTGATGTCGCCGGCGATGGCCGCGGCCGCCGCCGTCACCGGCCACCTCGCCGACGTCCGCCCGCTCATGAGGCCGCTCTGATGCGCCCCTTCACCCGCCTCACCGCGCTCGCCTGCCCGCTCCCCTTCATGGGCATCGACACCGATCAGCTCATCCCCGCCCGCTTCATGAGCCGGCCGCGCTCGGAGGGCTACGGCGACTTCCTCCTCTACGACCGCCGACGCGGCGCCGACGGTGCGCTCGACGCCTCCTTCCCGCTCAACGATCCCGCCCGCGCCGGCGCCGAGATCCTCGTCGCGCAGCGCAATTTCGGCGGCGGCTCCTCCCGCGAGGCGGCGGTCTACGCCCTCGCCGACGCCGGCTTCCGCGTCGTCATCGCCCCGAGCTTCGGCGACATCTTCGCCTCCAACGCCGTCAACAACGGCGTCCTGCCGGCGAAGGTCGGCGAGGACGACGGAGAGGCGATCCTCGCCGCCCTCGCGAACGGCCTTTCAGAGCTGACCGTGGACCTCGAGCGTCAGGAGATCGTCGCGGGCAATCACACGATCGCATTCACCGTGGACTCCATCTGGCGCAAGAAGCTCCTCAACGGTTGGGACGACCTCGACCTCACCGAGAGCTTCGCCGACGACATCGCCCACTTCGCCGACGCCGACGCCGCGCTTCGCCCCTGGGCCCACTTCGCGCGCTGAGGGCGTCGAGGCTCACAGGGCGCCGAGCAGCCATCCCGCGGTCGACGACAGGGCCCGATCCTGATGGGGAAAGCCGAGGAGCTGCAGGCCGACGGGAAGCCCGTCGACCCGAAGGAGCGGCAGCGAGATCGCCGGAACGCGCAGCGCCGAGGCGGGCACGTTGAAGATCGAGTTGCCCGTCGTCGCAAGTCCGACGGGAGCCGGGCCGGTGTTGGAGAGGGTCAGGAAGCCGTCGACCTCGCCCGACAACGTCAGAAGCGCCGAGCGCATGGCCTCGCGTCTGTCGAGCAGGGCGATGTAGTCGTCCGGCGACATCGCCTCGGCGACGTCGACGCGGTGGCGCATCGATTCGCTCATCAGGCCGCGGTGCCGGAGCGCCATGTCGGAGAACGGCCAAAGGCCCTCGTAGCGGCAGATGTCGAGGGAGATCGTACGCGCGTCGGCGATGGTCTCCTCCAGCCGATCGAGCCGCGCGCAGTCCGCCCGGCGGACGATCTCCACGCCCTGCGCCGCGATCGCCTCGACGGCGCGCTCGAACGCCTCGCGGGCGCCAGGCTCGGCGACGGCCCAGCCCGCGGTCTCGACCACGGCGAGGCGGTCGGGCCGGCGCGCGTCGGCCGGCAGCGCGCCACCGCGGAATGGCGGGAACCCCGGATCGCCGCCGACGAACGACGCCACCGCGTGGCAGACCGCCCAGATGTCGGCGAGGTGGGCGGCGAGCAGGCCGAGCGTATGCTGGCTGTAGGCGTCGCTCGCCCCGCCCTTGTTGAGCGCGCCGTAGGTCGGCTTGAACCCGAGGACGCCGCAGAAGCCGGCCGGGCGCAGCACCGAGCCGATGACCTGTGTGCCGACGGCGATCGGCAGCATCCCCGCCGCGACCGCCGCCGCCGACCCGCTCGACGAGCCGCCGGGCGTGCGGCTCGCATCGTGGGGATTGCGGGTGTCGTGAAAGGGGTGGCTGGAGGCGAACTCGGTGCTCGTCGTCTTGCCGAGAACGACCGCGCCGGCCTTGCGCAGAGCGAACGCGATCGCGCTGTCGCGCTCCGGTCGGTAGCCGGCGAAGATCGGACTGCCGAAAGTCGTCGGCATGTCGAGCGTTTCGAGATTGTCCTTGACCCCGATCACCAGCCCGTCGATCCCCGACAGGGGTCGCCCGGCGCGGTAGCGGGCAGTCGACGCGTCGGCGGCCTGCCGCGCCCCCTCCACGTTGAGCGCGGAGAACGCTCTCACCTCGGTCTCGCGCGCCTCGATCACGCCGAGATAATGCTCGAGCCGATCCCGCGGCGACTGCGTTCCGGCGAGCCAGTCGGGCCGCGCGAGGTCGATCGGGCCGGTCGCCACCGCGCCCATCACGCCGCGCCGACGATCGAGGCGCGGCTCTTCATCCGCGGCTGGATCTCGGTGCCGAACGCCTCCATGCCGTTCGGAAAATCGTCGAAGCTCAGCATGATGCCGGCGATGCCCTCGATCTCGGCGAGCTCGTCGAGGAGGCCCGCCACGCGCTCGTAGGAGCCGATCATGATCCCCTGCCCCGTGTTCGGATGCTCGGCCTGGGAGCGCCGCCAGCGCGCGGCCGTCGCGTTCACGTCCTTGTTCGGGTCGAGGCTGCTCTGGGTCTCGCGGAACTCCATGGCGTCGACATCGGCACCGTCCCTGTAGCTTTGCCAGCGCGCCTCGGCCTCGGCGTCGGTCGCCGCGGCGACCACCATCGTGAGCACCAGCGCCTTGCACGGGCTGCCGATCGCCTCCGCCGCGGCCACCAGCTTCGCCACCTTGGGCGCCACGCTCTGCGGCGCGTTGACGCCGGAGGTGGAGCAGAAGTTGTAGTCGCAGCACTCCGCCGCGAAGGCGGTGCCGGCATCGCTCTGCCCGGCGCCGACGATCGGGATCGAGGCTTGCGGCATCGGCTCCATGCGGCAGTCGTTCATCTCGAAGAACTCGCCTCGGAAATCGGAGCGCCCGGTGGTCCAGAGCTCGCGCAGGATCGACACATACTCGGCGCAATAGGCGTAGCGGCGCTCATAGTGCGACGCGCCGGGCCACAGCCCCATCTGATCGTACTCGGCCTTCTGCCAGCCGGACACGATGTTGATGCCGCACCGGCCGTGCGAGATCGAATCGATGGTGGTCGCCATGCGCGCCGTGATGGCGGGCGGAATGGCGAGGACCGGGACCGAGCCGATCAGCTCGATGCGCTCGGTGACCGACGCGAGGCCCGCCATCAGGGTGAGCGACTCCAGGCTGAAGTCCCAGAAGCGCGTCTGCCCGCCGAAGCCGCGCAGCTTGATCATCGACAGCGCGAAGTCGAAGCCGAACCGCTCGGCCGACTGCACGATGGACTTGTTGAGGTCGAACGTCGGCAGGAACTGGGGAGCGTTCGTGCTGATCATCCAGCCGTTGTTCGCGATGGGAAGAAAGACACCTAGCTGCACGGGGGATCCTCGGATTGAGATGCGTCTCAAGTGCGCCAGCGATCGCTCATGGCGCTGACGGCGGCCATGGCCCGGGTGAGGACCAGACCGCAGACGATGACGAGAAGGATGAAGACCATCATCTTGGTGGTGCGCATATATTGCGCGTTGTAGGCGATGGAGAAGCCGAGCCCGGCGTTGGCGCCGAAGAGCTCGGCCACGAGAACGCCCGCCAGCGCACGGCCGACGCCGAGCTGCATGCCGCCGACGATCAGGGGCACCGAGGCAGGCAACGCGATGCGGACGAAGAGATCCATCGGCCGCGCCCCGAAGGAGTGCGCCATGCGCATCAGCTGAGGGCTGACATTCTTCACCCCCGTCAGCGTGTTGGCGTAGATCGGCGTCAGCGCGAACATGACCGCGGTCGCGACGCTCGTCGGACGGCCGAAGCCCAGCCACGCGACGAACAGCGGATAGAGGGCGATCGCCGGCGTGGAGTAGAGGAACCAGACGAACGGATCGAGCGTGCGCTCGACGGTGCGGAACATCCCGGCGGCCATCCCGAGGGCGACGCCGGCCGAGGTGGCGATCGCGAAGGCGATGAGGAAGGAGATCGCCGAGGCGGTGAAATGGCGCTGGATCGTCCCCTCGCGCAGCATGGCGACGAACGCCTCTCCCACCGCGATCGGCGAGGACACGTAGTAGGCGCCGATCAGTCCGGCCGACACCGCCGCCTGCCAGATGGCGAGCAGTCCGACGAAGGAGACGAGGCCCAACGCCCAGGAGGATCGGCGCAGCGTCATGACACGCTCCGCGCCCCCCAGCGCTCTTCGAGGAGGCCGATCACGCGGCTCATCGTGTAGCCGATGATGCTCACGGTCAGCGCGTAGACGAGCAGCCTGTCGATCCGCAGGCTGTTGCCGAACATCTGGATCCGGTAGCCGATCCCCGCGCTCGAGACGAAGATCTCGGCGGCGATGACGGAGAGCAGCCCCCGCCCCACGGCGAGCCGCAGGCCGACGAGGAGATGCGGCATCGTCGCCGGCAGATGGATCGTCGAGAAGAGCTGAAGCCGGGACGCCCCGAAGACGTGCCCGACGCGCACCAAACGCCCGTCGATCTCGTCCATCCCCGCCAAAAGATTGATGACGATCGGAAAATAGCTGGCGATGAAGACGACGGCGATCTTGGAGGCGAGGCCCACCCCGAGCCACAGGATCAGAAGCGGCAACAGGATCATGCTCGGCGCGATGTAGAGCGCCATCATCGGCGTCATCGCGATGCCGCGGGCGATCGGCGAGGCGCCGATGAGAAGCCCCATCGGGATCGCCACGACGACCGCGAGGCCGAACCCCACCGCGAACTCCTGCATGGTGAGGGCGAGGTCGCTCCAATATTGCGCCGAGGCGAGAACCTCCACCGCCGCGACGGCGAGGAGCGAGGGTCGGCTGGTGAAGAACTCGTTCACCACCCCGAGGCGCGGCAGGATCTCCCAGAGCGCCAGGAAGACGAGGACGGCGATCACGCCGGCCCAGCGTTCGAGGCCGTGCGCGGCGGGGCGGCCCGAGCGCGCGCGGACCGGCGCCCTCATGCGAGGTCCTCGGCGAGGTAGGCGCGCAGGCGGCGCTTGAGGTCGAGGAAGGCGGGCTCCTCCTGCATCTCGACGGTGCGACGGCGCGGCAGGTCGATCCGGATGACGTCCTTGATGCGGCCGGGATTGCGGCCCATCACGACGACGCGGTCGGCGAGGAAGATCGCCTCCTCGATGTCGTGCGTGACGAAGATCGCGGTCTTGCGCTCGGCCTCCCAGATGCGCAGCAGCTCGCCGCCCATGATCTCGCGGGTCTGCGCGTCGAGCGCGCCGAACGGCTCGTCCATCAACAGGACCTGGGGATCGGCGGCGAGCGCGCGGGCGATGTTGACGCGCTGGCGCATGCCGCCGGAGAGCTGCCCCGGATAATAGCGGGCGAAGGCGTTGAGCCCCACCATCTCGATGAAATGCTCGGCCCGCTCGCGGATGAACTTGCGTGGCTTGCGCTGCATTTCGAGGCCGAACCGCACGTTGCCGTGCACCGTCCGCCAGGGCAGCAGCGAGGCGTCCTGAAACACGATCGCCCGGTCGGGACCTGGGCCGGTGACCGCGGCCCCGTTGATCGTCAGGCGCCCATCATAAGGAACGAGGCCGGCGATCGCCGAGAGGAGCGTGCTCTTGCCACAGCCGCTCGGGCCGACGATGGTCACGAACTCTCCGGGCTCGATGGCGAGGTTGGCCCCGACGACGGCCTTGAAGGTCGTCTTCGCGTCGGGCGAGCCGTAGGAGATCGATACGTCCTCGATCTGGATCTGTGGCAAGAGGGACTCCGATGCGAGCGTTGGGGCCGCCGCGGCGGCCCAACCCAGTGTCGATTATTGTGCCGTGGCGTGCTCGTCGATGAAGGTGGGGTCGAGCCACTCCGACGTCGGCAGCACCTCGGCGAACTCGCCGCTCATGATCGTGACGTCCCAGAACGCCTTCATGCCCGCCTCCGTCGGCAGCCGACCGTCGGCGTAGAGCTGCTTGACGATCTCGTCATAGGCGAGCGTCGCATACTTGGTCTCGACGCCGGTGCGCGCCTCGATTTCCTTGATCGCGCGGTCGCCGTCGGACTTCGCGAGCTCGACGCCCTTGGCGATCCCGTCGATCAGCGCGGCGACCGTGTTGGGGTTTTCGGCGATGAAGCTCTCGGAGGCGTAGAGCACCTCGTAGGGATAGTCGGGCGCGATGTCGCTCTGCGACAGGATCTTGTTGTAGCCCTTCTCGGCCGCGACGAACTTCGCCGGCGGGATCAGCAGGTTGACGTCGAGCTGGCCGGCCTCCATCGCCGCGAGGCGCGCCGAGGAGCTGCCGCCCGGGATGATCTGCACGTCGGTCTCGGGGTTGAGGCCGTTCTTCTCGAGCGCGTAGCGCGTCACGAAGTCGGTCAGCGAGCCGTATGAGGAGATCCCGTAGCGCGCGCCCTTGGAATCGGCGATCGAGGAGATCGAGGGGATGGCGTACCAATCCATGACGCTGTTGTTCATGCCGCCCCAGAAGACCTTGTAGGGCTGGCCCTGCTGGATCGGCACGAGCGCCTCAATCAGCGCCCCCGCGGCGACGTCGACGGCACCGGAGACGACGGCACGGGCGAGATCGGAGCCGCTGCGGAAGGCGACGAGCTCGACGTCGAGACCGTCGTAGAGACCCTCGGCATCGGCGAGGTAGAGCCCGAGGAAGGCGGGGGTCTGCGCGGCGAGACCGACCTTGACGGAGGTCTTCTCCGGCGACTGGGCGAACGCGGTCGCCGTCAATCCGGTGACAAGCATCGCCCCTGCGATGAGCGACTTCATTCCCGTTGGGATCATTGGCTTCTTTCCCGTTGCTGGTACGTGGCGTCGAAAGGAAGGCGAGACAGGTCGAAGTGACAGTCGAGGCGCTGGTCGATCCGGCTGAACACGTCGCTCATCGTCGCGGCGCGCGCGCTGAGCGCGGCGAGATCGGTCCGCACGCCGGGCATGAGGCGGGCGAGCTGGTCGGCGATCTCGGCCTCGATCTCGGGGGCGCAGCGGCCGGCCCACACGCGCGGCTGCCCCGCCACCCAGACGTGGCGAATGGCCCGCCCGGTCTCGGCGAAAACGAGCTGACGCGCGACGCTGTTCAGCGGCTGCCAGGCGATGTCGGAGAGATCGTAAGCCACCATGTCGGCGGCCATGCCCGGTGCGAGGGTACCGATCCGCCCCTGAAGTCCCGCGGTGCGGGCGCCGGCCGTGGTGGCGAGGCCGATCGCCTCGGCCGCCTCGGGTCCGCCGGTCTCGCCCGCGACGCCGCTCAGGAGGCAATAGAGCTTCATCACCTGCAGCATGCTCTGCACGTCGCTGCAGCTGCAGTTGTCGCAGCCGAGGGAGAGCGGGATGCCCGCCTCGCGCAGGGCGCGGATCGGCGCGATGCCGCTGCGCAGCTTGAGATTGGAGAGCATGTTGAGGATGACGCCCGCGCCGGCGTCGGCGAGCTGACGCACCTCCTCAGGGCGGATCCAGATGCAGTGGGCGAAGCTCACGCCGCCGTCGAGGAGGCCGGCCTCTTGCATCATCGTGACGGCGGAGCCGCCGAAGCGGGCGAGCTCCTGGTCGGCGAACAGGCGCTGCAGGCGGGTTTCGTAGAGGTGGGTGTAGACGGGCAACCTGCGCTCGCGACGGAAGCGGTCGATCGCCTGGAGAAATTCGAAGCTGCACCGCTGCGGCGCGGACGGGCTGACCGCCCAGCGGATGAGCCCACCCCGGTCCCCGATCCGGTCCATCGCCTCGCCGATGACGGCGAGCTGGGTCGGCCCGTCCGGCGCCGTCCGGCCGACGACGCGGGCCTCCTCGTCCGAGGCGAGCTCGTTGATCCATAAGATGGAGTCGGCCTGCGACAGATCCCGCACGGTGGGCGACAGGATCACCCTCACCCCGGCGCTGGCGTAGGCGTTCGCCACGACGTCGATCAACGGCGTCAGCGGATTGAGCGTGGCGAAGTCCTGGACCGTGGTGATCCCGTTCTTGAGGCACTCGACGGCGCCGAGGAGCGTGCGCAGACGCACCTCCGCCTCCGATCGGCCGGCGCCGATCGCCCCCGACACCAGCGCCCAGCGCTCCAGGGTGAGCCGCTCGAAGCTCCCCTTCGCCAGGACGTCGTGGGAGTGATAGTGGGCGTTGACGAAGCCCGGTGCCAGAAGATGACCGGCGAGGTCGACCCGCGTCACATCCTCCACCGCGTGGAGATCGCCGATCTTCCGGATCAGACCGTCCTCGACCAGGACGTCGGCCACCGGCGGCATGTCGACGTCGGCATCCTGGGCGAGAACACGTGCGCCCGTGACGAGAAAGCGGTTGGCGGCAGGGGGCATAGGGCTCGCGAATAGTGAAGGACGGACGCCGTTGCTGCGGCGCACAAGAAGAGTAGCGAGTTCAAGCCGTCGAAATGATTGAAAGTTATTTATGAGCCTATGAGCGTCCCTCATGGGCGGCCCGAGCGATGCCGGAGGCGCCGGGATCAGCGCTTGCGGGCGAAGATCCCGCGCTCGTTCAGGATGTCCGCATAGTTGTGCAGGATGGAGCGGACCTTCTCCACGAACGCCCGTTCGAGCTTGGAGTGGGGACGCTGGAGCGAGTGGACCGCCGACACCGTGAGCGAAAAGGAGGGCACGAAGGGACGCACGGCAATTCCCTCGGCCGGATAGTCGCACAGCGGCAAGGGATCGATCACCGCGACGCCGACGCCGCGCCGCACCATCTCGGCGGCCGTGAAGGCGTTGTTGGTCTCCACCGTGATGGCGCGGCGATGGTCGTTGCCGTCGGGGCGGAAGGCGATGCCGGGCGGATTGACCGTGCCGATGGCGATGATCGTCTCGTGGTCGAGGTCTTCGTTACGCACGAACTCGCGCGTCGTGAGCGGGTGGCCCTCGGGCAGGAAGCAGCAGAAGTCGGTCTCCATGAGCGGCTCCAACGAGACGCCGGCCTCCTGGACCGGTCGCGCCACGAAGCCGAGATGGGCCCGCTCGGTGACCACCTGCTTGATGACGTCGTCCGTCGTCATGCTGCGGATGGCGATGCTGCTGAACGGCATCTCGGCCTTGAGGAGGCCCACGGCGGCCGGCATCGTCGCGAGCGACAGGACCGGGATCGCGGCGACGTCGATGTTGCCGCCCGCCTGCGTCCGCAACTCTTCGGCGTGGATCGCAAAGCCCGCGGCGGCTCCGAGCACGCGGTCGGCGTCCTCGCGCAGCGCCAGCGCCTCGGCCGTCGGCCGGATCCTGCCGGCGGAGCGCACGAAGAGCGTCAGCCCCAGCTGCGCCTCCAGCTCGCGCAGGGCGTGGCTGACGGCCGGCTGGGAGACGTTCAGCTCCTTCGCCGTCTGCGTGATGCTGCCCGTCTCGACGGCCGTCTTCAGGAACTGGATGTGCCGGAACGTTGCACGCATCCCGCGCGACCTCTGGGCGGTGGACGACGCCTGCCCCACGGTGCGGCGGACCGGCCCGATCCTCGCGCGGCTCCCCTCGCTGAGGGCGGGCAGCACGGACTTGCGAGAAGGGGGCGGCTCGCGTCGCTAAGGCCGACGAACAATCACAGATAGCCGATGAGATGCATACTGCGTGCCGGACGGTATGCAGGTGCGAGCGACCGTCGCGGCGAGTGCCGCCCCTGCGTCATGCCCCCGTGGCGCCGCTCCCGCTGTCCTCGGCGGCGGACGGGGGCAGGACGGACAGCACCGCATCGGCCGCCTGCTCGGCCGGGGAGGTCGCGACGGCCATCTCGGCGGCGAAGTCGTCGAACGCGCGCATCTGTAGCGCGCGGGCCTCGCTCTCCGGCTTAAGAAGCGGGGCGAGCGCGGCGGCGAGCGCCTCCGGATTGGCGTCTTCCTCCAGGAAGGCCGGAATGTCGTTGCGGCCGATCGCGATGTTGGCGAGCACCATCGACGGCGCCTTCACGATGGGCAGGAGCCAGTGGAGCCGCTTGACCTGCCGGTAGGCGAAGTCGAGCTTGTAGGCGACCACCATCGGCACCCGCGCCGCGGCGAGCTCCAGCGTCACGGTGCCCGAGGCGGCGAGCGCGGCCCGCGCCTTGGCGAAGGCTTGCGCCTTCGCGCCGGGGCCGGAGACGATGGCGGGCTGCACCGGCCAGTCCGCCAGATGCGCCTCGATGCGCTTGCGCTGCCAGGGAACGGCGAGCAGCTCCACCGGCAGTGCCGGCGCGAGGCGGCCGATCGCGGCGCCGAAGACGGGCATCAGACGGTCGATCTCGCCGCGCCGGCTGCCGGGCAGGACGAGCAGCGTCTCGCCCGGCGGCACCGTTGCGGCCGTCGCCTCGTAGAGCGGGTGGCCGACATAGACACAGCGCGGACCGCCGAGGCGGGCATGGGCCTCCGGCTCGAACGGAAAGAGGGCGAGGACGAGATCCACATAGGGGCGCATCGCCTTCGCCCGCCCCGGACGCCAGGCCCATATCGTCGGGCTCACATAGTTGACGATCGGCACGCCCGGCAGCGCCTTGCGCACCCGCTTCGCGACGCGGTGGTTGAACTCCGGTGCATCGATGATCACGACGACGTCGGGCGCGAACGCCACGACCCGCTCCGCCGCCTCCCGGATGCGCGACAGAAGCTGCGGCAGGCGGCGGACGATGGCGTCGATCCCCATCACCGAGATCTCGTCGAGCGGGAAGATGGGATCGAGACCCGCCGCCATCATGTCCTCGCCGCCGACCCCCATCCACTCCACTGCGCGGCGCGCGGCGATGGCGTGCATCAGCGCGCCGCCGAGATGGTCGCCGGAGGCCTCGCCGGCGAGGATCGCGACGCGCAGCCGCCTCATCGGGCGATCACGAAGGCGCGGGCCTTGTCCGCCATCCGGATCATCTCGGCGCGCTCGGCGATGATCGTGCGCCCGGCCTCGACGGCGATGCCGCCGAAGCCGGCGTCGAGCACCCGCCGGAGCGTCGCCGCCCCCACGACGGGAACGTCGGCGCGCATGTCCTGCCCGCGCTTCGCCCGCTTGACGAGAACGCCGGCGCCGCGGCGGGCGCGGAAGCGCTTCTCCGCCCGCAAGGCGGCGCAGCGCTCGAGCATCCGGTCGGTGCCCTCCGCCCCCTCCACCGCGACGATGCGCGTTTCGGCCACCACCACCGCCTGGCCGACGTCGAAGGGCGCGGTCGCATCGAGAAAGCCGGCGCCGAGGGCGATGTCGCTCTCGTGTGCCGCGTCGGGAGCGTGGCGACCGAGCTGCCCCACGGGCGCCAGAAGCTCCGGCACGGCGTCGGCCACCGACACGATGCGGAAGCCCTCCGCCTCGAAAAGGGCGAGCACGTTGCGCACGATGCTGTCGTCGCCACCGACGGCGGCGCGAACGATCTTCGGCACCAGCTTCAGCGTTTCGATGTCGCCGAGGATGCGGGTGTAGTCGGGGCGGGAGCGGATCGCGCCGAGGAAGAGGAGATCGCGGCAGCCGCGCGCCTCCATCGTCTTCACGAGCCGGCCGATCTGGCCGTAGCCGAGGCGATGGGTCTCGATGTCGGCAGGGCCGGCATCGGCTTCCTTGTCGATCGCGAAGACGATCACCGGGCGGCGTGGGGCGATCGCCTGCGCCGCCTCCCAGGGCAGCGCCCCGGCGCCGGCGATGATGGCGAGAGGCTCGCTCACACCCCGGCTTCGAGAAGATCGGGATCGTCGGCGATGTGATCGTGCTTGCCGAGCGGCTGAAGCAGCGGCCGATTGCGGCCGGCGTCGATGAAGGCGAGGATCTCCTTCACCAGCGCCTCTTCGCCCATCTCCGCCCTGAGGCGGTCGAGGCGGTCGCGGAACAGCCCCTCCTCGGCGAACAGGATGGCGTAGGCGTCGAGCAGGGTGCGGATCTGCGTACGGTCGAAGCCGCGCCGCTTGAGGCCGACGAGGTTGAGGCTGTCGAGCCGCCCCCGATGGCCGATGACGTAGGCGAAGGGCACCACGTCCTTCGTCACTCCCGAAAGGCCGCTGATGAAGGCGTAGGCGCCGATCCGCACGCGCTGGACGATGGCCGCGCCGCCGCCGATCAGCACATAGTCGCCGAGGCTCGTGTGGCCGGCGAGGAGCACGTTGTTCGACAAGGTCACGCTGTTGCCGACGATGCAGTCGTGGCCGACATGGACGCCGACCATGAAGAAGCAGTCGTTGCCGACGACGGTGCGGGCGTGCCCGCGCGCGGTTCCGGCGTGGACGGTCACGTGCTCGCGCAGGATGCAGCGCTCACCGATCTCCACCGAGACGTCCTCGCCGCGATAGGAGAAGTCCTGCGGCGGCTCGCCCACGACGACGCCCGGATGGAGCCTGGAGCCGGCACCGATGGTGGTGCGCCCCGTCAGGACCACGTTGGGGCCGACGCTCACGTGATCGCCGAGCGTGACGGTCTCGCCGATCACGGCATAGGGGCCGATCTCCACCCCCTCGCCCAACCGGGCGCCCGGGGCGACGATCGCGGTCGGATGAATGCTCAAGAGCACCCCACCGGAGACAGGGAGGCGCCGCCGGCGGGCGGGGCCTCGTGGTACGCCTTACACATCGAACGTCTCGCTCAGTCGCGCACGATCATCGCGCTCACGTCGGCCTCCGCAACCACCTGGTCGCGCACGATGGCCTTGCCGTGGAAGCGCCAGATGTTGCCGCGCTGACGCTCCTTGGTCATGTGGTACTCCACAACGTCGCCGGGCACGACGGGCTTTCTGAACTTCGCCTTGTCGATGGTCATGAAATAGACCAGCGACGGGCTTTCCAACCCCTGGGCGATGACGCACAGGACGCCCGCCGTCTGTGCCATGCCCTCGATGAGGAGAACCCCCGGCATCACCGGGGCAGCCGGGAAATGGCCCTGGAACTGCGGCTCGTTGATCGTCACATTCTTGATCCCGATCCCGAATCGGTCTTGATCGATGTTCGTGACACGGTCGATCATCAGGAACGGATAGCGGTGGGGGAGATACGTCAGAACGTCCCGGATCTCGGCCGATTCAACCGTTGTCTTGACCTCCGTGAGGTCTGCTCCTCCATCCATTTCGTCGACTTTCGTACCCTATTGATCGCCAAGAATGCACACCATAAGCGGCGCACTCAGGAATTTGAAGCGCCGCCTTTTTTGCGCATCAGGCGGCCGATGGCCATCCGTTCGGCGAGGTAGCGGCGGGCGTCGGTGGCGGGTAGACCGGCATAGGTGGCGCCGGCCGGGACGTCCTCGCCCACGCCCGACTTGCCGGCGACCGAGGAGCCGGAGCCGAGCGTGATGCCGTCGCGCAGGCCGACATGGCCGCCGAGGGTCACATAGTCGCCCATGGTGACGGAGCCGGAGATGCCGACGCAGCCGGCGATGACGCAGTGGCACCCCATGACCACGTTGTGGCCGATCTGCACCTGGTTGTCGATCTTGGTGCCCTTGCCGATCACCGTGTCGCGCCGGGAGCCGCGGTCGATGGTGGTGTTGGCGCCGATCTCCACATCGTCCTGGATCACCACCGAGCCCACCTGCGGCACCTTGCGGTAGCCATCGGGCGTGCGGGCGAGGCCGAAGCCGTCCTGACCGATGCGCACACCGGGATGGATGATCACCCGATCGCCGATGTGGGCGCACTGGATCGTGGAGTTGGCGCCGATCACCGCGTTGCGGCCGATGGTGCAGCCCGGCCCGATGACCACGTTGGGGCCGATGACGGTGCCGCGGCCGATCTCGACGCCGCGCGCGATGACGGCGAAGGCCTCGACGATCACGTTGGCCTCGAGCCCCTCCGGCTCCTCGATGATGGCAGTCGTGGCGATCTCGCCGCCGGCGCGTGCCGTCAGCGGCCGCGGCCGCATGGCGGAGGGATGGAAGAGGCCGGCGGCGAGGCCGAAGGCGTTGTCCGGATAGGGAGTCACGAGGGCGATGCTGCCCTCGGGCATCTCGGCGGCGAAGCGCGCCTCGCAGAAGACGGCGCCGGCCTTGGTGGTGGCGAGGGCGGCGCGGTGCTTGGCGTCGCGCAGGAAGGACACGTGCTCGGGTCCTGCCGTGTCGAGGGGCATCACGTCGGTCATGATGCGCTCGCGGGCGGCCTCGTCCACCTTGGCGCCGACGGCGTCGGCCACGGTTCCGAGGGTCTGCGGTTCGGCGGGGGGAAAGAAGCGGCTCGTCATCGCGATCGTGCAGGCTCCGAGGTGGATGCGGGCCGGGAGCGCCCCGGCGGCCCCTCAGTGGTCCGTCGCGGCGACGCTGTCAAATGAGAACGCCGCCCGAGGGGCGGCGTTCAACTGGTTCGTCGCGGTGGGTGCGATCAGAACTGGGTGCCGCCGGAGAGACGGAACACCTGGGTCTCGTCGACGTCCTCCTTGATGAAGGGCACGGCGAAGTCGGCGCGGATCGGGCCGAAGGGCGAGCGCCACAGCACACCGAGACCACCGGAGGCACGCAGGTGGAAGTCGTTCGACACCACCGAGTTCGAGCCGCCGTTGCGCGACATGATGTCGGGATCGACGCCCCACAGCGAGCCGGCGTCGGCGAAGACGGCACCCGACAGGCCCGCCTCGGGCGGCAGGAAGGGGATCGGGAACGTCGCCTCGGCGGTGGCCGTGAAGTAGTAGCGGCCGCCGAGGGCTTCGCCGGTCGCCCGGTCGCGCGGACCGATACCGGAGGAGTCGAAGCCGCGCAGCTTGCTGCCACCCACGAAGAACTGGTCCTGGATGCGCAGGTCGTCGTTGAGCGCCTGCATCGCACCGCCCTCGATGCCGAGGAGGCCGACCACACCGAAGGCCGGGACGACCTCGTGATAGTAGCGGGCCTTGGCGGTGTTGCGCCAGAAGTAGGTGTCGCCACCGAGGCCGGCGAACTCCGTGGTCGCCTTGGCGTAGATGCCTTCGGACGGATTATACTGGTCGTCGAGGGTGTTGTAGACCAGCGACACGCCGATCAGCGAGGTGATCCGGCCTCCCGCGGAGTCGCAGACGGCGAGCGACAGATTGCCGGCGGCGCAGTCGCTCTCGTCCACGCTCACGTCGCGGTTGAACAGGTTGTAGAAGACCTGCACCGACGTCTCTTCCGTGATCGGCAGACCGAAGCGCAGCCCGCCACCGGTCTCGTTCATGTCGTAGGCCTGGGTGTCGTGCTCCTCGCTGATGCGGGTGTAGAGGTCGAAGCCCGCGGAGATGCGACGGCCGAAGAGGTAGGGCTCGGTGAACGAGAACTCCGCCTCCTGGGTGTTCGCGCCACCGCCGATCGACGCCTTCACGTACTGGCCGCGACCGAGGAAGTTGGCCTCCTCGACCGAGAGGTCGCCGACGACGCCGTCGGAGGTCGAGTAGCCGATACCGAAGGAGACCTTACCCGTCGCCTTCTCCTGCACCGTCACGGTGACGATCACGCGGTCGGGCTCGGAGCCCTGCGAGGTGGTGATGCGCACGTTCTCGAAGAAGCCGAGGGCGCGCAGCCGGCGCTCGGCGCGGTCGAGGAGGACGCGGTTGTAGGCGTCGCCCTCCGACACGTCGAACTCGCGGCGGATCACGTAGTCGCGTGTCGTCGTGTTGCCCACGATGTCGATGCGCTCGATGTAAGCCTGCTGGCCCTGGTCGACGCGGTAGACGACGTCGATGGTGCCTTCCTCGAAGTTGCGCTCACCCGTCGGCACCACCGAGGCGAAGGGGTAGCCCTGGCGGTTGGCGGCAAGCGTCAGGTCTTCCATCGACTTCTCGATCTGCTCGGCCGAGTAGCGGCGGCCGGGGCGGCTGTCGACCTTGCGCTCGAGCTGCTCCGGATCGAGGTCGGCGAGCGTCGTGTCGACCCGCACGGAGCCGAACTTGTACTGCTCGCCCTCGTCGAGGGTGAAGGTGATGAAGAAGGCGTTCCGCTCGCGGTCATAGTCGGCCGTCGCCGACAGGATGCGGAAATCGGCGAAGCCGCGATTGAAATAGAACCGCCGCAGCAGATCCTGATCGGCCTGCAGGCGCTCCGGATCGTAGGTGTCCGACGAGCGCAGCCAGCCGAGCCAGCCGCTCTCCTTGGTCTGGATCACGTCGCGCAGGCGCGCATCGGAGAAGGAGCCGTTGCCGATGAAGGTGATGCGGGCGACCTTCGTCTTGTCGCCCTCGTTGATGTTGAAGATCAGGTCGACGCGGTTCTCGCCCCGGTTGATGGTCTGCGGCTCGACGGTCGCGAGGTAGCTGCCGCGGCGGCGGTAGACCTCGAGAATGCGCTGCACGTCGGCCTGCACCTGGGTGCGCGAGAACATCGAACGGGACCGGCTCTGCACGGTCCCCTCCAAGATCTCGTCCGAAACGCGGCGGTTTCCCTCGAACGACACCCGGCTGATGACTGGGTTCTCGACCACCCGCACCACCAGCGAGCCGCCTTGCTGATTGATCGTCACGTCCTGGAACAGGCCGGTCGCGAAGAGCGTGTCGATGCTCTCGTCGATCTGCCTGGGTCCGAAGGACTCGCCGGGGCGTATGGTGAGGTAGGCTTCGACCGTCGCATCGTCGACGCGGCTGTTGCCCTCCACGACGATCCGACTGACGACGGCGGCAAGCGCCGGAGCGGCGACGGTGACGACGCAGGTGCCGACTATGGCAACCAGCGCCAACGCGCGGAGGAGATTTCGCATCATGGGGCCCGGACGAAGGAACATGGACGGGACGGTGCCTCGCTTCAACGGAGCCGCCGGTAACTTGGCGACCCGACCAAGCTATGCTCGCACCAGGCTGTCAGAACAAGGCGTAGAGCCCTCGGAGAGCCTTGTTTGCTAAGGGACCGTTGCGCCAGAGCAACGCTCCCTAGGACGTGAGGTGAACAATGTCGTTAAAGGTTGCGAAACCCATAAGCAGCAGCACCAGGGCGAGGCCGATGCGGAAGCCGACGTCCTGAGCCCGCTCCGACAGCGGCCGGCCGCGCACCCCTTCGATGAGATAGAAGAGGAGATGGCCGCCATCGAGCATCGGCACCGGCAGGAGATTGATCAGGCCGATGGAGACCGACAGCATCGCCGCGAGGCTGAAGAGAGCGGCGATGCCGAGGCCGGCGACCTCCCCCGACAGCTGGGCGACGCGGATCGGCCCGCCGAGCTGCGAGGCGGACTGGGTGCCGCTGAAGATGCCGGTCACCACGTCCACCGTGCGGGTGGTGATGTACCAGGTCTCGGCCGCGCCGGCGCCGATGGCGCCGATGGGCCCGAGCCGCTCGCGCGGGATGCCCTCGGCCCCCACCTCGCGCCGGACGCCCAGAACGCCGGACGAATAGGGATTGCCGAACGGGTCGGTGAGCTCGCGCAGCTCCGGTGTGGCGACGAGCTCGAGCCGTTCGCCGCCCCGCTCCACAGTGAAGGTGAGTGGCGACCCGGCGGCGCTCGCCACGGTCCGCTGCACTGTGGAAAAGGAGCGCACCTTGTCGCCGTCGATGGCGACGATCACGTCGCCGGGCTCGAAGCCGGCCGCCGCGGCGGGGCTGTCGGGCTCCACGGCCGAGACCACGGCGTCGGCCACCGGCCGCCCGGAGATCATGAAGAAGATCGAGAAGATGGCGATGGCGAGGATGAAGTTGGCGACGGGTCCGGCCGCCACGATCGCCGCACGCTGCCACAGCGGCTTCAGGAAGAAGCTGGTGCGGCGCTCCTCCTCGTTCATCGCGGCGAGCACCGCGCGGTCCGGGACACTCGCGGCGTTCTCGTCGCCGGCGAACTTCACGTAGCCGCCGAGCGGGATGGCGGAGAGCTTCCAGCGCGTGCCGTGCCGGTCGACCCAGCCGAGAAGCTCGGGCCCGAAGCCGATCGAGAAGGCGTCCACCGCCACACCGCACCAGCGGGCGACGAGGAAGTGCCCCATCTCATGCACGAAGATGATGATGCCGAGCACGAAGAGGAACGGCAGGATGTAGCTTGCCGCATTCGCACCGAAGGATGTGATCCAGTCCATCGTGTTCGTCTTCCTTCAACCGTTCCGCCAGCGTCGCCGATTCGATCGGCACGGGCAGCGGTGCGTTGGCCTCTACGGCGACGATCCACGATCGCGCCGTCTCTATGTCTTTCTCAGGTCGGCGCCGCGGCGGCCAGTGACAAGCTGGCGAGGCGTCGCGCCTCCGCATCGGTCGCCTCGACCTCGTCGAGAGTACTGACCGCAAGCCCTCGCCCCACGCTCGCCTCCAGAGTCTCCTCCACCACGCGGGCGATGTCGAGAAAGCCGATCCGCTCCTCGAGAAACGCCGCGACGGCCACCTCGTTGGCCGCATTGAGCACATTGGTGGCGACCCCGCCTTGCGCAAGCGCCTCGCGGGCGAGACGCAGCGCCGGGAAGCGGATCTCGTCGGGCGCCTCGAAGGTGCAGCTGCCGATGGCGACGAGGTCGAGCGGAGCGACGGGCGCGCTGCCCCGCCCCGGATAATGGAGGGCGTGGGCGATGGGCGTCACCATCGTGGGGTTGGACAGATGGGCGAGGCAGGAGCCGTCGCGATAGTGCACCATGCCGTGCACGATCGACTGGGGATGCACCACCACCCCGATCCGCTCCGGCCCGACGGGGAAGAGGTGGTGAGCCTCGATCACCTCGAGGCCCTTGTTCATCATGGTCGCCGAATCGATCGAGATCTTGGCGCCCATCGACCAGTTGGGATGGCGCAGCGCGTCGCTCGGCCGGGCGGCGGCCATCGCCTCGCGCGAGGCGGTGCGGAAGGGGCCGCCGGAGGCCGTCAAGACGATGCGCTCGATGGCGTCGAGCGCATCGTCGCGAAACACCTGGAAGATGGCGTTGTGTTCTGAATCGATGGGGAGGATCGTCGCCCCCGCGGCCCGCGCCCGCGTGCGCACCAGTTCGCCGGCGGCGACGAGGCACTCCTTGTTGGCAAGGCACACCACCCGCCCGGCGCCAACCGCCGCGAGCGCGGGGCGCAGCGCGGCAAATCCCGGCACCGCCAGCACCACGGCGTCGGCCTCCATGGCGGCGAGGTCGGCGAGCGCCGCGCCGCCGGCCGCCGAGGCGAGGCCGAGCGGTGCGAGGCGGTCGGAAAGGCCGGCCGCCGCCCGCTCGTCGGCCACCACGGTCAGCTCCGGGCGATGCTTCTCGGCGATGGCGGCGAGGGCCGCGACGTCGCGGTTGGCGGCGACGCCGACGAGGGAGAAGCCCCCCGCCTCGATGGCCGCCAGCGCCGAAGTGCCCACCGAGCCGGTGGCCCCGAGGAGAACGACGCGCTTGCCCGCCCCGCTCACAGCCGCCCCATCAGCGACAGGAGACCGGATGCCGGTGTCTCTGCCGCCGCCACCGCGCCGAGGAGCGCGGTCACGAGGCTCGCCGTCACGAGCCCGTCCACCCGGTCCATCACCCCGCCATGGCCGGGGATGAGGCTGCCGGCGTCCTTCACCGCGAAGCGCCGCTTCGCCGCCGATTCCAGGAGGTCGCCCGCCTGCGCCGACACCGCCACGACGGCGGCCGCGAGGATCGTCGCGACGCCGATGTTGGCGCCGAGCCAGGACGCCACCAGCGCCCCGAACACGGTGCCGGCGAGCAGCCCGCCGACGGCGCCCGACCAGGTCTTCGACGGCGAGATGCGGCGCCACAGGCGCGGCCCGCCGATCTGGCGGCCCACGAAGAAGGCGGCGGTGTCGGTGGCCCAGGCGATCAGAAACACGAAGACGACGGCGCCGAACCCGTCCGCCCCCTTGCGCAGCTCGATGAGGGCGATCATCGCCGCGCCGGAATAAAGAAGCCCCGCGACCACCCAGCGCACGGCGATGTCGAAGCGATGCCGCGAGGCGACCAGCGCCGACACCGCCACCGTGACGAGCAGCGCCGCGAGCGCGGTCTCGACCGGCCGGGTAAAAGCGAGCACCGCCACCGCGGCGAGGCCGAGCCAGCCGATCCAGCGCAATAGCAAGAGGTGGCCACCGCCGATCATCCGGATCCACTCGTGATAGACAAGCACACCGATGAGCAGGACGACGCCGGCGAAAGAGGCCTCGTCGTACCAGGTGAGGACGAGCACCGCCGGCACCAGCACCGCGGCCGAGATCATCCGCAGCCGCAGCTCGCGGTGGAACACGAAGCGCCGCCGCAGCGCCCGAACCCTCTCGCGGATGCGGGTGGGCGGGCGCCGCGCGAGCCGCTCGCGCAGCCGTACCCGGCCGGACCAGCGCCGCTCGCTCACGGCCGGGCGATCGACACCGGGACCGCCCCGAAGCGCCGGTCGCGGTTGGCAAAGTCCGCCAAGGCTTCGTCGAAGAGGGCTTCGTCGAAGTCGGGCCAGAGCACGCTCGGGAAGGCATACTCGGCATAGGCCGACTGCCAGAGGAGAAAGTTCGACACGCGCAGCTCGCCGCTGGTGCGGATCACGAGATCCGGATCAGGAAAATTTGCCGTATCGAGGAAGGATGAAAACGCGCTCTCGTCAAGCGCCGCGGGATCGAGATCGCCCCGTGCCGCGGCCTCGGCGATCCGGCGAGCCGCCCGCACGATCTCGTCCCGCCCGCCATAATTGAAGGCGAGGAGAAGCTGCATGCGGTCGTTGCCGGCGGTCCGCGCCTCGGCCTCCGCGATCAGGTCGAGGAGATCGTCGGACAGATCGTCGCGTGAGCCGATCACGTTGACGGCGACGCCGTTGCCGGCGAGCTCGGCGAGATCGTTGCGGATGAAGAAGCGCAGCAGGGAGAGAAGCTCAGCGATCTCGCGGGCGGGCCGGCTCCAGTTCTCGCGCGAGAAGGCGAAGAGGGTCAGCACCTCGACGCCGCGGTTGCCGGCGTGGCGGACGATGCGGCGCACCGCCTCCACCCCTTTGCGATGGCCGAGGGTGCGGGGCAGCCCCCGCCGCGCCGCCCATCGGCCGTTGCCGTCCATGATGATCGCGACGTGACGCGGCAGCCCTCCGGATCCGCCGGCCGAACCCAGGGCCACGGGCGGCCCGGATGGGAGGGCGTCCTGGCTCACTGTCAGATCTGCGAGATTTCTTGCTCTTTGTGGTCGACGATGGCGTCGATCTCGGCGACCTTCTCGTCGGTCAGCTTCTGGATCCGGTCGGAGAGGTTGCGCATCTCGTCCTGGCTGAGACCGTCCTTTTCCGCCTTCTTCACCTCTTCCATCCCGTCGCGACGGACGTGACGGACGGCGATGCGCGCCTGCTCGGCGTACTTGTGCGCCACCTTCACGAGCTCCTGGCGCCGCTCGGCGTTGAGCTCGGGGATGGGGATGCGCATCAGCTGGCCTTCGACCACCGGGTTGAGGCCGAGGCTCGACTCGCGGATCGCCTTCTCCACCGCCTGCGCCATCGAGCGGTCCCACACCTGCACCGAGATGAGGCGCGGCTCGGGCACCGACACGGTGGCCACCTGGTTCAGCGGCATCGTGGCGCCGTAGGCTTCGACGGTGATCGGCTCCAGCATCGACGCGCTGGCGCGGCCGGTCCTGAGCCCCGAAAGCTCGTGCTTGAGGACCTGCAGCGCACCGTCCATCCGCCGTCTGAGGTCGTCAAGATCCACCGCGCTCATCTCGTTCATCCTTCCCGTCTTGGTCACGGCCCTCTGCGGGCGCGACCGCCGTTCGTATCAAGCACCGGGGGCATTCGGCAACGTTTGCACGCCGCGTGCCCACCGGCTGTTGGCCATCGCCGCACCGCGGCGACGGCACCTCGCCCCGTTCAGTCGGCCACGATGGTGCAGAGCCCCTCGCCGCGCGCCACCTTGGGCAGCATTCCCACCGACTGGATGGAGAACACCACGATCGGCAGGGCGTTGTCGCGGGCGAGCGCGATGGAAGTCGCGTCCATCACCCCGAGATCCTTGGCCAGGGCCTCGTGGTGGGAGAGTGTCTCGTAGCGCTTCGCGTTGGGATCGCGGTTGGGATCGGCCGTGTAGACCCCGTCAACCTGGGTGCCCTTGAGAAGCGCGTCGCAACCCATCTCCACCGCCCGCAGCGCCGCGGCGGTGTCGGTGGTGAAGAAGGGATGGCCGGTGCCCGCCGCAAACAGCACGACGCGGCCTTCCGACATGTGCTTCAGCGCGCCGCGGTGGGTGAAGCGGTCGCAGATCACCGGCACGTCGATGGCGGAGAGCACCACCGCCTCGGTGCCGAGGGCGCGCAGCTGGGCGGCGACCGCCACCGCGTTCATCACGGTGGCGAGCATGCCCATCTGATCGCCGGCGACGCGGTCCACCGCGGTGAGCGCGTTGTTGGCGCCCCGCAGGAAGTTGCCGCCGCCGATGACGAGGCCGACCTCGCGCCCGAGCCGCACGACCTCGACGATCTCCGAGGCGACACGCTGCAGCGTCGGCTGGGAAATGCCGAAGTCGCCGTCGCCCATCAGCGCCTCGCCGGAGACCTTGATGAGAAGCCGGCGCCACTCGGACGCCGGCTTGGATTTGGACGAGGCCATCAGGCTCAGACGCCGGCGGCGGCAGCGACTTCAGCAGCGAAGTCGGACTCTTCCTTCTCGATGCCCTCGCCGAGCATGAAGCGCACGAAGGCGACCAGCGTGATGGGCGCACCCACGTCCGCCTCGGCCTCCTTCACCGCCTGCTCCACGGTGTGGTCGGGGTTGACGACGAAGGTCTGCTTCACGAGCACGACCTCCTCGTAGAACTTGCGCATGCGGCCCTCGACCATCTTCTCGATGATCTGCTCCGGCTTGCCGGAGGCGCGCGCCTGCTCGGCGTAGACCGCGCGCTCGCGCTCCACCGCCTCGGCCGGGACCTCTTCGGTCGACAGCGAGATCGGGTTCACCGCGGCGACGTGCATCGCGATCTTGCGGCCGAGCTCCATGAGCTTGTCCTTGTCGCCGGACGAGCGCAGCGCCACGAGCACGCCGAGCTTGCCGAGGCCGGGCGCCACCGCGTTGTGGAGGTAGGTCGCCACCACGCCCTCGTCGACCGACAGGAAGGCGGTGCGCCGCAACGTGATGTTCTCGCCGATGGTCGCGACGCTCTCGGTCACCTCTTCGGCCACCGTCCGGCTGGTGCCGGGGAAGGGCTTCGCCTTCAGCGCGTCGAGATCGCCGCCCGCCGACAGAGCCTCGCCGGCGATGGTCGACACGAGTTCCTGGAACTTGTCGTTGCGCGCCACGAAGTCGGTCTCGGAGTTGATCTCCACGAGAGCGGCGGACGTGCCGTCGCCGGCGGCACCGACGAGGCCTTCGGCGGCCACGCGGTCGGCCTTCTTGGCCGCCTTCGACAGGCCCTTCTTACGCAGCCAGTCGACGGCTGCTTCCATGTCGCCACCGGTTTCGTTCAGCGCCGTCTTGCAGTCCATCATGCCGACGCCGGTTTTCTCGCGGAGCGCCTTTACCTGCTGCGCCGTGATCGTCATTGTCTTGTTGTCCCGGATGCTTTGAAATTCGCAATGAAGCCGCTCCCTCTTCACCGATTGAGCGGCGGCTGTCGAGCCCTGCACAGCAGTTCGTGCCGCCGAGCGGGGTGCCCGGCGGCTGAACTACCGCACACGATGGCGTGGAGATATGCCAAAGCGAGGGAGATTTAAACCTCTGATGTCACGCAAACCACGCATGCGCGCCATCGGGGTCCCACTTCGCCTCGGCCTGCCCCGTCTCAGCTCGCGGGATAGCGCGGATCGTCCAGCACGTCCTTGTGGGTCACGATGCGGCGCAGGATGCCGTCCTTCAGCCCGTAGACGACGCCGTGGATCGACAGCTTCTGCCCGCGCGCCCAGGCGTTGCGCACCACCGTGGTGCTGATGATGTTGCGCACCTGCTCCACCACGTTGAGCTCGCACAGGCGGTCGACGGCCTCCTCGCCCTCGAGCCCCGCCATCTCTTCGGCGTGGAGGCGGTGCACCAGGCGCAGATGGTTCAGCCAGTTGTCGATGAGGCCGTTGTCCTCGCCCGACAGCGCGGCGCGCACGCCGCCGCAGCCGTAGTGGCCGGTGATCAGGATGTGCTTCACCTGCAGCACCTCCACCGCGAACTGGAGGACCGACAGCATGTTGAGATCCGACGGCACCACCACGTTGGCGATGTTGCGGTGGACGAACACCTCGCCCGGCGGCAGATCCATGATCTGGTTGGCCGGCACGCGACTGTCCGAGCAGCCGATCCAGAAATAGTCCGGCGCCTGCTGCTGCGACAGCTTCAGGAAATAGTCCGGCGTGCCGTCCTTGATGCGGTCCGCCCACTGCCGGTTGCGCTCGAAAATATCGTCGATCCCACAATCATCATCCTGGCACATGGTCGTTCCGTAGACATGGACGCGCGGCGGCACACCCGGGGGCGGCGCCACGGTCCTCAACTTTGCATGGTCGTGACCTAGAGCGGGCGACCCGACGCGGCAATCGCCGAGGCCGCGCACGGCTGCCCTGCATCTGCGTGAGGACGGCTCAGTAGAGCACCCCGTCGATCGGCTGCAGCTGCTGCGGAACGTCGGGCTCGTCGAGCATCTGCATGAGGTCGATCTCGATGGTGCGCGTCAACGCCGAGATCGGCACGTCGGTGGTGCCCCACTCGAACGGGTCCTCGCAGCTCTCGCTGATCTTCTCGACGAGGTAGAAGAGCCACGAGATCACCATGCTGAACGGCACCATCACGAACATATATTCGTGCGCCGCGAACAGGGTGAGATCATGCTCGGACAGCGTGCGCTCGAAGGTCTCGATCAGGGCGAGCGGCATCAGCGCCATGAAGATGTAGGTGAAGATGCGCCCGAAATGGGTGATCTGGCGCGGAAACGGCGCGTTCTTGATCCGCTCGCAGCGCCCTTGGCTGTCGTAGAAGCGGCCGAGCACCTCCGCCATCTGCACGATGCGGTTGTCGTCGATCGCGCCGTCGCGCAGGAGGCGCTGCAGGTGGGCGCCCTGCTTGCGCACGATGTGGACGGCGGGATTGGCGTAGCGGTTGAGGTCGTCCGCCTCCTCCGCCGAGAGGTAGCGCCGGTAGCACTCGCGTGTCGACGTGTCGAAGGCGCTGACGTCCTGCAGCCGGCGGTCGAAGACGTGCTGCTTCTGGGCGGGCTTCAGCCGCGAGTTCTTGCGCAGCTGAAAGGCCAGCGCGTTGACGAAGGCGAGATGGCGGTAGATCAGCGTATGGGCGGCCTGCCGCGCGTCTGCCCCCGGCACGTCCGTCACCAGCGTCAGCGAGTGGTTCGCCCAGATACGGCTGTCGTTGACGATCGCGCCCCAGATGGTGCGCGCCTCCCACCAGCGGTTGTAGGCCGAGTTG
The DNA here is from genome assembly GCF_016411865.1 of Acuticoccus mangrovi. Classification (GTDB taxonomy): domain Bacteria; phylum Pseudomonadota; class Alphaproteobacteria; order Rhizobiales; family Amorphaceae; genus Acuticoccus; species Acuticoccus mangrovi. The sequence goes on along the minus strand of NZ_JAEKJA010000005.1, from coordinate 184,376 downwards.
CTCTTGAAGCCGAGATAGAGCGACACGACGATGCCGATCGTCGTCACCGGCGCGATGGGAATGCCGATGAAGCGGACACCTCCGACGTCATAGATCGCCACCACCACCAGCGCCCACAGCGCCGAAATCACCATCACGCGCCAGGAATCGCGGAAGATGTGGCGCAGATCGATCCGTTCGCGAACGTACATGGCGCCTCAACCGTTCGGCATGTCGGCGTCGCGGGTGAGGAGCTCGCGCAGGATGCCGTCCTTCAGGCTGTAGACCACGCCGTGGATCGACAGCTCCTGCCCCCGCTTCCAGGCGTTGCGCACGATGGTGGTGGCGGCGACGTTCTTCACCTGCTCCACCACGTTGAGCTCGCACAGCCGGTCCACCTTCGCCTCGCCGTCGAGCGCATCGAGCTCGTCGGCGTGGAGGCGGTGGACGAGGCGGATGTGGTTCAGCCAGTTGTCGATGAGACCGTGGTCCTCGTCGGACAAGGCCGCCCGGATGCCGCCGCAGCCGAGGTGGCCGCACAACAGGATGCGCCGCACCTTCAGCACCTCGACGGCGTATTGCAGCACCGACAGGCAGTTGAGATCGGAGGGCACCACCACGTTGGCGATGTTGCGGTGGACGAACACCTCGCCCGGCGGCAGGTCGATGATCTGGTTCGCCGGAACGCGGCTGTCGGCGCACCCGATCCAGAGGAATTCCGGGGTCTGAAGCTGGGACAGACGCTCGAAATATTCCGGGTTGATCTCCTTGATCCGATCGGACCAGAACTTGTTGCGCTGGAAGAGTCGGTCGATCTGGCTCATCGGTCGGGTCGGCCTCCGTCAGCGCACGCGGGGCCGCGTGCCGGCGATGCAGCCTACGGTAGCGCCGCCGAAGCGCGCAACCGCGAGGCCGGCACCGCCCCCGGAAAACGCGGCCGATTTCCGAGCCTGCGCGGCGATCGGCACGAGAGGTTGCGCGCGGCCGGCGTCTGACGTATATGCGCGCCATCTCTCACACGAGCAGTTCAACTTCTGGTGCCCAGCAGGGCAAGGCTCGTGGCGGCTCAACCGGATAGGATAGACATGGCCCTTCCCGATTTCACGATGCGTCAGCTCCTCGAAGCTGGCGTGCACTTCGGCCACCAGACGCACCGCTGGAACCCGAAGATGCAGGACTACATTTTCGGCGCGCGCAACAACGTCCACATCATCGACCTGGCGCAGACCGTGCCCCTCCTCCACCAGGCGCTGAAGGCGGTGTCCGACACCGTCGCCAAGGGCGGCCGTCTGCTGATGGTCGGCACCAAGCGTCAGGCCCAGGAGGCCGTGGCCCACTCCGCCACCGAGTGCGCGCAATACTACGTCAACGCCCGCTGGCTCGGCGGCATGCTGACCAACTGGAAGACCATCTCCCAGTCGATCAAGCGCCTCAACGGCCTCGAGGAGATGATGTCGGGCGAGGCGGCGGGCCTCACCAAGAAGGAGCGGCTCAACCTCGACCGCGAGCGTGAGAAGCTCGAGCGCAACCTCGGCGGCATCAAGTCGATGGGCGGCGTTCCGGACATCGTGTTCGTGATCGACACCAATCGCGAGGCGATCGCGATCCAGGAAGCACGCCGCCTCAACATCCCCATCGTGGCGATCCTCGACACCAACTGCGACCCCGAGGGGATCACCTTCCCGATCCCGGGCAACGACGACGCGGCCCGCGCGATCACCCTCTATTGCGACCTGATCTCGCGTGCCGCGCTCGACGGCCTGCTGCGCTCGCAGGGTGATTCCGGCTACGATCTCGGCGAGGCCGAAGAGCTCGCCCTGGAACCCGTCCTCGACGAGGAGAGCACGGAGGAGGCTCCCGCCGAGGAGCCCGTCTCCAGCGAGGCTCTGATGGAGCCGACGCCGGGCGACGTCGAGGCCGAGGAAGTGACCCAGTCCGCCTGAGGCTCGCCTCGGGCAATCTCGCGCCGCCGGCCGCCCCGCGGTCGGCACGCCACCCTTTCGAAACGGCGGGCCACCCCCGCCGTTTTTCTTTTGGCGCGGCGCCGGGCACGGGCGACGGGCACGGGCGAAAAGCTGTGCGCGCCGCGCGCCGCCGGCTTCCGCTCTCGCGCTCGTCGGGCCATCCTTGCGGGATGATCACGCATTCCTTCGGCCCCCTCATCGAGGCGACGTGGGTGGAACGGCGCAAGCGCTTCATGCTCGACGTCGTGCTACCGGACGGCAGCGCCGTCACCGCCCACTGCCCCAACACGGGCGCGATGACCGGCATCGGCGGGGCCGGCCATCGTGTGCTCCTGTCGGTCTCCGACAATCCCAAGCGGCGCTATGCCCACACCCTCGAGGCGGTGGACTGCGGCGGAGTGTGGGTGGGCGTCAACACGCAGAACCCGAACCGCATCGCCGCGGCGATGGCGCGGGCGGGCCTTCCCCCCTTCCCCGCCACGGGCGAGGTGCGCCCGGAGGTGCGATACGGCCGAGCCGAGCGCATCGACCTTCTCGTCACCGCCGAGGACGGCGGCCGCACTTATGTGGAGATCAAGAACGTCCACCTCGTGGAGCGGCCGGGCGAAGCCTCCTTCCCCGACTGCGTGACGGCGCGCGGTGCCAAGCATCTCGACGCCCTCGCCGACGTGGTCCGCGCCGGCGACCGGGCGCTGATGGTGTTCCTTATCCAACGCCACGACGTCGACCACTTTCGCCTCGCCCGGCACATCGACCCCGCCTACGGCGCCGCCTTCGACCGGGCCGTCGCCGCCGGCGTGGAGATGGCGGCGCTGCGCTGCCGGCTCGACGGCGACGGCATCACGGCCGACGGCCTCATTCCCATCATGGACCTGCCGACCGCCGCGAGCGCCGCCGCCTAGTGGACGCCGGCGGGCTGCGGTTTAGCAGCTCGAATGGCTCGACAGGTCGATCCACTCGACGGGGAACCGAGGGGTTCGATCCGTTTGGATCGAACCCCCAGCTCGGCCATGCCGCCGAGCTGGTCGGGGCGACACCGTTAGATCTTGCCACGGCGCGTCAGATTTCCGACATAGGACGGGTGAGGAGCGACATCACCCATGGTTGAATTCATCGATGCGGACGCTGCGCCCACCCGCAACACGGGTCAGGTGCGGCTGTACGGCCCGGACGCCTTTGTAGCGATGCGACAGGCCGGCGGCCTCGCCGCCAAGTGTCTCGACGAGCTCGAGACACTCGTGGAGCCTGGCACCACCACAAAGGCGATCGACGACTTCGTGATGGCCTTCGCCGAGCGCCACAACGTGCTGCCGGCGACCATCTACTACCGCGGCTACCGCCATGCGACGTGCACGTCGGTGAACCACGTGGTGTGCCACGGCATCCCCTCGCAGAAGGCACTGAAGGAAGGCGACGTGCTCAACGTCGACGTGACCTTCGTCCTCGACGGGTGGCACGGCGACTCGAGCCGGATGTACCGCGTGGGCCAGATCCGCCGGGCCGCCGAACGCCTGCTCAACGTCACGCTGAAGGCCCTCGACATCGGCGTGAAGGTGGTGAAGCCAGGCGCCACCACCGGCGACATCGGCGCCGCGATCCAGACCTACGTGGAGGGTGAGCGCTGCTCCGTGGTCCGCGAATTCTGCGGCCACGGCGTGGGGCGGGTGTTCCACGACATGCCCAACATCCTGCACTACGGCCGCCCCGGCGACGGCGTGCGGCTGCAACCGGGCATGATCTTCACCATCGAGCCGATGGTGAACCTCGGCCGCCCGCATGTGAAGGTGCTGTCCGACGGCTGGACGGCCGTCACCCGCGACCGCTCCCTCTCGGCCCAATACGAGCACTCCGTCGGCGTGACCGAGGACGGTTGCGAGGTGTTCACCGCATCGCCCTATATGGTGCCGCAAGAGTAGCGCTCGCCGACCCGGCGAGCGGCGCGGCCGGAGGGCGGCACGCGCGCCGTCGGTCGGGTACCGGCGAAGCGGCGGCGGCCCCCCCCCTCTCGAGGCCGGGAGCCTCTCCGGCGATCGCTCGCGACATCAACGATCTAAATTTTAGATTGCAATTCGACGCGTATCCCGCAATCCTTCCGCTAGGCTCGGGGGATGCGATGACGGTCGAGAAGGACGTTCTGGACGCGTTGCGATTGGCGGCCGGCGCGCGGGGGCACGCGCCCGAGAATGGCCGGATGCCGCCCGCCGCCCCGGCCACGTCCGAGGCTGCGTCCGCCGAACGCGGGCGCAGCGGCTCCAAGCACCGCGGGGCGCCGTGCTCACAGGCGGCCGGAACCGCCTCGGCGGGCACCGCCGACGCGGCGCGCGGGTCGCCCACGCACTCCCCTCCCCCCGCGGCGTCGGACGATCCTTCCGCGGACCATCGCGACGCGCCGGCTCCTCGCCGCACGGCCCGCCGTCGCGCCCCCCAGCCGCCGGCCGGCCCGTTGTTCGATCCGTCCCCGGGCCGGAGCCATAGCGGCCGCCGCACGCATCGGCGAACGCCGACTTCGACGTCAGCGCCGGCCTCGACGCCAGCGCCGGTGTCGACGGCACCGCCGGGCGACGCGGTCGGCGAGGCGGCGTCGCCCCAACCCGCCCTCGCGGCCGAAGAGCAGGGCCTCTTCGGCCCCGCCCCGCGCACGAGACAGCGGCCGACGGCGAAGGTCACGGACGGGCACCGCGAGCGGCTGAGGGCGCGGTTCGATCGCGGCGAGACGCTCGCCGACTACGAGCTCCTGGAGCTCCTCCTCTTCCGCTCCGTGCCGCGGCGCGACACCAAGCCCATGGCGCACGCGATGATCGCGACCTTCGGATCGTTCGCCGCAACCCTCGCCGCCCCCGCCTCCCGCCTCAGGGAGATCGAAGGGGTGGGCGACAAGGTGGCCTCCGACTTCCGCATGGTGCGGGCGGCCGCCGAACGCTTCGCCCACGCCGCCCTCACGACACGCGAGACGCTGAGCTCCACCGACGCGGTCGCCGACTACTACCGCGCCCGCCTGCGCACCGCCGCGCGGGAGGAATTCCACGTCCTCTACCTCGACAAGAAGAACCGCTTCCTCGCCACCGAGTGCTCGCAGACGGGAACGGTGGACCACACCCCGGTCTATCCGCGCGAGGTGATGAAGCGGGCGCTGGAGCACGGCGCGAGCGCCATCGTGCTCGTCCACAACCACCCCTCGGGGGACCCGACGCCGTCGCGGGCCGACGTGGCGATGACGGCGCGCATCATCGACGCGGGCACTCCGCTCGGCGTGACCGTGCACGACCACCTCATCATCGGCGGCGACGGCTACGTCTCGCTCCGCGGTGAAGGCTTGATCTGACTGGAAATTGCCGGCGTCGCCGAGGACACCGGAGGGCCGGCGCGCTACATGCGGCGGCGGATCGCCGAGTTGACGAAATCGAGGATGGTTTCGACACCGCCCAACCCGCATATGGCGATCTTGTATTCGATCGCGGCCTCGAGCTCGCGATCGACGGCGAGCGCGACATCGATCGCAGCGTCGCCGGGCGTATCGTCCCTCAACGCCGAGGTCTCCTGATCCATCGCCAAATCCGTGGCCGATCCATGCATGGCCCACTTCCAATCATACATAGATTAAACACTACCGACACAACCACAGGGTAGCACGCTTTGATTGGGTCAAAAACCGTTTTTCCGCCATGGTTGAGGCGGACGGCCAACGTCTTACCGCTACCGGCGAACCAGGTACCGACGAACCGGGTGCGGGCGGATCAGGTGCCGATGAAGGTGAGCGCCACCGTCCGCTCCCGCCCGCGCGCGCGGTGCTCGATCAGATAGATCGCCTGCCAGATGCCGAGCTGGGCACGCCCGTCGGCCACCGGCACCGTTACCGACGTGTCGGACAGCATCGCCTTGATGTGGCCAGGCATGTCGTCGGCGCCCTCGAGGTGATGGCGATAGTCCGCCGCTTCGGGCGCGAGCTTGTCGAGACTCGTCAGAAGATCGAGCTGCACGTCGTCGTCGGCGTTCTCCTGAACCGTCAGCGAGCACGTCGTATGGGTCACGAACAGCGTCGCGAGCCCGTGCTGGACGCGGTTCTCGGCAAGAAAACGGCGAAACGCCTCGCTGAGGTCGACGAAGCCCTGCCCCGTCGTGCGCACCAGGATGCGGCCATGCACGATCCGCGTGACCGCGCTCCCGCCCGTGGTCTCGACGGCGATCGAGGGGAGGTTCACTGGCTCTCTTCGTCTCCCTGGAGCGAGCGGTAGAGATCGGAGAAGCGCTTCAGCGCGTATCCGGTGACGTCCACGGCCTGGTCGATCCCCCGGCGCGCGTCCTCGCTGAACGTCGTTTCGGCGGCCCTCTCGCTCGCCGGAAGCCCGTCGGTGGCGAGCGCCGCGATGGTCTTGAGGCGCCGCTCCAGCGCCACGACCCGGCGCTTCAGCTGGCGGTTCTCGGCCGCGAGCGCCCGGCTCGCGTCGGCCGGCTCGAGGTTCGGCGCGACCACCTCCTCGCAGCTCCAGCCATCCGCCTTCGCATCCTCCACGCTGGTGCAGAGCTCGATGGCGCCGCTGTCGCGATCGAGCCGCAGCGCCCCGTTGTGGACCGGCTCGATCTGAAACCGTCCGTCGAAGGTCTGCGCCACCGCCGGCCCGGCCAGCGGCAGCATGAGCGCGGCGATCACCATGGACTTGGCCATCACGATCCTCCCCTCGATCCTGTCCCGTCGAGGACGAGACGCCTCGAAACCGCTGCCGGTTCCCTATTTGTCGAGCCGCAGCGCCGTGAAGCGGAGCTGGCCCGCCTTGTTGGAGAGCGTCAGGATCGCCGTGTTGCGGCCATCCTCGCGCAGCTTGTCGAGACGCTCCAGCACGTCCTCGGGCGCGCTCACCTGGCGCTGCCCGACCTCCAGGATCACGTCACCCGCGGTCACCCGCTTCTCCGCCGCGCGGCTATCGTCCTCGACCTCCAGCACCAGCACGCCGTCGATGTCGTCGGCGATCTCGAACACCTGGCGCTGCTCGTCGGTGAGCGGCGAGAGGATCATGCCGAGAACGCTGGTCTTCTCCGGCGCCGGGGTGGCGGGAGCGGGCTCCGGCGTCGCCTCCTCCACCGGGGTCGCCCGCGCCTCGCTCTCCTCGAGCTGGCCGATCTCCACAGCGATCTCGACCTCGTTGCCGTCGCGCATCACCGTCACCGGCACGGTCTTGCCGATGGTGGTCTCGGCGACGATGCGGGGGAGGTCGCGCATCTCGTTGACGTCCCGCCCGTCGAACCGGGTCACCACGTCGCCGGCCTGGATGCCCGCCTTCTCCGCCGGTCCCTCGGCCGTCACGCCGGCGATCAGCGCGCCCTTCGGCGCCGCCATGCCGAGGCTCTCGGCGATCTCGTCCGACACGCTCTGGATTCGCACGCCCATCCAGCCGCGGCGAGTCTCGCCATATTGCTGGAGCTGGGTGATGACCGACACCGCGATCTCCGACGGAATCGCGAAGCCGATGCCGATGGAACCGCCGCTCGGCGAGATGATCGCCGTGTTGATGCCGATCACGTGGCCGTTCATGTCGAACAGCGGGCCGCCGGAGTTGCCCCGGTTGATGGCCGCATCGGTCTGGATGAAGTCGTCGTAGGGGCCCGACTGCAGGTTGCGGTTGCGGGCCGAGATGATGCCGACGGTCACCGTGCCGCCGAGGCCGAAGGGATTGCCGATCGCCATCACCCAGTCGCCGACCCGCAGGTCCTCCGAAGCGGCGAACTCCAGCGGCTTCAGCGGCTTGGGCGGATCCACCTTGAGCACGGCGAGGTCGGTCTTCGGATCGACGCCGAGGATCTTCGCCTCGAGCTTGCTGCCGTCGGCGAAGTTCACCACCACCTCGTCGGCGTCCTTGACGACGTGGTTGTTGGTGACGACGACGCCGTCGGCCGAGATCACGAAGCCCGAGCCGAGGCTCTGCACCCGGCGCGGATCGGGCACCGCGTCGTCCTGGTCGAAGAACTCGTCGAAGAATTCCTGAAAGGGGGTGTCCTCGTCGGGCGTGTCGGGCATCGGCACCGAGCGCTCCGCGTCCACCCGCTGCGAGGTCGAAATGTTGACCACGGAGCCGAGCAGCCCCTCGGCGAGGTCGGCGACGGAGCGCGGGCCCACCTCCTGGGCGACGGCCGCGCCGACCCCGATCGGCGCCAGCGGTAGAACAACGAGAGCCGCACCCGCCAACGCGGCACGGACATGACGGGATATTGCGGTCATCAGCTACCTCCCCGGCGGCCGTGTCACACGGCTCGCACCAGCCACACCAACCCGACACCCACGACGGTCGCGGCAAGGCCTGCCGCGCGCAGGGTGTCGGGAGGGGTCGTCACAAGCCGCGCCATCATGCCACGCATAGCTTGCGGCGCCAGCGCATAAAGCGCTCCCTCCAGAGCAAGCACCAGCCCGATGGCGACGAGCAGATCGCTCACTGCGCCGGTTCGACGGGCCGCTCATCGGTCGACGCCGGGGCGGCCTCCGTATCGGCGGAGGTCTCGGCGGGCGTGCCGGCGGAAGCGGCGTCGGGCGAGGCTGGAGAGACCTCCTCCGAAGCCGGCGCCGCGTCCGTCGCGGCAGCGGACTCGCCCGTCTCCTGCGCGGCGGACTCCTCCGCCTCCTCGGCCTCGAGGCGCGCCGCCTCCGCTTCGCTCGCCACCGCCGGCGAGGGCTCGCCGGCATCGACGGCCGCCTCCTCGTCGAGCGCCGCGTCCTCCTCCGCGTCGATGTCGGCGCTCGTGTCGGACATCGACGGGACGTCCTCCTCGGCCCCCGGAACCGGCGCGATCTCGGGCAGCAGATCCTTGGTGTCGGCGTTGCGGTCGAGCGCCGGCGGCACCTCGGCGGCAATGTCGGGCAACGGCCCCTGGTTCGGCTGCGGCGCCTCGGCCACCTCCGCCGGCGGCAACTCGGCGGTCCGGCCGAGCGGATCGTTGAAGTAGCGGAAGAAGTCCGCGTCCGGCGACAGGATCAGCCGCGTGTCGCTCGCCTTGAGGCCGGTCTCGTAGGCCTGCATCGCCCGATAGAAGGCGAAGAATTGCGGATCGACCGTGTAGGCGCGGGCGAAGATGGCGTTCTTGCGCGCGTCGCCCTCACCGCGGATCTGCTCGGCCTCGCGATCGGCCTCGGCGCGCAGCACCGTCGCGGTGCGGTCGGCCGCCGCCTCGACACGCGCCGCCGCCTCGCGACCGCGGGCGCGGATCTCCGTCGCCTCCTGCTCGCGCTCGGTGCGCATGCGGCGATAGATCGCCTCCGAGTTCGCCTCCGGCAGGTCGGCGCGGCGGATCCGCACGTCGACGATCTCGACGCCGATGTCCTGCGCCCGGCGGGCGACGTCCTCGGCGATGCGCTGGGTCAGCGCCTGGCGATCGTCGCGCACGATGGCCTGGAAGGTCGCGTCGGCGAGAACGGCACGCAGCGAGGCCTGCACGAAGGTGGACAGGCGCGCGGCACCTTCGCGGACGTTGTTCACCGTCTGGTAGAAGCGCACCGGATTGGCGACGCGGTAGCGCATGAAGGCGTCAACCACGAGACGCTTCTGGTCGGCGGCGATGATCTCCTGCGTCGGCACGTTGAGATCGAGAATCCGCTTGTCGAGGAAGAGCACGTCCTGGATCAGCGGGATCTTGACGTTGAGCCCCGGCTGCCGAATCGCCTGGCGCACCTCGCCGAACTGAAGGACGAGCGCCTGCTGCGTCGGCGTGGTGACGAAGAGCGAGTTGAGCGCCACCACCACGACGACGGCGATGACGATCAAGATACCGATGAGGCCGGCGCGCATCAGCGGGCTCCCTGGGTCGAGGACTGCGGCGCCGGTCGAGCGAGGCGGTCGAGGGGAAGGTAGGGGATCACGCCGCTGCCGGCCGACTGGTCGATGATGACCTTGTCGGTGTCGGCGAACACGCGCTCCAGCGTTTCGAGATAGATGCGCTGGCGCGTCACTTCGGGCGCCTTGCGATACTCTTCATAGACGGAGAGGAAGCGGTCGGCCTGACCGGTCGCCTCGGCCACCACCTGGTCGCGGTAGGCGGTGGCGCGCTCCACGATCTGCGCCGCCTCACCGCGGGCCTCCGGCACCACGCGGTTGGCGTAGGCGTCGGCCTCGTTCTGGAAGCGCTCCTGGTCGGCGCGGGCGGCCTGCACGTCGCGGAAGGCGTCGATGACCTGCTCGGGCGGGTCCACCTTCTGCATCTGCACCTGGCTCACCTCCACGCCTGCGCCGTAGTTGTTGAGCGTCGTCTGCATCAACGCCTGCACGTCCTGCTCGATCTGCTGGCGCTCCTGGGTGAGGATCGGCTGGATGTTCTTGCGGCCCACCACCTCGCGCATCGCGCTCTCGGCCACCTGCTTCACGGTGCCTTCGGGGTCTTCCACGTTGAACAGGAAGTTGGCCGGGTCGGAGATGCGCCACTGCACCTTGAAGTCCACGTCGACGATGTTCTCGTCACCGGTGAGCATCAGGCTCTCCTCGGGCACGTCGTTGCCCCGGCCGCTGCCGCGGCTGCCGATATTCACCTCGCGGATGCGCAGCACGTCGGGGGTGTAGACCTCGCCGATCGGATAGGGCCAGTTGTAGTTGAGGCCCGGCTGGGTGGTGCCCTGGTAGCGTCCGAGCACCAGCTCCACGCCGAGCTCGCCCGGGCCGACGCGGTAGAAGCCGGTGAGGCCGTAGATGATCACCACCGCGATGAGGGCGAGCGCGATGCCGCGCCCGCCGAGGGTGCCGAGCGAGGGACCGCCGCCACCGCCCCCACCCCCGCCGCCACGGCGGGGAAAGACGCGCTTCAGCTTGTCCTGGCTGCGGCGCAGAAGCTCTTCGAGGTCGGGCGGGTTGTTGGGGTCGTTGCCCCCGCCGCCGCGCTGCGGGCCGCCGTTCCCCCAAGGGTTCGGACGATTGGGTCCACCACCCCAAGGGCCGTCACCGCCACCCCAGGGTCCGCCCCCTTTGCCGCCCGACTGGTTGTTCCAGGGCATCCCGCTCCCCTTACCCAAATCAAGATTTCTATCCGGCCGACGGACCGGTGACCGCGACATAACCATTCCCGGTCCACGCGCAAACGCGGCGAAACGCGCCATGCGGGCACACTTATAGGCTGGGGCCGTCGCGCCTTTCAATCAACCGCCGTTCCGATCCGGACATAAGTCTCGAAGCTGAAGGGATGATCGTCCCTCGGGCCTTGCGTACCGGGCTCGCGAGACTGCAGCGCGAAGACGGTGGGGTCGATGGGTGGAAACGTCACGTCCCCCTCGGGCGCGGCGTGGACGCGGGTGAGATGGATGGTGTCGGCGATCCCCATCCCCTCGTCATAGATGCCGGCGCCGCCGGCGAGGAACACCGGCGTTTCGGCGCGCGCCACGGCCGCCGCGAGGCTCGGCGCCACCTCCATGTCGGCGACCGCGCCGCGCGAGACGACGATGGTGCGCCGTCCCGGCAGCGCCTTGCCGATGGATTCGTGCGTCCGGCGGCCGACGACGATGGTGTTGCCGAGGGTGAGGCGCTTGAAGTGGGCAAGGTCCGACGGCAAGCGCCAGGGCAGCGCCCCGCCCTGCCCGATCACGCCGTTTTCGGCCGCCGCGACGATGAGCGCGATCGGCATTCCCTTCTCAGACGGCAACGGGAGCCTTGATGGTCGGATGCGGGTCGTAGCCCTCGACGCGCAGGTGGTCGGCGGTGATCGCGAAGAGATCGCGCGGCGCCGCCGACAGGTCGAGCCGCGGCAGCGGACGCGGCGCGCGCGTGAGCTGGAGCCGCGCTTGATCGAGGTGGTTGAGATAAAGGTGCGCGTCGCCGAGGGTGTGGACGAGATCGCCCACCGCGAGGTCCGTCGCGTGAGCCACCATGTGGGTGAGGATCGCGTAGGAGGCGATGTTGAACGGCACCCCCAGAAACGCGTCGGCGGAGCGCTGATAGACCTGGCACGAGAGCCGGCCCGCCGCGACGTGGAACTGGAAGAGGAGGTGGCACGGCGGCAGCGCCATCTTGTCGAGATCGCCCAGGTTCCAGGCCGAGACGATGTGGCGCCGCGAGGCGGGATCGCTGCGGATCGCCTCCACCACCCGGGCGAGCTGATCGACGGGACCGCTCGCCGTCGGCCAGGCGCGCCACTGGCGGCCGTAGATCGGGCCGAGCTCGCCGTCGGCGTCGGCCCACTCGTCCCAGATGGTGGCGCCGCGGGCGTTGAGGGCGCGGGCGTTGGTCTCGCCGGCGACGAACCACAACAGCTCGGCGATCACCGACTTCAGATGGACGCGCTTGGTGGTGACGACGGGCAGCCCCTCGGACAGGCGATAGCGCGTCTGATGGCCGAACACCGATAGCGTCCCGACGCCGGTGCGATCGGCCTGACGCACACCCTCGTCGAGGATGCGTTGGAGAAGCTCGTGATAGGCGCGCATCGTCCCTCCGGCTAACGGTTGCAGCCGATCTCGCGCATGATGGCGACGACCTGCGCCCGCGATCGGCACACATTCTCACAGGGGATGCCGTCCCCGTCGCCGTCGGCCCTCGGGTGGGCCCCCCGGCACCACGCGACCACCGCCTGACGACAGCTGGCATAGTCCGTACATCGCGCCGCCTCTGCCGCCTCTATCGCGACGAGGCTGAAGACGAGGGCAACAACGACGGTGCGGTACCCTATGACCAACTCCCCGTTCCTTTCTGGCGTAGGCGATCGTAGGCCGTCGCGGAACTGGAGAACGAATCAAATCCTCACTTTTCTCGCCCCATCGGGCGACCTCTCCCCCTTCTCCTCGGCGCTCTTTGCCCCTATATTCACCCCGTCGGCGACGGTCGACTATGGCGATAAACGGATTGCGTAATAAGCTCTTCGGACCCGGGGGCAGTACCCGGCGCCTCCACCCAAGCGACCCGCGGAGCGGGCCGTTTCGGCGGGGGCGAACCAGGATCGACGAGGGTGTAAAGGCTCTTCTTTCGCTCGGTATGGTACCACCGTTATCGGACCAAACTTGTAGTTGCGAATGACAACTATGCCGAGGCCCGTCTCGCTGCGTAATGCGGTGTGACACCTCAATTTAAGTCCTCCTACCGCAAGTAGGAGGCGGGGTTTGGAGGCACCTGGCAACAGAAGCCTTCGCTTACCCTTCCTCCCCACCCTCATCACGCGTCCCGCCTTCGTCTCGCGCCTTGTCCTGGCCGCGCGCCTCGCCTTCGGCTCGCGCGCCCTCCCGATCTGGCTCCTCGCTTTCGTCTCGCGCGTTGTCGGGACTGCGCATGTTGGCGATCGCACGCGCCATGAGGGACAGGAACGTCGCCCGCTCCGCCTCGCTGAAGCCGGTGAGCGCCGCCGCATTCTGCGCGCTGGCCGCGGCCGTCGCCGGGCCCTCCAGCGCCTTCGCCCGGTCGGTCAGCACCACACAGCGCGCCCTTCGGTCGTGCGGATGGGGCACGCGCCGCACCAGCCCATCCCGCTCCATGCGCGACAAGGTGTTGGCGATGGTCGCCTGCTCCACGTCGAGCCGCTCCACGAGGGCGGCCTGGGTCAGCCCGTCCTCCGCCCAAAGCTCCAAGAGAATGGGAAACTGCCCGATGACGAGCCCATAGGGCCGGATCCGGTCGCCGAGCCCGCGCGCGAGCAGGCGCGCCATGTGGTTCGCCAGATAGCCGGCCGACCTCTCCTTCTCGAAATCCATCCCGTCGGAATCCATCGCAATCCCATTGAATAGCATGCTATGTAAATTTATATAGCTTGCTATCCTCTAACGGAGATAGCGCACCATGTCACCCGTTCCATCCACCGCCGACGGACCCGTCACCCTCATCAACGTGTTCGAGGTGCCCGACGGCCGCCTCGCCGAAACCGTGGACGCCTGGCACGCCGCCCGCGACTTTCTTGTCGAACAGCCCGGTTATATCAGTACGGAGCTACATGAAGCGCTCGGCGCCGACGCTCGCTTCAGCCTCGTCAACGTGGCACGCTGGCAATCGACCGGCTGCTTCCGGGCGGCGATGGAGAAAATGCAGGCCGCAGGCGTCTTCCGACCCGCAGAGGGCCTGAGATTTACCCCCGCCCTCTACCGCACCCGCTTCACCGACGCGGCGCCGCGCTGACGCGTCCCGCCCCCTCCGTCCGCCCCGCCGGTGCGGCACAGGGATTGCTTGTGCGATGAAGCGAAGTCGCCACACAATGCGGGATCGGGATCCAACACGCTCGCTCCCCCGTTGGATTGGCGGAAGGCTTGCGCTACGTAACGCGCACCAGAGGAGGCGTGGTCGTGGCTGACGATCTCATCCGTTATGACGTCCTTGTTCAGGATGCATTGCGTGGCGTTGTGCGCAAGGTGATGCGCGAGGTGGCCGACGGGGGTTTGCCCGGCGAGCACCATTTCTACATCGCGTTCGACACATCGGCGCCAGGGGTGCGGATGTCGTCCCGGCTCCGCCAGCAGCATCCGGAGGAGATGACCATCGTCCTCCAGCATCAGTTCTGGGACCTCGCGGTGTCCGATCACGGCTTCGAGGTGGGCCTTTCCTTCGGCGGCGTGCCGGAGCGGCTGCTCGTGCCCTTCGCGGCGGTGAAGGGCTTCTTCGACCCGAGCGTCCAGTTCGGCCTGCAGTTCGACCCGGCCGCCACCGGTGAGGGCGAAGAGGGCGAGACGAAGGCCGAGCCCAGCGAGGATGCGCCGGCGAGCGTCCCCGCCCTCTCCACCCAGCCGAAAGGCGAACAGGACGACGCCGGCGAGGCGCCCGCCGCAACGCCGGCCGAAGGCGCGGAAGTCGTCTCCCTCGACGCGTTCCGCAAGAAGACCTGAGATGGGTATGGACGGGCAGAAGCGGATCGCCCTCTCCGCGCACGACGCCGCCAAGCCGACCCTCGCCGCCTGGGCCTTCGCCAACGAGCGTGCCCTGACCGCGCACCGGCTGACCGCCACCGGCAACACCGGCCGGCTGCTGCTCGCCCAGACCAATCTCAAGGCGGACTGCCTGCGCTCCGGCGCCCTCGGCGGCGACATGGAGCTCGGGGCGATGATCGCCGAAGGGCGCATCGACCTTCTGATCCTGTTCACCGACCCGCTGACGCCCAAGCCGCACGACCTCGATCCGGCGCCGCTGGTGCGCGTCGCCGCCATCTCGCAGACGGTGATCGCGCTCAACGAGGCGACGGCCGACTTCATCCTGCGTTCCGAGCTGATGGCGCGGCCCTATCCCCGCCCCCACGCGCCGCCGGCGCTGCCCGCCGTCACCCAGCGGATCGACGCCCGCAAGGGCCTCGCCTGAGAGGCACGCCCATCGGCCTCGGCTGAGACAAAGCGTCCCTCCGCGCTTTGTGAGACGACACGCGAGCCGCCGTTGCTATCCTTGTCGGACGGTGACTGCGATCCAAGGAGGCGCGCGTGACGATCCCCCTTCGCAATTGCATGGGCGGCTGGGCCGCCCGTCTCGGGCGGCGAACCCTCGCCGTCCTCGCCCTCGCGGCCTTCGCCGGCACGCTCGCCTCGCCCGCCGCGGCTCAGATGGTCTCCAACTGCCAGGCGATCGCGCAGCGTCTGTCGCCCGACGCGCGCTTCATCCGCGTCGCCACCGGAAGCGCCGCCGACGCCTACACGGTGGAGATCTCCTACGTCGGCCACTCCACCTTCCGCATCACCGCCCCCGACCGGACGGTGATCGCCACCGACTTCAACGGCATCGCCGGGAACGGCCCGCTGCCCGACGTCGTCACCATGAACCACGCCCATTCGAGCCACTACACGCCCTTCCCCGATCCCGAGATCCGCTACGTGCTGCGGGGCTGGAATCCGGAAGGGGGGCGGGCCGAGCACTTCCTCGAGGTGGGCGAGGTGCTGATCCGCAACGTGCCGACCGACATCCGCAGCTATCGTGGGGTGGAGGAGTCCGGCAACTCCATCTTCATCTTCGAGATCGCCGGCCTCTGCCTCGGCCATCTCGGCCACCTGCATCAGATGCTGAGCGACGCCCAGATCGCCGAGATCGGCCGGCTCGACATCATGTTCGTGCCCATCGACGGCACCTACACCATGAACCAGGCGGCGATGATGACGGTGGTGGAGCGGCTGCGCACCCAGGTCGTCATCCCGATGCACTGGTTCGGCGACTATACGCTCTCCCAGTTCATCGCCGGAATGCGCGAGGACGGCCTCACCATCGCGATGCACCCAGAGCAAGTCTACCGCGTCTCGCTCAACACTCTGCCACGCGAGCGGACGCTTCTCGTCCTCAGCCGCGAGATCGGCTTCTGACAGTCCGGTGAAGCGCCTCGACGATCACGCCGTCGGCCGCCTTGTCCGACGCCTCGCGGAACGCCCGCCCGGCGAGTTCCACTTCCCCGAGATCTACGGCGCGGGCTGGGACGACCTCTATGTGGGCGACAAGGTGCGGCTCGGCCGCGACTTCCTGACGATGGTGCGCGCGGGACGCCTGCCGGGCGTGGAGGACACCGGCCGCAAGCGCGCCGGCGGCCGGATCTATCGCTGGCGCGGCCGCTGAGGCGATGTGACAGCCGAGGGACGGCGGGCCGCGACGGATGGCGTCAGGGCTCGTACCATTTCCAGCGGCCACGCCCCCTGCTCTTGATCTGGTAGAGCGCCTCGTCCGCGCGAAGCAGGAGCTCGCGGAAATCCGCAGCCGCCGCCGGGTAGAGGCACGCGCCGATGCTGGCGCCGACTTGGACGCTGGTGCCATCCTCGATGGTGATCGGCAGGTGCAGCGACGCGATGAGGCGGTCGCACAGCGCATCCACATCGCCGAGTGTCTCGGGCGCCGGCAAGAGGATGCCGAACTCGTCGCCACCCAGCCGGCAGACGAGATCGCTGCCTCTCACCTCGTCCTTCAACCGGCCGCCGATGGTGTTCAGCACCACATCGCCGGCAGCGTGGCCGTAGGTGTCGTTGATCTGCTTGAAGCGGTCCAGATCGACCATGAGGAAGACGATGTCGCGATTGCGCCGGGCGAGTTCCTCCTGCCACCGCTCGTCCAGCCTGCGGCGGTTGGCGAGGCCCGTCAGCGGATCGCGATAGGCCTGCTCGTTGAGGAGGATGTGAAGCCGCTTCTGCTCGGTGATGTCCTCGAAGATGGCGATGCCCACCTTCATGTCGTGCAGGATCACGCCGCGATGGCGCACCACGCGCATCTGACCGTCGGCGCGGCGTATCTCGAACTCGAGATCGGGAATCTCCGTCACGCCCTTGCCCTTCGTCAGGGCGAAGTCCTCCCAGTGCCTGAGCACCAGCGCGCGCTCGGCCTCGTGAACGTAGACGGTCTCGATGAAGTGCTCGCCCGTGGCGAAGAAGCCGTGCGGATAGCCGAAGAGCTTCTCAAACGCCTGGTTCGTGAATTGGATGATCGCGCCCGGCATCAACGCCCAGCTGACGGCCACCGGCAGCGCGGCGAAGATCCCCTGGAGCGTCGCGGACGGCGCCGAGGAGGACTCGTGTAATGGTTCTTCAGCCATATCGAAACCAAAGCCAATCCCTGTAGCGGACCCCGGTTCGTCTATATTCCAGCATCGGCATCTTCGATATCCCCGCCTCGATGTTTGGCGGGGATGAATCGACCGGTCCGTGGAGAACGGGTGCGGCGGCGACCCCCATAGCGCCGCTGGGCCTACCGAGGCTGACGGCGCGCTCCGCTCGGTCGCCCGCCAGGGCCTCCGATGCCCGTTTACGACGCGGGGTGAGGACGCCGCCGGGCAGCTTCAGGCAAGGCGGCCGCTATAGGGCGCCGCCGGCCATCTCCTTGGCGATGAAGTCGGCCTGGCGGATCGCGAGCGCCACGATGGTGAGCGTCGGGTTGCAGGCCCCGCCGGTCGCGAACTGGCTGCCGTCGCACACGAAGAGGTTCGCCACCTCGTGAGCGCGGCCGTGACCGTCGAGAACCCCGTCCTCGGCCCGCGCGCTCATGCGGTTGGAGCCGAGATTGTGGGACGCCGGATAGGCCGGCGCCTCGATCGACCGCTTCGCTCCGGCGGCCTTGTGGATGCCGCTCAGCGTCTTGTAGCCGTGGCTGCGCATCTTCAGGTCGTTGTCGTGCTCGTCGTAGTGGATGTTCGCCACCGGCACGCCGTAGGTGTCGACATCGTCGGTGAGGGTGATGCGGTTGTCGGGCTGCGGCATGTCCTCGCCCGACATGAAGATGCCGGCCATGTTGGCATACTGCTCCATCACCGAGGCGAAGTCGCGTCCCCACCAGCCGGGATCGAGGAAGGCGGCCGTCGTCGGCAGCCCCATCGAATTGAGCTCCACATAGTAGCCGCCGGCGAAGCCCCGCGAGGGGTCGTGGTGGGCGAACTCGTCGAGCATGCCGATCATGATCTCGCCCCGGTGCATGTTCACCGGCTTGTCGAAGATCGACCAGACCGTCTGGATGATGTGGCGCAGATAGTGGCGGCCCACATGGCCCCAGCCGTTGGCGAGGCCGTTGGGGAACAGGGCGCTGGTGGAATAGAGGAGCAGGCGGGAGGATTCCACGCAGTTGCCCGCGAGCACCACCGCCCGCGCCTTCTGCCGCCGCGTCATTCCCCCGGCATCGACGTAGACGACGGCGGAAGCCTTACCGGCCGCGTCGTGCTCGATCTGCACGGCGCAGCATTCGGCGCGCAGCTCCAGCTTGCCCGTCGCGAGCCCGCGCGGGATCTCCACGTTGAGCGTCGACCAGCGCGAGCCGACCTTGTCGCCGGTGATCGTGAAGCCGTCTTCGATGGTGGCGGGGCGCCCGTCATAGGGGACGGAGTTGATGGCGTGGCGGCCCGTCGACACGCTGTCGTAGCCGAGCGCCTTGGCCCCGGCATACATGACCTTGAAGTTGTTGTTGGGCGGCAGTGCCGGCAGGCCGTGGGTGCGGGTGACGCCCATCTTCGCCTCGGCCTTGTCGTAGTAGGGCTCGAGGTCGGCGAGGGTGATCGGCCAGTCGATGAGGCTCGCCCCCGGGACGTCGCCGTAGACGGTGCGGGCACGCATCTCGTCCTCGATCAGCCGGTAGCAGCAGGCCGACCAGTGCACGGTGGTGCCGCCCACCACCTTGCAGCTCCAGCTCGGTGCCGTCGGATGATCCTTGGCCACCCGCCAGTTGCCGCTCGAGGTGCGCTTGTCGAGCCACGACAGCATCTCGTAGCCGCCCCACTCGTCGTTGACGAAGTCGTCGGCGGTGAGGTGCGGGCCGGCCTCGAGAAGAACGACGTCGATGCCCTTCTGCGCGAGCTCGTTGGCGAGCGTGCCGCCCCCCGCGCCAGAGCCGATGATGACGACGACGCCATCGTCGTCCAGCTGGTAGTGTGCCGTCATGATCCGTCCGATGTGAGAGGGTCAGTCGCCACTGGGCGGGTTGGGAAGCCAGTCGAGATCGTCGAAGCCGCGATGAATGTAGCCGCCGAGGTGGACGGAGGCACCCTCGTAACCGAACGCCTCCCACACCTCGACATCGTCATAGAGGAAACGCACGGTCGAGCGCTGCAAGAATATGAAGGCCGGCTCATTCTCCAGCGTCTTCAGGATATTGACGCGATAGCTTTCGGAGAGTTCGGCGAAGGGGAGCGGCATCCGGCTGTCGAGAAGGGCGCAGAAGTCCCGCACCGTGACGCCGAGCGCCTGGGTCTCGGCGGCGATGCGGTCCTGCGCTCTCACCACGCGCCGATAGCAGCGCTCGGGCAGACTGTCGTGGGGGCAGAGGGTGCGGGCGAGCACCGCCAGCGTCTCGCCGACCGAGGCGAAGGGGCCGAGCTCCTCGATCCACTCCGGCCCCTCCGGTATCGGCTCGGGTGGCGGCAGCTTCGGGTCCTTGTGGGCGATCGCCATAGGATCCTCGTCCCTCTATCTCGCAGTTAAGCCGGCTGCGCCCCAGTTCGGCGAGGCGCAGCCGGCCGCTACAGGCCGGGCATTGTCGAGCCTGCGGGAATGCGGGGGAGCTGGCCCACCACCCGGCCGACAGGAGAAGAAATATGATGCCGGCGCGGCGGGCATCAGGAAAATAGGATTACCTTTCCATCGTTATAGGCAGAACTGATGAATCCCGAGTTGTCGGACGGATTGCCTGTAGTCACAATGACTTAGAGGCTCGTTTGGAGATGTCATGGACGAAGTTCTGGTGCATCTGCACGTTCCGAAGTGCGCGGGAACGAGCATCCGGAACGCGCTGCTGCGCACCTTCGGCGACGAGCGGACCGTCCGCGGACACGAGCGCGAGATCGTCGAGCGGCTCGCGGTGATGTCTCCAGCGGAGCGCAGCGAGGTGCGCGTCGTGTCGGGGCACGTCACCGTCAAGATTCTGAGGTTCTTCGCGAACCGCCCCGCCATCTGCGTGGCCGCCGTGCGCGACCCGATCGAGCGGATTTGCAGCTTCTTCAACTTCGTCCACACGCAGCGCCGACACCCGATGCACTCCATCTTCGAAGCGCAGCTGCCGAGCCCCGACGCCCTCACCGACGAGATCATGGAGAGCCGCCCCTTCTTCACGACGGCGTGGAGCAACCCGTTCTGCCGCATCCTCGCGGGCGTCCCGACCACCACCGACGCCGACTATGGCCGCGTTGAGCGCGACGTACGGCAACGCGTGCGCGCGGGCGAATTGCATGTCGGCAACGTCGCCGAAGTGGAAGCCTATCTCCGCCGCGGCGGCTTCGTGGCCGAAACCCTGCCCCGCGCCAACGTGTTCGTCGGTGGCGACGGGCACGAACCGTTTCAAACTGCAACGCCCAGTCGCCTGTCGGCTGCCACCCTTCGCCGCCTCAGGGACTGGAATCGCTATGATCTGCAGCTGTTTCGTGCCATGGGATGGCCCCTGAGCCGTCCGATCGAGCTCACATAGGGCTCGCAGGCCAGCGTTTCGGACGAGGCGCGTCGCCGCCGAGGCAAAAATTTCCGCCCGCGCCGCCCCGCTCTCTGTTGACACTGTTTCGCGTCCCCCTTATCTGCCCGGCAAGCCGTTGGCACTCACTCGGAGAGAGTGCCAACAGCATCCCATGATCCGTGAGGGCAGACATGAAATTCCGTCCGCTGCATGACCGCGTTGTCGTGCGTCGTATCGAGTCCGAGGCCAAGACCGCCGGTGGCATCATCATCCCCGATACCGCCAAGGAAAAGCCGCAGGAAGGCGAAGTCGTCGCGGTGGGTCCGGGCGCGCGCAACGAGCAGGGCGCCGTCACCCCGCTCGACGTCAAGGCTGGTGATCGCGTGCTGTTCGGCAAGTGGTCGGGCACCGAGGTGAAGCTCGATGGTGAGGATCTCCTCATCATGAAGGAGAGCGACATCATGGGTGTGGTCGAGTCCGCGACCGTCTCCGCCTGATCTCGCCCCAGTCCCATAAGAATAGCACGAGTTTAGGAGCCGAACATGGCCGCTAAGGAAGTCAAATTCTCGACCGATGCGCGCGACAAGATGCTGCGCGGCGTCGACATCCTCGCCAATGCCGTGAAGGTGACGCTCGGCCCGAAGGGCCGCAACGTCGTCATCGAGAAGTCCTTCGGCGCCCCGCGCATCACGAAGGACGGCGTGACGGTCGCCAAGGAAATCGAGCTTGAGGACAAGTTCGAGAACATGGGCGCCCAGATGGTCCGCGAGGTCGCCTCGAAGACCAACGATCTCGCCGGCGACGGCACCACCACCGCCACGGTTCTCGCCCAGGCGATCGTACGCGAAGGCGCCAAGGCCGTCGCCGCCGGCATGAACCCGATGGACCTGAAGCGCGGCATCGACATGGCCGTCGCCGAGGCCATCAAGGACCTCACCGCCCGCTCGCGCACCATCAACACCTCCGACGAGGTGGCGCAGGTCGGCACCATCTCTGCCAATGGCGACAAGGAAGTCGGCGACATGATCGCCCACGCCATGCAGAAGGTCGGCAACGAGGGCGTCATCACCGTCGAAGAGGCGAAGTCGCTCGAGACCGAGCTCGAAGTCGTCGAGGGCATGCAGTTCGACCGCGGCTACATCTCGCCGTACTTCGTGACCAACGCCGAGAAGATGACCGTCGAGCTCGACGATCCCTACATCCTCATCTTCGAGAAGAAGCTCTCCAACCTGCAGGCGATGCTGCCGATCCTGGAAGCCGTCGTGCAGTCCGGCCGTCCGCTCCTCATCATCGCCGAGGACGTGGAAGGCGAGGCGCTCGCCACGCTCGTGGTCAACAAGCTCCGTGGCGGCCTGAAGGTCGCGGCCGTGAAGGCGCCGGGCTTCGGCGACCGCCGCAAGGCCATGCTGCAGGACATCGCCATCCTGACCGCCGGCCAGGTCGTGTCCGAAGACCTCGGCATCAAGCTCGAGTCGGTCACCGTCGAGATGCTCGGCCGCGCCAAGAAGGTCACGATCAACAAGGACGAGACCACCATCGTCGACGGCGCCGGTGAGGCCGAGGACATCAAGGGTCGCGTCGCGCAGATCAAGCAGCAGATCGAAGAGACCACCTCCGACTACGACAAGGAAAAGCTCCAGGAGCGCCTGGCGAAGCTCGCGGGCGGCGTCGCGGTGATCCGCGTCGGCGGCGCGACCGAAGTCGAGGTGAAGGAGAAGAAGGACCGCGTCGACGACGCCCTCAACGCGACCCGCGCGGCCGTCGAGGAAGGCATCGTCCCGGGCGGCGGTGTGGCCCTCCTGCGCGCCAAGGCGGCCGTGGAGAAGCTCAACTCCGAGAACCCCGACGTCGCCGCCGGCATCAAGACCGTGCTGCGCGCCCTCGAGGCTCCGGTGCGTCAGATCTCCTCGAACGCCGGTGTCGAAGGCTCGATCGTGGTCGGCAAGATCCTCGAGAACGCCACCCCCGACTTCGGCTTCGACGCGCAGAGCGAAGTCTACGGCAACCTGATCGAGAAGGGCATCATCGACCCGACCAAGGTCGTGCGCCACGCTCTCCAGGACGCCGCCTCGATCGCTTCGCTCCTCGTCACCACCGAGGCGATGGTGGCCGAGCTGCCGAAGAAGGACGCGGCCCCCGCGATGCCCGGCGGTGGCATGGGCGGCATGGGCGGCATGGACTTCTAAGTCCCGCCCGAGCTCCGGACGAACGAAGGGGTCGCGCACCGCGCGGCCCCTTTTTTCGTGCCCGCCTGGCGCCGAGCGAAGCCGGTGTCCGTACCAGCTTGCCAGCCCCGCTGATCTTGCCTAGGTTCGCGCGCCGTCAGCGGACCGTCCGGCCCGCCCATCACCACCCCCGACGGGAGAGCGGTCGCCGCCATGATGAGCATTCCCTTCTTCGGGGTCGCACTCGCCCTCGTGTTCGCCGCCTTCCGCGCGCGCGGTGTGGCGGTCATGCTCGTGCTGTTGTCGCTCGCGGCGACGCTCGTGTTGTTCAACGCCTACGTTACCGCTTCTCTCGGCCTCGATCTCTGAGCGCGCCCGTGACCTCACATCTCGCCCGTCAGCTCAACGCGCTCGGCCTTCTCGCCATCTCGGCTGTTCTCCTCTTCGCCTTCTTCGACCAGTTCGTGGGCGGCGAGCTGCCCTGCCCGCTCTGCATCCTGCAGCGCGCCGGTTTCGTCGTGGCGGGAGCCGGGCTGGCGCTCAACATCCTCGTCGGCGTCCGGCCGGCGCACTACGGGCTGATGATCCTCGGCGCCGTCGGCGGCGGCGCCGTCGCCCTGCGCCAGATCGCGCTGCACGTGGTGCCGGGTACCGGGGCCTACGGCGCTCCCTTCCTCGGCCTCCATTTCTACACCTGGGCGTTCATCGTGTTCGCTGCGATCGTCGCCGGGGGCGGCGTCCTCCTCCTCTTCAACCGCCAGTTCGACAGCGACGACTACGAGCGCCGCGGCACCCTCGGGGTGCTCGCCGTGCTGCTCTTCGCGCTGGCCGCCGCGGGCAACGGCGTCTCGACCCTTGCCGAGTGCAGTCTGGGCCTCTGCCCCGACGACCCGACCAGCTATCAAGGCGTGGAGGCGCTGAAGGCGCTGCTCTCCGGTAGCTGACGCGCCGTCGAACACGGAACACCCGGGATGTCCACAATCCGCTTCAGCCTTCTCATTGTCGACATCGTCCTGACCGGGGCCATTGCCGGCTTCTTCTTCGCCTGGTCGGCCTCGGTCATGCGCGGTCTCGACGTCGCCCCGCCCGCCGCCGCGATCGAGGCGATGAACGCGATCAACGAGGAGATCCGCAACGCTCTCTTCGCCCCCGCCTTCTTCGGCCCGCTCCTCGTCGGCATCGTCGCCGCCCTCACCTTCCTGCCGCAGATCAGCTCGCCCGCGGCCTGGTGCGTCATCGCTGCGGTGCTCGTCTACGCGGTCGGCACCTTCGGGGTGACGATCGTGGTCAATCTCCCCCTCAACGACGGCCTCGCCGACGCCGAGATCCCCACCCGCTCCGCGGCCCAGGCGAGGCTCTGGCACGAATATTCCGAGCCTTGGACGCTGTGGAACCACGTGCGCACCCTGTCGTCCTTCGTGTCGTTCGGCTGCCTCCTCGCCACCCTCCGGCTGATGCCGTAACGGGCTCATCCGGCTTGAGCCGGGCGGCACCCCGCGCATAAGCTTCCGGCCGACGGGCCTCTTGAAAGAATCCGCATGGTCACACGGGCCTACACCACGCTCGGCGTCGGCGACGCCTTCGAGAAGCCGGCGATGGACGCCCTCACCGTGCTCGACGCGCTGGTCGACGAGGGCGAGCCGATCCTGTCCGCCTACCGCCCCGAGCAGGACGGGCCGTGGCTCGTCGACGTGCTGTTTACCGACGATACCGACGAGGCGGGCCGCACCCGCTGGCTGGAGCTTGCCCGCGAGCTCTGCCCCGTTCTTCCCCCCTTCCAGATCGATGCGCTCGCCGAGCGCGACTGGGTGGCTGAGAGCCAGAAGGCGCTGCACCCGGTGCGCGCCGGACGGTTCGTCGTGCACGGCACCCATGACCGGATGCGCCTACCGCCGTCGATGTGGAATCTGGAGATCGATGCCGGGCGCGCCTTCGGCACGGCGCACCATGCGACGACCAAGGGGTGCCTGATCGCGCTGGAGCGGCTGGCGATGCGCGGACCGCTCGGCAGCGTTGCGGATGTCGGGACGGGAACGGGGGTGCTCGCCATTGCCGCCGACCGGCTCGGAGCCAAGAGCGTCGTGGCGAGCGACATCGACGATGTGGCGGTGCGGGTGGCGCGGGCCAATGCGCGGGCGAATCGCTGTCGCCGGCCGATTCGCACGGCAGTCGCCGCGGGGCCGGTGGAGATCGCCGATACGGTGATCGCGAACATTCTCGCCCGGCCGCTGATCGCGATGGCCGGACAACTCGGCGCATCGGCGCGCCGGACTCTCGTTCTGTCGGGTCTCAGGCTGCGCGACGGGCGCCGCGTGCGGGCGGCCTATCTAGCGCGGGGCTTCCGCCTGAAGGAGCACGTGGTGATCGACGACTGGATCACCCTGACGCTTGAGCGTCGTTCGGGCCATGCGGCCTTCGTTGGGCGCCAGGGGAGGACGGGAGCCCTCCCCTCCAATGGCGCAGATCTCTAAGAGGCTTGGCTTAGAGGAAGGGGTAGCCGGCCGGGTTGCGGCGCTCGATCTCGGTGCGATCGTAGCCGAGACGGGTCAGGGTGGCGTCGTCGAGGCTCAGGAGGTACGCAGCGACGGCACGGTCGGCCTGACGCTTGCGGGACGCCATGATGCGGGCGCCGATACGGGACAGAAGACCCTGCTCCTTCGCGGAACCGGTAAGGGCATAATCGTGGGCGGTGACGGTGGCCATTGGGACTCTCCGATTGTGCGTTGCAGCAACCCCAAGTACGGACGTTGCCTGCGCTCTGACACGACAAAACCTAGCTATTCGGCTCCATACCGCAATGCACAAACGTGCATGCCTGCCTCCGCATTTTGCAATGCACCATTTTGAGGCGATTGACGATCCTATAGGCTCGGTGCGGCAAGCCTATTTGGCGTGGAAAAGCGCTTGCCGCCCCTCAACCGACAGGCGAATGTCCGCTCATGGCCTACCAGACTTTCGATCCCCCCACCGTTGAGACAGCCGATATCGCAGCGCGCATCGCACGCCTGCGCGCCCAGTTCGGCGGCCTGAAGATCGACGGTCTCGTCATCCCCCACGAGGATGCCTACCAGAGCGAATATCTGCCCCCCTCGGAGGAGCGCCTCGCCTACGCCACCGGCTTCACCGGATCGGCGGGCCGCGCCATCGTCCTCGAGGACCGCGCCCTCTTCATCACCGACGGACGCTATACGCTGCAGTCGGAGCGGCAGGTGCCGGGCGACATCTTCCACCGCGTCAGCCAGCCCGACGAGGCCGCCGCCTGGATGAAGGCGAACCTCAAGGGCCTCACCCTCGGCGTCGATCCGCGTCTCCACAGCCGCGCCGACCTCGACCGCCTCAAGGGCCGCGCCGAGAACCTCTCCCTCGCCTATCTCGACGCCAACCCCGTCGACCTCGTGTGGAACGACCGCCCGGCCCCGCCGCGCGGCCGCGTCGTCGCCCATCCGCTGGCGGTCGCCGGCCGCAGCGCCGCCGACAAGCTCGCCGACGTGCGCGCCGCGATGACCACCGACGCGCTCCTCGTCGCCTCGAGCGACGCGGTGAGCTGGATCTTCAACTGGCGCGGCGCCGACGTCGTCCACACCCCGCTCGTCCTATCGCGCGTGTTCATCCCCCGCGAAGGCCTCGCCACCATCTTCGTGGACCCCGGCAAGGTGGGCGACGACCTCGTCGCCGCGCTCGACGGGCTCGCCGTCCTCTCCCCGGCGGACACCTTCCTCGCCGCCCTCGCCGAGCTCAGCCAGGGCAAGCGCGTCGCCGCCGATCCCGACCGCACGCCCGAGGCCGCCCTCGCCGCGATCGAGAAGCGCGGCACGCTCGTCACCGTCACCGACCCCACGCTGAAGCTGAAGGCGGTGAAGAACGCCGCCGAGATCGCCGGCATGCGCGCCGCCCACCACCGCGACGGCCTCGCCATGGTGCGCTTCCTCGCCTGGCTCGACCGCAACGCCGTGGGCCTCACCGAGATCGACATCGTGGAGCGTCTCGAGGCCTACCGCCGCGACGTCGGCGCCGTCGACGTGTCGTTCGACACGATCTGCGGCTCCGGCCCCCACGGCGCGATCGTCCACTATCGGGTCGACCGCTCCACCGACCGCACGGTCGGGGCCGACGAGCCGATCCTGATCGATTCCGGCGCCCAGTACCCCGACGGCACCACCGACATCACCCGGACCATCGTCGCCGGCACGCCGTCCGCCGATTTCCGCGTCCAGTTCACCCGCGTCCTCAAGGGTCACATCGCGATCGCGATGCAGCGCTTCCCGGAAGGCACCATGGGGTCCGAGCTCGACCCCCTCGCCCGGGCGGCGCTGTGGCGGGCGGGCTACGACTTCCAGCACGGCACGGGCCACGGGGTGGGCGCCTACCTCGCCGTCCACGAGGGGCCGCAGGCGATCTCCAAGCGCAGCCGCGAGCCGCTGCTTCCCGGCATGATCGTCTCCAACGAGCCCGGCGTCTACCGCACCGGCGCCTACGGCATCCGCATCGAGGCGCTGTGCCTGGTGCGCGAGGCGCGGGTGCCGCCGGGCGGCGAACAGGCGATGCTCTCGTTCGAGACGCTGACGCTCGCGCCGATCGACACGCGCCTCGTCGAGCCGCTCCTCCTGAGCGCCGTGGAGATCGGCTGGCTCGACGCCTACCACGCGCGGGTGCACGGGGCGCTCGCCGGCGACCTCGATGCCGACGAGCGCGCCTGGCTCGAGGAGCGGACCCGGCCCATCGCCTCGCTCTGACGGCCCGTGGAAACCAACATCCCCACCATCGTCATGGTCATCGCCGCGTCGGTGGTGCTGGGCTTCGCCTATTTCGGCCGGTGGCTCGAGGGGTATGGCGTCCTCACCGAGCCGCTGCTGTGCCTCGGCGCGGGCATCCTGCTCGGCCCCGTCGGCCTCGCCACCTTCGACGTGCGCATCGGCGAGCCGGGCGACGCGTTCGTGCATCACGCCGCCGAGGGGGTGGTGGGCCTCGCCATCATGAACGCCGCGCTCCGCCTCGAGCCGGACTATGTGCGACGCCACTGGAGAAGCCTCGCCTTCGTCCTCACCGTGGGCCTGTTCCTGATGTGGGTGGCGGCGGCGCTGGCGCTGATGGTGCTCCCGGTCACGCTCGCGACCGCCCTCCTCATCGCCGCTATCGTGACGCCGACCGATCCGGTGCTCGCCGACAGCATCGTCTCCGGCGACGTCGCCCAGCGCAACGTGCCCCAGCGCCTGCGCGACGCCATCACCGCCGAGAGCGCGGCGAACGACGGGCTCGGCTACCCGTTCGTCGTCATCGCCATCATCCTCCTCACCCAGGAGGCGATCCCGTGGAGCGACTACATCGTCGGCACCATCCTCTGGGAGGTATGCGCGGCGACGGCACTCGGCGGCGCGATCGGCTTCGTCCTCGGCCAGCTCTACGGCGCTGCCCGCGCCCACGGCCTCGTCGAAACCGAGACCTCGGTGCCGATCTTCATCGCCATGACCTTCGTGACGCTCGGGGCCGTGCAGCTGATGGGCGCCGACGGCATCCTCGCCGTGTTCACCGCCGGCCTCGCCTTCCGCGCCTTCCTCGACAAGGAGGACATGGCGGGATCAGTTCACTTCGACGCCCTCGTCGACCGCACGGTGACGCCGCTCTTCTTCGTTCTCCTCGGTGCCACGCTGCCGTTCGACGACTGGGTGGAGCTCGGCTTTCCGCTGCTCCTCGGGGTGGTGCTCGTGCTTCTCGTGCGCCGCCTTCCGGCGTGGCTCCTCATCGGCTTCGCGACGCCCGTCTATCGGGGCTGGCGCGAGCGGGCCTTCGCCGGCTGGTTCGGTCCCGTCGGCGTCGCCGCGGTGTTCTACGTCACCCTCGCGCTGCGCAAGGTGGACGCGCCCGCGCTGTGGCCCATCGTCAGCGCCATCATCGTCGGCTCGATGGTGGTGCACGGGCTCACCGCCACCCCCGTCTCCCGCTGGCTCGGCCGCCACGACAGCGTGGCCGACTGAGCCCTCAGCGGTGCTCCTCCACGCTCGTCTCCACGAGGCGGCGATTGTAGGCGCGCAGCGCCTGGACGTGGCTCACCGAGCCCACCACCTTGCGCCGGTCGCGCGGGTCGATCACCGCGAGCGCGTCCGCGCCCGTCTCGTTGAACACCCGCAGCGCCGTCTCCAGCGTGTCGTTGGCCCGCACCTTCCGCGGGTCGTCGGCGTCGGCAAGGCTCGCCGGACCGTCGAACTCGCTCATGAAGGAGGACACCATCACCGTCTTCAGGAAGTAGCGATGGGGGCCGTCGGCGAGCACGGTGCCGCGCGTCTCGAGCTGGTAGTGGAAGAAGGAGCGGCCGTGCACGGCAAGGTGCAGCCCGGTGGCGATCGACACGGTGAGGAGGAGCGCGATCGACAGCGCGTAACCGCCGGTGAGCTCGAACACGATCACCGTGGTGGAGATTGGCGCGCCGAGGATCGCCGCCGCCACCGCGCCCATCCCGAGGATCGCATAGAGCCCGCGGTCGGAGGCGAGGTGGGGAAACACCTCGGCGGCGATGATGCCGAAGGCGCCGCCGGTCATCGCCCCGAGATAGAGCGCCGGAGTGAAGACGCCGCCGCCGAAGCGCGAGGCGAGCGTGACGGACGTCGCGAGGATCTTCGCCACCACGAGCGCGATCATGGTGAGGAGGGTGAAGCCGCCGTGGAGGGCGATGTCGGTCGCCTCGTAGCCGACGCCCAGGATCTCCGGCAGGAACACGCCGACGATGCCGATCGCCGCCCCGCCGAGCATCGGCCGCCCCCAGGCGGGCATCAGGATCGTGCGCGCCGTCTGGTCGAACACGATGAGGGTGAACTGGAAGGCGATCGCCACCCCCGCCGCGACGAGGCCCAGGAGCGCGAAGGCAGGCACCTCCCAATAGGAGCCGATCGCATAGTGCGGCACCACGAAGGCGGCGACGTCGCCGATGAAGATGCGCCCCGCCAAGGTGCCGCAGACCGAGGCGATGACGATCGGAACGAAGGCGCTGACGGCGTAGTGGCGAAGCACCACCTCGTGGGCGAAGAGAACGCCGGCGATGGGCGCGTTGAAGGACGCCGAGATGCCGCTCGCGACACCGCAGGCGAGGATGATGCGCGAGCCCTGCGGCGGCAGCCGCATCAAAGCGCCGATGGCCGCGGCGAGCGTCGCGCCGAGATGGACGACGGGTCCCTCGCGGCCCGCGCTCGCCCCCGCCCCGAGCGAGATCACCGTGGAGACGGCCGACGAGAGCCCGTGGCGAAAGCCGAGCCCGCCGCCGCCGCGGGCGGAGGCTTCGATCACGTCCGCCACGCTGCCGGGCCGCCGGCCGGGAATGACGAACTGGTTGATGAGGCCGACCACGAGCCCGCCCACCATCGGGGCGGCGACGATCACCCACCAAGGCTGCTTCGCGATGAGGTGGAGGCTGTATTCGCTCGCGTCGCCGAGCCACAGCCACTGCACGGCGCCGATGCCGAGGCGGAACACCACCGCCGCCATCCCGACGCCCGCCCCCACCACCGCCGCGATCAGCCACAGCGCCGGCTGGCGAGCCGCCACGAAGGCGGCGAAGTTGTCCGCGGAGCGGTGGTAGGTGTCGGCGAACCACGCGCGGACCGAGAAGACCTTGGCGATCAGCCGCTGGAGCCGGTGGCGCGGTGGCGAGGCCGGCTCGTCGCCGACGACGAGGCCGGCGAGCTCCTCGTCGCGCATGTCGGCGGCATCGGCCGCCCGACTGTCACGGTCCGGCGGCTCCTCGGCCGACCCGGAGCCGCCGGTGGGTTCGGGCCGGCGCATCAGTCGCCGAGTGGCGCGATCCGGCGACCGACATATTTGGAGGTCCCGACGGCGGCATGGGCCGCCACCATGTCGCGTGCCCGCGTCAGCCCGTCGGCGGGAAAGGGCGCGGCGCGGCGCGCTTCGAGGTCCACGTGGACGAACAGATTCTCCGACGTCGCGGCAAGCTGACCGTCGGCCTCGCGCACCATGGTCTGGAACGCGTGCAGGCGTTTTTCGTCGCAGCCGAGGAGCTGGAAGCTCACCCGCACCTTGTCGTGGGCGTGCACCTCGCTGCGGTAGATCACATGGGTCTCGACGGTGAAGAGGCCCGCCTTGTTCTCCGTCCGGTAGGCGTCGCCGAGGCCGAGCACGTCGAGGGCGAGGTCGACGGTACGGTCGAACATGACGTGGTAGTAGGCCATGTTGAGGTGGCCGTTGCCGTCGAGCCAGCCGAGCTCGATGTCGAACGGGGGGGACCAGACGAGCGCCGCGTCATCGCGTGCGTGCATCGTCGTGTCGGCCATGGATACCTCCTTCGGTTCCGCCCGCGGCGGCGGACGGACTGCGTGTCGCTGTCAGGCGTCAGCTCGCCTGGCGGAACGACAATTCTAATCAGCCCACTCCGACGATAACAGACCCTTCCGCGATCCGCCGGTCGCGGCATGCGCCGGGCTGGCTCGCTCAAAGGCCTATGCCGGCGCGGGACTGCCGTCGCCGGCGAGCCCGGCGGGCGCCGACCGCTCCACCGTCGCGACCACGCGATTGCGGCCGCCCTTCTTCGCGTCGTAGAGGCGCGTGTCGGCGTGGCGCACGAAGTCGCTCACCGTCTGGCCCGGCAACGGCACGGCGGCGTAGCACCCTATGCTGATGGTGAGCGTATAGCGCCCCGCTCCAGTGCCCACGGGGCGCTCCGACAGCTCCCGGCGCAGGCGCTCCAGCCGCATCACGAAGTCGTCGCCCGACCCGCCCAGCGTATAGATCACGAACTCCTCGCCGCCGTAGCGGGCGACGACGTCGCCGCTGCGTTTGGCGTACTCGCGTGCGATGTCGGCGATGTGGCGCAGACAGAGGTCGCCGAAGAGGTGGCCCATCTTGTCGTTGATCGGCTTGAAGCGGTCGACGTCGATCATCGCGACGGCGAAGAGCCAGCCGTTCCGCTGGCAGATCCGAAACTCCGCGGCGGCGCGGTCGTCGAAGTGGCGGCGATTGAAGAGGCCGGTCAGGGCGTCGGTGTTGCTGATCTCCTGCAGCTTCTCGTTGGCGGTGTTGAGCGCCACGTTGAGCCGGTGGAGCTTGCGGTTCCAGTAGAAGAAGGTGCCGAGAAGCAAGACGGCCACCGCAGCGAGCTGCAGCAGCAGGCGATAGTCCACCGTCCGCTCCACGCGCACCAGCATCTCGCGGTTCAGGATCGCCTGAGCCTCGTTGTCCTTCAGCGTCGCGACGAGGCGGGAGAAGACGGCGCCGAGCAGCGGCTCGTCGGCGCGGGTGGCGATCGAGGCGCGCCAGTCCTCGGCGATGCGCCCGGCAACCTTCACGTCGTTCGCCCCGCTCGTGGCGATGAGCTGGCCGAGGCTCGCGAGCGTGCCGAGCATCGCGTCGAGCTCGCCGCCGCGCAGCAGACCGAGGCCGACCTTCTCGCTCTCCACGTCGACGAAGCGCACCTCCGGGTAGCGCCGGATGAGGACGTCGTGGGGGCTGCGCTCCGGCACGATGCCGACGCGCAGATCGGCGAGCTCGCCGACCCCCTCCACGAACGGCTCGTAGAGCCGGTTGGCGACGGCCATCGGCAGGTCGAGATAGGGCGCCGTGAAGGTCCAGTGCTCGTTGGGCGTGGTCCGCTCCATGGCGAACGGCACCACGTCGCACTCGTAGTCGGGCGGCGGCGCGAGGGTGGGACCCCAGACGGGGACCGGCACCACCTGCCAGTCGATGCCGCCGCGCTCGGCGAGGATCGTCATCACCTCGGCCGCGACGCCGGTGAACTCGCCGTCGTCGCTGACCTCGGTATAGGGCGGCGTCACCGGCGAGACGCAGACATTGAGCACGCCCTTGCTGTCGAGGAAGTCCTGTTCCTCGGTCGTCAGCGACACGCGCTGGCGGGCCGCGCCGGAGAAGGTCGGGCCGAGCCAGCGCGTGTCGAGCTCGTTCCAGCGCGACAGCGGGATCGCGCTCATCGCCCGGTCGATGATGCTGCGCACGAACGGATAGCGCGGCGACACGCCGAAGCGCAGGTCCTCCCGCTCCACTCCGTCCATCAGGAACTCGCCGCCGATCTCGATGTTGATGAGGCCGAGATGGCGGATGATGGCGTTGCCGTTGCTGAGCGCGAGAACGGCGGCGTCCACCTCGCCGTCGGCCAGCGCCTTGAGGATGTCCTCCTGCGTCGCGTAGGTCTTGACGTCGTCGAGGCGGGCCTGGAGCACGTCCGAATAGTAGATATCGCGACCGATGCCGACCGACTTGCCGGCGAGCGAGGACAGACCCCGGTAGGGACCGAAGCCGGAGCGGACGAACACCGCGTTCGGGATGCGGTGATACTCCTGCGAATAGAGCGTATATTCAGCTCGGGCGTCGGTATAGGAGATGTTGCTGATGATATCGATGTCGCCGGCGTGGAACGCCTCGAGGAGGTTCGACCAGTTGTCGTAGACCGGCATCAGGACGAGGCCGGTGCGGGCGGAGATCTCGTGGGCGAGGTCCACCGCGTAGCCCTGGCCGCGACCGTCGGCGAGGAAGCTGAAGGGCTCGTAGTCGCTGATGAAGCCGATCTTGAGCG
Source organism: Acuticoccus mangrovi (assembly GCF_016411865.1). GTDB lineage: Bacteria > Pseudomonadota > Alphaproteobacteria > Rhizobiales > Amorphaceae > Acuticoccus > Acuticoccus mangrovi. The sequence continues at coordinate 150,994 of NZ_JAEKJA010000005.1, read as the reverse complement.
GCGGGGCCGACTCCACGAAGTCCTGCTCCTCCGGCAGCAGGCGCAGGGGTCCGGCCGAGAAGCTGCGGCCGCTGCGGTAGCTGAGCCAGCGCTCGGTGATCGCGGCGAGCTCCTCGGTCGGAAGCGTCGCCACCGCCTTCTCGAGGATCGAGAAGAGCATCGCCCGGTCGCTGTTGCCGTCGGCCTTCAGGACGCCGAGGCGGAAGTCCTCCAGCGTGACCTCGGTGAGCGGCAGCGTGCCGGCGAGCGCCACGTTGGAGAAGCCGTTCTCGCGCGCGAAGAAGTTGCCGGTCATCTCCGCCGCGAGGGCGGCGTCGACCCAGCCGAAGGCGAGCGCGGCCATCAGGTCGCGATAGGTGTCGTACGCCACCGTGACGAGCCCCGCCTCGCGCAGCGCCCCGCCATAGTAGATGTCCTTGATCACGCCGATCCGCTTGTTGCGCAGCGTGTCGAGGTCGAGGCTTTCGAGCGGCCGGTCGACGTTGTGGAACAGCACCGTGCGGCGCAGATGATAGGGGTCGGTGTAGTTGATGAACGGCAGCCGCTCTTCGGTGCGCGAGATGTCGGCGATGACGTCGAGTCCGCCGGCGCGGAAGTTGCCGTAGATCTCCGGCCAGGTGCCCATCCGAATGCTGAAGCTGAGGCCGATCACCGCCTCGAGGCGGTGGAGGACGTCGAGCGTCCACCCCATCATCTGCCCGTTGCGGAAGAAGGAGTAGGGCTCGTTGTCGGCCACCACGCCCACGCTGACGTTGGGATGGGCGGCGATCCACGCGCGCTCCTGGTCCGACAGCGCCGGCCCGGCCGCCCGCGCCGGCGCGTGGAGCGCGACGAAGAGGGCGAGGCTGAGGCCAAGAAGCTGCACGGCAAGCCCCGCATGCCGGCGGAAACAAGGCACTCGATGGGCGGGGGCCATAGCTCCGATCATATCCCAACCATATACCGATGCATGGATGAACGAGCACCGAACCAACCGCAAGTCGTAGATCGGCGGCACAAGTGACGGAGCGGTGGAAAGGACGGCGAGCGCCCGGCCGAGATGGCGGCGGCCCGCCCCCATCGACGGGATCGGCTGGAGTGCGCTCGGACGACGCGGCGAGCGCCGTCGGGCCGAGCCCGGGCGGAGCCGGCCTCAGCCGCCCCGCGCCGGCCGCACCGTGTCGCTCACGACGCTAGCCGGTATCGGCGTCACCCCGCCTGGCGAGGGGTCCGGCGTTCCGGCACCCGTCCTAGTGGTAGCCCTCGCCCGGCTTCAGCGTGCCGCGGAAGGTCCAGTAGATGAAGCCGGTGTAGATGAGGATGATCGGCACCAGCGGGATCGCCCCGAGAAGCACGAAGAGCTGGCTTTCCGGCGCCGCCGCCGCCTGCCACACCGTGATGTGGCGCGGCACGAGGTAGGGGAAGTTCGAGACCGCGAGCCCGACGAAGCAGAGCAGGAACAGGCAGACCGAGGGAACGAAGGTCATCGCCCCCTTCCCCCTCGCGATGCCGCGCCGGGCGAGCCAGGCGAAGAACAGCGTCAACAGCGGCACCGGCGCGAGATAGAGGAACTCCGGCAGCGAGAACCAGCGGTTGGCGATCTCCGAGATCACCAGCGGGGTCCACACCGACACCGCCGCGATGAACGCGACGAGCGCCACGAGGAGCGGCATCGCCCAGCGCTGCGCCTTCTCCCGCAGCGGCCCTTCGGTGCGCATCATCAGCCAGCCGGAGCCGAGCAGCGCATAGCCGACGACGACGCCGAAGCCGCACATGATGGAGAAGGGGTGCAGCCAGTCGAACGGGCCGCCGGCGAACTGGTCGTTCTCCACCGGCAGGCCGTAGACCACCGCGCCGAGCACCACCCCCTGGCAGAAGGCGGCCACGGTGGAGCCCCCTATGAAGGCGATGTCCCACCACCTGTGGTTCGGCTTCGACACGAAGCGGAACTCGAAGGCGACGCCGCGGAAGACGAGCGCTAAGAGCATGACGATCACCGGCAGGTAGACCGCCGGCATGATGACGGCATAGGCCTTCGGAAAGGCGACCCAGAGGCCGCCGCCGCCGAGGATCAACCAGGTCTCGTTGCCGTCCCAGAAGGGGGCGACCGAGTTCATCATCTGGTCGCGCTCCCCCTCCTCCTTGGTGAAGGGGTAGAGGATGCCGAGACCGAGATCGAAGCCGTCGAGCAGGACGTAGAGAAATACCGCGACGCCGATGAGGAGCGCCCAGATGAGCGGCAGGTAGATGTCGAACCAGAGGCTGTCCATTGTCCCTCACTCCCCGGGCTGAAGGGCGTCGCGGCCGGCATCCTTGGCCCCGGAGAGCGGCCGCAGACCCGACACGTCGGCTTCCGGAGTATCGGGCACCACCGGCCCCTTCTTCAGCAAGCGGTTGATGTAGAAGACGCCCGAGGAGAACACGATGCCGTAGACCATCACGAAGAGAATCAACGTGATGAGCACCGATTCCCCGGGCACCGGCGAGATGGCGTCGGCGGTTCTGAGGATCCCCGTCGCCACCCACGGCTGGCGTCCGACCTCGGTGGTGAACCAGCCGGCGAGGATGGCGCAGAAGCCGATCGGCCAGAACTGGCTGACGATGCGCGTGTAGGCGCCGGTGTCGAAGAGACGCCCCCTCCACCACAGGACCACTCCCGCGATCACCGCCAGCATCATGATCCCCCAAAGGGCGACCATGATGCGGAAGCCGAAGAAGGGCACGGCGACGGGCGGCCGCTCGTCGGCGGGGAAGTCCTTCAGCCCCTTGATCGTGCCGTCGAGGGTGCGGGTCAGGATGATGCTGCCGAGATAGGGGATCGAGATCTGAAAGTCGTTGCGCTCCTGCGCCTCGTTGGGCCAGCCGAAGACCACCCAGGGCATCGGCCCCTCGTTGGTCTCCTGCTGTTCCCAGTGGCCCTCCATGGCGGCCACCTTCACCGGCTGATATTTGAGCGTGTTCTCGCCGCTCGCGTCGCCCAGGAAGCCCTGGAGCGGCACCAGCACGACGAGCAGCCCGAGCCCCATGCGCACCATCGTCTTCGCCTGCTCGGTGGCGATGCCGGCGCGCAGCCAGCGCGCGCCCGAGGCGAGCACCACGAACGCGGTGGTGATGTAGGCCGCCACCACCATGTGGCCGAGCCGGGTCGGAAAGGTCGGGCTGAAGATGATCTTCAGCCAGTCGACCGGATAGGCGATGCCGTCGCGCACCTCATGGCCGGCGGGATGCTGCATCCAGCTGTTGGCCGACAGGATCCAGAAGGCGGACAGCGTGGTGCCCACCGCCACCGCCAGACAGGCGAGGAAGTGGAGCCACGGCGGCACGCGGTTCCAACCGAACAGCATTAGCCCGAGGAAGGTCGCCTCCAGGAAGAAGGCCGTCAGCACCTCGTAGCCGATCAGCGGGCCGACGACGTTGCCCACCACCTCCGAATAGCGGCTCCAGTTGGTGCCGAACTGGTAGGAGAGGACGATGCCGGAGACGACGCCCATGCCGAAGGAGACCGCGAACACCTTCGTCCAGAAGCGGGCGAGGAGGTGATAGCGGTCGTTGTTGGTGGCAAGCCACATCCCCTCCAGCGTGGCGATCCACGCCGCGAGCCCGATCGTGAAGGAGGGAAAGATGATGTGGAAGGAAACGGTGAAGGCGAACTGGACGCGGGCAAGGATGACGGGATCGATGTCCATTCGGTACGTCCTCGGCTGAGCTGGCGGCACGTGCGGCAGGACCGCGCCACCTCGCCCGATAGTGCACGGCTTAATTTCCACTGACAATCAAGGATAAAGCCCGGCCCATGACGGCGCATTGACATCACCGGGATCGCGCGTTGCTGCGACGCCACGCCGCTGCGGGGGTCAGCGATTGAGTGCGCGGCCGCCCTCTCGCAGGATGCGCCCGCCGGGGCGAGCCGCCCGCGGCCAACGAAAGAACAGGAAGCGCCCCGTGAAGATCACCGCCGTGAAGAGCCACCTCATCGGCTACGACCTGCCCGAGACCCTCGGCTACTCGCAGCAGATGTACCGCCGCCGCACCGCTCACCTCGTGGAGGTATCGACCGATGCGGGGATCACCGGGTGGGGCGAGTGCTTCGGACCCGGCAACGTGGCGCTCGCCAATCGCGCCATCGTCGAGGCGGTGATCGCCCCGATGATCGTCGGCCGGGACGCGCTCGCCCGCGAAGTGGTGTGGCACCACGTCTACAATCTCTTGCGCGACCACGGCCAGAAGGGAATGCCGCTGCAGGCCCTGTCGGGCATCGACATCGCGCTGTGGGACATCGCCGGCAAGGCGACGGGGCTGTCCATCGCGCGCCTTCTCGGCGGCCCCTTCCGCACCGACGTCCCGGTCTACGGCTACGGCATGATGCTGCGGCCGAGCGCCGACCTTGCCGCCGACTTCACCCGCGAGGCGGCGGCCATCGAGGCGATGGGCTTTCGCGCGGTGAAGATGAAGGTCGGCTGCGGTGTCGCGGAGGACATCCGCCTCGTGGAGGCGACGCGCAAGGGCCTCAGGGACGAGACGCGGCTGATGGTGGACGCCAACCACGCCTACCATACGGCTCAGGCGCTCGCCGTCGGCCGGGCGCTCGAAGGGCTCGGCGTCTACTGGTTCGAGGAGCCCGTCGCACCGGAGGATCGCGACGGCTACCGCACGTTGCGGGCCGCCCTCTCGGTCAACATCGCCGGCGGCGAGGCGGAGTTCACGCGCTGGGGCTGGCGCGATCTCCTCGAGGGGCGCTGCCTCTCCATCGCCCAGCCCGAGGTGTGCGGGCTCGGTGGCATCTCCGAGTTCGTGAAGGTGCTCGCCCTTGCCCACACCCATTTCGTGCCGGTGGTGAACCACGTGTGGGGGTCGGCGGTGTCGGTGGCGACGAACCTCCAGCTCCTCGCCGCCCAGCCGCCGCTCCCCGGCGGGCTCCACCCGGACGAGCCGATGCTCGAATACGACACCACCCACAACGCCTTCCTCACCGAATTACCGCAAGAGGATCTCGACGTTCTCGGCGGCGTGCGCGAGAGCGGGCGCGTCGCCGTGCCCGACCGGCCCGGCCACGGCGTCATCCCGAACCCGGACGTACTCGCCCGCTACCGCATCGACGCCCCCGCCTGAAGTCAGACGGAGACGACCTCCTCGAGCTCGGCGTGCCCATAGTCCTGGATCGCGCCGCGATGGAGCGCGCCGCCTTCGCCCGGCCGGATCCGCAGGCGCCTCCCGTCGGGCGCCTCAAGCTCCATCGGCTCGGCGCGGCCGCGGCCGGGGCTCTCCGCCACGAGGGTGAAGTCCCCCTCCGCCGGCCGCACGAAGAACGGCGCGTCGGCGTGGAGGCCGCCCGCCTCGCCCAGCGACAGGCTGCGCGCCTGGTCGAAATAGTCCCGCCGGTTGGAGAGGTTGTGGTCGAACACCACCCCGTCATTCTGCCGCCGCGAGAAGCTGCGCAGCATGGCGATCCACTCGCACAGATAGATGCCGTGCTCGTCGATGCTGCACCACTCGAAGGCGTTGTTCGCGCAGGTGAGGTTGGCGGTGTAGTCGGGGCCGACGCCGTCGCAGGGCGGCTGCGGCACCTCGTCGGCGGCGCCGCCCACGATGGGGCAGCGCAGCACGAAGCTGTTGTGCACCACGTACCAGGGGTGGTCGGGCACCGCGGCGCCGAGAGCATAGTCCGGATTGTGAGAGGCGTAGCTCAGCTTCAGCACCCGGCCCATCGTGTGGTGGGTGGCGTCCTTCACCCCCTGGCGCGACACGAAGTGGGCGGTGTTGCCGTAGATGTACATGTACCCGCCCCGCACCCCGTCGAGCGAGAACCAGCTGTGCGCGTCGACGATGCGGTTGTGCGCGATGTGCCAGTTGTGGACGTAGTATTCCGGCTCGATCGGGTTGTCGCGCACCCGCACGAAGTCGTTGTCGAAAATATAGACGTCGCGATTGTAGGGCAGGCCGGCGTCGCCCGGCAGCTGCCCCACCTTCATCCGCACGCCGTTGTAGCAGTCGCTGATGACATTGCGGCTGATGTTCACCTCCGAGACGTCCTTGGAGGCGAAGAAGCTGCCGTTGTAGTAGCGCTTGGTCCCCATGCCGCCGTCGCCGCCGTGCGCCTCGATCCAGTCCACCTCGTGCCAGAGCACGTGCTCGGGCGTGTCGTCCTGCTGCCAGCGGTTGCCTTCGAGACCGAAGCCGCGGCCCTGCTTGGCGAACACGGCATTGGTGCCGTGGCGCAGCGTGTTGCCGATGATGGTGATGTGGCTGCTCTTCTGAAAATAGAGGATCACGGGCCAGTAATTCTGCAGCTCGAACCCCGCCACCACGACGTGCTCGCAGTGGCTGAAGCGCAGAAAGGCGAAGTCCGTCGCCGTCGGGTTGCCGGGCCCGCCGTCCTGCGGCCGTCCGTAGCCTTGCTGCGGATCGGGATGGCTGCCGCCGCAGATCACCCCGCCTCCCCCCTCGAACACGACCGGCGCACCGACGCGCCCCTTGAGGCCGACGACGTCGGTCGCCTCGTGATAGGGGCCGGGATGGACGAGGATGCGGCATCCCTCCGCCTCGCCCTCGAGCGTCGCGAGATAGGCCGCCGCCGCAGCGATCGCGGCCCGCAGCTCGGCCGGATCGGACGCTGAAAACGTCTGCATCATCAATCACCTCGAAAAGAACTGTCTGAAAAGCGGCAGATCCTAGTGCGCGAGCGTGGCCGATGCCAAGAGATTGGGCCACCGCCCTCGGCTCAAGGCGTCCGGCTGCGCGCCTCGTCCAGCGGCCGCGGCCGCACGCGGCTCACCGGGTCCTGAAACCGGTAGCGCGGGTTCTGGCAGACGGGAAACGTCGCCGCGTCGAGCTCCTTCAGCAGCGCGGTCGTGGGGCCGTCCACCGAGATCGCGCTGCGCGTGGCCTGCCGGAACCGCACCGCCGCCTGCCGCGACCTCTGCCCCCAGATGCCGTCGACGGGTCCGGGATCGCACCCGAGCCGCGCCAGATGGGCCTGGATCGCCCGCACGCGCCGTTCGAGCCTCGTATCGATGGGTTCGGAGCGGCGGCTCAGCACCTCCTGCTCCTCCACCATGATCCGAAACGTGCCGCTGCCGACATGCCGCAGCCCGAACCGGAACCGGATGCGCCCGGTGGAGCGCACGTTACGCTCCGGCGCCTCCGCGCCGAAATCGGCGATGCCGGAGACGGCGCAGACCGCCCCGTCACAGCGCGCATCTTCGATGGTCACGATGTCGATGCTGCGCCGCGGGTAGCGCATCGCGTAGTGCACGACGCTGGCGACGACCTCGTCGCGCGAGATGGCCTTGCTGCCGTAGTAATCCACCACGTCGTCGTAGGCGGCCTGCGCCGACTGCCCGGCGTCCTGCGCCCCGAGCCTCGTTCCCACCACCATGTGGCGCCGCACGAAATCGACGGCCGCCTGCGGCAGCATCGGCGCTTGCGGCGGTTGGCCGCCACCCTCCTCGCCAGCCGGCGGCAGCACGACCACGTCGATCCCGAGATCGGCGGCGATCTCCGGCGTCAGCGCGAACTCGTCGTCAGGTGGCGCCTCGGTGAGGCGGTACACCGCCATCTCCGATAGGCCCAGATTGGTGAGATAGGCACCGACGAGTGCGTTGCCGACCCCGGTTTCCCGCCGGATCCCGCCTACATCGATGGAGGCGGCATGAAAGCCGATGAACGCCGTTGGACCCATTAGACGGGTCTGCCCACCGAGCCAGGCGAGCGCACAGGCCGACACGCACATGGCGCCATCGATGACGGCCGTCGCGAACCCGCGCAACCGGATGGTCTTGCCGATCTCGAGCCCGGTAATGAGGTTCCCGCCCGGGCTATGCATCGAGACGATCGTCTGGCGCAGTCCGGCGATCGCACTGCGGAAGCGGACCTCGTCGCCGCGATCGAGGGTCCCGATGATGGTGACGAACGTGACCGTATCGCCGTCCCGCCACACGTCGATCTCCGCTGCTCCTGCATCATGAGCGCCGATCACGGCACGGGCGAGCACGACGACGACGAAGAGCCGGAAGGCGAGGCGCACCATCGTCATAGTTTCGCCATGTTCCACAATTCTGGAACCGGCTTCAACTATCCTTATGACGCGAGTTGCATGCGCGCTCTCGGTATTGTCCGATCATATACATGCATGCCGAAAGAACAGGTGCGTCGGCCACCAATCGAACGGTGCGGAACACCGCACCATCGCCGCGATTCGTGCGACGAGGATCGCGGCGCCGTCGAGGGAATGTTCAGAGATTGGAGGATCGCGGAATGGTGGAGGGGGTTGGATTCGAACCAACGTAGGCATAGCCAGCGGATTTACAGTCCGCCCCCTTTAGCCACTCGGGCACCCCTCCGTGCGCCTTGCTGCGGCGTGATAGTGTCCATGTTCGGCGAAGTCAAATCGGAATGGCACGTTTCTCCCATGGACGAGAATGAACCCTACTGGCTGTTCGGCATGCACGCGGTGCGCGCGGCGCTCGACAATCCACGACGCACGGTGCATCGCATGCTCGCGACGACGAACGCCATGCGCCGTCTCGATCCGCTGCCGACGAACATCGCCGCCGAGACCGTCGACGTGCGCGCCCTCGGCCGCCTCCTCGGCGACGTCGTGCATCAGGGCGTCGCCATCGAGGTGTCGCCGCTGCCCACCACGCCGCTCGACGCGCTCGCCGACGCGAGCACCGTGCTTCTCCTCGATCACATCACTGACCCGCACAATGTCGGCGCCATCCTGCGCTCCGCCGCCGCCTTCCGCGCCGACGCGGTGGTGATGACGCGCCGGCACAGCGCGTCCGAGACGGGCGCGCTCGCAAAGGCCGCCTCGGGCGCCCTCGACCTCGTCGACGTGGTGACGGTGACGAACCTGACGCGCGCCGTGGAGGAGCTGCGCGGCTACGGCTTCCGCGTCGCCGCGCTCGACAGCGAGGCGGCGGAACCGCTCGAAAGGCTGGAGCCCGCGCCCAAATGGGCCTTCGTCCTCGGAGCCGAGGGCAAGGGCGTGCGTCAGGGCGTGCGCGCCGCCTGCGACACGGTGGCGGCGATCGAGGTGCCGGGGGCGCTCGCCTCGCTCAACGTGTCGAACGCGGCGGCGATCACCCTCTACGTGGCGAGCCGCAACCTGACGCGCGTCAGAGACACATCCTGACGCCGTCCGGCGTCTTGATGGTGCCGGTGCGCGGGTTGAAGCTCGGCCAGCGGGAGGCGCAGTAGCTGTACCAGGCGGGCGTCCAGGGCGCGGGCTTCTGGTAGCGCCACCGCTGACCGAGCGGCACGAGGAAGTTCACCGCCGGGGTCAAGGGCTCGGTGTAGAACCATTCGCCCTTGCGCGGCGGGCGCTCGTCCATGGTGGCCCACGGCTCGCCCTTGCCGAAATAGCCCGGCACGTGGCGGTAGGCGTAGCTGCCGGACCGGTAGGACAGGTCCGCCCCGAACGCCGTGGATGCGGCCGCCATCATGGCCAGTGCGGCAAGTGCCGATGCGACGGGGGCGATCACCCTCAACATAAGATCCTCCGAGACCGTGTGGCAAAAACTCACCCATTTCGTCACACAAAGCAACGATCGCGGCGTTGACGGGGCACCACCTGCGACCGATAAGCCTCACTCGAAGCCGGCTTAGCTCAGTTGGTAGAGCATCTGATTTGTAATCAGGGGGTCGGGGGTTCGAGTCCCTCAGCCGGCACCATCTTGGTGGCGCTACCGGCCTCCGGCCTACCTGAGCGCGCGACCGACCCGTTTGTGGCGCTACCGGCCTCCGGCCTGCTTGAGCGCACCGGCAACCCATGGGTGGCGCTACCGACCCCCGGCCTACTTGAGCGCACCGGCGACCCATAGGTGGCGCTACCGGCCTCCGCCTTACTTGAGCGCACGGGCGACCCGTGTGGGTGGTGCTGCTGGCCGCCGGCCTACTCGAGCGCGTGGTCGGCCCGTTCGGACGCGGCACCTGCTTTGAGCGCGACGGAGTGGCCGGGGTGCCGTGTTGGGGAGCGCCTCGGCCACGCCCGGGCGTCAGCTGGCCTCGGCCGCGAGGAAGGGGCGCCAACCGCCGTGGGCGGAGATGTCCTGCGCGCCGTCGAGGCCGGCCGATTCGCACAGGAAACCGAGCACGGCCGTGCCATCGGCGAGCTGCAATGTTCCGATCGAGAGCGGCGAGGGAACGCCGGAGATGAAATCGCCCATCGCCGCGCGCGGCAACGCCCACACCTCGAGCGCGATCGTCGCGCCCCCCTCGCCCACCCGCACGAGCCCCGGGCGCATCGGTGGCCCGCCGGCGAGCCGGTAGAAGCGGTAGACGGGCGCGGTCTCGGCGGCGAACAGGAACCGGCCCCCCCGCCCCGAAAGCTCGCGGTTGAGCGGCAGCCCCGACATGTGCGCGCCGACCACCGCAATGGCGAGCTCGTCGGGCCCGGGCGCCGCCGCCGCGGGCTCGGGCGCCGGCGGTACGGGATGGCCCGTCGCCCCGATCTCGGCCGTGGTGAGGCGGTGGAGCGGGCCGGCGAGGCTCGCGAGGAAGCCGTCCTTGCCCGCGGGCGCCACGAAGCAGACGCCGAACGCGTGGCCGTCGCCCCGCTTGCCGGCCGGAACGGCGATGGCGCAGAGATCGAGGAGGTTCACGAAGTTGGTGTAGGTGCCGAACATCGAGTTCGGGCCGATCGGGTCGGCCTCGAGGTCGGCGACCGTCGCGAGCGTCGGGATCGTCGGCACCACCAGGGCGTCGACCGAGGCGATCAACGGATCGGTCAGCCGCTTCAGCGCTTTGAGGTGATAGAGGCCGCGGAAGGCGTCGGCCGCGCTCATCGTCTCGGCGGCGCCGATGACCTTCCGCGTCACCGGATGCAGCACCTCCGGCCGCTCGGCGATCACCTCCGCGATGGCGGCGTAGCGCTCGGCGACCCACGGCCCACCATAGACGAGCTTGGCGGTCTCGAAGAGGGCGGTGAAGTCGAGCGGCACGATCTCCGCGCCGAGGCCCCGCAGCCGGTCGAGGGCGGCCTCGAAGGCGGCCTTCTGGTCGGTGTCGCCGCCGACGTCGAGGGTGGCGGCGTCGGGCACGCCGAGACGCACCTTGGGGGGCCGGGCGCCGAGTGCCGGCATCGGGACGGGCCGGGCGTAGGCGTCGTCGGGATCGAAGACGGCGGCGACCCGCGTCACGGCGTAGGCGTCCTCCACCGTCCCGGCGAAGACGGAGATGGTATCAAGCGTCCGGCAGGCGGGCACCATACCGCCGGCCGAGAGCGAGCCGAGGGTGGGCTTCAGCCCGACGATGTTGTTGAGGAAGGCCGGCACGCGTCCCGAGCCCGCCGTGTCGGTGCCGAGCGCGAAGGTCACGAGGCCGCGCGCCACGGCGACGGCCGAGCCCGAGCTCGACCCGCCCGGCGGCAAGGCCGGATCGAGCGCGTTCTTCGGCACCGGATAGGGCGTGCGCACGCCGACGAGCCCGGTGGCGAACTGGTCGAGATTGGTCTTGCCGATGGGGATCGCACCGGCGACCCGCAGCGCGGCCACCACCACCGCGTCCCGCTCCGCCGTATAGGCGAAGGCGGGACAGGCGGCGGTGGTCGGCGACCCGGCGAGGTCGATATTGTCCTTGATGGCGAAGGGTAGGCCCCAAAGCGGAACGGCCGGATCATAGGCGCCCAGCGCTTCGGCTTCGGCAACGGCGACCTCCTCCGGCACGAGATGGAGGAAGATGCCGGGGTCGCCGGCGGCGGCGATGCGACGGTAGACCTCGCGGATCACGTCGGCGGGGGCGAGACCCCCGGCATAGGCGGTCGCGAGGCTGGCGGCGTCGAAGCTCAAGGTGTCCACGGTCGTCTCACTCATTTTCCAGCATTTCCACCGGCCGCGTCCACTGGATGAGCACGACGCAGCCGTCCTCGGACCATACCCGGTGGATCGAGCCTTCGGGATTGATCACGAGCGCCCCGGTCCCGTAGCGGCCGCTGTCGTCCGACTGGGACCCTTCGAGCACGAGGATCGTCTCCATGCCGGTGTGGCGATGGCGGGGCACGGAGGCGCCGGGAGCGTAGCGCAGCAGCGCGACCGCGGGCTCCCCCGCGACGAGGGTCGCAATCTCCACCCCCTCGCGCATGGGGACGAAGGCGGCGTCGTGCCAGCCGCCTGAAAGGATCGTGAAGGTCGCGGGGTGCATCAGGAAAGAGCCTTGAGGATGTCGTCGGTGGTCGCCGTCCAGCCGACGATGGCGCCCTGGGCGCGGATCATCTCGATGGCGGCGGCCTTGAAGGCGGGGAAGTAGCTTTCGGTGGCGTCGGTCGCGAGGAGGCATTCGTAGCCCCGGTCGTTCGCCTCGCGCATGGTGGTCTGAACGCACACCTCCGTCGTCACCCCCGCGAAGACGAGCTGGGTGAGGCCGAGCCGCTCCAAAGTCTCGCCGAAGGGGGTGGCGTAGAAGGCGCCCTTACCGGGCTTGTCGATCACCGTCTCGCCCGGCGCGGGGGCGAGCTCTGGCACGATCTCCGCGCCGGGCTCGCCGGCGATGAGGACGCGCCCCATGGGTCCCTCGTCGCCGATCCGGAGCGTCGGCGATCCGCGCAGGCGCTTTGCCGGCGGACAGTCACCAAGGTCCGGTGCATGGCACTCGCGGGTGTGGATCACCGGCAAACCGGCGGCGCGGAAGCCTTCGATGAGCCGCGCCACGGTGGGCACGATCGCCTGGAGCAGCGACACGTCGTTGCCGAGCGAGGCACCGAAGCCCCCCGCCTCGATGAAGTCGCGCTGCATGTCGATCACCACGAGGCCGACGGCATGGTGGTGCACATCCAGGGGAAAGGGCTCGGTGGCGATCCTCGTCATGCGCGGCCCGCCCATCACGCGTGACCCGCCATGTGGCGGCCGATCTCGGCAACGTCGGCGGTGGCGGCCGGCGTCTCGAAGGCGATGCGGCCCTCGGACATCACGAGGATGCGGTCCGACAGCTCCATCACCTCGTCGAGGTCTTCGGAGATGAGGAGCACGGCCGCGCCCTTGTTGCGGGCGGCCACGATGCGGGCGCGGATCTCGGCGACAGCGGAAAAATCGAGGCCGAAACAGGGGTTCGCGACGATGAGGAGATCCACCTCCCCCGTCAGCTCGCGCGACAGCACCGCGCGCTGCACGTTGCCGCCCGAGAGCGACGCGATGGGCGCCTCGATGGACGAGGTCTTGACCTTGAAGGCGGCGACGAGGTCGGTGGCGGCCTTCTTCATGCGGCCGGTGTTCAGCCAGAAGCGAGGCTCGCCCTTGCCGTCGAGGTCGAAGGTGCGGAAGCCGATGTTTTCCGCCACCGACATGCGCGGCGCGCAGGCGTTGCGCAGAGGCTCCTCGGGGAGATAGCGCACGCCGTGCTCGCGGGCCTCGGCGCGGGTGGCGTGGTAGGGCGCGCCCTCCACCGTCACCGTGCCTTTTTCGCAAGGGCGCTGGCCGGTGAGGATCTCCATCAGCTCCATCTGGCCGTTGCCCGACACCCCCGCGATGCCGACGATCTCGCCGGCACGCACCTTGAGGTCCTCGATGGCGATGGCGCCGCGGCCGGACCGGTCGCGGGCGCGGATGTGGTCGAGCGACAGCACCACCTCCCCCGCCTCGCCGGTGCGGGCGGAGGGGGTGGCGGCGCTCTCGGTGCCCACCATCATCGCGGCCATGTCGGCATGGGTGAGGTCCGCCACCTTGCCGCCGCCGGCGTAGCGGCCGCGGCGCAGGACGGACACCTCGTCGGCGAAGGCTGTCACCTCGCGGAATTTGTGGGTGATCATCAGGACGGTGATCTCGCCCTTTTCGGTGAGGCGGCGGACGAGGCCCAAGACCTCGTCGGCCTCGCCGGGGGTGAGGACGGAGGTGGGCTCGTCGAGGATCAGGAATTTGCGGCCGAGGTGGAGCTGCTTGAGGATTTCGAGCTTCTGCTTTTCGCCCGCCGCGAGCCGGCCGACGGGCTCGTTCAAGGGCACCTTGAAGGGCATCGTCTCCATGAAGGCGTTCAGCACCTCGCGCTCCTTGCGCCAGTCGATGACGGCGGGCGGATCCTCGCGGCTGATGACGAGGTTTTCCGCCGCCGTCAGCGAGGGAACGAGGGTGAAGTGCTGGTAGACCATGCCGAGCCCGAGGGAATGGGCGGTGCGCGGGTCGGGCACGGTGGCCTCGGTGCCCGCCACCATGAGCTGGCCGGAGGTCGCCTGATAGAACCCCATGATGCACTTCACGAGGGTCGATTTGCCGGCGCCGTTCTCGCCGAGCAGCGCATGAAAAGTGCCCGGCCGCACCGCGATCGACACGTCGTCGAGGGCGGTGAACGCGCCGAAGCGCATCGTCATGCCGACGGTCTCGACGCCGAGGGCACCCTTGTCGGTGCGGCCGGGGACCGTCACGGCAGTGCCGCCACGAGGGAGGCGGAATCGGACACCGCGCCAAAAACGCCGCCCTGCATCTTCACCATGTGCATGGCCGCGTCGTGGTTCGACTTGTCGGTGGCGCCGCAGCAATCCTGCAGGATCACGCACTCGAAGCCGCGGTCGTTGGCCTCGCGCATGGTGGTGTGGACGCACACGTCCGTGGTGATCCCGGTCAGCACGATGTTGTCGATGCCGCGCAGGCGCAGGATCAGTTCGAGATCCGTCGCGCAGAACGAGCCCTTGCCGGGCTTGTCGATGATGGGTTCGCCCTCGAGGGGGGCGAGCTCGGGGATGATGTCCCACCCCGGTTCCCCGCGCACCAGGATCTTGCCGCAGGGGCCGGGATCGCCGATCCCCGCCCCGATGCGCTGGGAGCGCCAGCGCTTGTTGGCGGGAAGGTCCGACAGGTCCGGCCGGTGCCCTTCGCGGGTGTGGATGATGGTGTAGCCCTTCGCGCGCATCGCCTCGAGCACCGTCTTGATGGGCTCGATCGGGGCGCGGGTCAGCGACAGGTCGTAGCCCATCGTGTCCACATAGCCACCCTTGCCGCAGAAATCGGTCTGCATGTCGATGATGATGAGGGCGGTGTTGTCGGGGCGCAAATCCCCGTTCCACGGCCAGGGATAGGGTGTCGACTCGATCGTCGTCATTCGGCCGCCTCCGGCAGCGTTTCGCCATAAAGGCGGGTGGGCGCCTCGAAGCCGCAGGGGGTGCCGTCGGTGACTTTCACCGCGTCTTCCCAGGGCAGGCGATATTGTTCGGCGACCATGTCCCGCATGAAGGTGTAGGGGCAGTCCCGCGCCCCGCCCTTCACCGCCACGTAGCCGCGGTGGCCGAGCTGGTAGATGTTGTTCTCGACGCCCCAGCCGAGCCGTGCCTCGCGCACGAGGTCGGGCCGCACCTCGGCGGTGATGATCTCGTCGGCGCGGCCGGTGGTGCCGTGGGCGATCACCGAGCCGTCGAAATTCACGATCATCCCCTCGCCCATGGAATCGAACGTGCCGTCGGAGCCGCACATGCACACGTTCGCCGTCACCATCAGGTTCTGGAACGAATTGGCCTGGTTGGTGAAGCGCCAGCTCTCGCGGATGGGCGCGGTGTAGCCCGCCGTGCGCAGCATGATCTCGGCACCCTTGTAGGCGCACTCGCGCGCCATCTCGGGGAACATCCCGTCGTGGCAGATGATGAGGGCGAGCTTGGCGCCCTTGGGACCGTCGATCACGGGGATGCCCATGTCGCCCGGCTCCCACGGCTCCACCGGCACCCAGGGGTGGAGCTTGCGGTAGTAGAGCTTCACCTCGCCCTCGTCGTCGATGACGATGCCGGTGTTGTAGGGGTTGCCGCCGGGGTTCTTCTCCATGATCGAGAAGCAGCCCCAAATTTTGTGCTCCACGCAGGCGGCCTTGAAGGCGGCCACCTCGGGCCCGTCCATCGAGACCATCAGCGCGGGGTCGGTGTTCATCGACAGGCCGTGGAGCGAATATTCGGGGAACACGACGAGGTCCATCGTCGCCATGTTGCGACGCGCCTTGCCGACCATCTCGACGATGCGATCCTTTTGCGCGGCGAGCTGCTCGGGCGTGTCGACGACGGGGAGCTTCAGTTGAACGAGGCCGATCACGACGCCGTTCTCGGATTTGTTCAGTCCGCCGAGACCGTTCATGACCGTCTCCTATTTGGTGATCGAGAGCTCGCCGGGGGCGCCGGAGAGGGCCCGGTTCGGCGAGGAGGTGGCGATGAGGAGCGCCAGCGTCAGCACGTAGGGCGCGGCGTAGAAGAGGTAGTAGCCCTCGGTGACGCCGACGGACTGGAGCGCGGGGCCGAGCGCCCCCGCCCCGCCGAAGAGGAGGGCGGCGAAGAAGCAGTTGATCGGGCTCCACCTGGCGAAGATCACGAGGGCGACGGCCATCAGCCCCTGGCCCGACGAGATCCCCTCGTTCCAACTCCCCGGATAATAGAGCGACAGATACGCCCCGCCGACGCCCGCGAGCGCCCCGCCAGCCGCCGTCGACAGAAGCCGCACCCTCCCGGCATGGAGGCCGAGGGCGCGGGCGGCGTCGGTGCTGTCGCCGACGACGCGGATGACGAGGCCGATGCGCGTCGCCTTGAACATCCACGCCATCACGAGGGCGAGGACGGCGCCGAGGATGAAGAGCACGTTGACGCGCAGCGCCGCCTGCACCTGGGGAGAATCCGACCAGGCGCCGAAATTGATCGCCGGCAGGTCCGGCGCGACGGGCTGGATGTAGGGTTTGCCGAAAAAGAAGGCGAGCCCCATGCCGAGCAGCATCAAGGCGATGCCGATGGCGATGTCGTTCACCCTCGGCAAAGAGCACAGCGCCCCGTGCAAAAGCCCGAAGAGGACGCCCGAGACCGCCGCCGCCCCGACGCCCGCCCACGCCGACCCGGTGAGGTAGGCGACGGCGTAGCCCGACATCGCGCCGAACACGAGCGTGCCCTCGAGGCCGAGATTGATGCGGCCCGAGCGCTCCGTCAGGCACTCCCCGAGGCTGACGAGGAGGAAGGGGGTCGAGACGCGGATCGCCCCGCCGACGACGGCGAGCGGCACGCCCCAGAGGCCGAGATCGGTCATGTGCGGCTCCAGCGTTCGGGGGCGAAGATCTTGAAGCGGCCATAGAGCGTCTCGGAGGCGAGGATCGCAACGAGCACGATGCCTTCGAGAACGAGGACGGTGGCGTCGGGGAGCCCCATGCGCCGCTGGATGAGGCCGGAGGAGGCTTCGAAGCCCGCGAGCAGCACCGCGACGGGGATGATGGCGAGCGGATTGTGCCGCGCCACGAAGGCGATGAGGATCCCGGTGTAGCCGTAGCCCGCCACCAGCGAGCCGTTGGCCGAGCCCAGAACCGCCGTCACCTCGAACATGCCCGCAAGCCCCGCGAACGCACCGCCGAGCGCCGTGAACCCCACGATGAGCCGCCCGACCGGCAGCCCCTGCACTTCGGCCGCCCGCACGTTGCCGCCGGCGATGCGGGCGGAGAACCCCCACACCGTCCGGTCGATCAGCACGAAGGCGATCACGCAGGCGACGACCCCCGCCGCAAGCCCCCAGTGGACGGGAAAGAACGGCAGATCCCCGATCCGGAAGGCCGCGTCGAGCGGCGCGGTGGAGGGTTTGTTGAGGCTCGCGGGGTCCCGGAGCGGGCCTTCGACGAGGTGGTTCATCAGGGCGATGGCGATATAGGCCATCAGAAGGCTCGCGATGGTCTCGTTGACGCCGCGGCGATAGCGCAGCCAGCCGACGGCGCCGATCCACACGCCCCCCCGCCACCATCGACGCGACCATCATCGTCGGAATGCCGACGAGCCCCGGCAGGCCGGAGAACCACACCCCGACGGCGCCGGCCGCGACGCCGCCCAGAACGATCGCCCCCTCCCCGCCGATGATGACGAGGCCGAGGCGCGCCGGCAGCGCCACACACAGCGCCGCCAGCAGAAGGGGCGCGGCGCGCGACAGCGTGTTCTGCCATGAGAAGGGCGTGCCGAAGCCCGCCCGGATGACCAGCTGATAGAAGTCCGCCGGCGACTTGCCGATGGCGATCAGGAACAGGCTGAATACCAGAAGCCCGGCGATCAGCGCGCCCACGGGGATCAGCACCGCCTCGGCCCGCCGCGCGAGGGCGGCGAGGAACACGGGCGGCGCCTTTTCGGCGGCGACGGCGGAGGCGGTCATCCTCGGCGGCCTTTAGGAGGTGGAGCCGATGACGCCTTCGACGAGGTAGTTCATGCTTTCGAGCGAGACGTCGGTCTCCTCGAACGCCTGACCCTCGGTGGCGACCACGTTGCCCTTGTTGTCCTTCAAGGGGCCTTTGATCACCGCGAAACCGCCCTTCATGATCTCGGCCTTGGTGGCGTCGAACTGCTTGATCGCGGCCTCGGAGTTGGCGGTGCCGAGCGGGCTCATCTTCACGAAGCCCTCGGCGAGGCCGCCGCGAACGAAGTTGTCGATGGGCTCTTCGGCGAGGGTCTTCTCCACCATGTCGGAGTAGACCTTGGCCCAGTTCCACTCCGCGCCGGTGAGGTATTTGTCGGGCGCCAGCGAGGACTGGTCGGCGTGGTAGCCGCAGATGAAGCAGTCACGGCCGGCGGCGGTCTCCATCACCACCTTGGGGCCGTCGACGTGGCAGGTGATGACGTCGGCACCCTGGTCGGCGAGGGCGTTGACGGCCTCGGCCTCCTTCACCGCCAGCGACCACTCGCCGGTGAAGATCACCTGGCAGGTGATCTCGGGGTCCACGGCGCGGGCGCCGAGGAGGAAGGAGTTCACGTTGAGGAGCACCTGGGGGATGGGCTTGGCCGCCACGAAGCCGATCTTCTTCGACTTGGTGGCGTGCCCCGCGGCGATGCCGTTGAGGTATTGGCCCATGCCGATATAGCCGAAATAGGACCCGACATTGGACGGATGCTTGTCCGCCTGCCACAGGCCGCCGCAATGCTCGAAGCGGACGTCGGGATATTCTCCGGCGACCTTCAGGATGTGCGGGTCGAAATAGCCGAACGAAGTCGGGAACAGGAGCGTCGCCCCGTCGAACTCGATCATCGACTTCATGGAGTTCTGCACGTCCACCGTCTCGGGGACGTTTTCTTCCTCGACCACCGTCACGCCGGGGATTTCCTTGACGGCGGCGGCGCCCTCGGCGTGGGCCTGGTTGTAGCCGAAATCATCCTTCGGGCCGACATAGATGAAGCCGACCGTCAGGCCGGCGGCACGGGCCGGGAACGAGCCCAGCGCAAGGGTCCCGGCGAGGCCGGCGGTCGTTTGCAGGAAGCGGCGGCGGGTGGGGCGCAGGAACGACGACATGGTGGGTCTCTCCGGGCACGCTGAATGGGGTGGAAAGAGTGTTGACCACCTCGGCGCTGCCGTCTTCTGCTAATGTTGCACCGAAGTGCTGCACAGATTGCAGCACGCTCCCCCATCGCACCCCGGAGCCGCCATGCGCCATCTGCAGACGCTGCGCTATGTCGATGCCGTCGCCCGCGCCGGGTCGATCCGCAAGGCCGCCGAAACGCTCGCGATCACCTCCACCGCCCTCAACCGGCGCATCCTGGCGCTGGAGGAGGATCTCGGCGTGCCGATCTTCGAGCGCCTCGCCAACGGCGTGCGCCTCTCCACGGCCGGCGAGATCCTGATCCAGCACGTGCGCGAGCAGCTCACCGACATGGAGCGGGTGAAGTCGCGCATCGCCGACCTTTCGGGCCTCAGGCGCGGTCACGTGTCGATCGCCTGCAGCCAGGCGCTCCTGCCCCACTTCCTGCCCGAGCAGATTGCCCACTACCGGGCGAACCAGCCCGCCGTCACCTTCCAGGTGATGCGTCGCGACCGGGCCGCCGCCGAGGCCGCCCTCGTCGCCCACGACGCCGACATCGCCATCGTGTTCGAGCCGGTGCGCCTGTCGGAGTTCCACACCCTCCTCACGGTGCGCCAGACGGTGCACGCGGTGGTCGCGCGCAACCACCCGCTCGCCGGCGAAGGCCCGGTGCGGTTGCGCGACTGTCTGCGCTTTCCCGTCGCCGTGCCGACCCAGGACTACGGCGTGCGCCACCTTCTGGAGCTCGCCTTGCGGCGCTCCTCGCTGGAGATGAACGTGGCGCTCGAATCGGATTCCTTCGAGTTCCTGCGCGGCTTCGCCCACGCCTCGCCGCTCGTCTCCTTCCAGATCCCGATCGGGCTCGAGGAAAACCCCACCTTCAACGAGGTCAGCCGGCCGCTCGATGAGCGCGACATGCCCTCCGGCCTCCTCTACATGGGCCAGCTGCGCGGCCGCGCCCTGCCGATCGCCCCGGCGAGCTTCGCCGATCAGCTCGCTCGCGCCTTCTCCGAACGCTTCGAGTGCGTCTGAACGGGACGCCTCAGACGTCTTTCACGAGGCGCAGTGCGTCGTAGATCGCGGCGTGGATGTTGCGCGAGGCGATCGCGTCGCCGACGCGCCACAGCACGTAGCCGCCCTCCGGGTTGGTCACGACGTGCTGCGGCCGACCGGCGATCAGCGCCTCGATGTCCACCTCGCCCCGGTTGGTGGAGCCCTCCTTCAGGGCGAAATAGACGTCGTCGAGGGGCTGCGTGCCGGTCTCGTACACCACCTGGTCGACCTCGCGCGTCACGGTACGCCGCCCGTACTCGTCGAAGAACTCGGCGATGAGGCGGTTGCCGGATCGGCGGATCGCCGTGAGGCGCAGGTTGAGCGTGATCTTGACGTCGTGCTCGGAGAACTTCGCGAAGTAGGGCGGGAAGGAGGTGCCGCCCACTTCGGGAGCGAGGATGCGCTCGGGCGTGACGATCTCCACCTTGGAGCCGGCCTCGGCGAGAAATTCCGCCGCCGTCGGCCCCGGATGAGCGCCGTTGTCGTCGAAGAGGATCACCTCGCGCGCCGGCTTCACCGCGCCCGACAGGATGTCCCACGAGGAGGTGGCGAGGGCCTCCCCCTCGGCAAGAAAGGAGGTGTCGGGCATGCCGCCGGTCGCGATCACCACCACGTCGGGCGCTTCGGCGAGGACGTCGTCCGCCTCGGCGTAGGTGTTGAGGCGGATCTCCACCCCGAGCCGCTCGCACTCGGCGATGCGCCAGTCGATGATGCCCATGATCTCGCGCCGCCGCTTGAGCGAGGCGGTGAGGCGGATCTGACCACCCGGCTCGTCCGCCGCCTCGAACACCACCACCTGGTGGCCGCGCTCGGCGGCGACGCGGGCCGCCTCGAGCCCCGCCGGCCCCGCCCCCACGACGACCACGCGCTTCTGCGGCCCCTCGCTGCGGGGGATCACGTGGGGCATCTTCGCCTCACGCCCCGTCGCCGCATTGTGCACGCAGGAGGCTTCGCCGTTGTAGATGGAATCGATGCAGTAGCCCATGCCGACGCAGGGGCGAATGGTCTCCTCCACCCCGGCCGCGATCTTGCGCACGATGTGCGGGTCGGCGATGTGGGCGCGCGTCATCCCGACGAGGTCGAGCTTGCCGCTTTCGACCGCATGGCGCGCCGTCGCGACGTCCTGGATGCGCGCCGCGTGCATCGTGGTGATCTTGATCTGCGAGCGCACCTCGCCGGCGAAATCGAGGTGGGGGGCCGAGCGCGCGCCCATCCCCGGGATGACGCGCGACAGCCCCTCCTCGGTGTCGAGGTGCCCGCGGATCACGTTGACGAAGTCGATGAGGCCCGAGGTCGCGAAGCGGCGGGCGATCTCCACCCCCTCCTCGCGCGAGATGCCCTTCTCCACGTCCTCGTCGCACACGAGGCGGAGGCCGAGGATCATCTCGGGCCCGACGCGCGCGCGCATCGCGTTCAGCACCTCGAAGCCGAAGCGCATGCGGTTCTCCAGCGAGCCGCCATACTCGTCGTCGCGCTTGTTGGTGAGCGGCGACAGGAACTGGTCGAAGAGGTGGCCGTAGGCGGTGATCTCGATGCCGTCGAGGCCGGCGGCCTGGACCTTCTCCGCCCCGTCGGCATAGGCGCGCACCACGCGGGCGATGTCCCAGTCCTCCATCGCCTTCGGGTAGCCGCGGTGGGCGGCCTCGCGCACCGAGCTCGGTGCCACGATGGGCAGCCACTCCGACCGCGACCAGTAGGTGCGGCGGCCGAGGTGGGTGATCTGGATCATCACCGCGGCGCCCTCGTCGTGGCAGTCGTCGGCGAGGCGCTTCAGCCAGTGGACGGACTCGTCGCGGAAGAGCTCGATGTTGCCGAAGGATTGCGGGCTGTCGGGCGCCACCACCGTGGAGCCGCCAATCATCGTGAGGCCGATCCCGCCCTTCGCCTTCTCGAGGTGGTAGAGGCGGTAGCGATCCTTGGGCAGGCCGCCTTCGGTGTAGGCGGGCTCGTGGCCGGTGGAGATCAGCCGGTTGCGCAATGTCAGGTGCTTGAACTGATAGGGTTCGAGCAGCGGGTCGGTGCGGTTGATGAGCGTGGTCGGGCCGGAGCGGACCGGCGCTGGAGCCGCAAGAGTTTGCACGGGTCTCGCCCCCTGTTCTTATCGGTCGATGACGACGTCGGTTTCGGGTCGGCTCGAGCACGGCAGGATGAAGCCGCGGTCGATCTCACGCTGGCGCAGCGCGTCGGTATGGCTCATCGCCACCTTGCCCGACACCTTGAGGCACTTGCAGGTGCCGCAGATGCCGCGGGTGCAGGACGACGGCATGGCGATGCCCGCCGCCTTGGCCGCGGCGAGGATGGTCATGCCCGGCGGACAGTCGAACGACTTGCCGGACTTCGCGAAGGTGACGCGCTTCGCCGGCGCGCTCTCGTCGACGGGCGCGCTCTGCTCGAGCGCCCCGAAGTCGAACGATTCCTCGTGATAGCGCCCCGGCGGCACGCCGAGCTCGGCGGCGGCGGCGCGCATCGCCGCCATGAACCCCTCGGGGCCGCAGGTGAGCACCGTGCGCTCGGCAAGGTCGGGCACGAGCGCGGCGAGCCGGTCGCGATCGAGACGGCCCTTGGCGCCCGCCCACGAGCCGTTCGCCCGGCTCGCCACGGGAACGATGCGCACCTTCGGCACCCGCCGGGCGAGGGCTGCGAGCTCGTGGGCGGCGATCATGTCGTCGGGCTTGCGGGCGGCATGCACGAACACCGCGTCGAGCGCGATGCCGAGATCGGCGGCGGTGCGCACCACCGACAGCATCGGCGTGATGCCGGACCCCGCCGACAGGAGGAGGAACTTGTCGCCATCGGCCCGCGCCGGGCCGAAGCGCCCGGCCGGCCCCATCGCCTCGATGGTGGCGCCCGGCACCAGCGTGTCGTGAAGGTGGCCGGAGACGAGGCCGCCGGGCTTCCGCTTCACCGTGATCGCCACCGCGCGGTCGGCGGCGGCGGACGAGGCGAGCGTGTAGCTGCGCTCCACCACCTCCTCGCCGAGGTCGAGGCGGAACGTCATGAACTGGCCGGGCTCGTAGACGATCCGGGCCCCGTCGGTGGGCGCGAGCAGGAAGGTGCGCACGTCGTGCGTCTCGTCCCAGACAGCGCGGCAGGTCAGCGTGCCCCAGCGGTCGGGCCGCCAGGCGCCGCGCCCGGCGGGGGCGGCGAATGGGTTCATCAGCCGCCGTAGCCGTGATGCGTCATGCGCTCGCAGTACCAGGTGGTCCAATCGTCCACGAGGCGCTCGGTGTGCACCGAGTAGGGGCCGGGGGTGTAGCCGGCCGAGCGCACCCCCTCCTGCGACATCGCCACGAGGTCCGCGTCCTGCTGATTGGTGGCGATCCACACGGAGGTGAGATGGTCGAGGTCGTAGTCGACGCCCTCGACGGCGTCCTTGTGGACGAGCCACTTGGTGCGCACCAGCGTCTCGCCGGGCGACAGGGGGAAGATGTTGATGACCACCGCATGATCGGCCATCACGTGGTTCCACGAGTTGATGCCCCAGAGGTGGATGTTGCCGCAGCCGGAGTTGCCCATGCGGCCGAGCGGCACGCGGCTCGCAGCGCGACTGTCGGGCGTCTGGCTCTCGCCGGTGCCGGCGATCAGCAGCCGCTCGGTGCGAAAGTTCGTGGCCTGGCCCTGCCAGTGCTCCACCGCCGAATGGTCGAGGCCCGCCCCGTCCCACAGCGCCCGGGCGCGCACATAAGCGGCGTCGAGCGCGTCGGCCTCGGCCCGCTCCGTGGGGGAGAGGTCCACCGCGTCGAAGCCGAAATCCGCCGCGAACAGCGACAGGCAGAGCTCGGGATGGTTCGCCGCGCAGTGATAGCACTCGCGGTTGTTCTCGATCACGAGCTTCCAGTTGCCCTTCTCGACGATGTCGGTCTCGAAGGCGACCTTGGCGTCCTTCAATTCGTAAGGCTCGAGGCGCTCGCTCATCAGCGCGGCGAGCGTCTCGATGTCCTGCGGCGGATCCTGCGACAGGCAGACATAGACGAGGCCGCCGATGTTGCGCACCGCCACCGGCTTCAGGTGATGCAGCCCCATGTCGAAGTCGACGCCCATGTGCGGCGCGCTGAACAGCTCGCCGGTGAGGTCGTAGGCCCATTGGTGATAGGGGCACACGAGCTTGCCGACGATCGAATGGCCGGCCGGCACCAGCCGCGCCGCGCGATGGCTGCAGACATTGTGGAAGGCGCGGATGCCCTCGTCCTCGTCGCGCACGATGAGGATGGAGGAACGGCCGATGTCGACGGCGTAGACGTCGCCCGGCTCCGGCACGTCGGCCTCGACGGCGACGGCGATCCAGTGGCGGTGGAAGATCATGTCGAGGTCGGCCTCGAACACGTCCCGCCGGTTGTAGAGGCCGGCGGGCAGCATGTGACCGGGCTTGCGGTCCCTGATGAGGGTGGCGATGACGTCGTGGGACACGTCCTCGCCACGGAAGTCCGGCACGATCTGAAGCATAACGCGGCCGCCCTTGATCACTCGGCCACCACGCCCGGTGCCGACAGCCGCACAATCCGGCAACCACTTTGTCGGCTCAAGGTCACAAATTCTGACGTCTGGGATAACTTGAAATCATCCCAAACTGAAAATGCGACCACGAAAGCGGCAAGTCTCTGACGCGATCTCGGGCAAACGGCTGCTTTGCTGCCCAAAATATAGACGAGGCGGGATCTTCAGATCGAAGTCGTCTCGGACTGAAGACTTCAACGATTCGTCAATCAAAGAGGATGGGCCACAAGCTCCGGGAAAGCGAGACGCGAAACGCGAGCGACATAGTCGATTTCGGCGGGATTTGATCCGACGAAAGTGTCGGGGCTAGTATGATCTCAGATTATGTGATGGTGAGCATCGGAACGTGACGCCGTGGCCAGCCTGAAGCGCATCGTCCCCTCGCTCGGCGCCCTCGCCGTGTTCGAGGCGGCGGCCCGCCTCGGCGGCTTCACGAGAGCCGCCGACGAACTCGGCGTGACCCAGGCCGCGGTCAGCCGCCAGATCCGCGCACTGGAGGACGACTTCAAGGCCCGCCTCTTCGTGCGCGGCCACCGCTCGATCCAGCTCACCGACGCGGGCCGCGTGCTCTACGAGGCCGTCGGCCAGTCCTTCGAGCGCATCGCCGAGGCGGTCGAAACGGTGAAGAACCCGACGCGGCCGGAGGTGCTCACCGTCGCGACCACCCTCGCCTTCTCCCACTTCTGGCTGCTGCCGCACCTCACCGCCTTCCGGGCCGAGCGGCCGGACCTCGAGTTGAAGGTGATCTCCAAGGATACCCCCACCGACCTGCGCGACGGCGAAGTGGACGTCGTCCTGCGGTTCGGCAAGCCCCCCTTTCGCGACGGCACCGTGCTCGTGTCCCAGCCCGAGATGGCCTACCCGGTGGCGAGCCCCGACTTCGCGGCGAGCCTTCCCGCCGACTTCGACCTCTACCATCTCGCCGACTATCCGCTGATCGACATCGATCCCGCCGTGCCCACGTGGATGACCTGGCGCGAGTGGTTCCGCCTCGCCGGGATCCGCCCGCCGGCGCGACGCAGCGGGCTGCGCTTCAACCACTATAGCGACGCCGTCTACGCCGCGATCAACGGCGAGGGGGTGACCCTCGGCTGGCATCGCCTCCTGGAGCGCCCGCTCGCCGACGGGCGCCTGGTGCGGCTCGGCGAGAAGGCGGTGGAGCCCGGCGACGGCCACCACCTCGTCGTCTCCGAGCGCGAGGCGCAGCGGCCGGCGGTGATCGCCTTCGTCGACTGGATCGAACGCTCGTTCGCCACCAGCCTCTGAGGGCGCCTCGGCGAGAGCAGGCCTCAGGCGGCCGAGCGCTCGGCCGGCGCGCCAGCATCATTGCCGCGCCCGGTCGGCGCGTCATCGTCGTTGCCGCGCGCGGTCGGCGCGCCATCATCGTTGCCGCGCGCGGTCGGCGCGCGGGTATCGTTGCCGCGGCGCCAGGCGTCGGGGGTCATCCCCTCTGCCGCCCGAAAGGCGCGCACGAGGTGGGAGACGTCGCAAAAGCCCGTCTCCGCGGCGATCTCCGTCACGCTGCGGTCCGACGTCGCCAGGCGCTGCTTGACGCGGGCGAGACGGATCAGCCGTGCCGCCTTCTGCGGCGAAAGCCCCAGCGCCTCGGCAAAGTGCCGCTCGAGCTTGCGCCGCCCGACGCCGAGCCGCGCCGCGAGCCGCGCCACCGTCGGCGGCGTCTCGAGGCTCTCGTGGATCATCCCGAGCGCCCGCCGCACCAAGGGATCGCGCGTCGACAGCTCCAGCGGCAGCCCCGGTTGCGGCCGCTCCCCCGCCATCGCCTCCTCGATGATCATGATGTTGAGGCTCTTCTTCGCCGCCGCCCGGTCCACGTGGCGGGCGACGAGGTGGGCGGCGAGATGGGCCGAGCTCACCCCGCCGGAGCACGTCAGGCGGTCGCGATCGACGACGAAGATCTCGTCCGACACCGGCTCCAGCCCCTCGAAGGCGTCGAGGAAATCGTCCCGGTGAAACCACGAGACGCAGCAGCGGTAGCCCTGCATCAGCCCCGCCCGGTGGAGCACGAAGGCGCCCGTGCACACCCCGACGAGCGCCACCCCCGCCGCCGCGGCGCGACGCAGGAAGGCGACGCTCTCGCGATCGAGCCCCTCGTCCTCGCCGATCAGCCCGCCCACCACGACGACGTAGTCGTACGCGGCGGGGTCGCCGAGGCGGGCGTCCGGCTGCACCGCCACGCCGCAGGAGGAGCGCACCGGCGCCATCGTCGCCGAGAGGACGCGCCAGCGGCAGCGGATCGGGCGCGACCGGTCCCCCTCGTCGGCGGCGAGACGCAGGACGTCCACGAAGTTCGCGAAGGCGCACAGCGTGAAGCGCTCCGTCAGGAGGAAGGCGATCGACAGGCGCGGCGATATGGGCGGGAGCATCGCAGAAATCTGCCACGCCACCGACGGTGTCGCAATCGTCATGCAGGGGTGACGGAAAAGTTCAGGCGCCAACCGGCCGCCGGCGCGATATTCTCCCCTGATCGCGTTCCGATGGGAGGCCGTTGTGACGCACTTTTCCGCATTCTCGCTCCTGAAGAACGCGCTCAGCGCCAACGAGAACTGGCGCCCCCAGTGGCCGGCGGCCGAGCCGAAGGCCGAATATGACGTGGTGATCGTCGGCGCCGGCGGGCACGGCCTCGGCTGCGCCTACTATCTCGCCAAGGAGCACGGCATCACCAAGGTGGCCGTGATCGACAAGGGATGGCTCGGCGGCGGCAACACCGGGCGCAACACCACCATCATCCGCTCCAACTACCTCTACGACGAGAGCGCCCGCCTCTACGACCACGCCGTCGACCTCTGGGAGGGGCTGGCGCAGGAGCTCAACTACAACATCATGTACTCGCGCCGCGGCGTCTTGATGCTCGCCCACACGGTGCACGACGTGCAGAGCTTCCAGCGCCACATCCACGCCAACCGCCTCAACGGCGTCGACAATCGCTGGCTGACGGCCGCCGAGGCGAAGGCCTACTGCCCGCCGCTCAACATCTCCCCCACCGCGCGCTACCCGGTGATGGGCGCGGCGCTGCAGGAGCGCGCCGGCACCGCCCGCCACGACGCCGTCGCCTGGGGCTATGCCCGCGCCGCGTCCGCCCGCGGCGTCGACATCATCCAGAACTGCCCGGTGACGGCGATCCGCCGCGGCCCCGACGGCGCCGTCGTCGGCGTCGATACGGCGAAGGGCTTCATCAAGGCGAAGAAAGTCGCCGTGTCCGCCGCCGGCAACACGTCGGTGGTGATGGGGACGGCCGACGTGCGGCTGCCGCTCGAGAGCTATCCCCTTCAGGCGCTGGTGTCGGAGCCGGTGAAGCCCTGCTTCCCGTGCGTGGTGATGTCCAACACCGTCCACGCCTACATCAGCCAGTCCAACAAGGGCGAGCTCGTGATCGGCTCTGGCACGGACCAGTATACGAGCTACTCCCAGCGCGGCGGCCTCGCCCTCATCGAGCACACCGTCGCGGCCATCGTGGAGATGTTCCCGGTCTTCAGCCGCATGCGGATGCTGCGCATGTGGGGCGGCATCGTCGACGTGACGCCCGACCGCTCGGCGATCCTTGGCAAGACGCCCGTCAAGGGGCTCTACGTCAACTGCGGCTGGGGCACCGGCGGCTTCAAGGCGACGCCGGGCGCCGCCCACGTTCTCGCCCACACCGTGGCGCGCGACGAGCCGCACCCGATCAACGCCCCCTTCACCCTCGAGCGCTTCACCACCGGCCGCCTGATCGACGAGGCCGCCGCCGCCGCCGTCGCCCACTGAGGCCGCCGCCGTGACCCGACGCTCATCGAGCCGGCTTCCGATCGCTGTATGCCCGCCCGTTCCGGCGAGCCGCCCGTCCTTCGCCCGACTGCGCTCCAGGAGGCCACGATGCTTCTGATCCATTGCCCCTATTGCGACAAGACGTTGCCGGAGGCCGAGTTCACCTACGCCGGCGAAGCCCATATCGCGCGTCCCGCCGATCCCTCCGCCGTCGGCGACGAGGCGTGGCGCGACTTCCTGTTCGTCCGCACCAACGCCCGGGGCCCACACTATGAGCGCTGGCGCCACAGCCACGGCTGCGGCCGCTTCTTCAACGCCGTGCGCGACACGGTGAGCGACCGCATCCTCCTCACCTACAAGGCCGGCGAGCCGCGGCCCGATCTCGCGAGCCTCGCGGGAGAGAAGGCATGAGCGCCCCGGCGCGCGCCGAGGCCGACGCCCCCCTCGCCCGCGCCGCGGCCGGCGCCTTCCGCCTCGCCGGCCGCGGCCGGGTGGATCACGCGAGCCGCGTGCACGTCACCTTCGACGGCCGCTCCGTCACCGGCCTTTCCGGCGACACCCTCGCCTCCGCCCTCCTCGCCCACGGCATCCACCTGATGGGGCGCTCGTTCAAATATCACCGGCCGCGCGGGCTGGTGTCGGCCGGCTCGGAGGAGCCCAACGCCCTCGTCATGACGCGCCGCGGTCCGGGCCGCGCCGAGCCCAACACGCGCGCCTCCATGCAGGAGATCTACGAAGGCCTCGCCGCCGAGAGCCAGAACCGCTGGCCCTCCCTCGGCTTCGACGCGGGCGCCGTCAACGATCACCTGTCGCCGCTGATCGCCGCCGGCTTCTACTACAAGACCTTCATGTGGCCGCGCGCCTTCTGGCGGCGGATCTACGAGCCCGCGATCCGCACCGCCGCCGGCCTCGGCCGGGCGCCGACCGAGCTCGACGCCGACCACTATGGCGCCCGCTACCACCACTGCGACCTCCTGGTGGTGGGGGGCGGCCCGGCCGGGCTCGCCGCCGCCCTGACGGCCGCCCGGGCCGGCGCCAGCGTGATGATCGCCGACGAGCATGCCGAGATGGGCGGCGCCCTCCTCTCCACCCCGGCGGCCGAGATCGACGGTGTGCCGGCGTGGGACTTCCTCGCCGCGACCCTCGCCGAGCTGAAGCGCCTCGGCGCCGTCGTCCTCCCGCGCACCACGGCCATCGGCTATTTCCACCAGAACATGGTGGGCCTCGCGGAGCGGGTGACCGACCACCTCGCCACCCCGCCCGAAGGCGCGCCCCGCGAGCGGCTCTGGCGCGTGCGGGCGCGGCGCGTGGTGCTCGCCCAGGGCGCCATCGAGCGCCCGCTGGTGTTTCCCGGGAACGACCGGCCGGGGGTGATGCTCGCCGGCGCCGCCGCCACCATGCTGCATCGCTTCGGCGTGCTCGTCGGGCGCCGGGTGGCGGTGCTCGCCGCCCACGACAGCGCCTGGCACACCGCCTTCGACCTCGCCGACGCCGGCGCCGAGGTGAGCCTGATCGACGTCCGTCCCACGGTCGGCGCGGCGCTCGAGAGCGCGGCGGTCACGCGCTCGATCGCGGTGCGGCTCGCCCACACGATCACCGCCACACACGGGCGGTTGCGCCTTTGCGCCGTCGACGTCGCACCGCTTTCCGGCGGCGCCGGCGAGCGGCTGCCGGCCGACTGCCTGCTGATGTCGGGCGGCTGGACGCCCTCCCTGCACCTCTTCTCCCACACCCGCGGCAGTCTCGTGTGGGACGCGGGGCGCGAGACCTTCCTTCCGGGCACGACGCCGGAAGCCTGCACCGT
Source organism: Acuticoccus mangrovi (assembly GCF_016411865.1). Lineage (GTDB taxonomy): Bacteria > Pseudomonadota > Alphaproteobacteria > Rhizobiales > Amorphaceae > Acuticoccus > Acuticoccus mangrovi. The sequence continues at coordinate 120,705 of NZ_JAEKJA010000005.1, read as the reverse complement.
CGCCGGGGCGGCGGCGGGGGCCTGGGGCCTCGGCCCGGCCCTCACGGAGGGCACCGCAGCCGGCGCCGCTGCCGCCGACGCGATCGGCCTCAGCGCCACCGCCTCGGAGCATTTCGTGGATCACGACACGCCCGGCACCGGCGTTCCGACGCCCAAGCTCCCCAAGGGCCGCGGCAAGGCGTTCGTCGACTATCAGAACGACGTCACCGACAAGGACATCCGCCTCGCCGTGCGCGAGGGAATGCGCTCCATCGAGCACGTCAAGCGCTACACCACCAACGGGATGGCGACCGACCAGGGCAAGCTCTCCAACATCAACGCCCTGTCGATCGCCGCCGACGCCCTCGCGACACCCGCACCGGCGGTGGGCCTCACCACCTTCCGCCCGCCCTTCACCCCCACCACCTTCGGCGCCCTCGCCGGCCACCACGCCGGCGCCACCTTCGAAGTCACCCGCAAGACCCCGATCGATCCGTGGGCCGAGACGGCGGGCGCCGTGTTCGAGCCGGTCTCCCTGTGGCGCCGCGCCCGCTACTTCCCGCAGGGCGGCGAGACCATGGACGAGGCCGTCGCCCGCGAGTGCCGCGCCACGCGCGAGGCGGTCGGCCTCTTCGACGCCTCGACCCTCGGCAAGATCGAGGTGGTGGGACCCGACTCCGCTCAGTTCCTCCACCTGATGTACACCAACCCCTTCATGAAGCTCGCCGTGGGGCGCTGCCGCTACGGCGTGCTCCTCGGCGAGGACGGCTTCATCCGCGACGACGGGGTGATCGCCCGCATCGACGACACGCGCTACCACGTGACGACCACCACCGGCGGCGCGCCGCGCGTGCTCGCCATGATGGAGGACTACCTCCAGACCGAGTGGCCCCACCTCAAGGTCTGGCTCACCTCCACCACCGAGGCGTGGGCGACCATCGCCCTCAACGGCCCCAAGGCGGCCGAGGTGCTCGCACCGCTCGTGGAAGGGATCGACCTCGCCGCCTTCCCGCACATGTCCGCCGCCACCTGCCGCGTCGCCGGCATCGCGGCGCGGCTGATGCGCATGAGCTTCACCGGCGAGCGCGGCTACGAGGTGAACGTCGACCCGCGCCGGGCGGCGGAGCTCTGGGACACGCTCCTCGCCGCCGGCGCGCCGCACGGCATCACCCCCTACGGCACGGAGACGATGCACGTCCTGCGCGCCGAAAAGGGCTTCATCATCGTCGGCCAGGACACCGACGGCACCGTGACGCCGGACGATGCCGGTCTCGGCTGGGCGATCGGCAAGCAGAAGACCGACTTCGTCGGCCGCCGCTCGCTGTCGCGGCCCGACATGGTCACCCCCTGGCGGCGCCAACTCGTGGGCCTCCTCACCGAGGATCCCGATCTCCTGCTCGAGGAGGGGGCGCAGATCGTCGCCGACCCGAGCCAGCCGGTGCCGATGCGCATGATCGGCCACGTCACCTCGAGCTACCGCAGCGCCACGCTCGGGCGGACCATCGCTCTGGCACTGGTGGAAGGGGGCCGCGGCCGGCAGGGCGACACGCTCCACGCCTCGCTCGCGGAAGGGACGGCCCCGGTGCGCGTGTGCAGCCCCCTCTTCTACGACCCGGACGGCACGAGGATGACCCAATGAGCACCGCCGAGATCACCGTCCCCGCGCCGCTCGCCCGCTTCAGCCTGCGCGTCGATCCGGCCGACGCCAACGTGGTGGCGGCGGCTCTCGCGGTGCCCCTTCCCCTCGTCATCGGCACCCGCACCGAGGCCGGCGGGCGCGCCCTCCTCGCCCTCGGCCCCGACGAGTGGCTCCTCACCGCTCCCGAAGCGGACGCCGAGGCGATCGGCGCGGCCGCCGCCGGCCTCGCCGTGCCGCACAGCCTCGTCGGCATCTGCGGGCGCGACATGGTGCTGCACCTCGCCGGCCCCGGCGCCGCGACGCTGCTCGCGATGGCAATGCCGCGCAACCTCGCCACCATCCCCGTCGGGGAAGGCGCTCGCACGGTGTTCGACGGCGTCAGCGTGGTGATCACGCGCGAGGCCGAGGACGCGTTCACCCTGTCGGCCTGGCGCTCCTATATGCCGCATCTCAGCGCCGTTCTCGCCGCCGGCCAGCGCGAGCTCGCCGCCGGCATCTAGGTTGGGGACTCATGGTCACAGATTTCCGCACCGGGATAAACGTGATCCAAACTCCCGCCTGGTGGGAGGCTTGCCGAGGCCCGTTGCGATCTGAGCGAGGTGGAGTGATCCATCATCGAGCCGCTGTTGCCGCCTGCGCCGCCAGGCCGGCAGCGCGTCGACGACCGGCGCGTTCTGAACGGGATCTTCTGGATCCTGCGCACGGGCTCGCCCTGGCGCGATCTGCCTCCGCGCTACGGCCCGTCGACGGCGGTCCACAATCGCGACAACAGATGGGCGAAGCGCGGGGGTGGCTGACGATTTTCGAGGCCCTCGCGGTTCGGGAACCGGCCGCGTTGCAGCTGATCGATAGCTCTATCGTGAAGGCTCACCAGCCCGCCTCAGGCGGAAAAAAGGGGGCCCGGATCACGCCATCGGCCCTTCTCGTGGAGGATTGACGACGAAGCGCCACGCAGTCGTCAACGAGAATGGGCCGTGTGCGAAGTTCGCAGACATCGTTTCACCGCTTGAGCGTGCCGAAGTCGGCGCATTTGGAGACGGCGATGTGGGGCGAGCACCGCCTCGGTCGGCGGCCCCGCCTCGATCAGGCGGGCCGCCGCAGCGATCTGGACGATGCCGTCCCGCCACGCTTGCAGGCGTCCTTCGGCCGGCAGGTGACGATCACCTGGAACTTCACCGGCAACACGTCGAGCCGTTCCGAAACGTCCTTGCCGATCCTGACGTGATCATGCGAGCCGCAGGCGCAAGGCGCGTCGTCAGGCTCGACCACCACCTCACCGCCCAGGTGATCCCGGCGCCCGCACCTTTCGCCGAATGTCCCGGTGCCGGAGGCATCGCCATCCGCACCGGAACGGCGACGGGATCATACGCCGCCCCCGCGCCGGCTTGGCTTCTTGGAGAGGCAGTGCAGGAGGAGGCGTTTGGCGTGGTGGATGCGGGTCTTCACCGTGCCGATGGAGCAGTTCTCGATCTGCGCAATCTCACCGTAGGGAAGATCGCGGAAGTAGGCGAGCTGGATTGCCGCGCGGTGGACGGTCTTCAATGATCCGATGCACTCTCGTAGCCGGTCTCCGTCCTGCAGGGCCGCCATGGCGGCCTCGGGGTCCGGCGCGGCGTCGGCGATCTCCTCGTCAGGCGCAGGCCCCGTGGGGGCACTCCTGCGCACACGGTCGATCGCCTTGTTGCGCGCGATCGAGAACACCCAGGTGCGCACCGCCGAACGACGCTCGAAGGCGTGCGCCTGGCGCCAGACCTCCAGCATGGTCTCCTGCAGGACGTCGGCCGCCTCATGCGGATCGTTCAGCCGCGTCTGGATGAAGCGGTGAAGGTCGGGGCCGACCGCTTCGTAGAATGCGCGCATCGCCGTCCTGTCACGCACCGCGATGCGCGCCAGAAGTGCGTCGAGATCGGCAGCTCCACCCCTTTGTCCCATGGCGGTGCGCCCGGTGACGGACGGGGCAGGCCGGTCGTCTTCCGAGGATCGTGCCGGAGTGCGTCGCTCTTCAGTCATTGCAGCATCGGATTCTGGCTCTCCGGCGGCAGGCTATTGTGCCTCGACGAAGTCGATCACGGTGGGGTTGCCGACGAGGCGGTCCAGCGCGGCCTTGCGTGCTTCCTCGTCCTCGAAGGCGAGCGTGTAGAGGCCAACCGCCGTCGGACCGTCCACGATGGTTGCGCCGCTCTCGCGCAGGAGCGTACGGATCGCGGCTTCACTCGCCTCCGGCACGAAGGCGACGCGCAAGGCTGGGCCGTGCGGGGCAGGTCCGGTCTCGCCGGTCGCGGTGACGTAGCCCGGCGCCACGCCGCGCCCCGCAAGATACGGCGCCACGGCAAGCTGCCAGCCCGCGACGGCGAGGAGGAGACAAGCAGCCGCCTGCCACACACTCACGCTGCGCTGCCACACGTTCACGCCGCTGCGCTGCGGTGTCTCGCGCGCCAAGGCCTGTTGCAGCCGCGCCCAGCCGAGCTCGCCCGGGAAGGCGCTGTGCGCACCGTCGGTCTCCCCGAGCGCAGCGACCAGCCGGTACTCGGCTTCAAGGCGGGGGTCGGACTCGATCGCGCGAGTGAGGCGCTCGGCCTCGTCCTGCGTGAGGCGTCCGCGGTGGAGGTCTTGGAGCGGGTCCCTGCCGTTCGTCTCGGCGTCGTTCGTCTGCGCCATGATCGGTCCTCTTCCGCGGGTCCGGAATGGGTCGCATGCGTGACCCGGCGGTTCAATTCTTTTCACGGCGCGGCCGTCCCGTCCGTCGATTGCGCATGGGTCCTGCCACGCTGCGCGGTGTCGCCGCGTGTCGCACGGCAGGGTCTCCGGAGGGGTGGCGTGATGGGGAAGGGCGGCTTGGACGACGCCCGCGGCGTCAGCGACATCGCGCGGCGGCGCGCCGATCCCCGGCTTGCCGCGCGCTGCCGGGTTGTTTGTCTGCGCCATGCTCGGTCCTTTCCACGGGTCCTGCATGGGTCGTGTGCGAGCCCCGGGTGGTTCAATTCTCCCCTTTGCGTCAGGCTCCTTAGCGTCAAGAAGCAGATGCCTGACGCGTTGCGCACCGGTGCTGTCCGTCGCAAGATGGCTGCCTCGACGGCAGGAGAGCTGTGATGATGCGACAAGGAACGCTGACGCTCTTCGCGATTTCCGCAACATGCGTCGGCGCGGCGGTGCCCGCGGCGGGTGCGGACCTGCCTCCCTCGCTCGCCAAGGTGTACCTCGCGCCCGATCGGTACGATCTCAGGCCCGTTCCGCGCGAATGGATCGTGGCGGACGCCGGCACCGTGGTCGATGCCAGCGAGCTCGTCGTCCTCATCCCGGATGCGGCCTCCGCAGATGCGCTGGTCGCGGCCGCACGCCCCCTTGGCTACGAGGTTTCGCGACGGGACGCGCTGGAAGCACTCGGCCAGACCATGCTGGTCCTGCGCATTCCGGAGGGGCGAACGGGACCGGATGCGATCGCCGAAATCGAAGCGCTGGACGATACGGCGACCGCGGGCGTCAACCACGGCTATTCGGTGCCCAAGCCGCCGGCGCGGGCGCTGGAGCGGTTCAGATACGCCGGCGAAATGATCGGCTGGCCGGCTTCCGGCTGCAGAGCCTATGCGACCATCGGCCTCGTCGATACGGCGATCGACCCTGCCGCGGTGGGCGGGATCGCTGCGCAGATCGAGACCGCCGATTTTCGCCGCGACCCGGACGCACAGACGGGAACGGACCACGGCACAGCGCTCGCCTTGCTGCTGGCCGGTGAGGGCCGGCTGATCGACCCCGTCATCCTGAACGCCGTGGTGGCGGGCGACGCGCCGACCATGGCGGGGGCGGCCGGGGTTGATGATCTTTTGCGCGCGTTCGAGTGGCTGGCCGCCAGCGGGGCGCGCGTCGTCAACGTCAGCCTCGCGGGGCCCTACAACAAGATCCTCGACCTCGGGGTGCAGAGCGCGGTGGCGCGCGGGCTCGTCATCGTTGCAGCTGCGGGCAACGACGGCCCCGCCGCCAACCCCCGCTTTCCCGCCGCCTTCGACGAGGTCATCGCGGTGACGGCGGTCGACGCGGATGCCGATATCTACGACCTTGCCGTGACCGGGCCCCACATCGATTTCGCAGCGCCCGGTGTCGACGTGGTGGTGCCGCGCGGGGATCGGCCGAGCTTTGCGAGCGGCACGTCTGTCGCGGCCCCGTTCGTGACGGCGCTGCTCGCGGCCGACCAGAGGATCAACAGTTCGCTCGATGCCGAAGAGATCGTGGCGGACTATGGCCGTGCCGCGAGGGACCTTGGTAAGGCGGGGCGCGACGAGGTGTACGGCTTCGGCATCCCGCTCGCCGGCGCCGTCTGCCACTGAGGGGCGCGGCGCCGGGCGAGCGATCCCGCAGCGTGAAGGCGCGGCGCCGCCCGGACCGGGGCATGCGCCGCACCTCGGCCGCGGGGCCCATCGTCAGACCAGGAACAGCCCGTCGTCCTGGTGGAAGTTGATGAACGCGACGTCGTCGTAGGGGTGGTTCGTCCCGCTGTCGTGGGACTTCTCTTCCTGGACGAAGATCTCGCGGTCCTCCAGGTCCTGGCGGACGTTGGCGGTGTCCGAGCCGCCCATGCCGTTGATCTGGGCAAAGTCGATCGGGGCATCGAGCTCCTCCCGGTCCTCGTCGAGGCGCAGCCCACCGGTCACGAAGTCGCCGAAATCGCCGTCCTGGAAGGCGATGTAGCCGATCGTCTCGACCTTGTGGCCGTCGGTGTTGGCCTCCTGCTCGGCCATTGCGATCTCGAAACCCTCCGCCGTCACGTTGGTCATGCGCGTGGTGACGAAGTCGTTGCCGTTCTGGCTGTTGACTGACGCGAAGACCCGCGTGTCTGCACCGGACAGATCGCCGTCGAATTCGACGCTTGCGAACTCGCCCTTCTGGCGGGTGTGGTAATGGGCGTCGGTGTCGATGGTGCCGGCCTCGATGACCGAGCCGTTGGAAAGCACGTGCCGCCCGGCCTCGAGCACCATGTAGCTCACCGTCTCCACGTCATGCTCGCCGTCGTAGTCGTCGGGCTCCTGAAGCGCGATGTCGAACGAGTCGGCGGTCACGTTGGAAACGCGCGCCTCGACCATGGACTTGTCGTTCATGGTCTTCACGAACGCGACCACGACCGGGTTCTCGTACGTCTTGAGGAGGTTGACGGTGCTCAAGGTGGTGCTCAGCTCCAACGTGCCACGCTCGCCGACGGTGTTGCCGGCATGGGCGAAGCTCGCGTCGTCGAGGTCCGCCGCATCCACCCCCTTCAGCGTGATGGTGTTGGTCCGCTCGGCCTCCCCGCTCTCCTCGCCCTCGGCGACGGCCGTCGTCGCGTTACCGACCGTGAGCACCGTGTCGGCGCCGACCTGCTCGATCCCGAGGTCGTCGATCGAGGAGATGCCGTCGACCTGGAGAAGGTCGATGAGGTCGGTACCGGCCTCGAAGTCGATGATGACGTCGTTGCCGAAGTCGAAGCTCGTATCCTCGGCAATGGCGAAGATGTCCGCGCCGGCCCCGCCGGTCATCACGTCGTCGCCCGCACCGCCGTCGAGGACGTCGTCGCCAGCGCCGCCATTCAGCGTGTCCGCGCCGGCGCCGCCGTCGATGTAGTCCTCGCCCTCGCCACCGAAGAGGGCGTCGTCGCCGGCCGAGCCGAATAGGCCGTCGTCGCCGGCGCCACCCTCGGCAACATCGTCGCCGACGCTGCCCCGGAAGACATCGCTTTCGGCGGTGCCGTCGAAGTCGAGCTCGAAGGTCAGAACGGTGTTCACCACCTCGCCGCCCGTCTTGACGAAGGAGATCGAGACGCGGCCGTCCTCCAGCGTCGTCGCCGAAGTGTGGGCACTTTGCGCGTCGGCGACGACGAAATCGGCGCCGATCTTCCGGCCGTCGGCGCCGATCCGGATGCCGCGGATCTGGTCGGTCCCCTCGTCCTTGTTGTAGATGAGCACGAAGGAGCCGTCGCCGAGCGCGGCGAGTGCCGGCTCGCTGTGCGCGTTCGTGTCGCCGACGTTGATTGCCGGCAGGAATCCGGCCTTCGTCTCATGGCCGTTCTCGTCGAAGATGTGCAGCCGGATGTCGTTGTCCTTGCTGTCCTCTTCGTTGTAGGCGACCGCGAAGCCGCCCCCGACGAGGCCGACCACGGCCGACTGGAAGTTCCTGTCGCTGCTGTCGCCGATCTTCTCCCGCTCGATCTTGTCGCCGTCGGCGTCGCGCAGCGTGACGGTGACGGTGCCCGTGCTGCCAACCTCGTAGTCGCCACGCGTGACCTCGACATAATTGCCGTTGTCGAGCACGGCTCGCGCGCCTTCGTCGTAGAAGTTGGTGCCCTTCTTCGGATCCGCCTGGTTGTAGACCTCGCCGCTGACGGTGATCACGAACGCCTTCTCGCTCATCTCGTCGCGGTCGGTGAGGATCGAAAACTCGTTGTTGCCGAGCGCTACGGCGTCCCACTTGAGGAGATCGACGTCCTCGGTGACGAACACCTTCTCCTCGCCGATCTTCTGGCCCATCGCGTCCAGCATCTGCCCGTTGATGGTTTTTGCGCCGTCGTGACCCTCTGCGCCATAAAGGACGAGGCTGTTGCCGTTCGTGAGCGCCAGCGTCTTGGTGAGCTCAGCCTCGAGGATATCGATGGTGTTGACCGCGGCGAGCGCCACGTCGCCGCGGTCCTCCAGGGCGATGGTGCTCGCCGAGCCGCCGCCATCGCCCGGCCCGGCCGGATCGGAGTGCTCGTCGACGTGCTCTTTCTCTTCGTCAGATAACTCAGCCCCGGATTCATCGACGTCAGGCTGGTCGGGCAGGACGACCTCGGCAATGTCCTCGGCCGCATCGGCGACGTCGTGCGCGAAGTCCACGAACCGGCCGGCGAGATCGTCGAAGACATCGCGCAGCGCCTCGGTCTTCTCCGACACGAAGTCGCCCAGAAGGGTGCCGTCCGCAACGCGGGTGTCGGCAGAGCCCGCGGTGATGAAGGGCGCGAGCGTCGCCGCATCGAAGCTGATCGCCTCCTCTTCGGCGCCGTCGAAAAGCCCGGCGTCGAACGCGGCCGCAAGGTCGATCTCGATCGTTGTCTGGCCGACGATGCGCAGGACTTCCGCACGGCCGTCCGCGTCCGTCGCCGAAAGGTCCATGCCCTCGAACGTGATGACGCTGACCTGCCGGCCGGTCTCGATGACCGGCGCGGGGCCGGTGCCCGCAAGCTCCGCTTCCGGGAGGGACGTGTTCACTGTCACGATGAGGTTCGCGCCGTCGCGTTGGAATTCCAGATCCTCGACGGAAAGCTCGTCGTCACCGCGCAGCTCGACCACGTCACGCCCACCGGACGAGGCGGAGTCCTGCGACTGGCCGCCCTCCAGGCCGTCGAGGAGGTCGAGCGCGTTCTTCACGATCTCGGGGCTCACGCCGTCATGCACGTCGATGTCGGTGATCGTCGTCTCGGAGACGGCGTCGAGGTGGACAATGAAGGTATCGTCGCCCGCGCCGCCGATCGCGGTGGTGAGATCGCTCGCGATGCCGAACACGTCGTCGTCGTCGCCGCCCAGGAAGGTGTTGCCGGCCGGGAGGTCGAAGGTGGTCAGGAACTCGGTCGCAAGACCCGCGATGTCGTCGATGCCGGGGATAAGGGAGGTGACCGTGTCGGTGATCCCGCCCATCGCGTCACCGATCGCGCCGAGCCGGCCGGCCGGCTCGTTGACCTCGCCCACGAGCTCGGCGACCACGGCGTCGAAGAAGTCCGCCACGAGACCGTAGAAGCCGAACTCGATGCGCATGAAGGACGCGAAGTCGAGCATCACGTCGACACCGCTGCCGCCGTCGTAGAGCGATGACGGGACCACGCCGCTCACCATGAAGTCGTCGCCGTCCCCGCCGATGCCGAAGCCGCCTTCGCCGAGGTTGAGGAAGAGGTCGTCGCCGGCGCCGCCGCTGCGCACGGCAAAGTCGGCGACCATCGAGATGATGGTGTCCTCGCCGTCGCCGCCGAACTGGATGGTCGACCCGTCGATGAAGAGGGCCTTCGCCGCCGTTCCGAGTTTGCCGTAGTCCGTCAGCTCGTCGTAGCGGAAGTCGGACGAGAGCATGGCCATGACGTCGTTGCCGCTGTCGCCGAACTGGACGCCGATCGGTGCACCGTCCTTCATGCGCTGAAGGTAGGCGACCATCAGGTCATCGCCTTCGCCGCCGGACTGCATGGTTCCGCCGAGGCCCTTGTTGGCCTGCAGCGTCAGCATGAAATCCTCACCCTCCATGCCAAGCTGGAGGTTGGCCTTGCCGCCCGACACGGCGATGTCGTCGCCCGCGCCGAGGAGCTGGAGGTTGCCTTTGCCGACGCCGACGGCAATGTCGGTGCCCGACCCGCCGACCTGGAGGTTGAACTGTCCGCCGGCGACCAGAATGTTCTGGTCGGTGTCCGGCGAAATCGTGCCGACGTGCTCGTTGTAAAGGTCCATCACCTCGTCGCCGGGGAGCTGGACCTCGAGCCCTGCGATCGCCACGTCGTTCGGAAGATCGGCGACGAGCGTGCCGCCGAACTGGATGTTGCCGTTGCCCGCGCCGATCAGGATATCGTGCCCGTTCGAGCCGACCTGCACGTTGAGGCTGCCGAGGCCGACGAGGACGTCGTCGCCGGAGCCGCCATGCTGGAGGTTGAGGCTCCCGAGCGCGACGAGGATGTCCGCGCCAGAGCCGCCGAGCTGCACATTATAGGAGCCGAGGCCGAAGGCGATGTCGTCGCCGGAGCCGCCGATCTGCACATTGAGGTTGCCGAGCGCGACCATGATGTCGTCGCCATCGTCGCCGTACTGGAGGTTCACAGCAGTCGCGAGGCCGAACAACATGTCGTCGCCCGAGCCGCCGAACTGGACGTTGCCACCGCCGATGCCAACGATAGTGTCGTCGCCGGCGCCGCCGAACTGCTGATTGGCGCCGCCGAGGGCGAACATCCTGTCGTCGCCGTCGCCGCCTTCCTGCCAGTTCTCGATGCTTACGGCGACCATCAGGTCCTCGCCCGCGCCGCCCTTCATCTTCGAGGCGACGCCCGCGGCGATCATGATGTCGTCGCCCGCGCCTCCGTCCATGACGTTGACGCCGCCGACGGCGACGAGGACGTCGTCGTCCGATCCGCCATCGACCGTGTTGACGCCGCCGACGCCGATGATCGTGTCCGCACCCGCGCCGCCGGCGAGGAGGTTGACCCCGCCGATGCCGATGATGCGGTCGCTGCCCTTCCCGCCGTCGACCCTGTTGGCCGCGCCGATCGCCTCGATCTGGTCGTCGCCATCGCCGCCGTTCATGCGGTTATAGGCGCCGACGCCGATGAGATGATCGTTCCCCGCGCCACCATCCATGGCGTTGTAAGCGCCGACGCCGACGAGCTGGTCCGCGCCGTCGCCGGCCTTCATCCTGTTGTAGGCGCCGAGGCCCCGCAGCACGTCGTCGCCGATGCCGCCGTCCATGTCGTTGTAGGCGCCGATGCCGTCGAGGCTGTCATTGCCCTCCTCACCGCGCATCCTGTTGTGGAGGCCGAGGCCGAGAATCCGGTCGTTGCCCTCGCCCCCGTCGAGGAGGTTGGAGGCGCCGACCGCGCGCAGATAGTCGTCACCGTCACCGCCGTAGAGGACGTTTCTCGCGCCGAAGGCCTTCAGCGTGTCATCCCCCTCCTTTCCGTACAGCTTGTTGTAGGCGAGGTTTCGCCCGTTCATCGTGTTGTCGCCGCTGTCACCGTGCTGGATCGGATTGAACTGGTTCTCGAAGAAGTCCCCGACTTTCTTGAAGAATTTGACTGCGCGTCCCATGAAATCTCTCCGTCGTGTCCCGAGGTCCGAGCTCGCGGCGAGCAGCGGATACACGTGGGTCGGACCGGCGGCCAAAAGGTTCAATTTTTTTGATGCTGCGTGAGGAATGAGGTCACGCTAAAATAGAATCCAACGATTCTAGGCTGTAAGTGCAATCTGATCATCCGGGGGATTCCCTCGGTGCGGGTCGCGTGATTCAAGACTGATCTTTGCGGAGGTTGGCCATGACTCGCGATGACCTTACGAATGAGCAGTGGACTCGGATCGAGCCGTTGATCCGGGGCGGTCGCCGCGACGAACGTGGCCCGCGCAGCGACGACCGCACCTTCCTGAACGCCGTCATCTGGATGGCGTGATCCGGCGCACGGTGGCGAGACCTGCCCGAGCGCTACGGCAAGGTCTCGACGATCAAAAGCCGCTATTGCCGTTGGGTTCAGGGCGGCGTCCTGAAGCGTATCCTAGAGGCGCTGGCCGCGATGGCGGCCCTCGAGTGGATCTCGGTCGATCCAGCACTATCAAGGCTCATCCCCAAGCCGCTGGCGCCCGGTACGAAAAGGGGGGCCTGAGGTCGGCGGGCTGGGCCGTTCGCGCGGCGGCCTGAGCTCAAAGCTGCACGTTGCCGTCGATGCGCTCGGCCTGCCGGTGCGCGTCATCATTTCGCCCAGCCATCGCGGCGACGTGCTGTTCGCGGGCGAGCTCGTCGCCGGGCTTCGGCTGGAGCACGTCATCGCCGACCGCGCCTACGACGCCAACCACTTCCGCTTGGCGCTGGCCTAGCAAGGGGCCATGGCGGTGATCCCGCGGCGCGCCGATCGCACCAAGCGCCACCCCTGCGACGCCTGGCTCGACCGCGAACGCAATCTCTTCGAGCGGCTCGTCAACCGTCTCAAGCAGTTCCGCCACGTCGCCACCGGCTGCGGTGAAGGCTAAATTGCACATACAGCCAAGAGCACGTTCAATGAACTTGCGTTTACTGCCCGCGCTCGAGGGTCAAAACCAAATAGCGAGTTGTTTCCATTCCATGTCGGAACTTCGCCTCCGGCGCGGAAGAGCTCCGATGACAGTGCCGTGTTGGCTGACCAATGAACAGTTTGCGCGGATCGAGCCGCACCTTCCGACAGATGTCAGAGGCAAGTCGAGGGTCGACGATCAGCGGGTCATCTCGGGGATCGCCCACGTCCTCAGGTCGGGGGGACGATGGTGCGATCTGCCCGAATGTTATGGGCCCAAGACGACCATATACAATCGCTTCAAGCGATGGGCCGAGCGCGACATCTGGACGGCGGTTTTCGAGGCGTTTGCAGCCGAGGAGCAGGAGCCCGAGACGCTGATGCTCGATGCCCCCACGACAAGGCGCACCGCTGTGCGACGGGCGCAAAAGGCTCCACTTTTCCTGAACGCGTTCTAGAAGCGGTGCGAAGCCATCTAGGAACCGAGCATCAGCGCGTTGTCATTGCTCGGAGCTACGGGTTCGCGGGAAAGCCTTCACCCTGGGCGCAGGCGGATGGCGACCGCATCCCTCACATATGGAAGAGGCCGATCTTCTTGACGGTGCCATCGTCATTCCAGCGCACGGAGTGGCCCTTGGAGCCGCGGAAGTGGTTGCGGAGGTCGCGAGAGATCGCGCGCATATCGCCGTAGGGGGCGATCACGTCGATGAACCAGAGCTGGTCACCGCTCTGCCATGCGTGCGGTGCGACGCCGCCATCGCGCAACATCGCGGCAGCGGTCTCATCGTTCAGCCACGCCCACGTGGCAACGCCCACGATTCTATCCCCGCGGTGCCAGCGGCGAAGTTGGTCAAGCGCCAGAGGCCGCAGAAACACCTCGCCCATGTGCCGCAGCTCCATGCGCGACAGCACCGGCGAATGCATCGCAATTTCCACCAGTTCGCCGAGCACGCGATAGTGTTGCGCCGCCCCCGCTTCGGTCTGCGCGGCGGTGTCTCCCCCGATCCTGCGATCCGTCGCTTCTTCCATCGTCAGAGCCTTGCGCCGTCGGGAGCTTCATGGTTGGCCCATAGCCTCGACGCTTCTTCTGGTGGGCCAGCATTGCGAGCGCATCAAGTGCTTTTCCAGCCGACGGATAGGTATTTGGGCGAAGCTGCCCGGCCCGGACTAGCCCCAGCTCGCGAACGAGCACCCATTCGTCCGTCAAAGAGAGGCCGCTCCACGGACATTGCACAGAAACGGCGCATGTTGCTCGCTGGGTCGATGCACTACAGGTGCAGGCCCGAGGGAAAGAGGTCGACCTGACCCATCACGGGGGGCTCCTTGCGGGTAATCGTCGACCAAGCGGCTGGGACGTAACGATAGGGCGTCGCTGGCGAGACCCCATGCGCTTGGCGACCTCGTCCATGTTGAAGTCGTCGTCCGCCAGCATAGTCCCTACGACTCTAAGATCAGCGTTCGTCAGTTTCCTGGGTCGCCCGCCGGTCCGCCCGCGCGCCTTCGCAGCGTCGAGTCCGGCACGCGTCCGCTCAAGGATGATCGAGCGGTCGAACTCGGCCAGGCCCCGAGGATGTGGAACGCGAGCTTGCCGCCCGGTGCCGTGGTGTCGATCGCCTCGGTGAGAGAGAGAAAGCCGATCCCTGCGCCTCCAGCCCCTCAACAGTCTCGATGAGCTGCTGCTTCATCGACCGGGCCAGACGGTGGAGGTTCCAGACAACGAGGGTGTTCCCATCGCGCAGGTAGTCGATGGCTGCCGCGAACTGCGGCCGATCGCGCTGTGCGCCGGACGCTTTCTCCCGAAACACCTTTTCACAGCCGACAGCGGTCAGCGCATCGAGCGGAAGCGCGAGGCTGCTGATCCTGGGTAGAGACGCGAGCGTCGCCAACCAGCATGCAAATCTCCAAATGCGTGATCCGCCGACATCGCTCCGATCGTACCGGGCCACGGCAAGCCTGCCCACCAAACGGGAGTATGAATCACGTTTATCCCGGTATGGGAATCCGTGACCATGGGTTCACGATCTAGCCGCCGCCACAATTGCGCCATAGGGGGGTTACGTTTTGGTCATTCCGCCCTCTGGGCCCTTCCGGCATGGTGATGAGGCCGGTTACATCGCTCCGCTCGTCGCCCGCTCGCGATGCCGGTGAACGCCGGCAAGGAAGGACAAGAATGAGAAAAGTCGTCGCCACACTCCTCGCCCTCGTCATGGGAACGTCGCCCGGCTTCGCGGTGCCGGCGACCACGACCGCCAACGTCAACATGCGGTCGGGGCCCGGAACCTCCAACAGTGTGCTCGTCACCATACCGGACGGCTCCGACGTCGACCTCGGCAACTGCAACGAGGCCGGCACCTGGTGCTCGGTGACCTACAACAATCAGAACGGCTTCGTGAGCGGCCAGTATCTGAAAGAGAGCGACGATCCCAACGGCTGGCCCCGCGCCTTCGACACCGACGGCGGCGGCAAGATCGTGCTCTATCAGCCGCAGATCACCGCCTGGGACGACTTCAAGACCATCGAGGCCCTCACCGCCGTGGAATACGCCACGGGCGACCTCAAGAACCCCGTCTTCGGGGTGATCGGCTTCCGCGGCGACACCCAGGCCGATTCGGAAAATAACCAGGTGGTGATCAGCAACATCACCGTCACGGAGGTGAACTTCTCCTCCCTCGGACGCGACGACCTCTCCAAGCTGCAGGTGGCGGTGGGCAAGCTGCTGCCGACGGGACCGATCACGATCTCCGAAGAGCGCATCACCGCGAGCCTCGCCGAGCAAAAGCGGATGACCGACGTCAAGGGTCTCAACACCGCCCCGCCGCCGATCTTCCACTCCACCACCCCGGCGCTCCTCGTCCAGACCAACGGTCCGGTCACGATGGGTCCGGTGGAAAATGTCGACGACCTCCAGTTCGTGATCAACACCAACTGGGACATCTTCCAGACCACCGGCGACAAGACCTACTATCTGCGCGACGACAGCTCGTGGCTGTCCGCGAGCGCCCTCGACGGGGACTGGAGCGCCGTCGACACCTTGCCCGACGTCTTCTCCAAGCTGCCCGACAGCGACAACTGGAAGGATGCCAAGGCCGCCGTGCCGGCGAAGCCCTTCGAGAACGGCGCACCCAAGGTGTTCTACTCCGACAAGCCCGCCGAGCTGATCGTCTTCCAGGGTGACCCGAAGAAGGAGGCCGTGCCCGACACCGCTCTGGAGTGGATCTCCAACACCGAGAGCGACGTGTTCTTCGATACGGCCAACAACACCTGGTACGCGCTCCTGTCGGGCCGCTGGTTCTCGGCCGCCTCCCTCGACGGCCCCTGGACGTTCGCGACGCCGAACCTGCCCGCCGACTTCCGCCACATCCCGAGCGACGTGCCCTACTACAGCGTGCGCTACTCGGTGCCCGGCACGTCGGAGAGCGAGGAGGCGCGGCTCAAGGCGTCGATCCCGCACACGGCGCGCGTCGAGGTCGGATCGGTGAAGCCGGACGTCACCTACGGCGGCGACCCGAAGTTCGAGCCCATCGAGGGCACCTCGATGTCCTACGCCACGAACACCAATGTCGACGTGATCGAGGTCGACGGGCACTACTACGTCCTCCAGAACGGCGTCTGGTTCGTGGGCGACACGCCGACCGGCCCGTTCGAGGTCGCGACCTCCGTGCCCGACGCGATCTACACGATCCCGCCCTCCTCGCCGGTCTACAACACCACCTATGTGCGGGTTTACGACACCGAGCCCGGCGCCGTCTGGTTCGGCTACACGATGGGCTATCTCGGCGGCCTGCTCGCCTGGAACACCTTCGTCTACGGCACCGGCTGGTACTATCCGCCCTATTGGGGCGCTCCCTACGGCCCCTATCGCTGGCCGGGCTACTACCCTCGCCCGATCACCTACGGGCTCGGCGCCTACTATAACCCCGTGCGCGGCGTCTACGGGCGCTACGGCTACGCCTACGGCCCCTATCGCGGTCTCGCCGGCGGGGCGGCCTACAACCCCCGCACCGGCACCTACATCCGCGGCGGCGCGGCCTGGGGACCGGGCGGCGAGCGCGGCTTCGTCGCCGCCTACAACCCGCGCACCGGCACCGGCGCCGTCGCCCGCGGCGGGCACAACGTCTACGGCTCGTGGGGCACGGCGGGCGTGCGGCGCGGCTCGGACTGGGCGCGCATCAGCGGCGGCAGCAACGACGCCGGCGGCCGCGGCGTGCACTGGAGCCGGGGCAGCGGCGACCAGGGCTTCGTCGGCGAAGGCCGGCGCGGCAACGTCTATGCCGGGCGCGACGGCAACGTCTACCGCAACACCGGCGACGGCTGGCAGAAGTTCGGCCGCGATGGATGGAACAACGTCGACCGCCCCGATCCGGGCGACCTGCGCGGTCCGGGCGATGGACCCATCGGCGGCGGCGACCGCAATCGCCCGGCGGCCGACCGCGGACCCGGTCCGGTCGTCGGCGGCAGCGGCGGTGCCGGCAACCTCGCACCCAACCGCGGCCCCGGCCCGGCCCGTCCCGACGGCGGCCGTCCGGCCGACCGGGGCACCGGCCCGGCGCGTCCGGGCGGCGATCGCGTCGCCAACCGCGCCCCCCAGCACCTCGACCAGGACCGGCGCGCGCGTGAGCTCGGCAATCAGCGCATCATGCGCGACCGTGGCGGCTTCGGAGGTGGCGGCTTCGAAGGCGGTGGCCGCGCATTCGGTGGCGGCGGCCGCGAGTTCGGCGGCGGTGGCGGCTTCCGCGGCGGCGGCGGTTTCCACGGTGGTGGCGGCGGCTTCCGTCGCCGGTAGCTGAGCACGCACCGACCGGTTCGATCAGGGCCGGCCGGTGCACCCTCCCAGCACCGCGGATACGAAAAAAGCGCCGGTGGCCCCGCCACCGGCGCTTTCGTTTCGGTCCGTTCCCGTCGGGAGGGTTCCGATCTCTCCCGACGGGATCGCCGGATTACTGCGCGGCAACCTCGAGCCGCATCTCCGAGACGCCCGCCGCAATGTTCGCGCCGGTCTGCCCCTCGAGCGACAGGGGCTGGAGGGTGATCGACTTGTCGAACCCGCCGAGCAGCACGTTGGCGCCGGCACCGACCCCGGCGGTCGCCTGGGCGGAGACGCCGTAGTAGCGACCCTCGAGCGCGCCGGCCTTCGGCTCGGAGGTGGGCGCGAACACGCCCCATACGAGGTCGCCGCCGGTGGTCTCGCCGACATCGATCCCGAGCTTGGTGATCGTGCCGTCGTAGGTTTCCGTCAGCCCCTTGATCCCCTCGTACTTGCACTCGAGCGCCTTGCGCGAGCCAAGGATGAGGCCGATCCCACCGTCGACGTGGCATTTCAGCCGGCCAACCTGCACTCCCATGTCCGCCTTGGCGGCGGGCGCGGCCGCGAGCGTTCCGACGGCGATGGAAGCGGCCATCAATGTGCGAAGCATCGGTATCGTCCTCTGTTCTGGCATCGCCTTAGGATGCCGTTGTGATCGTTGCAGCTATCGCCACAACGTACCGCGCGAAAGATAAGTTCGCCCACGGCGACGGAAAGACCCACGTCGCGCGCTCACTCACTCTGCGACAATGCGGTTCACCAGCGTGCCCGCCTTGCCAATTCGCACCTCGACGACGTCGCCGCACTTCATCCACAGCGGCGGATCGCGGCGCTCGCCGACGCCACCCGGCGTACCGGTGGCGATGACGTCGCCCGGCTGCAGCGTGGTGAAGGAGGTGATGTAGGAGATCACCCGCGGGATCGAGAAGATCAGGTCGGACAGCGAGGCCTGCTGCACCACCTCGCCGTTGAGCACGGTGGAGATCGGCAGGGCCGACACGTCGCCGATCTCGTCGGGCGTCACCAGCGCCGGGCCGAAGGCCCCGGTGCGCGGGAAGTTCTTGCCCGGCACGAACTGCGACGTATGGCGCTGGAAGTCGCGCACCGAGCCGTCGTTGAACGGAGCGTAGCCGGCGACGTGGTCCATCGCGTCGGCCTCGGCGATGTTGCGGCCGCCACGCCCGATGATCACCGCCAGCTCGCCCTCGAAGTCGAGGCAGTCGGACGCCGCCGGCTTCACCATCACGTCGCCGTGGGCGACCAGCGTGTCGGCGAAGCGGGTGAAGAGGGTCGGATGAGCGACCTTCGCCCGCTTCGTCTCCTCCCGGTGCATCTCGTAGTTCACGCCGACGCACAGGATCTTCGCGGGGTCGGGAATGACCGGCAGAAGCGTCAGCTCGGCAAGGGCATGCTCGGCCTTGCGGCCGGCCACGTAGTCCGCGGCGGCCCCGAGGAGATCGGCGGCGATCGCCGCCTTCAGCGTGTCGACACCCGGGGCGAGACGGCCGGTGAGGTTGACCACCCCACCGTCGACGAGCGCACCAAAGCCGCACTCCCCGCGGCGGACGAAGCTGATGAATTGCATGGATGACCTTCCGTTCGTGATGGCGCCGAGCGGCGCCGGCCGGGCGCCCTGCGGCGGCGCACGGGTCCCGCCGCCGTCATAGCGAAACTCAGGGCGGCGCGACATCCCCGTTGCCGCGCATCAGACGTACCAGCCCGGCATATAGGGGCGGCAGCGGGCGAAGTCGGCGGTGTCGCGCCGGTTCCACCACATCACGAAGCGGCCCGGCCCGCTCGGCCCGGGCGCGCTCGAGGCATTCGCCGCCGCTGCGCAGCGCCACGGCGTCAGGACGTCCCGCCCGTCGGCCGCGTGGTGGTCGCCGAGATGATGACGCCACAGCGCACCGCGGAAGCGGCCGACGTGCTCCGCCCCCTCCCAGGAAATGCCGGTCTCGGTGTCCATCCGCAGCGATCGGCCGTTGAGATTGGCGCTCGCCACCATCGCCAGCCGATCGTCGACGATCGTCACCTTGGAGTGGACGTAGACGATGCCGCGGCTGCCCATAGCGGCGCGCGAGTGGTCGGCCTCGTCGCTCTCGGGGAGCTTGGCGCCGGCGAGGGTGAAGATGCCGACGCGGGGGGAGAACTCGTCCTGCAGCCCGCCGAGGCGGCGAAGCTGGAGCCATTCGCCGTGGCGCGCACCGTCGCCCCGGTCGTGCTCGAAGGCGACGACGTCGGGCGCCGCCGGCACCACGACGATGAGCTGCAGCTCCGGCACCCGGCGCATGCGGTGCTCGATCGCCGCGGCGATGCCCACGTCGCGCAGAAACTGGTTCTCCAGATAGAGGAACCAGCGCGCCTCGCCGATCAGCGACAGCATGCGCTCGTAGATGGTGCGCGAGACGGTGCGCGGCCCGCGCGCCACCGGCCAGCGCGAGCGCGTCGACTGGGTCACGTGAAAGGCGACGTTGCGCGGCAGCGCACCCTCGTAGGGCTCCGGCGCGGCGAAGCGGGGCGTCGGCGGATCACCCGCCGGAGGCAGCGTCGGCACCGCGATGGCGTCTTCCCCGCGCGTCCTGCCGGCGCGGGCGCGGCGGCCGGCCTCCTCCTGCCAGAGCCAGCGCATGAAGCGGTCAGCCTCGGCCACCACCGGACCCTTCACGTAGAGGCTCACGTCGTGCCAGGTGCGCTCGGCGGGACGGTCGTGCAGCGGATCGTCGTAGCGCCGCTCGTCGACGTCGAGGCCGCCGATCACCCCCTCGCGCGCATCGGCGACGATCATCTTCATGTGGTGCGTCGCCGGCCATAGCCGCGCCGGCGGCCAATAGCGCACGCGCTCGCCGGCGTGTTTGCGCAACTTGGGCCGCACCAGCGGCCAGAAGGCGACGCGCAGCGCCACCCCGAGCTCGCCCGGATGGCGCGCGGGGGCGACGGCGAGGCGCCCGTCGGTGTCGGCGACGATCGGGGCGAGCTCCTCCACCGTGCGCACCGTGCCGGCGTGAAGGGCACCGGCGAATTTCGGGTCGAAGTCGGCCACGAACACGCGCACGGCGACGCCGCGGCGGGCGACGTAGCCGAGGAGATCGGCCCATGTCTCGAGGCCGAGGCCGCGGGCGACCTCGCTGCGCAGCCGCGTCGAGGGCTGGAAGATGCGGAAGCACAGGAGCAGCGACCGCTCCGCCGACAGCGCCACCCTCTCCATGCGCGGATAGGCGGCGGAGGCGAGGATCAGCGGAATGATCGTGTGATCGGTGGCCTCGGGATCGGAGCCGGGAGTGGCAGGTGTCATCGCCGTCGTGGTTCGGGTTCGCGGCGTCACCGCGACGCCCCGCTCCGACAGGTAGCGCGCCGGAGCGCGGAATGAAGGCCGCGGCTCAGTCCGGCAGCACCGAAATGTCGAGGAGCGCCGGCCGGCCCGCCTCGACCGCGCCGATCGCCTCGGCGAGCGCGCCGGCGAGCTCGGCCGGATCGCTTACGCGGCGGGCGAAGGCACGGCTCGCCTCGGCGGTCCGCGTGAAGTCGGGCGTCGGCTTCAGCGCGGTGAGCGGCATCAGATTGGCCTTCGCCGCGTAGCCGTCCGGATAGAGCCCCGAGACCGATGCGCGCACCGCCCCCCACTCCTCGTTGTTGAGCACGATGACGAGCACGGCGAGCCCCAGCGCTTCGGCGATCTGATGGCAAACGGTGGGGTTTGCGAACATGTAGGAGCCGTCGCCCATGGTGGCGACGACGAGGCGATCGGGCTCGGCGAGCTTGGCGCCGAGGGCGGCCGGAAAGCTCCACCCGAGGCCGCCCGAATGGGGCTCCTGGAACCACGAGCGGTGCTCGGTGCGGGCGAGCACGCCGAGCTTGGTGCCGAGTTCGGAGAACACCGAGGAGGTCTTGCCGGCGAGCGCCTCTGACAGCTTCAGGCTGACATACGCTTTAGTGATACCGCGGGTCACGTCCGCGGCCGCCTCGGCGACGTCGGCCCGCGCGGCCGCCGTCGCCTTGGCGATCTTCTTGCGTCGCGCCGAGACCATCGTGCGGTTCCGCTTCTGTCCCGCCATCGCCGCGATGAGCGCGCGGATGGTGTCGGCGCTCTCGCCGGCGATCGCGATGTCGGAGCGGAAGGTGCGCACCGGAAAGCGGGAGAAGATCGGATCGGGGCCGATATTGATCACCGTGTGCGCGTTGGGCGCCTTGTGCCGGTCGGGCCACCACGGGGCGAGAGCGTCGAGGATCACCACCACGTCGGCCGCCTCGAGCCACGGGCCGGGCTCCGGGCCGACGTGCATCGGGTGGGTGGTGGAAATGGCGAGATGCGTCGCCCACCAGGAGGAGACGGCGATGCCCCAGTTGTCGACCCAGTCGGCGAAGGCGGCGAAGCTCGCCGCGTCGCCGGCGCCGCGCTGCGCGATGATGAGCGGCGCCTTCGCCTTGGCGAGAGCCCGGGCGGCGGCGGCGACGGCGGCCGGATCCGGCGCGATCCGCACCGGCGCGATGGTCGGCCGGGCGTCGAGCTCGCCCGCCGGCACCGCCTCGCACAACGTCTCGCGCGGCAGCGAGAGGTACACCGGCCCCTTGGGGGTGGAGTTGGCGATGGCGAACGCGCGGTCGAGGAGGTCGGCGATCTGCTCGGGAAAGCGCAGCTCGTAGTCCCACTTCGCCGCCTCGCGGACGAGGGCGGTCTGGTCGCGCATCTCCTGGCCCCAGGCGATGGGCACGGTGCGCGCGCCGAAGCGGCCTTCCTCGGTGACCGGCGTGCGGCCCGACATCATGATGAGCGGGATGTGCTCGCAGGCGGCGTTGATCGCGCCGGTCGCCCCGTTGGAGAGGCCCACGTTGGTGTGGAGCATCACCGCCTGGGCGTTGCCGGTCATCAGATAGTAGCCGTGCGCCATGCCCATCGCGGCGTGCTCGTGGGGGATCACCAGCGCCTCGGGCAGCTCGGCGTCGTGCGCGGCCGCTTCGGCGAGCCCCTCGATCACGGGCGGGAAGTCGGTGCCGGAATTGGCGAACACGTAGTCGACGCCCAGCGCCTTGAGCCGCGCGAAGATCGCGCCGCCGGCCGTCATCATGGCGGTGGCTCTCTGCTCCATCTCTCTCCCCCTGCAGCCTCTTTACGGGCCTTGCGACGCCCTTATGGCGCGAGACGATCCATCACCCAATCCGCGACCATCGGTCGATAGAGCCAGGGGATGTTGTTGCAGACGTGGTTACCCTCGGCGAGAACTTCCAGTCGTCCGCCACCCGCCCAGTCGATTTGCGCCTCCGCTTCCGCCGGGGGAAAGATCCTGTCCCGGGCGCCGTGGACGACGAGTACCGGCACGCTGGGCGCCGGCACCCCGGTGAGGGTGAACCCTGCCGCCCGCCGGCGCGTCTCGCCCCCGTCCCCGTCCCCCTCCTCGACGCCGAGCGCGAAGCGCATGTTGTCGCGATAGACCTGTGGGAAACCGTCCCACATCGCGCCGAGATCGGCAAAGCCGTTGATCGAGACGGCGCCGCGAAGATCCGCGAGCCCCGCCGCCGCACGCAGCGCCAGATGGCCGCCGAAAGCCATGCCGACGAGCGCCACCTTCCGCGGTGCGCCGGCGGCGCGCAGCGCGTCGATCGCCACCGCGACCGCCGCGGTGATGTCGGGCCGCAGCGGGCCGAGGCAGCGCCCCTCCCCCTGCCCCGGCCCGTCGAGCGAGAGGGTCGCGAGGCCGCGCCGCAGGAAATGGGCCTCGAAGGCGGGGAACTCCTCCTTGGTGGAGTCGGAGCCCGGCACGATGACGACGCTCCCCCTCGCCTCCCCCGGCACGCGCAGATAGCCCGTCAGCGCCGCTCCCTCGAAGGGAATGACGAGGCGCTTCGCCGGCGGGTCGAGGAGCGGTGCCGCCTTCTGGAAGGCGGCGAGCTTGCGCGCGGTGGCGGCCCGCTTCTGGCCGAGATCGTCGAAGAGCATGAACTGGGCGAAGTGGTGGAAGAGCGCGGCGCGGGCGTAGGCCTCGCCGGCCGTCACCGGGTGATCGGCGTCCTCCGCCGCGGCGGCGAGGCGCGCATGACGCTCACCTTCGGCCGACCACGCGGCGCACCAGTTCTCCCACGATCCCGCCGCCTCGATGACGGCGCGCGCGGTGGCGGAGGGGATGCCCGCCACCTCCATGCGCGGGAGCCAGTGTCCGGCGACTTCGAGGAGGCGGTTCTCGGCCATGATAGGCTCCCATGATGGGGCGCCGTCAGCCTCGCTGCACGAGGAGCGCCCCGCCGAGCACCAGGGCGAGACCCAGGATGCGCATCGGCGAGATCGTGCGAATCTCGAGGCCGAAGGCGCCGATGTGATCGGCGAGCATGGCGCCGAGGAGCTGCCCCGCCACCACGCAGACGAAGAAGAGGAGCGCCCCCGTCACCGGCGCGATCACCACCCCGCCGGCGACGAAGATCGCCCCCACCGTGCCGGCGAGGTAGACCCACCACGGCACCGCCGTGAGCGTGGTGCGCGTCATCTCCCCGCGCCCCATCAGAAGGGCGAAGAGGAGGGCGGTGAGGAAGGCCACGAACACCGAGATCGCCGACGCGCCGAACGGGCTTTGGATCGCCCGCACCAACATGACGTTCATCGCCGGCTGGATGGACAGAAGACCGCCGACGAGAACGGCGGCAAGCATGTAGACGATGATCATGAAGGCTCCCTCGGCCGGGTCAGACGGCCGACACTGCCTCCGCCCGCTTCGCCTCGGCAAGGTGCGGATATTTCTCGGTGAGGAGCGAGCCCGAATAGTAGGTCGGCCGGAACGCGTCCGTCGCCTTCAGTTCTTCGAACCAGCGGCCGATGGCGGGGAAGTCGTCCCACATCGGGGCCATGCCGATGTCGTCCATCCGCACGATCACCGGCATCACGGCGATGTCGGCGAGGGTCTGGCACGCGCCCATCAGCCACGGCCCGCCGCTCTCGGCGAGCCAGTGGCCCATGCGCTCCACGCCGCGCCGCAGCCGGCCCGTCGCCTCCGCCATGTCGGCCTCGGAAAAGCCGGTGCGCCCCATCTTCTTCAGGAACTCGCGGCGCAGCGGCTTCGCCTCGCACACGGCCTCGAACTCCGCCTCGCTCATCGCCTGGAAGTGGGGCAGGAAGGCGAGGTTGTAGGAGGGCACCCGCACCGCCGGCGTCGGCACCTCGTCGATGAAGCGCAGCATCGCCCGCATCCGTGCCCGCTCGAACGCATCCTCGGGCACGAGGCGAGGATCGGGTCGCGTCTCGTCGAGATATTCCATGATGACCGCCGAATCGATCACCACCCGCCCGTCGTCGACCAGCGTGGGCACGACCCCGTTGGGGTTCAGCGCCAGATAGTCGGGCTTGAGCTGATCGCCGGAGAAGAGGTCGAGGCGATGCTCCTCGAAGCCCTCCTCTTTGGCGTGGAGCACGTAGCGCACGCGCTGACTGCATGTCGACTGAGGCGCGTTGTAGAGAACGACCATCGTCAATCCCAGTTCAGGATGCGCGGCAGGCGACCCGACCGGGCGAGCGAGCCGATGATGCCGAGAGGAAAGAACATCAGCGCCAGCGCCATCACGAGGCCGGTGGCGAGGATGTTGATCTCCGAGCCGCCGAAGAAGATGACGCACGCCTCGTTGAAGGCGACGATGAGGATCGCGCCGATCACCGGCCCGGCGATGGTCCCCTTCCCGCCGAGGATGCACATCAGCACCATGTTCACCGACACGAGGATGATCAGGAAGATGTTGGGTCGGATGTAGGTGAGATATTCGCCCCACACGGCCCCGGCCATGCCGACGAAGAAGGCCGACATGGCGAACGCCAAGGTCTTGTAGAAGCGGGTGTCGATGCCGGCGCTCTCGGCCTTGATCTCGTCCTTGGAGATCGCGCGCAGGCCGAGGCCGAACTTCGAGTGCTTGATGCGGTAGGTGGCGTAGACGGTGACCGCCGCCATCACCACGAAGGCGTAGTAGTAGGGCACCTTCGCCCACTTCACCGGCAGATCGATCGCCGGCAGCGAGACCCCGGCGGCGCCGCCGACGAAGTCCCAGTTGTCGAACAGGATGCGGAAGATCATCACCAACGCCAGCGACGAGATGATGAAGGAGGGGCCGCGCACCTTCAGCGTGATGCGGCCGATGACGTAGCCCACCACCGCCGCCACCAGCCCGGCGAGCGGCGCCAGGATGATGGTCGAGACCCCGTAGCGGGCGTAGATCATCCCCGCGAAGTAGCCGCCGATGGCGAAGAACACGTTGTGCCCCAGCGAGATGTAGCCCGCGAAGCCGCCCAGAATGTTCCACCCCGAGGCCATCACCACGTAGCTCGCCGTGTAGAGGACGAGGTGGAGCACGTAGTTGTAGTTGGAGCTCGTCAGCTGCAGCAGCGGCAGCGCGAGGAGCACGGCGAGCACCGCGATCGGGAACCACACCGCCCGCGTCTTGTCGGCCTTGAGGGCGAGGCGGGCGTTATAGAGACGGCGCGCCTCGAGGACGGCGGATTGGTCCATGCTCGCCATCATGCAAGCTCCGGTTTGTCGCCGAAGAGGCCCTGCGGCCTGACGATCAGGATGAGGAAAAGGGCGAGGAAGAAGGTCATCGTCGACCAGGTGGCGCCGACATAGGCGCCCACGAAGGCGGCGATGACGGAGAGCAGGAACGCCGCCACCACGGTGCCGAGGATCGAGCCCATGCCGCCGAGCACCACGAGCGACATCAGGATCGCGATCCACTCCCAATGCTTGGCCGGAAAGAAGGAGAACACGAAGGAGACGAGCGCCCCCGCCGCGCCGGCGAGGCCCACCCCGATGGCGAAGCTCACCATGGAGACGAGGTTGACGTTGACGCCGAGCAGCGAGGCGGCGTCGCGGTTCTGCGTCGTGGCGCGGATCGCGTAGCCGAAGCGCGAATATTTCAGGAAGAGCGCCAGGCCCGAGATGATCACCAGCGACACGATGCCGGCATAGAGCTGGCCGGTGGGGATGAAGATGTCGCCGATGAAGATGGCGTCGGTCGCGTAGTCCGGCGAGGTGACGCGCTGGGTGTTGGAGAAGGCGGTGCCGAGCGCGCCTTCGATGATCATCGCAACGGCGAAGGTGAGGAGCACCGTCATCTCCGAGTAGGTGGCCGCCTTCGCCTCCTTCTCGAACACCACCTTGTAGAGGATGACGCCGACGGCGGCGAGGATGACGGCGGCGATCGGCAGCGTCACCAGCGGATCGACGCCCCACAGGCGGAAGCCCCAATAGGCGACGTAGGCGCCGCCGATGATCATCACCGGGTGGGCGAGGTTGACGATGCGCATCACCCCGAAGACGAGGCTGAGGCCGGCTCCCATCAGCGCGAAGACGCCGCCGAGGGCGAGGCCGAGAATGAGGATCTGAAGCGTATGAGCCATCACGCCGCCCTCTTGCCGCCGAGATAGAGTTCCTGGATGCGCGGGTCGCCGAGCACCTCGGCGGCGGGTCCCTCAAAGAGGGTGCGGCCGAGGTCGAGCACCACGCCCCAGTCGGCATGCTTGAGACCCATCAGCGCGTTCTGCTCCACGAGCAGGATGGTGATGCCGTCCTTCGCCATCATCGCCATGATCTCGAACATCTCCTTCACGATCTTCGGCGCGAGGCCGAGGGAGGGCTCGTCGAGCATCACGATGTCGGGCTTGATGATCATGGTGCGCGCCATGGCGAGCGTCTGCTGTTGGCCGCCCGACATGGTGCCCGCCTTCTGGTGGGCCCGCTCCTTGAGGATCGGGAAGCGCTCCATCACCTCCTCCACGCGCCGGTCGAGCTCGTGCGCGTCGTCCATGATGAAGCCGCCCATGCGCAGGTTCTCGCGCACGCTCATCTTGGGAAAGAGCGCCCGCTCCTGCGGCACGAACACGATGCCCTTCCGATAGATCTGGTCCGGCCGCAGCCCGTTGAGCCGCTCGCCCTTGAAGCGCACCTCGCCCTTGCGGATCTTCAGCATGCCGCAGATCGCCTTGAGGAGGGTCGACTTGCCCGCCCCGTTGGGGCCGATGATGCAGTGGACCTTGCCGGGCTCCACGGTGAGGTGCGCCCCGTCGAGGATCGCCGGGCCGTCGCCGTAGCCGGCGGTGATGCCGGTGACCGTCAGAAGCTCGGTCATCACGCGGCCTCCAGCGCGCCGCCGAGATAGGCGTCGAGCACGGCGGGATCCTCGCGCACCATCTCCGGTGGGCCGTCGGCGATCACCTGGCCCTGCGCCATCACTACCACGCGATGCGACAGGCGCATGATGAGGTCCATGTTGTGCTCCACGATGAGCACGGTGAGGCCGGCCTCGTTGAGCTTCCTGATGTGGCCGATGATCTCTTCGAGCAGCGACGGGTTCACGCCCCCTGCCGGCTCGTCGAGCAGGATGATCTTGGGGTCGCTCATGAGCAGCGCCGCGAAGTCCATCAGCTTCTTCTGGCCGTAGGAGAGGTTGGCGCCGTCCTCGTGGGCGAGGCGGGAGATGCCGAGAAATTCCAGGATGCCTTCCGCCTTCGCCACCTCCTCGGGCGGCATCGCCGGCTTCATGAGCCCGCGCCAGCCGCGGATCGGCGCCTGACAGACGATGTTCTCGAGCACCGTCATGTCGGCGAGATTGCGCGAGATCTGAAAGGTGCGCGACAGGCCCTTGGCGGTGATCTCGTGGGGGCGAAGATGGTCGATGCGCCCGCCGTCGAGCCAGACTTCGCCCGAGGTTGGCGCCATGGTGCGGCTGATGCAGTTGAAGGCGGTGGTCTTGCCGGCGCCGTTGGGGCCGATCAGCGCGGTGATCTTGCCGGCCTCGGCGGTGAAGGAGCAGCCGTCGACCGCCCGGATGCCGCCGAAATGTTTGCAGAGATTCGTGACGGTCAGCATCGCCGTCTTCCCCCCGATTGGTGTGTCGTTGGGCCGGGCGCGAACGCCCGGCCGGTCGGCATCAGCGCGGCGAGCCGTCCCTAGCGGGACGTCAGAAACCGCCCTTGGGGTAGCTCATCTCGGAGGTCTTGAACTCGTCGGTCGGAAAGACGAACTGCAGCTCGCCGTCGTTCCACTGGGTCATGAGGTGCGGCTTGTCGACGGGTAGCCCGCGCTCGTCCCAGGCGAAGCGGCCGAGGATGGTGCGCACCGGGTCGTCGTTGGTGCGGGCCGACAGCCATTCGCCGAGCTTGGCGTTGTCGGTGGTGCCGGTCGCCGTCATCGCCTGCTCGATCGCCTGGCAGACGGCGAAGGGGATGGCGCTGTCCTCGTCGGGAACCTCGCCATAGGCCTCCTTGAAGGCCACCGCGAACTCGGGGTTGCCGAACGGCTCGCCCACGAGCACCGACTGGAAGGGCGCATCGATATGCCAGGAGGAGTGGACGAGGATGCCGTCGGCGGACGAGCCGGTGCCCTCGGCGAACTCGGCCTGGGTGCCCTGGCTCAGATAGACGAGCTTGGGCGTCGCCCGCACCGTCTTCAGCGCGCGGGTGAGCTGCACCGCCTCCTCCGCCGACGCGGTGAGGCCGACGATCAGCTCCGCCCCCGACTGCTTGATGGAGTTGGCGAGGTTGAGCCAGTCGTTGAAGCCTTCCTCGGGCCACTTCTCGTTGAACACCACCTCGATGCCGACCTGCTCCAGGTAGCCGGGCGACAGATCGGCCACCACTGAGCCATCGGCGGGATCGGTCACCGTGGTGCCGAGGAGGCCCGCCTCGATGGCGTTGGCGAAGAAGTCGTCGGCCGCGACCACGGCGGCGGTGGTCGGCCGATTGTCCGCCGGCACGAGGGTCTCGATCACCTCTTTCAGCGACGCGCCGGCATATTCGGCGGCGTTCGGCTGGAAGTAGAAGATGTTCTTGTGACCCTGCGTGTAGATGCGCAGCGCACCGCCCGCCGGAACCGGGTGCACCATGTTGTTCTTGGCGAGGATCGAGGCCACCGGGAAGGTCAGGCGCGAGGAGAACGTCCCGTAGACGGCATCGACGTCGTCGACGTTGATGAAGCGCTCATATTGGTTGATGGCGGTGGCCGGGTCGGAGCGATTGTCCGACACGATCAGCTCGACCTGGCGGGCGTTGATGCCACCCTTCTCGTTGATGAGGTCGATGCAGAGCTGATAGCCCTGGCGGTGCTTCTGGCCGGCGATCGAGAAGTTGCCGGTCAGCGGCAACGAGGCGCCGATCTTGATGGGCCCCTCCTGCGCCACCGCACCCGCGGTCATCGCCACGGCCGCAGCCGCCGCGAGTAGTGCAATCCGTGTCATCCCTAGACTTCCTTATGTTGGGCGCCCGGGGTTTGTCCCTCGTGTGCGCCGTTATGGTTGTCGGTCTATTCGGCGGCCTCCGGCATCACTTCCAGGCCCGTCGGCACGGGCCGGCCTTCGCTTTCGAGCTTCAGCCCCGCCGCGAGCGCGGCGGTTTCCAGGAGGGCCGCGAAGTCGCCCTCGAGGTAGGCTTCGGGATCGTCCTTCAGCATCGCGGCCCCGAAGTGGGCTTGCAATTGCTCCCGCGTCGTGGCCGTCACCGGCATCGGTACACCGAGCGCGCGTCCCGCTTCGAGACCGAGGTCGAGGTCCTTGCGCAGCAGGGCCGGGGTGAAGGTGGTGGTCCAGTCGAGGTTCACGAGCGCATTGGTCTTGTAGCGCGTGAAGATGGAGCCCATCACCGAATCGTTGATGAACTCCAGGAAGGCCGAGCGCGGCACCCCCGCCTTCTCCGCCAGCACGGTGATCTCGATGAGGTTCTGCGTGACCACGCCGAGCAGCACGTTGTGGGCGATCTTGCAGAAGCGCGACAGCTCCCCCTCGCCCACGTAGGCGACGCCGCGCGGGGCGTAGACCTCGATGAGGTGCTGCACCTTGTCGAACGTCGCCTTCGGCCCCGAGGCCACGGAGGACAGCTTGCCCGCCTTGACGCACTTGCCGTTGCCCGACACCGGCGCGGCGAGGAATTCGGCACCGAAACCGGCGATCTTCTCGCGGATCGCGGCCGACTGCTCGGTGCCGATGGAGGAGCAGTCCACGAAGATCTTCGGCACCTCGGGCGCCGTCGTCACGCCGTCGGGGCCGAAATAGACCGCCTCCACGTCCTTGCCGGTGGAGACCATGGTGAACAGCACGTCGCATCCACCGAGATCGCGCGGACTGTCGACGAGGACCGCTCCCTTCGCCTCCAGCGGCTCCGCCTTCGCGCGGGTGCGGTTCCAGATATGCACCTTGTGGCCGGCCTTCACCAGGCGCTCGGCCATCGGGTAGCCCATCCGCCCCATGCCGATCCAGCCGATCGTCAACTCACTCATGCGCCGTCCTCCCGAAGCATTCTGTCGCAACGCTCGCCCCCGAGACCGGCCGCGACGAAAGAACATCGCAGACTCAGGATCGATGCGAACGATTGCGCAAACGTTTGCATGACCCTAGCAGCGAATGGCAGGCAGCGTCAATCGTTGATGCTAAGGTTTGCATCTGACATTGAGACAGCAGTCGTGGCCGCAGATTTGAATTCGAATGAATAAAAGAGTGACCCTCAAGGACATCGCCAAGGCGACGGGATTCCACGTCTCCACGGTGTCCCGTGCACTCGATCAGAACTCGCGCATCAACCTCACCGAGGACGTGGTGCGCCAGATTCGCGAGACGGCGGACGCGATGGGCTACCGGCGCAACCGCCTCGCCTCCGGCCTCCGGACCAACCGCACCATGACCATCGGCGTGGTCATTCCGGACATCACCAACGCGCTCTTCCCCCCCATCGTGCGGGGCATCGAGAGCGTGATGGAGCCGGAGGGCTACGCCTCGATCATCGTCAACACCGACAACGTGCCCGAGCGCGAGATGCGGCTCGTCGACGTGCTCACCGAGCGCGGCGTCGACGGCATCCTCCACGCCGCGACGCTGCGCGACGACGACTCGATCCAGCTGATCCGCTCCCACAACGTGCCGGTCGTGACGCTCAACCGCCGCGTGGAGCTCGACCCGCCGGTCCCCTTCGTCATCAACGACGAAGCCTTGGGGATCCGCATGATGCTCGCCCACCTCGCCGAGTACGGCCATCGCCGGATCGCCCACATCGCCGGCCCGGTGGCGCTCTCGACGGGTGCGATGCGCGTCGCCGCCTTCCATGCCGCGCGCGCCGCGATGGGGCTCGCCGAAGCCGACTGCCCCCTCGCCTACGCCGAGCGCTTCGACGAGGAGGAGGGGCACCGCGCCGCGATCGCCCTCCTCGACGGGCCGACGCCCTTCACCGCCCTCCTGTGCGCCAACGACCGTCTCGCCCTCGGCGCCATCGCCGCGCTGCGCCAGCGGGGCCTCAGCGTCCCGCACGACGTGTCGGTCACCGGCTTCAACGACCTCTCCTCGCTCGACGCGGTGACGCCACCGCTCACGACGGTGCGGATCCTCCAGTTCGAGGCGGGCGAGGCGGCGGCGCGCCTGCTTCTCGCCCTGCTGCGCGATCCGCAAGCCGACATTCCGGCCGAGACGGTGCTTCCCGTCGTGCTCGTGCCTCGCGAGAGCGTCGCCACGCCCCGCCCGCTCTGAGCGCGCGGCGCGCTATCGGGTGGCGAGGCGATAAAGGTCCGTCGCGAGGCTCTGCGCGTGGTTCTCGTCCTCCGGCGGCTGGCTGTTGAGGGCGAAGGTGATCAGCACGTCGTCGTCCGCAAACCAGGCGAAGACGGCACGATAGCCGAGCGTCTCGCCCTGGTAGAACCAGAACGCGCCGGTCTCGGGCGCATAGATCCGCACCAGCCCGAGGGCGAAGCCGCGCGGATCCTCCGCCGACACGTCCGCGATGGGCTCACCCGTCTTCATCGACACCATGCGCGTCATCTCGCCGAGCATCGCCGCGCTCATCACCTTGCCGCCGAAGAGGGCGCGCACCCAGGCGGCAAGATCCGTCGGCGTGGAGATGATGCCGCCGGCGGGACCCGCCCACGAGAGGTCGAAGCCGCGCACGTCCTTGCCGACGAGGGGGGCGAGGCTCGCCGTCTCGCAGTCCGGCGCGTAGAGATCGCAGGCTGGATTCTCGAAGTAGCCGTGCGCCATCCCCTCCTGGACCGCACCCGGCACGGCTTCGGGGAAGTAGCGCGTCCCCGTCAAGCCGAGCGGAGCGATGATGCGCTTCTGAAGCACCGTCTCGTACGTCTCGCCCGTCACCGCCTCGATGATCATGCCGGCGAGGATGTAGTTGGTGTTGGAGTAGAACCACGGCGTGTTGGGCGGCAGATCCGGCGCATTGTCGGGGACCACCACGTCGACGAGCTCCTCCAGCGTGTGGTGCGCCTCGGGGTGCGCGGCGTACGCCGCCATGAAGGCGGGGACCTCCGAATAGGTCGGGATCGGGCTCGTCATGTCGAGCAGCGCGCGGATCGAGACGTCGGCCCAGAACGGATACTGCGGCAGATGGTCGCCGACAGTATCGTCGAGCGACAGCGCGCCGTCCTCGGCGAGGAGGGCAAGGAGCGCCGCCGTCACGTGCTTGGTGTTGCTGCCGATCTGAAACATCGTCGCCGCGTCGATGGGCGTCGGGTCGTCGCGCCCTCTGGTGCCGGCGGTGACGACGACGGGGGCGCTGTCGCCGGCACAGGCGATGGTCGCCGACGCGGCGGTGATCCCCTCCGCCTCGCTCCGCTCTTCGAGATAGCCGGTCAGCGCCGCCTGGAACGCGGCGGGCTCGGCCTCGCACGCGGCGGCGGCGCCGCCCCCTCCGATCGCGCCCAGCAGGATGATCCCGGCCAGCCCCCGCACCGCGCCCCGTCGATCGCCGATCATCCGCTGTCCTCCCACGCTCCTCAACCGGGGCGAGCATAGCCGGCGGCGACCGCCGCAACCAGACGCCCGACGCCGCGGTGCGCCCCAATCATGCCAAAATGGCCATTTCGAGAATCCAGCAACGCCGGCGTGTTCCATGAACACACCGCCACCCGCTCGCGCCGTGTCACCCGCGGCATCCTCGGAAATGAAATATCCAACCCGGATATCTCACGAGTTGACTTCAAAGCCTCTCGGTGAGAAAGCTAGACCCAACGAATGCGAACGTTTGCATGCTTTGCATCGCCTCGGCAAGTCTGCCGTGCGACTGATGACATGCATGCGGCGGCTCGCGCGATCATGCCCGGCGGTGGCCGCGGCGTGACGGATTGGAGGACGCCCCATGAACGAAGCGCTCAACCCGCGCATCCTGCGCCCCGGCGACGTCGACCCGAACTGGACCTGGGATCGGCACATTCCCGCCTTCGGCCACAAGGCCGTCGACTTCGAGCGCCGCGTCGATTTCGACCGGCTGCGCGCCTACCGCCTCGGCCGCGCCAAGGAGGCGCTGAAGAAGTCCGACTGCGGCGCCCTCCTCCTCTTCGACGTCAACAACATCCGCTACATCACCGGCACCAAGATCGGCGAATGGGAGCGCGACAAGCTCTGCCGCTTCGCCCTCCTCGCCGGCGACACCGAGCCCTACGTCTGGGACTTCGGCTCGGCCGCGGTCCACCACCGCCTCTATTCGGACTGGCTGGTGCCCGAGCACTGCCGCGCCGGCGTCACCGGCATGCGCGGCACCATTCCGCCCTCGTTCGGCCTCATGAAGTATCACGCCGAGGAGATCGCCGACCTTCTGAAGCAGGCCGGCGTCGCCGACATGCCGGTGGGCATCGACCTCGCCGAGGCGGCGATGTTCTTCGAATTGCAGAAGGCGGGGATCAACGTCGTCGACGGCCAGCAGGTCATGCTCGACGCCCGCGAGATCAAGAACGTCGACGAGATCCAGCTTCTCAACCAGGCCGCCTCGATGGTCGACGGCGTCTACCACATGATCTACGAGGAGCTGAAGCCGGGCGTGCGCGAGAACGACATCGTCGCGATGTCGAACAAGATGCTCTACGAGATGGGCTCCGACGACGTCGAGGCGATCAACGCCATCTCCGGCGAGCGCTGCAACCCGCACCCGCACAACTTCACCGACCGCTACTTCCGCCCCGGCGACCAGGCCTTTTTCGACATCCTGCAGTCCTACCAGGGCTACCGGACCTGCTACTACCGCACCTTCAACATCGGCCGCGCGACCACGGTCCAGAACGACGCCTATGTGAAGTGCCGCGAATGGCTCGACGCGGCGATCGCCCTCATCAAGCCGGGCGTCGGCACCGACGAGGTGGCGAACGCCTGGCCGACCGCCGAGGAGTTCGGCTTCCCCGACGAGCTCTCCGCCTTCGGCCTCCAGTTCGGCCACGGCCTCGGCCTCGCGCTCCACGAGCGGCCGATCATCAGCCGCGTCTGCAGCCTCGAGAACCCGATGGAGATCAAGACGGGCATGGTCTTCGCGCTCGAGACCTACTGCCCGGCGGCGGACGGCTACTCCGCCGCCCGCATCGAGGAGGAAGTGGTCGTCACCGACAAGGGCTGCCAGGTGATCAGCCTCTTCCCGGCCGAGGATCTCCCGATCGCCAACCGCTACTGACGGGGGGCCGACCATGAGCCTCAGCGAGACGGCCGCGCCCGCGCGGCCCGAGAACGCCGCCACCTATCTGCGCCTCTACCGCCAGATGGCGAAGATCCGCGCCTTCGAGGACAACGCCAACGAGCTCTACCTCTCCGGCAAGATGCCCGGCCTCACCCACATGTACTCCGGCCAGGAGGCGGTGGCGGTCGGCATCTGCGAGGCGCTGACGAAGGACGACAAGATCACCTCCACCCACCGCGGCCACGGCCATTGCGTGGCGAAGGGGGCGGAGTTCAAGGAGATGTTCTGCGAGCTTCTCGGCAAGGCGGAGGGCTATTGCCGCGGCAAGGGCGGCTCGATGCACATCGCCGACCAGGACAACGGCAATCTCGGCGCCAACGCCATCGTCGGCGGCTCGGCGGGGATCGCGACGGGGGCGGCACTGGCCGCCAAGCGCCTCGGCACCCAAGGCGTCTCGGTGTGCTTCTTCGGCGACGGCGCGCTCGGTCAGGGCCTCCTCTACGAGGTCATGAACATGGCCGCCCTCTGGAAGCTCCCGGTGATCTACGCCTGCGAGAACAACCTCTACGGCGAATACACCAAGGTGGAGGAGATGGCCGCCGGCGCGCTCGCCGCCCGCGCCAAGGCCTTCGGTATCGAGACCCACGAAGTGGACGGGCAGGACGTCCTCGCCGTCAACCGCCTCGCGGAGGATCTGGTGGAGCGGGCGAGGAAGGGCGAGGGCCCGTTCTTCGTGGTGCTCCACACCTACCGCTATCACGGCCACCACGTCGGCGACATCAACCGCACCTACTACCGCTCGAAAGAAGAGGAGGCGGACTGGAAGGCGAACCGCGACCCGATCACCAACTTCGGCAAGTGGCTGGTGGCGGAGAAGATCGCGACGCCGGAGGAGCTGGGACAGCTCGGCGAGGACGTCGCCCGCGAGGCGAAGGCCGCCGTCGACTACGCCCTCGCCGCCCCCTACCCCCCGGCCGACGAGGTCGACATGCACGTCTACGTGGCCGCCTGACATGCCGGCTCATCGCGATCCGCGCCGAGCGTGGGGGCGCTCCCAACCGCGCCGTAACCTCGACGCCGCCACCATGTCCCACCGTCGCAACGTACTCCCTCCTGTTCCGGTGGAAGACCTGCCGGGAGCCCGCCGTTGCGGGCTTCCGAAGCCGGGACAAAGAGCGGAACACCGCTCTTCGGTGGCGACGTTCCGGCGGAGCCGACACCCTCAGGACCGCGCCGGCGCGAGAATTCCCCACCGAGGGAGCCTCGTGCCGCCCTCCAACAGCCGCCCCCTAAGAACGGCGACATAAGATGCGTGAAATCACTCTGTCTAAGGCCGTCAACGAGGCCATCGCCGAGGAGATGCGGCGCGACCCGACCATCATCCTGATGGGCGAGGACGTCGCCGAGGCCGGCACCCCCTTCAAGGTCCTGTCGGGCCTCGTGGAGGAGTTCGGCCCCGAGCGCATCCTCGACACGCCGATCTCGGAGCCCGGCTTCACCGGCATCGCCGTCGGCGCGGCGATGACCGGCATGCGCCCCATCGTCGACCTGATGTTCGGCGACTTCCTGTTCCTGGTGATGGACCAGCTCTGCAACCAGGCCGCCAAGACGCACTATATGTCCGGCGGCAAGCTCAGCGTGCCGATGGTCCTGCGCACCAACATGGGGGCGACGCGCCGCTCGGCCGCCCAGCACAGCCAGTCGCTGCACGCCCTCGTCGCCCACATCCCGGGCCTCAAGGTGGCGATGCCCTCCTCCGCCTACGAGGCGAAGGGCCTCCTCAAGACCGCGATCCGCGACAACAACCCGGTCGTCATCTTCGAAGACAAGCTGATGTACCAGGACAAGGCGGGGGTGCCGGAGGAGGAATATCTCATCCCCTTCGGCGAGGCG
Source organism: Acuticoccus mangrovi (assembly GCF_016411865.1). Classification (GTDB taxonomy): domain Bacteria; phylum Pseudomonadota; class Alphaproteobacteria; order Rhizobiales; family Amorphaceae; genus Acuticoccus; species Acuticoccus mangrovi. The sequence goes on along the minus strand of NZ_JAEKJA010000005.1, from coordinate 84,287 downwards.
AAGGTGCTGCGCGAGGGGCGCGACATCACCTTCGTCGCCACCTCCTCGATGCGTCAGGTCGCCGAGAAGGCGGCCGAGACGCTCTCGGCGGAGGGGATCGAGGCGGAGATCATCGACCCGCGCACCATCGTCCCGCTCGACGAGGCGACGATCCTCGCCTCGGTGCGCAAGACAGGGCGCGCGATCGTCGTCGACGAGGGGCACCAGAGCTTCGGGGTGACCGCCGAGATCGCCGCCCGCATCGCCGAGAAGGCATTCTATTATCTCGACGCCCCGGTCGGGCGGATGGGGGCGATGGACGTTCCCGTCCCCTTCTCGCCGGCGCTCGAGGATCTCACCGTGCCGACGCCGGAGCGGCTCGCGGAGCGGGCGCGCGCCACCCTGCGCGGGGAGCCCGTCCATGCCGCATGACGTGTTGATGCCGCAGCTCGGCATGGCGCAGGACGCCGGGCTGATCGTCGCCTGGCACAAGGCGCCGGGCGAGGCGGTCGCCGCCGACGACGTGCTGATGGAGGTCGAGACCGACAAGGCCACCATGGAGGTGCCGGCGGGGCGCGACGGCGTGCTGGCGCTGATCCGCGCCGAGGCCGGCACCGAGGTGCCGGTGGGCGACGTCATCGCCATCATCGCCGCCGACGCCGCCGAGGCGGCGCGAGTCGCCGATACCAAGGACGGGGCGAGCACCGGGTCGGCGGCGAGCGTCGCCGATGCTTCGAAGGCGGCGAGCGTCGCCGAGGCGCCGGCCCCCGCCGAGAAGAGCGCGGGGCACGCCCCGTCGGCGCCGGTGGGGAACGGCGCTTCCGGCGCGGCGGCCTCGACCGGCAACGGGGCGAGCGCCCCGGCCGTCCCCCGGCCCGCGGCCCCGGCGGCGGGTGCCGACAGACGCATCCTCGCCTCGCCCAAGGCCCGCCGGGCGGCGGCTGAGCGCGGCATCGATCTCGCCGCCCTCGTCGCCGCAGGCGCAACCGAGCCGATCCTCTACGAGACAGTGCGCACCGCACCCGAGCCGGCCGCCACCCCGGCGCCCGCGGCAGCAGCCGCCGTCGCCGCGGCGAGCATCCTCACCGCCGACGCCGGACGGAGCGCCTTTGATGCGCTGCTCGCCGACGCCGACCCCGCGCCGCCGCGCGCCCGCGCCCTCGCCGCCTTCGCGGCAGGCGCCTGGCGCGCCGCCACCGGCGCCGCGAGCGTCACCGTCGGCTGCGCCGATCTCGCGGGCAGCCCCGCGAGCCTCGCCGATGCCGACCGCGCCGGCCTCACCCGTCTCGCCGACCTCGCCGACGCCGACGGGCCCGCCGACCTCGCCCTCGTCGACCTCACCGGGAGCCGCCTCACCCACTACCGGCCGGCGGCCGGCGGCACGACGCTCACCATCACCGGCGGCGAGGCCTTCGCCCTCTCGCTCGCCTTCGACGAGGCGAGGCTCCCCCTTCCCCTCGCCGCCCGCTTCCTCGACGACCTCGCCCGGCGGCTCGAGGACCCGATTCGCCAGCTCCTGTGAGCGCCCCGGCATGAGGAGCCCGGGCGTCGGGACCGGCGGAACGGCGGCGATATCGCCGCGGGCGAAGGGGCGTTGCGCGCCTCGCGACGTGGCAATCTCCGCCGGTACCGTTTCGCGGCGGCCCCGGCGGGTCTAGAACAGCGGGGCCGGACAATCGGCCGGACCGGACGCGGGGCTGTCGCGTTCGCAAGAGTCTGAGGGACGACGGAGGACCTAATGCAACATACCGAGCTCTATATCGGCGGCGAGTGGCGCGGCGCGTCCGACGGGGGCACCTTCGAGGTCCTCAATCCGGCCACCGAGGAGGTGATCGCCACGGTCGCCTCCGCCACGGTGGACGACGCCATGGCCTCGCTCGACGCCGCCGAAGCCGCCTTCGCCGACTGGCGCGGCCGCACGCCCCGCCAGCGCGGCGAGATCCTGCGCAAGGCGTTCGAGCTCTTCACCGCCCGGCTCGACGAGTTCGCCGACCTGATCACGCTCGAAAACGGCAAGGCCCGGGCCGACGCCATGGGCGAGGCCGTCTATTCGGCCGAGTTCTTCCGCTGGTACGCGGAAGAGGCGGTGCGCGCGGAGGGGCAGATGGGGATGGCCCCGGCCTCGGGCGCGCGCATCCTCGTCCAGCACAAGCCCGCCGGCATCGCCGTGCTCGTCACGCCGTGGAACTTCCCGGCCGCGATGGGCACGCGCAAGATCGCCCCGGCGCTCGCGGCCGGCTGCCCCGTGATCATCAAGCCGGCCTCGGAGACGCCGCTCACCATGCTGGCGCTGATGCCGCTCCTCGAGGAGGCGGGCGTGCCGCCGGGCATCGTCAACGTGCTGCCGAGCCGCTCGTCCGGCGCCGTCGTCGGGGCGATGCTGAAGGACCCGCGGGTGCGCGTGATCTCCTTCACCGGCTCCACCGAGGTCGGCCGCAAGCTCCTCCACGGCGCCGCCGACACGGTGGTGAAGCCGGCGATGGAGCTCGGCGGCAACGCCCCCTTCATCGTATTCGAGGACGCCGATCTCGACGCCGCCGCCGATGGGCTGATGATCGCCAAGATGCGCAACATGGGCGAAGCTTGCACCGCGGCGAACCGCATCTACGTGCACGAGAAGGTGCACGACTCGTTCGTCGAGAAATATGTCGACCGGATGGCCAAGCTGAAGATGGGTGACGGGCGCGCGGAGGGCATCGACGTCGGCCCCCTCGTCAACGCCGAAACGCGCGACAAGGTGGCCGACTTCGTCGACGATGCGGTGGCGAAGGGCGCCAAGGTGCGCCTCGGCGGCCAGCGCCCCAACGTGAAGGGCTTCTTCTACCCGCCCACCGTCCTCACCGACGTACCGGAGAATGCCGAGTGCGTCGCCGACGAGATCTTCGGCCCCGTCGCCGCCATCCAGAGCTTCACCGACGAGAAGGACGTGGTGCGGCGGGCGAACGAGACGATCTACGGCCTCGTCGCCTACGTCTACACCGCCGACCTGAAGCGCGGCATGCAGGTGTCGGAGGCGCTGGAGTTCGGCATGGTCGGCCTCAATCGCGGGCTGGTGTCGGACCCGGCGGCGCCGTTCGGCGGCGTCAAGCAGTCCGGCCTCGGCCGCGAGGGCGGCAAGGAGGGGATGCTGGAGTTCATGGAATCCCAGTACATCTCCGTCGCCTGGTGACGTGATGGACGTCGCCGCGAGCCCCACCACGCGACGCCTCGCCAAGGAGCGCGGCGTCGACATCGACGCCCTCGGCGCCGAGCTCGGCTCCGACACGGTGACCCGCCGCGACGTCGAGCGGAAGGCGGACGGCGGCGCCGCCCCGGCCGCGGCGCCGGCGGGGGGCATCGCGGCGAGCGCCTACTGGCAGGTCGACCACGCCGCCCACGGTCCGGTGCGCGAGGCGGCCGTGCCCCGGCGCGAGCAGGTGGCGGCGGCGAACCTTGCCGCCGCACAGGCCCTCATCCCGGCCGTGACCCATCACGACCGGGCCGACGTCGGCGCGCTCGAGGCCGCCCGCGCGCGCCTCAAGGGCGAGGCGGAGGCGAAAGGGGTGCGCCTCACCGCCCTCGCCTTCCACGTCAAGGCGCTGGCGCGCGCCCTCGTCGACTTTCCCCGCTTCAACGCCTCGCTGTCCGCCGACGGTAAGACGCTGATCTTGAAGGACTTCGTGCACATCGGCGTCGCCGTCGACACGCCGCACGGGCTGATGGTGCCCGCGGTGCGCAACGCCGACGTGAAGGGCCTCCTCGCGATCGCCGCCGAGATCGCCGACTTCGCCGCCCGCGCCCGCGAGCGCAAGCTCCGACCGGAGGAGATGGGCGGCGCCTCGATGTCGATCTCGAGCCTCGGCGGCATCGGCGGCACCGCCTTCACCCCGATCGTGAACCCGCCGGAGGTCGCCATTCTCGGCCTCACCCGCACCGAGACGGCGCCGGTTTGGGACGGCGAGGCGTTCGTGCCCCGCCCGATGCTGCCGCTCGATCTGAGCTATGACCACCGCGTCATCAACGGTGCGGACGCGGCGCGCTTCCTCGCCCACTATGTCCGCCTCGTCGAGGCGCCGACGCGGCTCCTCCATTGATGCGCTGGGGAGGCCACCGAGCCTCCCCTCCTCGCCCGGTGCCGACGGGTCCGCCGCCCGCCGATCCCCGCTGAGGCAAGGCCTGGGCAAGCCGATCCCCCCTAAGGTTCTCCCGACGAGCACGCGAGTGCCCTACGAGCGGAGAAACTTGCCCGGGAGCAGAGGGGGATCCGATGAGCCTAACGTCGGCGGCAAAGCCCATCGCCATGCCTCAGCCGACGCTTCCATCGGTGCTGATGGCCGGCACCACGGCGCTCGCCACCCTTGTGCTGGCGGTCGGCTGGCTCGGCGGGTTCGACACCATGGTCCGCTTCGGCGACGGCTTCGCGGCGATGGTGCCGAGCACCGCGCTGGGCCTGATCCTGCTCGCCGCCGGCGTCCTCTCGGTCATGCGTGGGGCGCCTTCGCGCACCGCGTTGGCGACCGGCGCCGCGATCGGCGTCGCAATCATCACCGTCGCAAGCTTCGCGCTCCGCCTCACCACCCCCGCCAACGGGCTCGACGGCGCCCTCTTTCCCGTCACCATCGGCAACGAGGGGACGGCGCTCGCCACCACACTCCTCACCCTCGGCGGGTGCGTCTGTCTCTGGCGTCTCGGCGGGGCGTGCCGGCGGACCGACCGCGTGTTCGAGGTCGTGGCGAGCATCGGCTTCGCGCTCTCACTGACGGCGGGCGTCGGCTACGTGTTCGGCGCCGAGGCGCTCTACGGCCACTTCCTGTTTTCCTCGATGGCGCTGCCGACCGCCCTCGCCTTCGCGATGCTGTTCACCGCCTTCCTGCTCGCGGCGGGCGAGCGGACCTGGATGCGCTACTTCGTCGGCCCCGGCGCGGGCAGTGCCACGGCGCGGCGCATGCTGCCGGTGGTGGTGATCGGCCCGCTCTGCTTCGTCACCCTCAGGATGGTGGACAACGGCCACATCCTCGCAAGCCTCGGCTACAGCCTCATCACCGTGGCACTCCTGGCGCTCGCCGTCACCACCGTCGCCGTCAACGCGGCGGTGGAGAACGATGCGGAGCGCCGGGCGACGGCCGCCGTCAAGGCGCTCGACCAGTCGAAGCGCGAGGTGGAGCTCCTTCTGGCGGAGGTCCACCACCGGGTGAAGAACAACCTGCAGCAGATCCAGTCGATCATCCAGATCGAGTGCCGCGCGGCCGAGGGCGAGCGCAGCGTCGAGCAGCTCAAGGCGCTGTCGGCGCGGATTCGCTCCATCGGCATCGTCCACCAGCTTCTGATGACCTCGCCGACCATCGCCGAAATCGATCTCAAAGGCTTCGTGGGCGAGCTCCTCGACGCGATCCGCGCCTCGCACGGCCTCAACAAGCGCGGCATCACCATCGACGCCTCCATCGCCCCCTGCACCCTGCCGCTCGAGACGGCAGTCACCATGGGGCTCCTCGTCACCGAGCTCGTGACCAACTCCGTCAAGCACGCCTTCCCGCGGACGGCGAGCGGGCGGATCCTCATCTCGTTCGAGCACGCCGGCACGACCGCTCGCCTCACCGTGCGCGACGACGGCGTCGGCGGCGCGACGGGCGCGACCGACGCCGGCAAGGGCGGCGGCAAGGGCATCGGCAACACGCTGATCGTCGGCCTCGTCCACAAGCTCGGCGGCAACATCACCGTGACGACGTCAGAGGGAACCACCTCGTCGATCGTCTTTGACCTCGGAGCCGACCATGCACGCTGACGAACCTTCCATCGTCATCATCGAGGATGATCCGTTCATCTCGCTGTCCAATCAGTACATGTGCGAGGACCTCGGCATGCGTGTCGTCGGCGTCTGCGACAACGCCGACGACGGCATCCACGCGATCCTCACCCACAATCCCGACTACGTCCTGCTCGACGTTCGCCTCAAGGGCGATCGCGACGGTGTCGCCATCGCCAACGAGGTCATGCGCCAGGGCTTTCGCGGCGGCATCATCTACGCGACGGGATCGAACGATCCGGGCACCATCGCCCGCCTGCAGGCGACGAACCCGCTCGACATCCTCGTGAAGCCCATCGTCGATTCGCAGTTCTCGTCCACCATCCGCGTATAACGACGGGCGATGCGGGCGAGCACGGAGGATGCGGACGGGCGAGGGTGCGATTGGGCTCCGGTACGAATACGCGAGGGTGTGGACGGTCGGCGGGTGCGGGCGGTCAACCGTCGCCCGTCGGCAGGATCTCCGGCCCGCCCACGATGGCCGGGTCGGGCTTCGTCACCACCTTCTCGCTCCGCCCCGCATAGTCGATCGCCGATAGAACGATCCGCTGCGTGGCGAGCCGGGCCCGTCGCTTATCGTCCGCCCGAACCACGCTCCATGGCGCTTCGGCCGTGTTGGTGAAGACGAAAGTCTCGTCGATCGCCTTCGAATAGGCCTCCCACTTCGCAAGGCCCTCGACGTCGATCGTCGACAGCTTCCACTGCTTCAGCGGGTCCTTCTCGCGCGACAGCATCCGCCGCATCTGCTCCGCCCGGCTGACGGTGAGCCACACCTTGAAGAGGCGGATGCCGTCGGCCACCAGCATCCGCTCGAACTCCGACACCTGGCGGAAGAAGAGGTCCCGCTCGTCCTTGGTGCAGAAGCCGAACACCCATTCCACGACGGCGCGATTGTACCAGGAGCGGTCGAAGAAGACGATTTCGCCATAGGTCGGCAGGTGCGCGATGTAGCGCTGAAAGTACCACTGCCCCGCCTCCGCGTCCGACGGCTTGGAGAGCGCCACCACCCTCGCGCCGCGCGGATTGAGGTGCTCGCGGAACCGCTTGATCGCACCGCCCTTGCCCGCCGCGTCCCGCCCTTCGAACACCACCGCGACGCGCTCGCCCTTGGCCTTCACCCACGCCTGCAGCTTCACGAGCTCGATCTGAAGCGCATCGCGTGCCTTGTCGTAGGCCCCGCCGTCCATCCTTTCGGCGTAGGGGTAGGTGCCGGCGAGAACGTCGTTCTTCTCCGCCTTGCGCACGCGCTCGCGCAGCTCGTCCGGAAACTCGGTGTCGAAATAACGGCTGATGGCGCCGTCGAATGGGAGGTCGCGGGTCATCGTCGAAGGTTGGAGCGGATCGGGCCCGACGGCAAGTGCCGCGCCCGCGACCAGCCGGGCCGCGCGCTCCGGCGACGGGAGCCGGACGCGCCCCCACCCGGCCTCGCTCAGCCGGCGAGGAGGCGCGGCAGGAGGAGGGTGACCGCGGGAAAGGCGACGAGCAGCGCCACCCGCACGAGCTCGGAGGTGAAGAAGGGCATCACCCCCGCGAAGGTCTGGCGCATCGGCACGTCCTTCGCGAGGTGGTTGATGATGAAGACGTTGAGCCCGACCGGCGGCGTGATCAACCCGAGCTCCACCACGATGAGGATGATGATGCCGAACCAGATCTTCAGCTCGTTGGGTCCGAGGCCGAAGTCGAGATCGGCGATGACCGGCCAGAAGAAGGGGATCGCCAGGATCACCATGGAGAGGCTGTCCATCAGGCAGCCGAGGATCAGAAAGGCGACGATCACCAGGACGAGGACGGTGTAAGGCCCCATACCGCTGGTGGACAGGAACTCGGCCGCCGCCTGCGGCACGCCGGCCCGCGCCATGAAGATCTTCAGGAGCTCGGCGCCGAAGAGGATGAGGTAGATCATCCCCGTGGTGCGCGCCGTCTCGAGCAGCGCCTCGACGAACTGGCGCCAGTTGAGGCCCGCCCGCACGACGCCGTAGAGCCCCACGAGCACCACGCCGATGGCGGCCGCCGGCGTCGGGTTGTAGATCCCGGCATAGATGCCGCCGATGACGATGGCGAAAATCACCACCACCGGGATCACCCCGAGCGAGGCGGAGATCAGCTCCTGTCGCGGCACCCGCTCCCCCGGCGGCCCGGAGCCCGGCACCAGGCGTACATAGAGCCACACCGTCGCCATGAAGAAACCCACCGCGATGAGCCCCGGGATGAGCGCGGCGGCGAACATCGTGACGATGTTCACCTCGACGATGATGGCGTAGACGATCAGCACCACCGAGGGCGGGATGAGGATGCCGAGGGTTCCGCCCGCCGCGATGGTGCCCGTCGCGAGCTGCGGCGAGAAGCGGTAGCGGCGCAGTTCGGGCAAGGCCACCTGCCCCATGGTGGAGGCCGTCGCCGTGGACGAGCCGGACAGCGCCCCGAACCCGGCGCAGCCGACGAGGGCCGCCATCGCGACACCCCCGCGCAGGCCGCCGAGCCACGCGTTCGCCGCCCGGAAGAGGTCGCGTGACAGGCCGGTGCGCGCCGCGAGCCCGCCCATCAGGATGAACATCGGCAGCACCGAGAGGTCGTAGTTGGAGAACTGGGCGTAGCCGAGATCCTTCAGCTGGTTGAGGAGGATCGCGGGCCGCGCCTGGATCATCGTGCCGACGACGCCGACGAGGATCATGGTGTAGGCGATCGGCACCCGCACCGCGATGAGGAAGAGCAGCGCCAGGAGGCCGCCAACGCCGAGGATCATGCCGTCCATCAGGCCGCCTCTTCCGCACGCGGCGCCGTGAGCCAGGCCGGCCGGCCGAGGAGATGGCGCACTCCCTCCGCCGCGGTGATCAGCGCGGCGAGGAGGAGGAAGCCGAGCGACACCAGGATCGGCGGAAACGCCGTCCACAGCGGCAGCTTCAGGACCGGCGTCACCTCCACATAGCGCATGTAGCTCCCCATCCCCTTCCACATCTGGACGAGGAGGAGAGCGGCGAAGGCGAGCGCGAAGAGCGAGGCGAAGACCTCCATCGCCGCCTTGGTGCGCTCCCCCATTCCCTCGGTGAAGATGTCGACGGTCACGTTGGCGCCGACGAGCTGGCAGTAGGGCAGGAACATGAAGATGACGATGGCGATGATGTGCTTGGTGAGCTCGTGATCGGCCGCGAAGGGCCGCGCGAAGAGGAGGTTCGACACCGCGCTCGCCGCCGTCATCAGGGCAAGGGCGGTGGCGAGCAGGCCACCGGCGATCGCCCACAGCTTGATGAGGAGGGCGAGCGTGCGGACGACCTTGGCGAGCCCGCCCCGCGGCCGGGTCGCGACGCTCAAGACGCCGACGCCGCGATGCGGCCGCGCGCCGTCTCGATCGATGCGCGGCCGCCGTCGTGCGGATCGTCCGTCGCCGCCCGCGCCGTGGCGGGCGCGGTGGTCACGGCGGCTATCGCCGCGCGCCGCAAGGTGCGTCGAGACATGGTCCCCTTCCCACTGTTGTCGCCCGCGGTTCCGGTGCCGCGGGGGAAGGGCGGACGAAGCGCCCGCCCGAGGCCGGTTCAGTCGCCGGACTTATAGTGCGCGATCTCGTCCTTCGCCTTGGCGACGATCTCGCGCGCGTCGAAGTCCTTGTGCTCGGAGATCCACTGCTCCACCACCGGCAGGAGGTCGGCGTTGAAGTCCTGCATCTCCTCGCGCGACAGGACGACGTGCTCGTTGCCGGAATCGACGGCCATCTTGATGCCGGCATTGTCGGCGTCGCGCCAAATCTTGGCCACCTCCTTCAGCCACGCCTCGCCCGAGTTGTCGGTGAACACCTTCTTCAGGTCGTCGGGAAGCCCGTCCCACTTCGCCTTGTTCATCGACACCTGGAAGGTGGTGGTGCCGAAGCGCTCGTTGTCCGGCCCCTCGATCTGGTACTTGGTGGTCTCCTGGAGCTGCAGCGGCGGGATGATCTCGAACGGGATCAGCGCACCGTCGACCGCGCCGGTCGACAGGGATTGCGGCAGGTCCGGCACCGGCATCGTCACCGGCGTGGCACCCATCGCCTCCACCACCGCGTTGCCCGTCGGGCCGGGCACGCGCAGCTTCAGCCCCTTGGTGTCGTCCGGCCCGTTCACCTCCTTGCTGGCCATCTGCAGCGCCTGGCCGGCATGGACGTGGAGGAAGAGCACGTGGACCGCCTCATATTCGGGCGCCAGATAGTCGTCGAACATCGCCCGCATCGCGAGATTGGTGGCGGCGATGTCGTTGGTGAACACCGTCGGCAGCTCGAACGCCTCCGAGCGGGGGAAGAGGCCCGGAGTGTAGCCGTTCACCGTCCACACGATGTCGACCACCCCGTCGGCCACCTGGCGGAAGAGCTGCGGCGGCGATCCGCCGAGGCTCATCGACGGGTAGATCTCGATCTTGATGCGCCCGTTCGAGGCGTCCTCGATCCGCTTCGCCCAGGGCACCAGCATCTTGGTATGGGCGGGCGCCTTGGGGCCGAGGAAATGGTGAAGGGTGAAGGTGAAGTCCTGCGCGAGAGCCGCGCCCGACAACAGCGTCGCAGCAACGGCACCCGCCGCTGCAGCAAGGATTGTACGTCTCATATCTCTCCCTTTCGATCGGCCTGTACGGCCTTCTTTTCGTTGTCATTCGACGTGCCCGCTAGGGGGTACTCCCCGCCGAGCCCATCATCTCCACCGCGGCGACCAGGCGCAGGGCGGTGGCAAGTCCGGCCCCGGTCGCCACGCACATCTGCGGCAGGATCATCCATTCGAGCGCCCACGCGGTGCCGGAGCGCTCCTGCTCGTGGACGGCGGATTGGGCGAAACCGCCCAACCCCGCCGCCGTGAAGCGCGCCAGCGTCACGAGGAGCTCGGCCGCGATCGGGTTCGCCTTGTGCGCCATCGCCGACGAGCCGCCGCCGCCCGCGAGGCGGATCTCGCCGATGCCCTGCTGCGCCATCAGCGCCACGTCGGCGCCGATCTTGCCGAGCGCGGCCGACACCGCGGCGAGCCACGCGGCGTAGGCGGCAAGATTGCCGCGCTCGGTATGCCAGGCGGCGCCGGGATCGGCGAGGCCGAGCGCCGCGGCCATGTGGCGGGCGACCGCGTCGCCCTTCCCCTCCCACCCCTCGCGGGTGCCGACGGGACCGCCAAACTGGAGCACCTCGAGCCGCGGTCGCAGCCCCTCGAGCGCCGCCACCTCCCGGGCGAGCGGCGTCCGCCACTCCTTGATGCGGTGGCGCACGGTGACCGGCAGCGCCGCCTGCATGCGGGTGCGGCCCATCAGCGGCCGATCGCCGAACCGGTCGGCGAGCTCGCCGAGGGCGACGATCAGCGCGCCGAGCCGGGTCTCCAGCATCGCGTTCACCGAACGCAGCGCCAGCACGAGCGCGGTGTCCATGATGTCCTGGCTGGTGGAGCCCTTGTGGACGGCCACCGCATCGTCGCCCGCCGCCGCCTTCAGCGCCTTGACGTAGCCGGGCAGCGGGATCCCGTCCCGCAGGGTGGCGACGGCGAGCGCGTCCATGTCGGGGCGGAAGTCGGCGAGCAGCGCCGCGACGCGCTCGGCGGCGGCATGGTCGGCGAGCCCGTTGGCCGCGAGCGCCCGCGTCAAGGCGAGCTCCACCGTGTTGTAGAGCGCCAGCGTGTGATCGGGCGCGAACACCGCGGCCGTCTCCGCGTCGCCGAAGAGCGGCGCGAACAGGCTGTGCTCGAAGACGGTGACCCCCATCGTCAAACGTCGAGGAAGACGGTCTCGCCGTCCCCCTGCAGGCGGATGTCGAAGGTGTAGACGTTGCCTTCGCGCTCGGCGATCAAGGTCGCCCGCCGCGTCGGATGCTCGATGCGGTTGAGCACCGGGTCGACGGCGTTGGCCTCGCTCTCCTGCGGAAAATACATCCGCGTGTGGAGGCCCACGTTGATCCCTCGCGCCACGATCCAGAAAGCGATGTGGGGAGCCTGCACCCGTCCGTCCCCCAGCGGCACCTTGCCGGGCACGATGGTCTCGAACACGTAGACCCCGTTGTCGCCCGACACGGCGGCCCGGCCCCATCCCTTGAAGTGACGGTCGGAGAGCCCGCGGCGCTCGGCGGGCGAGTTGTAGAGGCCGTCCGCGTCCGCCTGCCAGATCTCCACGCACGCGTCGCGGATCGGCGCGCCGGCACCGTCGAAGATGCGGCCCTTGATGGTGATCTTCTCGCCCTTCACCCCGTCCGAATAGAGCGGGCCGGACCCGAGGTCCTCGGGATAGGTGTTCTCCACCCCGGCGAAGGTCGGCACCATGCCGATATGGACATAGGGTCCGGCGGTCTGCGACGGGGTCTCTCTGAGGCGGGCCATCAGTTGCCCTCCGGCCGGTTCTCAAACGGCGTCGAGCGGCGGCCCCGCAGCACGATGTCGAAGCGCCAGGCGCGGGCGTCGAAGGGAACGGTGGCGTCCATGTCGAGTGTCGCCGTCATCATCGCGATCCCCTCCGCGTCGGGCACGGTGCCGACGATGGGGCAGAGCGGGATCGACGGGTCGCCCTCGAAATACATCTGGGTGATGAGGCGCTGGGCGAAGCCGTGGCCGAACACCGAGAAGTGGATGTGGGCGGGCCGCCAATCGTTCGCCCGGTTGGGCCAGGGATAGGCGCCGGGCCGCACCGTCATGAAGGCGTAGGAGCCGTCCTCCCTGGTGAGCGTGCGGCCGCAGCCGCCGAAGTTCGGATCGAGGGGGGCGACGTAGGTATCGCGCACGTGGCGGTAGCGGCCGCCGGCATTGGTCTGCCAGATCTCGATGAGGGCGTCGGGCACCGGCCGCCCCTCCCCGTCCATCAGCCTGCCGTGGACGATGATGCGCTCGCCGATGGCGCTCAACCCGGGTTGCGCCCAGTTGCGCGTCAGGTCGTGATCGAGCGGGCCGATGGTGTCGTGGCCGAACATCGGCCCGGTGATCTCGGTCGGCGTGTTCTGGAACGAGATCAGCGCCTGACGCGGAGAGCGCAGCACGCTCGTCTTGTAACCGGGGTCGAACGCAGCAGGGTGCAAAGCGAGATCGCGCGGAATGAAGGGGCGCGCGTCGCCGGGATCGTTTCTCACGTCGTTCCTCCGCTCATTTCGCTCTCGCGCTCGGCGTCCATTGCGGCGAGCGTCGTCTTGGCGATCTTGATCGCATGGTTGGCGGCCGGGATGCCGGCATAGATCGCGACATGCATCAGCACCTCGGCGAGGTCTTCGGGCGTCGCGCCGGTGTTGCGGGAGGCGCGCACGTGCATCTCCACCTCGTCCCATCGGCCGAGGCTCGCGAGGATCGCGAACGTGACCATCGAGCGCTCGCGAGGCGTGAAGTGATCGTTCGACCAGACATGGCCCCACGCGGCCTCGGTGATCATCCGCTGGAAGCGTTCGTCGAACGACGTCTTCGCGCCCTCGGCCCGATCGACGTGGGTCGTCCCCAGAACGCGACGCCGCGTTTCCATCCCGGCGGTGAAGGGGTCGAAGCCATCGGTCATCGGGAGAGGCCTTTTCTGGTCATGAAGTCGACGAGCGCGTCGGCGACGGCGTCCGGCCGCTCCACGCAGGGAATGTGGCCGGCCCCGTCGATCACGTGGAGCTCGGCGCCGGCAATGAGATCGATGGTGCCGCCGACGAGCGCCGGCGGCGTCGACCCGTCGGCGGTGCCGGCGATGCCGAGGGTGGGCACGGCGATCGCCGGCGCATCGGCGGTGAGGTCGGTGTCGCGCAGCATGGCGCAGATCGCGGCGTAACCCTCCGCCGGCTGGCGCACCAGCATGTTCACCATGCCGTCGAGGATGGCGGGCTCGGCCTCGCGGAAGGCGGGCGAGAACCACCGCTCCATGATCGCGTCGGACATGGCCGCCAGCCCCTTGCCGCGCACCGTCTCGATGCGCGCGTTCCAGTCGGCGGCGGTCCCGACCTTCGCCGCCGTGCAGCACAGGACGAGACCGGCGAGGCGGTCGGGATGGGCCTTGGCGAAGCCCTGCGCCACCATGCCGCCGACCGAGAGGCCGCACACGACCACCTTGGCGAGGCCGAGATATTCGACGAGGCCGGCGAGATCGGCGACGTTCGCCTCCAGCGTCTCGGCCGGCGCGAGATCGGTGAGGCCGTGGCCGCGCATGTCGTAGCGCACGATGCCGTAGCTCTCCGGCAGCCGGGCGACGACGCCACCCCAGATCCGAAAATCGGTCCCGAGGGAGTTGGCGAACACGATGGTGGGTGCGCCCGGCGCGGCAGGACGCTCCTCATAATGGAGGGTCACGCCCGCAAGGGTGGCAAACGGCATAGCAACCTCTTCCGGCGACATCCGGGCTCAGAGGTTGCCACCGCTTCACGCGAATGAAAAATGACGATTCAGGTTTTTTCTATACCGGAATCGATATGAGTGAGACGAGCCGATTGAGGGTGCGCCATCTGGAAGTCCTCGTCGAGGTGGCACGCCATCGGAGTGTCAGCCGCGCGGCCGACACGCTCAACATGACGCAGCCCGCCGTCTCGCGCACCCTGCGCGAATTGGAGGCGGTGTGCGGCAAGCCGCTGGTGGAGCGCGACGGCCGCGGCATCCGCATCTCGCCGGACGGCGAGATCTTCCTGCGCCACGCGGGGGCGAGCCTCGCGGCGGTCCGCGGCGGCCTCGCCGCCCTCTCGGAGGGCGCGGTGGGCGACGGGCCGCCGGTGCGCATCGGCGCTCTGCCCACCGTGTCGACCACCATCGTTCCCGCGGCGGTCGATCTCTATCTGCGGCAGGGACGCGGCAATCGGCTCCGCATCGCGAGCGGCGACCAGGACCTTCTCCTCGACCGGCTGCGGCGGGGCGGGCTCGACCTCGTGGTCGGTCGCCTGCCCGCCCCGGAGGACATGGAGGGGCTCGCCTTCGAGCCCCTCACCCACGACCGCGTGGTGTTCGTCGTCCACCGCGACCATCCGCTCGCCGCCCCCGGCGCCGGCGCCCTCGACGGCATGGCGCACTATCCCGTGCTCCTGCCGCCGCGCGGGTCGATCATCCGCCCCATGGTGGACCGCCTCTTCGTGGAGCACGGCATTCCGGAACCGCCGCGCGCGGTGGAGACGGTGTCGGACTCCTTCGGCCGCACCTTCGTGCGGCGCTTCTGGGCGGTGTGGATCATCTCGCGGGGCGTCGTGCTGGCGGAGATCGACAGCGGCGAGTTCCGCCCGCTCGCCATCGACACCACGTCGACGCTCGGCGCGGTGGGCCTCACCACCCGCGCCGGGGTGGCCCGCAGCGCCGCGGCCGAAGTCTTCATCGAGGCGGTGCGCAAGGTCACCGTTCGGTGATCCATCGAACACCGACGCTCGCGGACGCTTTATTTCGGCGTGATCCGGGCTCTACTGTAGAGTGCATCCCGATCCTGCAGAACAACAACCACAGGGATGCCGCCATGACCAAGCCTTGGACCCTGACTGCCCTCGCCGGTGCGGTCGCCGCCGCCGCGGCGATGGCGACGAGCCCGGTCGAGGCCGCCAACGAGAAGTGCTTCGGCGTTTCGCTCGCCGGGGACAACGATTGCGCCGCCGGTCCCGGCACCACCTGCGCCGGCACCTCCACCGTCGACTATCAGGGCAACGCCTGGAGCCTCGTTCCGGAGGGCACCTGCGCCACAACCGAGCTGCCGGGCGGTCGCCACGGCGCCACCGAGGCGAACCTCAAGGCGGAGGGCTTCACCGGCCTCGATCGCGACCTGCCCGCTGGCACCGCCACCACCGGGTTGAAGCCCGTGCCCGAGCCTTCGGCCTGAGCCGCGCCGCAGGCGAGCGAGGCGACGATGACCTTCGCCCCCGGCGACGTCCCGCCCCGCGCGGGGATCGGCTTCAAGCACGCCCATGCCGAGGCGCTGCTTGCCGATCCCGGCCGCGTCGGCTTCGTGGAGATCCATGCCGAAAACTATATGGGCGCCGGCGGGCCGCCGCACCGCGCCCTCGCGGCGGTGCGCGAGGTGCTGCCGCTGAGCCTCCACGGCGTCGGCCTGTCGATCGGGGCCGAGGCGGGGCTCGATCCGGCCCACCTCGCCCGCCTCGTCGCGGTCGCCGAGCGCACCCGTCCGGGCCTCGTCTCCGAGCATCTCGCCTGGTCGACCCACGAGGGCGCCTACTTCAACGACCTCCTGCCGCTTCCCTACACCGATCGGGTGCTCGACCGCGTCGCCCGCCACGTCGACGAGGTGCAGACGGCCTTGGGGCGCACGATGCTGCTTGAAAACCCCTCGCGCTACGCCGCCTTCGAGGCCTCCACCATGAGCGAGACGGCGTTCCTCAGCCGCCTCGTGGCGATGACCGGCTGCGGCCTCATCCTCGACGTCAACAACGTGGCGGTGTCGGCGGCGAACCTCGGCTTCGCCGCCGAGGACTATCTCGGCGCATTCCCGCTCGCCGCCGTCGGCGAGATCCACCTCGCCGGCCATCGGGAGGACGCGGCCGGAGACCTCCTGATCGATACCCACGACGGGCCGGTCTCGGCCGACGTCTGGTCGCTCTACCGCAACGTGGTCGAGACGATCGGCCGCCCCCTCCCGACGCTCATCGAGTGGGACGCCGCCGTGCCGCCGTTCGACACTCTCGCCGCCGAGGCGGAGAGGGCGGAGGCGATCCTCACCGCCGTCCGCGCCCGCGAGGCCGTCTGATGGCGGAGCCGCCGCCCCGCCGCGCCGAGGCTCAGGCGGCGTTCGCGGCGGCGCTTCTCGACCGTTCGCAACGGGTCGCCGGCCTCGTCGACGGGCACGGACGGGCGGCGCCGGAGCGCTTCATGGTGTGGCGCAACACGATGCGCGCCTCCCTCGCCGACGCACTCGGCGCCGCCTTCCCCGCCACGCGCCGGCTGATGGGGGACGACTATTTCCGCGCCGCCGCCCTCCACTATGTCGAACGCGAGCCGCCTCGCTCGCCGCTCCTCATGACGTACGGCGGCAACTTTGCCGACGCGATCGCGCGCCTTCCGGGCCTCGCCCCCTACCCGTTCGTGCCGGAAGTGGCGCGGCTGGAGTTTTGCCGCCTCACCGCCTACCACGCCGCCGACGCCGCACCGCTGCGGCCGGAGGATCTCGCGGCGCTCGCCGCCGACGCCCTCCCCACCGCCCGCTTCGATGCCCATCCGGCAGCCGCCCTCCTCCCGCTCCCCGCCGGAGGGCTCGCCGCCTGGCAGAAGAATGCCGACCCACCCGCGGATCCCTCGCCGGAGCCCGCCGCCCTCGTCACCCGTCCTGACCTTGACGTGCGCGTCACACCCCTTTCGGCGGCGGCGGCCGATTTCGCCGCACCTCTTCTCGCCGGGCGACCGCTTGGCGAAAGTGCCGCGTTGGCCGAGAATGCCGATATTGTCGAGGTCCTTAGCGTCCTTCTCCGCGAAGGTGCGTTCTGCCGCGTGAGTGTGACTTCGCCGACCTAGCCAAAGGCCGCCGCGTCCGCCACGACGTCGAACATCTCGGGCTATTCTGGGAGGCCGGCTCCATGCTCATCCTCGCGCGTGTCTACCACGTCGTCTTCTTCTCCATGCAGCGCCTGTTGGAGGACTGGCTCATCGGCACCCTCGGCCGGCTCGTCTTCGCCGGGGTCCTGCTCGTCTATTTCCTCAACAGCGCCCTCACCAAGTTCGGCGACGGCGTCATGGGCCTCGTCGACCTCGACGCCGGCGCCTACGCGCAGATCCTGCCCAAGCAGATGGAGGCGGTGGGCTACGACCCGACCGAGCTCGGCCTCTTCGAGCACATCACCGTCTACGTCGGGACCTATGCCGAGCTGATCCTGCCCTGCCTCATCGTCGCCGGCTTCCTCACCCGCTTCGCCTCGCTCGGCATGATCATCTTCGTCATCGTCATGACCTGGTCCGACATCACCCAGCACGGGGTGGATGCGTCGGCGATCGGCTCCTGGTTCGGTCCCCAGTCCGGCTCACTCATCGCCGACCAGCGCGCGCTGTGGCTCTTCCTGCTGGTGACGCTGGTGCTGAAGGGGCCGGGCCCGATCTCGCTCGACGCCCTCTTCGGCCGCATGTGGCTGCGGCGATGAGCTTCGCGTCCGACAACTGGGCCGGCGCCTCCGACGCGGTGGTCGCCGCCCTCGCCGCCGCGGCCGACGGCTTCGCGCCCGCCTATGGCGGCGATCCCCTCACCCATGAGGCGCATGCGCTCGCGGCCGCCTTCTTCGAGCGCGAGGTGGCGCTGTTCTTCGTCTCGACCGGCAGCGCGGCGAACAGCCTCTCCCTCGCGGCGGCGTCGCGGCCCGGCGGCGTGGTGATCTGCCACGTCGATGCCCACATCGCCCGCGACGAGGCCGGCGCGCCAGGCCTCTTCGCCCCCCACCAGACGCTCGATCCGATCGACGGCGCCGCAGGCCGCCTCACCGCCGACGCGGTCGCCGCCCGCCTTGCCGAATATCCCGAGGGCGTCGTCCACCACGGTCGCCCGACCGCGATCAGCCTCACCAACGTCAACGAGTTCGGTCAGTGCTACGGCGGTGGCGAAGTGGCGGCGATCGCCGACGTCGCCCACGCGCGGGGCGCGATGGTGCACCTCGACGGGGCGCGCTTCTTCAACGCCCTCGCCCATACTGGCGCTGCGCCGGCCGACCTCACCTGGCGCGCCGGCGTCGACATCATGTCGCTGGGCTTCACCAAGGTCGGGGCGTTCTGTGCCGAGGCGGTGGTGCTGTTCGATCCGGCGATGGCGGAGGACTTCGCCTACCGCCACAAGCAGGCGGCGATGCTGTTCTCCAAGAACCGCTTCGCCGCGGCCCAGGCGGTGGCGCTGTTGAAGGACGGTCACGCGCTCGCCCTCGCCGCCCACGCCAACGCGATGGCGACCCGCCTCGCCGCCCTCCTCGAAGCGAGCCCGGAAGCCGCCCTCCTCTTCGCCCCGGAGGCCAACGAGATGTTCGCCTATCTGGCGCCGGCCCTCTCGGCACGGCTTGCCGCCGCGGGCATCGTCGCCCATGCGATCGGCGTGCGCAGCCGCCTTCTGCCGCCGGCTCCCGGGCCGGACTGGACGTTGCAGCGCTTCGTCACGAGCTTTCGCACCGACGCGGCGCAGCTCGACGCCCTCGCTGCCGCGCTGTCCGAGTAGCGCACCTTCCGGCTAGCGCGCTTGCCGCTCAGGTTGGATCAACCTGAGCGAAGAGCAATCGCACCGAATCTGGAGAGCGAGCACGCTTTCCCCGCTCGACCTGACCCAGGTTGAGCGGGACGTACTCCAGCGCGCCCTTGGCGGGGCGGCGCCGATCTTCCGCCGACAGCCCGCGACCGCAGTCCGACCCGGCGCAGGCGTCGGGCATCATCCGAGGTCAGGCCGTGTCGCTGCCGACGAGCATCGCGGCGATGCGGTTCTGCCGGCTCACGAACTCCTGCGCCTCGTGCAGCGGGAGGGCCGGGGCGAAGATGAAGCCCTGCCCCACGGTGCAGCCGATCTCGACGAGCTGCTTCAGCGTCGCCTCGTCCTCGATGCCCTCGGCGACCACCTTCAGCCCCATCTTGTGCGCCATTCCCACGATGGAGGCGACGATCTCACGATCGTGCCGGTTGTGCGTCGTGCTCGCGACGAAGCTGCGGTCGATCTTCACCTCGCGGATGAAGGGCTCACGGATGTGGGAGAGGGAGGCGAAACCGGTGCCGAAATCGTCGAGCGAGAGGTGGAAGCCGCGGGCATAGAGATCGGTGAGGTTCTCGTAGGTGGTCCGTTTCTCGCGGATGAGGACATTTTCCAGGATCTCGAACACGATCTCGTGCCGCTCCACCCCGTACTCCCGTTGGAGGCGCTGGACCTGGGGCAGAAGGTCGACCCGCTCGAGCTGGGCGCAGTTGAGGTTGACCGCGATGTGGCCGACGGGAATGCCGCGCCGATGGAAGGCGGCCACCGCGGCGAAGGCGCCGGCGAGGCTCACGTCGGAGAGGGTGCCGGCAAGGTCGGGATCCTCGAGAGCGGCGAGGAAGTCGCCCGGGCCGAGCACGCCGCGCTCCGGGTGGCGCCACCGGCACAGCGCCTCGAAGCCGACGACGCGGCGCGACGACAGGTCGAGCTTGGGCTGGAAGAAGGGCATGAACTCGCCGCGCGCGAGCCCCTGCCGCGCTTCGGCGATGAACATGCGATGGCGTGCGCGCCGCTCGCGCATCGCCGGATCGAACCGCAGGATGGTGCCCGACGCGGCGCTCTTTGCCTCGGTGAGGGCGTAGTCGGCGGCGCGGTAGAGGTCGACCGGCACGCTGGTGTCGTCCGGAAACACCGCGACGCCGATCGACAGGGACAGCGCCACCGTCTGCCCCGCGACACGCACGTGGCAGCACAGGATGTCGTGGATGCGGCGCACCAGCGCCATGACGCTCTCGGCGCTGCCGGCGTCGTGCAGGATCACGGCGAACTCGTTGCCCGAAAGGCGCAGCACCACGTCGCTGGCGCGCACCAGGCTGGTGAGCCCGCGCGCCACGAAACGCAGCACCTCGTCGCCCGCGGGATGGCCGTGGATGTCGTTGATTTCCTTGAAAGCGTCGATATCGACGATGAAGAGGCCGACGCGGGTGTGCGACTGCGCCGCCGCGTCGACGGCGGCGGCCGCGGCGGTCTCGAGCACGTTGCGGTTCTTCACGCCGGTGAGCTGGTCGCATTCGGCGAGCTCGCGCATCTCGATGGTGCGGGCGCGCTCCACCGTCACGTCGTGGAGGGTCGCGAACAGCGTCGCGGGCCGGCCGCCATCGCCCCCCCAACGATCCTCCCCCCACACGTGCTCGCCGTGGATGTGGACGTGGCGGACCTTGCCGGCATCGTCGAGGAAGGGGCGCTCGACGTCGAACGCCGCCTGACGCGCGTCGCCATAGGCGAAGAGGCGATAGAGGCGATGGCGGTCGAACGGGTCGAAGACGCCGAGGAATTCCTCGAGCGAGCCCACCGCCTCCCGGCCGAGCACGCGCAGACCGGAGGGGGAGATGTCGATCGCGCCGCTTCGCACGTCGTAGGTGAGGGTGCCGATGCCGGTGACGCGCTCCGCCCGCGCCATCTGCCGGTTGTCGCGCTCGAGATGGGACAGCCAGAGCGCGGCGGCCTCCATCTGGCCGGCGCGGTCGGCCGATAGCTCGGCGATCAGCTCGGTGAGGGCCGCAAGCTCCGGCGGGGTCGCACGATCGGGCGCGTCGATCCCGGCAAGCCAGGCCTCGCGCCCGCCGAGCATGATCGGCAGCGCGAAGAAGCGGGCGAACAGCGCCTCCCCCTCGCCCGAGGCGGTCAGGGTGGCGGCGCTGCGCACGTCGGGCCGCCTCCAGGCGGCGGCGAGGCGATCCGCGCAGTGGCCGAGCGCGGCGGTCACGACCGGCCGCTCGCTGCCCCCCGGATCGACGAGACCGCCGGAAACGCCCAACACCTTAGCGACGAGACGGGCGAGCCGATGCGGGCGCGTGAGCCCCGAGGATGCCCCATCGGCGCCGAACGGCTCCGCCCCTTCGGCGGGGCCAGCGGCCCGCCCTGACGTCCTGCGCGGCGGCTGCGTCTCGCCGTTGGTCTGCGCCTCGCCCGTTGTCTCGGTTCCGCCCGTGGTATGGGTTCCGTCCGTCGTCTGGGTTCCGCGCATCGCCTGCGTTTCGCGCATCGCCTGCCTCCGTCGCTCACAGTCGCGACGCCGACCGCCGTGCCGACCCCTGGGCAGCCCCGCGCGGCAAGCCGCACGGCTATTAGAGGGACAATGGCTTGCGCGAGGCTTGCGGACGCTGCGCGATCAGAGGACGCGCATCCCCTCGCGCCAAACCGAGCGGACCACGGGAATCTCGCCCGCATCCTTGCGGCGCACCCGCACCATGTCGGCCCGCAGCCCTTCCGCGAGGCGGCCGCGATCGTCGAGCCTCACCGCCGCCGCAGGAGCGGCCGTCACCGTGGCGATGGCGGCCGGCAGCGTCCAACCCTCGCGCTCGCTCAGGACGAAGGCCGCCTGCAGCATCGAGAACGGCACATAGTCGGACGACAGAATGTCGAGCGCCCCGGCATCGGCGAGCTCGCCCACCGAGACATTGCCCGAGTGCGACCCGCCGCGCACCAGATTGGGCCCGCCCATGAGGACCCGCATGCCCGCCGTCCGCGAGGCCTCGGCGGCCTCGATGGTGGTGGGAAACTCGGCGAGGCTCACCCCGTCCCGCACCGCCTCGGCGACGTGCTCGACGGTGGCGTCGTCGTGGCTCGCGATGACGACGCCGCGACCCTTGGCGCGCTCGGCGAGCTCGCGGCGATTCTTGTCCGACCAGATGGCGGCGCGGGCCCGCCGCTCGGCCTGGAACACCTCGAAGTCGGGGTCCGACATCCCGGTCTTGCCCTGGAAATAGGCGCGGTAGGCGTCGAGGCAGCGGAACTGCCGCTGGCCGGGCGTATGGTCCATCAGCGAGATCAGCGAGACGCCGTCGAGATCGTCGAACAGCTCGAATCCCGGAATGGCGTACTCGTCCGACACCTCGCAGCGCATGTGGAAGCGATGCTCCACCCGCAGCCGCCCGTCGGCCTGGGCGGCGTTGATGGCGTCGGCGATCGCGCGGGAATCCTTAGAGGTCAGGCTGGAATCGGCCTCGAGCCCCACCCGCAGCGCGTCGAGCACGGTGGTGATGCCCGAGGCGGCGATCTGCGCGTCGTGCGCCTGGATCGCCGCCGTGGTGTTCCAGCGCACCCGCGGCCGGGGCGCGACATGGGTCTCGAGGTGGTCGGTGTGGAGCTCCACCAGCCCCGGAAGGAGATAGTCCCCTTCCATGTCCTCACCGTGCGCCGCGCCCTCGCCGATGGCGGCGATGCGGCCGTCCTCCACCACGACGTGACCGTCGAGAACGGCGTCGGGAAGAACGATGCGGGCGTTGGTGAATGTGGTCACGGCTCAAGTGTCCAAGTCGTCTTGGGTGGCGATGATTGAGAACGGCCCGTTGGGCTCGTCCTCGCGGAAAATGGCGTGCACCAGGGTCCTTGGTGTGTCGAGCAGGGCGCCGAAATGGGCGGTCGCCGCCGCTTCCACCGCCTCGAGGCCGGCAGGATCGACGGACCCGGTGAGCGTCATGTGAAAGACGAATCTTTCCAATACATAAGGGTAACCATAGGTGTCGAGAAGCTCCCGCAGCCGCGAATCGAGCGCACCTGGGTTGCGTCGGCTGCGCTCCGCCTCGGTGAGCGGCGCCCGCAGCGGCTCGAAGTGGAGCACCCCCTTCTTCTCCGCCGCCGCGACGGGTTCGTGGTCGACCGCCATGAGGGCGAGGAAGCGGGCGAGCGGGCGCACCGCGAGCCGCACCTCGAGCGGCGGCGTGGTCGCCGCGAAGACGGCGAAATGGGCGAGGAGGTCCGCTTCCGTGCGCCCCTCGGCGAGGCGGAACGGAGCGCGCATCGTGCCGTGGAAACCGTAGCGGGCGGGGGTGGCGGCGTGCGCGGCGATCGGCGCCTGCGCGTCGCCGGTCGCGCCGGTGAACGCGGACCGTCCGAGCCAGGCTTCGGCCGCCGCGGTCAGGGGGTCGTCTCGCCGCGGCGTGAGGTAGAGGGCGTATCGCATGGCGCACGCTTCCTTCGAATTATCGAACCATTTCGCTGTGCACGCCATTCGTGGGGCAACAACCTTCAAAGGATTGGAGCGCCGATGGGTCTCGGAAAAGAGCGCAAGTGGATGGAAGCCCCTTGCTCCCACATTTTGGTGACAGGTTGGCAACAGGTGGCCGCGATCGGGCGTGGCCGATCGGCGCCGGGAGGCGCGCCATGAGCGAGACGACGCTTCTGTGGGTCGGCGCCGGGGCGATGGCGGTGGGCGCGCTCGCGATCCTCCTCCTCGGCGGCGCCAGCACGCGCCGGCAGGCCGGGCGGACGGGGCTCCACGGCCTCGTCTGCGTCATCACCGCGGCGGCCTATGTGGGCCTTGCGACCGGCGCGCAGACCATCGACGTCGCGATCGACGTGCCGGTGCGGGTGGTGGACCTGTCGTTGACGGCGGCGCTCCTCCTGCTCGCCCTCGCGGTGACGGCGGCGCCCCGCGGCACGCGCATCGACGGCCTCGCCATCGCGAGCGCCGCCGCCGCCGTGGCGATGGTCGTCACCGGCGCGGTGGCGCTCGACGCCCACGGCGGCACGGCGCTCCTCTTCCTGGCGCTGAGCCTTGCGGCCCTCGCGGCGGTGCTCGGGCTCCTCTGGGGACCGATGGCGCGCAGCGCCGCGGCGGGCCACCCGGTGCGGCAGGAGCTCTACCGCCGCCACGCCGGCCTCCTCACCGTGCTGTGGTGCCTCTACCCGCCGCTGATGATCGTCGGGCCCGGCGCCCTCGATCTCCTCGACGCCACCTGGACGCTCGCAGGCCTGATCGCCCTCGACGTCGCCTCGCGCGCCGCCTACGGGCTGCTGGTGGTGCTGGAGGACGACCGGCTCATCGCCGTGGAAAAGCACGAGCGCGTCGGCCCCGGCCGCCCGCCGACGCCGCCCGGCGCCTCGGGCGGACCGCAGGGAGCCGCCTCCCCGCGGGGCGGACCGGACGCCGACGGTACGCCACGCCGCGACGCGACGCCGGACCCGGCGAGGCTTTCGCGCGCGAGACCGCCACGTCGCCCCCTGCCGCGTCACCCGGCCCTGCGCAGCCTCCACCGCCTCAGGAGCATGGAGCGGGACGACCTGCTGCCCGTCGCCGTCATCGCGGCGAGCCTCTTGGTGATCGCCTGGCCGCGGCGTTCCCGGTAGGGTTCAGCCGCCGTGGCGGTCGAGGAATTCGGCGGCCGAGAGATTGCGGAAGTCGTCCAGCGCCGTGCGCAGCCTCGCGTGCGGCCAGTCCCACCAGGCGAGCGCCGCGAGGCGATCGGCGATGTCGACGGGAAAGCGCCGCCGCAGGGGCCGGGCCGGAACGCCGGCGACGATGGTGTAGGGCGCGACGTCCTTCGTCACCACCGCGCCCGCCCCGATCACCGCGCCGTCGCCCACGGTGACGCCCGGCATCACCGTGGCGCCGTGGCCGATCCACACGTCGTTGCCGATGGTGACCCAGTGCTCGCGGCGCCAGGCGAAGATCGCGCCGTCGTGCTCGGCGTCGTCGAAATAGTCCGCGGAGCGGTAGGTAAAGTGGTGCGAGGTCGCCCGCTCGATCGGATGGTTGGGCGCGTTGATGCGCACCTGCGAGGCGATGGAGCAGAACTTGCCCACCGTCGCGAACAGGATGTCCCCGAACTCCACGATGTAGGAGTAGTCACCGAAGGTGACGTCCTTGAGCTTGGTGAAGGCGCCGATCGCGGTGTAGCGGCCGAGCGTGGCGCCCTCGATGCGGGCGTCGGGGTGGATCGTCGGCTCCGGCCCGAGCGCCGTCATGCGGCGACCGCCGGAGCGAAGCCCGTCACGTCGACGAGGCGATCGCAAACCCGAGCGCGCACCGGCTCGTCGTGGAAGATGCCGAGGATCGCGACGCCGGCGCGCTTCTTCTCCTCGATGAGCTCCATCACCACCTCGCGGTTGGTGGCGTCGAGCGAGGCGGTCGGCTCGTCGACGAGAAGCAGGCGATGGCCGGTGATGAAGCCGCGGGCGACGTTGACGCGCTGCTGCTCGCCGCCGGAAAAGGTCGCCGGCGGCAGTCCCCAGAGCCGCTCCGGCAAATTGAGCCGGGCGAGCAGCGCCCGCGCCTCGGCGAGCGCATCCTCGGCCGGCCGGCCCTCGGCGATCGCGAGCTCGGCGACGATCTCCTCCGCCGACACGCGCGGCACCACGCGCAGGAATTGCGACACGTAGCCCATCACCTCGCGCCGCAGCCGCAGCACCGTGCGCGGATCGGCGGTCGCGACGTCGATCCCGTCGACGAGGATGCGGCCGCCGTCGCTGCCGTAGTTGCCGTAGATCATCCGCATCAGCGTCGACTTGCCCGCACCGGAGGCGCCGACGAGACCGACGCACTCGCCCGCCTCCACCGTGAGCGAGGCGCCCCGCATCACCGGCAGGCGCACCCCGCCACGATTGTGGAGGACGAACGATTTGGCGAGATCGGCGACGTCGAGGATGGGCATCACAGTATCGAGGACACGAGGAGCTGGGTATAGGCGTGCTGCGGATCGTCGAGCACGCGGTCGGTCAGGCCGTCTTCCACGACGCGGCCCGACTTCATCACCATCATGCGGGTGGACAGGAGACGGGCGACGGCGAGGTCGTGGGTGACGATGATCGCGGCGAGCCCGGTCTCGGCGACGAGCCGGCGCAGGAGGTCGAGAAGCCGCGCCTGAACCGACACGTCGAGCCCGCCGGTCGGCTCGTCCATGAACACGAGGCGCGGGTGGGTGACGAGGTTGCGGGCGATCTGCAGGCGCTGGCGCATGCCGCCCGAAAAGGTGCGCGGCCCGTCGTCGATGCGGTCGGCGGCGATCTCCACGCGGCCGAGCCAGTCGATGGCGGTGGCGCGGATCTCGCCGTAGTTGCGGGCGCCGACGGCCATCAAGCGCTCGCCGACATTGCCGCCGGCCGACACGTTCATGCGCAGCCCGTCGGCGGGATGCTGGTGGACGAAGCCCCAGTCGGTGCGCGCGAGGAAGCGCCGCTCGGCCTCGCCGAGGGTGGCGAGATCGCGCACCGTGCCGTCACGCATCAGGTAGCGCACCACGCCCTCGCTCGGCGCCAGCCGCTGGGCGACGGTGTTGAGGAGCGTCGTCTTGCCGGAGCCGGACTCGCCCACCACGGCGAGCACCTCCCCCGGCCAGAGGCGGAAGGAGACGTCGGCGCAGCCGATGCGGGCCCCGTAGCGGCGGGTGAGGCCGTCGACCTCGAGGAGCGGCGTGTCGCTCATGCTGCGTCTGCCGGCCGGTGCAGCGGGGCGGGACGGATGCGCGCCATCAGGATGACGTCGATGAACACGCCGTCGCGCAGCGTCTCGGCGCGCTTCAGCCCCTCCCTCTCGAAGCCGAGGCTTTCGTAGAGGGCGATGGCGGGGCCGTTGTCGGTGTTCACGTCGAGCTCGATGCGCACGAGCCCCAGCCAGTTGTCGGCAAGGTCGAGGAGACCCGCCATCATCGCGCGGCCGACGCCCCGGCCCTGGTGGTCGTCGTGGACGGCGATGGCGAGCCCGGCGACGTGCGCCTGGCGGCCGACGCGGCGGAAGAGCGCCGCCCAGCCCACGGCCGTGCCGTCGACGTCGCCGACGACGAGGTGGGTGTTGGGGCCGGGCTCGAGCATGCGCCGCCGCACCTCCTCCTCGGAGGTGAACGGCAGGCGCAGCGTGCCCCGCCGCACCCCGGGGCAATTGTTGACGAGGGTGAGGGCCGGCACGTCGTCGGGTCGGGCCGCCCGCACCGTCGCCTTCACGGGCGTCGGGCTCATTCGGCCGCCTCTGCGCGGGCGGCGCGCACCCGCTCGCACCAGTCGGTGTCCGAACAGGCATACATGCGCCCGCCCCGGTCGTCGGTCACGATCTCGTCGAGATAGACGCCGGTGGAGCCGCACAGGGCGCACGGCTCGGTGAAGCGCTGGACCTCGAACGGGTGGTCCTCGAAGTCGAGGCTGATCACCTTCGTGTGGGGCGGCAGGGCGTAGATCCGCTTCTCCCGGCCGGCGCCGAAGAGCTGCAGCGCGGGCGAGTCGTTCATCTTCGGATTGTCGAATTTCGGCGTTGGCGACGGGTCCATCACGTAGCGGTCCTCGACGAGCACCGGATAGGCATAGGTCTTGGCGATCCGGCCGTGCTTGGCGATGTCCTCGTAGAGCTTCACGTGCATCAGCCCGTACTCGGCGAGGGCGTGCATGATGCGCGTCTCCGTCTCGCGCGGCTCCAGAAGGCGCAGCGGCTCCGGAATCGGTACCTGATAGACGAGGATCTGCCCCGGCGAAAGCGGCGTCTCGGGGATCCGGTGGCGCGTCTGGATGATCGTCGCCTCGGTGGTGGAGGTGGTGGTGGCGACGTCGGCGACGCGGGCGAAGAACTGGCGGATCGAGACCGCGTTGGTGGTGTCGTCGGACCCCTGGTCGATGACCTTGAGAACGTCGTCGGGGCCGGTGATCGAGGCCGTGACCTGCACCCCGCCGGTGCCCCAGCCATAGGGCATCGGCATCTCGCGCGAGGCGAAGGGCACCTGATAGCCGGGGATCGCCACCGCCTTCAGAAGGGCGCGGCGGATCATCCGCTTCGTCGCCTCGTCGAGATAGGCGAAGTTGTAGGTGGTCATTCGGCGGCCTCCGACCGCTCGGCGGCGCGGCGCCGCTCGCGCTCCTGCAGCGCGCGCATGTCGCGGATCATCGCGAGCTCGGCCTGGAAGTCCACATAGTGCGGCAGCTTCAGGTGCTCGACGAAGCCCGTCGCCTGGACGTTGTCGGCGTGGGCGAGGACGAACTCCTCGTCCTGGGCCGGCGCCTTCTTCTCCTCGCCGAGCTCCTCGGCCCGCAGCGCGCGGTCGACGAGCGCCATCGACATCGCCTTGCGCTCGATGCGGCCGAACACGAGGCCGTAGCCGCGGGTGAACTGCGGCGGCACAGTGGCGCTGCCCTTGAACTGGTTCACCATCTGGCACTCGGTGAGGGTGATCGCGCCGAGCGTCACCGCGAAGCCGAGCTCGGGCACGAACAGCTCCACCTCCACGTCGCCGGTGCGGATCTCGCCGACGAAGGGATGCGTGCCGCCATAGCCGCGCTGGGTCGAGTAGGCGAGCGCGAGGAGGAAGCCCTCGTCGCCGCGGGCGAGCGCCTGAAGGCGCAGATCGCGCCCGGCGGGAAAGTCGAGCGGCTCGCGGGTGAGGTCGCCGGGCTCCCCCTCCCCCTCGCCGTCGGCCTCCACGAGGCCCTGGTGGCCGAGAACGTCGGTGACGCGGGGGCTCTCGCCGACGGGTTCGGCGGTCGCGACCTCGCCCGGCTCCTGAAGCTCGGGCTCGATGAGGCGGTGGGTGTAGTCGAAGGTGGGGCCGAGCACCTGGCCGCCGGGGAGATCCTTGAACGTCGCCGAGATGCGCCGGTTGATCACCATCTTGCCGGTGTCGACGGGCTCCGACGCGCCGAGCCGCGGCAGCGTGGTGCGGTAGGCGCGCAAGAGGAAGATCGCCTCGATGAGGTCGCCGCGCGCCTGGCGCACCGCGAGGGCGGCGAGCTCGACGTCGTAGAGCGAGCCCTCGGCCATCACGCGGTCGACGGCGAGCGACAGCTGGCCCGCGATCTGCGCCACCGTCAGCGCCGGCACGTCCGGATCGCCCCGCCGCTCCTTGGCGAGCAGGCGGTGGGCGTTGCGGATCGCGGCCTCGCCGCCCTTTACCGCGACGTACATAGAAGCTCCGTGGTGCGCGGCAGACCGATCACCCCTTCACCGCCGACGATGAGGAGGTCGAGCCCGCGCGGGAAGAGAGCTCGGTTCTCCGCCCAGGTCTCGGCGAAGGCGGCGGGGAGCGGCAGCGCGGCCGCCCTGCGCCCGTCGACGCCCGGCCCCGCGAGCGCGAAGGGCGTCGCCCCGTCGGCGGTGAGGATCAGGGTGGCCGAGCGGTCCGGATAGGCGTCGCTGCCCCGGTCGAAGCCCGCAAGATCGGGCGTGTCGAGCACCGCGAAGCGGGCGGCGGCGCGGTCCTCGGTGACGGGAGCACCGGTCTGGAAGGTCGTCCATTCGCGGACCGGAGCGCCGAAGGCGGGAGCGAGCCACACCGGCGTCTCCTGGTCGAGGAGGGTGAGGAGGATCGCCCCCGCAGCCGGGCCGAGCGGCGCGGGAGGGGCGGCCACGGCGGTGACGGGATGCACCGTGCCGGGCTCGGAGAGGGCGGAGAGGATCGCGCGAAAGGTCGACTGGCTGTCGCGGGCGGCGTCGGCGAAGCCGCCTTCCAGAACGGCGGCGTCCATCAGTCGTCGCCCCGCGCCATGGTGAAGAAGTCGACGCGGGTGGCCGCCGTCTCGCGCGCCTTCCGATGGGCGGCGGCGGCGCGCTCGGCGGCGAGCGGCACCAGCACCTCCCGCGTCACCCTGTCGCGGTGTTCGCTCTGCCCCAGCGCATCGAAGAGGGCCACGAAGCGCGCCCGCTCGCCGTCGCGCCCGAGAACGTGGCCGAAGCCCACCTCCCCCGTCGCGAGCCGCACCACGCAGCGCGTCGCCGTCGCCTCGCCCACGTTGAACGGGGCACCACCGCCGCCGGTGCGACCGCGGACCATCACGAGGCCCGTCTCCGGCCCCTTTACGACGCGATGCACGGGCTTCGGCTCGAACGCCTCCCAGCAGGCCTTCAGCCGATCGGCGTCGGCGCGCGCAAGGGTGGCGAGCGCCTCACGGCGTGCCGGATCGGGACGAGGGTGCGACATGCCGCCTCTCTATGAGGAAATGATGACGATCGCATGAAAACCCGACGGCATCGAGGCGGCTGCCATCACCAATCGACCGGCACGCGAATTGCAATCGAATGGGAAAACATAAGCAGGAGCCACCATGTCGAAGCTCTCCCGCGCCGCGCTCTTCGCCGGAGCACTGGTTTTTGCGACGCCCCTCGCCGCCCCCCTCGCCGCCGAGGACCTCACCCCGGTTCGCTTCACGCTGGACTGGAAGTTCGAAGGCCCCTCCGCCCCCTTCTTCGTCGCGATCGACAACGGCTACTTCGAGGACGAAGGGCTCGACGTCACCATCGACACCGGCGCCGGCTCGCGCGAGGCGATCCCGCGGGTGGCGACCGGCGCCTACGAGATGGGTTTCGGCGACCTCAACGCGCTGGTGAAGTTCCTCGCCGATCAGCCCGACGCCGCCGTCGAGGGCATCTTCATGGTGTACGACAAGCCGCCCTTCGCCGTGATCGGCCGCAAGAGCCAGGGCGTGACCGAGGATCCGAAGTCGCTCGAGGGCAAGACGCTCGGCGCCCCGCCGCCCGACGCCGCCTTCGGCCAGTGGGCCGCCTTCGTCGACGCGGCGGGCATCGACACCTCCGACATCACCATCGAGAATGTGGGCTTTCCCGTGCGTGAGCCGATGCTCGCCCAGGGCAAGGTGGACGCGATCTTCGGCTACTCCTTCTCCTCGGTGCTGAACCTCCTCGCCCAAGGCGTCGCGGAGGACGACATCGTCGCCATCATGATGGCCGACAACGGGCTCGACCTCTACGGCAACGCGGTGATGGTCAACACCGAGTGGGCAGAGGCGAACCCGGAGGCGGTCGAAGGCTTCGTCCGCGCGCTGGTGAAGGGGCTGCAGGCGACGGTCGCCGACCCCGAGACGGCGATCAAGTCGGTGATGAGCCGCAACGAGATCGCCGACGAGGCGACCGAGCTCGCCCGCCTCAAGATGGCGATCGCCGACAACATCGTGACCGAGGCGGTCGAGACCGACGGGCTCGGCGCCGTGGACATGGATCGGCTCGGCGCCTCGATCACCCAGCTCCAGACCTCGTTCGACATGCCGAACCCGCCGGCGCCCGAGCGGGTCTTCGACCCGGCCTATCTGCCGCCCGTCGAAGATCGCCTGCCCAACTGATGTTCGTCTCGCTGGACGGGGTACGCCTCGCCTACCCCTCCGACTACGGCGAAGTGCTCGCCCTCGACGGCCTCACCATGGGCATCGAGGAAGGCGAGTTCGCCGCCGTGGTCGGCCCGTCGGGCTGCGGCAAGTCCTCGCTGATGCGATTGGCGACGGGCCTGCACCTGCCCCAGTCCGGTGCGATCCGCGTGGCCGACAAGCCCGTCACCGGTCCCCTTTCGATCACCGGGATGGCGTTCCAGAACCCCTCCCTCCTCCCCTGGCGCACGACGCTCGCCAACGTGATGCTGCCGCTCGAGATCGTGCGCCCGCACCGCCGCCGGCTGAAGCACGAGCGGACGGCCTACACCCAGAAGGCGGAGGACCTCCTGTCGCTCGTCGGCCTCGAGGGCTTCGGCGCACGCTTTCCCTGGCAGCTCTCCGGCGGCATGCAGCAGCGCGCCAATCTCTGCCGCGCCCTCATCCACGACCCCGTGCTCCTGATGCTCGACGAGCCGTTCGGCGCGCTCGACGCCTTCACCCGCGAAGAGCTCTGGGCGGTGATGCAGGACCTCCACGCCCAGAAGCGCTTCACCGTGATCCTCGTGACCCACGACCTGCGCGAGGCGATCTACCTCGCCGACAAGATCTTCGTGATGAGCGCCCGGCCCGGCCGCATCATCTCCGAGCATCGGGTGCCGTTCCCCCGGCCGCGCCCGATGGACATCACCTACGAGCGCGAGTTCGTCGATCTCGTGCAGGAGCTGCGCGGCGAGATCGCCGACGCGCGCAAGGAGGTCGCCTGACGATGCGGGACATCGCGACCGGTCCAGCCCGCGGAGGCCCTCGATGATCCTCACCCTCCTCAAGTCTCCCCGCGCCGCCCCCTTCATCTACGCGGTGGCGCTGATCATCCTGTGGGAGCTGGCGGTGCGGATCGGCGACATGCCGGTCTACATCCTGCCCGCCCCCTCGGTGATCGTCGGCGCCATCGTCAAATACTGGTCGCCGATCCTGAAGAACTCGCTCGTCACGCTGTGGACCACCCTCGCGGGCTTCCTGCTCGCCCTCGTCGGCGGCCTCGCGCTCGGTCTCCTCGTCGGCTGGTCGAAGGCGATCTACTCGGGCCTCTACCCGCTGATGGTCGGCTTCAACTCGATCCCCAAGGTGGCGGTGGTGCCGATCCTCGTCATCTGGTTCGGCATCGGCGTGGTGCCGGCGATCATCACCGCCTTCCTCATCGCCTTCTTCCCGGTGGTGGTGAACGTCGCGACGGGCCTTGCCACCATCGAGCCCGAGACCGAGGACGTTCTGAGAGCCCTCGGCGCCTCCAAGTGGGACGTGATGACGAAGATCGGCATCCCCCGCGCCCTGCCCTACTTCTTCGGCTCGCTGAAGATCGCGATCACCCTCGCCTTCGTCGGCTCGGTGGTGTCGGAGACCATCGCCGCCAACGCCGGGCTCGGCCACATGATGCTGGCGGCCCAGTCCCAGTTCAACGTACCCTTGGTGTTTGCGGGCCTCGTGATGCTCGCGGTGGAGGGGATCGTGATGTACGCGGTGATGGCCGAGATCGAAAAGCGTACCACCGGCTGGGCGAGACGCGGCGGCGTGCGGTGACGGGCTGCCTTACCACCCACGTCCTCGACACCGCCCACGGAACGCCCGCCACCGGCGTGGCGGTGACGTTGTGCGACGAGGCCGGCACCGAGATCGCCCACGGCACCACCAACGCCGACGGACGGCTCGACCAGCCGATCCTCGACGGTGAGGCCTTCGAGGTCGGCACCTACACGCTGGAGTTCGAGGTGGGCGACTACTTCCGCCGGCTCGGCATGGAGCTACCGGAGCCCGCCTTCCTCGAGACGGTGGTGATCGCCTTCGCCGTCTCCGACACGGCGGCGCACTATCACGTGCCGCTCCTCGTCTCGCCCTACGCCTACTCGACCTACCGCGGCAGTTGATGAACGGCTTGAGGGGCGGGCCGATCGGGGCGACACTTCCCGGAGGAGGTGCGCGATGACCGCGATCATGTTCCATCTGAACGGCGCGCCCGTCGCGGTGCGGGACGCCGCGCCGACCACCACGCTCCTCGAATATCTGCGCGGCCGCCCCCTGCCCGGCACCAAGGAGGGCTGCGCGGAGGGCGACTGCGGCGCCTGCACCGTGATCCTGCGCACACCCGCAGGAGACGGGCTCGCGACGCGCGCCGTCAACGCCTGCATCATGCCGCTGCCGATGGCCCACGGGGCCGAGGTGATCACGGTGGAGGGGCTCGACGACCACCCCGTCCAGCGCGAGATGGCGGCGCGCCACGCCTCCCAATGCGGCTTCTGCACGCCGGGCTTCGTGATGGCTCTCGCCGCCCGTCCTCCGGGCGCGCCGGCCGACCGGGCGGCGACGGAGGAGCGGCTCGCCGGCAACCTCTGCCGCTGCACCGGCTACGGCCCGATCCTCGCCGCCGCCGAAGCCTCCGCCGACGATGCCGACGCCCGCGCCGACCCCGCGGCCGACGCCGCGACGGCGGCCACCCTCACCGCCATCCCCCCGCTCGACTACACCTGGAACGGGCGGCACTTCCTCGCCCCCACCAGCGAGGCCGCCTTCGCCGAGGCCGCGGCGCGCGATCCGGTCATCCTCGCCGGTGCCACCGACGTCGGCCTCTGGATCACCAAGCGCCTGTTCGATCCGGTGACGATCCTCTCCACGCTGCGCGTGCGCGAGCTCGCCACCATCGAGGAGCGCGACGGCGCGCTGATCGTCGGCGCGGCGGTGACCCATACGGCCTTCCACGCCGCGATCCGCGACCGCTTCCCCGCGCTCGGCGAGCTGATGCAGCGCTTCGCCGGCCTTCAGGTGCGCAACGCCGGCACGGTCGGCGGCAACATCGCCAACGCCTCGCCGATCGGCGACCTGCCCCCGGCCTTCATCGCCGCCGGCGCCACGTTGGAGCTCGGCCACCATCACGGCCGCCGTACGCTGCCGCTGGAGGACTATTTCCTCGCCTACGGCAGCCAGGACCGGCGGGCGGGCGAATATGTCCGCGCCGTGCATCTGCCGCTCGACGGGCTCGCCCGGCTCACCTGCCACAAGGTCTCCAAGCGCTTCCAGTCCGACATCACCGCGGTGCTCGGCTGCTTCGCGCTGCGGCTCGACGGCGACACCGTCGCCGAGGCGCGCCTTGCCTATGGGGGAATGGCGGGGATACCGGCCCGCGCCCGCTACGCCGAGGCGGCGATGGTCGGCCGCCCCTATAGCGCCGAGACGGTGGCCGCCGCCGGCGCCGCCCTCGCGCAAGACTTCGCCCCCCTCACCGACCTGCGCGCCTCCGCGGCCTATCGCCTGCGCATCGCCGCCAACCTCCTGCGGCGCGACCATCTGGAGCGCACCGGCACCGCGCGCACGCGCCTTGCCGGCGAGGCCGGAGCGGGGCTCGCCGCGTGATGGACCTCCCCCTCGCAGAACAGGGCCGAGCCCACCCCGACGGAGCCGCCGCGCAGGGCGCCGCCAAGGGGGTGACCCACCACCCCCACCGGCACGATTCGGGCGAGAAGCATGTCGCCGGCCGCGCCGTCTACGCCGACGACATCGCCGAGCTGCCGAGTCTCGTCCACGTCCACATCGCCTACGCGGGCTTCGCGCGGGGCCGGGTGCGGGTGGACCTCGCGGCGGTGCGCGAGGCGCCGGGCGTCCTCGCCGTGCTCACCGGGGACGACGCCACGGGGGAGAACAATATCGGCCCCGTCGTCCACGACGAGCCGATGCTCGCCGTCGAAGGCGGCGCCGGCGAGGTGCACTATCACGGCCAGCCCCTCTTCGCCGTCGTCGCCGAGACGCGGCGCGCCGCCCGCCTCGCCGTCCGCCGCGCCCACGTCGACGAGACGCCGGAGCCCGCCATCGTCACCATCGCCGACGCGATCCGTGCCGGCAGCCGCGTCGACGACGACTACGTGATGGCGGTCGGCGACGCCCCCGCGGCCATCGCCGCCGCCCCCCATCGCGTGTCGGGCAGCATGGAGATCGGCGGCCAGGAGCACTTCGCCCTCGAAGGCCAGGTCGCCCTCGCGACGCCCGGCGAGGACGACGACGTCCACGTCGTCTCCTCCAACCAGCACCCGTCGGAGTGCCAGGAGGTGGTGGCGCGCGTCCTCGGCGTGCCCAACCACGCGGTGACGGTGGAGGTGCGCCGCCTCGGCGGCGGCTTCGGCGGCAAGGAGACGCAAGGCAATCTCGCCGCCGCCGTCGCGGCGCTCGCGGCCCGCCTCACCGGGCGACCCGCCAAGGTGCGCCTCGACCGCGACGACGACTTCATCATGACCGGCAAGCGCCACGACTTCCGCATCGACTACGAGGCGGGCTTCGACGGCGAGGGCCGCCTCCTCGGCGTCGTCTTCGAGCAGCATGCCCGCTGCGGCTGGTCGCTCGACCTCTCGCGCGCCATCGCCGACCGGGCGATGTTCCACGCCGACAACGCCTACTTCATCCCGGCGATGCGCGTCCTCTCCCACCGCTGGCGCACCAACACGTGCTCCAACACCGCCTTCCGCGGCTTCGGCGGACCGCAGGGAATGGTGGGGATCGAGCGGGTGATCGAGCACGTCGCCCACCACCTCGGCCGCGACCCCCTGGAGGTGCGCCTTCTCAACGCCTACCGCCCCGAGGCGCCCGCGACGCGGCGCATGACCCACTACCACATGGAGGTGGAGGACGCCGTCGCGGCGGAGATGATGGAGGAACTCGCCGGGAGCGCCGACTATCGCCGCCGCCGCGCCGAGATCGCGACGTGGAACGCGGCCTCGCCCGTTCTGAAGCGCGGCATCGCGCTGACGCCGGTGAA
The DNA here is from genome assembly GCF_016411865.1 of Acuticoccus mangrovi. Lineage (GTDB taxonomy): Bacteria > Pseudomonadota > Alphaproteobacteria > Rhizobiales > Amorphaceae > Acuticoccus > Acuticoccus mangrovi. The sequence continues at coordinate 48,381 of NZ_JAEKJA010000005.1, read as the reverse complement.
GTTCGGCATCTCCTTCACCACCACCTTCCTCAACCAGGCCGGCGCGCTGGTGCACGTCTACAAGGACGGCTCCGTGATGATCAATCACGGCGGCATCGAGATGGGCCAGGGCGTCTACATCAAGGTGGCGCAGGTGGCGGCCGACGCCTTCGGCCTGCCGCTGGAGCGGGTGAAGATCACCGCGACGCGCACCGACAAGGTGCCCAACACCTCCGCCACCGCCGCCTCCTCCGGCGCCGACATGAACGCCATGGCGGTGCTCGACGCCTGCGAGACCATCAAGGCCCGCCTCGCCGCCTTCGCCGCGGGCCGCGACGGAGCCGTCGCCCGCTTCTCCGGTGGCGCGGTGGAGGTCGCCGGCCGCACCCTCGCCTTCGGCGATCTGGTGATGGAAGCCTATCTCGCCCGCATCTCGCTGTCGGCGACGGGCTACTACGCCACCCCCAAGATCCATTGGGACCGCGAGGGGGCGTGCGGCCGGCCCTTCTACTACTTCGCCTACGGGGCGGCCGTCTCCGAGGCGGCGATCGACACCTTGACCGGCGAGACGCGGCTGTTGCGCGCCGACATCCTCCACGACGTCGGCCGCTCGCTCAATCCGGCGGTGGATCTCGGCCAGATCGAGGGCGGCTTCATCCAGGGCCTCGGCTGGCTCACCACCGAGGAGCTCTATTGGGACGACGGCCGCCTCAAGACCCACGCCCCCTCCACCTACAAGATCCCCACCGTCGCCGATCGCCCGCCCGATCTGCGGCTCGCCATCTGGGCGAAGGGGGAGAATCGCGAGCTGACGATCCGCCGCTCCAAGGCGGTGGGCGAGCCGCCCTTCATGCTGGCGATCTCGGCGCATCAGGCGATCGGCGCCGCGGTCGCAGCCGCCGGCGGCGATCCGACGCGCCTCGACGCGCCGGCGACCCCCGAGCGCGTCCTGATGAGCCTGTGAGCCGCCGATGAGCGAAGCCGACCTTGCCACCCTCGCCGCCCGTGTCCGGGCCGGCCCCACCGCCGTCGCGACCCTCGTCGGGATCAAGGGCTCCACGCCGCGCGGCATCGGCGCCTACATGATCGTGACCGCCGACCGGACCGACGGCACCATCGGCGGCGGCGAGGCCGAGCACCGGGCGGTGGAGGCGGCCCGCACCCTCCTCGCCGCCGGGCAGGAGGAGACCACGCTCGACGTCATCCTCGGCCCCAATCTCGACCAGTGCTGCGGCGGGGCGATGACGATCTATATCCGCCGCATCACGACCCCGCCGGAGGGGCCGTTCGAGATGGGTGGCGTCACCATCACCGACCCGCCGATGCGGCCCGTCGTCGTCTACGGCGCCGGCCACGTCGGCACCGCCCTCGTACGGGCGCTGACGCCGCTACCCTTCGCCGTCGAGTGGATCGACGCGCGCGCCGAGAGCCTGTGGCCCACCGACCTCGCGATCGCCTGCCGGCGCGTCGCGATCCCCGAGGCCGTCGTCGCCGAGGCGCCCGACAACGCCTTCCACCTCGTGATGACGCACAGCCACGCGGTGGACCTCGAGATCGTGGCTGCGGTGCTCGCCCGTCCGTTCGCCTTCCTCGGCCTCATCGGGTCGAAGAGCAAGAAGGCGACCTTCATCCACCGCCTCACCGAGCGCGGCCTCGCCACGGACCGCCTGACCTGTCCGATCGGCCTCGACGCCATCACCGGCAAGTCGCCGGCGATCATCGCCGCCTCGGTCGCCGCCCAACTCCTCATTCTCGACGGCACGCCATGACGATCATCGAGCGCGGACGCCTGCGCCCCTTCACCGGCACGATCACCGGCGCCGATCCCTTCGCCGAGATCGAGGACGGCGCGGTCGTCGTGGAGGAGGACACGGTGATCGCCTTCGGCCCGGCGCTCGAGATCATCGCCGACAATCCCGACATTCCCGTCGTGCCGGTCGACACGCTGCTGACGCCGGGTCTCGTCGACGTTCACATCCACTATCCGCAGACCCGCATCGTCGGCACCTTCGCCGGCGAGCTCCTCGAATGGCTCGAGACGGTGACCTTCCCCGAGGAGGCGCGCTTCGAGGATCCGGACTACGCCGCGGAGGTCGCGGTGGAGTTCTTCGACCGCCTGGAGGCCGTCGGCACCACCGACGCCACCATCTTCTGCACCTCCTCGCCGGTCTCCGTCGACGCCCTCTTCACCGAGGCGATGACGCGGACGATCCGCGTGCGCGCCGGTCTCGTGATGATGGACCGCAACGCCCCTTCCGCCCTCCTCACCCCGGCGCAGGACGCCTACGACCAGTCGAAGGCGCTCATCGAGCGCTGGCACGGCGCCGACGACGGGCGCCTCAGCTACATGATCACCCCCCGCTTCGCGCCCACCTCCACGCCAGAGCTGCTCGAAGCGGCCGGGGCGCTGTGGCGCGAGCATCCGACCTGCGGCATGCAGACACACCTGTCGGAAAACAGCGCCGAGGTGGAGTGGGTCGCCCGCCTCTTTCCCGACGCACCCGACTATCTCGGCGTCTACGAGCGCTTCGGGGTGCTGGGGCCCGGGGCGATCTTCGCCCATGCGATCCACCTCGCCGACCGCGAGGTGGGCGCGCTTGCCGAGCACGACGCCGTGGTGGCGCACTGCCCGACGGCCAATCGCTTCCTGAAGTCCGGCCGCTGCGACGTGACGCGCCTCCTGAAGGCGGGCGTCACCGTGAAGCTCGGTACCGACATCGGCGGCGGCACCACCTTCGACATCATGGAGGTGGCGGCCGAGGCCGAGGGAGTTCCGCGCCGCTCGCGGCCGCAATAGCCCACCGCGCGACGCCGTCCACGCCGAGCTGTCGCCCACGAAAAAGGCCCGCCGAAGCGGGCCTTTCCGATGTCTGCCGCGTACCGCGCCGCGGGTGCCGCGGATCAGCCGCGCTGGGCGCTCGGCAGATAGTCGCGACGCTTGGCGCCGGTGTAGAGCTGGCGCGGACGGCCGATCTTCTGGCTCGGATCCTCGACCATTTCCTTCCACTGCGCGATCCAGCCGACGGTGCGGGCGAGCGCGAACAGCACGGTGAACATGGTGGTCGGGAAGCCGAGCGCGCGCAGCGTGATGCCCGAGTAGAAGTCGATGTTCGGGTAGAGCTTCTTCTCGACGAAGTACTCGTCGTGGAGGGCGAGCTTCTCGAGCTCCATCGCGACTTCGAGGAGCGGATCGTCCTTGATGCCGAGCTCGGCGAGCACCTCGTGGCAGGTCTTCTGCATGATGCGGGCGCGCGGGTCGTAGTTCTTGTAGACCCGGTGGCCGAAGCCCATCAGGCGGAAGGGATCGTTCTTGTCCTTCGCGCGGTCGATGAACTCGGGGATGCGGTCGGCGGAGCCGATCTGCTCCAGCATGTTAAGCGCCGCCTCGTTGGCGCCGCCGTGGGCCGGGCCCCAGAGGCAGGCGATGCCGGCCGCGATGCAGGCGAACGGGTTGGCGCCGGAGGAGCCGGCGAGACGCACCGTGGAGGTGGAGGCGTTCTGCTCGTGGTCGGCGTGCAGGATGAAGATGCGGTCCATCGCGCGGGCCAGCACCGGGTTCACTTTGTACTCCTCGCACGGCACCGAGAAGCACATGCGCAGGAAGTTCGCCGAGAAGTCGAGATCGTTGCGCGGGTACACGAAGGGCTGGCCGATCGAGTACTTGAACGCCCAGGCGGCGATGGTCGGCATCTTCGCGATCATGCGGATCGAGGCGATCATGCGCTGATGCGGATCGGAGATGTCGGTGGAGTCGTGATAGAAGGCCGACAGGGCCCCGACGCAGCCGGTCATGATGGCCATGGGATGCGCGTCCCGCCGGAAGCCGGCGTAGAAGCGGTTCATCTGCTCATGGATCATCGTGTGGTAGGTGACCGACTTCACGAACTCCTGATGCTGCTGGAAGGTCGGCAGCTCGCCGTAGAGGAGCAGGTAGCAGGTCTCGAGGAAGTCGCCCTGCTCGGCGATCTGCTCGATCGGATAGCCGCGGTAGAGAAGAACACCGGCATCGCCGTCGATGTAGGTGATCTTGGATTCGCAGGAGGCGGTCGAGGTGAAGCCGGGGTCGTACGTGAACATCCCGGTGTCTTTGTAGAAAGAGGCGATGTTGACGACGCTCGGTCCCTCCGTGCCGTGCATCACCTCGTAATCGACCGTCTCGGTGCCGACGGCAAATTGCGCGTTATGGTCCGTAGTCATCGTCGGCCCCGCTTTCTTTTTTGTCCATGAAGGGAACGTCGGTTCGCGGCCATGCGCCAGAGGATGGTCGCCACCCGCGATGCGTTCAAACTTCTCCCCTGCCGATTATCCGATGAGCCCCTCCCCATCAAGCCTTACCAACATCGCCGAGCGATGCAGAAGCGCCCTATCGCAATCCTGACGCCAGCGATAGGACAGGACATGCGCACCGCCTTCTATCGCCAAAACGCTTGGTGGCTCGGCACCGGGGCTCTCTTCGCCTTCGGATCGGCGTTTGGGCAGACCTATTTCATCTCGTTGTTTTCCGGAGTGTTTCGGAGCGAGTTCGGACTGAGCGACGGCGAGTGGGGCGGGCTCTACACCATCGCCACGCTGGCCTCCGCCGTGCTCCTCATCAACATCGGCCGCCTCGCCGACACGCTGCCCCTGGTGCGGCTCGCCGTCGCGATCCTGATCGCCTATACGGCGGCCGCGCTCGTCATGATGGTGGCCGCCGGACCCGTCATGCTGGCAGTCGCCGTGTTCGGCCTGCGCTTCTGCGGCCAGGGCATGATGAGCCACCTCGCGATGACCGCGATGGCCCGCTGGTTCCGCGCCAACCGGGGCAAGGCGGTGGCGGTCGCCGTGCTCGGCTATCCCGCCGCGGAGTCGCTCTACCCGCTCCTCGGCGTCTCGGTGATCGACTGGGTCGGCTGGCGCGCCACCTGGGGGCTGGTGGCGGCTGCGGTCGGCCTCGTGCTCCTGCCGACCTTCTTTGTCCTCCTGCGGCACGGGCGCACACCCGGCGGCGAGGGCGGGGAGGACGCGGCGAGCGGCATGCAGGCGCGCCACTGGACGCGCCGCGAGGTGCTGCGCCACTGGTCGCTGTGGGCGCTGCTGCCGGGGATCCTCGCGCCGCCCTTCATCGGCACCTGCGCCATCTTCCACCAGGTGCACATCGCCACCGTGCACGGCTTCGCGCTGACGACACTCGCCCTCGCCTTCCCCCTCTATGCGGGGCTGACGGTGGCGACGTCGCTCGTCGCGGGGCCGCTCATCGACCGGATCGGGCCGGTGCGGGTGCTGCCCTTCTTCCTCCTGCCCATCGCGGCGGGGGTGGCCGCGCTCGCCGCGCCCGGCGGCGCCGTCGTGTGGTTCGCGATGCTCTGCGGGCTCGGCCTCACCCAGGGCTTCTCCGTCACGCTCCTCGGCTCGGTGTGGGCCACCCTCTACGGCACGCGCCACATCGGCAGCATCAAGGCGCTCGCGACGGCGGCGATGGTGTTCGCCACCGCCGCCGGCCCGGGCATCACCGGGGCGCTGATCGACGCGGGCATCACCTTCCCCGAGCAGGCGCTGGTGATGTCGGCCTACTGCCTCGCGATGTCGGGCCTCTTCCTCATCACCGCGCCGCGGCTCGCCCAGGCCCTCGCGGCGCCGGTGCCTCAGGCGGCGGCCTGATCGGCGATGCGGGCGAGTGCCTCCTCCCGGCCGAGCGCCACCAGCACGTCGAAGATGCCGGGCGAGGTGTTGCTGCCGGTGAGCGCGGCCCGCAACGGCTGCGCCACCTTGCCGAGCTTAACCCCCGCCTCCTCGGCGTAGGCGCGCACCGCGGCCTCGAGCGGCTCCATCGCCCACGCCTCGACGGCGGCGAGCTTCTCATGCAGCGCCTTCAGATGGGCGGGCGCGTCGCCCTCCAGGAGCTTCGCCGCCTTGTCGGTCATCACAAGCGGCCGCTCCGCCCACAGGAAGGCGGCGTTGTCGACGAGCTCCACCAAGGTCTTCGCCCGCTCCGCCAGCGAGGGCAGCGCGACGGCGAGGCGCTCGCGCCCACCCGCGGCGAGCGCCGCCTCGACCGCTTCGGCGTCCTCGCGGGCGGCGATGACCGGCGGCAGCGCCGCCATCAGCCGCTCGGGCGCCGCCTCGCGCATATAGTGGCCGTTGAGATTTTCGAGCTTGGTGAAGTCGAAGCGCGCCGGCGAGCGGCCCACCGCCTCGAGGCTGAAGAGCTCGATCATCCGCTCGGTGGAGAAGATCTCCTCGTCGCCGTGCGCCCAGCCGAGGCGGACGAGATAGTTGCGCAGCGCCTCCGGCAGATAGCCCATCGCCCGATAGGCGTCGACGCCGAGCGCACCGTGCCGCTTGGAGAGCTTCGCCCCGTCCGGCCCGTGGATGAGCGGGATGTGCGCCATCGCCGGAACCTCCCACCCGAGAGCCTGATAGATCAGCGTCTGCCGGGCGGCGTTGGTGAGGTGATCGTCGCCCCGGATCACGTGCGTCACGTCCATGTCGTGATCGTCCACCACCACGGCCAGCATGTAGGTGGGCGTGCCGTCGGAGCGCAGCACGACGAGATCGTCGAGGTCCTTGTTGGGAAAGCGGACCTCGCCCTGAACGAGGTCCGGCACCATGGTCTCGCCCTCGAGCGGCGCCTTGAGGCGGATCACCGGGTCGACGCCGGCGGGGGCCTCGGCGGGATCGCGGTCGCGCCAGCGCCCGTCATAGCGCGGCGGGCGGCCCTCGGCGGCCGCCGTCTCGCGCATCTCGGCGAGCTCCTCCTGGGTCGCGTAGCAGCGGTAGGCGGCACCCTTGTCGAGCATCTCCATCACCGCCTCGCGATGGCGCGCGGCGCGGGTCGACTGGTAGACGACGTCCCCGTCGCCCTCGAGGCCGAGCCAGGTGAGGCCGTCGAGGATCGCGGCGATGGCGGGCTCGGTGGAGCGGGCGCGATCGGTGTCCTCGATCCGCAGCCGCATCTCGCCGCCGTAGTGGCGGGCGAACAGCCAGTTGAAGAGCGCGGTCCGCGCCCCGCCGATATGGAGAAAGCCGGTGGGGGACGGGGCGAACCGCGTCACCACCTTGGGTTTCATTGTCATCGCACACACGCTAGTATGGAGGCCTCGCGGGTGGTGTAGCGAAATGCGGGCGGTCCCGTCGACCCTATGGTGCGCGTGGCAGCTCGTCCGTCACCGCACAGGCGCGCAAATGTCGGGACGATTGCCGGATCGATCACCGGGGAGACGACCCATGGACCTGGGAGGTCACCCATGACCCGCCGACCGGGGAGGTCGCCCATGCAAGGGGCAGCCGAGGCGAACGAGGTGACGAGGGTGCGCGGGGCGGCGCCGTGAGCCTCGTCGCGGCCGGCCGGCCCGCGAGGCGCGGCGCCGCGTGGCGCTGGCTCGCCCGCTCGGCGGCGCGCGATGCCGCCTTCGGCCGCTTCGCCCTATGGTTGCCGGTGGTGATGGCGGCGGGCGTCGCGCTCGCCGTCGAGGCCCCGTTCGATCCGCCGCCCGGGCCGCTCGCCGCCGCGCTCGTGGCGCTCCTCGCCGCCCACCATCTCCTCGGCCGCTCGCGCCTTGCCGCCCTCTCGGGGCCGGCGATGACGCTCGCCGCCCTCACCCTCGGCGCCCTACTCCTCGCGCTGCAGAGCGAGTGGCGCGGCACCCCCCTCCTCGCCTTCAGCCAGACGGTGCGGCTCGAGGGCCGCGTCGTCGCCGCCGACACCCGCGGCGACGGCGGCATGATGGTGGTGGCGCCCGACGCCGGGCGCTTCCGCGGTCCCCGCCCACGCCGGGTGCGGATCTCGCTGCGCGGCCCGCCGCCCCCGGTCGGCGCCCGCGTCGGCGTCACGGCGCGCCTCTTCCCGCTGCGCGGCCCGGTCTATCCGGGCGGCTACGATGCGGCGCGCCGGCTCTATTTCGACGGCATCGGCGCCACCGGCTTCGCCTATGGCGCGCCCGAGATGATTGTACCCGCGGACGGCGGTCTCGCCGCCCGCGTCGACGCTCTGCGGCGGGCGATCTCGGCGCGCGTCGCCGCCACCTTGGGGGCCGGCGCCACCGCCGGCTTCGCCGACGCCCTCCTCGTCGGCCAGCGCGGCGGCATGGCCGAGAGCGACGTGGAGGCGCTGCGCCGCTCCGGCCTCGGCCACATCCTCGCGATCTCCGGGCTTCACATGGCGCTCGTCGCGGGCACGGTGTTCGCCGCGGTGCGCCTCGCCCTCGCCCTCCTGCCGGGCGTCGCGCTGCGCTTCCCGATCCGCAAGTGGGCGGCCGTCGCGGGCCTCCTCGCGGCGACGGCCTACCTCGCCCTCTCCGGCGCCTCGGTCGCCACCTTGCGCGCCTACGTGATGCTCGTCGTCGGCCTCGTCGCGATCCTCGCCGATCGACCGGCGCTGACGATGCGCACCGTCGCCGTCGCTGCCGTGGCGGTGATCGTCGTCGACCCGGTCAGCGTGGTGGAGCCCGGATTTCAGATGTCCTTCCTCGCGGTCGTCGCCCTCGTCGGCTTCTACGAGGCGTGGGCGACGCGGCCCTGGCGGCGGCGGGCGCTCCATCCGATGGCGGCCTTCCTGTGGGGCCTCGCCCTCACCTCGCTCATCGCCGGGCTCGCGACGCTGCCGGCGGCGGTCTTCCACTTCCACCGCCTCGCCCCGCTCGGCCTCCTCGCCAACCTTTCGGCGATGCCTCTCCTCACCTTCATCGCGATGCCCGCGGGGGTCGTCGCCCTCGCCGCGATGCCCTTCGGCCTTGAAGCGCTGCCGCTGGAGGCGATGGGGCTCGGCCTCGCCGCGATCCTCGCCGTCGCGCGGCAGGTCGCGGCATGGACGGGCGACGCGGGTCTCGTCGGACGCATTCCGGCCGCGGCGGCCCTCCTCGCGTGCGGCGGCATCCTCTGGCTCGCCCTCTCGGTGGCGTGGTGGCGCCTCCTCGGCCTCGCCCTCCTCGCCGCGGGGCTCGCCCTCGCGCCGACGACGCCGCGTCCCGACCTCTACGTGTCGGACGACGGGGCCACCGTCGCCGCGCGCGGCCCCGACGGCCGCCTCGCCCTCCTCGGCCGCGCCACCGGCTTCGCCCCCACCCTGTGGCTCGGCGCCGACGGTGACGCCCGCCCGCCCGACGCCATCGCCGGCGCGCGCTGCGACCGGCTCGGCTGCACCCTGCCGCTCGCCGCCGGCCACCTCGCCATCGCACGCTCCCCGCGCGCCCTCGCGCAGGATTGCGCCCTCGCCGAGGTGGTGGTGAGCACCGACCGCGTCGCCCGGTGCGCGGCGCCCCTTGTGATCGACCGCCGCGTGCTCGTCGCGAGCGGCGCCGTCACCGCCCGCCGCACCGCGCGCGGCTGGATCCTCGAACGCGCCCGCCCCGGCGGGAGCCGCCGCCGCTGGCACGCCCCGCCGGAAGTCGCCCGCGACTGAGGCCGCCGAACGCCGCGAGGGGGCAGGATGCGGCGAAGGAGCGGGATGCGGCGAGCGCTACTTCGCGGCCCAGGCGGCGAGCGTGGCGCGCTCCGCTTCGGTCATGCCGGTGATGTTGCCGAGCGGCATCGTGTGCGTCGTCACCGCCTGTGCGACGATGGCGTCGGCGTTCGTCGCCATCCGCTCCGGGGTGTCGAGGAACACGCCGCCCGGCGCGGCATTGAACGCCGCGAAGGTGGGCGCCGCGGCATGGCAGGGGGCGCAGCGCTCCGCGACGATCGCGAACGCCTCGGTATCGGCCACCGTCCGCCCGGCCGAGGCGACCGGCACCGAGGGCGCGCTCGCAAGGCCCGCATACGCCGTCATCGCCACCGCGAGGGCGAGCGCCAGCGGCCACTGCCAGGCGACCGCCACGCCCTTCGCCCCCGTCTCGTAGGTGTTGAACCAGTGGCGCACGATGGCGCCCAGACACAGCGCGATCGCCACGATCACCCAGGCGTGCGGACTGCCGAACGTCATCGGATAGTGATTCGACAGCATCAGGAAGAGGACCGGCAGCGTGAGGTAGTTGTTGTGGGTGGAGCGCAGCTTGGCGATCACCCCATACTTCGGGTCGGGGGTGCGTCCGGCCTTGAGGTCGGCCACCACCACCCGCTGGTTCGGAATGATCACGAAGAACACGTTGCCCGTCATCACCGTGGCGATCATCGCCCCGGTCTGCAGAAAGGCGGCGCGGCCGGAGAAGACGTGGCCGTAGAGATAGGCCGTGAAGGTGATCAAGACGAAGAGCAGGCCGAAGAGGACCATCGGCGCGCGCGCCAGCGGCGAGCGGCAGAGGAGATCGTAGACCACCCACCCCGCGACGATCCCGAACACCGACCAGAAGATCGCCACGCCCGGCTCGACCCGTCCGCCGGGCGCCACCAGATAGAGCTCGGCGTTCGCCCAGTAGACGACCGAGAGGAGGGCGAAGCCGGTGAGCCAGGTCGCGTAGCTCTCCCACTTGAACCAGTGGAGATCGTCCGGCATCGCCTCCGGCGCCACCATGTATTTCTGGGTGTGGTAGAAGCCGCCGCCGTGCACCGACCAGTTGTCGCCCTTCACCCCGTCGGGCATGCCGGCGCGGCGCTTCAGCGAGGCGTCGAGCCACATGAAGTAGAACGAGGAGCCGATCCAGGATATTCCGGCCACGACATGGGCCCAGCGCAGGAAGAGGGCGAGGAAGTCGTGTGCATATCCCATGCGTGTTTCTCGATCGGCGCCGGGGCGCTAGGCTGCGTTGACGTTCGGACTTGGCGTACAATCCGCATGCCAGGCTGACCGCGAACCGTTTCGGCGAGCCTAGCCCATCCCTCCCCCGCCCGCATCCGCCGGCGCGGTTTCCCGACCGGAGCCCTTCATGACGCCAGACGACGCGCGCGCCGCCTTCATCGCCCGCTATGGCTCGATCTACGAGCACAGTCCCTGGATCCCCGAAGCGGCGTGGGACGGCGGCGTCGACCCTGCCGACGATCTCGCCACCGTGTTCGCCCGCGTGGTGGACCGGGCGGGCACCAAGCGCCAGCTCGCCCTGTTGCGCAGCCACCCCGACCTTGCGAGCCGGCTCGGCCTCGCCCTCACCGAGCACTCGGCCGCCGAGCAGGCCGGCGCCGGGCTCGACCGGTGCACCGAGGCCGAGTTCGCCGAGTTTCAGACGCTCAACGAGCGCTATGTGCGCCGCTTCGGCTTTCCCTTCATCATCGCGGTGAAGGGGCTCGACCGGGCGGCGATCCTCGACGCCTTCCGCCGCCGCGTCGAGGGCGAGCCGGCCGCCGAATTCCGCGCCGCCCTCGACGAGGTGCACAAGATTGCGCGCCTTCGCCTCGCCTCGCTCTCCGCAGGGCCGGAGCCCCTGCGCGAGCCGGCCGAGCCCGCCGCGCTGCGCGCTCTCGTCGAAAAGGCCCTCGCCCGCCACGGCGCCGACGCACCCAACGTCGCCGCGATCGCCGACACCGTGCTCGCCGCCGAGCGGGACGGCTCCGAATCGCACGGCCTCTTCCGCCTGCCCGCCTATATCCGGGCGATCGACCTCGGCGTGATCAACCCTACCGCCCGCCCGCGGCGGATCGACGGCCCCGAGGGCGCGGTGGTGATCGACGGCGACGGCGGCGTCGCCCCGGCCGCCTACGCCATCGGTCTGCCCGCCGTCGCCGAGACCGCCGAACGGCTTGGCACGGGCGTGCTCGCCGTCAAGAACACCCGCCACTTCGCCGCCCTCTGGCACGAGGTGGAGTATCTCGCCGAGCGCGGCCTCGCCGGCTTCGCCTGCACCGCCAACTTCCCCTATCTCGCCCCGGCGGGCGGCAAGCGGCCCTTCTTCGGCACCAATCCGCTCGCCTTCGCCTATCCGCGGGCCGACGCTCCGCCGGTGGTGTTCGATCTCGCCGCCTCGGCGATGGCGCGCGGCGACATCATGATCGCCGGCCGCGACGGGCGGCAGGTGCCGCCGGGCGTCGGCATCGACGCGAACGGCGAGCCGACCACCGACCCCGCCGAGATCCTCGCCGGCGCGCAGCTCCCCTTCGGCGGCCACAAGGGCTCGGCGATCGCGCTGATGGTGGAGCTTCTCGCCGGCGGCGTGGTCGGCGAGGTGTTTTCCGACGAGGCCCCGCTCAACGAGGCGGGCGTGCCGCCGGGCGGGGTGTTCGTGCTCGCCCTGTCGCCGGAAAAGATCGGCGGGCCGGGCACGCTCGCGCGGGCCGACGCCTTCCTCGCCCGCCTCGCGGCCGAGCCCGGAGTGCGGCTCCCCGGCGCGCGGCGCCACAAGAACCGCGCGAGAGGTGGACCGCTGATGGTCCAGTCGGCGCTCCTCGCGACGGTCCGCCTCCTCGCCGGCGAGGCTTGACCTCAGCCGGCCGGGCGGATCGGCAGCGGGTCGAGACCGTGGGCTTCGGCGAAGCGGGCGAACGCGGCCTCGGTGTCCGGATCGATGGGAATGCCGGCGACCTCGCGCCGGTCCCACTCGGCCCACTCGCGGTCGCCGGGCGCCATCACGATGGTGCCGGGGCGGGCGGGTGAGGAGCGCAGATTGGCGAGATAGCGCGTCATCGTGTCGTCGAACACCGGCCGGTCCACGAAGGCGTCGGGATTGATCGCCATCATGTAGCCGCCGAGGGCGCGCGGCGTGGTCTTGTCCTGCGAGCTCATCGGCAGGAGTTCGGTCGAAAGCTGCATTCCGGTGAGGACCGCGCTGAACACCTCCGCCACCCCCGCGAGCCCCGCCCCCTTGAAGCCGAAGGCGGCACCGAGCGGGGCGAGCATCGCGGTGGCGTGCGGATCGGTGGTCGCCGCGCCCGCTTCGTCGGACGCCGTGTCCGCCGGCATCGCGAGGCCGAGGCTGCGGTAGAGGAGCACGCGATTGAACGGCACCGCGCTCGTCGCCATGTCGAGAAGCCACGGGCGCTGACCCTTCACCGGTGCCGACCAGGCGAGCGGGTTGGTGCCGTGGAAGAGGGCGGCGCCGTCGTGCAGGCGCACCAGACTGTCGGAGTTGCAGGTGGCAAAGCCGATCAGCCCCGCCTTGGCCGCCTCCACCGCATAGGCGCCGGCCGGACCGAAGTGGGACATGTTGCGGATCCCCACCGCACCGATGCCGTAGGTGCTGGCGATCGAGATCGCCTTCTCCATCGCCCGGTAGCCGGCGAGGGCGCCGTGGCCGAAGCCGGCATCGAGCGTCGCGACCGCGCCGAGCTCGCGCACGATGGTGACGTATGGCGCGCGGGCGACGCGGCCGGCCTCCAAGACCCCCGCATAGTGCTCCAGAAGGCGCACCCCGTGGCTGTCGACGCCGAGCCGGGAGCCGTGCATCATCGCCCGCGTCGCGGCGTCGGCGGTCGCCTCGTCGGCGCCGACAGCCCGGAGCACGGCGTGGCAGAACGCCGCGAGATCGTCGGCCATCACCCGGCTGCGGCGGTCCTCCTGGGCGACAGCGGCGGCGCTGGCGCTGGTATCGCTCTCACTCACGGCGGACATCCCCTCTCGCTCCCGTTCAACGAGGCATACTGCGGCAGCGATCGGCGCGGAAGAGGCGGCCCCAGTGTGGCCAAGCGGTCACGCATCCGCCGGTCCGTGCTGCCGCCCGGTTGTGCGGCGGGGCCGGCTCGTCCAATAACGGGGGTGATCATTGATGAGATGGCGGGGTAGGCCGTGTTTGGACGAATCCTCTCAGCGTTCGTCGTCGTGATGATGACGGCCGTCGCCGCCAGCGCCGCCGACGTTCCCGCCGAGCCGGTGAAGAAGTCCGGCTTTGGCAAGTGCAGCACCTTCAACAACATCTGGCTCTGGGGCGATCCGACCGACTGCCCCAACGACGCGGTCGCCCCGGCGTGCGACGCCCAGCCGGTCGTCACCGCCGCGGTCAGCTTCGCCAACCGCGCGGAAGCGGTCTACCGCATCCCCCGCGTGGTGGAGTTCGTGCCGACCGGCGAGGCGATCCAGCCGCTCTATAGTCCGAGCCCCCTCGCCCGCCGCTACTGCACGGCCTCCGTCTCGCTCGACAATGGCGCCCGCTCCACCGCCCACTATTTCGTGGAGGAGGACGCGGGGTTCGTCGGCTTCGGCTGGAAGGTCTATGTCTGCATCGACGACTACGACGCCTGGCACGTCTATGACGGGCGCTGCCGCATCGCCCGCCCGGCGCCGGACCAATAGGCGGGCGCGGCCGTTTCGGCCGGCGCCGCCCGTCGTCCCGGATCCTACGTCCTAGAGCACGTCCCGCTCAACCTGGATCAGGTTGAGCGGGACGTGCTCGCTCTCCAGATCTGGCGCGATTGCTCTTCGCTCAGGTTGATCCGACCTGAGCGGCAAGCGCGCTAGGCCCTACGTCGCGAACTTGAAGTGGATCACGTCGCCGTCGGCGACGGTGTAGTCCTTGCCCTCGTCGCGCACCCGGCCCGCCTCGCGCGCGCCGCTCTCGCCTCCGAGCGACACGAAGTCGTCGTAGCCGATGGTCTGGGCGCGGATGAAGCCGCGCTCGAAGTCGGTGTGGATCACGCCCGCGGCCTGCGGCGCGTGGGTCCCGGCGCGGATGGTCCAGGCCCGCGCCTCCTTCGGCCCCGCGGTGAAGTAGGTGATGAGATCGAGGAGCCCGTAGCCCGCCCGGATCAGCCGATCGAGACCCGGCTCCTCGAGACCCAGCGTCTCCAGGAACTCCGCCTGCTCCTCGGCCGGGAGCTGGGCGATCTCCGCTTCGATGGCGGCCGAGATCACCACCGACGCCGCGCCCTGGCGCTTCGCCATCTCCTCGGCGCGGCGGGAGAGGTCGTTGCCGGTCGCCGCCGACGCCTCGTCGACGTTGAGGACGTAGAGGAGCGGCTTCGAGGTGAGGAGGTTCAGCATCTTGAAGGCGCGCCTGTCCTCCTCGGCGACGGCGAGCTCGCGCGCCGGACGGCCCTCGCGCAGGAGCTCCAGCACCGCGTCCATCAGCGCCACTTCGGCCTTGGCGTCCTTGTCGCCGGACTGGGCGCGCTTGCGTATGTTGGTCGCGCGGCGCTCCAGGCTTTCGAGGTCGGCGAGCATCAGCTCCGTCTCGACCGTGTCGGCGTCGGCGATCGGGTCGATCTCGCCGGCGACGTGGGTGATGTCGTCGTCCTCGAAGCAGCGCAGGACGTGGGCGATGGCGTCGACCTCACGGATATTGGCGAGGAACTGGTTGCCGAGCCCCTCCCCCGTGGAGGCGCCGCGCACGAGGCCGGCAATGTCGACGAAGGTCAGCCGCGTGGGCACGATCGCCGCCGACTTGGCGATCCGCGCGATCTCGGTGAGGCGCTGATCGGGCACCGCCACGTCGCCGGTGTTCGGCTCGATGGTGCAGAACGGATAGTTCGCCGCCTGCGCCGCGGCAGTCTTCGTCAAGGCGTTGAACAGCGTCGACTTGCCCACGTTGGGCAGGCCCACGATGCCGCATTTGAATCCCATGGTGCTACTTCCGCAAAAGGTGCGCGAGTGCGGCGAAGGGGCCGCCGGAGGATTTGCCGTCGCGCCCTTGGCGCGGCTCGGGCGCACGGCTGGCGGGCGGAGCGGCGGGCTTGTCGCCCTTCGCCCGGCCCGCGCCCGCGAGCGCGGCGTGCACCTTGGAGGCGAACGCCGCGTCGTTGCCCTCGACGAGGATGGGGGCGTGATCGGCGAAGGCGTCGAGCATCGGATCGAGCCAGGCGAAATCGGCCTTGGCGAAGTCGTGCAGGACGTAGCCGGGCACCATCTCCTTGCGGCCGGGGTGGCCGATGCCGATCCGCAGCCGGCGGTAGCCGTCGCGCATGTGGGCGGAGATGGACTTCAGGCCGTTGTGGCCGCCGGTGCCTCCGCCGACCTTCATCCGGAACTTGCCGTGCGGGAGATCGATCTCGTCGTGGGCGACCACGATGTCGGTCAGATCGACCTTGTAGAATCGGGCCGCTTCGGCAACCGAGCGGCCCGATTCGTTCATATAGGTCATCGGCTTCAAGAACATGACGCGCTGGCCGGCGATGTCGGCCTCCGCCACCTCGCCCTGAAACTTGCGACGCCAGGGACCGCCGTTCCACCGGTCGTGGATGCGGTCGATCGCCATGAACCCCACGTTGTGGCGGTTCATGGCGTACGTCCCGCCGGGATTTCCGAGGCCGACGAAGAGCTTCATCATCATCTCGCTCGGCCTCGCAGCCGGCTAGCTTTCGTCGGACGCTTCGCCGTCTTCGGCGGGCGCCTCGGCTTCGGCGGCGGCCTCGGCCTCTTCCGCCTCTTCCTCGATCTCCACGGTCGGGGCGGAGATCGTGATGATCGGGAAGGCCTCGGCGTCGGTGAAGACCACGTCGGCCGGCAGCGTCACCGCGTCGCTCGTCACGGTGTCGCCGATCTCGCAGCCCGCGACGGAGACTTCGATGGCCTCCGGAATGCGGGTCGCCGGCGCCTCGACGGAGACGGTATGGGCGACGAGGTTCAGAACGCCGTCATGCTTCAGGGCGGGGCAGTCGTCCTCGCCCACGACGTGCACCGGCACGTCGACCGAGACGCGGCTGCGGGCGGTGATGCGCAGGAAGTCCACGTGGAGCAGCCAGTCGCGCACCGGCTCGCGCTGATAGTCGCGCGCCAGGGCCTGGATGGTCTGCCCGTCGACCTCGATGTTCCACACGTGCGTGGTGAAGCCGCCGCCATAAAGGGCGAGGCTGACCTGCTTGTGCGGCACCGCGATCGCGATCGGGGCCTCCTTGTTGCCGTAGATCACGGCGGGAATCTGTCCTTTTCGCCTCAGTGCGCGCGCGGCCCCCTTGCCCGTCCGTTCGCGCACCTCGGCCTTCAGCGTAAAGCCAGTGGCCATCGGTACTCTCCTCATCGGTGTTCGGATGAAGCCGGGTGCCCAAAAAACGGCTGCCGGCTTCTGCGCGCACGTCGGCGCGTCCCGCCTCCAGGGGTGCGGGAGACGGGTGTATAGGTGACGAGCCGCCGGAAGACAACCCGCCGAGGTCAAGTTTGGAGCCGACACTGCGCCCCGCGCGCAGCGGCCTTGGGCGCGGACGGCTTCAGGCCCGGGGGCCTCAGGGAAAGGTGATCTCAGGCGCTGGCGGTCTCAGGCGCTGGCGGTCTCAGGCGCAGGCGGTCTCAGGCGCTGGCGGTCTCAGGCGCAGGCGGTCTCAGGCGCTGGCGGTCTCAGGCGCTGGCGGTCTCAGGCGCTGGCGGCTCGCCGCGCCGAGGCGAGATCGATCGGCCGGTCGGGGATCGTGATCTCGAACGAGGCGCCGGTGCTGCTGTCGAGGAGCACCAGCGAGCCGCCGTGGGCGCGCACCAGCTCCGCGGCGATCGCGAGGCCGAGGCCGGTTCCGCCGCGCCGCCCGTTGCCCTGGAAGGGCTGGAAGAGGTTCTGGCGCACCGCGTCCGGCACGCCCGGGCCGGTGTCGGACACCACGATGCGCACCACCGATCCCGCCCGCTCCGCGGCGATCGCCAGGCGCCGCACCACCGCCTCGTGCGGGTTGCTCTCGAGCGCCTCCATCGCGTTGCGGCAGAGGTTCATCAGGACGCGGTAGAGCTGGTCGGGATCGGCGTCGATCTCCATCCCCTCCGACACGATGATGCGGAAGTCGATGTTGGGGTGGGCGTCGAGGCCGAGACCCTCGCCGACGTCGGTCGCGAGGCGCGCCACGTCGATCAGCCGGCGCGACGGCGGCGCCTCGCCGGAGCGGCCATAGGCGAGCACGCCGCTGGTATAGCCCACCGCCCGGTCGAGGGCGCGCACGAGCTTGGGCACGAAGCGCTGCACCGTGGGATCGGGCACCATCGCGAGACGGTCGGAGAAGAGCTGGGCCGAGGCGAGCAGGTTCCTGAGATCGTGGTTGATCTTCGACACCGCCATGCCGAGCTCGGCGAGGCGGCGGCGCTGCACCATGGTGTCGGTGAGCTGGCGCTGCATCGCCGCCAGCGAACGCTCCGCCTCGCCGATCTCGTCGCTCCGGCGGGAGGGGACGATGGTGCGCTCCTCGTCCTCCGGATCCTCGGCGAAGTCGGCCATGGCGTGGGCGAGGCGGCGCACCGGCCGCACGAAGAGCCAGCGCAGGCTGATATAGACGAGCATCGCCGTCATCATCGAGATGACGAGGGACAGGCCGAGGATGTTGCGGGCGTAGGCCAGCATGTCTTGGCGCAGCTGGGTCTCGTCGAACACCACGTCGACTTCCTCGTGGCGCCCCTCGGGCATCGCCGTCACGCGGATAATGCGGCCGTTGGGGGCGAACAGCGTGTCGAACGCCGCGACGATGGACTGAAACACCGTCTCGTTGCCGAGCTCCACGTGGCGGTCGACCATGGTGGGCGGCGCGGCCATGGCGATGAGGCGGCGCCGGTTGCCCTCGCGGTGGGCGATGGCGATGGTGTCGGTCGCCTCGAGGAGGCGCATCTTGAGCTGCTCGGGCACGTTGGCCGTTCCGGCGATGATCGCCGCCGCCACGGAGGCGTTGCGGTGAGCGTCCTTCAGCCAGTTGTCACGAAAATTGGCTATCGAGGGAACGAAGATCAGAACTTCCGACAGCATGACGAATACGACCGTGAGGACGAGAAGCTTGGTCCCGAGCCCAGGCCGTGGTCCGCGTCGCCATTCCTCCGTGTCGGGTCCCATGACGACCCCTTCCGCCCATTAGGAAGGTTGGCAATACACGCTCCGGCGATGCGGATACAAGTTAGAACGTACCCGAGATCACAACATCGACAGGGGCGCCCGGCCTGTCCTCCACGCCTGCCGCGCCCCCTCAGAGACGCTTCAGCACCATGAGGAGCTTGCGCACCCAGCCTTTCGTGAGGCTTGCGGCGAAGTGGTTCACCGCCGCCCGCTTCCCCGCCTCCGCCCGCGTCGGATAGGGCGGCACGAAGGAGGCGATGGTGGAGAGCTTCACCTTGCCGGCGAGGGCGAGGGCGTAGGGGGCGATCATCTCGCCCGCATTGGGGCCGACGATCGTCGCCCCGGCGAGCTTTCCCCGACCGTCGATCAAGAGCTTGACGAAGCCGCGCGTGTCGCCGTCGGCGACGGCACGGTCGTTGTGGGTGAAGGCGACCGTCTCCGCCCGCGCCCGGGCGTCGCCGGCGCGGAGCTCGGCCTCCGTCGGGCCCACCTGCGCGAGCTCCGGTGCCGTGTAGGTCACCCGCGGCATCAGCTCCGGTCGGTAGCGCACCGGCAGGCGGAACACGATGGCACGCACCGCAAGGCTCGCCTGGTGGCCCGCGACGTGGGTGAACTGCAACCCGCCCGTCACGTCGCCGATCGCAAAGACGCGCCGGTTCGCGGTGCGCAGGCCGTGGTCGACCACCACGGCGCCCTCGCGCGTCTCGATACCGGCGGCGGCGAGATCGAGGTCGGCCGTCGCCGCCCGCCGGCCGACCGCGACGAGAACGTCGTCGGCGACGATCGTCCGCCCGTCGGAAAGGGTGGCCTCGATCCCGCCATCGACGCGGACGCAGCGGGCGATGCCGACGCCCTCGATCAGCCTCACCCCGTCGTCGGCGAGCGCACCGCGCACGACGTCGACGGCCGCCGGATCCTCCCGGCCGAGGAGGCGGCTCGCCTCGACCACCGTCACCGCCGCGCCGAGCCGGGCGAAGGCCTGCGACAGCTCCGCCCCGATCGGCCCGCCGCCGATGACGAGGAGCCGCGCCGGCAGACGGGTCAGATCGAACACGCTCTCGTTGGTGAGCGGGCCGACCTCGGCGAGGCCCTCGATCGGCGGCACCACCGGCCGGCTGCCGGTCGCGATCACAAAGCGACGGGCGCGGATCGTCGCCTCTCCGGCAACGACCGTCCGACCGTCGAGGAAGCGGGCGCTCTCGCGCATCACCCTCACGCCAAGCCCCTCGAACCGCTCCACCGAATCGATGGGGGCGATCGTGGCGATGGCGCCGGCGACGTGGGCGTGCACGGCCGCATAATCCACCTCGGCGCTGCCGGCGACGCCGAAGCGGGCGCCGGCGCGCGCGGCATGGGCGTAGCGTGCGGCGGCGATCAGCGCCTTGGAGGGCACGCAGCCGGTGTTGAGGCAGTCGCCCCCCATCTCGCCGCGCTCCACGAGCACGACGTCGTGGCCGAAGCTCGCCCCGGCCGCCGCCACGGTGAGGCCCGCCGAGCCGCCGCCGATCACGCAGATGTCGGGCGTGAGGGTGCTCATGTCCGCCGCCCCCGCGTCGCCCGCCAGCGCTTCAGCGCCACCGGGATCAGCGCCGCGAGCGACAGGAGGACGAGCGCCACGCCGAGCTTGGGTGTCGCGAGGGCGGCGAGATCGACCTGGCACGTCCCCGCCTCGACGCATCCGGGGCGAGCCGCCTCCTGCGCCTCGATCAACCCGCCGAGCCCGTCCCCCAGAGCAGCGTAGGCGATGGTGCCCGGCACGATGCCGATCGCCGTCGCCGAGAGGTAGGTGCCGAGGCGAACCGAGAAGAGCGCCGGCGCCACGTTGACGAGCCAGAAGGGAAAGAGCGGCACGAGGCGCAGGAAGAGGAGGTAGTGGAACGCGTCCTCCTCGAACCCCTCGGCGAGGCGCTGGGTGAAGCGGCCGGCCCGCGCCCGTAGCGCCGCCCCCACCGACGTGCGCGCGGCGAGGAAGACCAGCGCCGCTCCGACCGTCGCCGCCAGTACGGTGAGGATCGACCCGCCCACCATCCCGAAGAGGAAGCCGCCGGCGATGGTGAGGAAGCTCGCGCCCGGAAAGGACAGCGCGACGGCGACCACGTAGACGACCAGGTAGGCGGCGACCGCCGGCACCAGATGCTGATGGACCGCCGCCTCGAGCCGGGCGTGCTCGCGGATCACCGTCTGCAGCGACAGCGCGCTCGACAGGCCGCTGGCGTAGAACACGACCATGGCGGCGAGGATGAGGGCGAGAGGCCACCACCTCAGCCAGCGCCGTCGCGCGGGGCGCGCCTTGTCGGGGATGGCCATGGGCTCCGGTGAACTCACTCTTTCCTCGCAGGGTCGTCGTTCGAGACGGGTTCGGCCGATCCGTCGGCCCACTCCGCCGCTCGCGACATGTCCGACCCTCGCGAAAAGAGTGTAGCCGGGACCATCGGGAGACAAGCAGCAGACCACGGCGGTGATGGTCAAGGTTGGGTGATGCGGGCGTGAGCGCCGCGGCGCCGCGCTCGGGCGCGCGACGCGTGCCGCGGCGACGGGCAAAGACGACGGCGACGTCGCGCTTGCGTTGACAGGCTGCGTCGCCATTTCTATACGACCGACGTCGGGGAGCGCGTGCGCTCCTCTTTTTCACTTTCCACCCCTGTGTCCCGCGCTGCGGCGTGCGCTAGGCCACGGCGAGAGGCTGTCATGACGAAACGAACCTATCAACCGAGCAAGCTGGTGCGGAAGCGCCGTCACGGTTTCCGCGCCCGTATGGCCACCAAGGGCGGCCGCCGCGTGATCAACGCGCGTCGGGCCAAGGGTCGCAAGTCCCTCTCGGCCTGACGGGCCGATCGATGCCGCGCCTCAAGCGACGCGCCGAATTCAAGGCCGTCGCGAAGGGCGTGCGCGTGAACCGGGACGCGTTCACACTTCAGGCGCTGCGCCGCGCGGGCGACGAGACCGTCGGCGATCCGGCGCCGCGCGTCGGTTTCACGGTGACGAAGAAGGTGGGCAACGCCGTGGTGCGCAATCGCATCAAGCGTCGCCTCCGCGCACTCAGCGACCGGATGCGCGATGATTTTTCAGCCTCGACCGACTATGTGATCGTGGCAAGGCGCGCCGCACTCGACGCGCCTTTCGCCGGCCTTGGCGACGACCTCGCCGCGGCGCTCGAAGCCGCCGGCGCCAAACTCAACCGACCTGCCGTTCGAAAGAGAGCGTAATGGGCGACAACCGCAACATGTTCCTCGCTATCGGCCTGTCGCTGGCGGTGATCATCCTGTGGCAGTTCTTCTTCATCGAGCCGAAGATGCAGGCCGAGCGAGAGGCTCAGCAGGTGGCGCAGCAAAGCGCCGAGACCACGACGAGCCCCACCGCGACGCCGAACAGCGCCGTGAGCACCGGCCCGAGCGACATTCCGTCCGCGCCCCAGTCCGCGACGAGCAACGGCGCAACCCCGGCGACGGCCGCCGTCGCGCCGGCCGCCGGTGTCGAGGCACCGCGCGTGCCGATCGACACGCCCCGCGTGGACGGCAGCATCAGCCTCGTCGGCGCCCGCATCGACGACGTGAAGCTCAAGGACTACCACGTCACCGTCGACGACGAGAGCCCGGAGATCGTGCTCCTCTCGCCCGTCGGCACCGCCCACCCCTATTTCGTGGAGACCGGCTGGGTGCCGGCCGACACCACGCTCACCGTGCCCGCGTCCGACACGCTGTGGACGCTCGAGAGCGGCGAGACGCTGACGCCCGACACGCCGGTGACCCTCGCCTGGGACAACGGCGCCGGCCTCGTCTTCCGCCGCACCATCTCGGTCGACGAGAACTACATGTTCACCGTCTCCCAGAGCGTGGAGAACACCTCCGACGCGGCCGTCACCCTCTACCCCTATAGCCGCGTGCGCCGGCAGGGCGAGGTGAAGACCTCCGGCTTCTTCATCCTCCACGAGGGCATGATCGGCGTGGTCGGCGACGACGGCCTCGTCCAGACGAAGTACAAGGATCTGCAGGAGGCCGGCGTCGAGAAGCTCTCCGAGGCGAGCGACGGCTGGCTCGGCATCACCGACAAATACTGGGCCACCGCCGTCATCCCCGATCCGGGGCAGACCTTCACGCCGCGCTTCCTCTATGCCGGCAGCAACGGCGTGCCCGCCTATCAGGCCGACTACATGGCCGCCGCGGTGGAGATCGCCCCCGGCACCACCGGCGAGGCGGTCAACCGCGTGTTCGCCGGCGCCAAGGAAACCAACCTCATCCGCAGCTACGAGCAGACGCTCGGCATCGATCGGTTCAACCTGCTGATCGACTGGGGCTGGTTCTACTTCATCACCAAGCCGATGTTCTTCGCCCTCGACTTCGTCTACGGGCTCGTCGGCAACTTCGGCGTCGCGATCCTGATCGTGACGGTGATGGTCAAGCTGCTGTTCTTCCCGCTCGCCCAGCGTGCCTACGTCTCCATGGCCAAGATGAAGGCGCTGCAGCCGAAGGTTCAGCAGATGCGGGAGCGGTACAAGGACGACCGCATGAAGCAGCAGCAGGCCATGATGGAGATGTACAAGAAGGAGAAGGTGAATCCGCTCGCCGGGTGTATCCCGATCGTCATCCAGATCCCGGTCTTCTTCTCGCTCTACAAGGTGCTGTTCGTCACCATCGAGATGCGGCATGCGCCCTTCTTCGGCTGGATCAACGATCTGTCGGCGCCCGATCCGACCACCGTCTTCAATCTCTTCGGCCTCATCCCCTGGGATCCGTCGACGGTGCCGATGATCGGTCACTTCCTCATGCTCGGCGTGTGGCCGATGATCATGGGCGTGTCCATGTGGCTGCAGATGAAGATGAACCCGACGCCGCCCGACCCCACGCAGGCGATGATCTTCAACTGGATGCCGGTGTTCTTCACCTTCCTGCTCGCCTCCTTCCCGGCCGGTCTGGTGATCTACTGGGCCTGGAACAACTCGCTGTCGGTGACGCAGCAATACGTCATCATGCGGCGCCAGGGCGTGAAGGTGGAGCTGTGGGACAACATCGCCCGCCTGTTCCGCCGCTCCAAGAAAGAGAAGGGCGCGACCTGACCGCGCTCCTCCCCCCCACCGAGGCCGGCGAGAACGAGCCGGACGCGGCCGCCGCAGCCGCCGAACATGCCGCCCGCCTCGAAGCCGGGCGGCTGCTTTTTGCCGGCGAGTGGGGCTACCTGCGCTCGTGCCACGCCATCGATCAGCTGCCGGCCACCGGGCCGGCCGAGGTCGCCTTCGCCGGCCGCTCCAACGTCGGCAAGTCCTCCCTCCTCAACGCGCTGACCGGGCGCAAGCAGCTCGCCCGCTGGTCGAACACGCCCGGCCGCACCCGCGCCCTCAACCTCTTCGCCCGCACCGACGGCGTCGGCCCGGTGGTGGTCGACATGCCCGGCTACGGCTACGCCAAGGCTCCGAAGGTGGAGGTGGCGGCGTGGACCAAGCTCGTGTTCAGCTACCTGCGCGGACGGCCCAATCTGCGCCGCGTCTATCTCCTCATCGACGCCCGGCACGGGCCGAAGCCCGTCGACGTCGAGGCGATGGGGGTGATGGACGAGGCGGCGGTCAGCTATCAGGCCGTGCTCACCAAGGCCGACAAGATCGGCAAGGCCGCCCAGCGCGAGGTGGTGGCCGCCACCGAGACGGCGTTGCGCCGCCGCGCCGCGGCCCATCCTGACGTGCTCCTCACCTCCTCGGTGAAGAACGAGGGGCTCGACGAGCTGCGCGCCGCCATCGCCACCCTCGTCGCCGAGTAGCCCGACCTCACGAGGTGTCGGGCACCGCCCGATCGGGCCTCAGGCGCCCCACCGCTCCAGCAGACGACCGACGAGACCGCGCCGACGGGGCGCGCGGGGCCGCTCCATGGCCACGGGATCCGGCGCGGCGGGGTGCACGTAGCGCCGCACCGCCGCCTGGGAGCCCTGCCGCCGGCGCTCCATCAGCACCTCGATGGGCTCGGTGATCTCGGCGTTGATCTCGGCGAGCGCCGCCGCGACCGCCGCGACCTCGCCGTCGTCGAAGTGGGCGAAGTCGGCGGCGGGGATCGTCTCGCCGAGCGGCGTGTCCCCGCCGAGGACGTCGAGGCCGAAGGTGTCGGCGAGCCAGCGCGCGCCGTCGCCGGTCTCGGCGAGGTGCGCGGCGATCTCGCACGGCAGCGCGAAGCGGGGTCCGGGGATCGACACCAGGTGGTGCATCAGCACCGGCGGCAGCGCCGGCGGGCGCCCCTCCGCCGCGCTCGCGTGGGCGAGATAGGCGCCGACGGGCCCCGCCTCCATCGCCCGCACGATCGGGTCGGGGAGCGCCACCCTCCGGCGGGCGGCGAGGCTCGCGTGGATCGCGGAGAGAAACTTCGCGGCGGTGAGGCTCATCGACGAGTTCGCCCGCGCGGCGCGCAGGTCCGCGAGCGCCGGGCGCGGGGTGTCCATCAGCCCCAACAGGGTCTGGAAGGGGCACCCCTCCACCAGCAGCCCGGGGGCGAACACGGCAAGGCGCACCCGGTCGCGGCCGAAGGCGTCCACGTGGGCGGCGAAGCGCTCGCGGTAGCGCGGCAGCCGTGGCGCCTCGACCACTTGAGTGATGGCCTTGCCGTCGGACAGGGCCTGCTGGGCGGCGCTGACGACGTAGGCGGCGGGCGGCCGCACCAGGGCGAGGATCGTCACCGGGCCGAGCCGCGGGGCGAGCGCCTCCCGCGTCGCGACCGCCTCGGCGGCGGACATGGTGCTCGCCGTCTCCGCCGACAGGATGGCGTCGCTGCCCGCCCCGATCGCCGCTTCCATTTCCGCCAGGAAGGCGGCACGCATCGCCGCCCGCTCGCTCACGTAGACGGCGTCGCCGCGGGCGGTGAGCACGGCGTCGAACCGGTCGAGCGGAAGGCGGAACTGGCTATCCACGAAGTGGCTGTGGTTGGGCGAGGGCAGATGCGGGCTGACGAGGCCGGCCTCGGCAAGGCGCGCCCGCTCCAGATGGAGGGTGCGCTGGATCGACGTCGTCCCCGTCTTGTCCATGCCGATGTGGAAGTAGAAGCCCGCCACCTATGCTATCCTCCCCACCCGTGCGGCCAGTCTCACCGGTCGCACGCCCTCAGCGCAAGCGGCCTCTCGCCCCGCCGACGAGCAATCCTCGCCGGAGCCGGCCGAACCATGGGAGATATGTGTGCGTCTATCGATCGCCTTGGCGGCGAGCTTGCTCGCACTCGGCTTCACCGTCGCGCCCGCCGCGGCCACCTCCGGCTTCGGCTGCTACGCCATCAACCTGCCGCAGAAGCGCGCACTCGACGTGCGGGCGAAGCCGCGCGGCAAGGCCGAGATCGTCGGGAGCTACAAGGCCGACAATCAGCCCGTCATCGCCTTTTCGGGAAAGAGCCTCAGTCGCGGCGAAGGCTCCAGCCCGGAGCTCGTCGACGTGTGGAAGGCCGAGTTCCAGGACTGCATGCCGAAGAAGCGGCCCGTCGGCGCGCGCTTCTGCCCGGTGACGGTGTATGACGGCGACAAGAAGGTCAGCGGCTGGATCACGCGTCGCCTCGTCGACTATGCGGAGTGCCCCTGAGCCTTCAGCCCGCTGCGGCAATTCGCACCGCGGCCTTTGCCGGCGCGCCGGCCGCCACACATCTCGGCGCATGCCCCACGCGACCGCCGCGCTCCTCCTCCTCGTTCTGACGCTTCTCGGCGCCAGTCCGCCCGCGATGGCGCAGCTCGACCCGTCCGGCGCGTGGCCGGGCGGCAGCGTGCGACCGATCCGGCCGGAGATCGCCTCGTCGAGCCCCTTCGGTCTCGCCGACCGTGCCGCCGGCAAGGCTCCGGCCACCCCCGCCGACGTGCGCTTCTACCCCGCCCGCGGCGCCAGCCCCGAGAAGCCCGCGCCGGCGGTGATCCTGCTCCACGGCGCCGGTGGCGTCAGCGAGCGCCGCGAGGGCCGCTACGCCCAGGAGTTCGCCGCCCAGGGCGTCGCCGTCGCGGTGATCGACGTGTTCGGCGCGCGCGGCGGCGGCCGCTTCGTGGAGCGCCTCATCAAGACCACCGAGGCGATGGCCCTCGCCGACGCCTTCGCCACGCTGCGCTGGCTCGAGGGGCGGCCCGACGTCGACGCCCGCCGCACCGCCCTCATCGGCTTCTCCTATGGCGGCATGTCGGCCGTGTTCTCGGCCTATCGCCAGGTGGTGGACGCCTACGCGCCTCCCGTCCCCTTCGCCGCCCACGTCGCCTTCTACGGCCCCTGCATCGCCCGCTTCGACGATCCCTCGACCACCGGCGCCCCGGTGATGATGCTGTGGGGCGAGCGCGACGCCATCATCGACGCCGCAGCCTGCGAGACGCTCGCCGCCGATCTGCGCCGCGGCGGCTCGCGGGTCGAGATCCACCGCTACGACGCCCGCCATCGCTGGGACGGCTCCGGCCGCACCTGGCGCGCGCCCACCCACATCGCCGACTGCCGGCTCCGCGTCGCCTCCGACGGCACGGTGCACGACGAGAACTCCTTCTTCACGATGACCGGTCCCGCCTCCCGTGCGCTGATCCTCGGCCTCTGCGCGAACGGCGACGGCTACCTCATCGGCGGTGACGAGGCGGTGAGGATCCGCTCCAACGCCGCGCTCGCCGACTTCCTCAACCCCATCCTGTTTCCCGAGCGCGAGAGCTGACCCCTAAGCCCGCTTGCGCCTGTCCCCGCTGCGGGATAGGTCTCGCCGATACCTCTTGCCGCGCTGGACCGACATGACCGACGCCCCCGCGACCACCGACCTGCCCCACGACGCGCCCCAGCGTGCCGAGATCATCGCCACCGCGCTGCCCTACATGCTGCGCTACGACGAGAAGACGATCGTGGTGAAGTACGGCGGCCACGCCATGGGCGATCCGGAGCTCGCCCGCGACTTCGCCGAGGATATCACCCTCCTCACCCTCGCCGGCATCAACGCCGTGGTGGTGCACGGCGGCGGCCCGCAGATCGGCAACATGCTGGAGCGGCTCAACATCAAGTCCGAGTTCCGCGACGGGCTGCGCGTGACCGACCGGGCCACCGTGGAGGTGGTCGAGATGGTCCTCGCCGGCGCGATCAACAAGGACATCGTGTCGACCATCAACGCCGCCGGCGGCCGCGCCGTGGGGCTCTGCGGCAAGGACGGGCGCATGGTGCTCGCCGAGCCGCTGAAGCGCACCAAGCGGGACCCCGATTCCAACATCGAGAAGGTCGTGGACCTCGGCTTCGTGGGCGAGCCGGTGGAGGTGCGGCGCGACGTGCTCGACGTTCTCGCCCGGCAGGAGATCATCCCGGTGATCGCCCCCGTCGCCCAGGGGGCCGACGGCGAGACCTACAACATCAACGCCGACACCTTCGCCGGTGCCATCGCCGGCGCGCTCGGCGCCACGCGCCTGCTCTTCCTGACCGACGTCGACGGCGTGCTCGGCCCCGACGGCGAGCTGATCCGCGAGCTGACCGTCGCCGAGGCGCGCCGCCTGATGGCCTCCGGCGTCATCTCCGGCGGTATGGTGCCGAAGGTGGAGACCTGCATCGCCGCGCTGGAGCGGGGCGTCGAGGGCGTCGTCATCCTCAACGGCAAGACGCCGCATGCGGTGCTCCTGGAGCTCTTCACCGACGGCGGCGCCGGCACTCTCCTGAAGCGGTAGGCCGCCACGACTCGTTCTCGCTCCCGAATTGCCGTCATCGGCGCCGGGATCCAGGGCGCGACGATCGCCCTGGAGCTCGCCGAGCGCGGCTTCCCCGTCACGCTGATCGAGCGGGGCCCCCACCCGCTCGGGGCGGCGAGCCGATGGAACGAGGGCAAGATCCACCTCGGCTACATCTACGTGAACGACGCGCCGGAGCGCACCGCCCGGCTGATGGCCGAAGGCGCCACCACCTTCGAGCCGCTGCTCGCCCGCTGGATCCCGGCCCGCGTGCTCACCGAGGAGGTCTCGGACGGGTTCGACTATCTCGTCGCCCGCGACAGCCTCCTCGACCCCGACACCCTCGCCGGCCGCTATCAGATGGTGAGCGCCCTCGTCGACGACGCCCTCGCCGTGCCCGGGCGGCGCTACCTCGGCCGCCGCAAGGTCGAGCCGCCGCGCCGCCTGCCGCCGGAGCGCGTCGCCGCCCGCTACGACACTCGCCACGTCGTCGCAGCCTTTGCCACCGAGGAACGTTCGGTTCCCCTCGCCGCCATCGCCGATCACCTCGTCGCGGCGGTCGAGGGGACGGCGGCGATCGAGCTCGTCACGGGGCTCGCCGTGGAGCGGGCGTGCCGGCAGGGCGAGCGCATCGCGCTGCACCACGCGGACGACGAGATCGGCGCGTTCGATCACGTCGTCAACGCGACGTGGAGCGACCGCCTGCGGCTCGACGCATCGCTCGGCGATGCGAGCCGGCGGGCGCATCTCTTCCGCCTGAAGCTCGCCGTCCATACCACAGTCACGCCAGGGGTCCTGCCGACCGCCACCATGGTGCTCGGCCCCTATGGCGACGTGGTGGCGATGCCTGACGGCACGGCCTACCTCTCCTGGTACCCGACGGGCTGCATCGCCCGCTCGGCCGAGCTCGCGCCGCCGGCCGACTGGCTCACCCCCCTCGCCCCGGCCGAGGCCGCACGGCTCGCCGACGAGACGGTCGCCGAGCTCGCCGCCCGCATCCCGCAGGTCGCGCTTGTCGCCGACACGCCGCGGACGATCGAGGGCGGCATCATCTTCAGCTGGGGTGCCAGCGACGTGGACGATCCGAACAGCGAGCTGCACGCCCGCTACGAGGTCGGCCCCACCACGCATGGCGGCAACTGGCACAGCGTCGACACCGGCAAATACACGCTGGCGCCCCTCTTCGCCCGGCGGCTCGCCGAAAGGATCGCTCTGCGATGACGGTCACTCTCCTCACCCCCGCCTACAATGCCGAGGCCTTCATCGGCCGCGCCATCGAGAGCGCCCGCGCCCAGACCGACGACGACTGGGAGATGATCATCTCCGTCGACCCCTCGTCCGACGACACCGTGGAGATCGTCCGCGGCGCGCTTCCCGATCCGCGCATCCGCCTCGTCATCCAGGAGCATCGGCTCGGCTGGGTGGGCAACACCAACGCCCTCCTCGGGATGGTGGAGACGCCCTATTTCGCCTTCCTCTGGCACGACGACCGGCTGCATCCGGAGTTCTGCCGCCGCCTCGTCGGCCTGCTCGACGCTCACCCGGAGGCGGTGGCGGCGGGCGGCGCCATCGAGCGCACCACCGGCGAGGCGAACCGGCAGAACCAGTCGATCCGCGGCACCCCGTTCGAGCGGATGCGGCAGATCCTCGCGAACCCGCTCGCGGGCTACGACCTCAAGAGCATCTACCGCGCCGCCCCGATCGCCGCCGGGCTCAGGTTGCGCCACATCGCACCGAAGGACTACCACGCCGACCGCGTCTTCGCCCTCGAGGCGGCCGCCTACGGCGACTATCTCGCCCTCGACGAGGTGCTCTACTATAAGCACTTCGATCCCGCGACGCTGTCGGCCCAGTGGATGCGCGACACCCACGGCCCCGCCTATATGAGCGCGGAAGTGGCGCAGCGGGCCGAAGAGCTCGCCGTGATCCTCACCACCGACCTCACCGACGGGCAGAAGCAGCATCTGGTGGAGCTGGTCTTCGCCAAGGGCGGCGGGCGCGCCCTCCTGTCACGCGATGACGAGGTCGCCGACGCCGCCACCGCCGCCGACTGGCAGAGCCGCGTCGCCGCTGCCGCCGTGGTGCGCCTCATGACCGCCGACCTCGGCCCCACCGACCCGGTGCCGCCGCTCGAGGCCGATCCGGCCCAACGCGCGTTCGCCGCCGCCGAGCTCGCCGACCTCGCCGCCCACGCGATCCGCCATGGCCACCGCGCCGTCGCCGAAGCCCAGGCGACGCTCGCCCTCGCCCGCGATCCGGGCTGCGCCGAGGCCCACCGCCACATGTCGCGCCTCCTCATCGAGGACAAGGAAACCCTCGCGGAGCGCCACGCCCGCGCCGTGGCCCACGCCGAGGCCGCCACCGCGCTCGCCCCCGAGGACAGCCGCGTCTGGGAAGCGCTCGCCCGCGCCCGCTACGGGGCCGGCGACATCGACGGGGCGCGCGAGGCGATCCTGCGCACCCACGCCCTGCCGGGGGGTGATCGGCCGCCGGTTCGCCGCTTCGCCACGACCATCGGCGTAACCCTCGATCCAGTCACGGATAAGCCGTAATTTGGCCGCTCCGCCGAAAGGTGTAAGATCGACCCCCGGCGTGCGCGCACCTCACCCTCGCCGGAAGAGGAACGGATCCTGCGCCACCATGAACCATCCGACGCCACTGCCGTCCGAATCCGCCGTCGCGAACCCGCGTGATCTGACGCCGTTCCGCGACGTCGACACGTGGATCTTCGACCTCGACAACACCCTCTATCCCGCCCACACGAACCTCTTCGCCCAGGTCGACGAGCGGATGAGCGAATATGTGGCCGGCCTCCTCAATCTGGAACGGGACGCCGCCCACTCGCTGCAGAAGGACTACTATCGCCGCTACGGCACCACGCTGCGCGGGCTGATGCTGGAGCACGGCATCAATCCCGACGGCTTCCTGGAGTTCGTCCACGACATCGACCACTCCAAGGTGGTGCCGGACGATCGGCTCGCCGCCGCCGTGGAGGCGCTGCCGGGCCGCCGCTTCATCATGACCAACGGCACCGTGGCGCACGCGCGCGCCATCGCCGAGCGGCTCGGCGTGCACCACCACTTCGAGGACATCTTCGACATCGTCGCCGCCGACCTCGTGCCCAAGCCGCATGCCGACACTTACGCCCGCTTCTGGGATCGGCACGCCATCGATCCCACCCACTCGGCGATGTTCGAGGACCTGTCGCGCAATCTCGCGGTGCCGCACGAGAACGGCATGCGCACCGTGCTCGTGGTGCCCGAGGGCACGCGCGAGGTGTTCCGCGAGGACTGGGAGCTCGAAGGCCGCAACGCCCCCCACGTCGAGTATGTGACCGACGATCTCGCCGGCTTCCTGCAGCGCATCATGGCGCGGCCGCGCCAGCCCATCGAGGCGTCCCGCTGAGCCCGTTCGGTTGCCGGACCGGGAGCCACCTCTATCTCTCGTCTCTGAAGGGTCCGCACCGTGCCGGACGCCCGGCACTGGGGGAAATGATGAGGAACCTCGCCCGCCCTCTCCTCGGCTTCACCGCGCTGGCGCTCCTCGCCGCCGCGCCCGCTAGCGCGGACGATCTCGCCACGCGCTTCGCCAACGAGGCACCCCGCCTCGACGAGATCAGCATCGGCAATTGGCGCGGCTACGCCTTCGCCGACCCCGACACCGGCGCCTTCACCGACTGCGAGATCGGCATCGGCACGGCGTCGGCCGACGCCTATCTGAATTTCTGGATGACCGGCAACGGCGCGCTCAAGATCAACCTCCATCGCCTCGGCAGCGACCTTGCGGTGGGCGACACCGTCGAGACCGCCCTCGCCTTCAACCGCAGCCGCGCCCACCCCTACATGGCCGAGGCGGCGACGACCGAGACGCTGACCCTCGCGATCGACGACATGGACCGCGTGAGCGAGCGACTGCGCAACGCGAACCGCCTGACGATCCGGGTGGGTGACGCCCTCTACCCCGTAAACCTCGCCGGCTCACGGCGGGCGCTGGAGTGGCTCGCGAGCTGCGCCGAGCGCGGCGTGCGGGCGAACCCGCCGCAGCCCTCCCCCGCCCCGCGCACCGCCGAGTCCGCGATCCTCGACGAGCTCGATGCGGCCGCGGGCGCGGCCCCGAAGGGCGAAGCGCCGACGCCGCCGGCAGCACCCGCCACCGCCCTGCCGCCGCCGCAGGCCGCGCCCCTCGCCGCCGACACGCGCACCGCCGTCGCCCTTGCCAACGCGCTGTCGGCGGCCGAGGTCGGCCTCTTCCGCCTCGCCGTCACCGACGCGGTGGTCAGCTTCGCCTCGGGCTCCCTCACCGGCACCCTCCGCCCCCTCACCGCGGCGGAGGCCGGCGACATGCACGCGCTGCGCACCCGCCTCATCACCGAGAGCGCCGGCGCCTGCCTCGGTGCCTACAGCGCCCAGAACGAGACGCCGAAGGGCCTCGTCACGCTCTCCCTCGCGACCCGCTGCACCACCGAGACGGGGCAGACCGGGCGCCTCATCGCCGTGTTCGGCTCCGGCGAGGGCGGCCTCGTCCTCACTGCGATGAGTGCGGAGAGCGACGCCAGCACGCTTGCGGAGGCGCTGGTCGCAAGGCTATCGGATGAGCTGTCGACACAGGAGTGACCAACCGGGCACGGCAACCGCTAGGCGGCGGTGCGCTGATCGCCTAAGGTCCGGACCAAAACCAGTCATAGAGCCCATGCACCTCAGCCCCTCCGAACGCGACCGCCTCGCCGCGACCATCGACAGCGCCTTCGACGAGCGCGCCACCATCACCGCCCGCACCACCGGCCGCGTCCGCGACGCCGTCGACAAGGCGCTCGGCCTCCTCGACCGCGGGGTGCTGCGCGTCGCCGAGCCGACGGCGAACGGCTGGCAGATCAACGAATGGCTGAAGAAGGCGGTGCTCCTGTCCTTCCGCCTCACCCCGATGGACGCCATCGAGGGCGGCCCCGGCGGCGCTCATTGGTGGGACAAGGTGCCCTCGAAGTTCGAGGGTTGGGGTGCGGTGGACTTCGAGGGGGCCGGCTTCCGCGCCGTGCCGGGCTCCATCGTGCGCCGCTCCGCCTTCATCGCGCCCGGCGTGGTGCTGATGCCGTCCTTCGTCAATCTCGGCGCCTACGTCGACGAGGGCACCATGGTGGACACCTGGGCCACCGTCGGCTCCTGCGCCCAGATCGGCAAGAACTGCCACATCTCCGGCGGCGCCGGCATCGGCGGCGTCCTGGAGCCGCTGCAGGCCGCCCCGGTGATCATCGAGGACGACTGCTTCATCGGCGCCCGCTCCGAGGTCGCTGAAGGCGTGCGCGTCGGCCGCGGCTCGGTGCTCTCGATGGGCGTCTTCCTCGGCGCCTCCACCCGCGTCGTCGACCGGGCGACCGGCGAGGTGTTCCGTGGCGAGGTGCCGCCCTACTCGGTGGTGGTGCCCGGCACCGTCGCCACCAAGAGCGCCAGCAACGAGCCGATGGCCCTCGCCGCCGCCATCATCGTGAAGCGCGTCGACGAGCGCACCCGCGCCAAGACCTCGATCAACGACCTCCTCAGGGATTGACCGTGAGCGCGGGCGGCAGGGAACCCACCGTCCTTTGGGCGTTGATCGGGCTCGACGGGCGCGTCAACCGTGAGGTCTTCTGGCTCGGCAACCTGATGTGCGGCTTTCTCGGCGTCGTCTTGATGCTGCCGCAGATCAACCCGAACACGGGGGAGATCGAGTTCTCGATGATCGCCCCCTTCGTGTTCGTAGCGCTGTTCTGGACCGAGGTGGCGCTGTCGGTGAAGCGGCTGCACGACCGGGGGCTGACGGGGTGGTTCGCCGCCGCCTTCGTGATCCCCGTGGTCGGCTTCATCGCCTTCTTCGTCATCGGTCTCATCCCCGGCACGCCCGGCCCCAACGCCTACGCTCCGGCAACCAACATGCGCGGGCCGCGATGAGCACCGATCCCCTCCCCCTCGCCGAAGCGCTGATCCGCGCCGAGAGCGTCACCCCCGCCGGGCCCGAGGTGTTCGACATCGTGGAGCGGACCCTCGCCGGCGCCGGCTTCGCGGTGGAGCGGATGAGCTTCGCCTCCGAGGGCACCACGCCGGTGGAGAACCTCTTCGCCACGCGCGGCTCCGGCCGCCACCTCGCCTTCGCCGGCCACGTCGACGTCGTGCCGCCCGGCGCCGTGGCCGACTGGACGCACCCGCCCTTCTCCGCCGCCATCGACGGCGACACCCTCTACGGCCGCGGCGCGCAGGACATGAAGGGCGCCGTCGCCGCGATGATCGCCGCCGCGCTCGACTGGGCGGCCGCGGACGGGCCCGGCCAGATCTCCTTCCTCATCACCGGCGACGAGGAAGGGGTCGCGATCAACGGGACGATGCCGCTGCTCGAGTGGGCCGCCGCCCACACCCGGTTCGACGCCGCCATCGTCGGCGAGCCCACCGCCCGCGCGGTGCTCGGCGACACCATCAAGATCGGCCGCCGCGGCTCGCTCTCCGCCGCCGTCACGGTGGAGGGCAAGCAGGGCCACGTCGCCTATCAGGAGCGGGCGGAGAACCCCGTGCCCGCCCTCCTCGCCATCGGCACGGCGCTCAACCTGCCGCTCGACGAGGGCTCCGAGCACTTCGCCCCCACCAACCTCGAGATCGTCTCGGTGGACGTCGGCAACCCGTCGTGGAACGTTATCCCGCCGCGCGCCTCGCTGCGCTTCAACGTACGCTTCAACGATCACTGGACGTTCCCGACGCTGCAGGCCGAGCTCACCCGGCGCATCGAGGAGGCCGCTGCCGGCGCCCGCGTCTCGATCGCGTGGGAGCCATTTCTCAGCGACTGCTTTCTCACCCGCGACGAGGCGTTGGTGGCGGCCGTGACCGATGCGGTGGAGCAGGCGACGGGCGTGCGCCCGGAGGCGACCACCGGCGGCGGCACGTCCGACGCGCGCTTCATCAAGAACTACTGCCCGGTGGTGGAGTTCGGCGGCGTCGGCAGCACCATGCACCAGGTCGACGAGCGCACGTCGGTGACGGAGCTGCGCACCCTCGCCAACGCCTACCGGGCGATCATCGCCGCCGTTCTTTCGGCATGAGGGGCGCCCATCCGTCATCCGGCGACCTCGCATGTTGAGCACGGCGGAGATCACCGGCTCCCTGCGCGGCGCCTGGCAGCTCTTCTGCAACCGTCCGGACGGGCTCCGCGCCCTCGACCGCAGCGTGACGGGCTTCTGGCGCTCGTTCCGCGTCATCGTGCTGCTCCTGCCCATCAACGCCATCACCATGTTGGCGGTGTCGCGCATGGGGCGGGGCACGGAGAGCTTCGGCGATCTCTTTCTCGGCGGGCTGCCGGTGCTGCTCCTCGACTGGATCGCCTTTCCGGTGGTGATGGCCGTCGCCGCCGGCTCGCTCGGGGTGAAGGCGACCTACGTGAGCTACGTGGTCGCCCGCAACTGGGCCGCGCCGATCAGCTCCGCCATCCTCGCCATCCCCTTCATCCTGCAGGGCGCGGGGTGGGTGGAGCCGACGCTCGCCGTCATCCTGTCGCTGATCGCGATGGGGCTGGTGCTGCGCTACCACTATCTCATCCTGCGCATCGCCCTCGGGACCACGGTGCCGATCTCCATCGGCCTCGTGATCGTCGACATGCTCCTGTCGCTGCTCCTCGTCGCCCTGTTGGGCTAGCGCGCGTTCAGGAAAAGTGGAGCCGGTTTTCCGCTCGGAACGCGCGCAGACAAGGAAGCTGGAGCCGGTTCGGAGAACGCGAGTTCATTGAACCAGCTCTAGGCGCCGGCGAGCCATCTCACTCCCCGGACGAAATCCTCACCGCCGAGACGTCGCCGGCTGCGCGGAGGGCGGCGAGGAAACGGGCGACCCCCGTGTCGACGTCGGTGTCGTTG
The DNA here is from genome assembly GCF_016411865.1 of Acuticoccus mangrovi. Taxonomy (GTDB): domain Bacteria; phylum Pseudomonadota; class Alphaproteobacteria; order Rhizobiales; family Amorphaceae; genus Acuticoccus; species Acuticoccus mangrovi. Next base: position 12,429 of record NZ_JAEKJA010000005.1, on the reverse strand, counting down.
GCGATCTCCACCACCGGGGCGACGGGAGGGATGGCGACCTTGCGGGCGAGGCGGTCGGCGACGGCGGCCGCGTCCTCCCGCCCCCGCGCCTCGAGGCGGGCGCGCACCAGCTCCGGCGGCGCCGTGATCGACAGGACGACGATGCGGGGCGCGACGCCGGCAAAGGCCGTCAGCGCCTGGCGCGAGGTGTTGGCGACGACGTCCCGTCCCGCCCGCAGTGCGTCGAGAAGCTCGCGGCGCAGGCCGTAGCCGAGGCCGTGGGCCCGCCACCACGCCATGAAGTCGCCGGCGCGGGCGGCGGCCTCGAAGGCGTCCGGCGCCATCTCCTCGTGCGCTTCGCCGCCAGCGTCCGCAGGACGGGTGATCACCCGGCGGGCGAATACGACGGCGCTGCCGGAAAGGCGGACGCGGGCGGCGTCGATCAGCGTGTCCTTGCCGACGCCGCTCGGGCCGACCACCAGGAAGAGGATGCCCCACGGGTCTCGCCGGTCGCCGTCGGGGTGCGCATCGCTCATCGTGGTTCGCCCGTGATCTGCCGCTCGCCCTCGGGAGACCGGCGGCCGTCATGCGATGGCGACAATGCCCCCGCGGCGGTGACGTCGGTGCGACAGGAGGCGCGGCCTCGAACGAAAAAGCCCACCCGATGGGGTGGGCCTTCCGAGAGCAGAGCGGCGGGGCCGATCAGTGCTCGACGTTGCGCCAGAGCTTGCGCTTGGTGAGGTAGAGCAGCACCGCGAAGACGATGAGGAAGATCATCACGCGAAAGCCGATCTCCTTGCGCTCCTCAAGCTTGGGCTCGGCCGCCCACATCAGAAAGGCCGAGACGTCGGCGGAATACTGCTCCACCGTCTCGGACGTGCCGTCGGTGTACTCCACCTGCCCGTCGCTGATGGGTTTGGGCATCGAGATCCAGTCGCCGCTGAGGAAGACCGGGTTGTAGTGCTTGCCCGGCACCGGCTCCACGCCGGCGGGCGGGTCCTCGTAGTGGGTCAGCAGCGCGTAGATGTAGTCCGGCCCGTTCTCCGCATAGTTGGCGAAGGCGTCGACGATGAAGCCGGGGAAACCGCGGTGCTCGGCGCGCGCCTTGGCGATCAGCGAGAGGTCGGGCGGGTAGGCGCCGCCGTTCGCCGCCTGCGCCGCCGCCTTGTTCGGGAACGGCGCGGGGAAGTGGTCCGTCAGCGTGCCCGGCCGGTCGAAGGGCTGGCCGGTCTCGTTGGAGATGTCGGGGATCTGATATTCCGACGCGATCTGCTTCGCCGCCTCCTCGGAGAATTCCGGGCCGCCCGGCTGATGGAGGTTGCGGAAGGCGAGCCGGTCCATCGAGTGGCAGAGGCTGCAGACCTCGCGATAGACCTTGTAGCCGCGCTGCAGCTGCGCCCGTTCGTAGGTGCCGAAGACACCGCCGAAGGACCAGTCCTGCTTTTCGATCAGGGAGTGACCCTCCTCGGCCGCGAGGGCGGCGCCGGAAAGGCCTGCCGCGAGCCCTCCCGCCAGCGCCAGGCGCGCGAAGCGGGACAGAAGGCCGGCTGCGGTCATGGATTTAAGCGGCATGGATCAATCCTTCTTCGGGGCGGCCGGAGCAGCGTCGGGCCGGCCCTCGCCGGATCCGACGGTGGCGGTCGACCCGTGATGACGGGCGAGGACCGATTCGGCGATGGAGTTGGGCACCGGCTTGGGCGTCTCGATGATGCCGAGGAGCGGCATCAGGATCAGGAAGAAGGCGAAGTAGTAGAAGGTGAAGAACCGCGCCAGCATCACGTAGACGCCTTCCGCCGGCTGGGAGCCGAGCCAGCCGAGGGCGATGCACGAGATCACGAACACCCAGAAGGCGATCTTGAACATCGGCCGGTACTTCGCCGAGCGCACCTTCGACGTATCGAGCCACGGCACCACGAAGAGGATCAGGAGCGAGGAGAACATCACCACCACGCCGCCGAGCTTGGAGGGGATGGCGCGCAGCATGGCGTAGAACGGCAGGAGGTACCATTCCGGCACGATGTGCGCCGGCGTCACCAGCGGGTCGGCTTCGATGTAGTTGTCCGGGTGCCCGAGATAGTTCGGGATGTAGAACACGAAGTAGGCGTACAGCACCATGAAGCAGACGAGGGCGAAGAAGTCCTTCATGGTGAGGTAGGGGTGGAAGGGCACCGTGTCCTTGGAGGACTTCACCGAGACGCCGGTGGGGTTGTTGTTGCCCACCTCGTGCAGCGCCCAGATGTGCAGCACCACCACGCCGGCGATCACGAACGGCAGCAGGTAGTGGAGCGAGAAGAAGCGGTTGAGCGTGGCGTTGTCGACCGCGAAGCCGCCCCACAGCCACTCCACGATCGAGGGACCCACCAGCGGGATCGCCGAGAAGAGGTTGGTGATCACGGTGGCGCCCCAGAACGACATCTGACCCCAGGGCAGCACGTAGCCCATGAAGCCGGTGGCCATCATCAGGATGAGGATGACGACGCCGAGCATCCAGAGGATCTCGCGGGGCGCCTTGTAGGAGCCGTAGTAGAGGCCGCGGGCGATGTGCATGTAGACGGCGAAGAAGAACATCGACGCGCCGACCGCGTGGATGTAGCGGATCAGCCAGCCGAAGTTCACGTCGCGCATGATGTGCTCGACGCGGTCGAAGGCGAGCTCGGTGTTCGCCGCGTAGTGCATCGCGAGGACGATGCCGGAGATCATCATCGTCGCGAGCATGAACGACAGGATGGCGCCGAACGTCCACAGGTAGTTGAGGTTCTTCGGCGTCGGAAAGACGATCGCCTGTTCATTCATCAGCGAGAAGATCGGAAGGCGCGAGTCGACCCAGCGGACGACCTTGTTCTTCGGCTGATAATTCGATGTTCCGTGACCGGCCATGTCTCTCCCCAAATCAGCCGACGACAATGGTCGTGTCGGATGCGAACGTGTACGGCGGAATGTCCAGATTGGCCGGCGCCGGACCGGAGCGGATGCGGCCCGCCGTGTCGTAGGTGGAGCCGTGACACGGGCAGAACCAGCCACCGAAGGCACCCTGCTGGCCGAGCGGCACGCAGCCGAGGTGGGTGCAGATGCCGATCATCACGAGCCAGGGCTCGCGGTCGACGGCGGCGCGGTTGGCGTCCGTCGCCGGCTCGTCGGAGCCGATGTTCGGGTTGCGGGCGAGCGGGTCGGGCAGATCCGCCACCGGCGTCTCCTTCGCGGCTTCGACCTCCGCGTCGGTGCGGCGGCGGATGAAGACCGGCTTGCCGCGCCACATGATGGTGATCGAGTCACCCACGTTCATGCTCGACACGTCGACCTCGACCGAGGCCATCGCCTGGGCCGAAGCGTCCGGGTTCATCTGGTCGATGAACGGCCACGCGAGACCCGCCACGCCGACCGCGCCGACTGCGCCTGTCGCGATGTACAGGAAGTCGCGCCGGGTCGGCTCCTGGTGTTCCTCAGTGTGCTCCGTCGTCGCCACGCCGATCTCCTTAATCTCTCGCGGACGCCCGCAGGCCCATGCCATGCCTTTCGCCGCGCGCTCTGTCTAGATGACATTGCGACAAGGACCTTGTCGCAAACCATTCTAAAGCGGCAGTCCTTCTAGAAAAGTCTGAAAGGAGTAAGCAAGCTCTACTCGCAAGCGCAAGCCGTCGGGTCGATAAGGGATCGCCGCGTGTGGCATGAACGCCCCGCAATCCTGCCTCGACAGCCCTGCCGTCCTTTCGAGATCGACGCACGGTTCTTGATCCAATCCCTTGTTCGGCCCTGGGGAAGGTGCCAATCCGACGGTCATGGACCTTGCCCTTTATGAGCCCGACATCCCCCAGAACACCGCCGCAATCTTGCGCACGGCTTTCTGCCTGGGCGCGCGCGTCCACATCGTCGGTCCGGCCGGGTTCGACCTTTCCGACCGCGCCATGCGCCGCGCCGGGCTCGACTACGCTCCTCGTGTGCCCCTCCTGCGCCACCCCACCTTCGAGGCCTTCCAGGCAGTGGCCGGCCGCATCGTGCTCTTCACCACCCGCGCCACGACCCCCCTCACCGCGTTCGCCTTCACCGCGGGCGATACGCTTCTTTTCGGTCGCGAGAGCGCCGGCGTGCCCGAGGCCGTCCACGCTCTCTGCCCTCACACGGTGCGCATTCCGATCGTCGGAGACGCCCGCTCGCTCAATCTCGCCGTCGCCGTCGGCATCGGCCTCTTCGAGGCCGTGCGCCAGACCGGCGGGATCTCACCCGAAGGAACCCCATGATGGACAACCACGCCCCCGCCGTGAAGGGCGGCGAGAAGCCGGACGAGGCCACCCTCGCCGGCTGGCAGGCCCGCGCCCGCGCCTGGTTCGAGACGCTGCGCGACGACATCCACGCCCTCTTCGAGACGCTCGAGGACGAAGCTCCCGGCGACGCCGCCCCTGGCCGCTTCACCCGCGATCCCTGGACGCGCCGGGCCGGTGACGAGGAGGACGGGGGCGGCGGCGTGATGGGGATGATCCGCGGCCGCCTGTTCGAAAAGGCCGGCGTCCACACCTCCACCGTCCACGGCACCTTTCCCGAAGGCTTCCGCAACCAGATCCCCGGTGCCGCCGAGGATCCGCGCTTCTGGGCCTCCGGCATCTCGCTCATCGCCCATCCGACGAACCCGCACGTGCCGACGGTGCACATGAACACCCGCTTCGTGGTGACGACGCGCCACTGGTTCGGCGGCGGCGCCGACCTCACCCCGATGCTCGACCGCCGGCGCGGCCAGGACCATCCCGACAGCGTGTTCTTCCACGAAGCGTTCCGCGACTGCTACGCCCGCCACCCGCACGCCGACTACGCCCGCGACAAGGCCTGGTGCGACGAATATTTCTCGCTCCCCCATCGCGGCGGCGAGATGCGCGGCATCGGCGGCGTGTTCTACGACTACCTCGCCTCCGGCGACTGGGAGGCCGACTTCGCGCTGACCCAGGACATCGGCCGCACCTTCATCGCCGCCTACGGCGAGATCGCTCGCCGCACCATGCACGAGCCCTGGACAGAGGCCGACCGGGAGGAGCAGCTCATCCGCCGCGGCCGCTACGTGGAGTTCAACCTCCTCTACGACCGCGGCACCATCTTCGGCCTCAAGACCGGCGGCAACACCGTGTCGATCCTCTCCTCGATGCCGCCGACGGTGCGCTGGCCCTGAGCCGACGCCCCCTCCCATCACCCCGTGCGCAGGGGCGAAGCGCTCGAGCTCACAGGGGTACCGACAGGCGTGGGCTCGGGTCCTCGAGCTCGTGCAGCCGGCGCGCCGCGGTCTGCGCGATGCGCAAGGTCAGTGCCCGCCGCGCGGCCGTGGCGAGCCGATCGAGCGGCGCCTCGCGCACGATCTCGGCCGCATAGCCGTCGGTCATGATCAGCCCCACCTCGACGGGAAAGATATCGCCCACCTCGGGAAGCGAGGCGAAGAACAGGCGGTCGCAGGCCGTGCGATAGTGCGGCCACTTGGTGTCGGCGCGGAAGTCGGCGAGCGAGGACTTGATCTCCACGATCCAGATCTCGCCGCGCCCGTTAAGGGCGACGAGATCGGCCCGCCGGCCGGAGCTCAAGGTGACCTCCGGCACCACCGCGGCGCCGAGATCGCGCAGGAGACGCGCCACGCCGCGCCGCACCTTCATGGCGGCGGGAGACTGGCGCCCGTCGATCATGGGCTCGACGTCGAAGGCGGAGAGGAGCGGCATAAGGGTACTCGAACGAAACGAGACCATGAAACGCCGACCCGCCGCCGGGATCAAGCCTCGCCGCGGCTCCTCGCGCCGACCGTCGCGCCCGCCTCAGAGAAGAACGCCGCCCGCCCCCGCGGCCGCCACCACCACGAGCCAGGGCGGCACCCGCCATATCTTCAGCGCCACGAAGGCGGCGATGGCGAGGGCGAGTGCCGCGACCCCGCCGATCCCGCGGACGAAGACCGGATCGTAGAATGCCGCCGCGAGGAGCCCCACCACGGCGGCGTTGACGCCGGCGAGGAGCCGCCGGGCGAGCCGGGCCCGCCGCAGCTCCTCCCAGAACGGGATCACCCCGAGGACGAGGAAGAGCGAGGGCAGAAAGATGCCGACGAGGGCGACGGCCGCCCCGGCGACGCCGCCGAACGGCTCGGCGACCGCCCCGAGGAAGGCGGCGAAGGTGAAGAGCGGCCCCGGCACGGCCTGCGCCGCGCCGTAGCCGGCGAGGAAGGCCGTCTCGTCGACCATCCCGGCCATCTCCCCCTGGAGGAGGGGGAGCACCACGTGGCCGCCGCCGAACACCAGCGCCCCGGCCCGGTAGGTGCGGTCGAGGAGGTCGAGCGCCGGCGACAGGCCGGCGAGGAGCGGCAGCACGACAAGGCCGCCCGCGAAGGCGATGAGCGCGGCGACACCCACCGCCTTGCCGACGGGAGCGGCCGGCGGCGCGCTGCCCTCGCCGGCCGGCACGTCGGCGAGGGCGAGGCCGGCGAGCCCGCCGACGGCGATCGCCGCGAGCTGGGCCGCGACGAGGCTCGGCGACAGCAGGATGGCGATCGCCGCCCCCGCCGCGATGGTGGCGCGGCCGCGCGTCGCCGCGAGCGATGCGGCCATGCCGAGGAGCGCGTTCGCCACCACGGCGACCGCCGCGGCCTTGAGGCCGAGGAGCCAGCCCGCCCCCGCCTCCACCCCGCTCACCCCGAGAACCAGCGCGAACAGGGTGAGGGCGATCGCCGAGGGCAGGGTGAACGCCGTCCACGCCGCGAACAGGCCGCCGAGCCCCGCCCGCCTCAGCCCCAGCGCCATGCCGACCTGGCTCGAGGCGGGCCCGGGCATGAACTGGCAGAGGGCGACGAGATCGCCGTAGGCGGCATCGCTCAGCCAGCGCCGCCGCTCCACGAACTCGGTGCGAAAAAAGCCGAGATGGGCGACCGGCCCGCCGAACGCGGTGAGGCCGAGCGGCAGGAAGGCCGCGAACACCTCGCCGACGCCGCCCGTCGACGCCGTCGCCCGCTCTTCCTCGGTGGGTGTCGACATGGTGCCCTCTCCTGCCTCGGCGCAGGGTGTCGATGCTCGCGATGACAGAGCGATGACACCCTCGTCTCTCGCCCCTCGTTTGCGTCCGCGACGATCCTAGCGCCGGCTCGGCCAGCTCCAGGTGGGAGGCTCGACGCCTTCGGCGAGCGTCTCGCCGAGCGGACGGGTGAGGTGGACGGCCTCGGCCCCCTCTTCCACCAGCCGGTCGACGAGGCTCGCGGCGTGGCTCACCACCACCACCTGGCTGCGGCTCGCCGCCTCGCCGATCAGCGCGGCGAGCGGCGCGATGAGATCGGGATGCAGGCTCGTCTCGGGCTCGTTGAAGACGAGGAGCGGCGGCGGCCGGGGCGTCAGCAGAGCGGCGAGGAGGAGGAGGTAGCGCAGCGTGCCGTCGGAGAGCTCCGCCGGCCCGAGGGGGCGCAGCAATCCCGGCTGGCGCATCGAGAGGTGGAACAGCCCGTCGCGCTCCTCCACCGCCACTGCGGCGCCCGGGAAGGCGGCGTCCACCGCCCGGTCGAGGGCGTCCGCGTCGCCGATCTCGCGGATCGTCTGGATGGCGGCGGCGAGGTCGCCGCCGTCGCCGGCGAGCGCCGTGGTGCGCGTGCCGATCCGCGGATGACGGGACGGCGCCGCCCGATCGGTGCGCAGATGGTCGTAGAAGCGCACCGCCCGCAGCCGCTCGCGCACCGCGAGCACCTCCGGCGCGCCTTCGGGATCGGCCGCGTGCGTCATCATCGTCTCGAAGGGGGGAAGATCGCCGATCGCGACATGGCGCTCACGGCCGCGCAGCACCGTCACCGACGGGCCGGTGCGGCGGGCGAGCGTGTTGGCCGGCCGCAGGACGGGTCCGGCCCACACCGCCTCCGCCTTGATCTCCGGGTCGCGGTTGAACAGCGACCCGCGCGCGGCGACGGGAAGGCCGAGGTCGATGGCGTAGCCGAAGTCGTCGAACGCGACGCCGAGCTTCAGCGCCACGCGCTCGCGGCGAACGGCGCCCTCCACCGGCACCTCGCCGCGCGTCATGCGGCGCGAGATCGTCTCAGGTCCCGCCCAAAGGGTCGAGCCGAGGCCGCCCTCCTCGGCGAGCGCGGCCACCACGCGCCCCTCGGCGACGTCGCCCAGAAGGCGCAGCGCCCGATAGAGGCCGGACTTGCCGACGCCGTTCGCCCCGGTGACGACGGTGAGCCGATCGAGCGGCAGCACGAGACGGCGGAGCGAGCGGTAGCCCTCCACCGCCACGGTCAGGATCATGTCGCGGTCGAGATCATCGCTTGCGCTCCCGCCCCGGTGACTGTGACGACGTGCGCCGACGGCGCCCCGGATCACCTAATCGCGATCAGGCGCGAAGCTAGGGCGCGCATCGCGCCGGTCATCGCGGGGCGCGCAAAGACGCCCCGTCGATCCGTCCGGGGCGCGCTTTGGTCGGATCAGCGCGGGGCGCGTTTGGCGAGGATCCGCTGCAGGGTGCGGCGATGCATGTTGAGCCGGCGCGCCGTCTCCGACACGTTGCGGTCGCACATCTCGTAGACCCGCTGGATGTGCTCCCAGCGCACCCGGTCGGCCGACATCGGATTTTCCGGCGGCGCGGGATGGTCGGCGCTCTCGCGGGTCAGCGCGGCGAACACGTCGTCGGCGTCGGCCGGCTTCGACAGATAGTCGACGGCGCCGAGCTTCACCGCCGTCACCGCCGTGGCGATGTTGCCGTAGCCGGTCAGAATCACGGCCTTGGCGTCGGGCTTCTTGCGGCGCAGGCGCTCCACCACGTCGAGGCCGTTGCCGTCGCCGAGGCGCATGTCGACCACGGCGTAGTCCGGCGGGTTGCGATCGGCGAGCACGGCCGCGTCATAGGCGCTCTCGGCCACCTCGGTCACGAAGCCGCGCTTTTCCATAGCCCGCGCCAGGCGCTGGCCGAACGCCGCGTCGTCGTCCACGATCAGGAGACGGCCCCCCGCGAACGGGGCGGTCTCGGTGGTGGGTTCGGCGATGGTCTCCATGGGCACGCTCCAACAGTCTATTGTCTATACCTAGGACAAATGGACCCGGGACGCTTGAAAATGGCAGAAATTTAATCTTCGCGTATCGGCCCGGCCAGCGCCGCCCGGGGCCACCGGACGATGGCCGTCGCGCCCGGCCCGCGGCGGAAGGCGATGGTGGCGCCGGAGCGCTCCAGCAGCGTCTTGGCGATGAAGATGCCGAGCCCCAGCCCACCGCCGCTCGGCGCCTCGCTGCGACTGCGGCTCGACACGAACGGATCGCCGATGCGGTCGAGAACATCGTCCGGATAGCCCGGCCCATCGTCGCAGATCCGCATCACCAGATCGAGCTCGTTCCAGTCGGCACTCACCGTCACCAGCGTCTCGGCGAAGTCCACCGCGTTCTCGATGAGATTGCCGAGCCCGTAGAGGATCGCCGGATTGCGCCAGATCACCGGCGGATCCTCGCGCGGGCCGGCGATCACGATGTCGATCTCCACCCCCATCCCGCGGTGCGGGGCGACGACCTCCTCGAGAAGGGTCGCGACGGATAGGCGCGTCAGCGGGCTCTCGCGGTCCTCCGACAGCGTCTTCAGCTTGCCGAGGATCTCGCGGCAGCGCTCCGACTGGGAGCGCAACAGGCGCACGTCGTCGGCGATCGGCGAATCGGACGGCGTCTCGCGCTCCAACTCGCGCGTCACCACCGAAATGGTCGCAAGCGGGGTGCCGAGCTCGTGCGCGGCGGCGGCGGCGAGACCGTCGAGCGCCTGCAGATGCTGCTCGCGCGACAGAACGAGCTCGGTGGCGGCGAGCGCGTCGGCGAGCTGGCGCCGCTCCTCGGCGACGCGGAACGCATAGGTGCTCATGAAGGTGAGGCTGCACACGAGCGCCAGCCATACGCCGCCGACAAACAGGAAGGGCGGATTGAAGCTCTCGCCCTCGTACCAGGGAAGCGGCAGGTGAAACACCGCGAGGAGCGTGCCGCACAACAGCACCAGCGCCCCCAAGGTGACGGTGCGCCCGGCCGACAGCGTGGTGGCCGACACCATCACCGGCGCGATGATGAGGAGCGCGAAGGGGTTGGTGAGCCCCCCCGTCAGCGCCAGCTGGAGCGTCAGCTGGACAATGTCGAACGCCATCACGCCGGCGGTCCAGGTCTCCGGCATCCGCCGGTTGTCGGCGAAGCGCAGCCGCAGAAACACGTTCGACCAAGCCGAGAATGCGACCAGCCCCAGACAGGCCGTCGTCGGCATGGTAAAGTCGAGCGCAATGCCAACGAAGAGTATCGCCGCGAGCTGCCCGATCAGCGCGAGCCAGCGCAAGAGCAGCAGCGTGCGTACCCTGACGACGCGCTCGGTCAGCGCCGGTACGTGGGGGTGTGTCATGGCGAGCCGTCGTTCATGGCAGAGACACGGTGTTCATGGCGGAGCCACGGTCATGATCGTCGTACGCCCTCCCCGCGGCGCAGGGTTACATCCTTGCCAACAGAGCTGTGCCGCGCGATATGTTGCAGCGCAACACAAACGCCCGCCGAGGGAGCGCTCCCAACGACGGCGGCGCGAGTCCCACGGGCGGCCCAGCCGTCGCATAACCGGTTTGAGGTCCCATGTACTACCACTTCTATGAATGGAACCATGCCTTCCTCAGTCCCGCGCGTGCGCTGAACGACGCAATACGCCTCTACTACAGGAACCCGCTCAACCCGCTAGCCCACACCTCGTTCGGCCGGCAGGTGGCGGCAGCGGGCGACGTGTTCGAACGCCTGACGCGGCGCTACGGCAAACCAGAATTCGGCCTCGAGACGACGGTGGTCGACGGCGAGACGGTCGACGTCGAAGAGCACATCGTCTGGGAGCGACCCTTCTGCCGGCTGATCCACTTCCATCGCGACCGGCCGGCCGACGCAGCGAAGCAGCCCAACCTTCTCATCGTCGCCCCGATGTCCGGCCACTATGCGACGCTGCTGCGCGGCACCGTCGAAGCGCTCCTACCCTATCACGAAGTCTACATCACCGACTGGATCGACGCGCGGATGGTGCCGCTCGCGATGGGCCGCTTCGACCTCGACGACTACATCGACTACGTGATCGACATCGCCGAGTTTTTGAAGGGCGACCTCCACGTCGTCGCCGTGTGTCAGCCGGCGGTGCCCGTGTTCGCCGCGGTGGCGGTGCTCGAGGCGACCCAGTCGCCCTACTGCCCGAAGTCGATCACGCTGATGGGCGGCCCGATCGACACCCGCGTGAACCCCACCGAGGTGAACACCTACGCCGCCAAGCACGACCTCGGCTGGTTCCGCCGCAACGTCATCATGACGGTGCCGTTCCCGCACCCCGGCGTGATGCGGCAGGTCTACCCGGGCTTCCTGCAGCTCACCGGGTTCATGACCATGAACCTCGACCGGCACCTCAGCGCCCACTACGACTATTTCGATCACCTCGTGAAGGGCGACGACGACGATGCGGAGAAGCATCGCGCCTTCTACGACGAGTATCTGTCGGTGATGGACCTCACCGGCGAGTTCTATCTGCAGACGGTGGACACCGTGTTCCTGCGCCACGCCCTGCCGAAGGGCGAGATGGTGCATCGCGAGACGCCGGTCGACCCGTCGAAGATCCGCAAGACGGCGATCCTCACCGTGGAGGGCGAGCAGGACGACATCTCCGGCGTCGGCCAAACGAAGGCCGCCCATACGCTGACGCCGAACCTTCCGGCCGAGATGCACGAGCACTACGAGCAGCCGGGGGTGGGTCACTACGGGGTCTTCAACGGCTCGCGCTTCCGCCGCGAGATCGCCCCCCGCATCACCGCCTTCGTGGCGAAGTGGGACAGACCCGTCGAGACGCTCGAGGCGCCGAGCCCGACGGCGCCCGAGGCTACCCCCGCGGTCGAGACGCCGGCGGAGACGACGGCCACGGCTTCCGCCGACACGATCGCGACGCCGGAGCCGACCGTCGCCGAGACGGCGCCCAAGCCCGCCCCGACGCGGCCCCGCCGGCGCACCGGGGCAAAGCGCACCGTGCCCGACATGTCGGCGGCCGACACCCTGTCGACGCCCGACGTCGAGGAGACGAAGCCCGAGGACGCCGCATCGGCCGATGCCGTCGCTCCGGACACCGCCCCGGCGGCGGCGTCCGACGAGGCGAGCGCCATGCCGGCGGCAGCCGCGCCCGCGCCGACCGTCGCGGAGCCGATCGCCGAACCCGCGCCAACCGAGGCCGTCTCGCCCGAGCCGGTCCTCGACAGCGCCGGCAGCACCCCGGCCTCCGCGGGGAGCGCCGAGCCGACGCCGGCCGAGGCGCCCGCCCCGGAGCCGACCTCCACGGCGGCGCCGGAGAGCGCGCCCGCGGTAAGCGAGGCCACCCCCGCCGGAGCCACCCCGCCGGCAACGGACGCAACGCCGGAGGTGGCGGCGACGCCAGAGGTAAAGGCGACGCCAGAGGTAAAGGCGACGCCAGAGGTAAAGGCGACGCCAGAGGTAAAGGCGACGCCAG
>NZ_JAEKJA010000049.1 GCF_016411865.1 Acuticoccus mangrovi | reverse complement strand
ATCATCATCCGATGGTGGTGCTGATTGAGTCCGCAGCCTAGGGCGCCGCTCGGCAAATGCGCGCGTCACCCTCAATCACCTCTATCGCAACCCCATCGTGTCCGCTTCCGACATCGAGCGCGAAGTCGGCGTGACGAGCCCGACGGCAAACGCCATCATCCGCGACCTCATCGACCTCGGCATCCTGCGGGAAATTACCGGGCAGCAACGATGGCGCGCCTATGCATTTGAACATTACCTTGGCCTGTTCGTAAGGTAAGGATAAGGCCTCTCGCTTTCCTTAGAGGGCGAGGGAGGAAAGGCAAGCCGCATGACGCTCCACCACGAAATCCGCTTCGAGGACGAGATCTGCGGCCACCTCGCAGCCAACGGCTGGCTCTATGCCGAGGGCGACCATGCCCGCTACGACCGAGCCCGCGCCCTCTTCCCCGATGACCTCGCCGCCTGGATCGAGGCGACACAGCCGAAGGCGTGGGAGGCGATCACCCGCCCCGGCGTCGCCAAAGGACTCGACACGCTGCTCGACCGCCTGCGCAAGCAGATCAATGCCCGCGGCACGCTGGACGTCCTGCGCCACGGCATCGAGATGGTGGGCGTCGGGGCGATCCGGCTTGCCGAGTTCAGGCCGGCCCTCGCCACCAACCCGGACATCATGGCCCGCTACCGTGCCAACCGCCTTCGCGTCGTGCGGCAGGTACGCTACTCCGCGTCGAACGAGAACGCGCTCGACCTCGTCCTCTTCCTCAACGGCATTCCGGTGGCGACCGTCGAGCTGAAGACGGACAATGCCCAGGCCGTGGGCGACGCGATCGACCAGTACCGGCTGGACCGCCCCCCGAAGAACGAGCTGCTTCTCGGCTTCCCGAACGGGGCCCTCGTCCACTTCGCGGTGAGCAACCGCGAGGTGTTCATGTCGACGAAGCTCACCGGCAAAGACACGACCTTCCTCCCCTTCAACCGCGGCAACGACGGTGGTGCAGGCAACCCGCCCCACCCCTCCGGCCATGCCACCGCCTACCTCTGGCAGGACGTCTGGGAGCGCGAGAGCTGGCTCGAGCTGATCGGCCGCTACATGATCGCGGAGAAGGACAGGAAGGAGGCGATCACCAAGCTGATCTTCCCCCGCTTCCACCAGCTCGATGCGACACGCTCCCTCGTCGCCGCCGTCCTCGATGAAGGGCCCGGGCGGAAATACCTGATCCAGCACTCGGCGGGGTCCGGCAAGACCAACTCCATCGCGTGGTCGGCCCACTTCCTCGCCGATCTTCACGACGCGTCGAGCAGGAAGGTGTTCGACACGGTCATCGTCGTGTCCGACCGCCGGGTGATCGACGGGCAGCTTCAAGGCGCCATCCGCAGCTTCGAGCGCAACCAGGGTGTCGTGGAGACGATCACCGACGAGAGTGGCTCGAAGAGCGCGGCCCTCGCCGAAGCGCTGGGAGGCGGCAAGAAGATCGTCGTCTGCACCATCCAGACATTCCCCTTCGCGCTGGAGGAGGTCCAGCGCCTCGCCGCCACCGAGGGCAAGACGTTCGCGGTGATCGCCGACGAGGCCCACTCCTCCCAGACCGGGCAGGCCGCGCAGAAGCTGAAGCAGCTCCTTTCCGCCGAGGACCGCGAGGCACTGGAGACGGGCGAGATCGACACCGAGGCGATCCTTGCAGCCCAGATGGGCGCCCGCGCAAGCCAGAGCGGGATAACCTACGTTGCCTTCACCGCCACCCCGAAGGCCAAGACGCTGGAGCTGTTCGGCCGCCCCGACCCGGCCGACCCGAAGGGCCCGCTCCGCGCCTTCCACGTCTACTCGATGAAGCAGGCGATCGAGGAAGGGTTCATCCTCGACGTCCTCCAGAACTACACCCCCTACGCGCTCGCCTTCCGCCTCAGCCAGGAGGGCAAGGAGATCTCCAGCGAGGACGTGGAGCGCGATGCCGCCACCCGCGGCCTGATGCAGTGGGTCCGCCTCCACCCGCACAACATCGCCCAGAAGGTGAAGATCATTGTCGAGCACTACCGCGCCAATGTGGCCGGCCTTCTCGATGGCAAGGCCAAGGCGATAGTGGTCCTCCAGTCACGCAAGGAGGCGGTGCGCTGGAAGCTCGCGATCGACAAGTACATCCGCGAGAACGGCTACGGCATCGGCACCCTCGTGGCCTTCTCCGGCGAGGTGAATGACCCCAAAAGCGGCCTCGAGAGCGTGACCGAGAAGAGCGAGATCCTGAATCCCGACCTCAGAGGACGGGACATCAAGGAGGCGTTCAACACCGACCCGTTCCAGATCCTCCTTGTCGCCAACAAGTTCCAGACGGGCTTCGATCAGCCGCTGCTCTGCGCCATGTACATCGACCGCCGCCTTGCCGGCGTGCAGGCCGTGCAGACCCTCTCCCGCCTGAACCGCGCCTACAACAACGGCAACATCGTCAAGGACACGACGTACGTTCTCGATTTCTCGGACAGCTGGAGCGAGGTCCTCAGCGCCTTTGCCACCTACCATGGCGAGGCGACGCTCGCCGAAGCGTCCAACCCTGAGCTCATCTACGATCTGCGCGCCAAGCTCGACGCCCTCGGCTATTACGACAATCACGAGGTGGACCGCGTTGCAGGCGTCGTCGTGCGCTACGAGGCGGGGGACCGTGTCACCCAGGGCGATCTGCAACGGGCCATCAACCCGGTTGCTGACCGGCTCCTCACTCGCTTCAAGGCCGCACAGACTTCGCTGGAGGCGGCGCAACGATCCGGGCATTTGCACGACGAGAAGGAGGCCAAGGAGACGCTGGACGCTCTCATCGCGTTCAAGTCGGACATACAGCTCTTCGTGCGCCTCTACAGCTTCCTGTCGCAGATCTTCGACTACGCCAGCACCGATATCGAAAAGCGCTCGATCTTCTACCGGCGCCTCGCACCGTTGCTGGA
This sequence comes from Acuticoccus mangrovi, assembly GCF_016411865.1. Classification (GTDB taxonomy): domain Bacteria; phylum Pseudomonadota; class Alphaproteobacteria; order Rhizobiales; family Amorphaceae; genus Acuticoccus; species Acuticoccus mangrovi. The sequence goes on along the minus strand of NZ_JAEKJA010000049.1, from coordinate 6,672 downwards.
ATTCGGGCGGGAACGCGAAGGCGTGGACCTGTCCAAGGTCGTCCTGACCCACCATCACCTGAAATCGAAGGGCCGCACCGCGGCAACGCCGGAGGACATGGGAGGCGGGTCCGGCCTGCGCGCCCCGACCGAGGCCGGAACCGGCCAGCTGCGCGAGAAGGAGCGCGTACGCCTCGAGGACATCATCGAAAGGGTGAACGACCTCTTCAGCGGCGACCTCACCGAAGAGCACAAGATCGCCTTCTACGAAGGTGTGGAAGCATCCGTCCTCGGCTCCGAAACGCTCCAGCAGCAGGCTCGCCATAACAATGAGGCCCAGTTCGCGAACTCTCCCGATCTGTCGGACGAGATCATGAACGCCGTGATGGATACGGACGCAAAATTTACCGACATGGTCCGGCAGGTCCTTGGCGAGGAAAGCGTTCGCGCCGGCCTGAAGGATGCCCTGATCAGAGGTGGCATATGGTCGAAGCTGCGGACCACGGCCGAGCACCACCGCCCGTCGTCGCAAGCAGCGAAGTGAAGTCGCCCAGCCTCCCGTCCGCCAACGCGTCCGGTTATACTGCGGCAGTCTCCTCCCGCCATGCCCGACACTGATCGAGATAGCCCCTCGCATCTCGGCTGAGCCGGCCGATTCCAAGGTATCGTGCGAGTTCGAGTGTCGGATCATCCGATGAGGCAAGGCTTTCCGCATTCTGGTCGATGACGGCTGCGATCTCGGTCCGAGAAACCTCGCGGATCGAGCGATCCCCCAACCCCTTGAACGGCACCCTTTCCGCCACCGCGTCCGGCGTCCACGCGAACGGCCCATCGAACTCCTCGTGCAGGACGACGCGGGCGAGGCACTCCATGACCTGTGCCGAAATGCGGGGGCCCGTGCGCTGCCATCCATGGCGCAGGGAGACCTTCCGGGCGACCAGCGCGAGGGGGAGCGGGCCCTCCTGTGCCACGATCTCGAAAACCAGCTGCTCCAGAACGGGCTTGTAGTCCGGCTCGAAGAAGCGCGTCGCATCGAGGTCATCGGCACGCGGCTCCGGCGCGCCAGCCACGATCCCGGGATCGACGCCGGGCACCGGGAGGGACGGGCCCCCTCCACCGGAAGCAACACCAGGACCGGGGCGATCAACGTCCGCATCGGAGGCCACGTCCGCGGGTGCCGGGAGCGCTGGCATATCGCGGAAGGTGACCCGGTCCGCCGCGGCTTCGTCAGGGGCTGGCAGGCTCCACGCCTCCGGCATGTCCAGCTCGGTGGCCGCGGGTGGCAAGGCCACGAGGTGTTCGGCCGGTTCCCCCGGAGTCGACCACTCCCACGCTGCGTCCTCCTCGGGTCCGCTAGCGCCGGCTGCCGCCGTCCGCGCCTTTCGATCGGCTTCCAGCCGCTCTGACAGCTGATCGTGGATCCTTTTCACGACCTGAGCCTGATTCTTGAACCAGTCGGTCGACCAGATCCGCAGGATGCACCAGCCGAGTTGCTCGAGGACGGACTGGCGTACCTTGTCGCGGTCGCGTGCAGTCGCAGACGAATGATACTGCGCGCCGTCGCACTCGACCCCGGCGAGGTATGATCCCGCCCGATCCGGATTGACGACGCCAAGATCGATGCGGAACCCGGACACGCCGATCTGCGTGCGCACATCCCATCCCAGTGCGCGCAGCGCGTCGGCAACGGCCTCCTCGAAGGGGCTGTCCGCCGGGCCCAACGAGCCCTCTTCGCGGGCCGGCAGGGCAAGCGCGCCCCGATCGGCGTAGTCGAGGAAGGCCTTGAGATCGTGGACCCCCTTCGCCCGGGTCCGATCACGATCGATCCAGTCTTCCGTGATCGACGAGAACACGTGCATTTCCTGCCGTGCCCTGGTGACGGCAACATTGAGGCGTTTCTCGCCACCCTCGTTGTTGAGGGCACCAAAATTCATCGAGGGCTTGCCGGCGAGGTCGGGACCAAAAGTGATGGAAAACAGGATGACATCGCGCTCGTCGCCCTGAACATTTTCCAGGTTTTTGACGATGAGACCCTCCTTACGCTCATCCTCAAAGAACCACTCCAGGCGTGGATCCTCACGCCGTAACTCGTCCAAGAGGTCCATAATGAGGCCCTGCTGCTGGACGTTGAACGTCACCACGCCGAGCGATGGGCGCGCTTCCTCCGGCCGCTCTAGCCATTCGGCAAGGCGGCGGCGGATAAATTTCACGACCGCCCGGGCTTCTTTCTCGTTCGTGCGGCCCTTGCCCCGCGCGTAGGTGCCGTCGATCTTGTGGAGGTGAACGGCGCCCGCCCCGGTCGCAGGCGCGGGGAACGTCACGAGACGTCCGTCGTAGAAGAAGTGGTTGGAGAAGGCGATCAGGCTCTCATCGCGGCTGCGATAGTGCCAGTCGAGGTGCCGCGTCGGAATGCCGGCCGCCGTCACCTCGTCGAGGATCGACGGCATATCCTTCTCGTGCGCGGCTTCTCCGCTGTCATCGTCATCATCCGAGCGGCCGAAGAAATTGGTCGGAGGAAGTTGCTTCGGATCGCCCACGACGATGGTCTGGTGCCCGCGAGCGATGGCTCCGACGGCATCCCAGGTGGTGATCTGGGAGGCCTCGTCGAAGATCACCACATCGAACGGCTGGCTCCCCGCAGGAAGATATTGCGCGATCGAAAGCGGCGACATGAGCACACAGGGCGCGAGCTTCGGCAATGTTTCAGGCATTTGCGACAAGAGCATCCGCACCGAAACGGAGGGACGCTTCAGCCCGAGCTGATGCCGCAGGATGCCGAGTTCGGAGTTGCGCGGCACACCGTCCCGCGCCGGCAGCCCATGCGCGATCCGCCGCATGATTTCGGACGGAGCAATCTTCGCGGCCTCTTCATCGATGGCCCGGAAAGCCCTGATCTTCTCCTCGTGATCCCAGTAGGCGAAACGCCGGAGCTCATCGCTCGCGTCGAGTGCAAGGGGAAGCCACCAGCGAACATAAGCGCGTCGCAGGGACAGCGCGGCATCGTCCCCCGCGTCATCCTTCTCCACAAGCGCCACGAATGGCCCAAGGCCTGCCGCCTCGGCGGCCCCGCGCGCCTCCAGCCATCGCGTCCAGTCGGCAACCCGGGAGCGGTTCTGCTGCAGGGTCAGCACGGCCTCGGACCAGGCCACCACGTCGCCCTCCTCGTCCAGCCGACCGCCCGCCTCGACAAACTTCCGTGCCGCTTGCTCGACCCGCTCCTCGACCTTCCGGTGCTCGGCAAGAGCTCGTCGCGCCTCGCTGTCCCGCCCGGTCACAAGATCGGCCACAGCTGCGGACCATCGCCCCGGTTGGTCTACATCGGAAGACACGAGCGCGGTCGCCCTCCGGAACTCCAGGGCCTGCCTCACGACCGTCATCATCCGCGCCCCGTCCGCGGCACCCTCGGCGGCCATCGACATCGGGTTGTCGGCGAGGGATTGCAGGCGGGCCTGCATCTGGAACAGCCGGCCGAGGTCCTGACCCGGGTCGGGCCGTCCGCCCTCGCCATAGGTGGCCAGCAAGCGGCGCACCCTGCCCTTGGCGAGCCACGAGAACGGCCAGATTTTCGACTGTGCCTCGCGCCACTCACCATCGAGCTGTTCGACCGGCAGCCGCCGTACCGCATCGTCCGAGTAGCGCACGGACGTGCCGTGGCGCGCCTCGGCGAGTTCCGCGTGTTCCGTCTCCCAGTCGGCTGCCGCCTTCAGGAGACTGTGCTCCTCGATGTCGGGGACCCGCGTCAGGTCCAACGCCGCATCGTCGAGCCGGCCCGAGAGTGCCCGCAGAAGGGGCCTATGCTCCGGCATGGCATCGGGCCCCACCCGCAGACCCAAGATGCTACAGGTCTTGCGGTAGCTGGCATGCCAGGCGCCGAGTGTCGCGGCGAGGACGTCGGTCGCCTCGAAGAAGGCTGCCTCCCAGGCAAACGACCAGTCCGTCGCGGCAACGGCATCAAGTCGGGGCCCCTCCCGCACGATCGAGCGCGTGCGAACAAGTTCCTCTGCAATCTCGACGAGCTTATGGAAGCGCTCGGCGCCGTGCGCATCTTTCGAGGCGAAGGACAATACGGGTCCGCTTGGCGCCGCAGCCAGCCATCCGATCGCATCGAATACACTGAAACCTTGGGTTCCCTTGCGGTGCAGCGCATCGACATAGGCGTTTAGCTGATCGCGGCGCATCCTGATCTGGTCAGTGACCTCGATCCACCTCCCGCCCTCAACACTTGCCGCGCGATCCCAGTTCCGTCCGAGTTGGGACAGGACTGCCTTGCGATCCGTCTTGCTCGAGTGCAGCTCGAGGACGGCGTCGCCCAGCCCTTGCCCCGTCAGATTGCGATAAACGACATCCAGCGCAGCCGCCTTCTCGGCCACGAAGAGCACTGATTTCCCACTGGCAAGGCACTGGCAGATGATGTTGGTGATCGTCTGGCTCTTGCCCGTCCCAGGCGGGCCGACAAGCACAAAATTCCGCTCTTCAACGGCCGCGACCACCGCGGCCAGCTGGGAGCTGTCTGCGGGCAGCGGCGTAATAAGCCCGACCGGATCAACCTGGCGGTCCATGTCGGCTGGCTCGATCGCTGCCGGGGCGTTGGCATCGAAGGCTTCCGTTGGATTGTCGATCAGGTGCCGGACAAGGTCGTTCTTGCGGAGATCATCGGCACGATCGACAAGATCCTTCCACATCAGGTATTTCGAGAAGGAGAAAGTGGCGAGCGCCAAGTCCTCGACAACCTCGAACCCTGCAATATCCCGCACCTTCTGGCGCATAATCTCCAGAATACGCGGAACGTCGATCCCGCTCTCATCGGTGGGCAGATCACCTTCCAGCTCCGGCAGCCGCAGATCGAAATCACGCTTGAGAAACTCGATCAAGGTCGAGTTGAATCGAACTTCGTCCTCGTGGTGGGCGAGCTTGAACTTCGATTGTGCCGAGCGACGTTCCAGCTTGACGGGGATGAGGAGCAGCGGCGCCCGGTAACTCTTCGTGTCCCCTTCCTTCTTCCGCCAGCGCAGGAAGCCAGCCGCGAGGAAGAGGGTATTGGTCCCTCCCTCCTGCATGTCACTGCGGGACCGCCTGAACAGCGCGGTAAGGCGCGCGTCTGTTTCTTTCAACGTGAGCGGGATCGCGATCTGGTTTCGGGCAAACGCGTCTGCCGCAGCACCCTCCTCGATCCGGTCGCGTTCCTGCGGTGTCACCGTGCGGATCCCGAGCGGATCGTCCTCACGCAGCGCATAGGCCTGGAACCGCTCGCCGTTCGCCAGTCGATCCTCCAGCGTCGGCAGATCGGGGCACAGCAGGGGCACGGTCTGCCCGCTCGAAACGAAGTTGAGGAGACGATTGCGAAGCGTCAGATCGAGGAGCTTGCGCTGCCAGCGCTCAACCCGTCCGAGGGCGGTGTCGGGCGCCTCCTCGACCTCTTCACTCGGCAATGCGGCGAAGTCGAGCGGTTTCGGCAGTGGCGCCGCAGTCACATTGTCGTCCGCAGCGGCCTCTGCGGCGGGAGGGGCGTGCGATGCGAGCGGATAGATTCTGGCGGCCCGGCAGCGGGCGATGTCGACCGCAACCTCGAACTCGTGCTCACGCTCTTCGGCGAGAAGTCGCCCGCCCTCGTCCACAGCCTCGGCCAGTCCGATGGTCGGCCGCCTTGTGAGGAAGGTGGTCTCGATTGCAATGAACTCGCGCGACTGCACGGCCTTCCGCACGGCCACCACATCTGGCTCCGTGACGGCTCCGAAATCGCGCTTGACCAGCCACACACCGAGCCACGCATGCCCCTTCGAGAACAGCACGACCGGATTGAGACCGACGGCCTCGAAAGCTGCGGCCAACAGCAAGGCGCTGTCGAGGCATGTCGCCAATCCCTCGGAGCGGATGCGGCCCGGCCCGCGAACCTTTTGCCCCTCGCGCTCGAAGGACGCGGGCGGTTCAGCGTACGTCAGCCCCAGCGCCGTTGCGGCTGACCAAATCGCGCCAACAAGCAACCAGACGCGCTGCGGATCACCGGACTGGTATCCTTCCAGCGAACCGCTGTGGCCCGGCCGCTCCAGAACACGGGACGCTTCCTTCAGGAGCTCTGCGACTGCTGAATGGGACGGGGAGACGAATGCCGCGAGAAGCTGGGCCATCTCGCTGATACCCCCCCATTCGTCGCGGGCGAGCATTCGAATGGGCCGAAATTCATCGAGGATTGTTGCATCGCCCGTCTCCACCTCTAATCGCAATTCCCCCCGCTCCGCCTCATTGAGCCCACCGAGACGCTCGAGGTCGAATGTGGTCGAGAGATTGCGAAGCGCGATTTCGGATTGCGGACCGATACGGTCCACCTGCCATGTCCGAGGACGAATGACCGGTGGCACCGCAGTCAAACGGACAGTCAGCTTCTCAAATGCCTCCGATGTCCCATTCTTCAAAATCAATTGATGAATGACCGCAACATCATTCTGCGCCGCAGCGAAATTGACCTTTCCGATTGAATCGAAGTCCAAAGACAGCGTGCTAACGCTCGCCTCGCCATCGTGAGCGGACTGTTCGGTCATAGTTATCGTCGCTCGTTCGTCCAGTGGAATGGAACTTTTCGCGCGTTGGATTGGGGCAATAATGTGACGCCAAGTCAAGCATGCCTTCAAACCGCGGCGAGCGGATCGCAACACTTCTGAAGTGCCCCCCATTTCGACCGGACAGCTGGCGTAAGCA
>NZ_JAEKJA010000048.1 GCF_016411865.1 Acuticoccus mangrovi | reverse complement strand
GGGCCGCACGGCGTCCCGCCTTCCCCCGTGCGCCCGAGGGCAGCGCGGCCCCGACCCGTGCCCGATCCCCGGCCGCAACATCGCGCTCCGACGACCCCACCCGCCGCCGGGCCGACCCGCACGCGACCAGACCGGCGGCAGCGACCGACGATCGCGCGGCAACGCCCCGTCGGCGCCATCGGGCAGGCGCGCCGGCTGTCATTTTCCCGTAGGAGAGATCATCGACGCCCGGCACCACGGCCGGGCCGTCCCAGACCGACCGCGACCCAGGAACCCCATGAGCCTCGCATCCGTCCGCAGCTTCCTCGCCGTCCACGCCCCCGACCTCACCGTCATCGAGACCGAGCAGTCGTCCGCCACCGTCGCCCTCGCCGCCGAGGCGCACGGCGTGGAGCCGGGGCAGATCGCCAAGACCATCGCGCTGCGCGCCGGCGACGAGGTGCGCATCGTCGTGGCGAGCGGCACGGCGCGGCTCGACAACAAGAAGGTGCGCGACACCTTCGGCGGCAAGGGCCGCATGCTCGACGCCGAGGAGGTGCTCGCCGTCACCGGCCATCCGGTCGGCGGCGTCTGCCCGTTCGGCCTCGCCACCCCGCTCGCCGTCTATTGCGACGCCTCGCTGCGGGCCTACGCCGAGGTGGTGCCGGCCGCCGGCGCCCCCAACGCGGCCGTCCGCATCGCGACCGCGCGCCTCGCCGCCATCACCGGGGCCACCTGGGTCGACGTCTGCCGCTGACCGCGCCCGACGGCGATCGGCCGGCGGCCCGTCGAGGGCGTCAGACGACGCGGGTCATCGAGAAGGGCTGGCCGACGGACGGCGTGCAGGTCAGCTTGTTGCTCGCCACGAACTGGCAGGCGGCGGCGCGGCGCTCGTTGGCGACGATGCTCGTCCAACTCAGGGCGAGGCCCGTCGCGTCGCGCTGATAGCGCCCGTCGGCCACCACGGTCTCCCCCGTCCCGGTCAGGCGGGAGTTGAACGCGCCGTTGTCGAAGGTCGCCACGAACACGCCGTCGTCGGAGGCCCAGCTTCCCTCGAGCGTGTCGCGGCTCGTCGACTGGCAGCCGGCAATCAGGAGCAGGGCAAGAATGGGCAGGGCTCGCATCGATCGTTCCCCCTCGAGAGGTTCGGCGCGGGACGCCGCGAAGCGGCCCGCAGGCATGGTGACGGCGCCTCGCCCCCGGCGGGACGCCTCGGGTGAGGCTGCGCTTGCCTCTGACGCGGTGCAATATCTGAGTGGCCCGCCGCCCGTCCCGACGGTGCGGCCGCCCGCCGGCTGCGCGCATTCGGCAACGCTTTGCCGCCTCAGCTCGCCGGCGACGAGCAGCTCCCGTCGGCCGGCACGAGCTGCACCACCTGGTAGCCGTCGGCCTGCAGCCGGGCGAGGAAGTCGGGCAGCATCGCCACCGTCCGCGCGTGGATGTCGTGGAACAGGATGATGCCGCGGCCCTTGGCGTTCAGCCGCTTCATCGTCCGCGCCAGCACCTCCGCCGGGGTCGACTGGTAGTAATCCTTGGAATCGATGTCGACGTCGAGGACCACCGTGCCGCGCTTGGCGAGCGCCGCCCGCAGCGCCTTGGTGTCGGCGAGATAGGGGAAGCGGAAGAACGGGGCGACCGCCGCGCCGCTGCCCGACACCGCCGCGCTCACCGCCCGCCGCCCCTTGGCGATCTCGGCGAGCGCCGCGCTCTGGCTCATCTTGGCGAGGTTGCCGTGGCTATAGGTGTGGGTGCCGATGGTGTGGCCGCGCCGGGCGACCTCCTGGGCGATCTCCGGCGACGCGCTCGCCATCTGGCCGAGCATCATGAAGGTCGCCTTGACGCCGTAGCTGTCGAGGGTGTCGAGCACCCGCACCGTCTTGCGCGGCGCCGGACCGTCGTCGAAGGTCAGCACCACCTCGCCGCGCTTGAGGGCGATGTCCTTGATCGAGCGCACTTCGAGCACTCGGCCCGCGAGCCGGCCGGGCGGCACGCTCCCCGGCCTGCCGCGGCAGGCCGTCGACCGGCCGAGCGCTGTCAGAGGCAGGCTCGTGATCGGCGCATCCGGCTGCTTGGCGAGCGCATCGAGCGGCGCCGGATGCAGCGTCGCCCCCTCGTTGGCCGCCAGCGACAACGGGCGCGGCGGAGGGGCGTTCGAACACCCCGCCGCCAGCGCCGCCATCGCGAGGCCCGCAATCCATCCCATCGCTCGCATCACGCGCCTACCTCATGGACCGAACGCCGGTCGACCATCGGCGATTATGGTTAATCACGCGTTGCTTCGGCCGTGTTATCATTTCCGACGTCGAGATCACGTGAATGGACCACTGAGACAAAGAGGCGACACATCACCGGCCTGCCCCCCGCATCGGATGGGAAACCCACCCCGTCTCGACCCGTCTCCAACACCCCTCCAATTGGCGTCGGCGGCCCGGTCCGCCAGCCCCTGAGCCGCCGAGAGGGCCTCAGTTGGGCGTGATCGCGGCGTCGCCTCCCGAGAGCGCGGCGACGGCGGAGATCGTCGTCGTGGGCGCCGGCGCCTGCGGCCTCACCGCCGCGCTCGCCGCCCGCGCCAAAGGCGCGGACGTGGTGGTCGTGGAGCGCGATCGGGTGCCGGCGGGATCGACCGCCCTCTCCGCCGGACTTATCCCCGCCGCAGCCACCCGCTGGCAGGCCGCCGCGGGGGTGAGCGACGACGCCGACACCCTCTTCGCCGACATCATGGCGAAGTCGAAGAACACCGCCGACCGGGTGATCGCCCGCGCCGCGGCCGACGCCGCCGGCCCCGCCGTGACCTGGCTCGCCGACGCCCACGGGCTGCCCTTCGAACTCGTCGACGGCTTCGTCTACCCCGGCCACAGCGCCCGGCGCATGCACGCGATGCCCGAGCGCACCGGCGCCGCCCTCGTCGATCGGCTGCGCGCGGCGGCCGAAGCGGCGGGGGTGACGATCCTCACCAACGCCCGCGCCGAGACCCTCTATATGGACGGCGAGCGCGCCGCCGGCGTCGGCATCGCCCGACCCGACGGGGAGGAGGAGGCGATCGCCGCCCGCGCCGTCGTCGTCGCCTCCAACGGCTACGGCGGCGACAAGGCCCGCCTCGCCCGCCACATCCCGGAGGTGCTCGACGCGCTGTGGTTCGGCCACGACGGCAACGACGGCCTCGCGCTCGCCTGGGGCGAGGCGCTCGGCGCCGACCTCGAGCACCTGTCGGGCCATCAGGGGCACGGCTCGGTCGCCGTTCCGCACGGCATCCTCATCACCTGGGCGGTGATCACCGGCGGCGGCGTGCAGGTCGACGCCACCGGCCACCGCTTCTCCAACGAGGCGGAGGGCTATTCGGAGCAGGCGGCGCGGGTGCTCGCCCGCCCCGGCGGTCTCGCCTGGAGTGTGTTCGACGGGCGCCTCGCCGCCGTCGCCCGCCAGTTCGAGGACTTTCGCCGCGCCGAGGCGGAAGGGGCGATCATCACCGCTCCGACGGTCGCGGATCTCGCGGCGCGGGCGGGACTGCCGGCGGACGCTCTCGCCGCGACGCTCGCCGCCGTTGCGGCCCACGCTCGCGACGGGACGGCGGACGCGTTCGGCCGCACCTTCGCCGGCCCGCCGCTCGCCGCCCCGTTCGCCGCGGTGAAGGTCACCGGCGCTCTCTTCCACACCCAAGGCGGGCTCGCGACCGATGCGAGGGCGCGCGTCCTGCGCCGCGGCGTTCCCGTCGCCAACCTCTTCGCCGCGGGCGGCGCGGCGGTCGGCTGCTCCGGCCCGAGCGCCGCCGGCTATCTCTCCGGCAACGGCCTCCTGACGGCGGTCGCCATGGGCTACGTCGCCGGCGGTGCCGCCGCCGCATAGGATCCACCCGACAGGCCGCCGGGTGCGGCCGCATTGTTGCCCGCGAGGAGCTCAGGATGCCCGTCGTCACCGTCACCCTCATCGAAGGCTATGCCGCGGCGGCGAAGGCCCGCCTCGTGCGCGCGCTCGGCCTCGCCGTCCGCGCGACGCTCGACGCCCCGCCCGAGGGCATCACGGTGTTCGCCCACGAGGTGAAGGCCGGGGACTATGCGCGCGGCCTCGCTCCGCGCTCTCCCGCCCCGCCGCCGCCCGACGCGGTGGAGGTGGTCGAGACCTATCTCGCCGCGATGGAGCGGCGCGACCTCGCCGCGGCGAGCGCCTTCCTCGCGGCCGGCGCGGAGCTGGTCTTTCCCGGCGGCGCCCGCTTCACCCGCCTCGAGGATCTCGTCGCCTGGTCGGCCGGCCGCTACCAGCGCGTCGGCAAGCGCTTCGACCGGTTCGACGCCGCACCCGCCGAGGACGGCGTCGTCGTCACCGTGACCGGCACCCTCTACGGCGTCTGGCCGGACGGCTCCGCGTTCGAGGGCATCCGCTTCGTCGACGTCTTCCGCCTCGTCGCGGGCGCCATCGTGCTGCAGGAGGTGTGGAACGATCTCGCCCTTCACGCCCCTTCCTGACGGCGCCCGCCGCCTCGCCCCCGTCCCGCGCCGGTCGGCTCGATCCGCGCCACGGGACATTGCGCCCGCGATCCCGTCGGGCGCGGCCCCGTCGGCGCGGGCGGCCTCGCGCCGGGCCGTGCCGACGCTAGAAGACGCGGCCCGGATTGAGGATGTTCTTTGGATCGAGGGTCGCCTTCAGCGTCTTCATCAGCTCGATCGCGAGCGGGCCGCGGCTCAGCGCCAGGTAGGGCTTCTTGAGCTGGCCGATGCCGTGCTCGGCGCTCACCGCGCCGCCGAGCTCGGCGACGACGCCGTAGACCTTCTCTTCGATCGCGGCCTTCTCCGCCGCCGTCGGCTTCGCGTCGCAGCCGACCACAAAATGGAGATTCTGGTCGCCGATATGGCCGTAGGTCATCGGATGGAGACCAGCCTCGTCGCGTGCCGCGGCGATCGCACGGACCGCCGCTCCCATGCGGGTGGCGGCGGTGGTGAGGTCGCGGGCGGGCACGGAGATGTCGAACGGAATGGTCCCGGCGAAGACGGTGCTGTAGGCGGCGGGCCCCTCGTCGCGCAGCTGCCAGAGGGAGCGGGCCTGGGCGAGCGATCCCGCCACCACCGCATCGGCGAGCCAGCCCGCCTCCGCGCTCGCCTCCAGGAAGGCTTCCATGCGGGCGGTGGCGCCGGCGTCGGTCGCGTCGCGCGCCTCGAGGATGAGGGCGAGCGGGGCGTCGGCGAACGGGAAGGCGAAGCCGGTGCGCGCGCTCATCGTCGTGACGTAGTCCGGCCACATCGCCTCGAAGGAGGAGAGGTCGGGGCCGAAGGTGCGGCGGGCGGCCTCGAGCGCGGTCAGCGCCTCCTCCGGATCGGTGAGGGCGAGGGCGGCGGTGGCGAGACCTTGGCGCAGCGGCCGCAGCGCCAGCACCGCCCGCGTCACGACGCCGAGGGCGCCCTCCGAGCCGATGAAGAGCTGCTTGAGGTCGAAGCCGGAGTTCACCTTCACCATGGTGGTCAGCTCGCTGAGGACGCGGCCGTCGGCGAGCACCACCTCGAGACCGAGGACCTGCGCTCGCGTCATGCCGGTCTCGATCACGTGCAGCCCGCCGGCGTTGGTGGAGATGGCGCCGCCCACCGCCGCGGTGCCGCGGGCGCCGAAATCGATGCCGAGCTCGGCCCCCACCGCGTGGGCGGCGGACTGCGCCTCGGCGACGGTGGTGCCGGCGAGCACGGTCATCGAGGTGCCGTCGATCGCCTCGACGCCTTTGAGACGCTCGAGCGAGAGGGCGATCTCGCCCGCCTGCGTGGCGGCGCCGCCGCAGAGGCCGGTGCGCCCGCCCTGGACCGCGACCGGCTGGCCGTGGGCGTGGCAGAGCGCCATCACGGCGGCGACATCCGCAACGCTGCGCGGGCGCACCACGGCGAGTGGGAGGCCGCCGCTCCAGCCGGTCCAGTCGGCGGCGTGACGGGCGAGCATCTCGGCGTCGTCCGCCACCCGATCGGCGCCCACCTCGTTTCGGATCGCCTCCACCACTGCGCTCATGCCGCCCGCCTCCCCGTTTTTGTCATGTCGCCGTCTCCACCACACTCTTGGACGGGATGCGTCAACTGTGCTCTATCCAAGGGATCGGCGGGGATGAACGATGGCAGCTATCGACGCATTCGGCGCTCCGGCGGAGCGCCCGGCCACGGCGGTCGAGGGCGCCGCGGCGGGTCCCGGCGCATGAGCTTTCGCCAGCGGCTGCGCCACGATGCGGCGACCGGCGCCTATCTCGACGGCGACATCCGCTACATGATGATCCGTCCGGACGCGCTGATGGGCCTCTTCGCCCGGCTCGATCCGCCGGCGCGGGCGGCCGCGCTCGAGGCGCTCGGCGCCTCGATCACCGAGCACGGCGGCCGCTCCGCCGCCACCTACGTCACGCCGGAGCGGGTGAGCGAGCTCGTCGCCATCATCGCCGCCACCGCGCCGGAGCTCGGCTGGGGCGTCTGGCGCTTCGTGCCGGAGGGGCGGGGCATGCGCCTCGTGGTGACGAACAGCCCGTTCGCCGCCGGCGCCACCTTCGAAGGACCGGCCTGCCACGCGATCGTCGGCATGCTGCGCGCCGTCGGCGCGATGATCTACGGCCCCGGCGCCACCGCCGCGGAGACCGCCTGCGCCAACGGGCGGGAGGGGGCGGACGAGTGTCACTTCATCATGGAGCCGGCGCGATGAGCGGCGACCCCTCCTCGGCAGCCGCCTTCGACAGCCGCGAATATCGCCGCGCGCTCGGCCAGTTCGCGACCGGCGTCACCATCGTCACCTGCCTCGACGAGACGGGCGGGCCGGTGGGGATGACGGCCAACTCGTTCGCCTCGGTGTCGCTCGATCCGCCGCTGGTGCTCTGGTCGATCGACCGCAAGGCGCGCAGCTTCGCCGCCTTCGAGCGGGCCGAGCGGCTCGCCTTCTCGGTGCTCGCGCAGGATCAGGTGGAGCTCTCCAACCGCTTCGCGAAGCCCGGCGCCGACAAGTTCGCCACCGTGGCGTGGGAGGCGGGCCTCGCCGGCGTGCCGCTGATGCCCGGCGCCGCCGCCCACTTCGAGTGCAGCGTCCACCAGACCTTCGACGGCGGCGACCACCTCGTGATGATCGGCCGGGTGGAGCGCTTCCACCGCCACGAGCGCCGCTCGCTCGCCTTCGCCCAGGGGCGCTACGGCACCATCGCGCCGCACCCGGGGCCGGCGGCGATCCCGGTCGACGACGTGGTGGCCGCGCGCCATCCCTACGACGACTTCCTCGTGCCGCTGCTGTTTCGTGCATACAATCATGTATTCAAGGCGTTCGCCGGAAGCCTCGCCGACGAGGACCCGACGGGCTCGCAGATGCGCATCCTCGCGATCCTGTCGGCCTCCGGGCCGACGGCGGAGACGCCGCTCCTCAACCGCACGATGCTGTCCGCCTCGCGCTACGAGGATGCGCGCGACCGCCTCCTCGCGCGCGGCCTCGTGCGCGCGGCGGAGGGCGGCGGCCTCGCGATCACCGCCGACGGGGAGACGATGCTCACCGCGCTCCTCCACCGCGCGGTGGAGCGGGAGCGGCACAGCACCGCCTCGCTCGACGCCACCGAGGTGGAGCAGCTGCGCACCATCCTGAAGAAGCTGGTGCTCGAGCACGACAGCGCCGCCGAGTGATCTCATCGGCCGGCCCGCTTGGCGCGGCGGGGCCGGCGAGGCGGGGTCGCGGCCTCGGCGAAGCGGGCGACGGCGGCACGCGCGGCATCCTCGAAGAGACCCATGTCGCTCGTGACGACGCTGAGGGTGAAGCCCTCGGCGATCCGGGCGGCGGCGTCGTCGGCGGACATCGCGAAGGCGCCGCAGGCGACCCCGGCGGCGCGGCAGGCCTCGAGCACCGCCCGGCAGGCGGCGCGGTGGGCCTCCCCGCCCGGCGCATCGCCGAGGGAGAGGGCGAGGTCGCCGGTGCCGACGAAGACGAGATCGACACCCGAGCCGGCGATCGCGGCGGCCGCGGCGACGCCGGCCGCGGTCTCGATCATCACGCCCGCCACCACCCCCTCGTTGGCGTGGGCGGCATGGGCGGCGAAGTCGCCGAGGGGGCGGATGCCACCGCCGGAGCGGCGACCGGCGGGCGGGTAGCGGCAGGCGGCGGCGACCGCGGCGGCGGCCTCGCCGGTTTCGACGAGGGGGACGAGCACGCCGTCCGCGCCCGCATCGAGCGCCTCGCCGATGCTTGCGGCGTGGTCGTCGCGGGTGCGCACCAGGGTGGGCGCAGCGGCGGCGGCGACGGCCGCCTCGAGGGTGAGGCGGTCGAACAGGCCGTGCTGCATGTCGATCACCACGAGGTCGGGCGCGGCGCGGCGGGCGACCTCGACGAGGGCGACGCTGCCGAGGGTGAACCACACCGCGCCGAGCGGCGTACCGGCGGCGAGCGCCGGCTTGAGGCGGGGCGCGCGGGGATCGAGCATCAGCGCAAGCCCATCTCGGCGAGGCGGGGGAGCACGCTGGCGGTGAAGAAGGGCAGCTCGTCGGTGTAGTTCACGAACGAGAGGGCGGCGCCGATGTAGCCCGCCTCGGCGATGCGGCCGATCTCGGCGGCGATGTGCTCGGGCGTGCCGACGAGGGGATAGCTGCCCGCCCCACCGGCGAAGCGCTGGGCGTAGAGGTCGAACGCCTTGTCGTCGTGGCTGCGGGCGGAGCGGCGCTTGCCTTCCATGTGGGCGGCGACGGCGGCGTGGTCGGCCTCGGCGACGGCGTAGCGATAATAGGCGGCCTCCGCCTCGTCCTGGCTCGGCCGGCAGACGACGTGGCACACCGTGTAGACGCCGATGTCGCGGCCGACGGCGGTGCCGCGGGCCTTGATGTCGGCGACGTGGGCGGGAGCCTCGGCGATCTCGGTGAAGGTGGTGAAGAGCATGTCGCAGTGGCGCGCCGCGAACGTGCGCCCGCGATCGCCGAAGGCGGCGTTCATCGTCACCGGGCGCGGCGACTGGAGGCTGGCGGGCCGGCTCACGACGCCCTTGAGGCGATAGAAGCGGCCGTCATAGTCGAACGGCTCGGTCGCCGCGTAGGCGCGCTCGATGATGTCGATCCACTCGTCGGCCCGGTCGTAGCCGTCGGCGTCGGGGGTCACGCCGAACATCGCGAACTCCGCGGGGTTCCAGCCGCAGACGATGTTGAGGCCGGCGCGGCCGCCCGACACGTGGTCGACGGTGGCGAGCGCCTTCGCCGCGTAGAGCGGATGGACGAGAGGCACGTGCACGGTGGCGAAGATCGCCATGCGCGAGGTGAGGGCGCCGAGGGCGGCGGCCCAGGTGAAGGTCTCGAACGAGTGCTCGCGGGTGCGCATCGCCCCGCCGAAGCCGGCCCAGCGGGCGATCGGCAGGAAGAAGTCCATCCCCCCGTCCTCGGCGGCGCGGGCGGCGGCGACGTTGTCGGCCCAGGAGGCGCGCCAGCGCTCCGGCACCGTGGTGATCGCGAGGCCACCGTCGGCATTCGCCGAAAACACGCCGAGATTGAAGCGGGAGCGGTCGCTGAGCGGGTGGGACATTGCACGGCCCTGTCGGTTGACGGCCCCCGGCCGGCGTGGCCTTTGGCGTCATCGCAAGGACTTCCCATGAACACCACCATAGATCAATCGCCCCCTGGCTCGCTCACCTTTCGCGATGCCGTGGTCGGCGACATCCCGGCCATCATGGCCCTCCTCGTCGACGACATGCTCGGCCAGTCCCGCGACGTCGTAACCGATCCGCCCGACCCGGCCTATGTTACGGCCTTGGCCGCGATCGGGGATAATCCACACGACCATCTGATCGTGGTGGAGCGTGACGGCGCCGTGGTGGGGTGCGCTCAGCTCACGATGCTGCACGGCCTCAGCCGCAAGGGGATGACGCGGGGGCTGATCGAGGGGGTGCGGGTGGCCTCGTCGGTGCGCAGCGGCGGGGTCGGTGCGGCGCTCGTCGCCCATCTCGTGGAGATGGCGCGGGAGGCCGGCTGCGGCATGGTGCAGCTCACCACCGACAAGCGGCGCGAGCGGGCGCACGCCTTCTACGAGCGCCTGGGCTTCGAGGCGACGCACGTGGGCATGAAGCGGATGCTCGACTGAGGCGACGGCCGCACGGGGTGGACGCGGGGGGAGGACGCGTGACATCGGGCGGGCTTCGGCCTATGAGTGAGGCGAACCAGGGGGGGCCCGGCAACGGGCTGAGATACCGCTAGGCGCGTGCGGCGCGGTGACCCTTTGAACCTGATCCGGATCATGCCGGCGAAGGGATGGGACCGAGCCTGCCTTTTGCCGGCCTCACCGAGGGGCCGATGATGACGATACCGACCGGCCTCGCCCGCTGCTGGAGAGGACGATGACTGAGCGCTTTACCGACACCCTGCGCCGCGAGGCGGAGCCGACATGGACGCGGGCGGTGGACCACCGCTTCGTGCGCGAGCTCTTCGCCGGCACCATTCCCGACCCCGTGATGGCCGGCTATCTGGTGCAGGACCACCGCTTTCTCGACGCCTTCCTGACCCTCCTCGGGGCGGCGATCGCGACCGCCGACGGCTTCGAGGCGCGCCTCACCCTCGGCCGCTTCACCGGGATGATCTCGGGCGAGGAGAACACCTACTTTCTGCGCGCCTTCGAGGCCTTGGGGGTGAGCGCAGAGGCGCGGATCGCGGTGCCCGACACGGCGCCGACGCGCGGCTTCAAGGCGATCATGCGCGAGGCGGCCGAGAGCCGCTCCTACGTGGCGGCGCTCGCGGTGCTGAACGTCGCCGAGTGGCTCTATCTCGACTGGGCGATGGGCGCGCCGAAGCCGCTGCCGGCGAACTTCGTGCACGCGGAGTGGATCACCTTGCACGACAATCCGGGCTTCCGCGAGCTCGTCGCCTTCCTGCGGGCCGAGCTCGACCGGGTGGGCCCCGGCGAGGCGGCGGTGGCGCGGGACTATTTCGCCCGCGCGGTGGCGCTGGAGCTCGCCTTCTTCGACGCCGCCTACGCGGCGGCCTGAGGCTTCACCACCCGACCCGAGCGCGCCGCGGCGTGCCGGGCCGGAGTGCGAGCGTCGATCCCGCGCATGTGGGGGGTGACGAGCGGCGCCCTGCGCCGCGATGCGGCCCGAGGGCGTCGTGTGCTCGGCGGGTGGCTTGGCGGCGGGTGGGTTCGTCGGAGCGCGATGTTGTGGCCGGGGATCGGGCACGGGTCGGGGCCGCGCG
>NZ_JAEKJA010000047.1 GCF_016411865.1 Acuticoccus mangrovi | reverse complement strand
GCGTCCCGTCCTTTCGGCTTTTCGCGGGCGGCGGGCGCATCCCTCACCGGCGAACCGGTGCCCGGCGACATAGACCTCGGGGTTGACCCTTGCTGTCGCCCGTCCGCGGTGCTCGCCGACGGAAGGTGGGCGCGTCTACTGCCGGCTCCGCCCGGTCCACCGCGTTGGGGGTCGGGGTCCGTTAGTCCCGTTCCCCCGATGCGGCCACCGAGCTCTCGACCTCGTGGCGGACGGTCCGGCACGCCTCCCCGCAGTCGAGCAGCCCAGCGAGAATGCCATGGGGGGATCGAGGCGGGGATAAGTTCGTGCACCGGCCGCGCCCGCGGATCGATCCGCGACGGCCAACAGGAGCGCGCGCCCGACCCTCGCAAGTCCATCCGGAGTGCATTCCAGTCGATCGCCTCCACCGCGTGGGACGCTCTGGCGCGGGCGGCGATGGTTTCGAGCCGCCGGTCGCCGTCGGACGGCGTGATAGATGGTCGTGCGCATCGAGCAGACTTGCGTGGGGGCGACGACGACGCCATCGCTTTAGGCTCCGGCCCTAACCATTTCCTTACCGTTCTCGTGTCA
>NZ_JAEKJA010000046.1 GCF_016411865.1 Acuticoccus mangrovi | reverse complement strand
TCCTTTGTGCCTCGAAGTGGCTGAAGAAGCATAAGACAAGCAGATTCCGCTCACACTGTATCGTTCCGACAACCGGCTTCGGCGAAGTAGTTGATGGCGTTTCTCGGAGCGACGGTTTCGATGGCGGCTGCGATGGCCAGCTGGAGGTCGTCGAGGGTTCGGGCAGCGGCCTTTTTGAGGTGTGCCTTGATCTGCGAGAAGGCGTTTTCGATCGGATTGAAGTCGGGCGAGTAGGACGGCAGATAAAGGAGGCCTGCGCCGGCGCCCTCGATCGCGGCGCGCACAGCGGCAACCTTGTGGGCGGGCAGGTTGTCCATGATCACCAGGTCGCTCGGCTTGAGCTCCTTCAACAGCACCTGTTTGACGTAGGCGGTGAACATGTCGCCATCCATCGCCCCGTCGAGGATGATCGGGGCGCTGATGCCGCAGGTGGTGATGGCCGCGACCAGGGTGGTGGTCTTCCAGTGGCCGTGGGAATGGCGGCGCGGCAGCGCTCGCCGCGCCTGGAGCGGCCCCTTGTGCGCGCCATCTTGGTGTTGGTGCCGCATTCATCGATGAAGAACAGCCGCTGGCTCTGAAGCGCGTCCTGGCTGTCACGCCAGGCCTGGCGGGCGGCCTTCACATCGTCGCGTTGCTGTTCTGCGGCATGCGCGGTCCTTTTTTTGAGCGTGTAGTCGTGACGGTCGAGCAGGCGCCATATGGTGGCCGGGGCAAAGACATGGCCCGCATCGGCCAGCCGGGCGGCGATCTCCACCAGGGTCAGCTCCGGCTCATCGTCGATCCAGGCCAGCACCTTGGCCGCATGCGCCTCCGCCCGATGGCTGTTGCGGTCGCCGCCAACGGCGTCGGGTGCGACAGAGCCGCTGCGCCTGTAGCGCTGATGTCAGCGCACGGCAGAGGCAACGGAGACATCGAACTTCGCCGCCGCCGCATGTCGCCACAGGCCAGCCTCAATGGCGCGAACAACGCGCCAACGAAGATCATTGGAAAGCGGTGCCGTCATTGGTGCTGGCCTCCTTCCCAGCACCAAGCCTGAATCATATTCGCCTCCCTCTGTGAATCGCAAAACGATTCAATCACGCCGAAATCCGCTCTAGCTGGCGAGCAGGAACTCCCTGACAATGCGATTGAATTCGTCCGCCCGCTCGATGTTGGAGATATGGGCGGCGTCGATTTCAGCGAGGCGCGCGCCGGGTATCGAGGCGGCAATGAGCCGTCCGTCGGCGGGCGTGGTGGCAGGGTCGCGGAGACCGATGACGACGAGGGGCCGTGCACGGATCGTCCTGATCGTCTGGCGCTGGTCCATTTCGCGGATGGCGGCGCAGCAACCGACGTAGCCGGCGACCGGGGTGGCGAGGATCATGGCGCGGACCCGCTCGATCGTCTCCGGCGCAGCGGCGCGGAAATCCGCAGGGAACCAACGCTCGAGAGTCGCCTGGGCGAGAGCTTCCATGCCGCCGCGTTCGGCTGTGCGGATGCGGCCGTTCCACAACTCCGGCGGGCCCATACGGGCGGAGGTATTGGCGAGGACCGCGGCGCCGACGCGCCCGGGGGCATTTGTGAGGAGCCACATCCCGACCATGCCGCCGAGGGACACGCCGCACCAATGAACCTGCGAAATCCCGAGAACGTCCAGGATTTCGATAACATCCTGGCCGAGGCGGTCCATGGTGTAGGGCGGCGGGGTGCGGACGCTCCGGCCGTGGCCACGCATGTCGTAGCGGATGATGCGGAAGAAGGGGGAAAGGGCGGCGATCTGGTCGTCCCACATCGACGTGTCGGCGCTCAGCGAATTGCCGAAGACGAGCGGCGGCAGATGGGATTCGCCTGTGATTTCAACGTAGAAGGGATCGCCATCGACGGTGACGAGCGGCATTTGTCTGTCCTCGGACGGGCCTCGCGGGAAGGCTTGTGAAGCGGGACAGTCATACGCGGGAGCGGGCACCGCGGCCAACCGGCCTGCCGGAGTTTTATGCCGCCAGAGGACGCATGAACGCGCCTGGAGAATGCATATATGAAGAGCCCGATACGGGACCTAGACTGCCGGATCGAACAGCTTGGACGCTCGAACGGATGAAGACGGTGGACACGACCGCGCGCGATGCCAATCCTTATCTCGGCGGGGCACGGGTGGGGGTCATCCTGCCCTCGCTGAACTCGACGACCGAAGCCGATTTCGCCTGGCTCGCCCCGCGCGGCATCTCCTTCCATGCGGCCCGCATCCCCTTCACCCGCACCACCGCCGAAGACCTTGCGGCAATGAACCGCGGCGTTGCCGACGCCGCACGGCTTCTGGCGACGATTCCGCCCGACCTCGTCGCCTATGCCTGCACCAGCGGTTCCTTTGTCGGCGGCGTTGCCGCCGGCGAGGCGCTGGCCGCCGAAATCGCGGCGATCACGCAATGTCCCGTGGTCACGACCTCCGGTGCCATGGTGGCGGCACTCAAGAGCCTCGGGATCAGCCGCCTGGCGCTCGCCACGCCCTATATCGAGGCTGTGACGGCGAGCGAAGCGGATTTCCTTCGCGATACGGGGGTCGACGTGGTGGCGACAGCCTGCCTCGGCCTGATCGGGCCGACCGTGCGCGACACAACACGCGAACGGATCGTTGCGGTTGCCCGTGCCGCGGACCGGCCGGAGGCGGAAGCCGTCTTCGTGAGCTGCACCGACCTCCGCGCCTTCGAGGCGGTCGCGGAGATGGAAGAGGCGCTCGGCAAGCCGGTGCTGACCAGCAATCAGGTGACGCTCTGGGGCATCCTCGAGCGGCTCGGCCATCCGGCGGCCGTGCCCGGCGCCGGGCGGCTGCTGGCGACCTGAACGGCCGATCATCTATGCTTCGGACGCATGTGTCGGGGCATGTTTGGAATTTCGACGGCGCAGTTCCCGTGTCCTAATGTTGCAGTGCATTCCCTAGAATTGGATGTCCGTTGAGCCAGTCCGACCCTTCGCCTGCGAACGAGACCGAAACGGCGGGTGCACGTCTCTCCGCTGACATCGGCGGAACCTTCACGGACATCGTCCTCGAGCGCGGCGACCGGCGCTGGTCCTGCAAGGTGCTGACGACGCCAAAGGCGCCGGAAGATGCCGTGCTGGCCGGCATAGAGAGGCTGTTGGCGGAATCGGCGGTCCGGCCGTCGGAAGTCGATCGCTTCCTTCACGGCATGACGCTCGCGACCAACGCCATTCTCGAGCGGCGGGGAGCGAAGACCGCTCTCCTGACTACGCAAGGCTTCCGCGACGTGCTCGAGATCGGCGACGAAGGCCGGTTCGACCCGTCCGACCTGCGCCTGCAGAAGCCCAGGCCGCTCATCCCGCGCGAGCTCCGTTTCGCCGTGCCGGAGCGCATGGCGGCGAACGGCGAGGTTCTGATTCCGCTCGACGAGGCGGCAGTCGCGGAAGCGGCGGCACGGATCGGCGAGGCCGCGGGCGAGAGCGTCGCGATCGGCTTTCTGCATTCCTACGCCAATCCCGCCCATGAGCAGCAGGCGGCCGAAATCGTCAGGCGGGTGCTGCCCGACATTTCAATCAGCCTGTCCAGCGAGGTCTGCCCGGAGATCCGCGAATACGAGCGGCTCTCGACGGTGGCGGCCAATGCCTATGTCCAGCAGCTCGTCGTCAGCTATCTCACCCGCCTGAGCGCGCGGCTTGAAGCGGCCGGCATCGGCTGTCCGGCGTTCCTCATGACCTCGGGCCGCGGCGTGATGCCGTTCGATCTCGCCATGCAGGTGCCGATCCGGCTCGTCGAATCCGGCCCGGCCGGCGGGGCGGTGCTCTCCGCGTCGATTGCCGAGGAAATGGGCGAGAAGCGCATCCTCTCCTTCGACATGGGCGGCACCACCGCCAAAATCTGCTTCATCTCGGACGGGACGCCGCAGATCGCGCGTTCCTTCGAGGTCGACCGCGCCGCCCGCTTTCGCAAGGGAAGCGGCCTGCCGGTGCGTATTCCGGTGATCGAGCTGGTGGAAATCGGCGCCGGCGGCGGTTCGATCGTCAGTGTCGATGCAACGAGACGCATAGCGGTCGGACCCCAGAGCGCCGGCTCCGATCCCGGCCCCAGCTGCTACGGGAAGGGCGGCCGGAAGCCGACCGTGACCGATGGCGACCTGCTGCTCGGCAAGATCGATCCTTCGCGCTTCGCGGGCGGCCAGATCCGCCTCGATGCCGCGCAGGCGGAAGCCGCCTTCGGGACCGATGTCGCCGGCAAGCTGGCTCTCGATACGACCGAGGCGGCCTTCGGCGCCGTCGAGATCGTCGACGAGACCATGGCGAATGCCGCGAAGGTCCATGCGGTCGAACTCGGGTGCGAGCTCTCCGACCATGCCATGGTGGCCTTCGGCGGAGCGGCGCCGCTCCATGCCGCGCGGCTCGCCGAGAAGCTCGGCATCGGCCGCGTCATCATTCCCAAGGGGGCGGGCGTCGGCTCGGCCCTCGGCTTCCTGCGTGCCCCGATTTCCTACGAGGTCGCGGCAAGCCAGCCGATGCGGCTCGGTCTCTACGACCAGGCGGCGGTGGCGGACCTGCTCGCGCGCATGTGGCAGACCGCAAGCGAGATGATCGGCGAGGCCGCCGAACGGTTCTCAGGGGTCGCGGTGACGACGACCGAGATGCGCTATGTCGGCCAAGGCCATGAGGTGACCGTCGGAGCGGGAGACGGCGTGCCGACGGCCGCTGCGCTGCGCACCGCCTTCGAGGAAGCCTACCGTCAGCTCTTCGGGCGCACGATCGAGGGCGCGCCGATCGAAATCCTGTCGTGGAAGGTCGCCCTGGCGCGGCCGACCTGGAGCCCGGGCCGTTCGTCGACGGCGGAGGGCGAACCGCGCCGCGCGACGCCGGTTGCAACGCGGCCGGTATTCGATCCGGGCGCGGGCCTCTTCCTGGACCACTCGGTCTACGAGCGGAGCGCCCTGCGCGCCGGCGACGAGGTTCCGGGACCGGCACTGATCGTCGAGGACGAGACGACGACCGTGGTGACGCCGGGCTTCCGCGCCCGGGTGAGCGGCCTCGGGCATCTGGTGCTGGAGCGGAATCCGGAGGGCCGAGCATGACGATCCAGCAGCCGAAGCTGTCGGCGATCCGCCTGCAGGTGATGTGGACGCGGCTGATGGCCGTGGCGGAGGAGCAGGCGCAGACGCTGGTGCGCGCCGCCTTCAGCCCGGTGGTGCGCGAATCTGCCGACCTCTCCGCCGGCATCTTCGACGTCGAAGGACGGATGCTCGTTCAGGCCGTCACCGGCACGCCCGGTCACGTCAATACGATGGCGCGCTCGGTAAGCTATTTCCTCGAGACCTTCCCGGCAGAGACGGCCGAGGAAGGCGACGTCTATGTCACCAATGACCCCTGGCAGGGCACCGGGCATCTCAACGACTTCGTCGTGGTTACGCCCTGGTTCCACCGCGGCCGCCTCGTCGCCTATTTCGCCTGTACGGCACACATGACCGATGTCGGCGGCATCGGTCTCAGCCCGGGCGGCACCGATCTTTACATGGAGGGGGTGCTGGTGCCCCTGATGAAGCTCGTCGAAGGCGGCCGGCTGAACCAGGCGATGCTTACCATCGTCAAGGCGAACTCGCGTAAATCCTCCGAGATCGAAGGCGACATCCATTCGCTGATCGCCTCGAACCAGGCCGCCGGTCAGAGACTCAGCGAACTGCTCGACGAAGTCGGCGCACCGGATCTGAAGCTCCTCGGCGAATATATCATCGAGACCTCGCGGGCGGCGGTGCTGGAACGGATCCGGGCGCTGCCGAAGACCGAGGCGCATCATACGATGGTGATCGACGGCTACGAGGCGCCGGTCTCGCTTTCGGTTGCAATCAAGGTCACCGACGACGGGATCGACGTGGACTGGTCCGGTTCCTCGCCGGCGAGCCGCTTCGGCATCAACGTGCCGCTCAACTATACGGCGGCCTATAGCTGCTACGCCCTCACCTGCGCGATCGCGCCCGACGTGCCGAACAATCACGGCTCGCTCAGCGTCTACAACGTGACCGCGCCGCGCGGCTCCATTCTGCGGGCCGAATGGCCCCAGCCGGTCTCCTGCCGGCATGTCGTGGGATTGCTTATTCCCGATGCGGTGTTCGGCGCCTTCGACAAGATCGTTCCGGGCGTCGCGCCGGCCGAAAGCTGCTCGGCCCATTGGACGCTCACCTTCCGCGGACAGGGCAGGACGGAACCCTTCATCATCTCGATCATCACCACCGGCGGCTGCGGCGCCCGGCCAGGACTCGACGGCCTGTCGGCGACCTCCTTCCCGAGCAAGGTCAAGGCGAGCTCGGTCGAGATCGTCGAGGCGGCAACGCCGCTGGTCTTCTGGAAGCGCGAGTTCTGGTGCGGCTCCGGCGGCGATGGCGAAGCGCGCGGCGGTCTCGGGCAGGACATGGTCGTCGGCTCGCTCGGCGGCCATCCCTACACGCTCTATGCCGCCTTCGACCGCATGGAGCATCCGGCGGCGGGACGTGCCGGCGGCGGACCGGGTGCAGCGGGCGAACTCCATCTCGGCAGCGGCAAGCGGCTGCCGGGCAAGGGTGCCTTCGAAATTCCGGCGGACGAACGGCTCTTCGTGCGCACCCCCGGCGGCGGTGGCAACGGCGAGCCGGGGCGGCGGAGCGCGGAAGCGCGGGCGGCCGACCGTTCCGCCGGCTACGTGCCTTCCGATCCGGCCTGACGGATCGTTCCAGCGAAAGTGACTGCCGTGATCAAGGTCGACCTCATCAGCGACACCGCCACCCGGCCGAGCGCGGCAATGCTTGCCGCCATGGCTGCCGCGCCGACCGGCGACGAACAGCTCAACGAGGATCCGACCGTCTTGGCGCTTCTGGGGCGCTCCGCGGACCTGCTGGGACAGGAGGCGGCAGTCTTCCTGCCGACCGGAACGATGTGCAATCAGATCTCGCTGCTCGTCCATTGCCGGCCGGGCGACGAGATCGTCGCGGGATTCAACACGCACATCCACGGCTCGGAAGGCGCAGGCGCGGCGGCGCTCGCCGGCGCGCTGATCTATCCCGTGCCGACAGCGACCGGCATCTTCACCGCGGCAGACGTCGCCGCGGCCGCCCGGCCGCTTCGCCAACGCTCGCCGCGCACGCGTGTCGTGGCAATCGAGCAGACCACCAATCGCGGCGGCGGACGGGTGTGGCCGCTGGAAATGCTGCAAGCGGTCTCCGCCGAGGCCCGGAAACGCGGCTTCGCCGTGCACATGGACGGGGCGCGGCTGATGAACGCGGTTATCGCCTCCGGCGTTCCGGCGGCGGATTACGGCCGGCTCTGCGACAGCGTCTGGCTCGATTTCACCAAGGGCCTCGCCTGCCCGGTCGGGGCGGTGCTCGCGGGCTCGAAGGACTTCATCGCCGAAGCCTGGTTCTGGAAGCATCGGCTCGGCGGCGCCATGCGCCAGGCGGGCGTCCTTGCTGCGGCGGCGCTGCATGCGCTCGACAACCATGTCGAGAGGCTCGCCGAAGACCATGTCAACGCGCGCCTGTTCGGCTCGCTCGCGACGATGGTGCCGGGCGTCGCCATCGACCCGCCGGAGGTCGAGACCAACATCGTCTTCCTCGACGTGACGGGAACCGGCCTCGCGGCAATCGCCATCAATGAGGCACTCAAGCGACGCGGCGTGCGGCTGAATGTCGAGGGACCGCATCGCTTGCGCGCCGTTACCCATCGCGATGTGACACGGGCGGGCATCGAGGAGGCGGGGGCGAGCCTCGCCGCGGTCGTTGCCGAACTCGCGGGACAGCCGCAACCGCTGCGCTAGGCCGGCTGAGCCAGCCCTTTCAGGAGGATGCGATGACCTATCTGCTCGATCCCTACAACCGCGCACCGATCGAGATCGTGCGCGGTGAGGGCGTCCACGTTTGGGATTCGACCGGGCGGCGCTATCTCGACTTCATCGGCGGCATGGCGGTGGTCGCCTTCGGCCATTGCCATCCGGTACTGGTGGCGGCGCTCGAGCGCCAGGCGCGGACGCTCTGGACCGCCTCGAACATCCTGCGGACGGGCGAGGCCGAGCAGCTGGCAGAGCGCCTCGCGAGGGCAAGCTTCGCCGACAAGGTTTTCTTCGGAACGTCGGGAGCCGAAGTGGTCGACCTCGCGCTGAAGCTGGTACGGCGCTATTTCAAATCGACCGCGACGCCGGAGCGCTGGCGCGTTATCACCATGGACAATGCCTATCACGGCCGCACCATGGCGGCGATTGCGGCGGGCGGTTCGGCGAAGCTCCGCGAAGGCTACGAGCCGCTGGTCGACGGCTTCGACATGGTCGACTTCGGCGACCTCGACGCCGTACGGGCGGCAATCGGACCGGAAACCGGCGCCATCCTGATCGAACCGATCCAGGGCGATGGCGGCATCCGCGTGGCGTCGCCGGCCTATCTGCGCGGCCTCCGCGCCGTCGCCGACGAGCACTGCCTGCTCCTCCTCTACGACGAGGTGCAGAGCGGGATGGGGCGGACCGGCAAGCTTTTCGCCTATCAGAATTCGGGCGTTGCTCCGGACATCCTCGTAACCTCGAAGGGACTCGGCTGCGGCTTTCCCCTCTCGGCGCTGCTGACCACCGAGGCGGTGGCGCGGACGGTCGGGCCGGGCAGCCATGGCGGCACGCTCAACGGTGCGCCGCTCGGCATGGCGGTAGGTTCGGCCGCGCTCGACCTGATGCTGGCGGACGGCTTTCTCGACCAAGTGACGGAGACCGGCCGCTACTTCAAGGAACGGCTGGAGGAGGTGGCTGCGCGGCGGCCGGAGACCTTCCGCGAGGTGCGCGGCGTCGGTCTGATGATCGGTCTCGTCTGCGGACCGGCGAACGGAGCGGTTGCGACGGCGCTGCGTGAACGGGGACTGCTGGTGGCACAGGCATCGGGCAATGTGCTCCGCCTGCTGCCGCCCCTGGTGGTGACCGGGGCCGACATAGACCGCGCGATGGAGATCTTCGAGGATGTGGCGACGGCGCCGCTCGCGGCCTGAAATAATCAGGCGGCCGAGGCGGGACGGCCGAGATGGCGATAGGCCGGGGCCAGCGTGACGAAATCGCCGCCCAGGCGGGAGACGGTAGCGGCGATCATGTCCATGGCGAGGCGCGCGGCAGCGGACGGAGCCTGGCGCGCCGTCAAATAACCGTAGGTGAGCTTCAAACCGGCGCGAAGGCGGCGAACGGTCACGCCGCGCGAGACGAAGGACTGGGCGATGATCGGATCGGCGATGGTCATGCCGA
Source organism: Acuticoccus mangrovi (assembly GCF_016411865.1). GTDB lineage: Bacteria > Pseudomonadota > Alphaproteobacteria > Rhizobiales > Amorphaceae > Acuticoccus > Acuticoccus mangrovi. The sequence goes on along the minus strand of NZ_JAEKJA010000046.1, from coordinate 7,139 downwards.
GGCCGCGGGCGACGAAGTCGCAAGCCGTAACGCCCGAGGTGGCATTCACGACCGGATCGAGCGAGATGCCGACACGGGCTGCGGCGATGTCGATCTGGGCGCGCAGCAGCGTGCTGGTGCTCAGGCCGATGAAGCGCTCGTTGCGGAGATCCTGCATCTGCAGCGCCGGCTCCGCGGCGAGACGATGGCCGGGCGGGAGCACGGCCACGACCTCCGCCTCGGCGAAAACCGTCCGCTCCATGTCGGTCTGCGAGAAGGGAAGCGCGACGACCCCCAGATCGGCATTGCCGCGCGACATCCAGAGGCCGAGGCCGCGGATGCAGATGTCGATCGTGCAGCGGAAGTCGGCCGCCGCGTTAAGCGCCGTGATCGCCTCCGGCACGGCCTTGTGCAGCAGGAAGGGCTCGGCCGCGACGAGGAGCGGACGGCCACGGTCGTGGCGAATGTCGTCGGCGGCGTGACCGATGCCTTCGAGCCCGATCAGCAACGGCTCGACATATTGCAGGAACAGGAGGGCCTGCTCGGTCGGCACCAGCCGGCGGCCCTCGCGGCGGAAGAGTTTCAGCCCGACCGCATCCTCGAGGCTCGCGATCATGCGGCTGACCTGCGGCTGGGTGCGCAGGAGGATCGCCGCGGCGCCGGTCGCGGTACCGGTCTGCATGACCGCCCGGAAGGCCCGCAACCAGTCGAGACGCATCCTCTCCTTCTCCGCCGGCGTCAGAAGCGCAGGGCGCGCAGGCCGAACATCCTGTCGATGATCACGACAATCCCGAGCGTGAAGACGACCGAGATCGAGGCCGCCGCGGCGGCCGTCGGATCGAAATCCAGGCGCAGATAGTCGAAGAGCTGGATCGGCAAGGTGCTGGTCCCGATAGCCTTGAGCAGCAGCGACATCGTCACGTTGTCGAACGAAATGATGAAAGCAAGCATCGTGCCGGCAATGATGCCCGACTTGATAAGCGGAAGCGTGACCCTGAAGAACACCCGGCCGGGCGTGGCCCCGAGGGTTCGGGCAGCCTCGTCGACCTGGGCCGGCATGTTGTAGAGGGCCGAGGTGACGGTCAGGAAGACGAAGGGGACGATCAGCACAGTGTGGCCGATCACCAGCGGGACGAGACTGCGCAGCCCGCTGAAGAAAAGATTGAAGAAGAAGAGGAGCGCGATCGCCGTCAGGATCTCCGGCAGGACGAGCGGCGACAGCAGGAGGAGCCGGAACGGCTCGCGGAACGGGCCGCGGGAGCGGACATAGGCCATCGCCGCCGGCGTGCCGATAAGGGCAGCGAAAAAGGCGGCTACGCCCGCGACCTCGAGCGACAGGACAAGCGCCGTCATGAAGGACGGCGAATTGAAGAAGGCGGCATACCAGCGAAGCGAGAAGCCGCTCGGGGGGAAGGCCAAGTAGTAGCCGGCGTTGACGGAGGTGGCGACGACCACGACGATCGGGGTGAGCAGGAAGACATAGACGAGCGCGACGAAGACGAGGAGCCAGAGCGGAAAGCGCCTCATGTCAGGCCCCGCATGACCGGCTTCGTCAGGAGCGTGAAGAGCCAGATGAGGATCAGCGTGGTCGCCGAGAGGACGAGCGCGAGCGCGGCGCCGAAGGGCCAGAGGAAGGTGCCGAGAAGCTGCTGCATGACGAAGGTCGGCGTCGTCATCACCCGGCCGCCGCCGAGAAGCTCGGGCACCACGTAAGCGCTCGCCGCAAGCACGAAGACGAGGATCGCGCCCGACTGTATGCCCGGCATGGAGAGCGGCAGCACGACCCGGAAGAAGGCGCGTCGCTCGCTGGCGCCGAGGGTGCGGGCGGCTTCCTCGAACCGGGGATCGATCGACTGGACCGCATTCATGATCGGCAGGATCATGAATGGCAGGAAGACGTGGACCAGGCCGATCGTCACGCCGAGCCGGTTGTACATCAGCCCCAGCGGGCCAATGCCGACCATGCCGAGGAGCTGGTTGATGACGCCGTTATTGGCGAGAAGCACGATCCAGCCGAAAGACCGGATCACGACGCCGACGAGGAGCGGAGAGAGGACGAGCGCGTAGAGGAGCGATTGCCAGCGCGAGCGGGTCCGCGCGAGGAAGAAGGCGACCGGAAAGCCAAGGACCAGCGAGACGACGGCCACAATCACGGCGAGACTCACCGTATCCCAGAGAACCCCGAGATAAAGGGGATCGCCGAGCGTGCGGGCATAATTGTCGAGCGTGAAGCCCGGGTCGTAAGCGCGCGAGGGCGAGGACACCCGGAAGCTCATCACGGCGATGTTGATATAGGGGACGATGACGAAGATGATCACCGCCGCGGCGCCGGGCAGGCCGAGCAGCCAGGTGGCGTTTCGCGGGCCTACTTGCTGAGCAGCCATGCCTTCTCCTCCGGTACGCTGACGGCGATTTCGTCGCCAACCGCATAAAGGGTCTCGCCGAGGGTCTGGACCCGATGGGTGGTGTCGTCCCCGAGGACAATGTCGTAGTCGATCAGGTTGCCGAGGAAATGGCAGGCGACGATGCGGCCGGCGAAACTGCCGGCGTTGGCCTCCCGGCTGAGTTCGGCCGCTTCCGGCCGGATGAGAGCCATCGCCTGCTCGCCGGCGGCCGGCCGATGGCCGGCGCGGCACACGATCATGCCGACGGCCGTCTCGAGGGTGACATAGCCCTCGCGCACCTCGGCGACCCGCCCGGCGATCAGGTTGGACGACCCGATGAATTCAGCCACCTGTCGATCGGCAGGGCGGTGGTAGATTTCCTCGGGCGTGCCGATCTGGTGAATCGTACCGTCGAACATGACCACGATGCGGTCGGACATGGTCATCGCCTCGGCCTGATCGTGTGTCACGTAGAGCGTGGTGATGCCGACCCGTTTCTGCAGCGAGCGGATGAAGAAGCGCATCTCGTCGCGCAGCTTCGCGTCAAGATTGGCGAGCGGCTCGTCGAGGAGCAGTACGGAAGGCTCGACGACGAGCGCGCGGGCGAGCGCGACGCGCTGCTGCTGGCCCCCGGAGAGCTGCCGGGGATAGCGGTGGGCCATCCCGGGCAGTTGCACCATCTCCATCACGTCGGCGACGCGCCTCGCCGCCTTGGCACCGCGAACGCCGCGCATCTCGAGACCGAAGGCGATGTTGCGGCGGACCGTCAGGTGCGGAAAGAGCGCATAGTTCTGGAACACCATGCCGATGGAGCGGCGCTCGGGAGGGAGCGCCGTCACCTCGGTATCGCCGAACAGGATGCGGCCGCCGGTCGGGATTTCCAGCCCGGCAACGCAGCGCAGCGTCGTCGTCTTGCCGCAGCCGGAAGGGCCGAGGATCGAGACGAACTCGCCCTCGGCCACCTCCAGATCGACGCCGGTGACCGCTGTGACGGAATCGTACGCCTTGGTCAGCCGGCGGATGATTACGCGCGACATAAACCTAGCGCATCATCCGGTTCCAGGACTCGGTCACCGCGCCGCGCTTCTCGTTCGCGGCGATCCAGTCGAACTGGATCAGCTTGTCGACGTCGTTGATGGTGATCGGGAACTGGCTGGCGAGGTCCGGCGGAAGCTTCACCTGCGTGTTCACCGGAACGTAGAAGAATTCCTTGGCGAGCTTGGCCTGGATCGGCTCGCTCAGCATGTAGTTGATGTATTCGCAGGCACCGTCCTTGTTCGGCCCGTTCTTCAGGAGATCGAGGGTCTGGTCGAACATGAACATGCCTTCGCTCGGTACGACGAAGGAGACCGGGGCACCCTTCTGCTTAAGGTTCATCACCTCGCTGACGTCGAGCGGTGCGGCCAGGATCTCGCCGCGGGTCAGCAAAGCCGACAGCGCGCCGGCGAGGTCGCCCTGCGGAAAGGGCTTCAACTTCTCGATCTGGGCAAGGCCGGCATCGAAATCGAGCGGGCCGCTGCCGAAGATCTTCGAGATCGTCATGACGAACATGAAGCCGGCGCTGTTGGCGATGGTAAACATGCCGACCTTGCCCTTGAATTCGGGCGACCATAGGTCCTTCCAGCCCGTCGGCGGCGTCTTCACCAGGTCGTTGCGATAGGCGATGCCGACCGGCGAGATCATGAAGGCGACGCCGTTATTGTCCGGGTTCTTGGCCTTCGGATGGACGTACTGGAGATTCGGCACCTTGTCGGCCGGCCACGGCTCGAAATAGCCCTCCTTGCGCAGCATCGCGCCGACGATCTCGTTCATCATGGCGAAGGAGAAGGTGGGGTGCTCGGGCCCGGCGACGCGCATGTTGGCGGCCCAGGTGACACCGTTCGCGGCAACATCGACCGTGGTCTTGAGGCCGGTCTGGGCCTCGAAGTCGGGGAGCAGCTGGTCGCGCCAGAACCGCTCGTAACGGCCGGGATAGCTCGGCACGATCAGCTCGCCGCTGGCAGCCATCGCCTGTCGGCCGAAGGTGCCGAGGCCCGCCATCAGGCTGGCCGCGCCGATGCTCTCGAGCAGGCGCCGTCTCGAAAGAGTCACGTTCATGTTCGCCTTCCTTTTCTCGACAGGGCAGCCGCGACATCCCGAGCCCGCGCGGCTGCCACCGGAATGTCAGGGATCGATGCCCGGGGTGACTGGTTGGGATCGCGCCGGCACTCCGAACCGCGTCACGCAAGCGGTGTACCAGAGCCCTGCGGTCATTCCCTGATTTTCGCCGACGAAGACGCCGATCGAAGCCGCGCTTGCTGGCGCGTGCTTCATCGGGACTGTCGTCGTCATGACGATCCGGGTCAGGCGCAAGGTCTACTCTACTTCGTCCGCGTAGAACTGTAGGCGCCGTGCGCCCGGCTCCGAAATGCAAAGCACAGGCCCTACCATGCGCGCAGCGCATGAGCGTCTGCCCAAACTCCGACCTTTATGCTTATTTCACATGCATGAGCGGGCATTAAGCATTTGCCGCAGCATCGTCCGCTTCCTAGCCTCGCCTCGGCAGATTGCGAGCCTCGGAGGAAACGTGTCGAAAACCGCAATGCCCAACGCGCCGATCACGGCCGCCGTCTTTTCCGCTGCGGACCCGGCCGACCGCGTGACGCCCGAAACGGTCGGCGAAGCTTTTCCGATCAAAACACGCCGCTGCTACCTGAACAACGCCTCGATCGGACCGATGCCCAATCCAGTGTTCGGGGCGACACAAGGCTTCCTCGAGGATGTGCGCGACAACGGCCGCAACAACTATCCGCTCTGGTGCATCGAGGCGGATACGGCGATCAAGGACCGCATTGCCCGGTTGATCGGCGCGTCGCGGAGCGAGATCGCCTTCATCAAGAACACGACCGAGGGCCTCGTCATCGTCGCCAATGGCATCGACTGGCGGGAAGGCGACAACGTCGTCATTCCCGATATCGAATATCCGTCGAACGTGTATTGCTGGATGCATCTCGCCAAGCGTGGCGTCAGCGTCCGGTGGGTGAAGAGCGAGAACGGCCGGGTTCCGGTCGACGCGCTCGCGGCGGCGATGGACAGCCGCACGAGGCTGGTCTCCATCAGCGCAGTCCAGTTCTCCAACGGCTTCCGCCACGACCTCGCCGCGACATCGGAGCTCTGCAAGGCGCATGGCGCGCTGCTCAATGTCGACGCCATCCAGTGGGTCGGCGTGCTCCAGCTCGACCTCGCCGACCTCGGCATCGACTTCCTCTCGGTCGGGGGACAGAAATGGCTCCTCGCGCCGATCGGCACCGGACTGTTCTATTGCAGCGCCAGGGCGCTCGACCGGCTCGATCCGCCCAATGTCGGCTACCACACCGTCGACAAGGGCGAAGCCCATCTCGACTATGCGCTCGACTACCGGCCCGATGCGGGGCGCTTCGAGGAGGCGCTGGTGAACTTCCCCGGTATCTGGGGCCTCGACGCGGCCGTGCGCATGCAGCTCGCGCTCGGTCCGGCGTGGATCGAAAGCCACATAGCGGGACTGGTGCAGCGGGCGGCCGACGGGCTGAAGCGAAAGGGCTGGACGATCCTCAGCTCCGAGCGGGACGGAGAGCGCTCAGGCATCCTCTCCTTCACGCATCATGCACTCGACGTCGAGGCGGAGGCCGGGCGCCTGCGCGAGGCGGGCGTCGACCTTGCGGTGCGGGCCGGCGCGTTGAGGATTTCGCCATCCTACTACAATGATGCAGCCGAAATCGACCGACTGGTCGAGACGCTGCCGACAGCCTGAGATGGAGATTGGCGATGTCGGACCCTTCGCTTCCATGGCTGATCGTGAAGCGCGGCAACCGGCCGCTCGTTCTCAGCCTGCCGCATACAGGCACCGACATCCCCGCCGGGATCGAGACCCGGCTCGTCTCGGCCGCACTTGCCCGCAAGGACGCTGACTGGTGGACAGACCGGCTCTACGCCTTCGGCGAGACGATGGGCGCGACGATCGTCCGCACGCGGATTTCGCGGACGGTCATCGACGTCAATCGCGACCCGTCCGGCGCCTCGCTCTACCCGGGACAGGCGACCACCGGCCTCTGCTCGCTCGAAAGCTTCGACGGCGAGCCGCTCTACCGGCCGGGGCAGGAGCCGGACGCCGACGAGATCGCCGAGCGGCGCCGAAGCTTTTTCGAGCCCTATCACGCAGCGCTGTCGGAGGAGCTGGCGCGGCTCCGGGCGACGGCGGATCGGGTCGCCCTCTATGACTGCCATTCGATCCGCTCGGTGATCCCACGGCTCTTCCCGGGCACGCTGCCGGTCTTCAACGTCGGCACCAATCGCGGCACGAGCTGCGACCGGGCAATGACCGCGGCCGTAGTCGCAGCCTGCGGCGGAGAGCCGTTCGACCATGTCGTCGACGGACGTTTCGTCGGCGGCTGGATCACCCGCACCTGCGACCAGCCGGCGGAGGGCATCCACGCGCTGCAGATGGAGCTCGCCTGCCGGGGCTACATGCGTGAGCCGCTCCGCCATCTGACCGCGGAGGAGTGGCCGGCCCCCTACGACGAAGCCTACGCCGAACCGCTGCGGGCGCGGCTCGAGGCCGTGCTCGCCGCCTGCCTCGCCTTCGCCGAGGGTCTGCCGGCGGCGGGCTGACGGGCGCAGGCGGGGCGGCTCGAATCGCGGAGGAGGCAATTCAGCTAGACTGGGGCATCCGCAAACGCGTCTACGCGCTCGGCAACGGCATGTTGATCGACACAGCGCAATACAAACGCGACGGGCTCTGCGTGGTCGGTCGAGTCACAT
>NZ_JAEKJA010000045.1 GCF_016411865.1 Acuticoccus mangrovi | reverse complement strand
TTCAGCTAGACTGGGGCATCCGCAAACGCGTCTACGCGCTCGGCAACGGCATGTTGATCGACACAGCGCAATACAAACGCGACGGGCTCTGCGTGGTCGGTCGAGTCACATTGCCCTCCGAAGGCAGAGGTCACAGGTTCGAATCCTGTCGGGTGCCCCAGCCCTCGCCGGGTCCATTCCGGACACATAGGTGACGGTTTATTCCGGAGACATAGGTAACACCTTAGCTCCGAAGGGGTTGGCGATCGGCTCCAGCCTGCATGTCTCGTCGTCGAAGTAGCCGAGATCGTAGTGCATGAAGCTGACGAGCCATAGGCGGTCATCGACTTGGCGGATTCCGACCTTCTGGCCTGCGAAGACCTGGCTGAGGTTGATCTTCCTGCGCTTGAGACAGATGCGCCGCAGGTGGTGACGGTGGCTTCCTTGTCGTGGAAGGGATAGTCGAGCTCCGGCAGGCCCCGATAGGGGCGGGTTGAGGGCGCGTAGTGCTCGGCCGGGCAGGCCATGGCGAGCGCCTGGTGCGGCCGCTCGGTGTTGTAGCAGGCGACGAAGTCGTCGAACCTGGCCTGCTATCTCAGCATGGTCTCGGCCGCCGGTTTGGTGGTCTCCAGCTTCAGGGTCAGGTGCATGCGCTCGTGCCGTCCGTTCTGCTGCGGGTTGCCGGGCTTGATGCGCTCGATCTCGATGCCGAGCCTGAGCCACCAGACGGAGAGCTTCGAGAGGTTGAACAGCGCATTAGGGCTGGCGAAGGGGACGCCATTGTCGGTGCGGATGGCTCTCGGCAACCCGAACTCTTTGAAGGCGCTCTCGAAAACCGGGAAGGCGGTGGCCTCCTTGGTGCTCTGTAGCGCCTCGCAGGCGATGAGATAGCGGCTGGCATAGTCGGTGACGGTGAGCGGGTAGCAGTAGCGCCGGTCGGCGAGCATGAACTCGCCCTTGTAGTCGGCGCACCACAGCGCGTTGGGCGCGCTGGAAGAGGACAGCGGCGTGCCCATGGCCCGGTTGCGCCGTCTCTTGCGGCGCTTCACCAGGCCGTGGCGGTCGAGCACCGTGTGCACGGTGGAGATCGCCGGCCGCTGCGCTTCCGGATAGAGCCGCGCCAGCCGCTCCTTGATCTTCGGCGCGCCCCAGGCCGGCCTCTCCCGCTTCAGCCGCACGATCAGCGTCTCGATCTGGAAGGGCAACTGGTTGGCGTGCCGGTAGGGCCGGCGCGAGCGGTCGGTGAGCCCCTCAACCCCGCAGTCGCGGTAGCGCTCGTGGATCTTGTAGCCGGTCTTGCGCGAGATGCCGAACTCCCGGCAAAGCCCCGACATCGTCTCCCCGTCGAGCAGCCGGGCGATGAACTTCACCCGCTCGTCCATGATGTGACACTCCTTTCAGGCACCTTTGCTCTCCCCGCAAAGGCCCAAAAGTGTCATCCATGTCTCCGGAATGATCTGTCACCCATCTCTCAGGAAGGGCAAATGACTTAGCAGGAATTTCCAGAAGCGCTTTTCGGCTCGCGGAAGCATGGCGGAAGCAGCCGGGGGCGAATTTCTGGACAGATTGTCGCGTGGTTGTCGGCCTCGCGGTTTCCATACGAGGGGCTTCTCCGGCGGCTTCCATAGGCTTTCATACTGCGCTCCGTGTGCGCATCGCGGAGGAAGAGTTTGGCGGCTGTCGCCGTGACGGGTTTCGGGCTGAGAGAGAGGCTCTCGGTCGGCCCGTCATGGAGATCCGCCATGACACGGTATTCAAGACGGGCCGCCGCTCGCGGGCGGTCCGCGTCCGATCGCGCCAGTCTCTACGAGGAGGTCACGAACAAGATCATTGCCGAGCTGTTGGCGGGCCGTCTTCCCTGGGTTCAGCCTTGGGGGTCGGCCGGTGTCCAGGCCCCGCTTGCGATGCCGAAGAACGCCGCCACCGGCCGAGCCTATTCCGGCATCAACGTCCTCATCCTTTGGGGCGCCGTCGTGGAGCACAACTTTGAGAGCCAGAGCTGGCTGACGTTCCACCAGGCGCTGTCGCTCGGCGGACACGTGCACAAGGGCGAGAAGGGAACAACGGTCGTCTACGCTGACCGCTTTATCCCGGACGATGAGCGCCAACGCGCGCGCGGCACGTGAGGAACCCCAGGCGATCCCGTTCCTTAAACGGTTCACCGTCTTCAACGTCGCGCAGTGTGAAGATTTGCCCGAAGACATCGCCGCGGCAGCGCCGCCGGTCGAAGAGAACCTGATCCTGCCGCAGGCCGAAACGCTGATCCGCGCTAGCGGGGCCGACCTCAGGATCGGCGGCAATCGCGCCTACTACGATGTGCGCAACGACTATGTCCGCGTGCCTCCGCCGCAGGCCTATTTCGAGGCGGTGAACTGGCATCGGACGGCGCTACACGAACTCGGCCATTGGAGTGGCGCGGTCAGCAGACTCGCCCGCGACATGTCCGGCTCCTTCGGCTCCAAGAAGTATGCGTTCGAAGAGCTGATCGCCGAGATGACTGCTGCCTTCACGTGCGCTTCGCTCGGCATCGTGCCGACCGTGCGGCACGCCGATTACATCGGCTCGTGGCAGGAGGTGCTGCGGGAAGACAACCGCGCCATCGTCCGCGCTGCCTCGGCAGCATCGAAGGCCTCGGAATATCTCCTGGCCTTCCTGTCAACGCCGATCCAAATCTGACCCACTTACGGCGGTCG
>NZ_JAEKJA010000044.1 GCF_016411865.1 Acuticoccus mangrovi | reverse complement strand
GCCTCGGCGGCGTCGAGCGCCGCGGCGAGGCGCGTCTCGGCGGCCTCGGCCTCGCGCGCCTTGGCGTCGGCGGCGGAGAGGCGGGAGCGGGCCTCGCCGCCGGCCTTGCGCGCGGCGGAGAGCGCCTGCCGCGCGGCGGCCTCGCGAGCGGTCGCCTCCTTCAGTGCGGCGGCGGTCTCGGCGACCCTCGCGTCGGCGGCGTCGCGGCGCGGCCGCAGCGTCTCGAGCTCGGCCGTCAGCGCGGCGAGGCGGTTCTTCTGGGCGAGGCGCTCGGCGGCGGCGCTCGGCGCGCCGGCGTTCGAGGCGTAGCCGTCCCAGCGCCACAGCGCGCCGGCGCGCGACACCAGCCGCTGCCCGGCCTTCAGCGTCTTCTGAAGGCGCGGCCCGTCCGCGTCCGCCACCACGCCGATCTGGGCGAGGCGACGGGCGAGCGCGTCGGGCGCCGCGACGTGGGCGGCGAGCGGGTCGACGCCCGCCGGCAGGCCGCCGTCGGCGCCGGGGTTCGTCGTCCAGCGCAGCGCCGCCGTGTCGGAGACGGGGGCCTGAAGGTCGTCCCCCAAGGCGGCGGCGAACGCCTTCTCGTAGCCCTCGGCGACGCGGCAGGCTTCGAGCACGGCGTCGCCCGACTTCGTCAGCATCGTCGTCAGGCGTTCGAGCGCCCGCGCCTCCGTCTCGCATCCGGCGACGTCGGAGCGCGCTTCCGCCAACGCCTCGCGGGCGGCGGCGTCGGCGGTCTTGAGCTCGGGGAGCGCGGCCTCGGCGGCGGTGAGAGCGTCGGACGCCTCGCTCTCACGGGCCTCGGCGGAGGCGAGGGCGGCGGCCGCGGCCTCGCGCTGGCGCATCGCGTCGCTCTGACGCGCGGCGGCGAGCTGGCCGGCGATGCGCTCGGCCTCGCCGCGGGCGCGGGCGGCCTCGGCGGTCGCCCGGGCATGGTCCTTGTCGGCGGCGGCGCGGGCGGCGAGCACGGTGGCGGCGCGCTCCGTCGCGGCGGTGGCGGTCTCCTCGGCGGCGCGGGTCGCCTCGGCGGCGGCGCTCGCCGTCGCCTCCAAAGCGGCGATCCGCGCGTCGGCCCCCTCGTTGGCGCGGGTGAGGTCGGCGCGCTCGCCGGTCAGCCGCTCGACCCAGCGGGCGGCGTCGGCCTTGGCGCCGTCCTGCCGCGCGAGGTCCTTTTCCAGCGCCTCCACCTGGGTCTTCAGCCCGGCGATCTTGTCGGCGAGCTCCTTGTCCTTCACGTCGAGCGCGGTGATCGCCGCGGCGATCCGCTGCCGCGCCGCCGAGGCGGCGGCCTCCGCCTCGCGCAGCGGCGGCATCGCGTGCTCGGCGACGACCTGCTCGGTGGCGGTGCGGGTCTGGTGGGCGGCGGCCTCCGTCATCGCGGTGCGTGCAGCGGTGAGGCTCGTGTCGGCCTCCGCCACGGCCGCCCGCGCCTCCATCCAGCGCAGATGGTGGACGGTCGCCTCGAGCGTGCGGATCTCGACGGACAGGTTGCGGTAGCGGTTCGCCTGGCGGGCCTGGCGCTTCAGGTTCTCCACCTGCCGCTCCACCTCGCCCGCCACGTCGTCGACGCGGGAGAGGTTCTGCTCGGCGGCGTTGAGCTTCAGCGTCGCCTCGTGCTTGCGCGCCCTGAGGCCGGAGATGCCGGCGGCCTCTTCGAGGATGTTGCGTCGGTCGGTGGGCTTCGCCGCGATCAGCTCGGCGACCTGCCCCTGGCGCACCATCGAGGGCGAGCGCGACCCGGTGGCGGCGTCGGCGAAGAGGAGCTGCACGTCGCGGGCGCGCACCAGCTTACCGTTGACGCGATAGTCGGAGCCGACGCCGCGGGTGATGCGGCGCGTCACCTCCAGATGGTCGGCGGTGTTGAGTTCGGCGGGGGCGGAGCGGTCGGCGTTGTCGAGGACAAGCGAGACTTCGGCCGTGTCGCGCGTCGGGCGCCGGCCGGAGCCGGCGAAGATCACGTCGTCCATCGACGAGCCGCGCACCGACTTATAGGAGGCCTCGCCCATCACCCAGCGGAGGGCTTCGACGAGGTTCGACTTGCCGCAGCCGTTCGGCCCCACGACACCGGTGAGGCCGGGCTCGATCAGCACGTCCGTCGGGTCGACGAACGATTTGAAGCCGGTGAGGCGAAGCTTGTCGAACTTCATAGCTCCGCCTCATACCGATTCGCCCTATGAGTCGAGCTTGGAGTCGATCAACTCACGGAAAGCGTTGATACTGCGGTCGCCCTCGAGCTTTTCGCCGTCGATGAAGAATGTCGGCGTGGCGGTGACCCCGAGGCTTTCGTAGCCGTTGTCCTTCACCGCATTGATGCCGTCGAGAAGTTGCTGATTGGTTAAGCAGGCCTCGAACTCCTGGTTCGTCATGCCGGTCTGCATCGCGAGGCTGCGGATCTTGCCCAGCGCGCCGTCGCGCACGGCCCACTCGCGCTGCTTCTCGAAGAACAGGTCGACGACGTCGTAGTAGCGGTCGCCCGAGCAGTTGGCGATCATGAACACGGCGGCGGCGAGCGGGTCGAACGGAAACTCGCGCAGGACGAACTTCACCTTGCCGGTGTCGATATATTCCTTCTTGAGCGCCGGGAAGGTGGTCTCGTGGAAGTTGGCGCAGTGGGGGCAGGTCATCGACGCATACTCGATGATCTCCACCGGAGCGTCCTCGGAGCCGAGGACCTTGTCGGGCAGCGGGTCGGCAGCTCGGGCGGAGCCGACGAGAGCCGTGCCGGCCAAGGGCAGCGCCATCGCCATCGCGGCGAATGTGCGGCGGGTGATCATTCTGGGAAACCTCGCTGTGTCACTCGCCCTCTTATGGGGCCTTTCGCGCCTTGCTCAAACTGCGCCGCCGAACGCTGACCCCCAATCGCGACAGGGCGCGCTTCAAATCTTGGTGGGCGACGCCGTCGATTTCGGCGGCCATCGCTTCGATGGCGGCGGGGTCGGCGGGCGGTGGGGTTTCGGCGACGGGGGTGAGGCGGGAGGCGCGTCGCGCCCTCCATCCGCGGGTCTGCGTCACGCGGATGCGGGCGATGGCGGGCCAGCCGATCAGGATGTTGGCCCGCTCCACGATCTGCGGCGCCACGTGCTGGATCGACAGGGCGCACGAGGCCTCCGCCCGGATGACGAGGGTCGCGCCGTAGCTGCGTCCCTCGCTCTTCGGCCACACGATGCGCTCGATGGCCGCGCCCCGGGCGAAGCGCTCGCCGAAGATCTCCACCGGATCGAGGAGCAGCGCGGCGTTGGCGACGCCGCGTGATCGGCACGCCGGGCTCACCAGGGAGCCGATCATCTCGGCGAGCGGCCGGGGGCCGTGCGCGCGGTGAACCGTCACGGGATCGCAGGGCGAGGAGCGCGAGGTGGATGTCATGGCCCCCATCCTCTCCTCCAACAGGGGCTCGCACGCAACGCCAAAATGCGCGCTTGCGACGGGCGGTGGAAGATCGGGGACGGTGCCGTCCGCGGGGCGAGGGATGAGTTGCGCGCGGCGCGGGAAGTTGCTCCGGTCCGATCCATGAAGACGCTCACCCCCTCCCGCCGCGCCGCTCTCCGCCGGGACCGCCGCCGCGTGCGGCGAGGGCGTCGGCCGCTCGCCGCCGCGCCGGCACCAGCACCGGCACCAGCACCGGCACCGGCGCTGCCGCGGCCGCCCGCGGCCCGCCGCGTCGGCCCCGCCGCCCCGACGCCGAGAGCCACGGAGACTGCCGCGACCCCGCCGACCACTCCGGCCACCCCGCCGCCCGCCACTCGGAAGCCGGCCACCCCGATGCCGGCCACCCCGATGCCGAGCATCCCGACGCCGAGCACGGCGGCGCCGGGCCCCGCGAAGCCCCGCCGCCGCAAGCCGTCGGCGTCCGCGCCCGCGACGTCGCCCGGGGCGGCCGCCGGCGAGGACGCGACCCCCGGCGAGGAGGCGATCCCAGGCGAGGACGCGATCCCGGCCGAGCCCTCCGGGGCCACGCCGGAGCCCCCATCCGAGCCCCCATCCGAGCCCCCATCCGAACCACCGTCGGCCGCTCCGGGCGCTCCCGCCCGCGCCCGGCCGGACGCGGTGCGCACCCGATCCGCGGTCAGGACGCCGGGGCCCGCCGACGGGGCGGCGCTCCTGAGCTGGTACGACCGGCACCGCCGGGCGCTGCCCTGGCGCGTGGTGGAGGGGCGCGCCGACCCCTACCGCGTGTGGCTTTCCGAAATCATGCTGCAGCAGACCACCGTCGCCGCGGTGATCCCCTATTTCGAGCGCTTCACCCGGCGCTGGCCCACCGTGGTGGATCTCGCCGGCGCTGAGGACGGCGACGTGATGGCCGCCTGGGCGGGGCTCGGCTACTACGCGCGCGCCCGCAACCTCCTCGCCTGCGCCCGCGCGGTGGCGGCGCGCGGCGCCTTCCCGACGACGCGCGAGGGGCTTCGCGCACTGCCGGGCGTCGGCGACTACACCTCGGCGGCGATCGCCGCCATCGCCTTCGGCGAGACCGCCGTGGTGGTCGACGGCAACGTCGAACGCGTCGTCGCCCGCCTCCTCGCCCTTCCCGTGCCGCCGAAGAGCGCGCGGCGCGAGGTGGAGGCGAGCGTGGCGGCGATGCTCACCGAGCGCGCCGGCGACTTCGCCCAGGCGATGATGGACCTCGGCGCGACGATCTGCACGCCGCGCAACCCCGTCTGCGCCCTCTGCCCGATCGCCGAGCCCTGCGCCGCCCGGACCGAGGGCGAGCCGACCCGCTACCCCGTCAAGGCCGAGAAGAAGCCGCGCAAGGTCTGGCAGGGCGTCGCCTTCGTGCCGGTCCGGTCCGACGGGACGATCCTCACCCGTCGCCGGCCCGAGCGCGGCCTCCTCGGCGGCATGAGCGAGGCGTGGGGCTCGCCGTGGGGGGATGCGCCGGCCGACCCCTTCGCGCACGCCCCCTTCGGCGCGCCCTGGCGCCCGGCGGGCGGCGTCACCCACGTCTTCACCCACGCGACGCTCACCCTCGACGTCTTCGTCGCCGAGGTGGGGGAGGGGGCGGCCACCCCGACGGGCGGCACCTGGCAGGCGCCCGCCGCGGCCGGCCTTCCGACGCTGATGAAGAAGGTGGTGGAGCGGGCGCTCGGCGCCCTCGGCTGAGCTTCACCCGAGCTTCACCTTGCCACCATCCCCTCTGAGGTGGTTGTTGGGCCCCGCAAGATCGGACATCCGATGGAGAGACTATGCGCCTCACGTGGTACGGCCATTCGGCCTTTCGTGTGGAGTTCGGCGACACCCGGCTCCTGATCGACCCGTTCCTCACCGCCAATCCCAAGTGGGACGGCGACTGGGAGGGTCCCGCCGAGGGCGTCACGCACGTCCTCCTCACCCATGGGCACGACGATCACATCGGCGACGCCGCGGCGATCGGCAAGACCAACAACGCCCAGATCGTCGGCGCCTTCGAGGTCTGCCAATATCTCGCCGAGCAGGGGGCGGGCAACATGAACCCCGGCAATCACGGCGGCACCGTCGATTGCGGCACGTTCACCGTCTCCTTCGTCAACGCGCTGCACTCCTCCGCGTCGCGCGCCACCGGCACGGTGGTCTATCTCGGCAACCCGCTCGGCCTCGTCATCACGCCGAAGGACGACAAGGTGCTCTACGCCATGGGCGACACCGGCATCTTCGGCGACATGGCCCTCGTCAACGAGCTCTACGCGCCCGCGGTGGGGCTGGTGCCGATCGGCGACCGCTTCACCATGGGCGGCAAGCAGGCGGCGCTCGCGTGCAACCGCTATTTCGACTTCGGGGCGATCGTGCCGTGCCACTTCGGCACCTTCCCGCTGCTCGATCAGACGCCCGACACCTTCCTCGCCGCCTTGGGCGAGACGGCCTCGAAGGTGGTGCTGCCGGAGATCGGCAAGCCGTTCGAGGTCTGACGGACGGCCGGCGGACGGCCGGGCGCGACGGTCCGGCCTGTGCGGGACGCGATGCGTGGGGGACGCGAGGCGGGCGCGCCGCCTTGCTCAGCCGGCGTCCGGCACCTCGGCCTTGATGGCGAGGGCGTGGATCGGGCCGGCGAGGAGGTCGGCCGCCGCCTCGTTCACCATGCGATGGCGGGCGAGGCGGGTGGTGCCGCGGAAGGCGTCGGCCGCGATCGTCACGCGGAAATGGGTCTCGCCCTCGGGGCGGGCGCCCATGTGGCCGGCATGGAGGTGGGACTCGTCCACGATGTCGAGCCGCCGTGGGGCGAAACGCTCGTTGAGGACGGTGGCGAGGCGTTGCTGAACCGGGCCCATGACCTTATGCTATCCTTCCGCTGGCACGGATCGTCGGCGATGCTGGGGACGGTCCGCTCGAGGGGGTTCTAGGCCAACCGGCGGGGCGCGTCGAATGCTCCTTGCTCCGCCCCCTCAGCCCGATACCTGAACGCAGGAGCCGACGGTTTTGGTTAGACGTTCTCGGCGATGGTGCGGTGCCCTCGCGGTCGCGGCGATCGGCCGCGCGATCGGCACGACCACCATGCGCGTCGCAGGCGCGGCGATCATCGGTGCGGCCGGCGCGATGCTCGTGTGCGCGGCGAGCGCTCCGGCGCGGGCCGAGGTCGGCGCCTATCTTCTCTTCGACATGGCCGACGGCACGGTGCTCGCCGAATACGAGGCGACGCGGCCATGGTACCCGGCCTCGATCACCAAGCTGATGACGGCCTACGTCACCTTCGAGGCGATCCGCGAGGGGCGCCTCGCGATGACCTCGCCGGTGCGCATCTCGCCCCAGGCGAGCCAGCAGCCGCCGAGCAAGATGGGCTTCGCCATCGGCACCGTCATCACGGTGGAGACGGCGCTGCGCATCATCCTGACGAAGTCGGCCAACGACGTGTCGGTGGCGCTCGCCGAGGCGGTCGGCGGCACCCAAGGGGGCTTCGTCGACCGGATGAACGCGGCGGCGGCGAAGCTCGGCATGTCGACGACGAGCTACGACAATCCGCACGGCCTGCCGAACGCCAAGCAGATCACGAGCGCGCGCGACATCGCGGTCCTGATGATGGCGCTCGCCGAGGACTATCCCGACCGGGCCGACTTCTTCGACATGGGTGGCGTGCAGCTCGGCAAGCGCCTGCTGCGCAACCACAACGGGCTGATCCGCCGCGTGAAGGGGGCCGACGGGATGAAGACGGGCTTCATCTGCGCCTCCGGCTTCAACCTCGCGGCGACGGTCACGCGGGGGAAGACGCGTCTCGGCGCGGTGGTGCTCGGCGGGCTCACGGTGCTGGAGCGCGACCAGCGCACCGCCGAGCTTCTCGAAAAGGGGTTCCAGAGCCTTCAGAATGGCGGCGTCGTCGCCCTCGACGGCTTCGACGACCCCGACGGCGGCCTCGCCTACGCCGCGGTCACCGGCGAGCGGCCTTCCCTCGGCACGGTGGAGGAGCTTGCGCCGCGGCCGGAGGCGACGGTGGCGAACCGGCGCGACGAGGTGTGCGGCGCGCGGCGCCCGATCACCCGCTACGACGACGGCACGGTGTCGAGCCTCGCCGAGCTCGAGGCCCAGCGCGGCGCGGCGAACGACTACCGCGCCGAGGCCGCCCGCCGCGCCCGGCTGCGCGCCGAGCGCCTCGCCGCCCCACGCGACCTGCCGCCGCTCCCCACCGCGACGGCCGCGAACGAGGTGATGGGCGAGGCCGCCGCCGGGGTGGTGAGCGAGGCGCCGGGTGACGCTGCGAGCGGAGCGGGGTCCGCGCCGGACGCCGCGGCCGTCGGCGAAAGCCTCGTCCTCGCCGCCGACACGCCGGTGCGCGCCTACGCAGGCGAGGCGCTGGTGCCCGAGGGCTGGGCCCGGGCGGCGGCACTCGTCGCCCCGCCGCCCCGACCGGCCCGCGACGACGCCGAGGCGACGATGATGGCGCGGGCCGACTTCGCCCCGGACGACTGGCGGACCTCCCCCGGCCGCCCGTGGGCGAACCCGCTGCGGATTGCCGCCTTCGCCGTGCCGCTCGGCGATCCGCCGCCCGAGCGCCCGCTCGGCTATCTCGGCCCGTCGCGCGCGATCGTGCCGATTCCGATCTCGATCGGCGGCGCCGACGACACTCGTCCGACGCCGCTGTCGGGCACGGTGGTGGGCGGCGGCCGCGCCCCGCTGCCGCGCACCAAGCCCCTCGTCGAGCCCGGCGCCCAGCCTGCCACCCAGCTCGCCACCCAGGCCGCCAGGGAGCCGATCGCGGCGCTCTTCACCACGACCGTCGACCCCGACGCCGTGGTCCGCCACGCCGCGGAGGTGCGGGCGGAGGTCGGCGCGCGGGTCGAGACTCCCGGGGGAGGCTCTTGACCTCTGGTTGTGAATATGCAACTATAAGAGGAATAGAGGGTCGTCTCATGGTTGCAGCAAGCGGTGTGGTCACAGTTCCTCTCGGTGTCGGCCGGGCGGCGCCGTTCTTCCCGGTCCCCGCGGGGCGGAGCCGGCGCACATCCGCCGAGCGTCGCCGCTCCTACGACTTCGGCCTCGCCGCGGAGCGCGATGCCGCCCATTTTCTGCGCGCCGGCGGCTACGCCATTCTGCGGCAGCGCTTCAAGGGCCGCTCCGGCGAGATCGATCTCGTGGCTCAGCGGGACGACACCGTCGCTTTCGTGGAGGTCAAGGCACGCCGGCGGGGGTGGGACGGGCTCGATGCGCTCGACTGGCGCAAGCAGGCGCGCATCTCGGCCGCCGCCGACGAGTGGCTTGCGGCCCACCCCGTCTATGCCGGCTACTGCCAGCGCTACGACATCGCGCTCGTCTGGCCGGGTGGGGCGATCGAATATCTCGAGAACGCGTTCGAGCACGTGGAAAGCGGGGGCTGGTAGCGCCACCCGCGTATCCGCGTCCCTGCCGCCGCCTTGCGCCTCAGTCCGCCGCCTCGCCAGGCGAAGGATCGCCTCGCACCATGGCGATACCCTGACGGGCGAGCTCGTCCGCCCGCTCGTTCATCGGGTGGCCGGCATGGCCCTTCACCCAGTGCCAGCGCACGTCGTGGCGGGCGGCGAGCGCATCGAGGACACGCCACAGATCGTCGTTCTTCACCGGCTGCTTGCTCGCCGTGCGCCAGCCCCGCGCCTTCCACCCGCCGAGCCACTCGGTGATGCCCTGCCGCACATATTGGGAATCGGTGTAGAGGTCGATGCTCACCGGGCGCTTCAACGCCTCGAGCGCGCGGATCGCCGCGGTCAGCTCCATGCGGTTGTTGGTGGTGTGCGGCTCGCCGCCATGGAGCTCCTTGGTGCGATTCCCATAGCTCAGGATCGCGCCCCAGCCGCCGGGGCCGGGATTTCCGCTGCAGGCCCCGTCAGTATAGATCACGACGGGGCGGGAGCGATCCGCTGAAGGCGGTGAACTGGCCATGATTGTCCGGGAGATCGTTGAGGCGAACGCCGCGAGCCTCGTCGGCGACCCGGGGTTGCGGCGGTCATAGACGCCGCACGGCCCTCCGCGCAAGGCGGCGGGGCGCAGCGTCTGTGCACTGTCTGTGCACTCGAGGCTCGGCCGTACGCCGACGATCACTGTTGTGCGAGCCATCCGCCACGTGGTTCGGTGGTGGCCGGTTCGAGGTCCTGCGACGCGGTCTACGTCCGCCATGCCGCTCCGTCCGACGTGCCGCGCTTCGACGCAGGGGCCACGAACGCCGAGGTTCCGGCTCCGTACTCCGTCCGCGGCATGACGCGGTCGGTGCGGCGGACACCATCGTCCTTCGGGAACTGTCCGCGGCACCGCATCGTCCGACCGGCGATCCGCATGGGTCGGCGGCCACTCCCGCCACCGCGCGTTGCTTCATCGCCCGCGTGGGATTGTCGCCGACCAAGCCGGCAGGCTCCGCCTCGATACGCCAACCGAGCCACCGACTCACGCACGCCTGCCGCCGGCTCGATTCGATCGCGGCGGCATGCCTGTGCCTCGAGCCACCTGTCGTGCCGCGCGGCCAGACCGCATCGCCCGTGCGTTGCGCCCCCACGCCGCGCGGTCAAATCGCGGCGGCGTGCCTCTGCGCCGAGCCTCGCCGGTTAGGCCCTGCACGAGGTCGCATCGCCCGTGCGCCATGGCCTCGCACGCTGCGCATGGTACGGCCGCGGCGGCATGCCTGTGCCTCGAGGGTCGCCGGTCGCACTGCGAGGTCAGACTACGCCGCCCGTGCGTCACGCCCCCACGTCGCGCGCGGTTAGATCGCGGCGGTGCGCCTCTCGCCGAGCCATGCCGGTCGCACTCTCGGGCCGGATCGTCGCGCTCACATGCCGTCGCCCCTCACGCCCGGTGCTGTCCGGTCGCAGTGGCGCGCCTCTGAAGCCGAACTCGACGATCGCGCTGCCGCGTCCGACGCCGCGCGGGGCGGCCGTCGTGGTGCGACACGCCGCCATCCAGCCCGCGCCGCCACGACACGGGGTCGCCGACGCATCGCCCCCGCGCCAAGCTCACCCGCATGCTCAGCGCCCCCACGCTCGGCACCCCCGCAGCCAGCCGCCCCGCCGCGAGCCGCGTCGCAGCCGGCTCCGCCGCCGTGCGCGGCTCGACCCCGCCGCCGCCTCAGTCCTGCAGCTCGATGCCGTATTCGGCCGGGGAGCGGACGCGCTGGTGGAAGCGCAGGCGCTCGAAATAGGGCGCCGGGTCCTTCGGCGTCACCAGCGCGTTCTTCGGCACCCGCAGCCAGTCGTGCAGCCGCGTCAGGCAGAAGCGCAGCGCCGCGCCGCGGGCGAGGATCGGCAGCGCCGTCACCTCCGCCGTCGACAGCGGGCGCCGCGCCGCGTAGCCGAGCGTCAGCGCCCGCGCCTTCGTCACGTTGAACGCCCCGTCGTCCTCGAAGCACCAGGCGTTGAGGCAGATGGCGATGTCGTAGGCGAGGAGCTCGTTGCAGGCGAAGTAGAAATCGATGAAGCCCGACAGCGCACGCCCGATGAAGAACACGTTGTCGGGGAAGAGATCGGCGTGGATCACCCCGTCGGGCAGCGTGCGCGGCCAGCACTCGGTGAGCATCGTCAGCTCCTCGTCCACCATCGCCCGCATGCCGGGGATGACCCCGTCGGCGTCCTCGGCGGAGGCGGCGAAGAGCGGCGCCCAGGCGTCGATGCCGAGGGCGTTGGCGCGGCGCAGCGGGAAGTCGACCGTCGCGAGGTGAAGCTCGGCGAGCCCGCGCCCCACCTCGGCGCAGTGGGTCGGGGAGGGGCGGCGCGTGGAAATCCCGTCGAGGAAGGTCACGATCGCCGCCGACCGCCCGCACAGCGTCGACAGCAGCGCCCCGTCGCGCCGGGCGACGGGCTCGGGCGCCTTGAACCCCTTCGCCGCGCAGTGGGCGAGGAGGCCGAGGAAGAACGGCAGGTCCTCCACCGCGACGCGCTGCTCGTAGAGCGTCAGGATGAAGATGCCGCCGGTGGTGCGCAGCAGATAGTTGGAGTTCTCGACACCCTCGGCGATGCCCTTCGCCGACAGCAGTTCGCCGATGTCGTAGTCGGCGAGGAAGACCTCGAGCGCGGCGTCGTCGACCGCCGTGTAGACCGCCACGGTCGCGGGCTACAGCGTCTCGAACGCGCCGGCGCGCGCGGGGGCGGCCGGGGGAGCGTCCTCGCGCAGCCGGCGGGGCAGGGCGAACGAAATGGTCTCGTCGGTGGTTCGGGCGGTCTCGACGGCGACGGTGAAGCGCGTGGCGAAGGCGTCGAGCACTTCCTCCACGAGCTGTTCCGGGGCCGAGGCGCCCGCGGTGACGCCGAGCGTGGCGATGCCGTCGTAGGAGGCGACGTCGATCTCGTGCGCCCGCTGGATGAGGTCGGCCCGTCGGCAGCCGGACCGCTCCGCCGTCTCGCGCAGCCGCTGCGAGTTGGACGAGTTGGGCGCCCCGACGATGATCATCGCGTCGCACCGCGGCGCCACCGCCTTGACCGCCTCCTGGCGGTTGGTGGTGGCGTAGCAGATGTCGTTCTTGTGCGGCCCGACGATGGCGGGGAAGCGCTCGGTGAGGGCGGCGACGATGTCGCGCGTATCGTCCACCGACAGCGTCGTCTGGCTGATCCAGGCGAGCCGCGTCGGGTCGTCGACCGCAAGTGCGGCGACGTCACGCACCGTCTCGATCAGCGTCACCGCGCCGTCGGGCAGCTGGCCGATGGTGCCCACCACCTCCGGATGGCCGCGATGGCCGATGAGCAGGATGTGGTGGCCGCGCTTGTGGTGGATCTGCGCTTCCTTGTGTACCTTGGAGACGAGCGGACAGGTGGCGTCGACGTAGAAGAAATCGCGCGCCTCGGCCTCGCGCGTCACCTCCTTCGGCACGCCGTGGGCGGAGAAGATCACCGGCCGCCCGTCCTCCTCGATCTCGTCGAGCTCCTCCACGAACACCGCGCCCTTCTCCTCCAGCGACGTGACGACGAAGCGATTGTGCACGATCTCGTGACGGACATAGACCGGCGCGCCGTAACGCTCGAGCGCCAGCTCGACGATCTGGATCGCCCGGTCCACCCCAGCGCAGAAGCCTCGGGGGGCGCATAGGATTACCTTCAGTGCGGGGCGGTCCGCCATCGCGGTGTTCTCCACGTTGCATTGCTGCGCCTCTCAGTCATAGAGGTGGGCGAGTGGAGTAAGTCAAGGAGCGCCTTCTATGGGGTCTCGTGGCGGTGCACAGAGATGCAGTGAACGCGCGATGCAGGCAACGGGGAGGCGGTCGACGATCGCCCTCGGCCTCGTCGCATTGGCGGTGACGCTCGCCGGCTGCGGCGGCAGCGGCTCGGCCGCGGGCGGTCCGTCGGCGACGTCGGCGGTCGGCACGTTCTTCCGCGGCACCAACCAGGAGCCGACGTCCGTCAGCATCGACGCCTCGCCCGCCGTCTGTCCGCGGGTGCGCATTCAGCCGCAGACCGAGGTGCTGCGGCGCGGCGACGAATCGGACACCGACGGCAGCAAGCTGCGCTGGCAGGCGAGCATCACGCGCACCGCCCGCGAGTGCGCCAACGGCGAGGGCGGCGGCATCGTCACCCGCATCGGCGTGTCGGGGCGCGTGGTGCTCGGCCCGCGCGGTGAGGCCGGCACCGTGGAGCTGCCGTTGCGCATGGCCGTCCGCGAGGGCGACACGGTGACCTACAGCCGGGTCCACAACGTGTCGGTCAAGGTCGAGGGCGCCTCCGCCCCGTGGGCCTACGTCGAGGAGAACGTGAAGATCGCCGATCCCGGCAACGCCGAGATCATCGTCGGCTTCGACGGCTGAGCGCCGACCGGGCGGGCTGTGCGAGGCGGCGTGCTCCGTCTTGACACGAGGGCCCGCCCATCTATCTTCGGCAGCGTGCGCGGGAGAGACCGCTTAGGCGGCGCCGAAGGAGCAACGGCCCGGAAACTCTCAGGCAAAAGGACCGCGCACGGGCGAACATTCTGGAAAGCGGCCGCTGTCAGTTGCGGCCCACCGAAGGAGTAGCCGGGGTCCGTCCCCGGGAAATCTCTCAGGTGCCATGACAGAAGGGCAAACTCACGGCCACCGCCGTGGGCGTCCTGTCGTGGCCCTGGGAGGAATGAGTGTCCGACCCCGCAGACTGCGCTACCGGAGCCGAGCTCCGCCGCACCCCGCTCTACGAGCGTCACAAGGCCGCCGGCGCACGCCTCGTGCCCTTCGCGGGCTACGAGATGCCGTTGCAATATGCCGGCATCATCGCCGAGCACACGGCGACGCGCGAGAGCGCCGGCCTCTTCGACGTCTCCCACATGGGTCAGATCCGCCTCACCGAGACGCGTCCCGGCGCGGCGGCGGCATGGCTCGAGCGCCTCACCCCGTCCGATATCGCCGGCCTCGCCGACGGCGGCGCCCGCTACACCGTGCTCACCAACGCCGCCGGCGGGGTGGTGGACGACCTCATCATCACCCGCCTCGGCGACCACTTCCGCCTCGTGGTGAACGGTGCGCGCCGCGCTGCCGTCCGCGCCCACTTCGAGGCGAACGCCGATCCCGACGTCGCCGTCGACTATCTCGACCGCGCCCTGATCGCCCTCCAGGGGCCCGCGGCGGAGGCGGTCCTCGCCCCGCACGTCGCGGCCGACATCGCCGCCATGGACTTCATGACCGCCGTCCTCACCGAGGCGTTCGGCGTCGACGCCATGGTCTCGCGCTGCGGCTATACCGGGGAGGACGGCTTCGAGGTGTCGCTTCCCGAGGACGCCGCCGGCGCCGCGTGGGACGCGCTCGTCGGCGACGGCCGCGTGTCCCCCGTCGGCCTCGGCGCGCGCGACACGCTGCGCCTCGAAGCGGGCCTCTGCCTCTACGGCCAGGACCTTTCGGAGGAGATCAGCCCGGTCGAGGCCGGCATCGGCTGGGTCGTGCCCAAGCGCCGCCGCACCGAGGGCGGCTTCATCGGCGACGCGCGCATCATGCAGGAATTCGCCGAGGGGCCCGCCCGCAAGCGCGTGGGCCTCACCGCGGCCGGCCGCGTGCCGGCGCGCGCCGGGGCCGAGCTCCAGGTCGACGGGGCGACCACCGGCATCGTCACCTCCGGCGGGGTCGGACCCACCGTGGGCGGGCCCATCGCCTTCGGCCTCGTCGACCCGGCCCACGCCACCATTGGTCAGGAAATTGCAGCGGTGGTGCGGGGCAAGCCGGTCGTCGTCACCGTCGCCAAGCTGCCGTTCCTGCCATCGCGCACCAAACGCAAGGGATCCTCATGAAGCGCTTCACCAAGGACCACGAGTGGGTCGAGCTCGATGGCGACATCGCGACCGTCGGCATCACCGACCACGCCCAGGAGGCGCTCGGCGACATCACCTTCGTCGAGCTGCCCGACGTGGGCCGGACGCTCGCCCCGGGTGACGCCTTCGCGGTGGTCGAGAGCGTGAAGGCCGCCTCCGACGTCTACGCGCCGCTCGCCGGCGAGGTCACCGAGATCAACGGCGCGCTCGACGACAAGCCCGAGCTCGTCAACGAGGCAGCCGAGGGTGCCGGCTGGTTCATCAAGCTCAAGGTGGCCGACGCCGCCGCCGTCGAGGCGCTGATGGAGCAGGCCGCCTACGACGACTTCCTGAAGACCATCGAATGACGAGCCCCCGCCTCGCCGCCCGTGCCGTGATCGTGGAGGAGGGTCGCCTCCTCCTCGTCAACGCGTACCCGGATGGCCGGAGCGATCTGTGGTGCGCCCCCGGCGGCGGCATCGAGGCGGGGACCGACATTCCGAGCAACCTCAAGCGCGAGGTGCACGAGGAGACCGGCCTCACCATCGAGGTCGGCCCGCTGGTGCTCCTCAACGAGTTCCACAGTTCCGCGAGCGGCTTCCACCAGGTCGATCTCTTCTTCCGCGCCACGATCCTCGCCGGGTCGATCGGCGAGGGGTGGCGCGATCCGGCGGCCGTCGTCACCGAGCGGCGCTTCTTCAGCGAGGCCGAGCTCTCGGCGATCCGCTTCAAGCCGGACAGTCTCGCCAAGGTCGCCTTCGGCGCCGGCGAGACCGTCCACTACGACGCGCTCGAGGAGCTCGTCGTCTGACGCCCGACGCCGCTCCGCTTCGGGGCGGCGGTGAGTGAACCACACCGCCGGATAGGCGAAGCGATGGGAGTGACATGCGTTATCATCCGCTGACCGCCGACGATCGGGCGTTGATGCTGCGCAGCATCGGCGTCGACACGGTCGACGACCTCTTCACCGATGTCCCCGCGGGCCACCTTGTCGAGGGCCTATTGGATCTGCCGAAGGGCCGCTCGGAGATCAGCGTCGAGCGCGCCCTCTCGCGGATGGCGGGCCGCAACCGCGCCGCGGGAGCGGGTCCCTTCTTCGTCGGCGCCGGCGCCTATCGCCATCACGTGCCGGCGAGCGTCGACCACCTCATCCAGCGCTCCGAGTTCCTGACCTCCTACACCCCCTATCAGGCCGAGATCAGCCAGGGCACGCTGCAGGTCCTCTTCGAGTTCCAGACCCAGGTCGCCCGCCTCACCGGCATGGAGGTGGCGAACGCGTCGATGTACGACGGCTCGACCGCCACCGCCGAGGCGGTGATGATGGCGAGCCGCCTCACCCGGCGCACCCGCGCGGTGGTCTCCGGCGGCCTCCACCCGCAATATCGCGACGTGATCGACACCGTGGCGACCGGCATCGAGGTCGCCGCGCTGCCCGCCGATCCCACCAACGCGGAAGACATCGCCGCGGCGATCGACGACACGGTCGCCTGCGTCGTCGTCCAGACGCCCACCTTCTACGGCCACCTCGTCGACCTCGCGCCCATCGCCGAGGCGGCGCACGCGGCGGGGGCGCTGCTCGTCGCCGTGTTCACCGAGGCGGTGGCGCTCGGCGCCATCGAGCCGCCGGGGGCGCTCGGGGCCGACATCGCGGTGGGGGAGGGCCAGTCGATCGGCAACGCCCTCAACTTCGGCGGTCCCTATGTCGGCCTCTTCGCCACCAAGAAGAAGCACGTGCGCCAGATGCCCGGCCGCCTCTCCGGCGAGACCGTCGACGCCGACGGCAAGCGCGGTTACGTCCTCACCCTGTCGACCCGCGAGCAGCACATCCGCCGCGACAAGGCGACGTCGAACATCTGCACCAACTCCGGCCTCTGTGCGCTCGCCTTCACCATCCACATGACGCTGCTCGGCGAGAAGGGGCTGAGCCGGCTCGCCCACCTCAACCACGCCCGCGCCTGCGCCACCGCCGACGCGCTGGCGCGTGTCCCGGGCGTCAGCGTCCTCAACGACACCTTCTTCAACGAGTTCACCATCCGCGTGCCCGGCGAGGCCGAGCGCGTGGTGGAGCGCCTCGCCGAGTGGAACATCCTCGGCGGCGTCCCGGTGTCGCGCCTCGACCCCTCCGCGCCGGGCGACCTCATCGTCGTCGCCGCCACCGAGATGACCACCGAGGAAGACATCGCCGAATACGCCGAAGTGCTGGGAGGCCTCAAATGAGCGACACGTTCACCGGCAACAAGGCGCTCGAGATCCACGAGCCGCTGATCTTCGAGACCGGCCACGTGGCGACGACCGGCGTCGACGTCGAGGAGCCGGCCGCCTTCGAGAGCCGCCTCGGCGGCCATGCCCGCAAGACGCCCATCGATCTGCCCGGCCTCACCGAGCCCGAGACCATGCGCCACTATGTGCGCCTGTCGCGGCAGAACTACGCCATCGACCTCGGCCTCTACCCGCTCGGCTCGTGCACCATGAAGCACAACCCGCGCCTCAACGAGAAGATGGCGCGGCTGCCGGGCTTTGCCGACATCCACCCGCTGCAGCCCCTCTCCACGGTGCCGGGCGCGCTGGAGCTGATGCAGGAGCTCTCCCACTGGCTCTGCGCGATGACCGGGATGACCGCCGTCGCCCTGTCGCCCAAGGCCGGCGCCCACGGCGAGCTCGCCGGCATGATGGCGATCCGTGCCGCCATCGCCGCCAAGGGCGAGACGCGCCACGTGGTGCTGGTGCCCGAGAGCGCCCACGGCACCAACCCCGCCACCGCCGCCGCTCTCGGCTACAAGGTGGAATCGATCAAGGCCCGCGAGGACGGCACCGTGTCGGTGGAGGCGGTCAAGGAGAAGCTCTCCGCCGACGTCGCCGCCATCATGCTGACGAACCCCAACACCTGCGGCCTGTTCGAGCCGGAGGTGAAGGCGATCGCCGACGCCGTCCACGAGGCCGGCGCCTACTTCTACGGCGACGGGGCGAACTTCAACGCCATCGTCGGCAAGGCGAAGCCGGGCGACCTCGGCGTCGACGCCATGCACATCAACCTGCACAAGACCTTCTCCACCCCGCATGGCGGCGGCGGCCCGGGCTCCGGCCCGGTGGTCCTGTCGGAGCGCCTCGCCCCGTTCGCGCCGGTGCCCTTCCTGCGCGCCGACGGCACCCTCGTGGAGCGCGCCGACGAGGCCGGCGAGGGCGAGATGCCGTTCGGCCGCCTTACCGCCTTCCACGGCCAGATGGGCATGTACGTGCGCGCGCTCGCCTACATGATGAGCCACGGCGCCGACGGGCTGAAGGAGGCCTCCGAGGACGCCGTCCTCGCGGCGAACTACCTCAAGGCCCAGCTCGCCGACGTGATGAGCGTCTCCTTCCCCGACCGGCCGGCGATGCACGAGGTGCTGTTCGACGAGAGCTTCCTGAAGGGCAGCGGCATCACCACCCTCGACTTCGCCAAGGCGATGATCGACGAGGGCTACCACCCGATGACGATGTACTTCCCCCTCGTGGTGCACGGGGCGATGCTGATCGAGCCGACCGAATCGGAATCGCTGCCCTCCCTCGATCTCTTCATCGCCACCCTGCGCGATCTCGCGCGGTCGGCCCGCGAGGGCGACACCGCCCGCTTCACCGAAGCGCCGCGCCTCGCTCCCCGCCGCCGCCTCGACGAGACGAAGAGCGCCCGCAAGCCCGTCCTCACCTACGAGCCCCCGGCGCCCTACCAGGAGGCCGCCGAATAGGCCGGCCTTCCACAGACACCCGCCACCCGGCCTCGGCGGGCGGCGGCGGGCCGATTCGCCGCGCCCCTGGGCATCGACGTCGCCGCCGTGCGACATAGGTGTCCTGAAGATGATGGATGGCACGATGAGCGAGAAGCTGAAGCGGCCGCCCCGGCCCGATCCGCAAGCGGCCCTCGTCACCGGCGCGACCGGCGGCATCGGCGAGGCGTTCGCCCGCGCCCTGCCGGCGGAGACGGGCCTCGTCCTCACCGGCCGCGACGCGGCTCGCCTCGCCGAATTGAAGGCCGAGTTCGGCACCCGCGCCGAGATCGTCCCGGCCGATCTCGCGACGGCCGAGGGCATCGCCGCCGTCGCCGACGCGGCCGAACGGTTCGGCTGCGACCTTCTCGTCAACAACGCCGGCCTCGGCGCCTACGGTGCCTTCCTCGAGGTCGATTTCGAGGAGCACCGGCGGGCGCTGCGGGTCAACGTCGAGGCGGCGATGGAGCTGGTGCACCGCGTGGTGCCCGGCATGCTCGCCCGCGCGCACCTTGCCGACCGGCGCGCCGGCCTCATCAACGTCGCCTCCTCCACCGCCTTCTTCCCGGTGCCGCGCCTTGCCACCTACGCGGCGTCGAAGGCGATGATCCTCGCCTTCACCGAGTCCTTCTCCGCCGAGATGAGCGGCGAGCCGATCGACATCCTCGCCTCCTGTCCCGGTGCCGTGCGCACCGAGTTCGGCCACCGCGCCGGCTATCGCGGCGGCGCGATCCCCGGCGCGATGGCGCCTGACAAGGTCGCCCGCGCCTCGCTCGCCGCCCTCGGCCGGCAGAAGACGGTGGTGATCGGTCCGCTCTCGGCGGCGACCTTCACCCCCGTGGCGCTCGCCCGCTCCGTCTTCGGCGACGCCTTGATGCGGGCGACGCGCGTGATGGACCGCGTCGGCCGCTGAGCCGATCGGGCGCCGCGCCCCGACGCGTGCTGGCGCGCGTTCAGGACAAGTGGAGCGGGCCTTCCGCTCGGAACGCGCGCCGACAAGGAAACTGGAACCAGCTTGTCTTATGCTTCTTCAGCCACTTCGAGGCACAAAGGA
>NZ_JAEKJA010000043.1 GCF_016411865.1 Acuticoccus mangrovi | reverse complement strand
GCGACCGCCGTAAGTGGGTCAGATTTGGATCGGCGTTGACACCAGTCCCAACCTCGCTGCTGGTCCCAACCCTGTCCCAACCTCCCGAGGGGGTTGGGGACACGAAAAGCCGTTCCAAAACAACGGTGTCCCCAACCTCACCCCATGGTCCCAACCTTTTGCTACACAGTCGTGTAGGAGAACGAAATTGGTCGGGAACATGCTTTTCTATACGAAAAGAGATGGACCCCCGTTGGGGACACCGAGGTTGGAACCACATCGGAACAAGGTATTGAGTTGAAAAAGGAAATTGGTGGCCCCAACCGCATTCAGTTTGGGACCACCCGTCCAAGGGTTGGGACCACAGCCACTCATCACCGCGGTCCACCGTTTGCCGACTTGCCTTGCCGTTTCCGCTTTCGGCAGAGCGCAGCGGATGCTATTTTTCAGGCGACCAGAGCCGAAGGCCCACCTCTTGTGAGCCTTCACGATGACCACCCCGATCCCCGCGACGACTCCGCGACTCGATGGCGGGCCGCTCCACACATCCTGCATCCTCGCACTCGATCTCGGCACGACGACCGGATGGGCCATTCGCGGCCACGACGGCCTCATCACGAGCGGCAGCGCGAGCTTCCGTCCTGGCCGGTTCGACGGCGGCGGGATGCGTTTCCTGCGCTTCACCAACTGGCTGACCGAGATCGAGCGCCTCTCGGGGCCGATTGCCGCGATCTGGTTCGAGGAGGTTCGTCGTCATACCGGAGCCGACGCCGCGCACGTCTTCGGCGGGCTGATGGCGACCTTTACCGCGTGGGCAGAGATGCGTGGCGTTCCCTATGCCGCCGCGATCATCGCGTCCTTCGTGGCGTTGCCCTTACCTGTGGCGTGGCGTTTCAGCGTTCCAACCGGAACGCCCTGGTACGGGATCGATCGCTGCTCGCACCAGGCCGACAGCGTCGCGAGAAAGCCGCCGTAGAGGTGCGCCGCGTCCGTCCCTGCATGTCGACGAACCTCTTCGAACCACACGGCGCCGAGCCCGCCGGCGTTCTCGGCGACCTCCTCCAGCCAGCTGCGGAAGCGGAGGTATCGCATACCGCCGCCGTCGTACCGGCTTGGCCGGAACGACACTGTGCCGCTCACGATGGTGCCCTCGCCGGTCCTGAGCGCCCAGCCGGTGGTGGTGCCGAGATCGAGGGCGAGCCAGGCTGCCCCGGCTCGAGATGCGTCCTGGTTGCGCGCGTTCGCGTTCGGCGCGGATGAGAATTGATCGGTCACGAGGACCTCCCTGGACGGTCGGGGCGCAGGCAGCGTCTGGTGAGGATCGCTGCGTCCGCCCGAACCCGGGATGGGATCAGGTCAGTGGTGCTCGGGGCACCGGGATCGTTCAACGCTTCAAGAGGAACTTCAGCTATCCGCACACGAGCCAAGTCCCTGACGGCGCTGAGGGTTCTGTATAAAATTCAATATATTCAATTATTCATACGACCACAGACTCTAGTTAGAACGCGCGCGCGAGAGGACATATGCTCCTCGATGAAAGATTGAATCATTGATCTTTCTCGAAAGGCCAATGATCTCAGATGGATGCTCGACTTTTGCCTTCGGAAGGATTGCCGCGGGTTGAAGTATTTCATCCGGCACCTGCCTCCGTCGCGACGAACACGGCGGCTGGCTTCGTTGCGGAGGGGACCATCCGGACCGCGATACATCCGGTCTCGGCCAGATCCGCGAGCACGTCGTCACGGTCTCGCCTCGGCAGGAACTGCGTCTTCCGCACGAGTTCGGACTTCGTCAAACCCCCGCCGCCAGCGGTGCGGATGATCTCCAGCACACGCTTGCGATGGCGCTCGTTGTCATTGTCGGCGACGTGGCGGTCGACCGCCAGCATGGTCCGCCGGCTGCAGTGCTGCGTCAGGCTGATGGCCCAGTGAGCGTCGCCTGCCTCGATCCGCGGTCGCTCGGGATCCCGACCGACCGCCACGATGAGGGCGAGCTTCGCCGCGTTCTCCGCTATGCGGGCGAGGACGGCCGTTCGGGTGGTGCCTCGAGCCTCTCGCAGCTGCCGCGTGACGTCCGCCCCCAGCGATCGGAAGACCTCCTTCGCCGCGCTCGCCATAGGCACTGTGACCGGCTCGACGCCCGTAGAAAGGCCGCTGCCAAGACCTGCGAGATTGCCCGCCGTTGACGCGCCGCCCATTGCGACGCGCCTCATCTGATCGAGCAAACCCGAGGGCGCCGACCGAATGCCCCGATCGACGATCTCCTCCGGGTAGTCCTCCTCGGTCTCCATGATCAGGAAACGCGCCAGGGACCCGTCGACGACGTTCGCCTCCTTCAACGCCGACCAGAAGTGGACAGGCGTGGTCGTCCCGTAGACGCAGAGGCACGGCTGATTGATGTCACGACGCTCGTTCTTGCCGTCGCGGTTCGCATACTCGGCCCCGAAGTAGACGCCGCCTGCGGCGGTGTAGAGCTCCGTCATGTTGTCGAGGATCTCGGTGATGTGGCGCGGGCTGCGGCGGCGATCCGCAGCCGCCGAAAGGAACATGCCGAACTCGTCGAGCTGCAGAAGCAACGCCGGCTGCCGGTAGAGCGCCGAGAGCAGCCCTGCGCCCGAGGCGATCTTGTTGCCACCGAGATACTCGACGAGCCCGGCCTCGAGGAACAGCTCGTTGATGATCTCCCGGCTGTGGTTCTTGCCCGAGCCGCTGTCTGCGATCCCGACGACGTAGAGGTTGCTGCGCAGATTGCTCTCGGTGCGAAACCGGCGCCCCATCAGTGCTCCGATGGCGCACAGGCTCGCGCCGAGCGACAGCAGAGGCTGGGGGCGGCGCGCCGTCGAGACCATGTACTCGGTCAGCTCGCCCACGAGCCCGTCCGGCATCGTCAGCTGGATCGGCGGCTCGGGCGCCAGGCCTTTCCGCGGGTCCGCCTGCACCTTGGCGAGCATAGCGGCGGCCGGATGGGTTTCGCGCCTGGGCGTCGCGCCATCAAGGACGAGAGCCGGCTCGGGCTTCCACCCAGCGTCGAGACCCAGCCGATAGATCGTGCCCGCGCCGATCCGCTCGGGCTTCAGCCCGGCCCAGGTTTTCTCGGTGAAGTCCGGCTCATCCTTGCCGGACTGCGCCGACCACGCGACGAAGAGGTCGGTGCCGTCGTCGCCGAGCGCGCCCTTCAGCGCGAGCCCGACGCGGATCCAGTCGTCGTAGGCAAGATCTGCGTTGGGGACGTACGCCAACGCAGCGGCGATGGCCTCGCGAGTGCCCTCGCGGGACGTACTGATGCCATCACCAATGGACCGTCCCACGGACAGCCGCGCCGGCTTAACTTCGTCCGGCAGCATGGCGATCGCTTCGTCCAGGAACGCCTCCACAGCCGCGCGCTCGACCACGGGCAGATCGCTGAGGTCGCGGTCGGCCGGAGGGCCATTCGGCCAGTCGTAGGGCCGGCCGGTGTCCGGATGGATCGCGTGCGCGACGAACTGCTGACCTTCGCCGAGGATCTCGAGCGGGGCGCGGCGGATACCCCGGAAGGGCTCGGTGGCGCGATAGACGAGCAGCCGCTTCGGGGCGCGTCCGATGCGGCGGAGCGGCGTGTCGCCCAGCCGCTCCCGTGCCAGCTCCTCGATCGCGCTCGCAAGCTCTGGCACCTCAAGGTCGATGTCGACCGCGACCACGGTCCCGCAGACGATCCCGACGCCAGCGTCCGGCCACTCGCGCCAGATCGCCAGCTCATTCTCCGTCGTCGCGCGGGTAGCGTGGCGGGGCCAGTCGGGATAGTCCGACCAGAAGCCGCTGCGGTATCGGCCGGGCTTCTTCGTGCCGGGCTGGATGGGAAGGATCGGCCACCCGTTTGCCACCAGCGCGCCACCGAACTGCGCCATGAAGCTCGCCGCCATCAGTACGGCACCTTCTGGGCCATGCCGTCGAGCGTGTCGCGGTCGGTCGCGGCGAGCTCGCGCAGCGTGTCGCAGTACCCGGTGACGATCGTCTCGATCAGCGCCTGCCACTCGTCAAGCGACAGAACCGCGAGATCGCTTTTGCCCAGGTCTTCGATATACGCGCCTCCAGCGTGTCCGCCGGCCTCCATCGCGGCCTTCTCGTTCGGAGTCGGATCGATCATGCCGCTTCTCCCTTGGATGAGTTGCTGACAGAGACGGCTGCAGAGCCGCCGACGGGATTGGTCCCGCCGCGGATCGGCAACGCTGTAGTGCGGATAGAACCAGCCGAACCCGCGCGGCTCCCGCCGGCAGACGGCGCAGAGGACGTGCTCTGGCATCGGTTGAACCTGTAGCGGACGATCTCGATGAACCGGCCCTTGGGACGGACCGCGATCTCCGACGGGACGATGAGCTGCCAGGCGCGCTCGAAGGCATCGGCGACGGACGTCGGGACCTGTTGACCAGAGGCGCGCCGCTGCCACCACGCGATGGCCTTCTGACGGGCGTAGCCGGTGTGCTCGAAGCAGACCCACTCGCTGTGGCGGATCATCCCGCACTGGTAATCGACGCGCAGCGACGGCAGCCCGTTGGGCTTCTGGTGCGGCCTGTATGAGACGCGGTCGACTTCGAGCCACTGCGGCTTGCCGCTGGTGAGGATCTCCAGCGTCGAGGCCTGGGTCTCGATCTCGACCTTTGTAGGCGGGAACGCGTGGCCGCAGTCGGGGCAGACCCGCACGGCCGTCGGCAGAAGGCTCTGGCAGTCGGGGCACTCCTTCACCGGCGCATCGCCGTCTCCCTCGCCAGGACGCTTCGGCTTCACGGCGTCGATGGGTCCGTGCCGCGCCACGTTGCCGGCGAAGTCGAGGACGAGACAGTCGGACTTGCCCGGCGCGAGGCGCGTGCCGCGCCCCGCCATCTGGACGTAGAGCCCGGTCGACTTCGTCGGGCGCAGCATCGCGATGAGATCGACGGCCGGCGCATTGAAGCCCGTGGTCAGCACGCCCATGGAGGCGAGCGCGCGGATCTCGCCGCGCTTGAACGATGCGATGATGCGATCCCGCTCCGCCTTCGGTGTGTCACCGAAGATCGTGGCGGCCGAGAAGCCCCGCTTGCGGATTGCCTCGGCGACGTGCGTCGCGTGCTCGACGCCGGCACAGAACGCGAGCCAGGACCGCTGGTCGCGGCCGAGCGCCACCACCTCGTCAATCGCCGCGTCGGTCATCTCGGGCAGGTCGACCGCCGCCTGCAGGTCCTTGGCGACGAACTCGCCGCCGCGGGTGGCGACGCCGGCGACACTCAGTCTCGTTTCCGCGGCCTTGCTGGTCAGCGGCGCGAGATACCCCGCGTCGATCAGCTCACGAACTGAGACCTCGAACGCAATGTCGGTGAAGAGCGCACCCTTGCCTTCGTGGAGCATGCCGCTGTCGAGCCGGTACGGCGTCGCGGTGAAGCCGATCACCTTCAGCTTCGGGTTGATCCTCGTGAGGTCATCGAGAAAGCGCCGGTACATCGTGTTCGAGCTCGACGGAATGAGGTGCGCCTCGTCGATCAGGACGAGATCGCACTTCTGGACGTCATAGGCCCGCTTGTGGATCGACTGGATCCCTGCGAAGAGCACGCGCGCCCCAAGGTCGCGGCGGCCGAGGCCGGCGGAGTAGATGCCTGCGGGGGCGTCCGGCCACAGCCCGATGAGCTCGGCATGGTTCTGCGCGATCAACTCACGGACGTGCGTGACGACGAGGATGCGCTGGTCAGGCCAGGCCTTCAGCACGCCCTCGATGAAGGACGCCATGACGAGGCTCTTGCCCCCGGCGGTGGGAATGACGATCAGCGGGTTGCCCTTGCGATCCTCAAAGTAGCCGTAGATCGCGTCAATGGCGGCGTGCTGATACGGACGCAGCGTCAGCATGCGATCGCCTCCCGTGCGTCGTTGATCCAGGTGGTGCCGTCGGAGAGCTGGTAGACGACGTGATCGTCGCCAACGTCAGCGACCTCGGCCGGCACGAGATCAGGGATGAAGAGATGCTTTGCGCAGGCCGCGCGCTGCGTGGCCATGTCGAGCGCTGCGTCCCAGCGGGCGCAGTGCCAGCCGCCCTCGACCGAGCTCGCGTGTAGGCACGAACGGCACGTCACCGCGACGGGCGCGCCGTCGTGGCAGACAGCGTGATGCGAGCAGAGCCTGCACTCCCACCAGGCGGGATCGTCCGAGATGCGAGACGGCGGACGAGCCGCGTCGATGACCCTCTTCGCCTTGGCGAGCAGCCGCTCGCCGGCTTCGCGATCGGCGGACACCCGCTCGACGTGGAGATCGTCGGTGTCCTTGCAGACCGCGACGTAGAGGGCGCGCGTCAGGCCCGTCAGGTGCATGTAGACCTGCATCTGCGCGGCGTGCTGCGGCTTTGCTTCGACGACGCCCTTCGCCACCAGCTCACGAAAGCTCTTCGCGGAGTGCGTCTTGAACTCGACAACGTGCCAGGTGCGCGGGGCCTCCAGGAGTCCGAGCGCGACGGCATCGAGCGAACCACCGAAGTGCCCGCCGTGCGCTTCGACGCGCCATTGGCGACCAGTCGCCGGGTCGACGTCGAGGACGGTCGCGCCGGTGCGCCGGAGGTTGCGGACAAGCCGGGCCTCCTCGAGCTGGCCCGTTTCGAATAGGCGCAGGATCCGGCCGGGAAAGCGGGCGGGTGTCACCCAGCGGAAGTCGTACCAGAGCGCGCGCTCGCACGACTTGCCGATCAGCGACGCGCCGAGGTGTGGACGGAACCCGTCGTCCCGGTCGGCCTCGTAGGTGGCGAAGATCGCCTCGCGCGTGGGCGATTGCGGTTCGGGAAGCGGCGCCATCAGTTGCGCTCCTCCTTGCCGAACGTCTGCGCCTGCTCGACGATCACTTCCCAATCGGCCGGATCGAAGTAGGTTCGCGCGAGTGCGATGATGCGGTCCTTCAGCTCCGCGCGCGGATCGGGAAGGCCAGCGGCGACGGCGATGAGCTCGGCGCGCTCCCGCTGGAGGTGGCGCATTGCGGTCCGGGCCTTGTGGTACCAGTCGGCGTCGAGCCGGCCGCGGCGCTCCTGGCGCCGCATGTCGGCGGCAGCAAGCTGCGTTTTGATCTTCTCGATGGCGTCGTCACGTTCGGCGATCTTCGCGCGAACCGCCGCCCGCAACTCCTCGGGCGTGTTCTTCGTCTGCGAGATCGCGATGGGATCGTTGAAGTCGAGCATGGGGGCTCCTTCGAAGGGCGGAGGAGAGGCGCCCGCTCGCGCGGACGCCATACTGATCAGGACGAGCGCTTCCAGGGCGCGTTGGCGAAGCCGCCGGGCTGCGCGGGCTTCGCTGGGGCGGTCTGCTGCGGGCGCGGGGGCGCCGCTGCCTTGGGAGAGGCCGCGGGCGCCTGATCGAGCGGCCGGTAGCGGATCTTGTTGCTCTCCCCGTAGCCGTTCTTCGGAGGCTGGACGGTCACGTCCGCCTGCAGCGGGATGAGGTGCAGCTGCTCGCTGTCCGTCACCTGCATCTTCCCCGTCGCGTGGCAGATCGCGGACAGCGTGCGCTGGGCGATCTCCACCGTCTGCGTGTTCGCGTTGACGAGATTCAGCCGGTCGAACAGCTTGCGGCCGACGTGCTCACCGTCCAGCACGTCGAGTTCCAGTCAGAGGTACTGGCCGAGCCCTTTGCTGGTCGGACGCATCTCGCTATTGACGATCTGCACGGTGTACTTGCCCGGCGGCAGCACCTCGTAGGTGGAGGTCGGATCGACGGTGCTGGCGTCGAAGGTCGTGCCGAGATTGGCCATCGGTCAGGTCCTCAGTCTTGTTCGGGGGCGGGTGCTGCGGCAGCGGCTGGGCCGGGCATCGCGTCGGCGAACGCCTGCCATTTCAGCGGCAGGACATCGGGCAAGCCGTAGCGGTTCTTCGCGAGGAAGGCGGGGCGCTCGGCGGTGTAGAGGACGCGCTCCCCGCTCCCGAGCGCGCGCGTCACCTTCTTGTTGAAGCCTACGTCCGACTTCACCGTGCTGATGCGGTAATTCGCGAACAGCACGACGTCCGAATGCTCCTGGAGGAGCGCCGCCGCCCGGGCGTGGAGCTTGATGACGTAGCGGTCGTAAGGCTCGTGCTCGGGACTATCGAAGCGCTTGATGTCGGTGTGCGCGATCTGGATGACCGTCATGCCGCATTCGTCGCGGAGCGCGTTCAGGCCATCGAGATACTGCCGCCAGAGGTCCAGCGCGGCGACGTAGCCCTTGCCGTAGCCGGGCTCCTCGATGGAGCCCCAGCGGTTGTCGGCACACGCCCGCTTCCAGACGAGCGGCTCCAGCCAGTCCACGCTGTCGACGACGACGGTGCGGAAGTCATGGTCCTCCGAGTAGAGCGCGGCGATCGCGCCCATCACGTCATCGAAGCTTGCCGCCAGCGGGAAGTGCGGGACATCGATCGTGCCGAGACCGTCCTCGGTCGCGATGACGACGGGATCCTCGGCGCCGGTCGCGAAGGTCGTCTTGCCGACGCCTGCGACGCCGTGGATGAGGATGCGCGGCGCTGCAAAGGCAGCGCTGCGCTTGAGGGACGCGAGCGAGATCGCCATCAGCGATCGCCCGTCACTATATCGGCGGGACGGTCCGTGCCGATGGCGCCGGACTCGCGAGCGAGTCGCAGGAGACGGCGCAGCGCGTAGAGGCGATCGCTGGCGGCGTTCAGCTCGTCCTCGGCGAGGGTCAGGCTGAAAGCCAGCTCGTCGACCGTGGCATCGACCAGCGGCTTGGCGATCGGCTCGGCGCGCGCCGGCGGCTGCACCGGCACACGGATGGTCTCAGGGAGCGACTGGAGCGCGTAGTTCGACGCGCGCAGCTTGGCGAGATCGGTCATCGGGACACCTCGGTGTTCAGGGAAAGGCGGAAGGTCTGCTTGCCCGTGCGCACGGTGCGGGCGGGCTCGAAGGTCTTGGCGATCGCGGGCGGCCAGGCGGCGTAGCGGCGCTCGGGGACCTTGAAAGTCGTCTCGACGTAGTCGACGGGGTCTTCGCCGGCGGAGCGGATGCGCTCGACGATCTCTCCGAGCGCGGATTGGTCCCAATCGACCCGCTTCGGCAGGTCGGCGACGATCGTCACGGCACCGTCCTCGAAGCGGACGGTGCCGGTGTCCTTGCCGTCGTCGAGGCGGGCGGCGTTGGCGCGCTCGGCGAAGCGCATCGCTATCGCGCTCTCGACCCACTCCTTCGTGCGCTTGGCGGCGTCGAAGGCGGTCGTCGCCTCGTCCTGGAGCAGCGCGAGATCCTCGGCGGGCAGCGCGGCAATCTCGCCGACCTGCATCCGGTCGAGATCCGCGAGCCGGACATGGTTGGGGCGTGCGTCCGCGCGGACGGACGCTGGCGTTGCAGCCGTCATCAGGCAGCCTCTTCGGTCATGAGTTGGGAGAGCGACACGCGCTTCTGGCGGAGCTTCGGGCGCGCGATCGCGAGGTAGGCGAAGCAGTCCGGTGCCAGCCGGCGCTGCACGAGGTGGACGAGCCCTTGCTCGGCGGCCCACATCGCGCGGCGGGACATGCGCAGGAGCTCTTCGCGCTGATCGTTCGGCAGCCGCGAGGCGGCCGCCACCGTGTCCAGCGCGAGGAAGCCGCGGTGGTACTCGAGCGCCGCACCGGGCGCGGCCTGGCCGATCCAGCCGCACAGCTCGATCTCGCTGAGCGGCGCCGCGGGCCGGGTGAAGTTGATGATGTTGGAGTGGGGCATGATGAGCCTCTACTCACGCGGCTCGAAAAGCGTCCCACCGGGGCAGCAAACCCTCGGCGGCGAGGACCATCCGGAGTTCGCGGACGCGGCGGTAAAGGGACGTGCGGGCGCCGAAGCCGGCGTTCGCCAGGCGATCGACGGACCGGTCCGCGAGCGCCGCGCAGAGCGGACGGTCGCGCATGGCAATGCCGGCGATGGCGCGGTCGACGTCAAACCGTCCGTCGATCTGCTCGAAGTGGTCGACCCGCTGTCCGTGCCAGGCGCCGAGCCCGTCTGCCTCCGAGAGCTGATCGGCGAGCGAAGTGCGATTGGCGTCGGCAGCCGGAGCGTCGACGGACATCGGCCCCCCGGCGGTGAGGCGCCGCTGGCGAGCGACCGTCTCTGCGATCCGGACCGACCGGTTACGCATCACCAGGCCGGCGAACGCGCCCAGGCTGCCGCGCTCAGGGTCAAACCCCGGCATCCGGGCGATCAGGTCGGTGAGGAGGTCCTGGCGAAGGTCATCGAGATCGGCTGCCGGAAGTCGCAGCTTGCGGTGCAGCCGACGCGCGGTTGCGTCCGCTTCGCGGATCAGGGTGTGTATGTCGTCGGGCGAGAGAGGGCGGTCCATGCGCGGGCCTCGGTCGTTGCTGTTGACCGAGAAGGTGCCGGCTCACCCGCCGCCGTAGGTGTGTTTCGCGTGTGCTTTGTGTGTGAAGTTTGTGTGCTCCGGCGCTCAGCGCGTCAGGATCACCTCCGACGGGTCTAACCCGACCCGGTAGCCGCGATTGCGCACGGTCCTGACGAGTCCGTCCGCCTCTTCCGCAGACAAACACCGCGCGATCGCCTTCCGCAGATCGCGCATCACCCCACGGGCCTCGCGTTCAAAGCGATGCTCGATCTCCTGACTGCGAAGGACAGGATCGCGCTGATCGACTTGCTCGGCCAGCATCCGGAACGCGGAGAACATCTGCGGCGGCAGATCGATCGCCTGGCCGTCGAACGTGACCGAAGATGCAGTGAGGTCGACGACGAGACGCGTGGCTCCAACGGTCGGCGATAAGCGCTCGACCCGAAGCCGCTCAACGTCCGCCTCATCCCGCTCCATTACGTCGGCGATAGCGTGCGCAGCGAACCCCATTTCGGTGAGTCGGAGCCCGTCAGCCGGCCCGCACTCAGTGGCGAGGACCGACACGGGGTCCCCAGCGGCGACGGACTTGAGTGCCAATGACGTCCCGGGCCCAAACAGGATTTGCGCATCGAGGCAGGCCACGACCGCACAACCAGCCGGCGTTCTGCCGAGAAGCCATATACCTTCGCCGATGGGACTGACGCCGCCGATCAGTCCGCCCGACGCCGCAATTGCGATCGCAAGCCGCTCGGGCTCGATCGCAAAGCGCCGAAGGTCATCGCCGGCAAGCACCTCGTCCTCGTTCGGGTCGTGAGGGCAGCAGGCGCGAAGTTCGTCACCCACCGTTCGGATCGGGCGGGCGTCGAGACCGCAGTCACAGTGGGTGCAGACCGGCCAGGTGTCAGCGCGGCGTTGCTCGATCAGGACTCGGGCCCGAAGAAGTCGTTCGACCTCGGCTTCCGAGAAGCGGCGAAGCGCACGGCCGGAGACCTTCGGCCCGACCTCACTCAGCCGCTTCCACAAGAACGAAAGCATCGCGGTCGACCTCCAGACCGTTGCGGGCGACGAGAGTGTGGATCGCCTTCTCGAACCGGGTGCGGCGGAAAGCGAGCGTGCCTGGCGGCTTCAGCCGGACGGTGACCTGGGCCGGGCGCTTGGCCCCGACGTCGAAGAACACGCGGAATGTGATCTCGCCAAGCCGCCAAGCGCGGCCGAGCGGCACACCAGCGCTCCGAAGATGCTGGAGGGCAGAACCTGACGCGTCCTTCGACTCGAGGCTTCGGACGAACTTGAACAGCTGCTCGTCCTCATTGCGTTCGTAGAGGAGCGCCGTCGCCGCGACGATGCGAACCTCCCTGATCCGCTCGTCAAAGCCATGATCGAACGTGAAGTCAGACCCGACTTCGGCGATCGCGTCGAGGGTATAGATGTCCCGCGCATCATTGCCGGCGAAAAACCCCGGCCGCCCGAGAATGTGCGTCGCGAATGCTTCGGCGACGTCGGACTGGCGGGCCTTCGCGACGCCGCCGATCCGCAGGAGCCCTTCGGAGGCGGAGTAACGCAGCGTCGCGTACTTCATCGCCTGGATGGGGATCACCTCTTCCCGGTCACCGGCGACGACCGGCATCGTCTTGATCGGTGCGCCGTGGCTCACCACGACGCTGATCTCGTCGTCGTTCTCGTAGGGCGTGATCCGGCAGAAGTCGCCATGAAGGTCTTCCGCGAGGAGCCTCCGGATTGCGGACTTCAGGGCGTCCGTCGTCTCTTCTGTCAGATCGGCATCGGCGTCACGATCGGGACCGCGAAACTCGGCCATAGCCGTAGGCGCACGGAGCGCCTGGAAATCGGCGGCCGCCTCGAAGACGCTCGGGTGGTTGAGGTAGGTGTACAGCGCGACGTGCTTCGCCTCATACTTCGTCGGCGGCGCGTCGTCGGCACGCTCCGCATCCGAGTAGAGCACGATCCCCTGCCGGCGCGCCTCGCCGAGGATGAGCTGCAGGCCGCTCTCTTTGCCCAGCTCCTTCACCCGGTGAAGATCCGCGATCATCCCTTCCGACCAGTCCGTGACCGGCGCGTGAAAGTACTCCGTCAGTGCGGCGCGTACTCCTGCCGAATTGCCGTCGAACGCGACCGGGCTGTCGCCGTCGGCGAAATGCCGGGCGAAAAGCGCCCGCATCAGGTCGAGATCGATGTTGGCGAGGAAGCGTTTGCTCGTGAACTTCTGAACGTCCGAACCCATACTGAACCCTCTCGAACACACTCGTTTGTTCCGATTGTGTTCTACCGAGGGCGGCAACCAAGAGTCGAGTCCGGGTCTGGTCCATCCACACCCTCCACGGGAGTGGGACGTTTTCGTGCGCGCATGCGTAGAGGCAATGGGCACCCCGACGTCGAGGCCGCCCAATGTATCGAGCACCAAATCCTCTCCCTCCGGATCGCATGACTGCCGCCGAGCGTCGCCGCGAGGTGTGCGCCATCCTCGCGCGCGGCGTCATCCGCCTCCGCCAGCGCGACGCCCAAGCACATGCAGAAGAAGGAGAAATTGGCCTTCACTTCTCGCCCGCCGAGAGCGTGCATGCGAACCGCCTCAACCGGAGAACCGCATGAGCCAGACTGACGGCATCCCGGCGCGCCTCGCCGCGCTGAAGACGACCCCAACGCCAGAGCTGAAAAAGCAGTGGCGCGAGCTTTTCGACAGTGAGCCACCTGCCTTCAACCGGCGCTACCTCGAAAGCCGCCTGGCGTACCGCATCCAAGAGTTGACCTATGGCGGCCTAAAGCCAGAGACGATCAAGCGCTTGGAGCGGCTCGGCGAAGAGCTCGACGGCGGCGACCGCGTGAAGAGCCGCAAGCGGGCCGACCACTCCGACAAGCCCATCACCGGGACGCGGCTGCTCCGCGAGTGGAAGGGCGTCGAGCATGTCGTGACCGTTCTGGCCGACGGCTACGAGTGGCAGGGCCGGCCGTACAAATCGCTTTCCGCAATCGCTCGCGCGATCACCGGCACGAGGTGGAATGGCCGCGTCTTCTTCGGCCTCAAAAACCAGAGGCGGTCGGCATGAAGGACGCGACGAAGCCGAAGCGCCGTTGCGCCGTCTACACCCGCAAGTCCTCCGAGGAAGGGCTGGAGCAGGAGTTCAACTCGCTCCACGCCCAGCGAGAAGCCTGTGAGGCTTATGTGGCTAGCCAGAAACCCGAGGGCTGGGTGCTGCTCCGCGGCCAGTACGACGACGGCGGTTTCTCCGGCGGCACGCTGGAGCGGCCGGGGCTGCAGGCGCTGATCGCCGACATAGAGGACGGGCTGGTCGACGTCGTGGTCGTCTACAAGATCGATCGCCTCTCCCGCTCTCTCGCCGACTTCGCCAAGCTGGTCGAGGTGTTCGACCGGAACGGCGTTACCTTCGTGTCGGTCACGCAGTCGTTCAACACGACCACGTCGATGGGGCGACTGACGCTGAACATCCTGCTGTCGTTCGCCCAGTTCGAACGGGAGGTCACCGCCGAGCGGATCCGGGACAAGTTCGCGGCCTCGCGGGCGAAGGGCATGTGGATGGGCGGCTGGGCGCCGCTCGGCTACGACGTGAAGGACCGCAGACTTGTGGTGAACCCGGCCGAGGCGAAGACCGTGCGCATGATCTTCGAGAGGTTCGTCGAAGTCGGCTCGGCGACCGTGCTGGCGAACGCTCTACGCGCCGAGGGCTTCACGACCAAGCGGGGCAGCCCGATCGACAAGAAGTACCTGTACCGGATGCTCAACAATCCCGCCTACGTCGGCGAGGCGGTCCACAAGAGCGTGAGCTATCCTGGCGAGCAGGAGGCGATCGTGGATCAGGAGCTTTGGGAGAAGGTTCAAACGATCCTTCAGGAAAGCCCGCGTAAACGCGCCGCGCGGACGCGCGCCGAAACTCCTTCGCTGTTGAAGGGGCTGCTCTTCGG
Organism: Acuticoccus mangrovi; assembly: GCF_016411865.1. Lineage (GTDB taxonomy): Bacteria > Pseudomonadota > Alphaproteobacteria > Rhizobiales > Amorphaceae > Acuticoccus > Acuticoccus mangrovi. The sequence goes on along the minus strand of NZ_JAEKJA010000043.1, from coordinate 5,587 downwards.
TCCCGATGGCGCTGCCTTTTCGCCGAGCCATACCCGGAAGGGAGATCGGCTATACCGTTACTACGTCAGCCAGACGGTGCTGAAGCATGGCGCCGGGTCGTGCCCCGTTGGACGCGTGCCGGCGGGCGACATCGAAGCGGCGGTCATCGATCAGTTGCGGGCCGTGTTCCGCCAGCCCGAGATTGTTGCGGGAACATGGAAGGCGGCTTGGCAGGAGGACCACGAGATCACTGAGTCACATGTCCATGCCGCTCTGCACCAGCTGGACCCGACTTGGGATGAGCTGTTTCCCGCCGAGCAGGCCCGCATCGTGGCGCTGCTGGTCGAGCGGATCGACGTCGGCACCGAGGGCCTGAACGTGCGGCTACGGGTCGATGGCTTGGTCGGACTCGCGCGCGAGATGGGCGTTGGTGGAATGGACCGCGCTGCATGACCCGCGCGACGCCAATCCCCGACACCGTAACGGTGCGCGTCCCGTTTCGCGTCGTGAAGCGCGGCGGGCGGAAGGAGATCCGGCTGCCGGATGGGGCCACCCACTCCCGTCGGACAGACAGCACCCTCGTCAAGGCGCTGGCGCGTGCCTTCCGCTGGAAGCGGATGATGGAGTCGGGCGAGTTCGCGACCATCTCGGAGCTGGCCGAGCGCGAGGGGATCGCGCCGTCCTACATGACCCGCGTCCTGCGCCTGACGCTGCTCGCACCCGACATCGTGGAGGCGATGCTCGACGGCAGGCAGGGGCCGGAGGTGACGGTGGCGCGGGTGCTGGAGCCGTTTCCAAGTCGGTGGCAGGACCAGTTCACGAGCTTTCGGCTGGCAGCTTGAGTGGAAGGCGATGATTGGGTCTCGGACGGTCACGGTAGCCGGCGAGCTCTCGCCGCTTTCGATCAGCGCGCGAGGCCATCGTCTGCAGCCGCTCGCGCACGGCTCGGTCTGGGTAAGTGGATTAGGCTCGATCCCGGTGCCGACGACGTTGCCGACGAGACTGTCCACCGCCGCCGCGACCCACCGGTTGTTCCGCGCATACCACCCGGCCCGCCGGGCCGCCGTGGTCGCGCCGGCCAGGATCGCCGCGTTCAGCCCAACGACCGCCCGCGCGCCCTCCCAACGCCGCCCACCACCCGCAGCGTCTAAGCCGCGAGCCCGCGCGAGGCCGAAAAGGCGATGGAGGAGGGTCCGCATAGGCTGGAGAATCGCCCGAAACGGACCCTCAAGCTATTGTGAATGTTTGGGATGTTCGGCCGTAGTCTCTGACGGCTACTTCGAAGCAGTCTTCCGGGATAGGAAATCCGTGATCTCCGCTTCTGCGGTATCAGCTATCGCATTCTCCCTCTCATCGGCTTCGGACCACAGTTTGAACGCTTCCTCGGCAAGATCCGAAATTTGCTTCTCAATTTCGGGCGTCAGTCGTGGAATCGAGAACCCTTTCAAGTCTTCGACTTCGACATGAGGAATGCTGGAGCCGTAGGCCAATGCCTTTGCTCTTGGGCGGCCAAGCGATGAGTGACTGATAGCGACGTAGAGGTACCCGGGCCTCAGGTCTTCGCTAGGCGCGATCCGGATGACATCGTCTGATACCACCTTCCCGGCATGCTGTTCTGTTGCCATGGCGACGGAGCCGAGCAAGCCGTAGACTTGGCCAGAACGAGACATCATGATCCAACCTGGTTCCACACGACCGTTGTTTTTGTCGGCGATGCCGGCTGCAGATATGCGGCGGTTGTAGTCGGGGTTGAGCTCGAAGATTTGAGAGCTGTCGATGAGCTCGACGCCATCTTCAGCGGGTATGCGTTTGAACCTATTCGGCAGCCAGACTTCACATCCAGCCTCCTCCAGGGTCGTCCAGCCCTTACAGGACGCGTTTAGTCGCCGTTCAATTTCTTCTTTTTCGGGATTGTGGCTCCAAGCGTCGAAGCGGCGCCTATTCCTAAACAGTGCTTCGCTTGCCCGCCGAATGAAGGCGGAGGCATCTGCAGCAGTCTCACTGGTCGGGAACTGCTTCTCGAACAACGCCTCTGCTTCGTTGATCTTCAAGAACGCCTGATTGCGGCTATCCAGAATTTTTTCGGTGGCCGCCTGGCATTCGGTGATAATCCGGGGAACACTCGGGGTGATGATCGGCAGTTCGTCAAGGTGATGGGTTTCAAGATGCTTGATGATGTGGCCGTACTGGGCGGCCTTCATCATTTCCCTCACCGTTGGCGCGCGCAAATATGCGTAAATCCAGCCCCACCAGTCCGGGTCGATCGCATCGATACGGAGAAGGTCATCAGAGATGATGTGTCCAACGTGTACGGAGTGCGCCAGAGTTGCACGTCCCACGCTGCCAGACCTGGTCACCAAAATTTCGCCGCCGTCGACCTCCAGCGCTTTCGGTACTTTGATTTTTCCGAGTGAAAGAAAGCGCCGCGAAAACGGTCTAACGTCGAATATCTGAGTCGCAGAAAGGTAGGGCTTTCCGAACTCTTGGGAGACCACTGTTCCCTTCAACCGCGAAGGTTGCGAGATATTTGCGACGGTATGCAACCGCGCCCATCCGCGTTCCTTTGCCTCGATGGAAATCCGGGTCCCATAGCCTGACGCAAGATAATTCTCAGCTTCCATGCGGCGCGCGCCACGAAAGACAAGCGACGCCTTCAGTGACGTCGATTTGACCTTGTGCCAGTTCCAGTCGGTCTTCTGCGCCCGTGGCGGCGTCAGTCTTGCTCGGACAGCCACGTTCTGAATGCCTGAGCGATCTGCAGTGTATTGTCGTCGATGACCTTCCGGCGCGTCCGCTGCTTCTTGTAGACGGGTTTGCCTTCCTCGTATTCCTTCAGGGTTTCTTCGATCTCTTCGACGATCTCGTTGCCCTTCTTGTCACGGACATAAGTTACGTTGCCGCGCTTGTCGTGACCGATGTGGTTGGCCACGGCCATGAAGACCTCGTAGTCGTTCATCCGGCCGGCGGCAGTTTCGACCGCGATCTCCTCATCAGTCTTGCGCTCAAGGACGAGGACGCTGGTCTGGACGCTGACGTGGGGCTGGAAGGTGTCGGGGTGAAGATCGATACTGGCGAGCACTCGGGTGTTCTGAAGGATCCACTCGCGCACGTATCCGAGGCCCGGCGAGCCGAGAATGCCGTCGGGGAGGACAATTGCGCACCGGCCCGTCCCTGGCTTCAGGAACTTCACGCAGCGCTCGATAAAGAGGATCTCGGGCGGCTGGGACTTCTGAACAGCGTTCGTCCGGGTCCAGCGATCCGTGTCCGCGTCGTAAGACCAGATGTGGCCAAGGTCGTATGCCTCCAGGATCGACGGCTCGTCGATGGGAATCTTCGAGCCGAACGGAGGGTTCGTGAAAATGAGGTCGACCTGCCCCATGATCTGGCGCGCGCGGAGGTCGTCATCCCACGTTGCAGGCGCTTTCAGCGAGTTGGCCTGAAACAGCCCGCCAGCGCCATCATTGTTCATGACCATGTTCATCTTCGACGCTTTGACGAGGTTCGGGTTCAGGTCCATCCCGACGATGTAGTTCTGGGCGAACCGCTGGACCCGCTGTCGGATAGCGGTCTCGGCGCGTTCGACGTCGCCCCACTTGCTGATCTCGGCACTGCGGATCTTCTCAATGACGTAGTTCATGGCTGTGATGAGGAATCCGCCGGTGCCGCACGCCGGATCCAGAATGACCTGCCGCTCGCCAGGATCGAGCATGGCAACGGTCATCTGGCAGATGTTGCGCGGAGTGAAGAACTCGCCCCGGTCGCCACGGAGATTGGAACCGACGATCTCCTCGTAGGCGCGCCCCTTCACGTCGATGTCGCTCTCCAGGAGCGAGTACATCTGAAGCTGGCTAACGATGTAGGCGAGAACTTCGGGGTTCAGTTCGATGGCCTCGTTCTCGCGGAAGATTGTCGGATATTCCGCCTTCACCTCATTGAAGAGAGTATCGAGGCGCTTCTTTGCCTTGAGGCGGCCGTTCAGGCCATGACGCTCCTTGGATGTCGCGTAGAACTCGACCTCATCTGAGCTGCGTTCGTCATGAATCTTGCAGAAGATGATCTTCAGCAGTTCCCAGAACGCCTCGGGTTTCTGAAGCCCTTGGTTGCCGGCGATATAGTTGTGGCAGCGGCGGAACGCGAAGAGCAGCGCATCCGACGAAGCCGCCTTGAGCTGATCGAAGCGAGGGCGTTCAACCTCGTCTTCTGTGCGCCCCTTGCCGGGAATGTCCGGGATTTCCTCGAAGGCGATCTTTCCGTTCGTGTCGACCCGCCGATAGCAGAACCGCTCTACGCCGTTGGTCCACATCCCGTACGCCACGTTCGGACACGCCGACATGTAGCTCTGAAGCTGCCCAACACCCTCTTTCCTGTCGGTCGATTTGATCTTCTGCGATTTGCACTCGATGATGACCCGCGCACGATCTTGATCGTGCGGATCACCCTCGTCGAAGATGACAAGGTCAGCCCGCGGCTTTTTGGAGCCAAGGCGAAGGGTGAATTCGACCGATATCTCGGCCTTCTCGTATCCGTACTCGCGGACCAGCGACTTCGCGATCTCTTGTCGGACGTACTCCTCGGGGGTCTCGTTCCGTTGAGTGACGCCGTCGATGTAATCGAGTAGTTTGCCCTGCTGGACAATCACCGCCGCGGGCTTGATCAGTGTCAGTTGTGCCTCCGATCTACGCACGGCCGCTCACTCTCCCTCCTTGGCCACATTAGGCCACTGTTCAGAAACGGCTTTCTCGACAGTGCGCGCCAGCCAGTCCTGCATGGACGTGTCCTCGGCCGCGACGACGATGCGCAAACGGCGGTGCAGTTCCGGATCAAGCCGCACATGCACCATGCGCGGCTCATCCGGGCGCCTGGACTTGGCTGCAGCGCGCGCCACGATGCCCTCCCTGATTTGTGACTCTTGTAACATCGTGATTCGCGTAACTAAAGAACGAACTTGACGCGGATACCTCGCGTCATCCACACGGACAGGATCACCCGCGCGGCCTCGGCATCGGGCCCCACCGGCGCCGACGCCACCCCCTGCACCTCCTCGTTCAGCCTGAGCCCCATGCTGATCAGCCCGTGCAGGTCGCCGTGGGCGTAGACGAAGGTGTCCAACGCCTCATTGCGTTCTCCGTCGCGCATGGGTTGCAGGAACGGATAGGGCGCCCGCGCTCGAAGCGGGTGACGACGCGCTCGGCGGTCAGCTGGCGGAAGTAGTCGGCGTCGGGGCGGCGCGGGAAGTGGATTGCGCCAGGTCGGGTTCGGTGAGGCGCAGGCGGGCGTAGACCGCGTCCTTCACCGCGTCCACGCCGATGATGAAGAGCGGGATCTTGCCCTTGTTCGTGCGAGTCGGGCGGCGCGGCCAGACGGGGATGCTTGGTGTGGTGGCCGCCGGTGTCGATGGCGGCGGCGGGCACCGGCAGATCGAGCCCCGCGGGATGCAGGAAGGTCGCGTGCGGAGAGATGGAAGCCCGCGACGCGGCCATCGCCCTCGGCGGTCGCACGCCGTTCGCCCGCGGCAATTAGTCGGGGCTTCTCGTGTTCGCGATGGACGCCGCACAGGCCTCGCAGACTAGGCTCCGGACTCAATCAGCACCACCATCGGATGATGAT
>NZ_JAEKJA010000042.1 GCF_016411865.1 Acuticoccus mangrovi | reverse complement strand
TGGGCTAAACACGGCGCTTGATCAACACGGATACTCTAGCGGCGGACGATGAGGCGCTCCGCCTTCTTCGCCTTCGCCGCATAGAGGGCCTCGTCGGCGCGGGAGTAGATCTCCGTCGGCGCCACGCCCTTTTCCGGAAACAGAGTGAAGCCGATGCTCACCGACGTGTCGAAGCGCGTGCCCTCGATCACGATCGGTTGCTCGATCCCCTCCATCAGGCGCTGGGCGACGGAGTGGGCGTCGTCGTGGTCGATCATGTTGAAGGCGACCACGGCGAACTCGTCGCCGCCGAGGCGGGACACCATGTCGCCCGCCTTCGTCGCCTGCCGCAGCCGCTCCGAGATCACCTGCAGCACCGCGTCGCCGGCCGGATGGCCGTGGGTGTCGTTGATCGTCTTGAAGTCGTTGAGGTCGAGGAGCATCAGCGCGTGCCGGTCGATCGGTCCCGTCTCGGCCGCGGCGTGGAAGATCTCCTCGAAGTGGCGGCGATTGGCGAGGCCCGTCAGCGGATCGAGCAAGGCGAGCTCCAGCGCCTGGCGCGCCTGCGTCTCCGCCGCGAGGCGCTTCTTCAGCTCCTGCTCGTAGGCCTTCACCCGCCACAGCGCGTAGACGATCAGCCCGAACACTAGGATGGTCGCGAGGATCAGCACCTCCTCGATCTCGAGCCGCACCGCGTCCGCCGAGCGATCGTGCGAATGGAAGGCGAGGTCGAACTCGAGCGCGAGGAGGAAGAGGGTCAGAACGATGGCGAAGAGGATCGCGAGTGGCCACGCGTGGATGATGATGGAGCGGCGAGTGGGGAGTGATCGCAAGATGGGGACCTCTTCGTCGTGCCGTTCCGTTCGCGCCGTCCGATCCGCGCGCGCCGATGACTTAGGTGGCGTCGCTCGCTGTCGTCTCGCCTCCTGCGCCGCTGGCATCACGGGACCGAAGGCGAGGTGGCCATATCGCGCATCTATGTCGTGATTGCGGTAACGCTGAGGCACAACCTGGTGTTCCGGCCGAATGCCGGCGCCGCGCGGCGTCCGGCCCGCCCGGCGGCCCGATGCCGGGAATGCGCGGTCGACTCTCTTGCCGTGACGTCTCGTTTCGGCAATTTTATGATCGTTTTGTTATATGTCGCTGAAATCGGATGGCTCTCGGGGGCCGCGATCGCACCGCGGAGGGAGGGGCTCGTCGCTTCCCTCGGCAGGGCGCGTGCGCCGGCACCGTCGGCCGTCCCGGTGCGATGAGGCTTTCATGATCCATGTCGAGCTGCGTCGGGCGGCGGTCGCTCGCCGTCCGCATCGTCCCCCGATCCGCTCTGCCACACGCCCCTCGGGCGGGCGATGAGGCGGGCGCTCACCGCCGGCAGGAGGGGCATCGCCACCGGTGGCACCGGGATCGCCGCCGCCGCCGGGCTCGCCCTCGCCCTGGTCGCCTCGCTCACCGCCCGCGGGCACGCCGACACCGTCGCCCCGCTGGCGTGGCAGAGCCTTCGCCTCACCGATATTCACGGCGAGCCCGTCGACGGCGGCCGGTTCGCCGGCCGCGTCGTGCTCCTCGTCAACACCGCCTCGCGCTGCGCCTTCACGCCCCAATATGATGGGCTCGAGGCGCTGTGGCGCGAGGAAGGCCGTGCCGGCCTCGTGGTCCTCGGCGTGCCGTCCAACGATTTCGGCGGCCAGGAGCCCGGCAGCAACGCCGAGATCGCCCAGTTCTGCACCTCCACCTACAGGGTGTCCTTTCCTATGCTTCAGAAGGCCAAGGTTACCGGCAAAGCGGCCCACCCGCTGTTTCAGTGGGCGCGGCAGGCCGGCGGGCGCGCGGCCGTGCCCGCGTGGAACTTCCACAAGATCCTGATCGGTCGGGACGGGCGCTTCGTCGCCGCCTTCCCCTCGTTCGTGTCGCCCCGGGCGCCCGAGGTGGAGGCCGCCGTGGGGCGCGCCCTCGCGACGCCGGCACTGTGATGGACGTGCTGCGCAAGAAGCCCGGCAAGGGCTATCGTCCGTGCGTCGGCATCGCCCTCTTCGGGCCCGACGGTCGCGTCTTCCTCGGCAAGCGGGCGTCCCGCGGCGTCGTCCCCAAATTCTCCTGGCAGATGCCGCAAGGCGGGATCGACGACGGCGAGAAGGCCCTCGATGCCGCCCATCGCGAGCTCTACGAGGAGACGAGCATCCGCTCCGTCTCCTTCCTCGGCGAGGTGGAGGGCTGGCTCCATTACGATCTGCCGAAGGATCTCGCCGTGTGGCGCGGCCGCTATCGCGGGCAGGCGCAGCGCTGGTTCGCCTTCCGCTTCGACGGCTCGGAGAAGGAGATCAACGTCACCGAGCCGCCCGACGGCCATCAGATGGAGTTCTGCCGCTGGAAGTGGGAGGATCTCTACACGACGCCGGAGGTGGTGGTGCCCTTCAAGCGCCCCGTCTACGAGCACGTCGTGACCGCGTTCGCCCCCTACGCGCAGCCCCAGCAGGGCGACATCGCCGTCTGACGCGTGGTCTGTCGCGTGCGCGCGGCCACGTGCGCGCACGGACGCGCGGGGAGGTTCAGGGAGAGGGCTCAGGGTGGCGACGGCCCCTTGCGTGAACCGTCGCCCCGCGTTATCTAGAACCTCATACCGAGGTTTGTTGGATGGCATGCCGGGTTGGCTCCGCGGAGGGGCCGGCCCAACCGGCATTTGTGCCTCCCGCTCCGAGACTGACGCGTGCCGGCCCGCCGGCCGCGCCGACGACATGAGGTCCGCGACGTGCAGGACGACCGGCTGATCACCGAGACAGGGCTCGACGCCCGCGTGGCGCGCATCGTGGCGCCGAGCCTCGACGCGCTCGGCTTCCGCCTGGTGCGCGTGCGCGTCACGGGCCAGAACGGCTGCACCGTGCAGGTGATGGCGGAGCGGGCCGACGGCACCCTCACCATCGAGGATTGCGAGGCGATCAGCCATGCCATCTCGCCGGCGCTCGACGTCGACGATCCGATCGGCAAGGCCTACCATCTGGAGGTCTCCTCGCCCGGCATCGACCGGCCGCTCGTCCGCGTCGAGGATTTCGCGCGCTGGTCCGGCCACGAGGCGAAGCTCGAGACCGCCGTGCCGATCGACGGGCGGCGCCGCTACCGCGGCATCCTGCTCGGCGTCGACGGGGAGACCGTCGGCGTCCGCCTCGCCGATCTCGGCGGGGAGAAGGTGTGGCTGCCGCTTGGCGAAATTTCCGACGCCCGCCTCGTCCTCACCGATGCGCTCGTGGAGCAGTCGTTGAAGGCCGGCAAGAAGGCGGCGGCGATGAACTGATTTGCCGCCCGCGCGTCGGCGCGGCGGTGGGGTCGTCCGGCGACCCGTGACACAATGATGCTGTTCGCGGCGGCCTCGTTCGCGGACGGTTCAGCCGGCAGGGGACGCCCCCGCCGACGGAGCGAGCTGGGGCACCGCCCTCGAGTGATTTTTGGGGCACCGCCCTCGAGTGATTTTGGGGCACCGCCCCTCGGCAGAGATCTGGGGCCGCGCCCCGCGTGACAGGAACAACCATGGCAGTCAGCGCAAACAAGCTGGAATTGTTGCAGATCGCCGATGCGGTGGCGCGTGAGAAGCAGATCGATCGGGCCATCGTCATCGAGGCGATGGAAGACGCCATCCAGAAGGCCGCCCGCGCCCGCTACGGTCAGGAGACCGAGATCCGCGCCGAGATCAATCCCAAGAGCGGCGAGACGCGGCTTCAGCGCCTGATGCTCGTGGTCGACGAGGTGGAGAGCCCGGCGACCCAGATCGCTCTCGCCGATGCGCTGGCGAAGAACCCCGATGCCCGCGTCGGCGATTTCATCGCCGATCCGCTGCCGCCCATCGAGTTCGGCCGCGTCGCCACCCAGTCGGCCAAGCAGGTGATCGTGCAGAAGGTCCGCGAGGCCGAGCGCGACCGCCAGTACGAGGAATATCGCGACCGCGTCGGCGAGGTCATCAACGGCATCGTCAAGCGCGTCGAGTACGGCAACGTCATCGTCGATCTCGGCCGCGGCGAGGCGATCTGCCGCCGCGACCAGCTGATCCCGCGCGAGGTGTTCCGCCCCGGCGACCGCATCCGCGCCTACATCGCCGACGTGCGGCGCGAGCCGCGCGGGCCGCAGATCTTCCTGTCGCGCACCCATCCGCAGTTCACGGCGATGCTGTTCCGCCAGGAAGTGCCGGAGATCTACGACGGCGTCATCGAGGTGAAGTCGGTCGCCCGCGACCCGGGCAGCCGGGCCAAGATCGCCGTCATCTCCAACGATTCCTCCATCGATCCCGTCGGCGCCTGCGTCGGCATGCGCGGCAGCCGTGTGCAGGCGGTGGTGCAGGAGCTCCAGGGCGAGAAGATCGACATCATCCCCTGGTCGCCCGACGCCGCCACCTTCATCGTCAACGCGCTGCAGCCGGCCGAGGTCGCCAAGGTGGTGCTCGACGAGGATTCGGAGCGCATCGAGGTGGTGGTGCCCGACGACCAGCTCTCGCTCGCCATCGGCCGGCGCGGCCAGAACGTGCGCCTCGCCTCCCAGCTCACCGGCTGGGACATCGACATCCTGACCGAGGCCGAGGAATCGGAGCGCCGCCAGAAGGAGTTCCAGGAGCGCACCCAGCTCTTCGTCGACGGCCTCAACGTCGACGAGGTGGTCGGCCAGCTCCTCGCCTCGGAAGGCTTCACCTCCATGGAGGAGGTCGCCTACGTCGATCTCGACGAGATCGCCTCCATCGAGGGCTTCGACGAGGAGACCGCCGAGGAGATCCAGGCCCGCGCCCGCGAGCATCTCGAAGAGATGGAGCGGCAGGCCGACGAGGCCCGGCGCGAGCTCGGCGTCGACGACGACCTGCGCGAGGTCCCCGGCCTCACCACCGCGATGATGGTGGCGCTCGGCAAGGACGACGTGATGAATCTGGAAGATTTCGCCGGCTCCGTCCCCGACGATCTGGTGGGCTGGGTCGAGAAGCGCGGCACCGAGACCGTGCGGCATACCGGGCCGCTCGCCGAGTTCGGCGTGTCCCGGACCGATGCCGAAGAGATGATCATGGCGGCCCGCGTCGCCGCCGGCTGGATCACCGAGGCGGACCTTGCCGGCGGCGGGGACGCCGAAGCGGCGGACGACGACGAAGGCGAGGCCGACGAAGACCCCAATCTGGAGCGCCTGAGCTGACACGACGCCGCGAGAAGCCCCCCACGCGCACCTGCGCGCTGACCCGTCGGAGCGGGCCGCCGGAGACGATGATCCGCTTCGTCCTCGCGCCCGACGGCTCGGTCGTACCCGATATCCGGCGGCGTCTGCCGGGGCGTGGCGTCTGGATCGACGCCACGCATGACAGTGTTGCGTCGGCCGTGACGAAGCGGGCCTTCGCCCGCGGCTTCAAGGCGCAGGTTGCGGCGTCCGACGGGCTCGCCGACGAGGTGGAGCGGCTGTTGCGCCGCGCCGCGCTTGAGCGTCTCGCCATGGCCCACAAGGCCGGCCTGGTCACGGCCGGCTTCGAAAAGGTGCGGGCCGTTCTCTCCGAGGCTCGCACCGTCGGCCTCATCGTCGCCGCCGATGCGGCGGCAGACAGTCGACAGAAGCTAGAGACGCTTGCCAAAAAGGCTTGCGATCTCCATAACAAGCGGAACGTGGTCGACGGGTTTTCTTCCATTGAGCTGGAGAGCACCTTGGGGCGCGAGCGTGTGGTTTTTGCCGCACTCGCTCCCGGTCGACTTAGCGAACTCTTCTTGACGGATACTGAGCGCTTGCACGCCTACAGAAATGGCGGGACCCGCTCCGTACCCCATCGCGAACATCAGCCCGACGAACACACGTTCGCAGGACCATTGGCAGTATGAGCGAAACGAACGACACCGGCGAACAGGTTGGCGGCCGCAAGAAGACTCTCTCCTTGCGACGCGGCGGCGTGGAGAAAGGGACGGTGCGCCAGAGCTTCTCCCATGGCCGGACCAAGTCGGTGGTTGTGGAGAAGAAGAAGCGGCGCGTGATGGTGCCCGGCAGCGAAGGGACGCCTGCGCCGACGCAGGCGGCACCCGCCGCTCCCGAGGCGCGCAAGCCCGCGCCGCAGCAACCCTCGTCGCCGCAGTCCGCGTCCGCACCGGCGCAGCCCGCGACGCCCGCCGCCGCCACGCCGGCGCAGGCCGAGGCGAGCCCCGTCGAGGCTCCGCGCAGCGAGGCCCCGGTTCACGGCCAGGCCCCCGCCGCCGAGCCTTCGGCGTCGCCCGCGGCCGCCCCGTCCGGCAAGGAGGCGCCGCTGAGCGCCGAGGAGCTCGCCGCGCAGGCCCTCAACATGCCGCGCCGCCCGCGCATCATCGGCCGCGCCGAGGTGAAGGCGCCGTCGGCGCCGGCCCCCGACTCCGGCCAGCGTCGCCGCTCCTCGCTCGCCTCGTCCCCGGGACCCCGCGGCGGCCAGCAGGCACGCTCCGGCACCCCCGAGCGCGACAATCGCGAAGCCCGCGACGGTCGGGATCGGGACCGGGATCGCAACCGTGGTCACGAGCGCGGCGGCGACCGCGACCGCCATCAGGGCGGCCGCTCGTCCGAGCGCTCGGGTGGCGACCGCGGTCAGCAGCAGCAGCGTCGCCCCGGCGGCGGTCAGGTCCATCGCACCCTGTCGAAGGCCGAGCAGGAGGCGCGTGCCCGCGCCCTCGCCATGGCCCGCTCGCAGGAAGGCGAGCAGCGCCGCCGCGCCGAGGAAGAGCAGGTTCGCGAGCGCGAGGCCATCGAGCAGGCCAAGCGCGAGCTCGCCGAGGCGGAGCTCCGCCGCGAGCGTGAGGAGGCCCGCCGCAAGGCCGAGGAGGCGCTCGCCGCCAAGCGCGAGGCGGAAGCCGCGGCCGCGGCCACCGCCGAGGCCAACCAGGCGGCCGATGCGTCGGCCGCCCCGGCCGAGGGCGAGGCGCGCGGCTCGCGGGCGGCGACGCCCGCCCGGCGCAAGACGGCGAAGGAGCTCGAGGAGGACGAGGCGGCGTCGGCCAAGGCCAAGAAGGCCCGCGCGACGCCGACCAAGACGGCCACCAAGGGCGACGACCGCCGGCGCACCAAGCTGACCATTACGACGGCGCTCGAGGACGATTCCGAGCGTGGCCGCTCCCTCGCGGCTCTGCGCCGCCGTCGCGAAAAGGAAAAGCGCGGCACCCGGTCCGGCCCGCGCGAAAAAGTTATGCGTGAAGTGACGATCCCCGACGCCATCTCGATCCAGGACCTTGCCTCGCGCATGTCCGAGCGGGGTGTGGACGTGATCAAGCTCCTGATGAAGCAGGGGCAGATGCACAAGATCACCGACATCATCGACGCCGACACGGCGGAGCTGGTGGTGACCGAGTTCGGCCACACGGTGAAGCGCGTCTCCGAGGCCGACGTCGAAACCGGCCTGTTCGACGAGCGCGACATGGACCTCGAGCACGCCGTGCCGCGGCCGCCGGTGGTCACCATCATGGGCCACGTCGACCACGGCAAGACGAGCCTGCTCGACGCGATCCGCCACGCCAACGTCGTGTCCGGCGAGGCGGGCGGCATCACCCAGCACATCGGCGCCTATCAGGTCGAGCTGAACGGCGAGAAGATCACCTTCCTCGACACGCCGGGCCACGCCGCGTTCACCCAGATGCGCGCCCGCGGCGCCAAGGCGACCGACATCGTCATCCTGGTGGTGGCGGCCGACGACGGCGTCATGCCGCAAACGGCGGAGGCGATCAGCCACGCCAAGGCGGCGGGCGTGCCGATGATCGTCGCCATCAACAAGATCGACAAGCCGGGCGCCGACCCCAACCGCGTGCGCACCGACCTCCTCCAGTACGACGTGGTGGTGGAGTCGCTGTCGGGCGACGTGCAGGACGTCGAGGTGTCGGCCCTCAAGGGCACCAACCTCGACAAGCTGCTCGAAGCCTGTCTGCTGCAGGCCGAGTTCCTGGAGCTCAAGGCGAACCCCGACCGCGAGGCTCAGGGCACGGTCATCGAGGCGCAGCTCGACAAGGGCCGCGGCGCGGTGGCGACCGTCCTCGTCCAGCAGGGCACCCTCAATGTCGGCGACATCATCATCGCCGGCACCGAGTGGGGCAAGGTCCGCGCGCTGATCACCGATCAGGGCGAGCGGGTGAAGGACGCGGGTCCGTCGATGCCGGTCGAGGTCCTCGGCCTCAACGGCACGCCGGAGGCGGGCGACCAGTTCGTGGTCGTCGAGAGCGAGGGCCGCGCCCGCGAGATCTCCGAGTATCGCGACCGTCTGAAGCGCGAGACGTCGGCCGCGCCGTCCACGGCGATGAGCCTCGAGCAGATGATGTCGAACCTGCAGCAGCAGGGCGTCTCCGAGTTCCCGATCGTCCTCAAGGGCGACGTGCAGGGCTCGGTGGAAGCGATCGTCGGCGCGCTCGAAAAGCTCAACACCGACGAGGTGGCCGCCCGCATCCTGCACCAGGGCGTCGGCGCCATCACCGAGTCGGATGTGACCCTCGCGGCGGCCACCGGCGGCGTGATCATCGGCTTCAACGTCCGCGCCAACAAGCAGGCGCGCGAGGCGGCCGAGCGCGCCGGCGTCGAGATCCGCTACTACTCGATCATCTACAACCTGATCGACGACGTGAAGGCTGCGATGTCCGGCATGCTGAAGCCGGAGCGCCGCGAGACGTTCATCGGCTACGCCGAGATCCTCCAGGTCTTCAACATCACCAAGGTCGGCAAGGTCGCCGGCTGCCGGGTGACGGAAGGCATCGTGGAGCGCGGTGCCGGCGTCCGCCTCCTGCGCGACAACGTCGTGATCCACGAAGGCACCCTGAAGACGCTCAAGCGCTTCAAGGACGAGGTGAAGGACGTGCAGTCCGGTCAGGAATGCGGCATGGCCTTCGAGAAGTACGAGGACATTCGCGAAGGCGACGTCATCGAGTGCTTCCGCGTCGAGGAGGTGGAGCGCACCCTCGCCTGAGCATTGTAGGAGGGGGGAGCCCTTCCTATAGTGGGAGGATGCCCCCCGTCGGGGCGCTCCGAGCGCGACGCTCGCGACACGGGGATCGGAACACGGGGCGAGGGTTTGAGAGATGAGTGTCAGGGCGAACGAGGAGCTTTCGAACCTCCAGTCGCTTGAGACGCGGCTCAGTGCTTTCCAGCGGGAGAGCGCCGAGGCCCTTGCCCTTGTTCGTTCCCTGATCGGGCGGACAGGGCGCCTGTGGGAGGAACCGGCCAATGCCGCCGGCGATCCCCCGAGCCCGTTGGTCGACGAAGCTTTTCTCCGAGCCTTGCGCGAGGATGACGAGCTTCTCGACGCCATGGACCGGATCTCGGCCTCGGTCGAGACCCATCACCAGCGATGGGGCCGGATCCTGGCCACGCTCGAAGCGGACCGGCTTCCCGACAAAGTCGCGGGGCACTAGCCCCTCGGCGATAACGGAGGAACCCGGACGCAGCGAGCCGAACGATGATTGGGCGGCGCTGCGCCGCCGGATCCTTCGGTTCGCCCGCAACATCCTCACATTCGAGCGGACTCTCGATCGGCTGATTTCGGTCCAGGCGGCCGATCATCCGCGGATCGTCGACCTTGAGGAGAGGATGAAGCGGATCGAAGCGCAACACGAGCTGATCATTCGCATGCTCGAGGCGCGCAACCGCTCCTGAACACCCCGTTCGCGGCCCGTCCGCGGGCGGGATCGAACGAACGAGAGCGTACCCGCCGGACCACTCCGACGGGTGCGCTCGAAGGTGAGGACGCAGCCCCGCGCTGCGAGACAAGTGAAGAGAACAGCCGGTCCGATCCCGGCGAAGCGAGAGACCCAAATGCTATCCCAACGCCAACTCCGCGTCGGCGAGCTCGTGCGCCACGCGCTGTCGGATATTCTGATGCGCGGCGGCACCTATGATCCCGAGCTCGATCGCCGCCCGATCACGATCCCCGAGGTCCGCATGTCGGCCGACCTCAAGATCGCCACCGTCTACGTCATGCCGCTCGGCGGCGAGGACGGGGAGCGCACCGTCAAGGCGCTCGCCCGTTCCGCGCGTCATCTGCGTGGCGAGCTCTCCAAACAGATCCGCCAACTGAAGTACATGCCTGAATTGAGATTCCGCCTCGACACCCGTTTCGACGACGACGACAAGATGCGCACGATGCTCGCCGAGCCGAAGGTCGCCGACGACCTCGCCAAAGACGACCTCGCCAACGATGAAGACGGGGAGGCGAACCATGGTTAGGACCTTCGACCTCACCGACGTCGCGACCGACGCGCGGCCGCCGCGCGGCCCCATCCCCGGCCGCGCCCGCGGCAAGGGCCCGCGCCGCGGCAAGCCCAAGAACGCGCTCGACGGCTGGATCATCCTCGACAAGCCGATCGGCCTCACCTCCACCCAGGCGCTCGCCGCGGTGAAGCGGCTCTTCCTGCCGCAGAAGGCGGGCCATGCCGGCACCCTCGACCCGCTCGCCTCCGGCCTTCTGCCGCTGGCGCTCGGCGAGGCGACGAAGACGGTCCCCTTCGTCGTCGACGGGGCGAAGACCTACCGCTTCACCGTCACCTGGGGCGCGGCCACCGACACCGACGATTCCGACGGCACGGTGATCGCCACCTCCGACGTGCGCCCGACGCGCGAGGCCATCGAGGCCGCCCTCGGCGCCTTCATCGGCGAGGTGAGCCAGGTGCCGCCGCGCTACTCGGCGATCAAGATCGACGGTCAGCGCGCCTACGATCTCGCCCGCGAGGGCGAGGTGGTGGAGCTGAAGCCGCGCATCGTCACCATCACGCGCCTCGAGATCGTCGGCGAGCCGGCGGCCGACAGCGTCACCCTCGAAGCGGACTGCGGCAAGGGCACCTACGTGCGCTCCATCGCCCGCGATCTCGGCGAGGCGCTCGGCACGCGCGGTCACGTCTCGGCGCTGCGGCGCACCCGCGTCGGCCCGTTCGGCGCGGCCGACATGATCACGCTGGAGGATCTGCGCGCCCTCGCGGCGGACGATCCGCAGGCCGCCGTCGACCGCGTGCTGCGCCGCCCCTCCGACGCGCTCCTCGACCTGCCGGCCATCGAGATCGACCGCAACGCCGCCGGCCGCCTGCGCCGCGGCCAGAGCACGCTGCTGCGCCCCGGCGATCTCGCTGACCCGAGGCTTGTGCCGAGCGGCGACATCCGGGCCATGCTGGGCGGCGATCTCGTCGCCCTCTGCTCCGCGCAAGCCGGCGAGCTCTATCCTGTCCGGGTGTTCCGCAACCCCCGCCGCCGGCTCACGGTGCCCGTCGGTCCAGCGCCGGCGAATTCTATGCCCATGGAATCCACGCCCATGGATTCCACGCACATAGATTCGGCGCCTATCCCCGACGCCCAGCCGGCGAGCCCAGACACCGGACCCAACTGATGCGCCACCTCCTCGTCCTCCTCGCGATGATCCTCGCCGGCCCTGCGCTGGCGGCGGATCTGCCGCGCGGGCCCATCGTGATCCTGCCGCAGCCGGCGAGCCCGTCGGTCTGCCTCACCGGCCGGCCCATCGAGATCTATCTCGCCCCGGCCAGCACGGTGAACGGGATCCTGCCCGCCGGCATGGAGGTCGAGGTGATCGACGTGCCCTTCAGCGCCCGCGCCGATCTGTGGATCCGCATCAAGCCGCCGCGCCACAACCAATATTATGGATGGGTGTACACGCGCGACCTCATCTGTCATTAGAGCGGGGCGCGCCGCACATGTGGCGCGTCGCTATTCGACCCGATCGCTGATGCGGGACCCCGGCGCGGCTTGGCCGCGGCGGCGTTCTCGCTTATATGCGTTCCGCCTTTGCTGCATCCCGGCGTTCCGCCTCTGCGGCACTCGGGCATCCCGCCTTCTCGAAGGCGATCGCCGCAAAGCGTCCCGCGCGGGCTGGCCGACATCCCGGCCCGTCGCGTTTCTCGAACCACGAAGGAGAGCATGATGTCGATCACTACCGAGCGTCGCCAGGAGCTCATCAAGGAATACGCCACCAAGGAAGGCGACACCGGGTCCCCCGAGGTCCAGGTCGCGATCCTCACCGAGCGCATCGTCAACCTGACCGAGCACTTCAAGACCCACGCGAAGGACAACCACTCGCGCCGTGGTCTGCTGCGCCTCGTCAGCCAGCGCCGCCACCTGCTCGACTACGTCAAGGGCAAGGACGTCGAGCGCTACCAGAGCCTGATTCAGCGCCTCGGCCTGCGCCGCTAAGGCGGATCTTCGGGAGGCCGCACCGCGGCCTCTTTCACGACGGCGCGCCGCATGGACCCCATGCCTGGCCGCACCATCGACGGCGCCCCCGCCGCACCTGAAGCGGGGGAGGGCGCCCACCACCGGGCGTCGCCCTCCCTCGCTTCAGGTGCGGTGAGGGCGCCGGCGCCCAGATAGCGCGCGGGCGGACGGCTCCCACGACGGAGCATCCGCCCCGCTCCGAAGGGCCGTGCAAGGCCCCCCCGGCCACGAAGGCCACCGGCCCCCGGCGTGGGGCAGGATTGCCGGCCGCTGTCCGTTCCCCGAAGGGACGGGCAGGGGCCCGTCGTCTTGCCCGCCCGCGTGCCGGAACGATGACACGCAAGAAAGGCACGTCATGTTCGATATTCAAAAAGAGACGTTGGAGTGGGGCGGCCGTACCCTCACCATCGAGACCGGCAAGGTCGCCCGTCAGGCCGACGGTTCGGTCATGGTCACCTACGGCGAGACCACCGTGCTCGCCACCGTGGTGTCCGAGAAGGAGCCCAAGCCCGGCTTCGACTTCTTCCCCCTCACCGTGAACTACCAGGAAAAGGCGTTCGCGGCCGGCAAGATCCCCGGCGGCTTCTTCAAGCGCGAAGGCCGTCCGTCCGAGCTCGAGGTCCTCACCTCGCGCCTGATCGACCGTCCGATCCGCCCGCTCTTCGCCGAGGGCTACAAGAACGACACCCAGGTCATCATCACGACGCTCGCCCACGACCTCGAAACCCAGCCCGACATCGTCGCGATGATCGGCGCCTCGGCCGCGCTCACCCTCTCGGGCGTGCCGTTCATGGGCCCGATCGGTGGCGCCCGCGTCGGCTACATCGACGGCGAGTACGTCCTCAACCCCACCCTCGACCAGATGGAAGACACCGCGCTCGACCTCGTCGTCGCCGGCACGGGTGACGCCGTCCTGATGGTGGAATCGGAAGCCAAGGAGCTCTCCGAAGAGGTGATGCTCGGCGCCGTGATGTTCGGCCACAAGGGCTTCCAGCCGGTGATCGACGCGATCATCCGCCTCGCCGAGAAGGCCGCTAAGGAGCCCCGCCCGCACACCGTGCCCGACACCGCCGAGCTCTACGGCAAGGTGAAGGACATCGTCGCCGCCGACCTCAAGGCCGCCTACGCGATCCCGGCGAAGGCCGAGCGCCGCGCCGCCATCGACGCGGTGAAGGCGAAGGTGGTGGAAGCCCTCGTCACCACCGACGGCGAAGCCGGCCCCACCAAGCAGGACATCGGCGGCCTCTTCAAGAAGGCCGAGGCCGACATCGTCCGCAACCAGATCCTCGACGACAAGACCCGCATCGACGGCCGTGACCTCGTCACCGTCCGCCCGATCGAGGCCGAGGTCGGCATCCTGCCGCGCGCCCACGGCTCGGCCCTCTTCACTCGCGGCGAGACGCAGGCCCTCGTGGTCGCGACGCTCGGCACGGGCGACGACGAGCAGTTCGTCGACCTCCTCGAAGGCACGATCAAGCAGCAGTTCATGCTGCACTACAACTTCCCGCCCTACTCGGTGGGCGAGACCGGCCGCATGGGTTCCCCCGGCCGCCGCGAGATCGGCCACGGCAAGCTCGCCTGGCGCGCCGTGCACCCGATGATGCCGGCCCATCACGACTTCCCCTACACCGTGCGCGTGGTCTCCGAGATCACCGAGTCCAACGGCTCCTCCTCGATGGCGACCGTCTGCGGCTCGTCGCTGGCGCTGATGGATGCGGGTGTGCCGCTGTCGGCTCCGGTCGCGGGCATCGCCATGGGTCTCATCAAGGAAGGCGACCGGTTCGCGGTCCTCTCCGACATCCTCGGCGACGAAGACCACCTCGGCGACATGGACTTCAAGGTGGCGGGCTCCGCGAACGGCGTGACCTCGCTCCAGATGGACATCAAGATCGACGGCATCACCGAAGAGATCATGCAGGTCGCCCTCGGCCAGGCCAAGGACGGGCGCATGCACATCCTCGGCGAGATGGCGAAGGCGCTCACCTCGGCCCGCGCCGAGCTCGGCGAGTACGCCCCGCGCATCGAGGTGATCAACATTCCGGTCGATAAGATCCGCGACGTCATCGGCTCGGGCGGCAAGGTCATCCGCGAGATCGTGGAAAAGACCGGCGCCAAGATCGACATCCAGGACGACGGCACCGTGAAGGTGGCCTCCGCCGACGGCAAGGCCATCAAGGCCGCGCTGAACTGGATCAAGGGCATCACCGCCGAGCCGGAAGTGGGCGAGATCTACGAAGGCACGGTCGTGAAGGTCGTGGACTTCGGCGCCTTCGTGAACTTCTTCGGTCCGAAGGACGGTCTCGTGCACATCTCGCAGATGACGCAGGGCCGCCCCGAGAAGTCCTCCGACGTCGTCAAGGAGGGCCAGAAGGTCTGGGTCAAGCTGATGGGCTTCGACGAGCGCGGCAAGGTCCGCTTGTCGATGAAGGTGGTGAACCAGGACACCGGCGAAGAGCTGAAGCCGGAAAACGCGGCGTAGTCACAGCCCCCAGCGCAACCGCAACGCACCCCGGCCGGGCCAAGCCCCGGCCGGGTTTTTTTTGTGCGGGTTGGGTGGGGAGGGGGTGTGGGCGAGGGGCTTTCCGCCGCTCGCCCAGCTCGGCTCTCGATTCGTTGACGACACCCAATTTCGAGAGAGGCTGTTTCGGGAGACGAATTTGAGAAAGGTCACACCCATGGCCTAGGCGCCAACAGGTGCACTGGCACATGTTCTCAGAAACATTCGTTTGTAAGAGGGTATCAAAATAGGGGGGAGCGGACAGCAGCCGTCCCAGCCCT
The DNA here is from genome assembly GCF_016411865.1 of Acuticoccus mangrovi. Lineage (GTDB taxonomy): Bacteria > Pseudomonadota > Alphaproteobacteria > Rhizobiales > Amorphaceae > Acuticoccus > Acuticoccus mangrovi. Next base: position 9,235 of record NZ_JAEKJA010000042.1, on the reverse strand, counting down.
CTACAACAATGCCAACGTTGCTCATAAGACAGACGCTCATTGACCCACCGGCAACTGGGAAGATCGGCCCATACGCGACATCCGCCACGGTAATCAGTTGCTGCGCGCGCAGCCCACATATCAGCCATTTGCCGCGACAGCGAGTTCTCAGACTCGCTCAATCCTCATCATCATACTTAAAAAAATTGAACTGGGAGAAGTTACGATCTTTGATCCACTGTTTTAACTCCTCTTCCATTGGCCGATTAGCTATAAACTCTAAGCTTCTGATGTTGTAGATCGATGACAGTTCCTTGGGGTCGATAACGTGAGAAAGCTTGAAAACCTTTTGTTTGTTTCCCCTCATGTTGGAGGCCGTGACATCTACAATCAGAACGACATCGTCGGTCGTTGTTGGGTCAGCGGTTAAGATTGCATTAAAAACCCAGCTTCGACCGTGTCTGAAATCTTGACAATTAACCACAAATGAATCGCCACCATCGGCATTCTTGTCGAAATGCATTTCATGACGCCCAATGTTCTGCGGGATAACGTTACCTAAATTGTATTTATCGAATACGTCGAAAAATCGATCTACAACTGGTTTCGGGGCGGCAGGGTATCTTGGGACAATGTTCCAACGATCTGAGATCGTACCATTTACAATGTTTACATGAATAACTAAGTTTTCGGCTTGAACCGCTCCGTCATTGCGGAGTTCAAGTGCTATTGGCATCTGCGCGTACATGCGATTGATGTCATTTATAAGAGATTCGACGAAGTGTGGAATTGCTAAATTCTGCCATATCTGATATTTTTTTTTGTAGTCAGGGTCAGGCGTAAAAGTATAGTCGAATGCACTTTTTTGTCTCTGCAAAATTATTGGATTTTTAGCGATTATGGAATCTTTTAATTCATGTTTCTGTTCTTGAGTTAGATCGGAAGATACAATATGCTTGAATGGTTCCTCACTTAAAAATTGTACCAGTACTTGAAGGTCTGGCTCGGTGGCCTGCAGCTTCCGAACCTTCTCCTCGAGCTTGTTGATCTTCCGTTGATCTGGGCTCGGTTCAGCCGCTCGCAACCAACTTTCCGGCAATCTCTTCACGTTCAAGTCATGGCGAGTTGCCATCCCAATGGGGTTAATATCCTGACTTACAAACAATCTATCATCAAAATTAGTGTATTTTTCGTTGAGCACCTGTGCGATAACGCGAGCGTCTGGTTCCTCGGGATCAAGGTCATAAAGCTTGTCCCAGTCGATGCGGTTCGTCACTGCCAGTGACAGGTCGACTAAAGGCGAACCGTTAACCAATCGAACAACGTCACCTGTTTCTGCGGCGGGCGCGATTAATCTATTGAAGTCCCGTGCATGCTTTGCAAGTCGACCATCCCGCTTTTTGTTATCAATCTCTTTTAGGACTTGGGGTACAAAAAGCAGCAAAATTTTCCCTGAAGCAACAATCTCTCGCCATGGCTGATCGCCAAGTTTCCTCCCCTCCAGGACAACGTTTGCGTCCAGGAACACAACTTTAGAGTATTTGCTGTAGTCCAAAGGTTGACCTTTCCCAGTTCAAAACACTATTTACGCGTCGGCCTGTTGGGATATACGGGAAAGTTGGTGGCGCGTGATCGGGCGGCATCTTGAAGTTGACGGGCGACATAACAGAACTCAACCTATGGATTTTCGCGAGCGTTGCGCAAGCGTAGTGAATGGCGGCTTTACTACTGGACCGCTATACCTCGTGCGCTTGCAGTGAAAGCCCAGTTTCCGCCGTTCTCCACCAATGCTGCACGGCGTGCGAACGCCCAGGATAAGCTCGGAGCCGTCGTTCGCGGCAAGTTGCTAGTCAAGAATGTCAAGTTTGGCCGCTCTCGCCTATCGAAATCGGTCGATTCCGCGAGACGCCAGATTGAGCACCCACACATCGAATTCCGAGCCAATCCCCAGAACCCCGCACCCGACAAGCTACTCTACCCCAAATTTCTTATCCCCGCCCCCCATACCCCGTGCCATCTTCCGGGGGCTGCTCGATGGCGGGGAGGCGTGCCGGACCGTCCGACACGACATCGAGGGCTCGGCAGCCGCACCCGGGGGATGGGACTAACGGACCCCGATCCCGACGCGGTGGACCGGGCGGAGCCGGCAGTAGACGCGCCCACCTTCCGTCGGCGAGCACCGCGGACGGGCGACAGCCAGGGTCGACCCCGAGGTCTATGCCGCCGGTCACCGGGGTTCCGGTGGGGATGGGTCCGCCGCCCGCGAAAAGCCGAAAGGACGGGACGCAGAGCGGCTCGTTTCTAATCTCTCAAGGGCCGCCCTGCGTCCCGCCTTTCCCACCCGTGCAGCGCGACAGCGCCGCGCGGCGCGAACCCGTGCGGCGGCGCCAGAGCGCCCGCGCGGCGCGAACCTGTGCGGCGCCACACCGCGGCGCGGCGAGAGCATGTGCGGCGCCACGATGGCACGAGGCGGAAACCTGTGCGGCGGCCGCAATGATGCGCAGCCCGAACCTGTGCGGCGGCCACAATGCTGCGCAGCCCGAACCTGTGCGGCGCCACGATGGCACGAGGCGGAAACCTGTGCGGCGGCCGCAATAATGCGCAGCCCGAACCTGTGCGGCGGCCACAATGCTGCGCAGCCCGAACCTGTGCGGCGCCACGATGGCACGAGGCGGAAACCTGTGCGGCGGCCGCAATAATGCGCAGCCCGCACCTGTGCGGCGGCCACAATGCTGCGCAGCCCGAACCTGGGCGGCGCCACGATGGCACGAGGCGGAAACCTGTGCGGCGGCCGCAATGCTGCGCAGCCCGAATGTGTGCAGCGACCACAGAGCCGTGCGGCGCGGATACGAGCGCCACGACGACGCCGCGCGACGCGCTCGTGTGCGATGGCCAAAGCGGCGCATGCCGCGACCGTGTGCGGTGCCATGGCGCGAAGCGCCGCGAAGATGTGCCGCGTCGCAGCGCGCCGCGAGCCTCGGCCGCGCCACGGCGTCGGGCGCCGAGAATATCGGCGGCGCGACAGCCCCGCGCCACCGCCGCGCCACCGCCGCGCGTCGGACGCGCGGGATCGCCCCGGCGCCGTCGCGTCGGGCGCGCCTCAGGCGATGATCCCGTCGGCGACGAGCTCGCGGACGGCGGCGGGCCCGCGCAGGACCGCGTGCGGATCGCGCCGGTCGCGGATCACCCGGGCGACGAGCTTGCCGTCGACGGTGCGGCAGGGCTCGCCGTCACGCTCGCCGCCGTCATCCCCGCCGCCATCGCGCTCGCCGTCATCGCGCTCGCCGTCATCGCGCTCACCGGCATCGCGCTCACCGGCATCGCGCCCGGCGCCCGCCTCGCCGAGCCGGGGCATCGCGACGGGCAGGCACAGGCGCGCCGGCGAGGGAGCCGGCGTCGCGTCGGTGCCGAGAAGGAAGGCCGGCCCCTCGGGGCGGAACACCGCGAGCCGCACGGGGGCGGCGAGAGCGCGGGAGAGGGCGGCCGTCGCGGCCCGGCTCGCGAGCCCCGAGGGCTCGGCGGCGGGCGGGAAGAGGGAATGTCGAGGGTCCATGGTGTCGCCTTCGCTGCCGGCGACAGTGTGCCGGCGATGCCGAGAAAGGCGCCCCGCCGGGGCGCGACCGATGCGTCGGCGACGGACTGTCGCCGCTCAGCCGCGTCGGGCGATCTCGCTGGCGATCGCCCGGTCGATCCACTGATTTTCGACGCTTCTGCGGGCGTACATGATCGATCCCTATCCGTTGGTATCGTTCGACCTCCCCAAAAGGATGCGACCCCGCCCCCGGACAATCAAATAAATAATTCCCGCCGCCGCGCCCGGCCCGACACTGTCGCGGCGAATACAATCGGTTCTCGGCCCAAATACACGCCGTCATCGATAGAATTCGCGGGCCGCGTGCGGGATATTCGACCGAGGCATAACCCTTTGTGGGCAAACCTCGTCGGTGGGTCGGCGGCCGCGGGGTCCGCGGCGGGGTGAAAATGGCGAGCCGGCGCCCAGTTGGCCCCGGCCTTGCTCTTCTTGGAGTCGACCCCATCGACCCTCCGCCGACCGCGGCGTGGGGTCGCGGCGAGCGTTAGACAAAACATCTCAAGGTGCTTACGACATAACCACGGCACCTTTTGCGGCACGGATCGCAAGAACACTAGGACGGAGAGACGAGCACCATGACACGATCCCTCTGGAGCGCTCTCGCGCTCGCCGGCGTCACCCTCGCGGCGCCCCAAGCCTTCGCTCAGACCGAATTCATCGCCAATTCGTTCTACAACGCCGAGCACCCGCTCTCGAAGTACACCTACGTCGACTGGGGCCCCGCCGTGGAGAAGGCCTCCGGCGGCGACCTCGTGCCCGACATCTACACCGGCACCGTGCTCCTCGCCCCGCGCGCCACGCTGCAGGGCATCCGCGACAACGTCGTGCAGGTGGGCCACCACCCGGCCGTCTACACCCCGTCGGAGATGCCGGTCGCGATGGCCGTGCAGGAGCTCGGCTTCTTCTATTCCGATGCGCTGCCGGTGCTGCTCGCCGTCACCGACTGGTCCATGAACAACCCCACCCAGCTCGCCGAGTGGAAGGACACCGGTGTCGTCTATCTCGGCGGCTACTCGACGCCCCCCTACATCCTGTTCTGCCGCGAGCCGGTGACGAACCTCGAGGAAATCAAGGGCAAGCGCATCCGCACCGCCGGCTCCACCGTGTCGGAGTGGGTGGAAGAGGTCGGCGGCATTCCCGTCAACGTACCCTCGTCGGAAATGTATTCCGGCCTCGACCGCGGCACGCTGGACTGCGCCTCCAACGCCGGCTCCGACCTCATCGAGCGGTCGATCTGGGAGGTGGCGCCGCACACCACCACGCTGTCGACGGGCATGTACTATTCGGGTCCCGCCTGGGGCTACAACCCGGACTTCTGGGCGAGCCTCACCCCCGAGCAGCGCAAGATCCTGATGACGACGACGGCCCGCGCCATCGCACAGCTCGGCATCAACTACACCAAGCGCGCCAACGAAGCGCTCGACGAAGCCGCCGCCAAGGGCAACACCATCCATGAGCCGGGCGAGGATCTCGTCGCCTCGGTGAAGGCGTTCCAGGAAAAGTCCCTCGCCAACATCTACACGACCGCCGAAGAGAAGTACGGGCTCGAGAACGGCAAGGAAGTCATCGATTCCTTCCGCGCCACCGTCGACAAGTATAATGGCCTCCTCGAAGGCATCGACCGCAACGACGAAGACGCCCTCACCGAGCTGATCGAGACCGAGATCTACGACAAGCTCGACCCGGCGACCTACGGCGTCGACTGATCCACGGGGCCGCGCGATGAACGGGTTCGTTCGCTTCTCGATGTGGGTCGACCGCGTGCTTCTCGCGGTCGCCTGCATCGCGCTCGTCGCCATGACGCTGCACATCACGGCGGACGTCATCGCGCGTGCCTTCCATCAACAGGTGGTCGGGACGCTGGAGACGGTGTCCTACTACCACATGGTGGTGGCGGTGCTGCTGCCGCTCGCCTTCGTGGAGCGCAACCACGAGAACATCCGCGTCGACGTTCTGGTGCAGCTTCTGCCCGGGCCGGTCCAGCTCGGCTTCTACGTCCTCGCCTGCGTGATCGGCTTCGCCTTCTTTGGCGCCCTCGCCTGGCAATCGGGCCTCGACGCCTACAAGTCGACGGTGCGGGCCGAGACCATCATGTCGAACTTCCTGTTCTACATCTGGCCGGCGCGGTGGGCGTTGCCGCTCGCCTTCGGCGCCACCTGCCTCGCCACCCTCGCGAACCTGATGAAGGCCGTGGGCGAGCGCCGTGCCCTCTGATCCCTTGGAGCTTCGATGAGCAACTTCGACATCGGCGTCGCCGGCATCGTCGTCGCCCTGGTGCTCGTCGCGGTCCGCGTCCCCATCGGCATCGCGCTGGGCTCGGTCTCGATCGTCGGCATCGGGGTGATGACGAGCCCCCGCGTCGCCTGGGGCATGATCTCGGCGACGCCGTTCGACTTCGTCGGCCAGTGGGAGCTCACCGCGGCGCCGATGTTCCTCCTGATGGGCTACATCTGCACCGAGACCAACCTCACGCAGGGCCTCTTCCACGCGATCCGCCTGTTCCTGTGGCGCCTGCCGGGCGGGCTCGCGGTGTCGAGCGTCGGGGCCTGCGCCTTCTTCGCGGCGGCGTCGGGCTCGTCGGTGGCGACGGCGGCGGCGCTGTCGCGCATCGCCGTGCCGGAGATGCTGAAGCGCGGCTATGACAAGGGCCTCGCCACCGGCACCATCGCCGCCTCCGGCACCCTCGGCTCGCTGATCCCGCCGAGCGTCCTCCTCGTCCTCTACGGCGTCTATGCGCAGGTGTCGGTCGGCCAGCTCTTCATGGCGGGCTTCATCCCCGGCCTGATCTCGGCGCTGATCTACGCGATGATGATCATCGTGCGGGTGAAGATCACCCCGACGCTCGCCGGCGAGGACGACATCCGCCCGAGCTGGGGCGAGCGCTTCGCCGCGCTGAAGGACGTGTGGCCGCTACCCGTCCTCATCGTGTCGGTGCTCGGCGGCATCTTCCTCGGCTACTTCTCGCCCACCGAGGCGGGCGCCATCGGCACCGTCGTCGCCTGCCTCATCGCGGCGCTGCGCGGCTCGCTGACCTGGACCGCCTTCCGCGACGCGCTCGTCAAGGCGGCGGCCTCCACCACCGGCATCTTCATCATTCTCATCGGCTCGGTCTTCTTCACCCGCTTCCTCGCCATGAGCCGGGTGCCGAAGGAGTTCTCCGACCTCATCCTCGGCGTCTCGACCGATTCCTGGTGGATCCTCTTCGCCGTGTCGGTGATCTACATCGTCCTCGGGATGTTCATCGATTCCATCGGCCTCCTCCTCCTCACCCTGCCGCTGCTCCTGCCGCTGGTGAAGGGTGCCGGGCTCGACCTCGTGTGGTTCGGCATCATCGTCATCAAGTTGCTCGAAATCGGCCTGGTGACGCCGCCGATCGGCCTCAACGTCTACGTGATCAAGGGCGCGCTCGGAAATCTCGTGACGTTGCCGCAGGTGTTCAAAGGCGTCGGCTGGTTCGTCGCCATGGACATTCTCACCCTGATCCTCATCATCCTCCTGCCGGGCCTCAGCCTCTGGCTGCCCAGCATCATGCTCAACTGACTGGATAGTCCCATGTCGACCACCCTCTTCTCCAACGCGTCGATCCTCGACACCCGTGCCGGAGCGCTGAAGGACGGGCACGTCCTGATCCGCGACGGCCGCATCGCGGAGGTGGCCGACACGCCCATCACGACCGCCACCGCCGATCGGACCGTCGACCTCAAGGGCAAGATCCTGATGCCGGGGCTGTGCGACGGGCACGTCCACGTCATCGCGGTGACGGCCAGCTTTCCCTCCCTCATCCGCATGTCGCCGTTCTACGTGATGGCCCGCACGGCGCCGATCATGGAGGCGATGCTGATGCGCGGCTTCACCACCGTGCGCGACGGTGGCGGCGCGGACTTCGGTATCGCCAAGGCGGTCGACGAGGGCCACATCACCGGCCCCCGCGTGCTCTTCTGCGGCCACGCCCTGTCGCCGGCGGGCGGCCACGGCGACATGCGCTCGCCGGGCGAGAACTTCGCCGATGTCGGCTACCAGCACCCATCGCTGGGCATGGTGGTGAACGGGGTTCCGGAGGTCCGCCGCGCCGCCCGCGAGGAGCTGCGCCGGGGCTGCGACCACGTTAAGATCATGGCCTCGGGCGGCGTGTCGTCGCCGACGGACCGGATCGATTCAGACCAGTTCTCGCGCGAGGAGATCGCCGCCGCGGTGGAAGAGGCGGCGATGGCGAACCGTTACGTGATGGCTCACACCTACTCCTCGCGCGCCGTCACCCGCTGCGTCGAGCTCGGAGTGCGCACGGTCGAGCACGGCAACCTCATCGACGCCGCGTGCTGCGCCGAGATCGTCAAGCACGAGGCCTATCTGGTGCCGACCCTTGCCACCTACTTCGCGCTCAAGGAGGAGGGGGCCGAGAACGGCCTGTCCGACGACATGGTGGCGAAGATCGACGACGTGCTCGGCTCCGGCGTCGCCGCCGTCGAGACGGCGCAGCGCGCCGGCGTCAAGATGGCCTACGGCACCGATCTCCTCGGCCGGATGCACCGCCATCAGCTGAACGAGTTCAACCTGCGCAAGGACGTGGTGCCGACGCCGGACCTCATCCGCCAGGCGACCTGCGGGGCGGCCGAGGCGTTCATGGCCGACGGCGACTTCGGCGTGATCGAGCCCGGCGCGCGGGGCGACGTGCTCGTCTCCGCCGGCAACCCGCTCGACGACATCACCGTTCTGACCCGACCGGAGGAGAACCTCCTCGCCATCATGAAGGGCGGGACCTTCTACAAGAACCTCCTCAACTGAGCGGCGCGCCGCCGCCCCGGCGGGCGGCGACGTTCTCGTTCTCCGCCCCACGGCGAAATTGCCCTTTCCTCCGGGGCGCCATAGACCGGCGCCAAACAGAACGGGGGGAGGGGCCATGAAGGGGCTGGAGATATTTTCGCTCGCGGGGCGGACGGCGCTCATAACCGGGTCGAGCCAGGGGATCGGCTTTGCGCTGGCCGAGGGGCTCGCGGAGGCGGGGGCGGCGGTAGTCCTCAACGGGCGCGACGCGGCCCGCCTTGCCTCGGCGGCGGAGCGCCTCGCCGAGGCCGGCGCGAGCGTCGCGACGCTCGGCTTCGACGCCACCGATCACGGTGCCGCGAGAGCCGCCGTCGACGGCTACGAGGCGGCGACGGGGCCCATCGACATTCTCGTCAACAACGCCGGCATGCAGCATCGCGCGCCGCTCGAGGAGTTCGAGGCGGAGGCGTTCGAGCGGCTGATGCGCACCAACGTGTCGAGCGTGTTCAACGTCGGCCAGGCGGTGGCGCGCCACATGATCGCCCGCGGCCGGGGCAGGATCGTCAACATCGCCTCGGTGCAGAGCGCCCTGGCGCGGCCGGGGATCGCCCCCTACACCGCCTCCAAGGGGGCCGTCGCCAACCTCACCAAGGGCATGGCGACCGACTGGGCGCGCCACGGCCTCAACGTCAACGCCATCGCGCCCGGCTACTTCGACACGCCGCTCAACGCCGCCCTCGTCGCCGACGGCGAGTTCTCCGCCTGGCTCGCCAAGCGCACCCCGCAGGGGCGGTGGGGGCGGCTGCCGGAGCTCGTCGGCGCCGCGATCTTCCTCGCCTCCGACGCGGCGAGCTTCGTCAACGGGCACACCCTCTTCGTCGACGGCGGCATCACCGTCAGCCT
>NZ_JAEKJA010000041.1 GCF_016411865.1 Acuticoccus mangrovi | reverse complement strand
CGACAACGTGGGCGTCTTCGTCGGCGAGGCGGTGGGCCTCATCGCCGACGCCCCGCCCGCCGCGCAGATCCTCCAGCGCATGGTGCGCGAAGCCGAAGCGGTCATCTCCGGCCTCGGGCAGAAGCGACGCTAGCCGCTAGAGTATCCGTCTTTTTCAATCGGCTTTCTCGGTCCAAAGGCGGCCATCGCGCAGGAGGGCGTTTGCGAGGATGAGGAGCTTCCTCATCAGTGCGGTAAGCGCCACCTTGTGCGGCTTTCCCGCGCTGATGAGGCGCTGGTAGACCACCTTGAGGTCAGGGTTGAAGCGGGC
>NZ_JAEKJA010000040.1 GCF_016411865.1 Acuticoccus mangrovi | reverse complement strand
GCTTACGCCAGCTGTCCGGTCGAAATGGGGGGCACTTCAGCTACCGACGCGTGCACGTCCTGCTGCGCCGCGAGGGCTGGGACGTGAATGCGAAGCGGATCTACCGTCTTTACAAGGAGATGGGCATGCAGCTGAGGAACAAGACGCCGCGGCGGCGAGTGAAGGCGAAGCTGCGCGAGGACCGCACGGACGCGGTCCGACCCAATGACGTATGGGCCATGGACTTCGTCCACGACCAGCTCGCAACGGGGCGGAAGCTGCGGGTTCTGACCGTGGTGGACACCTTCTCCCGCTACTGCCCCGCGCTCGATGCGCGGTTCAGCTATCGCGGTGAGGACGTGGTGGCGACGCTGGAACGGGTATGCGCCGCGATCGGCACGCCGAAGGTAATCCGGGTCGATCAGGGAACCGAGTTCGTGTCACGCGACATGGACCTGTGGGCCTACCGTCGCGGGGTCACGCTCGACTTCTCCCGTCCCGGCAAGCCGACCGACAACGCCTACATCGAAGCGTTCAACGCGCGGCTCAGGGGGGAATGCCTGAACGCCCACTGGTTCCTCAGCCTTGCCGACGCGGCCGAAAAGTTGGAGGCTTGGCGTAGAGACTACAACGAGGAACGGCCCCATGGCGCGATCGGGAACAAGGTCCCGGCAGCGCTGATGAAATTGGCACCCGAACCCAGCCCGGTGTGCCGATGACAGCCGGAAAACTTTACCCTCCCGTGGGGGCACGTCGGGGAGCACTCCACCTTCCGACGGAGTCCAGTTCAGAACGAGGACCTCCAAGGGGCAACGTCAAGCCTGACGGCCAGGAGCCGTCAGATCAATCTCGGATCCCGGTTCCGGCTGGATGAGGTGCGGGGGTCACGTCACGCAACGCAGAGCCCAGGCGGCAGGCCGCCCGGGGCCCAACGGCTGAGCGGCGGAGATTAGCAGCAGCGGCACATCGGGATGCAGCGGGGGAAGACCTCGTCGACGGTACGGCCCGCCCAGTCGCGCTCCGGCATCGTGGCGATCGTCTGCATCTGCCCCTCGTGCAGGCGGTGGGCGGCGGCACGATGATCCATCGTCAGCACCTCACCGTCCGCCACCACCCTCCGGCCGTCCACATAGACATCGCGGATCGGCCGCTCCAGCGCCGAGAAGAACAGGCTGCGCAGCGGATCGTGCGACGGCTGCATCAGGGGGTGGTCCATGTCGACGAGCATAAAGTCCGCCTTCGCCCCCACCGAGACACGGCCGAGATCGTCGCGCCCCAGCGCCTTCGCCCCGCCCACCGTGGCGGCGCGGAAGCTGTCGCCGAGGGTGATCGAGTGGGTGTCCTCCGTCGCCACCTTGCACATGATCGTCGCCCAGCGGACCTCGTCGATGGCGTTGAACGGGAAGGTGTCGCAGCCGATGCCGAGGTTCACGCCCGCTTTCATGTAGGACGAGAAGCTCTGCAGCAGCCGGCCGCGCCGGGCCTGGATCACCGGACAGTGGGCCACCGTGGTGCCGCTCTCCACCAGAAGGGCGAGGTCGTCCCGGTTGGGCCAGTGGAGCTTCGGATGCTCGTCGGTGAAGAGGGCGTGGCCGAGCGCGGCCTTGGGACCGAGGAAGCCGAGCTCGGCGAGCCACTGCACCGGCGTCAGGCCGTGCCGGTCCATCATCTCGCGGAACTCCACCACGCTCTGCGAGGCGTGGGTCTGGATCGGCAGGTCGCGCTCGCGGGCGGCGTCGATGGCGTCGCGCATCAGCTCTTCGGTGCAGCTGTCCACCTGCATCGGATAGAGGATCGGCTGAACGCGGCTCTCCGGATCCTTGCGCAGCGCGTCGACGATCTCGATGGCGCGGGCGAACTGCTCCCTGCCCTTCGCCTCGTCCCACTCGTAGCGCATCGCGTGGCCGTTCGGGGTGTAGTAGCGCGAGGAGGAGAAGCCCGGCCCGATGAAGGTGCGGATGCCCGTACGATTGGCGTTCTCGACCCACTCCGGATAGGGGCTCGTCATCTCCACGAAGGTGGTGCAGCCGCTCTTGACGAGCTCGCAGGCGGCCACCTCGTAGCACGCCGTGACGTACTCGGGGCGCAGCCGCAGCAGCGGATTGATCTCGAACAGCGTGGTGTTGAACATCAGCTTGGAGTCGATCTCTTCGTTGAGACCCTTGCCGTTGCTGATGTGGCTCGCGTGGGTGTGGATGTTGACGAGGCCCGGGACGACCATCAGCGAGCGGCCGTCGATGGTCTCGTCCGCCGGCGTCGTGTCGCCGGGTCCGACGTGGACGATGCGATCGTTCTCGAACACCACGTCGACGTCGCGCCGATATTCGTGCCGGTCTTCGGCGGCGTTCCAGGCGACGACCCATTGGACGTTGCGGATGGCGGTGCGGCTCATCGGTTGCTCCTCAGTAGTGCGAGCCGCGCCACATCGTGGCGGGTTCGATCATCAGCCCCTCGGTGCCGGTGCGCGCGAGGGCGGCGTCGATCTCGGCCTGCGCGGCGTCGAGGATCGCGTCCTCGTCGAGATGGGCGACCTTGCGGCCCTCCATCAGCACGCGCCCGTCGACGAGGACCGTATCGACGTCGGCGGCGACGGCGAAGTTGGCGATGCGGTAGACCGGCATGTGCAGCGGGTAGAGGTGCGGCTTGCGCATGTCGACGAGCACCACGTCGGCGCGCTTGCCGACCTCCAGCGAGCCGACGATGTCGGCCATCCCCACCGCCTTCGCCGCGTCGATGGTGACCATCTCGAGCGCCTTGCCCACCGGCAGCACCTGGGGGTCGCGCATGTGGCGGCGGTGATAGTGCATCGCCTGGAACATGTGGCGGAACATGTCGTAGCTGCGGTCGGGCGCGGTGCCGTCGGAGCCGATGGCGACCGTCACGCCGGCGTCGATCAGCTCCGGCACCGGGCAGCGGCCGAGGATCGACATCACCGCGCTCGGATTGTGCACCACGCTCCCGCCGTGCTCGGCGAGGAGCTCGATCTCCTCCGGCAGGAGGTCGATGCAGTGCGACAGGAGCACGTCGGGCCCGAGCATGCCGAACTGCTCGTGGGCGAGCTTGATGCTGCCCTCCCGGTGGCCGTCCTGGGTGAACACGACGCCCTTGCGCCGGGCGAGCTCGAGCATCTTCGCCGATTGGGCGAAGGCCTCCTCGATCACCTCGTCGTGCTCGCCGCGACGCTGGACCGGCGCGAGCAGGCAGATGTTGATCTGCCGGTCGCCGACGCCATGCCAGCGGTCGAGCACGTCCTCGCAGACCTCGTAGAGCCGCTCGAAGGAGACCGTCTTCGGGGTCGTGACGCCGTCGACGATCTCGTTGAAGTCGTGCGGGAAGGGCGGCCGGCACGGCCCCATCGCGAGCACCGAGCGGATGCCCACCGCACGGTTCGCCTCGCAGTGGAGGTCGGCGTAGCGCGGATCGTCGACACGCATCTCCGAATCGCCGCCCCCCATCAGCGAGAGGCCCGTGGTGGTGCCCGACTTCAGCCGCTCCAGCGCCGACAGACGCGCCTCCGCCTCCCAGAAGCCGGGGGTGGTGCCGACCGGGTAGATCTGCGAGCAGGCGTTGAACCACACCTTGGAATCACCCCCGCCGATGGTCTTGATCAGCCCGTGACCGGCATGGGCGTGGGCATCGACGAAGCCCGGCATGACGACCTTGTAGCGGGCGTCGATCACCCGCTCGGCGCCGTGGGCGGCCTCGACCTCCGCCGTCGGCCCCACCGCGACGATGGTGTTGCCGGTGATGGCGACGGCGCCGTCCTCGATCACCCGTCGCTCGGGATCGACGGTGACGACAATGCCGTGACGAATGAGAATATCGGCCATCGAACAGGGATCCTTCGCGAGCGTCCCGGCGGGAACGGGCGGGACATCGACAATCGAAGCGGCGGGGGAGAGAAGAATGGAGCCGGCGACGGGCGCCGGCTCCTCAGGTGTCAGTCGTCAGTCGTCGATGTGGACGTACATCAGCGGCAGCACGCCGTTCGCCGGCTGCACCACCTCGATGCCGTCGCGCACGGCCCACACGTTGGTCTGGGTGTGCAGCGGCAGGTGGCCGATCTCTTCCTTATGGATCTTGAACGCCTCATAGATCATGTCGGCGCGCTTCTTCGGGTCGGTCTCCTGGGCGATGAGCGGCTCCAGCTCGTCGACGCGGGCGTTCGAGTAGTTGCCGGGGTTGTAGGCGCCCTTCACCCCGTCCGGCGTCACCATGATGGAGTTGAGGAAGTTGTGGGCGTCGACGGTGGTCGAGGCGGCCCAGCCGAGCATCCAGAAGTCGGACTCGCCGGCCTGCACCTTCGGGAAGTGGTTGGCGCGGGTCTGGGCGGTGAGCTTGGCCTCGATGCCGACGCGGGCGAGCATCGCCACGATCGCGACGCAGACCTCCTCGTCGTTGACGTAGCGGTCGTTGGGGCAGTCCATGCCCATCGAGAAGCCGTCCGGATAGCCGGCTTCGGCGAGCTTCGCCTTGGCGGCCGCGGGGTCGTAGGGCAGCAGGCGGCCGTCGAGGCGATCGTCGTAGCCGTTGAGCGCCTTCGGCATGATCACGCTCGCCGGAATCGCATGGCCGCGCATCACCTTGTCGACGATGAGGTCGATGTCGATCGCCTGCATGATGGCCTCACGCACCTTGAGGCCCTTCAGCGGGTTCTTGCCCTTGATATTGGAGTTGTGCAGCTCGTCGTCGCCCATCTCGAAGCCCATCATGAGCGTGCGCAGCTCGGGCGATTCGATGACCTTGTAGCCGGGCGTGGCGTTGATGCGGTCGATGTCCTGCAGCGGTGCGGGGAACATCAGGTCAAGCTCGCCCGACAGGAGGGCGGCGACGCGCGTCGCGTCGGAGGAGATCGGCCGGAACACGACGTGGGTCAGGTTGTGCACCTTGTTGGCGTTGTCCCACCAGTCCTCGTTGACCTCGAACACGGTGCGATCGTCGCGCCGATACTCCACGAGCTTGAACGGGCCGGTGCCCATGGCGTGACGCATCGTATACCCGTCCTCGCCCTTGGCGGGGTTCACCGGATTCAACGCGTCGTGCTCTTCGAGCCACTCGCGGTCGAAGATGAGCATGTTGGTGAGGTCGTTGAGGAGCAGCGGATAGGGCACGTCGGTGGTCACGTCGACGGTGTAGTCGTCGACCTTCTCCATGCCGGTGATGTTGGCGAGGCCGCCGCGGAAGAAGGAATCGGGGCTGCTGCCACGCTCGTAGGTCACGATCACGTCGTCGGCGGTGAACGGGTTGCCGTTGTGGAAGGTGACGCCCTCGCGCAGATGGAACCGCCAGCGCTTCGGCTCCGGCAGCTCCCACGAGGTCGCGAGCGCCGGCTCGATGCGCAGATTCTGATCGTAGCGCACGAGCCCTTCCATGATGTTGTTGATCACGGAGGTGGTGAAGGTCTCGCGGCGCGCCTGCGGGTCCATTTCCTGGACGTCGCCCTGGAAGGCCCACGTGAAGTCCTTCGCGGTGGCGGTGAGGGGCATAGCCAACAGGCTTGCACCGATCAGAGAGAGAAGGCCGATTCTCATGCAGGGTCCTTTCGGGTCATCGGGCGGAGGAGGAAGCTCATGCGGGTCGCGCCACGGGGGAGACGCGGCGAACGGGAGTGCGACGGGCGGCGGGGCGCCACTCGCGCACGGCGGGGACGATGCGCCCCTCCCCCACCGCGTGACAGGCGACCTTGACGCCGCCGAAGCTCTCGAGGCGGGGCGGCTCGGTGCGGCAGCGGTCGTTGGCGTGCGGGCAGCGAGGGTGGAAGGTGCAGCCCGGCGGCGGCGCGATCGGGCTCGGCACCTCGCCTTTGAGGAAGGTGCGGTGCGGGCGGTCGAGCGAGATGTCGGGGATCGTGTCGAGGAGGAGCTGGGTATAGGGATGGCGCGGCCGGTTGAAGATCTCGCGCGCCGGCCCGGTCTCCACCAGGCGGCCGAGATACATCACGCCGAGCTCGTCGGCCATGTGGTAGATCACGGCGAGGTTGTGGCTGATCAGCAGGTAGGTGAGGCCGAGCTCGCGCTGAAGGCGCTTCATCAGATTGAGGATCTGCGCCTGCACCGACACGTCGAGCGCCGAGGTCGGCTCGTCGCAGACGAGGAATTTGGGCTTGTTGGCGAGCGCGCGGGCGATGGAGATGCGCTGGCGCTGGCCGCCGGAGAATTCGTGCGGGTACTTCTCCCCGTCGGCGGGCGATAGGCGCACCTGCTCCAGAAGCTCGGCGACGGCCGCCCGCGTCTCGGCCCGGCTCCGCGTCAGCCGGTGCACCCGCAGCGGCTCGGCGATGATGTCGCGCACCCGCCAGCGCGGGTTGAGCGAGGCGAACGGGTCCTGGAAGATCATCTGCAGCTCGGGCCGCGAGCCGTCCGGCCGCGGCAGGTCCCGGTCGATCCCCTCGAACAAGATCGCGCCGCGGGTCGGCTTGTGGAGCCCGGCCACGGCCTGGGCGACGGTGGACTTGCCGCACCCCGACTCGCCGACGAGGGCGAAGGTGGTGCCGCGCTCGATGCGGAAGGAGACGCCGTCGACCGCCTTCAGCGTCTGCCGCGGCAGCCGCTCGATGAGGCGCTGCAGCGGCGGCTTCGAAACGTCGAACCACTTGTGGAGGTTGTCGACCTCGAGGACGGGGGCAAGGATGTCTTCGCTCATGCGGCGTCCCCGGTCACGGTGTCCATCAGCCAGCAGGCGGCCTGCGAGCGGCCCGCCGGCATGAGGCCGGGGCGTTGGGAGAGGCAGCGCCCCATCACCTCGCCGCAGCGCGGATTGAAGGCGCAGCCGGGGGGAATGGCGTTGAGGCGCGGCATGCTGCCGTCGATCTGAACGAGGTCCTCGGCGTCCTCCCCGATCACCGGCACCGAGCCCATGAGGCCGACCGTATAGGGGTGATGCGGGGTCTCGATGATCTCGCGCGTCGGCCCGATCTCGGCGACGCGGCCGGCATACATCACCGCGACGCGGTCGGCGGTCTCGGCGATGACGCCCATGTCGTGGGTGATGAGCATGACGGCCGTCCCGTGCTCGCGGCCGAGGCGGCGGATGAGCTCCAGGATCTGCGCCTGAACCGACACGTCGAGCGCCGTGGTGGGCTCGTCGGCGATGACGAGCTTGGGGTTGGCGCACAGGGCGAGCGCGATCACCACGCGCTGGCGCATGCCGCCGGAGAAGTGGTGCGGATAGTCGTCGATCCGGTTGGCCGGCGCCGGAATGCCGACCTCCGCCAACAGCTCGACGGCGCGCGCCCGGGCCGCCTTCGCCGACAGGGCGAGGTGGGTGGCGATCGTCTCGGTGAGCTGCTCGCCCACGGTGAGGAGCGGATTGAGGCTGGTGAGCGGGTCCTGGAAGATCGCCCCGATCTCGCGCCCGCGCACCTTGCGCATCTGCGCGTGCGGCAGGTTGTCGATCCGCCGGCCCGCGAGCAGGATCTCGCCGCCGTCGATGCGGCCCGGCCGCTCCAGAAGGCCGATCACGGCCGCCCCGGTGAGCGACTTGCCCGCCCCCGATTCCCCGACAACGCCGAGGATCTCCCCCGGCGCGATGGAAAAGGACACGTCGTCGAGGGCCCGCAGCGTTCCGGCGAGACCGTGGAAGGCCACGACCAGGTTGCGCACCTCCAGGATCGGGGGGGCGGCGGCGTCGGAACGAGGTTGTTGGTCGCGCTGCATCGGCCTACCGCAACTTGGGGTTCAGCGCGTCGCGCAGCCAGTCGCCGAGAAGGTTCACCGACAGGACGAGAAGAATGAGCGTCACTCCGGGAAAGATCGTCATCCACCAGGCGCCGGAGAAGAGATACTCGTTGCCGATGCGGATGAGGGTGCCGAGCGAGGGCTGGGTGGGCGGCAGGCCGACGCCGAGGAAGGACAGCGTCGCCTCGCCGAGAATCGCGAGCGCGAGGTTGATGGTGGCGATGACGAGCACCGGCCCCAGCGTGTTGGGCAGGATGTGCTTCAACAGGATCGCGAGCGACGACACGCCCGTGACGCGCGCCGCCTTCACGTAGTCCTTGCCCTTCTCCACCAGCGTGGAGCTGCGCACCACGCGCGCGAACAGCACCCAGTTGGACACCCCGATCGCCAGGATGATCACGAGCAGCGCGTACTGGTCGGACGAGCCGTGCGAGAAGATCGCGGACACCACCCCGTCGAACAGCAGCGCGATGAGGATCGCCGGGAAGGTGAGCTGGATGTCGGCGATCCGCATCAGCACCGAATCGACGACGCCGCCGCCGTAGCCCGCGACGAGCCCCGCCGCGACGCCGAGGACGAGCGACAGCGCCACCGCCGCCGCACCGACGAGGATCGAGGTGCGGCTTCCGTAGAGGATGGTCGACAGCATGTCGCGGCCCTGCAGGTCGGTGCCGAGCGGGAAGGCCGGGTCGCCGCCGTCGACCCACGCCGGCGGCAGCTCCGCATAGAGCAGGCTGACGCTCGCCATGTCGTAGGGGTCGTGCGGGGCGATGAGGGGCGCCGCGAGCGCGCTCAGGATCAGGACGCCGGCGACGATCGCGGCGACGATGACGACGGGCTTGGAGCGGAAGCTCAGCCACAGATCGTGCCGCCCCATGCGGGCGAAGATGTCCCGCGTGCGGCCGAGGAAGCCACGCGTGGTGTCGACGTCGGGCGCGCTCACGTGGTGGCCCCCGAGGCGACGGCGCGATCGGCCCGCAAGCGCGGATCGATGAAGAAATAGAGGATGTCGACGGCGAGGTTGATGACCACGAACATCAGCGCCGTCAGGACGAGGTAGGCGGCCATCACCGGAATGTCGACGTTGCCGACGGCCTGGATGAAGAGGAGGCCGAGGCCCGGCCATTGGAACACCGTCTCGGTGATGATGGCGAAGGCGATGAGCGAACCCACCTGCATGCCGGTGATGGTGACGACCGGCACCAGCGTATTCTTGAAGGCGTGGCGGAAGTTGATCGACCGGTCGCGCAGCCCCCGCGCGCGGGCGAACTTGATGTAGTCGGTCCGCATCACCTCCAGCATCTCGGTGCGCACCAGGCGCATGATCAGCGTGGTGGAGAAGAGGCCGAGGGTGATCGAGGGCAGGATCAGCGACTTCAGCCCCGACACGGTGAGGAAGCCGGTCGACCACCAGCCGATGTCGACGGTCTCGCCCCGCCCGAACGAGGGCAGCACCTTGAGCCACACGGAGAACACCAGGATTAGCAGGATGCCGGTGAGGAAGGTGGGCATCGAAATGCCGATGAGGGAGCCCGTCTGCAACGCGTAGCTCACCGGTGAGTCGCGCCGCAGCGCGGTGTAGATGCCGGCCGGAATCCCGACGAAGAGGGCGATGAGGCTCGCCACGAAGACGAGCTCCATCGTCGCCGGGAAGCGCTCCGCGATGAGCTGCATCACCGGCTGGCGCGCCCGGTAGGAGACGCCGAAATCGCCCTGCACGGCGTTGCCGACGAAGCGGGCGAACTGGATCGGGATCGGCTGGTCGAGCCCGAGCGAGGCCCGCAGCTGCTGCTTCAGCTCGATCGGGTCGTCCTCACCCGTCATCGCCTCGATCGGATCGCCGACGTAGCTGAAGAGCGCGAAGGAGATCGCCGCGACGACCAGCATCACGAGTACGGATTGCAGCATTCGCTGGATGATGAAGTACAGCACGGCAGTGATCCGGGGCCGGTTGAGACGATCGCAGCAGAAAAAACGGGAGCGCCCCGGCCCGGCAGCGAGCCCGGCCGAGAACGCGGCGATGGGCCGAGCGCCTCAGGCGACGGCCGCGACCGGCCCTTCGGCCAGCGAGGCGAGCGGCACCGGCGTCGCCAGCGGCTTCTCGCCCCGCGCCACGAGGTTGCCGTTGAACACCACGAGATCGCGGGGCGGGTGGCCGCCGACGGCCTCCGGCGCGCCGCTCGCCGCCACGGTGAAGAAGTCGGCGCGGCAGCCCTTGGCGACGCCGTAGCCCTCGATGCCGATCGCCTTGGCACCCGCCGCCGAGGCGAGATCGAAGGCCACCAGGACGCCCTCGTCGGTGCGCAGGTCCGCGCGCCAGCCGATCAGCGCGGCCCGCGCCAGCATGTCGCCGTCGCCATAGGGCGACCAGCTGTCGCGCACGTCGTCGTTGCCGGCGAAGACGTTCACCCCGGCCTCGCGCAGCCCCATGATCGGCGGCAGCGGCAGGCCGGCCGCGCCGTGGGTGCAGACCATCACGCCCGCCTCGCCCATCGCCTCGGCCGCCGCCTTGAAGCGGCTCTCGGCGACCCCGCCGAGGCAGAAGCCGTGGCTGATCGTGACCTTGCCCGCGAGACCCAGCACCCGCGTGCGCTCGGTGATCTCCTGCACGTTGAAGAGGCCGAGCTCGCCCGCCTCGTGCAGGTGGATGTCGACGCCGACGCCGTACTTCTCGGCGAGCGCGAAGATGCCGTCGAGCTGACCCTTGGGATCGCGGTCGATCTCACAGGGATCGATGCCTCCGATGAGGTCCGCCCCTTCGGCGAGGGCGGCGTCGAGAAGCTCGAGCGTGCCCGGCCGACGCGACACGCCGCTCTGCGGGAAGGCGACGATCTGGACGGTGGCCTTGTCCTTCGCCTCCTCGCGCGCCTCGAGCACCGCCGCGAGCTTCGTCAGCTTGCCCTCGAGGTCGATGTCGACGTGGGTGCGGATGTGCGCGGTGCCAAATGATATACACCGGTCGATCAGATTGAGCGCGCGCGCCTTGGTGTCGAGGTCGAGGCTCGGCAGCAGCCACTTGTCGGTCTCGATCCGGCTCATCCGGAAGGGCTTTGCCTGATGCGGCACCCAAGGGAGCCCCATCAGCGTCTTGTCGAGGTGCATGTGACCGTCGACGAGACCGGGCAGCACGCAGGCCCCGGCAATGTCGATGGTCGGCACGTCGGTCGACGTGATCGCCCCACATTCCGTCACCGCGGCAATCGTGCCCCCGTCGAGCGCGATGTCGGCCATCCGACCGTCCGGCAGCCGCGCGTCTTTCAATAAGGTGCCGAACGTCATGGTCTTTCTCCTCACTCCGGCGAGCGTCGTAATGGAGGCGATGATGCAGGCAGCATGCCACGACAGGTGCGGCATTCTGTTGTATGCGCGATTGAATGCCGCGCTCGGCCGGCACGCGAATTGTAATGAACCCGAGGCCAGAGAACGGAGTCAGCATGCCCGCCACGTCGCCATCGGCCGCCACCACGCTCATCCGCAACGCCGCCTGGGTCATCGCCTGGGACGGGTCGAACGGCGGCCACGTCTACCGGCGTGACGTCGACGTCGCCTTCGCCGGCGACCGGATCGTCCATGTCGGGCCCGCCTTCGCCGGCGAGGCCGACCGCATCATCGACGGCCGCGACACGATGGTGATGCCGGGCCTCATCGATTCCCACACGCACCCGACCACCGAGCCCTTCTTCAAGGGCATCCGCGAGGAGCACGGCGTCTCCCGCATGGGCAACAGCGGCCTCTACGAGCGCAGCATCGCCTTCCGCCCGGACCTCGAAGGGCGCCACGCCGCGATGGAGGTCGCCTACGCGGAGATGCTGCAGTCGGGCGTGACCTCCGTCGTCGACCTCTCCTCCCCCTTCGACGACTGGCCCGAGATTGCCGCCAAGAGTGGCATTCGTGCCTTCCTCGCCCCCACCTACCGCTCGGCCGAGTGGCGCATGGAGCCCGACTTCAGCCTCCATTTCGACTGGAACGAAGAGGTCGGCCGGCGCGGCTTCGAGCGCGCCGTGAGCCTCGTCGACAGCCTGCCCTCGCACCCGTCGGGGCGGCTCTCGGGCGTGTTCTGCCCGGCCCAGATCGAGACCTGCACCCGCGATATCTTCGCCGACTCGATCGCCGCCGCCAAAGAGCGCGGCGTGCCGATCACCACCCACATCGCCCAGAGTACCAACGAATTGAAGGAGGTGGCCGAGCGCTACGGCACCACCCCCCTCGGCTTCGCCGACGAGATCGGCCTGCTCGGCCCCAACTGCCTGCTCGCCCACGCGATCTTCCTCGACCATCACTCGATCGTCGGCGGCGACGGGGCGCGCGACATCGCCCGCCTCGCCGAGACCGGCACCTCGGTCGCCCACTGCCCGACCCCGGTCGCCCGCTATGGCCACCAGTTCGAGTATTTCGGCCGCTACGCCCGCGCCGGCGTGAACCTTGCCATCGGCACCGACGTCTCGCCGCACAACCTCCTGGAGGAGATGCGCACCGCCCTCATCATGGCGCGCGTCGCCGCCCGCGACATGACGGCGGTGACGACGCCGGAGGTGTTCACCGCCGCCACCGTCGGCGGCGCGCGGGCGATGCTGCGCGACGATCTCGGCAAGATCGACGTCGGCGCCAAGGCCGACATCGTGCTCGTCGACCTTCAAGATCCGGCGATGATGCCGGCCCGCGATCCCCTGCGCAGCCTCATCTACACCGCCGCCGAGCGGGCCGTGCGCGACGTCTTCGTCGACGGCCACCAGGTCGTCGCCGACCGCAAGGTGCTGACGCTCGACCGGCTCGCCGCCGCCCACCGCCTCGCCGAGGCGCAGGCCCGCATGATCGACGCGGTGCCGAGCCGCGACTTCCTCGGCCGCTCCGCCGACGAGATCACGCCGCTGAGCCTGCCCCTCGCCTGACCACCACGCCGCGTCCGCACCGTTACGGGGCGCCCGTCCGGTCGTCGGCGGCGCCCCGATTGCGGTCGATCCCCTCCCCCGACAGGAACGACCGCAGCGCGTTGAGGCGGCCGCCGACGAAGTCGAGAAACGCCCGCACCCTCGGTGTGCGCCGCAGATCGGCGTGGGTCAGCAGCCACAGGCTCGAAACGAAGGTCTCCTCCGGCGCCGCGAGCCGCACCATCGCCGGCCGCGCATCGCCGATGAAGCACGGCAGGTAGCCGATGCCGGCGCCGAGCTCGATCGCCTCCGCGAGGCCCAGGATCGAGTTCACCTGATAGCCGATCCGCTCGGCCGGGATCTGCCCGCGCAGTGCCGCCACGAAGGCGAGCCCGGAGAGATCGTCGCACGGCAGCACCCAGTTGGCGTTCTCAACGTCGCACCGCTCGACCGAACGGGCGCCGTAGAGGGCGAAGGCGATGTCGGCGATTCGCCGCCCCACCAGCGTGTCGGGCGGCTTGGCCGTCGCCCGGATCGCCACGTCGGCATCGCGCCGCGACAGGTTCACCGAGTGGTTGCCGAGCGCCACCTCCACGCGGATCGCCGGAAAGGCGTTGCGGAAGTCGACGAGCACCGGCGTCAGGAGATCGACGAGCAGCGTGTCGCTGGTCGCGACCCGAAGGTCGCCGGCGGGGGCCATCTCGTGATGCTCCACGCGGCTCACGAAGCCGGCGATGCCGCGCGCCATCTCGTCGGCAACGCCGGCCATGTCCTCCCCCGCCGGCGTCGCCGTGTAGCCCGCCCGACCCCGTTCGAAGAGCGAAACCCCCACCGCCGCCTCGATCTGCGCCAGCCGGCGGAACACGGTGGAGTGGTTCAACGACAGCTTCGCCGCCGCCGCCGCGAGGCTGCCCTCCTCGGCGATCGCACCGATCAAGCGAAAGTCGTCCCAGCTGAGAGACTTGGTCCGGTCGGGCATGTCGTGGTTCCCGCACAAGTGGCCGTCCGCGGACGACCGTTTTTCCACTGCGCCGATGAAAATAGCACGAACGCCTTGCTCGGCTTGCATCGACGCAAGGCCGCACCCCTGACGCCGACCCCCCTCGCACCCTACCTTGGGGTCGTCCGACCGATCCTCGATCGGACGGAGGGAGATCAGCCATGACCCAGAACGGCCTTCACCACGTGACCGCGATCGCCGGCCCCGCGCGGCGGAATGCGGCCTTCTACACCGAGACGCTGGGGCTGCGCCTCGTCAAGAAGACGGTCAACTTCGACGATCCCGGAACCTATCATTTCTATTTCGGCGACGAGCTCGGCCGGCCCGGCTCGATCCTCACCTTCTTCCCCTGGGAGCACGCCGCGCCGGGCCGCCTCGGCATCGGCGAGACGCAGGAGACGGTGTTCCGCGTGCCCGAGGGAGCGCTCGGCTTCTGGACCCACCGCTTCGTCGACAAGGGCGTCGAGCACGGCACCATCGAGCACCGCTTCGGCACCTCCGCGCTCCCCTTCCGCGATCCGGACGGCACCCGCCTCGCCCTCGTCGGCGTCCCGGGCGCGGCGGACGAGGCGGCCTGGACGACCGGCGAGATCGGCAGCGACGTCGCGATCCGCGGCATGGAAGGCGTGAGCCTCCTCCTGAAGGACGTCGCCCCGACGGCGGCGATCCTCACCGACGTGTTCGGCTTCCGCCCGGCCGGCAGCGAGGGTTCGACCCATCGCTTCGTGACCGAGAGCGGCCCCTACGGCACGGTGATCGACCTCCGGGGCGTCGGCGAGTTCCTGCCGGCGCGCATGGGGGCGGGCTCGGTCCACCACATCGCCTTCCGCGCCGGCAGCGACGCCGAGCAGGCGGCGATGGTGGCCCGCCTCGGCGCCAACCACCGCATCCGCACCACGGAGCAGAAGGACCGGAACTACTTCCGCTCCGTCTACTTCCGCGAGCCGGGCGGCGTGCTGTTCGAGATCGCGACGGACGACCCCGGCTTCGCCGTCGACGAGGCGGCCGCGACGCTCGGCAGCACGCTGAAGCTGCCGCCGCAATATGAGCCCGCCCGCGCCGAGATCGAGCGGGTCCTGCCCGAGCTCGCCTGAACGCGCTCACCCGCCAGGCCGCCGCCCCCCAGTCTCTCCCCCCTTTGTCTCCCCGGGGGCGACGGCCCCTTCCTTCTCTTGCAACGGCCCTTCCCCACTCCCCGACCTCGATCCGGGGCACGGGAGGGTGGCATGCGTGTCAAGGACGGCGCAGCCGCCCGAAGGGCTTGTCCTTGACGCGCGTGCCGCCCTCCCCACGCTCGCATCGGGTTTCGAGGACAGCCGGGCGCGCAGCGACCGTCTGCCCTCAAACCCTGCCCATCGGCGAGATGGAGGGGAGCGCGAGGGGAGGAACGCCCCTCGCCTTCTTGGCGAACAGAGCCGGCGCGCAGCGCCGTCCGCCCCTCCCCCTTCGCCCCCGCGATCAGGCGTCGAGCAGCATCCGCCGTCCCTTGAGGTGGCTGCGCACGCTCCAGGCGACCGAGAGCACCGCCGCGACGAGGAGCGCCGCCGACACCGGCCGGGTGAGGAACACCGTCCAGTCGCCATCCGTCATCAGCGCCCGCCGCAGATTGGTCTCGGCGATCGGTCCGAGGATCACCCCGAGCACCAGCGGCGCCAGCGGATAGTCGAGCTTCTTCAGGAGGTAGCCCGCGAGCCCGACGAAGCCGAGCAGGTAGACGTCGCTCACCCGGTTGTTGAGGGCGAACGCCCCCGCCACGCAGCACACCGTCACCACCGGCACGATGACGGAGGTGGGGATCGCCGTGACGCGCAGGAAAAAGCGCATCGACAGCGTGCAGATGACGAGCATCAGCAGGCTCGCCACCACCATCGCGATGAACATCCCGTAGACGAGGTCGCCGTTCTCCATGATGAGGCGCGGCCCGACGCTGATGCCGTGCACCATCAGCGAGGCCATCAGGATGGCGTCCACCGCCGAGCCCGGGATGCCGAGAGCGATCAGCGGGATCAGCCCGCCGCCGGCGGTGGCCGAGTTGCCGGCTTCGGAGGCCACCACCCCCTCCGGCACGCCGGTGCCGAACTTTTCCGGCGTCTTCGAGGCGCGCCGAGCCTGATCGTAGGTGAGGAGGTTGGCGATCGAACCGCCCGCCCCCGGCACCGCGCCGACGAACACGCCGAGGAGCGAGGAGCGCAGGAGGTTCACCGGCTGGCCCAACGCCTCGCGCATCACCTGCCAGGTCTTGAAGTCGATGGCGGAGGGGATCAGCGCGGCCTCGCGCGGGGCGCCGGGCGTACCCTCGAGCTCGCTCAGGAGCTGGCTGATGGCGAAGATGCCGATCAGCACCACCAGGAAGGGCAGCCCCGGCGCCAGCATGTCGATGTCGAAGGTGAAGCGGGGGCGTCCCATCATCGGGTCCGGCCCGATGGTGGCGATCGCGAGGCCGATCACCCCGGCGATGAGGCCGCGCATCAGCGAGTGGCCGACGAGGCTCGCGACGATCGTGAGGGCGAACACGATGAGCGAGAAATATTCCCACGGCCCGAGCCGCACCGCGACGATGGCGAGCGGCGGAGCGGCCACCACGAGCACGATCGTCGAGATGAGGGTGCCGAAGAAGGAGGCCCACACGCCGAGGGAGAGCGCCCGGCCGGGCTCGCCGCCGCGGGCCATCGGGAAGGCATCGAAGGTGGTGGCGACCGAGGAGGGCGTGCCCGGGATGCCTAGAAGGGCCGCCGAGATCAGCCCGCCGGTGTAGCCGCCGACATAGACCGACAGCATGACGGCGATGCCCTGCAGCGGCTCCATGGTGAAGGTGAGCGGCAGGGTGAGGACGATCGCCATCGTGACCGTGAAGCCGGGGATCGCCGCCGCGATGATGCCGGCGACCGAGCCGAGCGCCATGTAGAGGAGCGTGTCCGGGGCGAAGATCTGGGCGAGGGCGGTGAGAAAGTCGGCCATCGCTCAGCCGAGAATGCCGCGTGGCAGGAAGACCATGAACACCGTCGCGAACAGGAAGTTGAGCCCGAAGGAGAAGACGGCGGCGACGACGATCGCGAGCGCCAGCCCCCGCCAGCTCCACCGCGCGATGAGGAGCTGCGCGGCGAGCAGGAAGAGGAACGTCGCCACCGCGAAGCCCAACGGCCGCAAGAGGGCGAGATAGACGGCGAACGCCGCGAACACGGCGACCACTACGCGGTGGCGGGCGAAAAAGGCGGCGACGAGCGGGTTCGCCGCAGGTGCCGCCCCGAGCCGCCGCAACTTGCGCACCGAGCCGAGGGCGGCGACGAGCGACAGCGCCCCGAGCGCCACCATCACGAGGCGGGGGAAGGACCCCGCCCCGAGCGGCTCCCACCGCGACGTCGGCAGCGACAGGGAGACGACGTAGAGCCCGGCCGCCGCGGCGAAGAGCACCACGTAGGAGACGAGGCGGGCGCGCTCGGCGGCGACCTCGCCCGCCGGGGCCGCGTCGGAGGGCGCCGGCCCCGAGCCTGCCGGCTCGCGCATCGGCGATCAGCCGCCGAGCTTGTCGGACAGGCGCTCGATCGCCGTGTCGAGGCTTTCCAGATACTTGGTGTAGGCCTCGTGGCCGCGGAAATCGGCCTCGGCGCCGGCATTGTTGAGCTGCTCCACGAAGGTCTCGTCCTCGGAGAGCTCGCCGAGGGCCGCCTCCAGGGTATCGCGCGCCGCGTCCGGCGAGCCCTTCGGCATGACGATGCCGCGCGTGACGGCGAGCTCCATGTCGTAGCCCAGCGACTTGAGGGTCGGCACGTCCGGCACCGCCGCCATGGGCTCCGCCGAGCCCACCGCCAGGAAGCGCAGGTCGCCGTTCTCCACGAACTGCAGCGAGGAGGCGATGTCGCCGATCGCGGCGTCGAGGTTGCCGCCGACGAGGGCGCGGATACGCTGGCCGGTGCCCTCGTAGCCCACGTAGGAGAACTCGGCGCCGATGGCGTCCTCGATCATCGCGGCGTGGAGGTGGGGGACGCCCGCGAGCGTCACGCCCACCTTGATCGCGCCGGGGTTCGCCTTGGCGTACTCGGCGAACTCCTCGAAGGTCTGCCAGTCGCTGTCGGCGTTCACCACCAGGAACTGCGGCGAGGCGGTCATCAGCGCGACCGGCTCGAAGGTGTCCCAGTTGAGATCGGTGAGGCCGGTGGCGTTCGACACCAGAAGCCCCTCGTGGATCTGGGCGATGGTGTAGCCGTCCGCGTCGCGCTGCGCGGCTTCCTTGAGGCCGACCGTGCCCGACACGCCCGGCATGTTGATGACCGGCATCGGCTGACCGAGATAGGGCTCGACGTTGTTGGAGATGATCCGCATCAAGGTGTCGCTGCCGCCGCCCGGCGACCATGGCACGATGAACTCCACCGGCTTGGTGGGATAGTCGTCGGCCAGAGCGCCCGTGACGGACCCGCAGACGGCGGCAAGGAGCGCGCCCGTGAGCGCGAGGGTCTTGTGCATGATCGTCCTCCGCGTGTGTGCGTGCGGCAAGGAGCAGGGCGCGTCGGCAACGTTTCCTGCCGCTCACCAAGGTTCACTCGGAAGACAAACTAGAGTCAGTTGCCCGCAAGAGCAAACGATCGTGCCACGCGCTACTGCATGACCATGCCACCGTCGATCATGATGAGCTGGCCGGTCATGTAATCGGACTCCGGACTGGCGAGAAAGGCGGCCGTGCCGATCACGTCGTTTGGATAAGAATAGCGCTTCATCAGGATCATGTTCGCCGCGAGCGAATCCATCGATTCACCGGGGTTCTTGAACTTGCCGATCTCGACGAGATCCTTGTCGAGCTGCTCCCACAACTCGGTGCGCACGACGCCCGGCCCGTAGCCGTTGACGGTGATGTTGTGCTCCACCAGCGCCCGCGCCCCGCCGGTGATCATCGCGAGCACCGCGTGCTTGGAGCAGCAATAGGGCACCACGTCGTCGAAGGTGGTGCGCGAGGCGATCGAGCCCACGTTGATGATCTTGTAGGGGCCGCCGTCCTTGCCCTGTTCGATCATCTGCCGCGCCGCCTCCTGCATGCCGAGCAGCACGCCCTTGGCGTTGACGTTCATGATCATGTCCCAGTTGTCTTCGTCGATATCCATGAAGAAGCGGGGCTTGTTGAGGCCGGCGTTGAGGAGGGCGACGTTGAGCGAGCCGAAGGCGTCGACCGTCGCGGCGACGGCGGCGGCGTTGTCGGCACGCTTCGTCACGTCGAGCTTCAGGGCGATCGCCTTGCCGTTGCCGGCGGCGTTGATGCGCGCGGCGACCTCGTTCGCGCCCGCCTCGTTGATATCGCCGATGCACACGTTGGCGCCCTGGGCGGCGTAGTACTCGGCGATGGCCGCCCCCATGCCCTGGGCGGCCCCGGTGATCATGACGTTCTTGCCCTTCAGACGGTTGGGGTCCATGGCGGTTTCCTCGTGCTTATGGATTTAGGAGCGCCTCGGTCCGTCGCTGGACCTCGGCGAGGGCGTCGCGCGGGCCGACGAGGCCGCGCAGCATCTCGTGGAAGACCTCGCCGCAGATCTCGATGACGCCGGAGATCCGCGGCGCCGGCGGGCGGGGCCAGTAGTGCAGGAGGCCCTGGCGCGCCATCGTGTCCATGGCGGTGATCGCCGGCGACAGGGCGCGCACCTCCGGGTCGGCGTTGACCGAGAAGCGCGGGCAGGCGCGCGAGCCCGACATGATGTAGAGCTTCGACACCTCCGCCGAGGTGAGGACGCCGAGCGCCTTCTCCACCGCCTCCTTACGCTCCGGCGCAAGGTTTGCCGGAAGCGCCAACGCGTAGCCGCCGACGGGGGCGATGGGCCGGCCGTGCGGTCCCGCCGGATGCGGCACGAAGCCGGTGACGCCGTGCGCCGGCCGGCTCGCGTCGTTCTCGAAATAGGGGGCGAGGAGGGTGTAGGTGTAGGCCATCGCCACCTCGCCGTCGCCATAGGCCACCACGCGCTCGTACCAGGACATCGACAGGATGTTCTTGGGCGAGACCTCGAGGAGGGCGCGCAGGAAGTCGGCCGTCTCGGCGGCTTCCTGCGTGTCGAACATCGGCCGCAGCGGCTGGTGGGCGACGCTGGCGTCGAACCCGTCGGGCAGCGGCGGCAGGTCGAGGGCGGGCTGGCCGAACGCGCCCATCACCATCAGGAAGGTGTGGCCGAGCGGGGTGCCGCGCGCAGCGTTCCAGGCGATGCCGCGCAGCCCGCGCTCCGGCCGGTGCAGCCGCCGCGCCGCGTCGAGCAGCGCGTCGGTGGTGTCGGGCGGCGCGATGCCCGCCTCCTCGAAGAGGTCGGTGCGGTAGGCGAGAAGCTCCGGCGTCGTCTGGATCGGGATGCCGTACTGAGCGCCGCGATAGCGCGCGCCATTCCAGCCGGCGGGGTGGAAGTCGGAGCGGTTGACGCCCTCGCGCTCCACGAAGGCGTCGAGCGGGGCGACCATGCCGCCCTCGGCGAGCTCGCCGATCCAGGGCAGGTCCACCGCCATGATGTCGTAGGCGGAGGCCTGCGCCTCGGCGTTGCGCAAGACCTCGAGGCGCAGCCGGTCGATCGACAGCGCGCGGGAGCGGATCTGCGCCCCGAGCACGTTCTCGAGCTGCCGCTTGAGGCTGTCCATCGCCATGAAGGTGGGGTCGGCGTGGACGAGAAGGCGCAGCGGCGCGGCGATTTTCAAGGGCTCGGTGTGGATCGCCGGCAACGGGATGATGCGCGCCTTGAGGTAGGAGCCGCCGAAGTAATAGTCGGCCCCCTCCTCCTGCTCGCCGAGGCCCACGGTGCGCCCCACCACCAGCTTGATGCGGTGCGCGTAGTCCTGCCACGCCTCGATCAGCGCCGGCGCCGGATGCAGCGAGAAGGACTTGCCCGTCCTGGTGCGCGGCCGCGACAGGATCAGCCCGTCCGCCTCCATCTCGCGGATGCGGCGCACCGCGGTCGCATAGGGCGCGCGCGAGGCCATCGCGAGGGTCGAGATGGTGGTGAGCTTGCCCTCGATGTGGTTGCGCATCAGGTGGATGGTGATGTGGAGGTAGGCGTCGGGCGTCGAGTGCGGCAGCACCAGGCCAGCCTCGGTCTGCATCTCCTCGATGAAGTCGAGGAAGCGCAGCATCTCGTGGCGGGTGAGGCCGGTGCCGAGCGCGCGGCTCGCGACCTTCTCCGGCGCCAGCGCCTCGCGCATGGTCCGCGGCCCGCTCACAGGCCGGAAATCGCCTGCACGAGGCGATCCTCCGTCAGCGTCTCGGCGTCGAAATCGCCCGCGATGCGGCCGTGATAGAGCGCGAGCACCCGGTCCGACACCCCCATGATCTCCGGCATTTCCGACGAGATGACCAGCACCGCGAGCCCCGAGGCGGCGAGCCGGCGGATGAGGTCGTGGATCTCCGACTTGGAGCCGACGTCGATGCCGCGGGTCGGCTCGTCGAGGATCAGGATCTCGGGGTCGGTGGCGAGCCACTTGCCGATGACGACCTTCTGCTGATTGCCGCCCGACAGGTTCACCGCGAGCGCCGCGGGGCCGGGGGCGCGCAGGTCGAGCGTCTTGGCGTATTCGTCGTAGATCGCCTGCTCGGCGCGGGGTTTGAGGAAGCCGAACCGGCCCGTCACCCCCGAGAGCTTCGCCATCGACATGTTGTCCCGGCAGCTCATGCCGAGGACGAGGCCCTGCTCCTTGCGGCTTTCGGGCACCAGAGCGAGGCCGCGGGCGATGGCGGCGGGCGGGGCGTCGATCGCCACCACCTCGCCGTCGATGCGGATTTCGCCGGCGTCGGGGGTGCGGAGGCCGAAGAGGGTCTCGGCGACCTCGGTGCGGCCGGCGCCGACGAGGCCGTACATTCCCACCACCTCGCCCTTGCGCACCTGAAACGACACGTCGTGATAGAGCGAGCCGCAGGTGAGCCCCTTCACCTCCAGCGCCACCGGGCCGAACGCGCCGGCGGCCCGCTTCGTCCGCCCCTCCAGCGAGCGGCCGATCATCAACTGGGTGACGCCGTCCTCGCTGGTCTCGCTGGTTTCGAGGGTGCCGCGGACCTTGCCGTCGCGCAGCACGGTGAGCCGGTCGGACAGGGTGAAGATCTCGTCCATGCGGTGGGAGATGTAGACGACCCCCACCCCCTTCTTGGTGAGGCCGCGGATGATCTCGAACAGCACCACCTTCTCGGCGTCGGTGAGGGAGGCGGTGGGCTCGTCGAACACCACCACCTTGGGCGTGAAGACGAGGGCGCGGGCGATCTCCACCATCTGCCGGTTGGCGATGGAAAGCCGCCCCACCTTGTCGCGGGGGGAGAATTTGCAGCCGAGCGTCTTCAGGATCTCGGCGGCGACGGCGTGGAGAACGCGCCACTTCACCGTGCCGAACATCCCCCTCGGCAGCGCGCCCAGAAAAATGTTCTCCGCGACCGACATTTCCGGCACCAGCGACAGCTCCTGGTGGATGAGGACGATGCCGGCTTCCTTCGCCTGCATCGGGTTGTCGAAGTGCACCACCTCCCCTTCGAGGTGGATCTGGCCGCGGTTCGCCTGATGGTTGCCCGCGAGGATCTTCATCAGCGTGGACTTGCCGGCGCCGTTTTCACCCAGCAGCGCGTGGACTTCGCCCGCCCGCACCTCGAGGCTCACGTCGTCTAGGGCGACGACGCCGGGGAAGGTCTTGGTGATCCCGTCGAGCTTCAGGAGCGGGGCGCGGCGGCGCAGATCGTCGAGCTCGGCGGCGGAATGGATCGCGGCGGGATGGGCGGTCATGCCTCCACCTCCTCGGAGCCTGCGCGGTTGACCTGGCGGTCGATGAAGAGGACGGCGATGAGGATCGCCCCCAGGATGACGAGCACGTAGAAGGCCGGCACCTGCATCAGGTTCATGCCGTTGCGCAAAATGCCGATGGCGAGCACCCCGCCCAGCGTGCCGAGGATCGACCCCGCCCCGCCGGTGAGCTTGGTGCCGCCGAGGACGACGGCGGTGATGGTCCAAAGCTCGTATTCGCGGCCCAAGTTGGGGGTGGAGGCCCCCATCTGCGTCGACAGGGTGATGCCGGCGAGGGCGGCGAAGAAGCCCACGATCATGAAGTTGACGACCATGTGCCGGCCCACCCGGATGCCCGCGTTGAGCGCCGCTTCCCGGTTGCCGCCGACGGCGTAGGCGTTGCGGCCGTGGACGGTGGAGGTCATCACCCAGTGCATCACGACGGTGAAGCCGAGGAACACCCAGGCGAGCGTCGGCAAGCCCAGCGTCTGCGACATGCCGAAGTCGGAGTAGGCGAAGTCCATCGCGAAGAAGGACTGCTCCTGCGTGTAGACGAAGACGAGCCCGCGGACCCCGATCATCGCCCCCAGCGTGACGATGAAGGCGTCGACCCCGGTCTTCCACACGATCATCCCGTTGAGGAAGCCGAGCGCGATGCCGGACCCGAGCCCGACGGCGACGGCCGGCAGCGTGCCGATGTCGCTCTGGAGCCCGACGGCAAGGGAGGCGGCGAGCGCCACCACCGCGCCGACGGACAGGTCGATGTTGCCGTTGATCATCACCACCGTCATGCCGAGCGCGATCAGCCCGATGGTGGACGTCTGCTGCAAGATGTTGGTGAGGTTGCCGATCTCGGCGAAATTGTCGGTGGTGACGGTGAAGAACAGCGCGCACGCGAGGGTGAAGAGCCAGATCGGCGGCACCACCGTGAGGCGCGACAGATGGGTGAGGCTTTGGAGGGTTTTGGTCATCGCGCCCTCCTCACGTGGTGGTGGTGAAGAGGCGGCCGCGCTTGGAGGCGACGTCCAGCCACACGGCGAGGATGATGACCACCCAGGTGACGAGCCACTGGGCGTAATATTGGTAGCCCATCAGAAGGAGCCCGTTCTGGATGAACCCCAGGATCAGCACCCCGATGACGGTCTTCACCATGGAGCCCGAGCCGCCCAGGAGCGACGTGCCGCCGAGGATGACGCCGGCGAGCACCATCAGCTCATAGCCCTGGCCGACATTGTTCTGGCTGCCCATCACGCGGCTGCCGAGGATGAGCGCGGCGCAGAAGGTGGTGAAGGCGGAGACGAGATAGGTCGAGAACACCACGTACGACCGGCGGATGCCCGAAAAGGTCGCCGCCATCGGGTTACCGCCGACGGCGAACACCCGCCGCCCGTAGGCTGTGCGCGTCAGCACGATCTGGAACACCACCGCGAGCCCCAGGAAGATCCACGTGGGCACGGCGACGCCGAGGAGGAAATCGCGGCCGAAGAAGGCGAACCACGTCGCCTCCTGGTCGGTGATGTCGACGTTCTGGCCGCCGGAATAGATCAGCGTCACGCCCTGGATCGCCGACAGCATGCCGAGCGTGACGATCAGCGAGTTGAGCCGCAGGAAGCCCACCAGAATGCCGTTGACCGCCCCGATGGCGAGCGTCGCGACGAGGGTGATCGCCATCGCCGGCGCCGGGCCGATCTTGTCGTGGAGATCCACCACCAGGACGGTGGCGAAGGACAGCATCGACCCGACGGAAAGATCGAGATTGCCGCCGATCACGACGACGGTGACGCCGAGCGCCATGGTCCCGATGATCGACACCTGGCGGAACACGGTGGAGGCGTTGTCCCAGCTCGCGAACCGCTCGGAGGTGAACGAGAAGGCGATGATGAAGAGGATGAACGCGATCAGGATGCCCTGACGCTGCGCCAGGTGTCCGACGTCGCTCCATGTGGGCAGCATCGCGCGTGGGGGCGCGCCGGTGGTGTCGCTTGTCATCTCGTCCTCCCTGTTGGCCCGCCCGGTTCTGGTGCCGGGTCGGTCTCTTGCAGCCGCCTCAGTGCATCTTGGCGGCCCAGCGGGCGCCGCGGCGCACGATTTCGCTCACCTGCGGCACCTTCAGATCGTCGAGGGTGTGGCCGATCGAGGTGTAGAAGATGCGGCCCCGGTCCCAGCGGCGGGTCCACACCACCGGGATCACCGTGCCCTCGATCCACCACAGGTGGTCGCCGGAGAAGGTCGTCGTCGCCAGCACCTCGTTGGAGGGGTCGACGAGCATGTAGTACTGCTCCGACGTCAGCTTGAACGAGCCGATGCCCTCCATGATGGGGTGGGCGGGGCGCGTGACGGTCACGTCGTAGGTGATGAAATCGTCCGACGGGACGGGGTTGTCGGGCCAGCCCGGCGGGTGGGCGACGAACTGGCCGCCGATCAGGAAATGGTAGGTGGGCCGGTCGCGGAAGGCGTCGCCCATGTGGCCGTGCCACCCGGCGACGCCGGTGCCGCGGGCGACGGCGGCGAGGAGGCCGTCCTCCTCCGCCTTCGTCATGTTGCCGAACTCCGGCCGGTGGGCCGAGCGGGCCGACGACCAGATCGGCACGATCAGGTCGACGTCCGCCATCGCATCGGCGTCGGCGAGCGGGGCGAGGGTGTCGTGGGAGACGACCTCGAACCCTTCGCGGGTGAGGAGATCGTCGGCCCACGCGCGAAAAATCTCGGGCGAATGGCCTTCCCAGCCGCCGCAGAACAGCATGGCCTTCATGGGTCACCTCGGGATCGGGCCCGCGGGGTGCGGGCCGAACGCCAGGAGGCGCGCCCCCCTTCGGGAAGGGGGAGAGGGCGCGCCGGCGGGATCAGAAGACGGGCTTCTCGAACTCGCTCATGTTGTCCTTGGTGATCTTGGGCGTGTCGAAATAGTTGAGGAACGGCACCTCTTCGCCCTCGACGATGGCCTTCGCCGTGGCGAGGGCGTTCTTGGCGTCCTCCACCGGCGACTGGTAGACCGAGCCCCAATATTCGCCACGCCCCATGGCCTCGTAGCCGACGGCGAAGTTGGTGGCGCCGATGAACACCATGCCGTCCGCCCGGCCCGACGCCTTGGCCGCGTTGAGGGCGCCCACCCCCATGTTGTCGTCGCCCGAATAGACGCCGTCGATATTGTCGTACTTCGTTAGGAAGTTCTCCATGACGCGCTGCGACTTCTCGCGGTTCCAGTCGCCGGGCTGGGTTTCCATGATGGTCACCCCCGGGCACGACTTGGCGAGCTCGTCCTCGAACCCCTTCTGGCGCTCGATGGCGGTGGTGTAGCCGGGCTGGCCGGAGATCTGCACGATCTGGCCTTTGCCACCGAGGGCGTCGCACATCATCTGCGCGGAATATTCACCCTGGACGATGTTGTTGGGGCCGGAGAAGGACTTGATGAAGTCGAACCCCGCCTCGG
This sequence comes from Acuticoccus mangrovi, assembly GCF_016411865.1. Lineage (GTDB taxonomy): Bacteria > Pseudomonadota > Alphaproteobacteria > Rhizobiales > Amorphaceae > Acuticoccus > Acuticoccus mangrovi. The sequence goes on along the minus strand of NZ_JAEKJA010000040.1, from coordinate 3,277 downwards.
CGATCTGGCTGTTGGTGATGACCACCGGGATGCCGGCGCGGTCCGCCTGGCGCACGGCGGGCACCACCGCCTGGCCGTTGGTGGGCCAGATGATGATGGCGTCGACCTTCTGCTGGATCAGGTCCTGAATTTGTCCGATCTGGCGGGCGACGTCGCCGCCGGCGTCCAGCACCACGGTCTCGACGTCGGGATCGGCGTCGGCGGCCTCGATGAAGGCGCGCTCATAGGTGGTCTGGTAGCTGTCGACGCCGACGTTGTTCTGGGTGATGCCGATGGTGATCGTGTCGGCGGCGGCCGCGGGCGCGGCGACGAGAGCCACCGCGCCGAGCGCGGCAAAATGCGTCCCAATCTTCATGCGTTTCACTCCGTTCTTGTCGTTATGGCGCGCCGATCTCGGGTCGGCGTCGTTCGGCCGGAGGGGCCACCCCGTGGGGTCGGGGCGGACCATCGCGCGCACTGCAATCCTTTGCAGCAAGAGTTTTGTCCAGAATGGATAGTCTCGCGAAACCCGCAAACATTCCGCGCCGTTAGGTGATCCCCGCGGCGCGGCAATGTTCATTCCGGCGAAATCACACCATGCGCATCACGGCGCTGGCGGTCGACAGCGTCTTGCCGTCGGCGTCCTCCAGCCAGGCGTTGAGGTAGCGGATGCGCTTGCCGCCGCCGGCGCTGTGCGCCCGCGCGGTCACCCGGCCGAGCCGCACCGGGGCGACGAACTGGGTGGTGAGCGACAGCGTCATGCATTTCGGCAACGCCTTGGGGTCGCCTTCGAACGAGCACTGCATGCCGCACACGGTGTCCATCAACACGGCGATGATGCCGCCATGCACGGTGCCGTGGCGATTGAAGTGGTCCTCGGTGATGTCGAGGGACACGGCGACGCCCGCCCCCTCCCCCGGCTCGTCGGGCACGTCGATCACGTAGCCGATGAAGGACTGTGCGGGCGTCCCGTCGGTGATCAGCATGCCGTCCGCCGCTCCGCTCCGCCCATCGCGCTGTGACCCATCCTCGTTCTCCTCTCGGCGGCCCGATGCCGCGTGTCACCTTCGATCTAGCGCAACGGAGGAACCCGCGGCACCACCCCGATCGTCGCCGAGCCGAGGCTCGCGAAACCTTGGCCCACTATCAAAGGGTCTCCAGTCGCGTGGACAGAGGCGGTAGACGTATGCGCTTGAGCGGGCGAATCTTGCTGGTCGCGGCCATACCCATCATCGGCGTTGCCATCGCCTCGGGCCGGGCGGTGACGGAAAAGCTCGAAGGGCTGAACGAGCTGCATCACGTCGAGATCCTGGCGGCCGTCGCGCCGACGATGAGCGACCTGGTGCATGAGCTTCAGAAGGAGCGCGGTCTGTCGGCCGGCTATATCGGGGCGCGGGGCGGCACCTTCGCCCCGCTTCTGGAGGATCAGCGGATCGCCACCGACAAGGCGCTCGTGCCGATGGGGGAGGTCATGTCGAGGCTCACCGACGAGGGCGGCGGCGAAGTCGCCGAGCCCGAGCTCGTCGGCCGCATCGACAGCGCGCTCGCCGCGCTGCCCGACATCCGCGGCCAGGTCGAGGACCTGACCATCACCGTCGAGGGCATGGCACGCCACTACACTTCGCTGATCGGCGACATCCTGACGCTCGCCGAGCACCGCGCCATGAACGTGTCCGACGCGGAGACCTTGCGCCGCGCCATCGTGTTCTCCGCCCTGATGGAGGCCAAGGAGCGGGCCGGCATCGAGCGGGCGATGGGGGCGAACGGCTTCGGCGCGGGCCATTTCCGCCACCCTGTCTATCGCCGCTTCATCGAGCTCGGCGCCCAGCAGACGGCCTATCTCGACACCGCCCGCCGGCACGCGACACCGGCGATGGTCGCCTACATCGACGCCACACTCAAGAATCCCGCCTCCGACAAGGTGACGCTGCTGCGCGAGGTCGCCCACGACAGCATGTTCGGCGGCACCCTCGAGGGCTACACGGGTCCCCAGTGGTTCGCGGCGTCGACCGACCGCATCGACCTCTTCCGCCAGCTCGAGACGCGCGCTACGGCGGATCTTCTCGATGCGGCGGACGCCTATTCGCGCTACACCTACCGCCAGACGATCATCACCGTGGCGCTCGGCCTCGGCGTGCTTCTCGTCTCGCTGGCCTTCGCGATCATCACCGTGCAGCAGCTGCGCCGCCCGATCCGCTCCATCGTCGACAAGCTCGGCCGGGTGAGCGGCGGGGAGCTCTCGATCGCCATCGACGAAGCCGAGCGCGACGACGAGATCGGCGAGATCGCCCGCGCCCTCGAAGTGTTCCGCCAGAACGAGGAGGAGCGGATCCATCTGCTCGACGTCCAGAACGCCGCCCAGGCCGCCGAGGTGGAGCGGGCCAAGCGGGTCGACCGGGCCGTCTCCGAGTTCCGCCGCCGCTCGACCGAGACGCTGACGGACGTCGATCACATGGCGCACGTCCTGCTCGACGTCTCGAGTTCGCTCGCCGAGGCGGTGGACGTCGCGCGCCAGGGCTCGACCGAGTCCCTCGCCTCCTCGAACCAGGCCAACGAGGCGGTGCAGACGGTCGCCGCGGCGGTCGACCAGCTCCAGTCCTCGATCACCGAGATCAGCTCCCGCGTCAGCGCCTCCCAGCGCGAGACCGACGAGGCCGCCGAGGCTGCCGAGGCCGCGTCGAAGCGGGTCACCGGCCTCACCACCGCCGCCGAGGCGATCAACGACGTCGCGACGATGATCGCGAGCATCGCCGAGCAGACCAACCTCCTTGCCCTCAACGCCACCATCGAGGCCGAGCGGGCGGGCGCGGCGGGCAAGGGCTTCGCCGTCGTCGCCCACGAGGTGAAGCAGCTCGCCGACCAGACCGCCAACGCCACCGGCGACATCGCCCGCCAGATCGACGAGATCCAGAAGGAGACCCGGGCGGCCGTGGGCGTGATCGACGACATCCTGCGCCGCTTCGAGGCGCTGAAGACGTCGGCCGTCGCCATCTCCTCGGTCATGGAGGATCAGACGAGCGCCACGCGCAACATCGGCGCGGGGATCCGCACCGCCTCGCTCGGCGCCCAGTCCGCCAGCGACCGGGCCGACAGCGTCGCCCACGCCGCCGAGCGCACCTCCAACGACGCCCAGGACGTCCGCAGCGCCTCCGAGCGCATGGGCGAGATGTCGTCGACGCTCGCCCGCGTCGTCGCCGACTTCCTCGGCGAGGTCCGCGCCGCCTGATCCACGGCGCGAGCGGCGGTGAGGGCGGAGCGCGGACCCTGCTCCCCCACGCGGCCGTGCCCCGCCGACCTA
>NZ_JAEKJA010000004.1 GCF_016411865.1 Acuticoccus mangrovi | reverse complement strand
GGTAAAGGCGACGCCAGAGGTAAAGGCGACGCCAGAGGTAAAGGCGACGCCAGAGGTAAAGGCGACGCCAGAGGTAAAGGCGACGCCGGCCCCGGCGGCGTCCGCCACCGATGCGGCGCCGGCTTCGCAGCCCGCTTCTTCTGAAGCCGCGGCACCGACTGCCGACGTGGCCACAACGACGAGCGAGCCTACCGAAGCGCCGAAGTCCGCTCCCGCTCCGACGGCCTCTCAGCCGGCAGCCGCCAAGGCGGCGGTCGCCAGCGAGAGCGTGTCCGACAAGGCGAAACCGGCCGCTCCCGACACACCGAAGGCGGCCGAAGCGAGCCCGCCCCCGGCGTCGACCGCTTCCGCCACGGCCAAGCCGACCCAACCGAAGCCGGCCGCGGCCAAGCCAGCCGCAGTCAAGTCCGCCGCGATCAAGCCGGCCCCCGCCAAGCCGGCGAAGGTGAAGCCCGAGCAGGCCAAGTCGACGCCGGTCAAGCCTGCGCAAGCAAAGCCTCTGCAAGCAAAGCCGGCGCAGGCGAAGCCGGCCCAGGCCAAACCCGCGCAGGCGAAGCCTGCCGAGGCCAAGCCGGCGCCGGCCCAGGCCAAGTCGAGCCCGGCAAAGCCGAAGGAAGCGACGCCGTCGCAGGTGAAGTCGGCGCAGCCGAAGCGCACCGACGAGCCCCCGGCCAAGCGGACGACGAAGCCGGCCGCGGCCAAGCCCAACGGCAGCGGGTCGCCGAACGGCCGGCCCGCTTCGCGCGGCCGTTCCGACGATCCGACGAAGAACTGATCCCGCCGCCGCCTCGCCTCAGCGGAAGGCGCGGCGGATCACCTTGCCGGTCGTCGTCAGCGGAATGTCGGCCACGAACTCCACATGGCGCGGATATTCGTGCGCCGACAGGCGCTCGCGCACGTAGGTGCGGATGTCCTCCGCGAGCGCGTCCGAGGGCGCGTGCCCGTCGCGCAGCTTGACGAAGGCCGACACCGCTTCGCCCCGTACGGGGTCGGGCCGCCCCACGACCGCCGCCAGCGCCACCGCAGCATGGCCGACGAGACAATCCTCGATCTCACCCGGACCGATCCGATAGCCGGCGGAGTTGATGACGTCGTCGTCGCGGCCCACGAAGACCACCCCGTCCGGCCCCATCACCCCCTGATCGCCCGTCATCAGCCACCGGCCGCGGAACTTCTCTTCCGTCGCCGCCGGGTTGTTCCAGTAGCCGAGAAACATCACCGGATCGGGCGCGGCGATGGCGATGGTGCCCTGGACTCCGTCGGCGACCGGCGCGCCGTGGTCATCGACGATCGCGACCCGATGCCCCGGCACCGCCCGGCCGATGACGCCCGGCGCCGCGATCTCCCACCGGGCGCAGCTCGACAGCACCAGATTGCACTCCGTCTGGCCGTAGAACTCGTTGATCGTGAGGCCGAGATGGGTGCGCGCCCAGTCGGAGGTGGCGGCGCCGAGCTGCTCGCCCCCCGACCCCACCGAGCGAAGCCGGATCGTCGGCCGCGTCTCCCGCATCATCCTGAGAGCCGTCGGCGGAATGAAGGCATTGCGCACGCCCGCCCGCTCGGCCCAGTCGAGCGCCTCGTCGGGATCGAAGCGCTCGCTGCGCTGCGCCACCACCGGAACGCCCATCATGAGGCCCGGCAAGAGCGCGTTGAGGAGGCCCCCCGCCCACGCCCAGTCGGCCGGCGTCCATAGGCGATCACCCGCCGCGGGCATCAGGTCGTGATGCATCTGCACCCCCGGCAGATGGCCGATGACCACGCGATGGCCGTGCAGCGCGCCCTTCGGCTGGCCAGTGGTGCCGGAGGTGAAGATCATCATCGCCGGATCGTCGGGACCGGTCGCGACACGGGCGCAGCGCTCCGACGCACGCTCCATCAGCGGCATGAGGTCGACGGCCCCCGGCGCGGGCCCGTCGACCGACAGGACGGTGAGGCCGAGCTCGGCGATCCGCTCCGCTCCCGCCCGCGTCGCCACGATCAGCTCCGTCGCGGCGTGCTCCATGCGGTAGCGGATGGCGTCGGGCCCGAACACCGCGGCGAGCGGCAGCGCCACGGCGCCGATCCGATAGAGGGCGAGATGGGTGAGCAGCGTCTCGTAGCGTTGGCCGAGATAGATCGCGACCCGATCGCCTCGCCCGACGCCGAGTTCGCGCAGCACGTTGCCCATCCGCCCAACGTCGCGATCGAGGGCGGCGAAGGAGACCTCGATCGGGGCGCCCCGCGCATCGGCGAGGACGAGAGCGGTGCGGTCCGGCTCGCGCGCGGCCCAGGCGCCGCAACACGCATCGTCGATGTTGAACGCCGCGGGGACGGACCATCGGAAGCCCATCGTCGCGGCGGCGTAGCTGGGAAAGGCGGAAAGGTCGATCACAACGGCGCATCCCGACAAGGCGGCCGCCAGGACGGCGACCCGCCCCGCACAGTCTAGAACGCTTTCGCCTTCACCGGAATCGGCGAGCGAACCGGGCCGACCCTCCGTCCCGAACGCCGGGCACGGCGGCGAGGATCAGCTGGCGAGCTTCTGGTCGTCGCCGTCGTTGCGCTTCGGCGGCGCGAGCACGGAGGACATCTGGCGGGAGGACACCACCCCGACGAGCTCCCCGTCCTCGCCCACCACCGGCACCGGATAGTCGCTCTCGAGCGTCGTCGGCAGCGCCGTTTCGAGCACCGCGTCGGCGGTCAGCGTCGGCCCCGGCTCGGCGTAGTCGTAGAGGCTGCCGTCGCCGGCGCTCTTCACCGCCGCCGCCAGCCTCTCCTCGGTGGCGACGCCGCGGTAGCGCTTATCGTCCACCACGTAGCCGTAGCGCTCGCCGAGCCGGCGCATCTCCTCCAGCGCCCGCGCCATGTTCTCGCCGGTGAGGCGCGCCTTGGGCGGCTGCATCACCACGTCCACCGTAAGGATGCGGGCCCGGTTCACGTCGCGCACGAACGCCGCCACGTAGTCGTCGGCGGGGTTCAGGAGGATTTCCGGCGGCGTCCCCACCTGGCTCAGCCGACCATCCTTCAGGATGGCGATGTGGTCGCCGATCCGCAGCGCCTCGTCGAGGTCGTGGGTAATGAACACGATGGTCTTGCCGAGTTCCGATTGCAGCTCGATCAGCTGATCCTGCATCTGACTGCGGATCAGCGGGTCGAGCGCGGAGAAGGCCTCGTCCATCAGCAGGATCTCGGCGTCGGTGGCGAGCGCCCGGGCAAGGCCCACGCGCTGCTGCATGCCGCCCGAAAGCTGCGTCGGATACTGGTTCTCGTAGCCCTTGAGGCCGACCATCTCGACCCAGTGCATCGCCTTCTCGAGGCGGTCCTTCTTGCGCAGCCCGCGCACCGCGAGGCCGTAGCCGACATTCTCGAGCACGGTGCGATGCGGCATCAGCCCGAAGCGCTGGAACACCATGCTCATGGTGGAGCGGCGGAAGGCCTGCAGCTCGCGCTGCGACATCTTCAGAACGTCGGTGCCGTCGACGAGGATGCGGCCCGCCGTCGGGTCGATCAGCCGGTTGAAGTGGCGGATGAGGGTGGACTTGCCGGAGCCCGACAGGCCCATCACCACGAAGATCTCGCCCTTCTCGATGGAAAGCGACACGTCGGCGAGGCCGAGCGTGTGCCCGGTCTCGGCGAGGAGCTCCTCCTTGGAGAGCCCCTCCTTGTAGCGGGCCATCGCCTCCTGCGGCCGCGGCCCGAAGATCTTGGTGATGTTCTCGACTTCGATCAATGACATGGGACGCGGCTCCTACTGGGCGAGATGGCGGTGCTTCTGCGCCCGCGAGCCGGCCGATTGACTGATGCGGTCGAAGATGATCGCCAGCACGACAATGGCGATGCCGCCGACGAGCCCCTGCCCCGCGTCGTTGCGCTGAAGCCCGAGCAGCACCGTTTGCCCCACCCCGCGCGCGCCGATCATCGAGGCGATGACCACCATGGCGAGAGCCATCATCATGGTCTGGTTGATGCCCTGCATGATGGAGGGCATGGCGAGCGGGATCTGCACCCCCGTCAACATCTGCCAGCGGCTCGCGCCGAAGGCGCGGCTCGCCTCCACCACCTCGCGGTCAACCTGGCGGATGCCGAGATCGGTGAGGCGGATGAGGGGCGGTGTCGCGTAGATCACGGTGGCGAGCACCGCCGGGATCTTGCCGAGGCCGAACAGCATCACCGCCGGAATGAGGTAGACGAAGCTCGGGATCGTCTGCATCAGATCGAGGATCGGATTGATGATCGCCCGTGACCGGTCTGACTTCGCCGTCAGGACGCCCACCGGGATGCCGATGATCACGGACAGCACCACGGCGACGATCATGATGGCGATCGTCTGCATCGCCTGCGTCCACAGGCCGAGCGTGCCCACGAACCAGAGCGCCACGGCCATCGCGACGGCGAGGCCGATGCGCCGCGAGGCGAGATAGGCGAGCAGCCCCACCGCGATGATGATGACGATGGCGGGACTGTCGCGCAGCACCCCCTCGAGCCAGACGAGGGGACGCAGCAGAGCGTTGGAGAAGGCCTCGAACGCGTCGCCGTAGTTGGTGACGAGGAAGCGGACGAACGTGTTCGTGGCGTTGCGGATGGCGGAGCCGACACGCTCGCCGAGGAATAGATAGTCTTCCATCTCAGTTCGGGCCTCCGCGGGGGTTCACCGTGCCAGCGAACCGGCACGGCGACAATCGGGTTCCCCGCAGGCGGGCGCTCAGCTCGACGACAGCGCCGACTTGACGCTCTCGGCGACGTCGGCCGGGACCCACTTCGTCCAGATGTCCTCGTTGTTCGCCATCCACCACTGGGCGGCCTCGTCGGCCGTGGCGCTCTCGTCCTGCATGTAGGCGAGCGCCTTGCTGACGGTGGCGGCGTCGAGGCGGTACTTCTTCAGGAACTCCACGATGGTGGGCGCCTCGCTCTCGAAGTCGGTGTTGACGGCGATCGACACCTTGATCGTCGGATACTCTGTCGCCTCGAAGCTCTCGTCGACCTCTTCGACCGGGGTGCTGGCGAGCTTGTCCCAGATCGCCTTGTCGTAGGCCGGCTCCTCGAGCTGGACGATCTGGTCGCCGACCTTACCGAGCACCCAGGTGGGACCCCAGTAGTAGAACACGATGGGGCGCTTGCGCAGGATCGCCGACTCGATGGCGCCGGCGAGCGCGCCGCCGGTGCCCGGGCGGAAGTTGGTGAAGCTGTCGAGAAGACCGTAGGCCTGCAGCTTCTTGGTGTTGAACACCTCGCAGCCCCACCCGAGGATGCAGTTGTAGAAGCGGCCCTTGCCCGGCTCCTCGGGGTCGGCGAACAGCTCGGCATATTTCGGCAGGTCGGAGACCGACTTGAGGTCCGGCGCCTTCGCGTCGTCGCCCTCGACGAGATATTTCGGCACGTACCAGGCCTGTGTCGCGTCGGGATAGCTCACGCCGATCTCGGCGACGTCGCCGTCCGCCTCGGCCTTGTCCCAGGCTTCCTGGACGTTCGGGATCCACATCTCCATCGTGATGTCGATGTCGCCGCGGGCCATGCCGCTGAGAAGCGGGATGGTGGACCCGGGGATCGACTCCGTCGAGCAGCCGTAGCCGTTCTTCAGGATGAAGCTCGCGATGCCGTTGTGGAAGGAGTTCGAGTCCCAGTCGAGGCCGGCGAACACCACGGGGCGGTCGATGCCGTCGCAGTCCGCCTGAGCCATGGCGGCGCTGGACGCGACGAGGACCGGCGCGGCCACGAGGCCGGCCGCGAGGATGAGTTTCTTCAAGTTGGCTCTCCCTGTTTTCGTTCCACCGGGCGGCGCACCGGGCCGTGGGACCCTCGAGGCGCGGCTCCGCACGGCCGATCCGGCCGTCGCGTCAACCCAGCGGACAATAGGCTTTCCACCGCGACCGCACTGGGCGCAGTGAGATTTGGTTCGTTCAGTATAGAGAGAGATCCCGATATGTAAAGGATAGCGCCGACACGATCGCGAATCGGACCCTGGAGCAAGCCAAGATTTCGCGACGCGCGATTCGATCGCTCAATTATTTCACCGGCTAAGAGCCACTAAAACACCAATTCGCGATCCATCGAATGCGAAATACTCCCGCGCGAAAGCCGAATGCTAAAGTGAATACGCAAATCACAAGACGAACATGATCGGACACGAGTCGTCATGACGGTGGAACGGGGTGGGCGCGCGCCCACCCCGTCGTCGTGGCGCAGAACGCTATTGGGTCAGCGCCTCGGCGAGGCGGTCCGCGGCGGCTTCGGGCATCCAGGGCCGCCAGTCGATCTTGTCCTCGGCGAGGAAGACGCGCGCGGCCTCCTCCGGCGAGGCGTCGTTGTCGCGCATGTAGGCGAGGGCCGCGCCGGTGACGGCGGTGGTCGTACCGTATTTCAGCAGGAACTCGCGCAGCTTCGGCGCGTCCTTGCCGAACGCCACGTTGCCGCCGATCACCACCTTGGTGGTGGGGTAGGCGGTGGCGACGTCGGGGTCCTCCTCCGCCATCATCTTGTCCCATGTCGCCTGGTCGAAGGGCGGCTCGTCGAGCTTCACGAAGTCGTACTTGCCGAGCAGCCAGGTGGGCTCCCAGTGGTAGAAGACCACCGGACGCTTGCGCAGATAGGCCGACTCCACCGCCGCCTCCAGCGCCGCGCCGGAGCCCGCGCGCACGTTGGTGTAGTCGTCGTCGAGCCCATAGGCGTGCAGCTTCTTGGTGTTCACCACCTCGCACTGCCAGCCGATGACGCAGTTGAGGAAGCGCCCGAGCTCAGGCTCCTCCGGATCCTTGAAGAGGGCCTTGTAGTCGGCGAGGTCCTCGGCGCTCTTGAGGCCCGGCGCCTCGGCCCCCTCGCCCTCCACGAGATAGCGGGGCACGTACCAGCCCTCCTTCGCGTCGGGGAAGGTGGTGCCGAGGCGCTCCGCCTTCCCGGCCGCCTCCGCATCGAGGAAGGTCTGGGCGGTGTTCGCCGTCCAAACCTCCATGATCACGTCGACGTCGCCGCGCCCGAGGCCCTGGTTGAGGATCAGCGTGGTTCCCGGGATCGCCTCCGTTTCGCAGCCGTAGCCCTCTTCCAGCACCAGCCGGGCGACGGCGGTGTGGAAGGCGGCCGAGCCATAGTCGAGGCCGCCGAAGACCACGGGGCGATTAAGGTCGCAGAGAGCATCGTCGGCCACCGCCGGTCCGACCAGACCGGCCGCCGTGACGAAGATCGCGCCGGCAAGGAGCGCGTTGTTGCGAAGTGCCATCGGGTTTGCTTCCGGTTGGAACGTCATGTCGCGGACGCTACCAGCCGATCCCCACCGAATTCAAAGGGGAGCAGCCCTCAAACCGCCGCCCAACCGTAATTGGCGCCGTAGGCCTCGAAGTCCAGCCGGTAGGCGCGACGGATCAGCGGCTCGGAACGCTCGTTGATGAAGACGGAGGCGGCGGGAAACTCGCCGTTGGCATAGGCGCCGCGCACGATCGGCATGGCTTCGGGCCGCTCGCCGAGCGCCTCGGTCCGCGCCGCGACCACGCGATGGTGATGGCGGGAATCGGCGAGGCTGCCATAGTCGATCGCCCGGACGCCGGGCTCGGTCGCGGCCGCCGCCGTCCACGCCGCGAAGCGCTCGATGGGCACGATCTCTTGCACGAACTCCTCCTCCCCGTGGATGAATTGGGGCGAAAGGTGCGCGTTGATCGACTGCGCTTCGGCGGTCTCGAGCTCCTCCACCATGGCGAGATGGTCGACGAAGCTGATGCCCTCGGCGGGGTCCTTGCCGCGGGCGGCGAGCCAGGCGTCCACATTCTCCCAGTGGGTCTGCACCCAGTGCCAGCGGTGGGTGACGATCGCCCCCCGCTCGGCCAGCACCAGAAACGAACTCGGTGCCCGCGCCATCGGGTCCCGGGTGACCTTGATGGTCTTGTAGTCGCCGCTCTTGAGGGCTGCGATGAGATCCCTGCGGTAGTTGGGGCGCTTCTTGAAGACCTGCCCCTCGTAGTCGTGGATCCACGGGCTGTGGGCGAGCGCCTCCTCGAGCAGCCCGAGCTGGGCGAAGAACCACTTCACCACGCTGGTGCAGCCCGACTTCTGGCTCCAGAACACGATGTAGGGGAAGGAGGGGTCGAAAAGCGGCGGACGGTAGCGAACGCAGTCCGGCGGTCGTGAGATGAGGTTCAAAATGGCACGCTTCCTCGTTCGCGCGGAAAAATGCGTCGGCCCGCGCCATAAGTCCATAGTTGCCGCCCTTTCCCAGGGCGGTAAAACATGGCACCCCCAGCTTGGCGGCCGGTATGCCGCACCCATCCACGGCGCCGGCGGACATGTCTCGCGGCCCGAGCATAGGAAACGAACGTCGCGTGAGCGTCCCCTCGCCCCTCTACACCGTCGCGCTCGCCGATGCGCTGTTGTTCGTGCCGTTCGCCGTGCTCCTGGGCGGGCTCACCGTCTGGCGTCGGCGCCGTCCGGCCACCACCAGCCGCGTGATGGAGATCGCGCTCGGGACCATTCTGTTCGTCATGGTGGGGCTGCGCTATGCGGCGATGGCGCTCCTCGCCCTCGTCTCGCCCGCTGCCATCTTCGGCGCCGACGCCTCGCTGACCCAGCGGATCGCCTTCGCGGCGCTGTTCGTCGCGGTCGCGGTGGTGGGGATCGTCTCGCATCGCGGCAGCGTCGGCTGGCGCTTCGCCGGGGCGCTGGTCTATGCCGCGGCGGCGCTGCTCGAGGCCGCCGCCAGCCTCTTCGTCTGGGAGGTGTCGCAGACGGCCCTCATCGACACGGTGTTCACGGTGCTCCTCGCCGGCGTCACCATCATCCTCGCCGCCTTCTACTGGACGCGGCGCACGGCGACGCCCAACCCCCTCGGCGGCGACGGGCGCCCGTTCGACTACTAAAGCGCCCCGACCTCACTCACGTGCGGCCGAGGCGCTCTGCAACTGCGTTGATCGCGCAATTTCTGCGGGATTGAGGATCGCGCTTTCCGGAGTTCGCCGGTTGGGAAAAGCCCCGAAAGCACGTCTGGCGTCCGCTCGCCACGCTCGCCGCTCATGTCCGTCCGCCCCTAGGCTGCGGCCTCAATCAGCACCACCATCGGATGATGAT
>NZ_JAEKJA010000039.1 GCF_016411865.1 Acuticoccus mangrovi | reverse complement strand
CGAGATGTCGTCGACGCTCGCCCGCGTCGTCGCCGACTTCCTCGGCGAGGTCCGCGCCGCCTGATCCACGGCGCGAGCGGCGGTGAGGGCGGAGCGCGGACCCTGCTCCCCCACGCGGCCGTGCCCCGCCGACCTAGAGCCGGTTCAATGAACTCGCGTTCACCGAACCGGCTCCCGAGTGATTGTCTGCGCGCGTTCCGAGCAGAAAACCGGCTCCACTTTTCCTGAACGCGCTTGTCTCATGATGTCTTGGCCTTTTCCGGGCAGGGAGAA
>NZ_JAEKJA010000038.1 GCF_016411865.1 Acuticoccus mangrovi | reverse complement strand
CCTCCCCGCGCCCCCGCCCTCACGCCGGGGCGGCGAGAGCCTCGTCGAAGTCGATGCGCTCGAAAACCTCGAGAACACCCCCACGGGTCGCGTTCTTGATGAAACCGCCTTCGGCCTCCATCAGCAGCCGCGCCGCATAGAAGGACGGCAAGATGTTCTGAATCGACGGCGGGCACCACGCCTTGCCGCTGCGATAGTTCTTGATGAAGTGATTGCCGTCGCCGGTCGCCGCCCGGAACCGGTCCTTGCTGTCGCCGTTCTTGTCGAACGTGAACTTGAAGTCGGTCCCGTAAAAATAGAACTTCCGAATGCCCATGTAGTACGCGACCTGCAGGGCCACGTAGGCGGACGCGCCCCCCGGCGCCACGCGATAGGGCGCATTCTTCGAAAACAGCGAGGGGAAGCCCGGCACCTGCCGCAGCCAGAGATAGTCGCCCGTCAGCGACGGGGGGCTGCTGTGGGCGAAGAACACCGTCCCGCTCGACCGATCGAGGATCTCATCGCCGAAATCCTCGATCATCTGCTGATCGGCGGAGATGGTGAAGCGCGGGCGCAGGGTGGTGTTCTCGTACGCCAGATGGAAGCGGTTGAAGCAGAACGTCACGGCGTCGCCCAGACGGTCCAAATCCTCGAGGCGCACACTCGGTCCGTTGCCGATGATCCATGCGGTCTGCCCCGCCAGTGTGTCCTTCAGGGCCTGCAGGCGGGCGGTGCTGGGATGCGCCTGGGGAGCGATCGAGGAGAAGAGCGTATATTTTTGACCCAATCCCTCCGCAGGAATGGCGGTGATGGTCTCGCGATTGGCCGGCCAGGACGCCGCGGCGCGGAACACGGACGGGCTCGTCTCCGGGTCGGCGACCATGACGGGCGCGCTCGCCGCGTCCTTCTTGCCGAACTGCAGCCGGCAATCGGCACGGCATGACCAATAGTCGATCTGGACGTCCGGATCGCTCACCTCCACGGCGATGATGCCGGCGGTTTCGTGCTCCAGAGAGGCCGTGTGATCCAGCCGCCACGCCGTCCCGTCGGGCAGGATCACCGAGACGCTCAGGTCCTCGAGCCGATAGGGCTCGGGAACGATCGCGGAGATACGGAACTGCACCGTCGACCCACGGCCGGAGAGGTAGATGGCCCAGGCATTGTCGAGGGGGGTGCCGTCGGACAACGCCACGTCCATGTCGAGCTCGTCGACTGCGATGCTCTCGTCCCCGGAGAGCTGGACAATCGCATCGTAAAGTCTCGTGAACGCATTGTACGTGCAGCGCGGAAACGTCACTGAAAGAGCTGGCGTGATGCCATCCATGATGATCACCTTCTCTTGCTCGCGCAGGGCGAGGTTACGCTGCCGTCGTCGCGGGCACGGACACGTCGCGCCGCAGACGAAGACCGGACAAGGATATCCCAAGCGGCCGAATATTGCTGATGATGCCAGCATTCGACCGCAGTGGCGACGGATCCTGCACCTCGAACTCGATCAGCCGGAGCGATGCTTCCTCGCGTGCCTCCAAGGGTAGCCAAACCATGCGCCGACGGCGATCTCTTAGAATGTCGTGGCGACCCACGTGCACACCATCCACACGGATGTCGACGGATTGCTCGTCATCGGTGCCGCCCTGCGTCGCCGCCAAGCGAAGGCCAAGGTTGGTGCAACCGGGCTCGACCGCCGCCCAAAGACGCGCATAACGTCCTTCGATCCACACGCCTCCCCAAGCCTCGACAGCTCCCCATCCGAAACCGAAATGGTCTCCGATCGTCGTGAGATCCGACGGCGCCAGGAGCTCTGTCGTCGTCAACGGATAGACAGGCTCATCAGCAACCGAGGCCCACTCCGAGATGTTGCCAAGGGGGAGGGCCAGCTTCTTGGCCTCGACGGCAGCGTGTACGGAGTGACCTTCATTGGGAATCATGCGCAGCGCCTGGATCACATAGGACCAGGCCTGCGCGTCCTCGGGATCCGAGCCCACGAGCTGCATCGCCTGGATCAGGGCCCAGGCCGGCAGCTCCTCTTCGAGCGCCGCCGCGATGGCCTGATGTTGATCCGTCCGGCTCCACATCGCCTGCGCGGAGCAGCCGGACAGGATGACCCCGCCGAGGCCCTTGGATACGCCCGCGCGCTCTAGTCCACGGACGAGCTCGATCACCGGCCCAGCGGCGTCGGGCTCGGCGGCCTCCTCGCCTTCCCTCGCATAGCGCATGCGGGGCGCGGCGGTGCGCTCCGCCACCCCCTCCCAGCCCATGGCCTCATCGAGCCCGCGATAGACGGGCCCTTCGCTGAAACGCTCCAGCGCGACGTCCAGAGCGCTTTGGTGCACGCTCTGCCAGCGGCTCTGGTCGGACAGAAGGCTGATGCAGGCCTCCTGGAACGCGTTGGCGTCGTCCGCGACGATGCCGATCCTCTCGACGATCTCCTCCAGACCTTCGACCGCCGCGGGCAGGCACACGCTGGGGAGCCCCAGGCACACCGCTTCGACGGTTTTGATCTTCAAGCCGGTGCCCGCGAGCGTCGGGTTGATGGAGAGGGTCGCGCCGCTGAGAATCTTCAAGAGGTCGCCACGGCTGACCTCCCCCTCGAGCCGCACCCCTTGCGGGACGGAGGGGATCTCGCGGCAGATCCGGCCGCAGATCACCAACTCGGCGTTGGGGACGGCACTGCGAATGGCCCCCCAGCAATTTTCGAGAAACCAGTAGATCGCGGCGACGTTCATCACGTTGCCGCTCGCATGGAAGACCACCTGCTTCGATCGGAAGGCTGAGGCCATGATGCGGAACGGGTACAATTCCGCATAGGCGTCGAATTCGGAGAGGACGATCCTGTTCGTGACGCCGATGCTCGTGAAGTAGTCCACCTCACTCTGGGAGATCGCGACGATGACGGCGCCCTCGATCCGGTTGAGGACGTCGCGTTCCATCTCCACGGTACAGTACCGATACATCAGGTCGACGCCCTTGCCGACGATGGTGTCGGGCAGGCGCGACAGGGCGTCGTGCGTGATGATGGCGACGGGCGGAAGCGGCGCGATCGCGGAGAGCTCGACGGCGACACGCGCCATGTGCGTATAGTTGCACACGATCCCATCGTACTTGTACGTCTTGAACAGCTTCTTCGCGATATTGACGACACTGCTCGTCGCGATGAAGAAGGGATCGTAAATATTCAGGCTGCGAACCGTGTCCTGCATCAGGTTGTCGCCCGCCGTGCCATCGTCCCGGATGCGCGCCAAGATATCCTTACGCTGCTGGACGACGGGGTCCTTTTCCCAGTTGGGGAACGGTGACTGATAGATACGAACCCGATCGCCGTATTCGGCGGCGACTTCCGCGCTCTTGACGTTGCCCATGAGCACGAGATCGACGTCGAACCCCATGTTCACGAGGTGAGAGATCAGATTCTTGGTGACGACGCGGTTGCCCTGATTGGCCGGAAAGGGCGGAACGATCGAGGCACACAGGATACGCGGCCGGTCGGCGCGCTGCGTCGGGACCATGGGCATCGCCGTACGCGAGAAGCACAGGTCCATGGCAGACTGGAACAGCCCGTTCGACGGCACCGACACCGTGCGGGGCACGACATTGGTGGTGCCGATCCACTCGGCCGCTTCCCGCTCCGTCGTGTGGCGAAGACAGATCTTGCCGCCGGCGCCGGAAAACCCGCTCAGCGCCGCATCGAGATCAATCCGATCGGTGTCCCCTTCGGCATTCACGGCCAGGATGCAGCGGGCGTCGCCCTCTTCGGTGACCACCATCTGCCCCGGCGCAAACGGGCCATCCTGGTGCGAGACGCTGATCGTGGTGCACGGACCCTCCACGGCGCTCTCGTGACGATGGGCCTCGAACCACCGGATGGGTCCCATGGCATTCGGCACGACTTCGAAGGCCGGCGACATCCAGGGTGTCGTCAGCGTGCCGGCGAGCCACACGATATTCCATCGTGCGCAGTCGATGACGGCGATCACATCACGCCGCGTCCCGTTCTCGAAGACGAGCGTATCGCCGGGATAGATCTCCACCTTGGCGCCGACCAAGATGGCGCACCGCGTCGCGGACATCGGGTCGCGAAACACCCCGGACGCCCAGCCCGGCCTTGCCAGAGGAAAGATCTCTCCCTTCTGGCCGGCCGAGCTCAACAGCTCCAGAGGGTCGGTCCAGCTGATCCGGAAGGGATTGATCGCCTTCTTGAAAAGCAGAGTGGGGAACTTGTCGATCGTCTCTTCCCGCTCGACGATCAGGACCTCGTCCCCCAATCGCACGAGCGCGCCCTTGCCCGGCAGACGCCCCTGGGCGGACCGCGGAAAGCCCAGCACGCCGAAGCAGTCGCCGACGGGATAGCGGTAGACGCCGTTGCACCACTTCTCGTTGGTCAGCTTGAGCCTGGGGTACACGGAGGACGTTTGGCGCTGCACGAGCCAGCGGCCTTCCTCCATCGGCGGCACCCCGCACGCCTTGCTGACGACCGTGTCGCCGGCGAACAGGTAGATATACCAGAAATAGTCTGCCTTCGGATCGGTAGTACTTTCGAATAGAAAGTCTCCATTCGCCCGCCGCGGACTCGCAACGAAAGTCCCGTCCGAGGGATCGTAGATATACAGCGTATCGATGTCCTTGGCCGCGCCCTGCAGCCGCAGGACGACCCCCGGCGATCCGTCCCCCTCCATCGCCATATTGAGATGGATCTCGTCGGAGACGTCGGCCGCCTCGTCGATTTGCAGGAACACGACATCCTGGATCTTGCCGCTCGCGTCGGTCATCGCGAGCTCCAGATGCCGACCGAACAGCGTACCGGGCAGGGAGAAGGTCGCCCGCGTGGTCGCCCGGGCGCCACCCGACGCCTCGAGGGGCTGCAGGAACACCCCCTGCGCCAAATCGGGATCGCCGTTCACGACGATCCCGGCAATGGGAGCCGGCGTGACCACCTCGAGCTGGATCAGCAGGTCCTTTGCCCGCGTCCAGCGACACACCCGCATCACCGGCAGGGCGCGATGCTTGCTGTAGCGGTTGGGGTCCGTCGCCACCCCCTCCCATGGGCCCCACTGGATGCGGTGCGCCGGAAAGGCGGCAGGCTCGAGAGCCGCATAGCTGCGCAGAAGAACGTCTTCGAACCGCAGAGCGACCTCGGGAAAGGCCACTCGCTTTTCGACGGCCGCGCGCAGCTCCTGCCGCGTGTGGGGCGACTGCAGCGCCTGGCGCAGAGCCTCGCCGAGCGCGCTGGTCTCGCCGCGAGGCGCCAGGTAGGCGACGTCGCCGACCGTTTCCTGAATGACGGGAAGATCGTAGCCGACGATTTCGGTGCCCACATAGGCCGCCTCGACGGGAGGGTAGCCGAAACCTTCGAAGCGACTGGGGAAAATGAGGGCGTCGGCCCGTGCCAACAGATCGAACTTCACCCGGTCGGACACGGCGGAGTGGAGGGCGACGGTTGCCCCCTCCGGCGCCAGATGCGCCTTGAGCGCCGTGAGGAAGCGGTCTTCGACCCCCCCGCCGGAGATCAGACGCAAGGTCCGCCCCTTGAAGAGAGCGGGATCCATGTCGAGAAGATCGGCGCCGCCCTTGTGGACGTCGGATGAGCGCAGGAAGGCGACGATGCTGCCGTCCTTCGCAGGCGCCCCCACGCTGTCGGCCGCGAGGCTGTTGATCGGCGGCGACACCACCTCGAACCGCAAGGAACCCTGCGTCGCTTCATAGAACGTCTGCGCGTGCTTCTGCGATTCGCGGGCCGAGGACAGGACCAGACCCCCCCCCTCGACCATGCGCCGCCAATAGTCCCACAGTCGAAGATCGCGCCGGACCGGCGCATAGGTGTTGAACCAATTGCCCGCCTCGAAATTCAGCAGACAGACACGCGCCCGCGTTTTGCGGATGACGTCCAAGGCCCCTTCGTAAAACGCCGGCAGAAAAATACCCGTGGGGATGACCAGCACCCAATCGTAGTCATCCGTCCCTGAAATATTCCGAAATCCATCATATTTAATTATGTTTGGAAGAGGGATCCCCTCCTCGCTCAAATCCCTTAAGAAGATGGGAGTTTTGTTTGTTATGAAGTCAACTTTGTTCCCCCGACTCGCCAAGGCCGCCGCCAACATGAGGCCGTGGTAACGCCCCCCTGAATAGAATTTGTCATTATTCGTAGTAATGATGGCAATTTTCATTATCTTGCTCCGGGGGAGAAGGGTCGCCTAGAGAGATTGCCATCGGTCGTCATTAACGTCGCCTCAAGTGAGTGGAGGCCTGATAGACACAACAACAGTGAGGTAACCCGATCGACAAAAAGATCGATACTTGATGCAGAAGGCTGATTTGCCTACGGCAACTGGATCATGTGAGTATACGCTTCAGGTTACTCAGTGTATTGGCATGCACCGCCTCGACCGCCGAGCGCAGATTGTTGGCATTGTGGCTTCCGAGGACGACATTGCCGAAGCCCCGCAGAGGGCTGTCGGCCGCCAGAGGCTCCACCTCGAACACATCGAGCCCGGCACCGCCGATCGACCCCTCGCCGAGCGCCGCGATCAGCGCAGTCTCGTCGACCACCGGCCCCCGCGCGACGTTCACGAGAACCGCCTCTTCCTTCATGAGGGCGAATATCGAAGCGTCAATCAGGTGGTGCGTCTCGGGCGTCAGCGCGCAGGCGAGGCAGAGGACGTCCGCCGCCGTCGCCAGGGCCGGAAGATCGACGAATTCCACGTCCTCGTGGCCACCCTTGGTCGCCATCCATGGATCATAAGCCATGATCTGCATCCCGCATCCGCGGGCTCGGCGTGCAATTCCCTGGCCAATGGCACCATAGCCGACCAATCCGAGGGTCCGTCCGTGCAAACCGAGGCCTTGCGGCTTCGGCCACGCCCCCTCGCGCACCGCACGGTCCACGACCAGCAGGTACCGCGTCAGCATCAGCATGTAGCCGAGAGCCACTTCGGCCACCGCCTCCGAAAAGGCCCCGGCCGTGTTGTGGACGGGGATGCCGAGCGCCTTCGCCGCGTCGAGATCGATGCTGTCGAGGCCGGTGCCCCACTTGGAGATGCCGCGCAGACGCGGCAGGAACGCCTCCAAGACGCCCCGTGTGACCCGGTCGTCCCCGGCAAGCCACGCATCGACGGTGCCGGCATAGGCGAGGCACTCCGCCTCGCTCAGATACTGGTTGACGTCCGCCCAGACGGGCACCACCCCCATCTCAAGGAGCGCGGCGTCGAAGCGCTCGCGCTCCTTCAGCATCATCAGGTTGGAAACGAGAACCCGCGGCGCCTCGCTCACGCGGCCTCTCCCTGACGCAGGATGCCGTAAAGGGCCTCCACCACCTGGAGATCCTCCGCCGTCTTCACCACGTAGCCGGACACGCTGCTGACCGGGAAATAGCCGATCGTCCCGGCATAGGTCGCGGCCCGTCCCGCCGCGCGCGCCGCGAGGAAGGTCTCGCGCGTCCAGCCTGTGATCGACCACGTGATGCGCTGGACGGGGGTCAGCTCCTGGCTGTTCGTCTTCTCGGCGAAGGTGAAGTTGACCGGCTCTCCTTTGTACGCGACCTCGATCTGATCGAGGATCGCCGAGAGCATCACGTCGGTGCCCGCCGCATCCCATGCCTTGACGAAGTCCCGGACCTCCTCCGCCGTCAGCAGCGGCGCAATGGAGTGGACCTGGACCAGACGGTCGCACGGCTCATTGAGAAAGAAGTCCCCGACGAAATCTTCCGATGTCGCGTTGTTGTCGCCGAGCTTCTCCGGTCGCTGATAGAAGCGCACACCCTCTGCTTCGGCATACGGAGCGAAGCCGGCATCTTCTGAATTCACCACGATCTCATCGAAGCATCCAGCGGTTTTACATTTGCGGATAGCATGAACGATGAGGGGAACTCCGGCGAGTTCACGAAGATTCTTCTTCGGCAACCGTTGTGATCCCATGCGTGCAGGAATCATTGCAACGGTTCTTACCATTTTCCGTCCCCCTGGCGTCAAAACCTAAGACCATCCGCAACAACAGCCTGCACCCGTTTCAGGAGAGCAGGATGAACAGCGAGGCTTCGCTGACACGTCGACGCAATACGACGATCCGCGTCGGCCACCGCCGCTGCGTAGCAGCCTCCCGCTTCGGTGACAATCAAACGGCCCGCCGCATCGTCCCAGAGCCGCGCCTCTTCGGAAAGATTGGCGGCGAGCGTGCCGTCGGCCACCAGGCAGAGCTGCAGAGCCTGCGCGCCGAGATTGCGGATCTTGCCGAGCCGGCGCAGCGCCATGAAAGCCGCCGGCCGCTCCATGAGGCGCTCCATGACGCCCGAGGAGAGCGCGATGATCTCCGCCGGCTCCGCGCCATCGAGCCGGGGAAGGCGCTCCCCGTCCCGAAACGCCCCCTGCCCGGCCGCGGCCCCATAGACACGGCCTCGCCAGATGTCGGCGACCGCGGCGAGGACCGTCTCGTCGGCATCGAGCAGCGCGACCGAAATGGCGCTGAACGAAAGGCCGGAAATATAGTTCAAAGTGCCGTCGAGAGGGTCGACGAGGAAGGCCCCCGACGGCACCGCCTCGCCCTCCTGGACGCTCTCCTCGCCGAGCACCGCAGCGCCCGGAAAGGCCTTCTGAAGGGCCTCTCGGATCTCGTCCTCCAGACGGCGATCGATATCGGTCACGTAGTCCTGCAGCGCCTTGCGCTCCATCGAGCGAGGACGCGCGGTGCGCACCGTCTGCGCCGCCTGCCCGACGATCTCTCCGAGCTGGGCGAGAGCGCTGCCGTCTGCCATCGTCCGAGATCCCGTCATGGCCGTTCGACGACGACCTGGAACTCGGGGACGCCGCCGAAGCGCAGCTCGGCCGGCACACCATGGGGCAGGTCGACACAGGGCGTGATGCCCCCCGTCGAGATCCACTGGCCCGCCGCCAACCTCATGCCGTAGCGGGCCATCTCCTTCATCCCCGCAAGCGCCGCAGCCATGGGCGGCATCACCAAACCCGTCGCAGCCTTTCCTTCCGCCCGGATCTCACCCTCGACGACGATGGCGAGAGGGGCTTCCATCGCGGCCGCATCGATGGGACGCGGCGTCCCCAGGAAAAGGAGCCCCACCGCACAGCAATCCATGAGCAGGGCCGGCAGGCCCGCCTCGGGCAGGTTGCGCACCACCGACCATGGCGCCTCGAGCGCTGGCGCGAAGGCGTCGAAGAGGGTGTCGTCGGCAACGAGATCGGCAACCTCCTCGGCCGACACGTCTCGGGCGAGGCGCACGGCGATCTCGGCTTCGCCCCGAAAATCCGGCAGGCGGAAGATCGGGCGCGCCTCGCCGCAGGTCCAAATCTCCGACGCGGCGAGCGCGCCGAAATAGGCCGTCTCCGTGGCGAAGGCCGCCTGCGTCCCCGGCGTGGTGCCGCCGAGCTTGTAGGAGGCCACGTCGACGGCATGCTTGGCGTCGAAACACTGCCGCGCGACGGCGTAGGCCTCCTCCACCGTCTGCGGCAGACCGTCGGATGCATCGAAGGCCCGCGCCTCGCCGGCGGCTCTCATCGCGGTCAATTGCGCGGCCAATCCGCCGTCCATCATGTCGACACTCGCGTTCTCATCGGCCCCAGCTGCTGCACCGCATCATTTTCTCGCTCTGCCGAGAAGGTATGCATCCTAGCGGGAGAAGAACAAGGCCGATTGAATGCCCTCGGGCGCTGCGGTCCGGACCCCGCACCGTGGGATGGCGATCACGACACGCAGACGACACGGACCCGGCTCCCCCACGAGCCGCCGGCCCTCGGACCGACGCTCTCATTGACGCCCTCTTCCCTTTCGGCCATCTAAAAGGAAAGCGGCGAAGGATCGGGGATCGGATAAAACTGTTTTGGCTGAATTGTTCACCCTATCTTATGAACCTCATATTCTTGTGACGGCGCGTCTCGTCACTCAGCCGACAGCCTGTCCTATGTACGAGGGCCGCCCGGTCAGCGACCTTTCGGAGTGAAGAAGAACGGTGAGCGCACGCAACTACCCTGATGGATCGTGTGTTTTGCACATTGGCACCCACAAGACGGGCACGACCACCATCCAGAATTTCTTTGCAAAAGAGGCGGAGACTCTCCGAGAGAAAGGAATACAATTAGACAAATACCTGTCTTGCTCGACAGGCACGCTGATGCGCTACGCCGCCAACGACAGCAAGCTTTTCCGTTACCGCATTGAAAATAAAGAAACAGATACGGCCAGCATCAATCAATATAGAGCTCAATTTGAAACACGGCTCGCAAGCCTCGCCGCCGCAGGCTCGACCGCCGTGTTCATCGACGAAGCCGCCGAGCTCCTCGAACAAGAGGAAATTCTTCGATTAATTGAATTGTTCAATAAATATTTTAAGAACATCACTGTCATTCTTTACGTCAGACCTCAAGTTGATCTCGCAACAAGCTTATACACTCAACATTTACGCAGCGGTGAGCGCTTCCCCGAAATTATACCGGAGAAATGGTACTCCCGTCATCACCCGCGCTTCGATTATCTGACTAAAGCTAAGAGCTGGAACGGCGCTCTAACCCCTCACAAAGGGAACTTCATCATACGCGAGTTCCATCGCAGCAAATTATTCAAGAGCGACGCCGTTCGAGATTTCATTAAATTTCTTGATATTAATGATGATTTTCCACCATTCGAGGAAATGAATACGTCTTTGTCGGTAGAAGGACAAACACTTCTACGTAAGATGAATAAATTTTTTCATGAAAATTCGATCAAGGACGGCGCCCGCCTTCGGGTCAAATTGCTGAACCTTCTGGAGGCACTGCCGGACATCCACGACAAAGGCCGCCTGCCGTCCAGAGAGAAAGCGAAAGCCTTCATGGCTCATTTTCATGAAGATAACCTCTCTCTTAAACAGTTCCTTTCCAACCCGACGGATGATTTTCTCCGAGTCAATTATGATCGGTTCCCGGAGAAAGACACGCCGGAGCATATGCCCCCTCTTCCCATCATCCTTCGCCTCCTCACGGAGGCACTGCGGTGATGACCATCCCCTCACTATGGGGCATCGATGCGTGAACGAGGGATACTCAAGAATGCCGCCGCGGCCTACTGCCCCTGATCGCCGAGCGCACGGCACCGTGCATTGCGTCAAGGCCTGACGATTACCCCATAGTCCATTTCAAACGCATTTATTGAGACGAACGAGTTCACTCGCCAATTGACGCACCTTGTAATCAGTACAATTACATTTTCTTATAGAAATTTCAAGTAAACATTCACAAAAGCGCAGGATGCGTCTAAACAGACGAGGTTCGATCCTCGGGCCCGGCCTGCCGCTTGGGCCGATAAATCAAGGTATTGGCCGATGATGACGCGTCTGTGTGCGGCCGCACTCCTAGGCATCTCCCTCACGACCGCCGCCGGCGCGGCGACCGTCCAGACCGCGCGCGGCCCGGTCACGGTCGAGACCACCCCGGAGACCGTCGCCGTCTACGACATCGCCGCGCTCGACACCCTCGATGCGCTCGGCGTGCCCGTCGCGGGCGTGCCGAGCAAGGTCTATCTGCCCTCGCTGGAGACGCTCGCCGCCACCGCCGAGCCCGTCGGCACCCTGTTCGAGCCCGATCTCGAGGCGCTCAACGCGCTGTCCCCCGACCTCGTCATCGTCGGCGGGCGCTCCGCGACGCAGCTCGATGCCACCGCGCGCGTCGCCCCCTCCATCGACATGACCATCGACGGAGAGCGCCTCCTCGAGGACGCCCGCCGACGCATCCACGACTACGGCACCCTCTTCGGCAAGGAGAGCGAGGCAGCGGCACTGACGGCGGCGCTCGAGGCCGATCTCGCCGCCGCGCGTCAGGCGGCCGCCGGCAAGGGCGACGCCCTCGTCGTCCTCACCAACGGGCCGAAGATCTCGGTCTACGGCCCCGGCTCGCGCTTCGGCTGGATCCACGACGAGCTCGCCATCCCTCCCGCCGTCGACGATCTCGAGCCGTCGATCCACGGCGAGGCGGTGACGTTCGAGTTCATCGCCGCCGCCGATCCCGACTGGCTGATCGTGCTCGACCGCGCCGCCGCCATCGGCTCGGGCGAGCAGAGCGCCCAGGCCACGCTCGACAACGCGCTGGTGCGCGCCACCACCGCCTGGCGCGAGGGCCACGTGATCTATCTGCCGGCGGCCGACTTCTACATCGCCGCCGGCGGCGCCCGCGCGACACGGCACCTCCTCACCGCCCTCACCGCAGGCTTCTCGGCCGACTGACCACCTCTTGATGCGGCGGCTTCTCCCCGCGCCGGCCATCCTCGGGACGGCGCTCCTCCTCGCAGCGCTCGCGGCGGCGAGCCTCGTGATCGGCGTCGGCGACCTCTTCGCAAGGGATGGAACGTCGGGCGTCTCCGGCCTGATGCTGCTCCTTGCGAGCCGCCTGCCGCGCACCCTCGCCGCGATCCTCACCGGCGCCGCCCTCGCCATCGCCGGCACGGTGATGCAGACGCTCGCCAAGAACCGCTTCGTCGACCCGATGACCGCCGGCACCGGATCCTCCGCGGCGCTCGGCATCCTCCTCGTCACCCTCCTTGCCCCGGGCGCCCCGATCGCGCTGAAAGCGCTCGCCGGCAGCGCCGTCGCCTTCCTCGGCACCCTGCTTTTCCTGCGCTTCGCCCGCGACCTGCCGCCGACGGAGCCGTTCCTCGTGCCGCTCTTCGGGATCGTCTATGGCGGTGTCGTCGGCGCGATCGCCGCGGCGATCGCCTGGGAGGCCGACCTCGTCCAGTTCCTCGACGTCTGGATGAACGGGGAATTCTCCGGCGTCATCAGGGGTCGCTACGAGCTCCTCTTCGTCACCGCCCTCCTCGGCGCGGTCGCCTTCTGGGCGGCCGACCGCCTGACGATCCTCTCCCTCGGCCGCGCCACCGCCGTCGGCCTCGGCCTCGACCATGCGGCCATGCTCCGCCTCGGCCTCGTCATCGTCGCGCTGATCGCCGGCGTCACCGTCGTCACCGTCGGCATCATCCCGTTCGTGGGGCTCGTGGTGCCGGCGCTCATCGGCCGCCGCGTCGGCGACGACGTGCGGCGGGCGCTGCCGCTGACGGCGCTTCTCGGCGCGGGCCTGGTGCTCGGCTCCGACATCCTCGGCCGGCTGCTGCGCTATCCCTATGAAGTCCCCGTGGGCACCGTCCTCGGGGTCGTCGGCGCCGCGGCCTTCCTCGCCATCGTGCTGCGGCGGGCGCGCCTTGGCTGAGCGCGGCTGGACCTCGCCGAAGGCGCGGCTCCTCCTTCTCGCGGCCGGCGCGGCCCTTTCGGTGCTCGCCTTCATGACGGTCGGGCTGAAGGGCGGCCTCGCCTTCGCGCTGGAGCTCAGGGCAGTGCGCCTCGCCGCCCTCGTCGAGGTCGCGGTCGCCGTCGCCGTTTCCACCGTCGTGTTCCAGACGATCACCGGCAACCGGATCCTCACCCCGTCGATCATGGGCCTCGACGCGCTCTACAGCCTCCTTCAGGCGCTCGCCGTCTTCACCCTCGGCGGCCTCGGCTACGCGATGCTGCCGGCGACGGCGAAATTTCTCGGCGAGGCGGGTCTGATGGCGCTCCTCGGCACGGCGCTGTTCCTGCCGCTTCTGAGCCGGCGCGGCGACATCCCCACCTTGCTCCTCGCCGGCGTCGTGCTCGGCGTGCTCTTCCGCAGCCTGTCCTTGATGGTGGCGCGGCTGATCGATCCGAACGAGTTCGCGATCGTCCAGTCCGCCCGCTACGCCGACTTCAACACCCTCGACGCCACCCTGCTCGTCCCCTGCCTGGGGCTCACCGGCCTCGGAACGCTCCTCGTGTGGCGGGCGCGACACGTCCTCGACGTCATGGCGCTCGGGCGGGAGGCGGCGGTCGGGCTCGGGGTCGCCTGGCGCCGCTCGGCGACGGCACTCCTCGTCCTCGTCGGCGCGCTCACCGCGGCCTCGACCGCCCTCGTCGGGCCCGTCGCCTTCCTCGGCCTGCTGGTGGTCGCCCTCGCCGAGCGCACCGTCGGCACGGTACGGCACGGCCCGCTCCTCCTCGGCGCGATGCTCCTCGCCGTCATCCTCCTCGTCGGCGGCCAGACGATCCTGGCGCAACTGCTCGACAACGTGCTGACGCTCGGCATCGTCATCGAGTTCTTCGGCGGCCTCGCCTTCCTCATCCTCATCACCCGGCGGCGACGATGATCCGGATTTCGAACGTGTCCTACGCGATTGCCGGCACGACCATTCTCGAGGACATCGATCTCGCGATTCCGAGCGGCGGCGTCACCGCGCTGATCGGACCGAACGGGGCGGGCAAGTCGACGCTCTTGTCGCTCATCGCGCGCCTTCTGCCGCTCTCGTCCGGCACGATCACCCTCGACGGCCTTCCCGTCGACCGCACGCCGACGCGCGCCCTCGCGCTGCGCCTCGCGGTGATGGCACAGGAGGGATCCGTCGCGAGCCGGCTGCGCGTCGAGGAGCTCGTCGGCTTCGGCCGCTTCCCCCATCATCGCGGCCGGCCGCGCGCGCAGGACCAGGCGGCGGTCGCCGAGGCCCTCGCCCTCTTCGACCTCGAAGCCCTGGCCGATCGCTTCGTCGACACCCTGTCGGGCGGTCAGCGCCAGCGGGCGCGGGTCGCGATGGCCTACTGCCAGGGCACCGACTATCTGCTCCTCGACGAGCCGCTCAACAGCCTCGACATCATCTATGCCCGCGCGCTGATGCGCACGCTGCGTCGCATCGCCGACGACCGCGGCCGGACGATCGTCGTCGTCCTGCACGACCTCAACCACGCCGCGGCCCATGCCGACCGCATCGTCGCCCTCAGGGAGGGCCGTCTCGTCGCCGACGGGCCGACGGGCGAGGTGATGACGACGGCGACCCTTCAACGCGTCTTCGGCGACACCATCCCCGTCGCCGAGGTGGACGGCCACCGGATCGCGCTGCATTTCGTCTGAACCGCGCCGCTCCCTATCGGCGGCTGCGGCCCGGCGGCATGCCGTAGGCCCGCTTGAAGGCCGTCGTGAAGCTCGACGCGCTCGCATAGCCGGCGAGGTGGGAGGCCTGGCTGATCGTCACGCCCTCCCGCTCCAGCGCATCGCGCGCCCGCTCGAGACGCTGCGCCCGGATGAAGTCGAACACCGTCTCGCCGAAGTGCTCCTTGAAGTGACGCTGCAGCGCGGAGACGCTGGCCCCGACCGCACGGGCGATGCCCTCGATCGTCAGCTCCTCCTCCAGATGGTCGAGGACATATTCGCGCGCCCGCTCGCTCTGGCGCAGATTCATGAGCTGCGGCCGCTGATGGCCACCCCCTTGGGCGACGAAGGCGGCCGAGGCGAGGCTCATGATCTCGAGCCCGCGGGCTCTGCGATGCATGGTGGCGATTTCGCCCGTGAGGCTCGGCGGCGGCCGGAGCATCTGCTCGGCGAGGCCGACGATGTGGCGGCTCGGGGTGAACTCGAAATGGGCGAGGTGGCGCGCCAGAAAGCCCCGCAGCAGGTCGACGCCGTGCTCCTCCTGCCCGGTCAACCACTCGACCCAGGGCCGGGGGGCCGACATCTGCACCTTCCGCAGCGGCACGGTGTTGCTGTTGACGAATTGCAGCCGCGCATATTTGGCCACGTTCAGCATCAAAGCGACCGGGGTACTCGTCTCGCCCGTTCCGGCATCGATCCGAAATTGTCGGTCATCGATCAGAAAATGCTGCGACCCTTGAAGCAAAACCATAACCATGAACTTGGGCCAGATCTGATGGATTTGCTCATCCTGCGTACAAGTCAGGACTCCATCGAGAGTTCCCACACTCAGGAACTGAGGCATCAAAGGTTCGATGGTAAAGTGTTGCATGACTGCCACCATAACCACGATTCAGAGCATCGATTTGACCGTCTCGCCTAAACGTTCGCCGTTTGCACAAAACAGGCCATGTCGACAAAGGGGTGTATAATCCTGATCACTAAGGTCAAGTATAATTTCCCTCGTTCAGAGTCGGACGAATGACCCCTCAATACCTCCTTTCTTCTAATTCCAAACTGTGCCTGTTGCTGACCGCAGCCGGCATCCTGACGGCGAGCCCGGCCCTCGCCCAAAACGCCGGAGGCGTCATTCCGCTCGACGAGGTGGTCGTGGAGGGCGCGACCGGCGACGGCACGGAGAGCGGCGACGGTCCCGTCGGCGACTATGTCGCCTCCCAAAGCCTCACGGGAACGAAGACCGACACGCCCATCACCAAGACGCCGCAGTCGATCGCCGTGGTGCCCGCCGAGCAGATCGAGGACCAGGACGCCCAGTCGGTGGCCGAGGCCCTGCGCTACACGCCCGGCGTCTTCTCCGAATATCGCGGCGCCTCCAACCTCAGGGACGAGGTCTTCGTCCGCGGCTTCTACTACGTGCCGCGCTATCTCGACGGCCTCTACTTCGGCGGCGACCTGTCCTACGCCCGGATCGACCCCTATTTCCTCGAGCGGATCGAGCTTCTGTCGGGCCCGTCGTCGGTGCTCTACGGTCAGGCCAACCCCGGCGGCATCATCAACATGACGAGCAAGCTGCCGACGGAGACGCCGCGCGGCGAGGTCAGGACGACGTTCGGCTCGGGCGACTATGTCGGCGCCTCGTTCGACGTCAGCGGACCGGTGCCGGGCGTCGACACCCTCTCCTACCGCCTCGTGGGAACCGGCTTCCGGCGTGATCTGCAGGAGGAGTTCACCAAGCAAAGCCTCCTCGGCATCACCCCCTCGGTGACCTGGCGGCCCGACGCCACGACCAGCCTCACCATCCTCGGCGGCTACCAGTACGAGCCCGACGCGGGCTTCCGCAACTTCCTCGACGCCGCCGGCACCGTCTCACCCATCGCGGGGTACGGCTATGTTCCGCGCGACTTCTTCGTCTCCGACCCCGACTACGAGGAGCTGACGCGCGAGCAATATTGGATCGGCTCGAAGTTCGAGCACGAGTTCAACGACATCCTCACCGTGCGCCAGAACGCGCGCTATCAGCACGTCGACCACACCCACCACACGCTGATCTGGGGCTACACCTCGGCGAGCCCGACGACCGGCGCCGACACCATCGTCCACCGCACCGCGAGCGGCGGCGACGAATCCTGGGATCAGTTCGTCATCGACAACCAGGCCCAGGTCGACGTCACCACCGGGCCCGTCTCCCACACCCTCCTCGGCGGCCTCGACTACCGCTATCGCGTGCGCGACTACATCTGGGGCCGCAACAGCGACGTGCCGACGATCGATCTCGCCAATCCCACCTACGGCACCATCGACTACGACAGCGTCGCGCTCACCACCTCCGACGACCAGGACCTCACCGCCCAGCAGGTCGGCCTCTACCTGCAGGAGCAGGCCGAGTGGGGCCGGCTCAACGTCATGGCCGGCGGCCGCGTCGACTTCGCCTCCACCGACATCGACGACAATCTCGCCGGCACCTCGACCTCCTACGACGACACCGCCTTCACCTGGCGCGTCGGGGCGATCTACGATCTCGGCTGGGGCATCTCGCCCTATGCGAGCTACTCGACCTCGTTCGAGCCCTCCCTCTACGCCCCGCCCGCCGGCGAGAGCGCGTTCGAGCCGACCACGGCCGATCAGCTCGAGGTCGGCGTCAAGTATGCGCCGGAGGGCTACGATTTCCTCCTCACCGCCGCCTACTACGACATCACCCAGCGCAACGTGGTGCAGGGAACATGGGACCCGGCCCTCGCCCAGACGGTCTACCGGCAGATCGGCGAGATCCACAATCGCGGCGTCGAGCTGTCGGCACGCGGCGAGCTCTTCGACCGCCTGTCGCTGATCGCGAGCTACTCCTACATCCACTCCGAGATCGAGAAGTCGGTGGCGGCGAGCGAGGTCGGCAAGACCCCGGCCCGGATCCCCGAGCACCAGGCCTCGCTGTGGGCGAAGTACGCCTTCAAGAACCCCCGCCTCTACGGCCTCGAGCTCGGCGGCGGCGTGCGCTATATCGGCACCAGCCAGGGCAACAACGAGAACACCTTCCAGGTCGACGGCGTCACCTTGTTCGATGCGATGGCATCCTACGACTTCGGCGCTCTCGATTCCGATCTCGAAGGGCTCAAGCTGCAGGTCAACGTGAAGAATATCGCCGACACCAAGTACGTCGCCTCCTGCGCCAGCGCCTACGCCTGCTTCTACGGCGAGGGGCGGACCATCCTCGCCTCGCTCGCCTACCAGTGGTGAGGCGGGGTCCCGCCCGCCTCCTTGTCGCGATCGTCCTTGCCATGGAGACGGCGGTCGCCGCGGCGCAGACGCTCGCACCCGACGAGACGGTGACGCAGGCGCTCGACGCCGGCGAAAGCGTCGCCGTCTCCCCCGGAGCCGGGCCGGGCGACTACGTCGAGGGCCGCCTCGCCGTCGAGAGCGGGCGCGTCGGGCTCGATCTCGTCGGCGCCGACGGAACCCACCGCCGCCGCCTCGCCGCCGATGCCGTCGGCACGACCGTCTTCCGCTTCGTCGCCGAGGAGCCCGGCCTCATGCTGCGCGCCTCGGCGGCCGAGCCGAGCGTCTTCGGCCTCGACCTCGTCCATCGCCTGCCCCCGTCGGAGCAGGTCGCGCCGCCGAGGCACTTCCTCAGCGCGCGGATCGCCGCGCTCGCCGAAGCCCTCGACGCGGGCGGCTCCAGCGCGGCCTTCTGGGTCGACATCGAGGCTTCGGGCGCCCCCCTCGTGGAGCCCGGGCCCGACGGCGAGGCGATCGTCACCTTCCTCGCGCGCGGTGCGCGGCACAACGCCCGCATCCTGGGCGCCCCCTCGGGCGACCACGAATGGATGGAGCGGCTCGGCACCTCCGACGTCTGGTTCAAGAGCTTCGTCGTGCCGCGCACGACGCGCCTCGCCTACAAGATCGCCGTCGACATTCCCGAGCTGCCGCTCGGCCCACGCGCCCGCCGCGTCGCCATCCTCGCCACGGCGAAGGCCGATCCCCTCAACCCCGCGCGCGAGCCTGCCGACGCGCCGGATGCCTATAATCAGGAATCCATCCTGATCCTCTCCGAGGCGCCGCCCCAGCCGGGCCTCGCCACGGCCACCCCCCTCGGCGCGCCCCGGGGAACGCTCTCCCCGCTCCACTTCGCGAGCGGGATCCTCGGCAACACCCGCGAGATCGTCCTCTACCGCCCCGCCGGCTTCGACCCCGCGGCACCCGACAGCCGCCTCCTGATCCTCTTCGACGGCGAGGCCTACCAGACGCGCGTGCCGACGCCGCAGATCCTTGACGATCTCATCGCAGCCGAGCGGATCCCGCCGACCGCCGCGGTGTTCGTCCCGACGATCGATCGCGCGACCCGCTCACGCGAACTGCCGGACAATCCGGACTTTGCCGACGCCCTCGCGACGGAGCTGATGCCGCTCCTCACCGCCCGGCTCGGCGCCGCCATTCCGCCCGAGCGCGTCATCCTCGGCGGATCGAGCTTCGGCGGCCTCGCCGCCGCGACGGCGGCGCTCCGTCACCCGGCGGTGTTCGGCAACGTCCTCAGCCTCTCCGGCTCCTTCTGGTGGCACGACGGCACCCCGGACGGCCTCGCCGCACGCATCGCCCGCGAGCCGCGGAAGACCGTCCGCTTCCACCTCACCGCCGGCCTCTTCGAACGACCGCACGGCGACGCCGCCGGGATCCTCGACACCACGCGGCATCTCTGCGACGTGCTGCGCGCCAAGGGCTATCGCGTCAGCTACGGGGAATATGCCGGAGGGCACGACTATCTCATCTGGCGCGGCGCCCTCGGCGACGGCCTGATCGCCCTCACCGGCTTGCTCCCGCGCTAGCCCCTCTTCCCCCTCCTGAGCGCCCGATCCCCGATGCCGCCTCCGGCACGCTGCCGACGCGTGTCTCTTTCGGCGTGCCCATCGCACTCTTTTTCCAAATTCTTCACCAGTTTTGCCCTATATTCGCCACAATATCCTTAGTTTTAACTGTAATCATTTCGATTTCAAATTGACTTTGTGCTTATATATCTCTGCCGTTGCTGAGAACATATGCGCCTTTTGCGCGAAAAACAGCGCAATTGATTCGGACATCTCTCAAAAATACTTTCCGCTCCGAAGTGAGTGATCCCCATTCCTGAGGGGAAGGGATCGCCCGGGGCGTCGGCCCGCCGCGCGAGGGCCGGTGTCATCGCGCCGTCCCCGGCTTGCTGGAGCGACGCCTCGCCTTGCTGCCCACACCGCGGATGTCCGCATGGCCGGGAGAAGGCCGTGCCGCCCGAAAGAGGAGATCCATGGCCGAGCCGATCGTCACCTGTCTGCGTCCGAACGACCCGGCCCGGCCTGTGCCCCTCCTCCGCAGTCCGATCCTCGACCCCTGCCAACACCTCTCCGCCCGCCCCTCGGGCACCGTCGTCATCGACGTCGCACGAGAGTGGGTGCCGGCTCGCGTCCGCGCCGCGGCGGGTCTCCAGCACGAGGCAGTCCGCCCATGAGCAAGCCGAGCCACTTCGTCGACGTCTCACTGCTCCTCACCAACCCGGCGTTCCGCCAGCTCCTCATCGCCCGCACCGTCTCGCTGGTCGGGCTCGGCATGCTGACCGTCGGGATCCCGATCCAGGTCTACGGCCTGACCGGAGCGAGCGTGCACGTCGGGCTCGTCTCGGCGGTCGAAGGGGTCGGCCTGTTCGCCGGCCTCCTCCTCGGCGGTGTCCTCGCGGACCTCTACGACCGGCGGCGGCTGATCCTCTTCGCCCGCAGCATCTGCGGCATCGGCTTCGTCGCCCTCGCCGTGAACAGCGCCCTGCCGCACCCCTCCTTGGGCGCGATCTACGGGCTCGCCCTCTGGGACGGCTTCTTCGGCGCCCTCGGCGTCTCGGGGCTGATGGCGGCCATGCCGATGATCGTCGGGCGGGAGAACCTGATGCATGCCGGCGCCCTCGGCATGATCACGGCACGCTTTTCCAACGTCGTCGCGCCGTCGCTCGGCGGCCTCGTCATCGCCGCGGGCGGCGTGACCTCGGCCTATGCGCTCACCGCCGTCGGCACCCTCGTCACCGTCCTCACCCTCCTCGGCCTGCCGCCTCTCGTGCCCCAGCGCTCGGAGGAGCACCACCCGCTGCGCCTCCTCGCCGAAGCCTTCGCCTTCGTGCTCGGCCGGCGCGTGCTCCTCGCGATCTTCGCCCTCGGCACGCTCCTCACGGTGACGAGCGGCATCCGCGTCCTGTTTCCCGCGCTGATCGACGGCGCCTTCGCCGGCGGCAGCGTGGCGACCGGCCTCATGTACTCGGCCGTCCCCCTCGGCGCGACGCTCGGCGCCGTGGTGAGCGGCTGGCCGCAGCGCTTCGAGCGACCGGACCACGTGATGGTGGCGATGTGCCTTCTCGCCTTCGTCGCGGTGATCGTCCTCGGCGCCTCGGGCAGCCTCGTCGCCGCCCTCGCCGCTCTGATCGTCTACGGCTACGCCGTCGCGATCGCCTCGCTCATCCAGTACACGCTGATCCAGAAGGCGACGCCCGACAACTTCCTCGGCCGCGTCAACAGCCTGTGGGCCGCCCAGGACACCCTCGGCGACATCGTCGGCGCCGCCGCCCTCGGCACGATCGCCACCGCCCTCCTGCCCGCGACGGCGATCCTCGTCGCCGGGCTCGCCGCCCTCGCCCTCGGCGTCGGGCTCGCGCTCCTGATGCGCACCGTCGGCCTCGGCGAGGTGGCGCGCGCGCAGGAGATCGAGGGCGCGAACCCATGAAGGGCCGCTGGGAAGCCTTCCTTCTGGTGCTCCTTCTCGCCGGCAGCGTCGGCATCGCCGCCACCCGCATCGAGCCGCGCGCGGCCCCGGCCTTCGCCACCGTGGCCATCGTGCGCGGCGACCTCGAGGAGACGATCTCGGCCTTCGGCAAGATCCGCCCGCGAGACTATGTGGACGTCGGTGCCCAGGCCTCCGGCCAGCTCGTGCGGCTCCACGTGCGCGAGGGCGACCGGGTCGCAGCCGGCGATCTCGTCGCCGAGATCGACCCCGCCACGCAGATGGCGCAGGTCGCCGCCGACCGTGCCGAGATCGCCGAGCTGCGGGCCGAGCTGCGCGGCCTCGACGTGCGGGCCGAGCATGCCGCACGGCTTGCCGAGCGCACCGCGGCCCTCGCCCTCAAGAATGTCGCGAGCCGCCAGAGCAACGACGCGGCGCAGATGGAGGCCGCCGCGGCGGCGGCGCAGATCGATGCGGTGCACGCCAGGATCACCCGCACCGAGGCGACCCTCACCGCCCACGAGGCCGAGCTCGCCCACACCCGGATCCACGCCCCGATGGGCGGCACGGTCGTCTCGATCGACGTGCGCGAGGGGCAGACGCTGATCGCGACCTACGAAACGCCGCGCCTGATGCGCATCGCCGACCTCTCCGAGATGACGGTGTGGACGGAGGTCGCCGAGGCGGACGTACCCCGCCTTTCGCCCGGCATGCCCGTCTGGTTCACCACGCTCGGCCACGGCGAGCGGCGCTGGAAGGGGCGGCTCCGGCAGATCCTGCCTGCTCCCTCGCGCCGCGAGGACGCCGACACGCCGGCCTCCCCGAGCAACGCCGTCGTGTTCTACGTCGCCCTCTTCGACGTCGGCAACGGCGACGGGCTGCTGCTACCCGAAATGAGCGCGCAGGTGCGCTTCGTCACCGCGTCCGCCGACGACGTCGTTCTCGCGCCGACCACGGCCCTCACCCCGCATGCGGACGATGGCGCGCTGTTCACGGCCCGCATCCTCGGCGCCGGCGGCAAGCCCGAAGCGCGCACCGTGCGCCTCGGCGTCCGCACCCGCTTCCAGGCGGAGATCGTCGCCGGCCTTGCCGCAGGGGAGCATCTCATCACCGGTGAGATCGACACGGCCGACGCCTCGCCCATCCGGTTCGTCCCATGAGCGGCGCCGTCGCCCCCCTCATCGCCTGCCGAGGCCTGACGCGCCGCTTCGGGGAAGGTGCCCGCGCCACCGAGGTGCTGCACGGCATCGACCTCGACATCGCCGCCGGCGAGTTCGTCGCCATCGTCGGACAGTCCGGGTCGGGCAAGTCGACCCTCATGAACATCCTCGGCCTCCTCGATCGGCCGACGGACGGCCGCTACGTCTTCGCCGGGCGCGAGATGGCGACGCTTTCGACCGATGCGCGCGCGGCGCTGCGCCGCGACGCGTTCGGCTTCGTCTTCCAGCGCTATCACCTCCTGCCGGGGCTGACGGCGCTGCAGAATGTGGAGCTGCCGGCGCTTTATGCCGGCGTGGCGGCGGCGGAGCGGACCGAGCGGGCGCACGCCCTCCTCGCCCGGCTCGGCCTCACGGGCCTTGCACAGCGGCGGCCGGCGGAACTCTCCGGCGGCCAGCAGCAGCGCGTCTCGATCGCCCGGGCGCTGATGAACGGCGGCAGCGTGATCCTCGCCGACGAGCCGACCGGCGCGCTCGACAGCGCGACCGGAGCGGCGGTGATGGACCTCCTCGCCGAGGTCGCGGCCGAGGGGCGCACCGTCATCCTCATCACCCACGACCGCACGATCGCGGAGCGGGCCGACCGCACGATCCGGATCGCCGACGGGATGATCGTGGCCGCCGGCACGGCCGCCGCGCCACGTCCCGTCCCGCCGCCCAAGCGCGGGTCGCGCCGGCCGGGTCGCGTCGCGGTCGAGATCGCCCGCAGCGCCCGACGCGCCCTCGCCCAGAACCGGGTGCGCACCGCGCTGACGCTCGTCGGCATCGTCATCGGCGGCGCCTCGGTCATCGCCATGCTCGCCATCGGCGAAGGGACGCGCCACAGCGTCATGGCCCAGGCGAGCGCGACCGGCACCGACTGGATCGTCGTGATGCCCGACGGCGACAATCCGGGGCAGCCGGGCGGCCGCATGACGCTCGCCGACGCCGAGGCGCTCGCCGCCCTTCCCAACGTGCGCCACGCCAACCCGGGCCGCTGGAGCCCCGTCACCCTCACCTCACCGGCCGCGACGGTGCGCAGCGAAGCCTTCGCGACCTCGGCGCTCTACCCGGAAACTTTCCGATGGGAGACCGAGTACGGCGCCTTCTTCACCGCGGCGGACGACCGGGCCGCCGCTCCCGTCGCCGTGCTCGGCGCCACCGTCGCCGAGGCGCTCTATCCGGGCCCCGCCGATCCCGTCGGCACCGACATCCTCCTCAACAACATCCCCTTCACCGTCATCGGCGTTCTCGAGGCGAAGGGGCCGGACGAGCGCGGCATGGACCGCGACGATCGCGTGGTGATCCCGTTCCTGACCGGCGCCACCCGCCTCTCCGGCGACACCGACCTCGGCGGCATCCAGGTCACCGTCGCCGACACCTCCCGCATGGCGGAGACCAAGGCCCTCGTCGAGGAGACCCTCCTCGCACGCCATCGGATGCGGGACTTCTTCATCAACGACATGGCCCAGCGCATCGCGAGCCTCGCCGCGACACAATCGAGCCTCTCCCTGCTCCTGGCGCTGATCGCCGCGATCTCGCTCGTCGTCGGCGGCATCGGCGTCATGAACGTGATGCTCATGAGCGTCACCGAGCGCACGCGCGAGATCGGCATCCGCATGGCCGTCGGCGCGAGCCGCACGGACATTCTCGGCCAGTTTCTCTCCGAGGCGGTGCTGATCTCGGGCGTGGGCGGCGCCGTCGGGCTCGCCCTCGGCCTCGCCATCGGCATCGGCGCCGCTCTCCTTCTCGGCGTCACCGTGATCTTCGAAGTGAGCGCCGTCGCGCTCGCGCTCGCCGTCGCGACCGGCATGGGGCTCGTCTTCGGCTTCATGCCCGCCCGGCGCGCGGCCCGGCTCGATCCGGTGCGCGCGCTCGCCGCGGAGTAGCGCGATGGCCCCGCAATCCCCGACGTCCCCCCGCATCATGGAGCTTCGATGACCTCCCCCACGCCCATCGCCCCGACCACGGACGCGCTGCGCGAGGCGCTGGCGCCCTTCCTCGACGACGTCCCCGAGGACGACGACAACCTGATGGATTTCGGCCTCACCTCGATCGCCGCCATGCAGCTCGTCGGCGAATGGCGTGCGGCCGGACACGCCGTGAGCTTCGTCGACCTCGCCAAGAACCCCACCATCGCCGGGATCTGCGCGCTCTTCACAGAGCGGAGCCGGAGCCACGGCTGACGCGGAGCACCGACGGACATGATGAACGACGACACCAAGACGAACCCCTTCGACGACGAGCGCTACGCCTTCGCCGTCCTCACCAATGCGGTCGGCCAATACAGCCTGTGGCCGACCTTCCGTTCCCCCCCGAGCGGCTGGACCGTCGTCTTCGGTCCCGCCGAGCGATCGGCCTGCTTCGACTACGTCGAAGATGCATGGACCGATCTCCTGCCCAGCGCCCGCCCCGCCGACCCCGCGCGGCAGGCCTCTTAGACGTCCGGACAATCTCCCATGCGCAAGGTCCCCCTCCTCGGCACCCAGCTCGGCATCGTCCTCGCCGACCAGATCGCGACGAACCGCAACGCCTACGTCATCGCCCATGCGGTCGAGCTGCACGGCGAGGTCGATCTCGACGTTCTCGCCGCCTCGATCCGGGCCGGTCTCGCCGAGGCCGACACCGTCACCGCCCGCTATGTCGAGGATGCCGACGGCCTCTGGCAGCTGCTGCGCCCCCTCCGGGAAGGCGACATCCCCGATCCCGAGATCCTGGATCTCAGGGTCGTGCCCGATCCGGAGGCGGCCGCATGGGCGATCATGGCGCAGGACGTCGCCGCCGATCTGCCGGTCGACGGCGAGCGGCCGCTGACGCGCGAGCTCCTGATCCACCTCGAGGATAGGGAGGGGACGCCGTCGGTCATCTGGTATCAGCGCCACCATCATCTGATGCTCGACGGCTTCAGCTTCACCGCCCTCACCCGGCGCATCGCCGAGATCTACAGTGCCCGCCGGAGCGGCCGTGCGGAGGGGCCCTCGCCCTTCGAGAGCGTCGCCGCCGTGGTGGAGGAATATCGCGCCTACGACACCTCCCCGACCCGCGAGCGCGACGCCGCCTTCTGGCGCGACCACTGCCGCGACCTGCCCGCGCCGACGACACTCGCGCCCGGCAGGACGCCGCAGGCGGACGGCGATGCGTCCCGGCCGGCGGCGATCGGCCATCTTCACCCGCTCGCGCCCGACCATTCGGCCGCCCTCGCCGCGACAGCGGAGGCCGCCGGCCACTCCCTCCTCGATTTCCTGGTCGCAGCGATCTGCGCCTACGTGCACCGCCTGACGGAGGCGGAGGACCTCGTCGTCGGAATGCCGCTGATGCGGCGCATGGGCTCGGTCGCGGCGGCCTCGACCGCCCCTGTCGTCAACGTTCTGCCGCTGCGGCTCGCCGTCGAGCCCGGCGCCACCATTCACGATCTCGCCCACGCCACCCGGGCGGCGATGCGCCAGATGCGGCGTCATCAGCGCTACGATGCCGAAGCCATCCAGCGCGATCTCGGCCGGGTGGGACGCAGCGGCCTCTACGGACCGGTAATCAACTACCGCATGTTCGACGAGGCGCTCGACTTCGCCGGCGTGCGGGGCCGCACCCATCACCTCGCCACCGGCCCGATCGACGACATCGAGTTCGGCCTGACGATCGAGGGCACGCGCATCACGCTGGAGCTGCGGGCGAACAGCGCGCTCTACGACGAGGCGACGCTCGGGCGCCACGCCGAGCGGCTCGAGCGCCTTCTCCTGGCGATCGCCGCCGACCCCGCGCTCGCCGTCGCCGCGCTGCCGGTGATGACGGAAGCGGAGGAGCGCGCCCTCACCACGGCCTCGAGCACGCCGCCCGTCGCCGCTCCCCTCTGCGCCGCGCGCAGCCTCGTCGACCTCTTCAGGGCGGCCGCGGCGCGAGACCCGGCCGCCACCGCGCTCGTCCACGGCGACAGGACCCTCGATTTCGCCGCGGTATCGGCGGCGCTCAACCGTCTCGCCCGCCATCTCCTCGCCGAAGGCGTCCGAGAGGGCGATGTCGTCGCCGTCGCCGTGCCCCGCAGCGAGCAGTCGGTCATCGCCATGCTCGCCGTCCTCGCGAGCGGCGCGACCTACCTCCCGCTCGATCTCGACCATCCGCCGGCCCGCCTCGCCGACATGTGCGCCGACGCGAGCCCGGCGGCGATCCTCACCACCCTCGACGCGGCCTCGCGCCTGCCGGCCGGCATCTCTCTCCTCGCCCTCGATGCGCCCGAGACGGCCGCCGCCGTCGCCGCGCACCTACCCACTCCTGCCGCGATCGGCGGGCCGGCGCCGGACGGGACCGCCTACATCATCTTCACCTCGGGCTCCACCGGCCGGCCGAAGGGGGTCATGGTCCCGCACCGCGCGCTCCTCAACCTCTACGCCGCGCACTGGCCGACGATCTACGGCCCGGCGATCGCGAACCGCTCCGAGGCGGGCCGCCCGCTCCGGGCCGCCCACACCCACTCCTTCGCCTTCGATTCCTCCTGGCTGCAGATCTTCTGGATGCTCGCCGGCCAGGAGCTCCACATCGTGGACGAGACGCTGCGCCGCGACGCGCTCGCCCTCGTCGAGTGGATCCGCGCGGAAGGGATCGACACCCTCGATCTCGCCCCCTCGATCTGTGCCGAGATGATCGCCTGCGGCCTCCTCGAAGGGCCGCACCGGCCGGGCGTCGTCCTCATCGGCGGCGAAGCGGCGCCGCCGGCCCTCTGGACCGCCCTCGCCCGCCATGCCGAGGTCGCCAGCCACAATCTCTACGGCCCGACCGAATACACCGTCGACGCGCTGCGGGCGCCGATCGCGGCGAGCGATCGGCCGGTCATCGGCCGGCCGATCGGGGGGACGACGGCGCGCGTGCTCGACCGCACGCTGAACGAGGTGCCGCCGGGCGCCGTGGGCGAGCTCTATCTCGCCGGAGCGGGTCTCGCCGACGGCTATCTCGGCCGGCCCGGGCTGACGGCAGAGCGCTTCGTCGCCGACCCCTTCGGCTCCGGCGGACGCATCTACCGCACCGGCGATCTCGTTCGCCGCGAGGCCGACGGCACGGTCGCCTTCGTCGGCCGCCGCGACGGCCAGGTTAAGGTGCGCGGATACCGCATCGAGGTGGCCGAGGTCGAAGCCGCCCTGCAGCGGCTCGACCGGGTCGAGATCGCCCGGGTCGTCGCGGAGCCGGTCGAGGGAAGCCACCGTCTCCTCGCCTACGTGACCCTCGCCGGCGGCAGCGCGGATCCACGCGGCGCGGCCCGCGAAGTGCGCGCCGCGGTGAAGGACGCGCTGCCGGACCACATGGTCCCCGCCATCGTGACGGTGCTCGACCACTTCCCCCTCACCATCAACGGCAAGATCGACACCCGCCGGCTGCCCAGGCCGTCGGCCGAGCTCGACGGGGCGCCGGGCACGCCCGAGGAGGCGCGTCTCGTCCACCACATGGCAGCGGTGCTGAAGCTTCCCGCCGTCGGCACCCGCGACGATTTCTTCGAGCTCGGCGGTGACAGCATCAGCGCCATCGTCCTGTGCGGCCGGCTGCGCGGCGACGGCTTCCACCTCCGACCGGGCGAGGTCTTCGCCGGCCGCGACGCTCGCGGCATCGCCGCCCGACTGCGTCCGCTCCCCCCCGCCACACGAGACGGCGTCGAGGCCGCTGCGGCCCCCCGCGTCGTCCGCGACGGGATCAGCGCCGAAGCGCTCCCGCTCCTGCCGACCCAGAAGGGGATGCTCTATCACGCCCTCCTCGGCGACAGCGGCTCCGCCTACAACGCCTTCACCCGCCTCGAGCTCGACGGCCCGCTCGACGCGGAGCGTCTGGCACGCGCCCTCGATCACGTCGTGCGCCGCCACCCGCAGCTCCACGGCCTGTTCGACGCCCGCGAGACGGACGAACCGCGCTTCCTCGTGCCGCCGCTTCCCCCGGAAGCGCGCGACCTCTGGTCCCTCGAGACGCGCGATCTCACCGGCCGCCCCGCGGGCGAGGCCGTGCTCGCGCTCGCGCGCATCGAGGCGACGGCGGTGAACCGCAATCTTCTCGGCAACGCCTTCGGCCACCTCATCGGGGCGACCCTCGTGCGCCTCGCGCCGGAGCGGCACGCGTTGATCCTCGTCGTCCACCACCTCGTG
Organism: Acuticoccus mangrovi; assembly: GCF_016411865.1. GTDB lineage: Bacteria > Pseudomonadota > Alphaproteobacteria > Rhizobiales > Amorphaceae > Acuticoccus > Acuticoccus mangrovi. The sequence goes on along the minus strand of NZ_JAEKJA010000038.1, from coordinate 14,864 downwards.
ATCGACGGCTGGTCGACCCCGCTGCTGCTGCGCGACCTCTTCGAGGCCTACGCCTCGGACGCACCGCTGCCGGCGCTGCCGCATGCCTATGGCGAGGTCGTGCGGAGCCTTGCCGCACGCGACCCGGCCCCCGCCCGCATCGCATGGGCGCAGGCGCTGCGGGAAGCGACGCCCACGCGGCTCTTCGAGGGGTCGGCGAGCGCCGCCATGGAGGAGGCCGAGCACCGCCTGTCGCGCGAGACGACGCGCGATCTTCTCGCGATGGCGCGGCGCCGCGGCGTCACGCTGAACATCCTCATGCAAGGCGTCTTCGCCCTCGTCCTCGGCTCCCTCGCAGGGCGGAACGAGGTCGTCTTCGGCACCCCCGTCGCCGGACGCGGCGCCGCGGTCCAGGGGCTCGAGGAGCAGATCGGCCTGTTCCTCTCCACGATCCCGGTGCGGGTGCGGCTCGACCCCGACACGTCGCTCTGGGATCAGCTCGCCGGGCTGCAGGAGGAGCACGCCCACCTCATGGAGCACGACACGCTGGGGCTCGGCGACATCCAGTCGCTCGCCGGCGGCAAAGCTCTGTTCGATACGCTCCTCGTCGTCGAGAACTATCCCGACAACGCCTATCTCGACCGTGACATCGCCGGGCTCAGGGTCCGCGACATCCACAATCGCGGGCACAGCCACTACCCGCTCGCCCTGCTCGTCCTGCCGGGCGAGCGCCTCACCCTCCTCGTCGAGAATCGCGGGGCGCTCGCCGACGCCCAGGCCTTCGCCGACCGCATCGCGGCGCTGCTCGAAACGCTGGTGCACGCGCCGGCGGAGACGCTGGCGACGCTGCCCGTGGCAACGCGGAGCGAGCTCGCTCTCGCCGACAGGATCAACGCGACCGAGCAGCCCGTGCCGCCTCTGACGCTGCGCAACCTCCTCCACGCCGGCGCCGGACGCGACCCGGAGGCACCCGCCCTCACCGACGGCGACACGACCCTCAGCTTCGGCGAAGTGCGCCGCCAGGCGCTGCATCTGGCGCGCCGCCTCGCCGACGTCGGCGTCACCACCGGCGACGTCGTCGCGGTCGCCCTGCCGCGCTCGGCAAGGCTCAGCCTCGCGCTCTATGGCGTCATCGAGGCGGGGGCGAGCTATCTGCCGCTCGACCTCTCCTACCCTTCCGACCGCCTCGCCTTCATGCTCGCCGATGCTCGGCCGCGCGCGCTGATCGCCGACGGCATGGCCGGCGTCGCGCTGCCGGCCGATCTTCCCGTCGTCACCTTCGACGCGCTCGCCGGGGCCGGGGCCGAGCTTCCCCTTCCCACCCCCGATCCGGCGCTGCATCCGAGCGATCCGGCCTACCTCATCTATACGTCCGGCACGACCGGGCGGCCGAAGGGGGTGGTCGTCCCGCACGGGGCGATCGTGAACCGCCTCCTCTGGATGCAGGCCGCCTACGATCTCAGGCCGGGCGACCGGGTCTTGCAGAAGACGCCGTGCGGCTTCGACGTCTCCGTCTGGGAATTCTTCTGGCCCGCCGTCACCGGGGCGGAGCTCGTGATGGCCCCGCCCGAGGCGCACCGCGACCCGGCCCTCCTGATCGATCTGATCGAGGAGCACCGCATCACTCTGCTGCACTTCGTGCCCTCGATGCTCGCGGTCTTCCTCGCGACGGTGAGAGAGCTCGGGGCGGCAAGACGCTGCGCCTCGTTGCGCAAGGTGTTCTGCAGCGGCGAGGCACTGCCGAAGAGCCTCGCGCGCGACTTCCACGCGCTGCTGTCGGCCGAGCTCCACAATCTCTACGGACCGACCGAGGCGGCCATCGACGTGACCTACGCTCCGGCGACGGCCGAGCCGATCGAGGCGCCCGGCGGCGGGGTCCCCATCGGCTGGCCGGTCTGGAACACGAAGGTGCGCGTCCTCGATCACCTGATGCGCCCCGTGCCGCCGGGCGCGCCGGGCGAGCTCTATCTCTGCGGCCATCAGCTCGCCGCCGGCTATCTCGGCCGGCCCGGCCTCACCGCGAGCCGCTTCGTCGCCGACCCGTTCGCACCGGGGGAGCGGATGTACCGCACGGGCGACGTGGTGCGCCGCCTCCCCGACGGCGCCCTCGACTATCTCGGCCGCAGCGATCATCAGATCAAGATCCGCGGGCAACGCGTCGAGCTCGGCGAGATCGAAGCCCAGCTCGAGCGCCTCGAGGGCGTGCGCCAGGCCGTGGCCGACGCCCTCGTCCTCGGAGCCACAAGCACCGATCCCGGCGCCGACGAGCGCCAGCTCGTCGCCTGGGTGGTGCCGGACGACCCGGCGGCACCGCCGGAGCCCGCCGCCGTCATCGCCCTGCTGAAGGCCGTACTGCCGGCGCACATGGTGCCCGCCCACATCGTCGGGATCGCGGCACTGCCCGTCTCGGTGAACGGCAAGCTCGATCGCAAGGCGCTGCCGCGGCCCGAGCGTGCGAGCGGAACGGGGCGCGAGCCGGCCGAGGGGCTGGAGACCCGCCTCGCCGCCGTCTTCGCCGAGCTCGTCGGCCGCGACCGGGTGGGAGCGGAGGAGGACTTCTTCGCGATCGGCGGCCATTCGCTGCTGGCAATGCGCCTCGCCGCCCGCATCCGCCGCGATCTCGGCCGCCATGTCTCGGTCGGCGACATCATCCTGATGCCGACCGTCGAACGCCTCGCCGAGCATCTCGAGGCGGGCGAGCTCGTCGGCGCGCTCGCCCGCGACGGGTTCGACCTCGTCGTGCCGCTCCGGCCGGGAGCACGGGGGCCGCTCGTGTGCATTTATCCGGCCTCGGGCGTCTCCTGGCAGTACAGCGTCCTGTCGCGCTATCTGGCGAAGGACATGGCGATCCTCGGCCTGCAGTCGCCCCGACCACACGGGCCGATCGCGACGAGCCCCGACATGGACGCGCTCGTGGCGCACCAGCTCGACATCCTGCGCCGGGCGCAGCCCCGAGGCCCCTATTATCTCCTCGGCTACTCGCTCGGCGGCACCATCGCCTACGGCCTCGCCGTCCGGCTGCGGGCGCTCGGCGAGGAGGTGCGCTTCCTCGGCCTCCTCGACACCTATCCCGCCGAGGCCCACGACTGGAGCGACCCTTCCGGCGCGCAGGCCAACCGCGGCGCCGAGCGCGAGCAGGAGCAGTTCATCAACGCGGCGATGGCCGACGTCGCCGACGACGCCTTCCGCCACGAGAAGGAGGAGATGTTCGGCCACATCTTCGAGAACTACAACGACAGCGTCCGCCTGCTCTCCGCCGCCACCACGCCGCCCTATGAGGGGCGGGTGACGCTGTTCGTCGCCGGCCGCTCCGTCCCCCCGGGCATCGATCCCGACACGGCCTGGGAGGGCCTTGCGCGGAACGTCGCGATCCATCGGCTCGCCCACGCCTCGCACGACGACATCATCTCCCCCGCCTCGCTCGAGATCCTCGGCCCGCTGATCGACCGCCTCCTCGCCGAGGCCGATCCCCCTCCGGCGGCGCGCGTTCCGGCCCTTGCCGCGGGCCATGGCTGACCCCGCCCGCTCCCCGAACGCCCGCCAGCTCCCCGAACGAATGAGCCCACCCATGCCGTCATCACTGCCGTCATCGCGATCCGATCGCCCACTGCACGGGGACAAGCCATGATCACCCAGATCGAGAAGCCCGAGGCCTCCCTCGCGGCAACGTTCGGGGAGCCGAGGGCCGCGTTCCGCTCGCGACAGGAGACTATCGAGGCCTTCGGCCCGCTTCAGCCCGTCGTCCCCGAGCCGGGCGCCGATCTCGCCGGAGCCGTCGCCGCCGTGTTCGAGGAGATGGATCCCGACAGCGTCATCGCCGGAGCGCTGCCGTTCGACACGGGCGCCGCCGCCTGCCTCTGGTACGCCCCGCGCGTCCATCGCAGCGGCAAGATGATCGCGCCGCCGCCGGCGAAGGCGGACCCTCCCCGCTCGGAGCGCTGGCGGCTCCGCCCCGATCCCGACGCGCCCCTTTATGCCCGTGCCGTCGAGCGGGCGCTCGCGCTGATGGCCGCCGACGCGATCGATCCCCTGCGCAAGGTCGTCCTGTCCCGCAGCCTCGTCGCCGAGACGGATCGCCCGATCGACCTCGCCGGCCTCCTCTCGCGCCTGTCGCACGACCCGGCCGTGACCGCCTTCCTCATGCCCTTGCCTTCCCCGGAAGGAACGCCGCGGGCGCTCGTCGGCGCGACGCCCGAGCGGCTGCTGACGAAGCGGGACGGCACCATCCTGTCCCATCCCCTCGCGGGATCGGCGCGCCGGGCGAAGGATCTCGGCGCTGACGCGGCGGCCGCGGCCGCCCTGTCGCGCTCCGCAAAGGACCGCCACGAGCACGCGATCGTCGTCGAGTTCATTCTCGACACCCTCGCCCCCCACTGCCGCAGGCTCTGGCGGCCCGAGGGCGCCGCCCTCGTCAGCACCGCCACCATGTGGCACCTCGGCACGCGCATCATGGGCGAGCTCAAGGACGCCGAGACGCCGGCGATCGCCCTTGCCGCCCTGCTCCACCCGACCCCTGCGGTGTGCGGCCTTCCCCGCACCCGTGCGTCGCGCCTGATCGGCGAGCTCGAGCCCTACGACCGCGGCTTCTATGCCGGCACGGTCGGTTGGTGCGACGGTCGCGGCGACGGCAGCTGGCACGTCACCATCCGCTGCGCCGAGATCGCCGGGTGCACCGCTCGCCTCTATGCCGGCGCCGGCATCGTGGAAGGCTCCGATCCGTGGGGCGAGGTCGACGAGACGGCGGCGAAGTTCGGCGCGATGATGGCCGCGCTCGGCATCCCGCCCGTCGCGGAGAAGCGGCCGGGAGCGCGGTCATGATCCCGGCGGTCCAGCCGTTCCCCGAAGCGTTCGCGCAGCGCTATCGCGAGGCCGGCTATTGGCGCGGCGAAACCTTCCCGGCCCTCTTGCGCCGCCAGGCCGAGGCGCGCGGCGAGGCGATCGCCGTCGTCGATGGCGAGCGGCGCTGGAGCTATCGCGAGCTCGCCCGTCGCGCCGAGGCCCACGCGGCCGGCTTCGCCGCCCTCGGCTTGCGGCCGGGCGAGCGCGTCCTCGTGCAGCTCGGCAACGTCGCGGAGTTTCTCTCCGTGGTGTTCGGCCTGTTCCGCGCGGGCCTCGTGCCGGTCTTCGCCCTGCCGGCGCATCGTCATGCCGAGATCGTCCATCTCGCCCGCCGCGCGGAGGCCGCCGCCTACATCGCCAGCGACTTCTACGGCGGCTTCGACTATCGCCCCCTCGCCCGACAGCTGCGCAGCGCGGCGCCGACGGTGCGCGAGGTCGTCATCGTCGGCGAGGCCGAGGAGTTCCTCGCCCTCGAGGCGTGCGTCGGCGAGCCGGATGGCTTGCCGGGCGATCCCGATCCCGCGAGCGTCGCCTTCATGCAGATCTCGGGAGGCAGCACGGGGCTGCCGAAGCTGATCCCGCGCACCCACGACGACTACATCTACTCCTTCCGCGGCAGCAACGCGATCTGCGGCGTCACCGCGGCCAGCGTCTACCTCGTGGCGCTCCCGGCCGCGCACAATTTTCCGATGAGCTCACCGGGCTACATGGGCACCCTCCATGCCGGTGGCCGCGTGGTCATGGCCCCTGCGCCCTCGCCCGAGACCGCCTTCCCGCTGATCGCGCGGGAGGGTGTGACGATCACCGGCCTCGTCCCGCCGCTCGCCCTCCTGTGGATCGATGCGGCGGCGACGCGGCGGGACGCGCTCGCGAGCCTCGAGGTGCTGCTCGTGGGCGGCGCGAAGCTCATCCCGGAGGTGGCGCGGCGGATCGGCCCGGCGCTCGGCTGCCGCCTGCAGCAGGTGTTCGGCATGGCCGAAGGTCTCGTGAACTACACCCGCCACGACGACCCGGAGGCGGTCATCCTCACCACCCAGGGGCGCCCGATCAGTCCGCACGACGAGGTGCTGATCGTCGACGATGCGGACCGCCCCGTGGCCGCCGGCACGCCCGGCCATCTCCTCGCCCGCGGCCCCTACACGATCCGCGCCTATCACAACGATCCGGAGGCGAACCGCCGCGCCTTCACGGCCGACGGCTTCTATCGCACCGGCGACATCGTGCGCCTTGCCGCGGGCGGCTCTATCGAGGTGCTGGGGCGGGCGAACGACCAGATCAACCGCGCCGGCGAGAAGGTCTCGGCCGAGGAGGTGGAGAACCATCTCCTCGCCCATCCCGACGTGTTCGACGCGGCGGTCGTCTCGGTTCCCGACGACCGCCTCGGCGAGCGCAGCTGCGCTTTCGTCATCGCGCGGGAGCGGGAGCCGAAGCCGGCGGCGCTGCGTCGTTTCCTGCGCGAGCGCGGCATCGCTTTCTTCAAGATCCCCGACGAGATCGTGCTCGTCCCCGCATTCGAGACGACCGGCGTCGGCAAGGTGAGCCGCAAGGCGCTGCGTGCCCGGCTTCGCCAGGACTATCTCGCCCGCCAGAAGGACCCCGTCACGTGACGAAGACCCTGCCGCAGATCGCGGCCTATGCGCTGCCCACCCTCCACGACCTGCCGGCGCCGCGTGCCGCCTTTGCCTTCGCGCCGGACCGCGCCGCCCTCCTCATCCACGACATGCAGCGCTATTTCGTGCGCCCGTTCGCCCCGCAAGCGGCGCCGATCGCGCCGGTCATCGCCAACATCGCCCGGCTCGGCGCGGCCTGCCGGGCGGCAGGAATGCCGGTCTTCTACACCGCTCAGACCGTCGATCAGGACCGCCGCGACCGCGGGCTTCAGGCCGAGCTCTGGGGCCCCGGCATGACGGATCCCGAGGCCCATGCGCCGATCCTTCCCGAGCTCGCTCCCGAAGCAAGCGACTTCGTCCTCGTCAAGCACCGCTACAGCGCGTTTCAACGCAGCAACCTCGAGCCGCTTCTCCATGCGCGCGGCCGCGACCAGCTCGTCGTGTGCGGGGTTTACGCCCACATCGGCTGCCTCCTCACGGTCGCCGACGCCTTCATGCGCGATATCGAGCCCTTTCTGGTGGCGGACGCCGTCGCCGACTTCTCGCGCATCAGGCACGACATGGCGCTGTCCTACGTCGCCGCCGTCTGCGGCACGCCCGTCACCACCGATATGCTGATGGCCGCGTTGTGAGCGGGGCAGAATTCGCCGGCGAGAGGGTGCTCGTGACCGGGGCGGCGGGCGGGATCGGCCGTGCCGTCGTCGCCGCTCTGCGGGCGGCCGGCGCGAGGATCGTCGCAACCGATCTCGCCTTCGCCGACACCCCCGACAGCGACGACGTGCGCTACGAGATCCTCGACGTGGCCGATGCGGCGGCGGTGGAGGCGCTCGTCGCGCGCATCGAGGAGGAGGACGGGCCGATCCACATGGCCGCCAGCATCGCCGGCGTGCTCGTCACCGGTCTCATCGCCGAAACGGACGATGCCGCCTGGCATCATGCCTTCTCGGTCAACACCCACGGCGTGTTTCACCTTGGCCGGGCGCTGGCGCGGCGCATGACGCCCCGCCGCAAGGGCAGTATCGTCGTCGTCAGCTCCAATGCCGCGGGCGTGCCGCGCCATGGCATGGCCGCCTATGCGGCGTCGAAGGCGGCGACGACGATGTTCACCCGTTGTCTCGGCCTGGAGCTCGCCCCGCACGGCGTTCGCTGCAACATCGTTGCGCCGGGCTCGACGCTGACGGCGATGCAGACCGGCATGTGGGCGGATGCCGACGGTGCCGCCCGAGTGATCGCCGGCGACCTCGGTTCGTTCAAGGCCGGCATTCCTCTCGGCAAGCTCGCGACGCCGCAGGAGGTGACGGAGGCGGTTCTCTTCCTCCTCTCCGAGCGCGCCTCGCACATCACGATGGCCGATCTCTATGTCGACGGCGGTGCCACGTTGCGCGGGTGAATGGCACCCCTTCGGGGCCGTTCCGGATCGCGACTTTCTGTCCCCGGGCGGCGTCGACGTTTGGTCGCTCGGGCTTTCTCCGGAGCTTGCCCGCAGAGGATCAGCGCTCCTGTCGGCGGACGAGCACCGCCGGGCCGCGCTTCTACGGACGGCGAGGCTGCGGTTTCGCTTCGTCGCGGCCCGCTCTCTCCTGCGCCGGATCCTTGCAGCTTATCTTGGCGAGGATCCGGCAGCTCTGACCTTCAGCGCCGGTCCCTATGGCAAGCCCGCCCTCGTCGCAGGCTCCGGACGGCCTCCACTCGAATTCAACCTCTCCCACAGCGGAGACCGGGCGCTTCTTGCGGTTTCGAACGCCGGCGCGGTCGGCGTGGACATCGAACGGATCGGCGAAACGGACCTCGTCGAGGAGGTCGGGCCGCTCGTCTTCACGCCGAAGGAACGGCTTCACCTCGAAGAGTGGCCGGCGAATGCGCGACAGGCTGCTTTCTACGGCCTGTGGTGCCGCAAGGAGGCCATCGCGAAGGCCCTGGGGCTGGGACTGTCCCTCGATGTGGCTCGCCTCGAGGTGGGCTTCCTGGAGGCCGTGACGGTCGATCTAGAAAATGGTGAGCCTTTTTGGTTCGCGTCTCTGCCCGTCATCGAGGATCACGCGACGGCGCTCGTGTTCCGACATCCTGCCGCCTTCGTCCGCTGCTTCGCCCTTGCGGCGTGGGACTAAAGGGAACGCTCGGAACGGAGGTCTCGGTGGCTCAACCGATCGATCCTTCGAAGCCATCGGCATCGCCGACCCGTCTCCGACGTTTGGGTTGGACGGTTCGGCTTCGACGGGATGGGTATCGGCCGATCGGGAACACCGGGTGCGGGTGAAGCGGTCGAGTCCGACGGTCGCCTGTTAGAAAGTTATAAAGAGAGTTAAAGAGTTAAGGCCTCGATCGGAGGCTAAATCTCATTATGTGTCAGACGTTTACGTAAGTGCTCTGTTCCTAATAGGCCGAGGATTCGTTCCTGATAGGCCGTCGCTAGCGTTCCTGATAGGCCGTCACTTTGTTCCTAATAGGCCGTCGTTTGTGATGGGAGCGTGTCTCAGCATGTGGAAAAGAGGTTTTGGAAGTGACGGCCGATTAGGAACGCTTCAAGGGCTTTGACGCGCGTGATGGCGGCGGACGAAACCGTAGAACGCGCTTTGATAGTCGGACGGGCGGCGCTCGGGGTCCTGGGCGATCCAGTCGTCGAACTCGGCCTTCATGGCGTAGACGTCCCAGCCGGGAAAATCGTGGCGAACCCGTGCGATGGTCTCCTCGCCGAGTTCGGTGTGAAGCAGAAGCGGCACCGAGCCCGGCGTGGCGGCGCGCCGCTTGCGGGATCGTCGGGGCGCTTTCTCTTCGACCTCGAGGAGTGCGTCCTTCACCTTCATCCCCATCCAGATGCGCGGCTCTCCCTTGCCCCCCTCCTCCCAGGCGAGCGAGATCCCCGGCAGCTCGTTGCGCTGCACGATCTTCTGCATCTCGTGCTTGAAGCGGCGGTAGGGTCCTTCTGCGCCGGATTTTTCGAAGAGGGTGGGCAGGCTGATGGCGAAGCCCTGGTCCCCTGCCCCACCCGCATGCTTGCGCGCCACGCGATAGAGCCAGCGCTCGCGCCCGCCGGTGATCCCGAAATATTCCGGATCGATGGCGAGCACGCCGCCCTTCTGCAGGACGCCCTGCACGAACCATTGGCTGAGGACGATGCTCATGCCCCGGCTTTCCCCCGTGGTCTCGTCGACAAGGTCCGTCCACTCCGAGATCCAGCTGAATTCGGCGTAGCGCTTGCCGCGGGGCGCGCGGATGTTGGTGCGGATGTTGGTGCTTCTGAGGCGCGAGAGGGCCTCGCGCAGGCGGCGATAATGGTCTCCACCGGTCGAGCGATGGATGGCCTTCAAGAGATCGTAGGGCTGGAAATGAAGCTCGCTCGGGATGTCGTTCACGCCCCGGTTCTTCAGGTCGATCAGCACCGAGGCCGCCCAGATCAGCACGTCGGCGTCCCAGATGGTGGCCATGCCGTAGTTCTGGTGCGGCTCGACCTTCACCCAGACCCCGTCGCTCTCGTACTCGATGGGGCGCAGCCGCTTGCGCTTGCCGAGCGAGAAGAAGGGCCGCTCCATCGTCTCGCGCGCATCACGGAGCTTCAGCTCGGTGAGGGAGAGGATGAAGAGGTCGAACTGATTTCCGATGAGACGTCGGCCCTGCATGCAGCCTCTCAGAGCGAGATATCTTCGTGATGTCGGTATGATGCCACGATGACATCGAGGAGATATCCAATCGATGTCGAATCGACGTCACATTGGCATCTATGAGATATCATAGTGATATCATTTTGGTGTCTCGCGCTCGAGCTTCTCGAGGATGGCCTCCAGGAGCCAGGTATGGCGCGGGATCTTGGGGCTGCGGGCTTCGACGAGCGCGTCGACGCGGGCGAGCATCTCGTCGGGAAGGCGCAGGATCACCTTGGCGGTCCCGGCGGCCTTGGGTCGGGCCGCGGGGGTGACGGCAACGCTGCCGCCCTTGCGGATCAGCGCCTCGATCTCGCGCTCGGACGCGGAGGAGGGGGGAACGATCCGGGCTGTCGGTTTGCGGGCGATCGCCATCCTCACGCTCCCACAGCGGATTCTGATATCATTTCGACATCAAAAAGATATCCATAGAGGCGGGCGATCTCGTCGCTCGCCTTCGGGTCCTGCGGCCTCAGCTCGACGACGCCCATGCCCTGCGCGGCGGCGTTGCCGAAGGCCTTGCGGGCGCCGAGCGCGACGGGCAGGAGGACGAGCTCCTCGGCCTCGGCGATCACGCCCTCGGCCTCGCTGTTGTCCTGGCCGCGCGGATCGGCGCGGTTGATGAAGGCATAGGCGGAGAGCTCCGGATTGGCGGTGCGCATCTCCGCCGTCAGTTGCGAGACCTTCTCGAGCGTCCACACGTCGAAGCTGCGTGGCACGAACGGCACCAGGAGGACGTTGCTGACGGTCAGCGCGGCGCGCTGGCTGGTGGTGTCGCGCCCGCCGGTGTCGATGATGATGTCGTCATATTTGGCACCGAGGCGCCGCACCTCCGTGCGCACGGCGGCGCCCGTCAGCTTGATCGAGGTGAAGCCCGCGCCCCCCTCCATGCGCTCGTTGCGCAGCATCGTGAAGTCCGACGCCGTCTCCTGGTCGTCGGCATCGACGAGCAGGACGTCGCGGCCGTCGAGGGCCCGCATGACGGCGAGGTTGGTGGCGACGGTCGTCTTGCCGGACCCGCCTTTTATGCCGCCGACGGTGACGATCATGGAACACCTCCATGGCATCCGATTGATATCGAGATGATATCATCTCGATATCTTTCCGTCCGGTTAAGGGAGGGGCGATCCCGGTGTTTTTTGAGTATGCCTTTTGTGAACTCCCCCGAACCTGGTTCACTAAATCCCGTTTGACAAACCAAAAGAGACCAAGAATAAAGAAACCATCCAAACGAAACTAGGCGGCACGATGTCGGTTCGCGCCTATCTCAGAGCCTCCACGGACGATCAGAACGCCGATCGGGCGCGCGCCGATCTCGATGCCTTCGCCGAGGGGAGGGGGCTCGAGATCGTCTCCTATTATGTGGAGAACGAGAGCGGGGCGACGCTCGAGCGTCCGGAGCTCTTCCGCCTGCTGCGCGATTGCCGCGCCGGCGACGTGCTTCTCGTCGAGCAGGTCGATCGCCTGTCACGGCTGACGTCGGCCGACTGGGCGAGGCTCAAGGACGAGATCACCCGCAAGCGCGTGCGGATCGTCGCGCTCGATCTGCCGACCTCCGCGATGTTCATCGATCCGGATCCGGAGAGCTTCACCGCGCGGATGGTCGATGCCGTCAATGCCATGCTTCTCGACATGCTCGCGGCGGTCGCGCGCAAGGACTACGAGGACCGCCGCCGCCGGCAGGCCCAGGGCCAGGCCCGCGCCAAGGCGGCGGGCCGCTACAAGGGCCGGCCGGAAAACACCAAGCGCAACGACGCGATCGCCGCGATGCTGCGGCGCGGGGTCTCCTGGTCCGAGGTGCAGCATGCGACGGGCTGCAGCCGGGCGACGATCGCGAGGATCTCGAAGCGGATGAAGGCGGCCGCCCCGTGAGGACGGGCTATGGCAATCTTTGCCAATAGAGTTACATTGCCTCGAAACGCAGGCGAGGCCGCCGATGGCGACGATGAACGTGTCCCTTCCCGATCTCATGAAGTCGTGGGTGGAGGATCAGGCCCGCTCGGGCCGCTATGCCAACGCGAGCGACTATGTGCGCGACCTGATCCGGCGCGATCAGGAGCGGAGCGAGAAGATCGCCCGGCTGCAGCACCTTGTCAGCGAGGGCCTCGATAGCGGCGACGGCCATCAATCGATGGACGCGCTGCGCCGCCGCGCGCGCGGCATCGTCGATGGCGGGCTATAGGCTCACCGAGGCGGCCGAGCGGGACATCGTCGCGATCTATCTCGAAGGGGCCGGGATGTTCGGTCTCGAGCAGGCCGAGACCTACCACGCCCGGCTGACCCACGCCTTCGAGACGCTCGCGGCCTATCCGGACATGGCGCGGCTGCGGTACGAGATCGTGCCGCCCGTGCGGATCCATCCCTGCGGCGCGCACATCGTGATCTATGTCGTCGACGAGCGGGGCGTGCTCATCGTGCGGGTGCGCCATCGACGGGAGGACTGGGTCGACGACGTCGACTGACGGGACCACGGATCGCTCGCCCGGCAGAGGCCTCGAGCAAATAGCGTCGAATTGCTTGATGACGACGATGCCACGACGCATCAAGGGCGTGTCGATCGTGTATGAAAACAATTATTATATTAGCGTTGCTTTGAATGAAGCCCTCCGACCCTCTCTCAGAATTCAGGTGACAGACGGCTTCGATCCCACTATCAGCTCCAGAGCGCCTGTCCTCCACACCGCACCCAGAGACCGCCATGTCGTTGAAAGTTGGGATCATTGGCTTCGGGAAAATGGGGCGCATTCGCAGCGAGACACTCGCTGCGCGTGGCGCTCAGATTGTCCGCGTTTTCGACATTCACTATCCCGACGTCGTTCCCTATCCCAAGGCCCCTTCGTGGCAAGACATCGTCCAAGACGATGCGATCGATGCTGTCGTGATCAGCATGCCCAACCGCTTCAACATGGCGATCGCGACGGCCGCCCTGAAGGCGGGGAAGCACGTCCTGTGCGAGAAGCCGCCTTGCTTCAACGCCGCTGAAATGGAGCAGATCATCGAAGTCGAGAAGCGCTGCGATAAAGTGCTCATGTACGGCTTCAACCATCGGCATCATCAGAGCGTGATCAAGCTCAAGGAGCTTGTGTCGAGCCAGAGGTTCGGGCGCATCCTCTGGATGCGCGGGCGCTACGGCAAGAGCGTCGACAAGAGCTATCTCTCCACATGGCGGGCCGATCCGGCCATGGCCGGGGGCGGCATTCTCATCGATCAGGGCATCCATATGCTGGATCTCTTCCAGTATATTGCCGAATGCGAGTTCGATGAGGTCCATGCCATGGTGTCCAATATGTATTGGAAGATGCCGGGCATCGAGGACAACGTCTTCGCGCTTCTGCGGAACTCACGGAGTGGGCTCAGCGTGTCGTTCCACTCGACGATGACCCAATGGCGGCACCTGTTTTCCCTGGAGGTCTTCCTCGAGCGCGGCTACATCGTGCTCAATGGCCTCAAGACGTCCTCGAATTCCTATGGCGAAGAAGAGCTGACGTGGGCCAAAAACCGCTCGGTGGCCCCGGCCGCGACGTGGGAAGACGAAGAGAGAATGGTCTTCTCGACCGATTCGTCGTGGGACAGCGAGGCCGAGATGTTCCTGCGCAGTGTTCTCGACGGTGCGCCGGTCGAATACGGCTCCTCGCTGCAGGCCCTGCAGGTGATGCGGCTCATCGATACGATTTATGAAGTCGACCGGCATCAATCAACGACTGTTTATGACGACCTTCTGACGATCGAGTCGTGATACGGTAATATTCTCTCTCTACAAAGAGTTCCATCACTTCCGGATCTTGTTCGATAGAAGGGTATCGTCATGGAGACGAACTGGGCAAACTGGCTGGACGATTATTATAAGCGTTACGAGAAAGGATTTTCTCCAGAGATATACGATACCCTCATTGAATTCAAAGATCTTGCGCTCAAGACCAAGGACGCCGGCGGCAAGCTGATTTTCAACGGGAACGGGGCCTCGTCCGCGATCTCGTCGCACTGTGCGCTCGATTTCACCAAGCAGGGCGGCATTCGCTCCGTCACCTTCAGCGATGCCTCGTTCATCACGGCCTACGGCAACGACTACGGCTATGAGCTGTGGCTGTCCAAGGCGCTGGAGCATCACGCCGATCCGGCCGACGCCGTGGTGTTGATCTCGGTGAGCGGAACCTCGCCCAACGTGGTGTCCGCGGCCAAGACGGCGCGGGACATGGACCTTCCCGTGGTGACCTTCACGGGCAAGACCGCCGACAATCCGCTGCGCGCGCTGGGAACGCTGAATTTCTGGATGGATTCGGCGTCCTACAACGTGGTGGAGGCCGTCCACATGATCTGGATTACGACCGTGGTCGACATGATCATCGGCAAGGCCGAGTACAGCGTGAGCTGATCCCGGAGCACTGGGGCGTGCGGCGTCGACAGGCATGGTCGGCGCCGATCGCGCTCTGACGGCGCCACGGGTGGCGGGGCGCCTCGTGGGCGTCCCGGCACGCTAGTCTGCGATGGCTCCGAGCCGTCCGGCGACCCTTCGGCGGCGCTCCGTGTTCCGCCACCCCGCTCTCATCCCTCGATGATCCGTGTCGATGCGCCGAAGGCCGATCTCCGTCGGTGGGACGGCGCATCGGCCGACAACGCGACGCGCCGTATTTTTTTGCGCCGCGGCGCCCATGCTCGCGCTCGGCTCGCATCAAAAGGGCAGGCAGACCGGGCCCGATGGGATCATCCACCGCTGGCGCACAAAGGCTGTTGACAGGGGGAGGGCGGGTCGTTACACCCCCCGTCACTGGCGGCGCGGGGAGGGTATCTTTCGCGGGCT
>NZ_JAEKJA010000037.1 GCF_016411865.1 Acuticoccus mangrovi | reverse complement strand
AGCGCGCGGCGACGGCGACGAGCCTCGTCGAGGCGGAAGCCGCCCGCGCCGCCGTCTCGACCGGCGAGGCCGAGGCCGCCGAGCGCGACGCCGCCCGCCGCGCCGCCGAGGAGGCCCGCCGCCACGCGACCGACGCCGCCAACGCGGTGGAGGCCGAGCGCCGCGCCGTCTACGGCCGGCGCAAGCGGCTCGAACGCCTCGCCGCGGAGCTGACCGACTGGTCGGGCCGCCTCGCCGGCGCCGACGGCCATCGCGCCGAGCTCGCCGCCCGCCTCGAGAGCGCCACCGCCGCCCGCGACGCCCTCGCCGAGGCGCCCAACGAGACCATCCTGGAGCGCCGCCGCCTGATGAGCGCGGCCGCCGACGCCGAGACGAAGGACAACGCCGCCCGCGATGCCCGCGTCTCCGGCGAGGCCGCCGAGCGCGCCGCCGCCAAGGCCGCCCGCGAGGGGCTCGAACGCCTCGCCGCCGCGCGCGAGAGCGTCGGCCGCACCGAGGAGCGGCTGAACGCCGCCCGCGCGCGCCTCACCGAGGTGGAGGCCGCCCTCGTCGAAACGCTCGACTGCGCCCCGCACGAGGCCCGCGGCCTCGCCGGGCTCGACCCCGACGCGCCGCGTCCCGACCGCGCCGCCTCCGAGACCCGCCTCGACCGCCTCAAGGGCGAGCGGGAGCGGCTCGGCGGCGTCAATCTGTGCGCCGAGGACGAGTTGCACGAGATCGAGGAGCGGCGCGGCACGATGCTCGCCGAGCGCGACGATCTCCTCGCCGCCATCGACAAGCTGCGCCAGGGCATCAAGGAGCTGAACCGCGAGGCGCGCGAGCGTCTGGTCGCCTCCTTCGACAAGGTCAACACCGAGTTCCAGCGCCTCTTCACCTCGCTGTTCGGCGGCGGCGAGGCCTCCTTGCAGCTCACCGAGGCGGACGACCCGCTCGACGCCGGGCTCGACATCATCGCCCGCCCGCCCGGCAAGAAGCCGCAGGTGCTGTCGCTGCTGTCGGGCGGCGAGCAGACGCTGACCGCCACCGCCCTCATCTTCGCAGTGTTCCTGACGAACCCCGCCCCGATCTGCGTGCTCGACGAGATCGACGCCCCGCTCGACGACGCCAACGTGGAGCGCTTCTGCGCCCTCCTCACCGAGATGACGAAGTCGACCGAGACGCGCTTCCTGATCATCACCCACAACCCGATCACCATGGCCCAGATGCACCGCCTCTACGGCGTGACCATGGTGGAGAAGGGCGTGAGCCAGCTCGTGTCGGTGACGCTGGAAGCGGCCGAGGAGCTACGCGAGACGGCCTGATAAGGCCAGCGGGCGGCGCGTCAGTCGGCGGCGAGGATCGCCAGCATCTGGCGCACCTGGCCGCGGCACCCGGCGGTGGCGAAGAAGGCGAGGAGCGCCCCCGGCGCGGCGTCGTCGACCCCATCGGGCACGCGCTTCAGGACGAGATTGTGGGGAACACCGTCGAGCGTCACGGTCATCGGGCCGTCGGCGACCATCGAGGCGGGCAGCGACAGGGTGGCGGCGTCCGCGCCCCAGGAGAGCGGCCCGACGGTGCCCGCCGCGCTCTCGATGGTGACGAGGGCCGCGCGGCCGACCTCGTGTCGCAGGAAGCGCGCCCCGTCGAGGGCGCAGTGGGTGCCGCCCTCGGCAAGGTCGATGAGCCAGACGCCGTGCGGGGTGTCGCCGGCCGGGTCGGCGATGGCGACCTCGCGCGAGGCGCCGACCACCCGCGAGGTGCCGCTGACGCCCACCACCACGTCGGCCACCGTCTGGAGGGCGCCGCCGAGGTCGCCCGAGGCCTCGCCCGGGCGGGGCACGGGACCGTCGTGCGGTCCGACCACGGTCACGACGTCGCCGGACTGGAGGAGGATCGTCAGCCGCTCGCCGGCGGAGAGGTGCAAGGGGTCGGCCGTGGCGATGATCGACCCGGCCTGCAGATTGCCCGCGCTCGCGATGCCGTCGAGCACCACGGCATCGTTGGCGCGCGCCGCCGTGGCGACGAGGGCGAGGCCGATCGAGAGGACGCAGGCGGCAAGGAGTGGGCGCATGGGCAGGAAATCTGCCACGATCGCCCACCTTTGCTCAAGCACACGTTCAGGTGATGAGATCATCGCATGCTCCGGCGACGAGGCGCTCGAGGTGGATGGCGACGAGCCCGTCGCCCGGGCGCCGGGCGGCGAGCCGCTCGAACGCGGCGAGCGCTTCCGGCCGGCCCGCCGCCATCAGCGCGAAGGCGTCGTCGTAGTCGGGGTCGGGCGCGCTGATCGGCTCGTGGCAGACGATGGGCGCGCCGCGCCCCTTGACCTTGACGCGGCCGACGGGGCGGAAGGCGCCTTCCGCCCCACGCCGCGCCGCCTCGCTGACGAGGATGGTGGTGCCGAGCCCGCGATTGGCCGATTCCAGGCGGGCGGCGACGTTCACCGTGTCGCCGATCGCCGTGTAGTCGAAGAAGCGGCGGCCGCCGAAATTGCCGACGATCGCCGGGCCGGAGTGGACACCGATGCGGGTGCGGCCGAGGTGGATGCCGCGCGCCTTCCAGCGCCAGCGCTCCACCTCGGCGAAGCGGGCGATCTCGCGGGCGACGGCGACGGCGCGGGCGGCGTGGTCCTCCTGCGCGTCGGGGGCGCCGAAGAAGGCGACCATCGCGTCGCCCACCAGCTTGTCGACGGTGCCGTCGGCCGCGATGATGCGGCCGGTGAGGCCATCGAAATAGGCGTTGAGGATCTCGGCGACGACTTCGGGGTCGAGCCCTTCGGACAGGGTGGTGAAGCCTTCGAGGTCGGTGAAGACGTGGCTCACCTCGCGCCGCTCGCCGCCGAGCGCGGGGTCGACGCCCGCCGCCACCAGGCGCTCCACCACGCGCGGGCTCACATATTGGCCGAACATGCCCTGGAGCCGGGCGCGCTCGTGGCGATCGCTCCGCCAGCGGTGGAGCACCGTCCCGGCGCCGGCGAAGACGAAGGCCATGGCGGGCGTCGCGATCGGCGGCGTCGCCGTGGTCTGCGACACGACGAGCGCGCAGAGGCCGGCATAGGCGAGGATCGCCGCGGCGCCGCAGCCGAGGGCCGCGAGCGGGCCGAGCGGGCGCAGCGCGGCACCGAGCAGCGCCGCCACCACCGCCGCCACCGCGAGCGTCGCCGGCGACGGGGGATGGCGCGTCACCCCGGCGAGGAGCTGGGAGACGATGTTGGCGTGGACGACGACGCCCGGCACCTCGCCCGCATCGGCGCCGGCGAGGGTGGTGCGCGGGGTGCGGTGGCGGTCGAGCCCTTCGAGGGTGGCGCCGACGAGGACGATCTTGTCGGCGAGCCAGGCCGCCGGGAGACGGGAGACGAGGCGGGCCGAATAGATCGGAAAATCGCCGGCGGCGTAGACGATCCGGCCCTCCGGCAACACCCCTTCCACGCCCGCCGCGTCGGCGAGGGCGACGGCGAAGGGCGGCACGCTGTCGGCCGCCGGCAGCGTGCGCACGGTGCCGTCGGCGAGGTCGCGGCTGAGGGCGACGCTGCCCTTGCGGCCGGCGAAGCGTGCGACGTGCTCGGCCTGGGCGGGGCTGAGGCCGTCGCGCCCGTCGGCGAAGGCCACCACCACCGGCACCGGCGAGGCCTCGATGGCCTCGACGAGGGCGGCGTCGGCAGCGGCGGTGGTCGATCGGGTGAAGAGCAGGTCGATGCCGATCGCCGCCGGCCCCTTGGCCGCGAGCCCGGCGACGAGCTCGGCGAGGAAGTTGCGGTCGATCGGCGAGCGGACGGGCAGCTCGGCGACGGTCGCCTCGTCGATCGCCACGACCACCACGCGATCGCTCGCCGGCGGCGCGACCGCGGCGAGGGCGAGGTCGGCGACCGGCGCCTCGAAACGCTGGCCGAGACCGAGGGCGACGACGGCGGCGAGCGCCGCGACGACGAGGCGCGTGGCGATCCCGTCGCCGCTGCGGCGGCTCATGCGAGGGAGCCCGAAACGATCGTGGCGACGGCCGGCGCCCGGTCGCCACCCGCGTGCGGCGCCTTCCCTCCTGCCTCGATTCCGTGGCGCATGCCGGCTGCCTCCTCGCCCCGATGAAAAAGCCGATGCCGCCCGGCCTGGCAAGAGGACGGTCGCGGCATCTGCCGATCGGTGGGCTGGCAGCTCGCCGGGGATGGGCTATGTCATGGCCGGACGACAGACGGCGGGCGGCAAGGGGCGCACGATGGCGAGAGCGGTGGTGGTGGGGTCGGGCTTCGGCGGCCTGGCGCTCGCAGTGCGGCTCCAGTCGGCGGGGATCGCCACCACCCTCCTCGAGGCGCGCGAGAAGCCGGGCGGCCGCGCCTACGTCTACGAGGACGCCGGCTTCGTCTTCGATGCCGGGCCGACGGTGATCACCCATCCCGGCGCGCTCGAGGAGCTCTTCGCCCTCTCCGGCCGCCTCCTCGCCGACTACGCGACGCTCGTCCCGGTGTCGCCCTTCTACCAGCTGCGCTGGGCGGACGGGACGCGGTTCGACTACGTCAACGACCAGGCCGCGCTCGAACGGCAGATCGCCGCCCTCAACCCGGCGGACGTCGCCGGCTATCGGCGCTTCCTCGCCTACTCCGAGGCGCTGTTGGAGGAGGGCTACGTGAAGCTCGGCGCGACGCCCTTTCTCGACGTCGCCGCCATGCTGCGCGCCGCGCCGCAGCTCGTGCGGCTAGAAAGCTGGCGCACGCTCCACGCCAAGGTGGCGGGCTTCATCGCGGACGAGCACCTGCGCCAGGCCTTTTCCTTCCACACGCTGCTCGTCGGCGGCAATCCGTTCGCGACCTCCTCCATCTACGGGCTGATCCATGCGCTGGAGCGGCGCTGGGGGGTGTGGTTCGCCAAAGGGGGCACCGGCGCGCTGGTCGCCGCCTTGGTGCGCCTCTTCGGGGAGCTCGGCGGCACGCTGCGCCTCGCCTCCCCCGTCGCCGAGATCCTGACCGACGGGAACAGGGCGCGCGGGGTGCGCCTGCGTTCCGGCGAGACCCTCGACGCCGACATCGTCGCGAGCAACGCCGACGTGGTGCACACCTATGCGGCGCTCCTCGGCCACACCGCGCGCGGGCGGCGCGAGGCGAAGCGGCTTTCGGCCAAGCGCTACTCCAACTCGCTGTTCGTCGTCTATTTCGGCCTGTCGCGGGAGGTGCCGGAGGACCTGCAGCACCACACGGTGCTCTTCGGGCCACGCTATCGCGAGCTGATCGGCGAGATCTTCGACGGGCCGGGCCTGCCCGACGACTTCTCCCTCTACCTCCACGCCCCGTCGAGGAGCGATCCCGGCATGGCCCCGCCGGGCTCGTCGGCCTACTACGTGCTCGCGCCGGTGCCCCATCTCGGGGCGGCCGCGATCGATTGGGCCGAGGTCGGGCCGGGCTATCGCGACAGGATCCTCGCCCATCTCGAAGCGCACGCGATCCCGCGCCTCGGCGAAACGCTCCAGACGGTGCGCACCTTCACCCCGGCGGACTTCGCCGGGACGCTCAACGCCCACCTCGGCTCGGCCTTCTCGCTGGAGCCGATCCTCAGCCAGTCGGCCTATTTCCGGGTGCGCAATCGCGACGACGCCATCGCCAACCTCTATTTCGTCGGGGCCGGGACGCATCCGGGGGCGGGCGTGCCGGGGGTGGTCGCCTCGGCGAAGGCGACGGCGGGGCTGATCCTCGACGATCTCGGCCGGCGGAGCGCGGCGTGACGGGGGCCGCGGACTACGCCCATAGGAGCCTCGCCAACGGCTCGAAGAGCTTCAGCGCCGCCGCCCGCCTGCTGCCCGCCACGGCGCGCGACGACATCGCCCGCCTCTACGCCTGGTGTCGCCACTGCGACGACGTGATCGATGGCCAGGTGTCGGGCCACGGCGGGGCGCGGGTGGAGGACGCGGCGGAGCGCCTCGCCGCCCTCACGCGCAAGACCGACCGCGTGCTCGCCGGCGAGGGGACGGGCGACGCGGTGTTCGACGGCTTCGGCGCGGTCGCCGCCCGCCACGGCATCTCGCCACGCCTCGTCCACGACGTGCTCGGCGGCTTCGCGATGGACGTCGACGGCGCCCGCTACGCGACGCTCGACGACCTCCTCCTCTACTGCTACGGCGTCGCCGGCGCGGTGGGGGTGATGATGGCGCTGGTGCTCGGCGTCGCGCCGCAGGACGGCGACACGCTGGACCGCGCCGCCGATCTCGGCCTCGCCTTTCAGCTCACCAACATCGCCCGCGACGTGGTGGCCGACGCCGCCGTCGGGCGGGTCTACCTGCCCGCGCAGCTGCTCGCCGCGGAGGGGGTGGCGGCGACGCCCGAGGCGGTCGCCGACCCCGCCAACGCCGCCGCGGCGTGGCGCGTCGCAGACCGCCTCGTCGGCGAGGCGGAGCACTACTACGCCTCGGCCGCCGTCGGCGTGGCGCGGCTTCCCTACCGCGCGGCCTGGGGAATAGCCTCGGCGGGCGCCGTCTACCGGGCGATCGGACGGCGGCGGCGCGCGGGCGGACCGTCCGCGCTGGCGCTGCGGGTCGGCACCTCGACGGCGGACAAGGCGGCGCTGATCGCCGGCGCCGCCGTCACCGCCCTCGTGCCGGAGGGGCCGTGGCACCGCCGCGATCGGGCGGGGCTGTGGGTGCGCCCGCCGCGTCCCTGAAGGGCGAGGCCGCGGCGCCCCGTCGCTCGCCGGCGAGGGTGCCGTTGCGCTGAAGGCGGGCCTTCAGCGCCGGCACAGACGGGGCGTAGAGGAAGCCGAAGGAGACGCAGCCGTCGCGCCCCTCCACCGCGTGGTGCATCTTGTGGGCCTGGACGAGGCGCTTCAGGTAGCCGCGCCGGGGCACGTAGCGCAGCGGCCAGCGGTGGTGCACCAGCCCGTCGTGCACCACGAAATAGAGGATGCCGTAGACCATCAGGCCGATGCCGAGCTGGCGCAGCGGCCACACTCCCGCCATGCCGAAGGCGATGAGGGCGCCCGAGAGCACCGTGAACACCACGGCGTAGAGGTCGTTGCGCTCGAGGAGGCCGTCGCCCTCCTCGTGGTGGGAGCGGTGCCAGCCCCAGCCGAGCGGCCCATGCATGACGTAGCGATGGGTGAGCGTCGCGACGCCCTCCATCGCCGCCACGGTGGCGAGCACGATCAGCCCGTTGACGAGGATCACGCCTTGTCCTCCGCGGCGAGGGCACGACGGCGCGCGGGCAGGCGCCACCACGGCGTTCCGGGCGACAGGTGGTGCTCGTGATGATAGCCGCCGAAGTGGAAGCAGGTGAGGAGCGACACGAGCCAGGGAAAGCCTTCGCTGCGGGCGTTGTGATGGTCGGCGAAGGCGGCGGCGTCGTCGTGGCGATGGGGGCGGAAGGTGCCGAAATAGAAGAGCTGCACCGCCGAGAGGATCGCCGGCAGGGCGTAGAAGGCGAGGAGCCTGCCGACCGGCGGGCCGAGGAGGACGAGATAGGCCGTCATCGCCACCGCCATCGCGAGGAGGTCGCGCCAGCCGTAATAGCGCCACATGAAGCGGCCGAACCAGGGCAGGAAGGCGCGCGGATGGTCGGGGTCGAAGTCGGGATCGGCGGCGGTGCCCGGGTATCGGTGGTGGTCGCGATGGCGCGCGGCCATGCGGTCGTAGGAGAGCGCCGCGTAGAGGGCGAGGCAGATCCGCCCGACCCAGCGGTTGGCCCGCGGATGGCCCGGCACCAGCGCGCCGTGCATGGCGTCGTGGGCGACGATGAAGAGGCCGACGAAGAGCCACGTCTCGCCGAGGACGACGAGCGGGGCGAGCCACCACGGCGCATGCGCCCAGTCGATCAGGAAGATCGCCGCCACATGGGCCGCGAGCCACGCCGCGAGCACCAGCACCGCGAGGGCGACGCCGATGGCCGCACTGCCGGCCATGCCGGCCACCGGGTTGCCGGCCATGCCGGTCGCCGGGTTGCCGGCCATGCCGGCCGCCGGGTTGCCGGCCGTGCCGGTCGCCGGGTTGCCGGCCGTGCCGGCCACGGGATTGCCGGTCGCCTTGGGGGCTCGCATGTCGAGGCTCGGACGGGGCACGGCGCTCTCCCACAGTCATGGGACTGTCATCGCCTTATAGGAGGCTTCCTTCTAAGGTAAGGGCCATCTCCTAAGGTTAAGGGTCATGGCGCAACGACTGATCATCGCAGGCGGCGGCCTCGCGGGCGTGTTGACGGCGATGGCGCTCCTGCGCTTGCGGCCGGACGTGTCGCTGACGCTCGTGGAAGCCGACGCCCGGCTCGGCGGCGTCCACACCTGGAGCTTCTATCAGAGCGACCTCGATGCCGCCGCGACCGCCCTCGTCGACCCCTTCGTCGTCCATCGCTGGCCGGGCTACGAGACGCGCTTCGACGGCTTCGCGCGGACCTTCTCCACCCCCTACCGGGCGATCAGTTCGGCGCGGTTGCACGCGGTGGCGACGGCCGCGCTCGGCGCCCGCGTGCGGCTCGGCACGGCGGTGGCGGAGGTCGCCGAGGACGGCGTGCGCCTCGCCGACGGCCGCCGGCTCGAGGCCGACGCGGTGATCGACGCGCGCGGCCCCGCCGCGCTCGCCGGCACCGTGCTGCGGTTTCAGAAGTTCCTCGGCCGCACGCTCCGCCTCGCGGCGCCGCACGGGCTGACGCGGCCGATCATCATGGACGCCACGGTGCCGCAGCTCGACGGCTACCGCTTCGTCTACACCCTGCCGCTCGACGCCGACACCGTGCTCGTGGAGGACACCACCTACGGCGACGACCCCACGCTGGACCGCCCGGCTCTCGCCGCCCGCATCGACGCCTACGCCGCGGCGATGGGCTGGCGCGTGGCGGCGATCGCCGGCGAGGAGACGGGCGCCCTCCCCCTCCTCCTCGCCTGCGACGTCGAGGCGCTGTGGGCGGGGGCGGCGCCGGCGGGGGCGGGCGCTCCGATCGGGCTGCGCGCCGGACTGTTCCACCCCGTGACCGGCTACTCGCTGCCGATGGCGGCGCGCACGGCGCTCGCCCTCGCGAACGGCGACGGGCCGCTCACCACGCGCAGGCTCAGGGCGAGCGTCGAAGCGATCGTGCGCCGGCACGTCGCCGCCACCCTCTTCGACCGGATGCTGAACCGCATGCTGTTCCTCGCCGGGCGGCCGCAGGATCGGCACCGCGTGCTCGCCCGCTTCCACCGTCTGCCGCAGCCCCTGATCGAGCGCTTCTACGCCGGTCGCCTGCCGCGTCACGACAAGCTGCGCATCCTCCTCGGCAAGCCGCCCGTGCCGCTCCTCGAAGCGCTGCGGGCGCTGCCGGAGGCGGCCGCGCGGCGACCCCTTCGCCGCGGCGGCGCCGCCATTTGACCCCTTCACCGACGACCACGCCCGATGACCTCACCCAATGATCCGCGCGACATCGACGCCCTCGCCGCCGCAGCCCCCGACGAGGCGGCCCGCCGCCTGCGCCGGCTTCCCCGACGCGAGCGCGCCGCCGCGGCCGCCCGCATCGGCCGCCAGCGCCGCGACGAGGTGCTCGCCCTCGCCGACCACGACGAGGGCACCGCCGGGGCGCTGATGACCTCGCGCTACGCCGACCTCTCGCCGGAGACGAGCGTGGGCGAGGCGCTGCGCCTCCTCGGCGAGGAGCACACGGCGGAGACCATCTATCGCGTGTTCCTCGTCGACGCCGACTTCCGCCTCGTCGGAGCGGTGGAGCTGCGCGACCTCATCGCCGCCGACCGCAAGGCCAAGGTGGGCGCGCTCGCCGAGACCGACCCGCCCCGCGCCACGCTGTCGGAGAGCGACGTGGACGCCGCGCGCCGCCTCCTTCAAAGCCGTCTGCCGGCGATGCCGGTGGTGGACGACGAGGGCACCCTCGTCGGCATCATCACCGCCGACGACGCGCAGCGCTGCCTTGCCGAGGCGACCGACGAGGACACCGACCGCTTCACCGCGATCAACCACGAGGAGGGCGACGACGACTATCTCGCCGTGCCGCTCCTCGCCGAGATCCGGCGGCGGGCGCCCTGGATCCTCGGCCTCGCCGCGGCGGGGCTGATGGCGGGCTACATCGTGCACGTCTACGAGGACGCCCTCAACGCGCTGGTGATCCTCGCCCTCTACATGCCGATGGTGGCCGATACCGGGGGCAACGTGGGCACGCAGTCGGCCTCGCTCGTGCTGCGCGCGGTGGCGACGGGACGGGTGAGGCTCGGCGACACCTTGCGCGTCGTCCGCAAGGAGGTGTGCATCGGCCTCGCCCTCGCCGCCCTCCTCTTTCTCTTCGCCCTCCTCAAGGTGGTGCTCCTGTCGAACGGGGCGGACGTGCCGGCGGCGCTGACACTCACCGACATCGCCCTCGCGATCGGCGTCGCGATCTCGGTGGCGGTGTTCGTCTCGGTGCTGATCGGCGCGCTGCTGCCGCTCGCGGCGGTGGCGATCCGGGTGGACCCCGCCGTGTTCGCGGGGCCGGCGCTCACCACCATCGTCGACGTGGTGGGCCTCTTCCTCTACTTCCAGATCACCACGCGGATGCTGGGGGTTCAGCTCGTCTCCTGAACCTTCGCCATCCCCGCGCTCGCGGCGAGGATGGCGTCGGCGGCGATCTCGGCGCCCCGTTCCGCGCGGATCGCGGCGCCGACTGCTGCGGCGCGGGCGTGCATCGCCTCGTCGGCGAGGACGGCGGCGATCGCCGGCGCCGCGAGCGCGCCATAGAGGCGTCGCGGTACGCAGCGGGCGACGCCGAGCCGTACGGCGCGTGCCGCGTTGTCGGGCTGGTCGTGGGCGAAGGGCACGAGCACCATCGGCCGCCCCGCCGCGAGCGACAGCGCGATGGTGCCGATGCCGCCCTGGTGCACGATGGCGGCGGCGCGTGGAAACACCGCCTCGTAGGGAAGGGTGGTCGCCGCCGCGACGTCGTCACCGAGTGGGAGGCCGGCAAGGTTCTCCTCCCGCCCGACGAGGAGGAGGGCCCGCATGCCGAGGCGCCGGGCGGCGCGGGCGCTGTCGCGAAAGAAGCCGCGCGCGGCATGGGCGGAGGCCGAGCCGAGGGTGAAGACGAGGGGCGGCGGACCGGCGTCGAGAAAGCGCTCGACCGCGGCGGGCAGCACCGCCGCGCCCGTCTCGAGGGCTTCTTGGCCGGTCTGGAGGACATTGCCGGTCTGGAGGACTTGGCCGGTCTGGAGGACTTGGCTGGTCTGGAGGATTTGGCCGGTCTGGAGCGTCCCGGGCGGCGCGTCGGCGGGGAGCGTGCCGAAGAGCGGGGAATAGAGCGCGAGCACCCCGCCCGGCGCATGCTGGCCGGCGAAGGCGGGGTGGGCGGCGAGCGGGGCGAGGCCGTGCGCCGCCCGGTAGCGGGCGATCGGCAGCGCCCAGTCGGCCACCCCCTCCTGCGCATAGTGGAGCACCCGGCGGTTCCAGCCCGGCGCCCCGCGCACGAAGGGCAGGAGCGGCAGCCGGGGCGGGTCGACGGCGCTCCACAGCATCGCCGGCTGGAACACCGCCGAGCGCCAGGGCACGCCCGTCGCCTCGGCGACGATCGGCGCGGCGAGGGCGAGCGTCACGCTGACGAGGACGTCGGCGTCGGCGACGGTGGCGGTGAGGTCGGCGACGCTGTCGCCGATCGCCGGGGCGAGCACGTCGCGAAAGATGAAGGCCGGGCCACGCAGGGGGTCCATGAAGCGGGCGTGGAAGGCCGCGTCGGCCGGCCGGTCGGGCCGCATCGGAGCGAAGTCGAGCCCGGCGGAGCGCACCGCCTCCCAATGCGCGGCGTGCGTCGCGACGCGCACATGGTGGCCGCGCCGCACCAGGACCTTGCCGACCTCGAGGAAGGGGACGAGATCGCCGAGCGAGCCGTGGCTGGCGAACACGACCCTCACGCCGCCGCCTCAGTCCTGCGGGAACCAGCTCGTGTCGATCTCGTGGATATGGCGGAACTCGCAGATCTCACGCATCCGGTCGGGTTCGAGGATGGTGACGAGGTTGCCCTGGCGCCGGATCAGCCGATCCCGCTCGATCCGCGTCATGGTCCGCGACACGTAGACGTTGGTGAGGCCGAGAAGATCGGCAATGTCGCTCTGCGTCAACGGCAGGCGAAAGCCCTCGTCGACCGTCGACACGGTCATCGAGAGGCGCGCCCGCACCTCGAGCAGGAGATAACAGAGACGCTCGTAGGCGCTGAAGCGGCCGATTGCCCGAATGCGATCGAGCAGCGAGCCCGCCTCGTTGACCGTCATCGAGAAGAGCAACGCGGTGAGGCGGGGCGAGCGGCGGAAGATCGGCTCGAGCCCGGCCTTCGGAAACGGGCAGAGCACCGCCGGGGTGATGCATTTGATGTCGTGCTGGGCGTGGCTCATCGTGGCCTCCGCGAGGTCGACGATGTCGCCCGGATAGAACAGCCTCAGAAGCTGCCGCCGCCCGTCCTCGAGGATCGAAAAGGACGTTACCCAGCCGCTTTTCACGACGAAGAGATCCTCCACCGGCTGGCCGGTGCGGCGGACGATCTGGTCCTTGCGATACTCCCGCTCACTCTCCTCCAGCCTTGCGAGAACGCGCCGGTCGGCTTCGGCAAGGTCGACATATCGCCCGAGCTTGGCGATCAGGCAGCTTTCACTCACAATGGGTCATCCGGTGCTCTTCACCTCGTCAACAGCTTCGCTGCATCAAGGCAATAGTGCGCTTGAGGCGGAACGCCAACTCGAATGTTGCCGGCCGCGCGGCGCGTCTCGTTGCGCCCCTCAGACTGATGCACTAGAGACGACAGTGCGCGAGGGGGGCCGAGATGGCACGCATCTTCATTGCCGGCATCATTGCGACAGCAATCGTCTCGGCGCTCATGTACGTCAACGTTCGCATGGGTTTCGTGCCGGGCTTCGACATGATGGCCGAGATCAGGGCGTTCGACCTGCGCCTCGGGCTGCCGAGCACCGACCGCGCGGTGTGGTTCACCCACGGGATCGTCGGGGTGGTGATCTATGCCGTCGCCTACGCCGTGCTGCAGCCGATCCTACCCGGCCGCGGGCTGGTGCAGGGCCTGTTCTTCGGCATCCTCACCTGGCTGACGATGATGGCGGCGGTGATGCCGCTCGCCGGCCATCCGATGTTCGCCCGCGATCTCGGCATCGTCTTCATCGGCTCGGCGCTGGTGATCAATCTCGTCTACGGCGGGGTGCTCGCGGCGACCGCCGCGGCGCTCGACGACACCGACTGAGGCCGGCATCGGCCGCCCACTGCAAGAGAGACCATCACGACCCATGGCAACGCCCTGCATCATCACGGTCGCCATTACCGGATCGCTGCCGCAGAAGTCCGACAACCCTGCGGTGCCGATCACCGTATCGGAGCAGATCGAGTCCACCCAGGCCGCCTTCGAGGCCGGCGCCACCCTCGCCCACTGCCACGTGCGCAAGGACGACGGCTCGCCGACCTCCGATCCGGAGCGCTTCGCGGCGCTGACCGAGGGGCTGCGCAA
Organism: Acuticoccus mangrovi; assembly: GCF_016411865.1. Taxonomy (GTDB): domain Bacteria; phylum Pseudomonadota; class Alphaproteobacteria; order Rhizobiales; family Amorphaceae; genus Acuticoccus; species Acuticoccus mangrovi. The sequence continues at coordinate 17,716 of NZ_JAEKJA010000037.1, read as the reverse complement.
GCACTGCCCCGGCATGGTGGTGCAGCTGTCGACCGGCGGCCGCTCCGGCACCGGGCGCGAGCGCGGCGGCATGATCCCGCTGCGGCCCGACATGGCGTCGCTCTCCACCGGGTCGTGCAATTTTCCGACCCGCGTCTACGAGAACTCGCCGGAGCTCGTGGACTGGCTCGCCTCGGAAATGCTCGCCTACGGCGTCAAGCCGGAGATCGAGGTGTTCGACGTCTCGATGCTCTTCCAGGCCGCCGCGATGGCGGCGGACGGGCGCATCAAGGGCCCGCTTCACGTCCAGTTCGTGATGGGGGTGAAGAACGCGATGCCCGTCGACAAGGAGGTGTTCGACTTCTACATCGCGACGCTGAAGCGCCTCGCGCCGGACGCCACGTGGACGGGTGCGGGCATCGGCCGCAACCAGATCGTCCTCAACGAATGGTCGCTCGCCGCCGGCGGCCACTGCCGCACCGGCCTCGAGGACAATGTGCGGATGGACCGCAACACCCTCGCCCCGTCGAACGCCGCCCTGGTGGAGCGCGTCGTATCGCTATGCGATCGCTACGACCGCAGGCCGGCCACCGTGGCGGAGACCCGCGAACTCCTGAAGCTGCCCGCCGCGGCCTGACGCGCCCGACGCCGGGTCGCCCGTCGCAGCCGCCGAGGCCCGGACCGGCCTCGCGTCGCGCCGTCAGCGCTTCTCGGCGGTGCGGGCGGGGAACAGGCGGTCGAGCGAGGCCGCGCCGATGATCCGGCCCGGCCCCTTGAAGGTGTCCACCTGGGCGATGACGGCACAGCCCGCAGCCGTCATCTTCTCGACGTCGGCGAGCGGCAGGTCGAAGGTCATCGGCTTGCCCTTCCACATGCCGATCGGCCGCATGCTGCGCACGACATTGTGATAGGTGAGGCGGCGGCCGCGATTCTCGCCGGCGTCGACCGGAACGCGCACCTCCTCCTCCACCACCATCAGCCACAGGGTGGCCTTCTTCTCGACCTCGGTGCCCTCGGCGGGGGTGGCGACGTTGATGGTGAGCACGTCGCCGTTGATGGCGAGGTCGATCGGCACCGGCAGCGGCTCGGCGGCGACGCGGTCCATGGTGCCGCGGATCGCGGCCATGTCGCTGCCGAGCACGTCGTCGGCGCCGTTCACCACCATTTGCGGCGTGTAGACGTCGCGATCGCCGCGGGCGACGGAATAGGCGATCTGCCGCTTGGTCAGAACGTCGCTCGCGAGGGTGTCGGCCCAGCCGAGAAAGTCCCAGAGCTTCACGGGCATGGTGACGGCGAGGATGCCGTCCCGCTGGGCGAGCTCGCCGAGGAGCGCGTCCGCGGCGGGGCAGGAGGCGCAGCCCTGGCTGGTGAAGAGCTCCAGGACGGCACGGGGCTGCTCGGCGAACGCGGGCAGAGGGCTCGCGAGAACGGCCAGAAGGCCGAGGGTGGCGCGCAGCACGGCGTTGCTCCTCGTGTTGATCTTGGCGCGAGTTGATGGCGCGATCGTCATGAAGGAACCCTAACCATCCGACCGGTTGATGGCCAATCAAGCACCGGTGACGGTGTAGGGAGGGGCGTCGGGTCCGGACTCGTCGCCCCCGGGCGGATTGACGAAGGGACCGCCCGGCTGGCGGGCGTGGGCGAGCGCCCAGTGGACGGTGGGGAAGGCGATCGCGTCCCACGGGATCTCGTCCTCGGCGAAGAGGCCGACGGCCTCGCTCTCCGGCCCCGGCGCGAACGCCCCCGCCTCCATCCGCGCCCGGTAGATGAGCTGCACCTGGCCGAGCCGGCGGATGGTGTAGACGGCGAGCAACCCCTCGATGACGATGTCGGCGGTCGCTTCCTCGTAGGTTTCGCGGCGGGCGCCCTCCTCCGGAGTCTCGCCGTGCTCCATGTAGCCCGCCGGCAGCGTCCACAGCCCCTTGCGCGGGGCGATGGCGCGGCGGCAGAGGAGGACGCGCGGCCCGCACGTCACCACCGCGCCGACGACGATCTTGGGGTTGTCGTAGTCGACGAAGCCGCAGCGCTCGCAGACGGCGCGCTCGATGTTGTCCCCTTCGGGCACGCGGCGGGAGAAGACCGGGTTCACGAGGCCGGCGCCCCGGCCGCGGCGAGGAGGTCGCGCATCGTCTCGCCGAAGTCGCCGGCGATGACCTCCGGCGAGAGCGGGCCGACGTGCTTGGCGCGAATGGTGCCGTCCGGACCGACGAGGAAGCTCTCCGGCACGCCGTAGACGCCCCACTCGATCGCGGCGCGCCCGTCGGGATCGACGCCGACGGCGTCGTAGGGGTTGCCGAGCTCGGCGAGGAAGGCGCGGGCGCTCGACACGCGGTCCTTGTAGTTGAGGCCGACGAGGGTGAGGCCGGGGGTCGCCGACAGCGCCATCAGCTCCGGATGCTCCACCCGGCACGGCGCGCACCACGAGGCGAACACGTTGACGAGGCTGACGCGCCCCTTGAAGCTCGCCGGGTCGACGCCCGGAAGGCTCGCCTCGAGGGGGGCGAAGACGGGGTCGGGCGCCGGGCGGCCGATCAAGGCGGAGGGCACCACGGAGCGGTCCGCCCCGTCGGTGATGCGCCAGGCGAAGAGGCCGGCCATCGCGACGAAGGCGACGACCGGCACGAGGAGGAGAAGGCGCATCGGGCTGAGGCGCATGGGGCTAGGCCGCATCGCGCGCGTTGCCCGCCGCCGCGTCGCCGGCGCGCGAGGCCGCCCGCTCGGCCCGCCCGAGGGCGCGGCGGGCGCCCACCCGGTCGAGCACCGTCCACGCGATCAACGCCGCGATGCCGCCGAAGGTCACCGCGTAGGCGGCGATCACGTAGCCCGCATAGTCGCCCATCAGCGCGTCCCCCGCGCGGTCCGGAGGCGCACGGTGCGGGCGCGGCGGCGGATCAGCTCGGTGCGCATCGCCGACAGGTGAACCGTGGCGAAGAGCAGCATGAAGGCGAGCGCCATCACGAGCAGCGGCACGAGCATCGAGGGATGGATGGTGGGCCCGTCGAAGCGCATCACGCTCGCTCCCTGGTGGAGGGTGTTCCACCAGTCCACCGAGAACTTGATGATGGGGATGTTGATGACGCCGACGAGGGTCGCGATGCCGGTGACGCGGGCGGCGCGGCCCGGATCGTCGATGGCGCGCCAGAGGGCGATCAGGCCGAGATACATGAAGAGGAGGATGAGCATGGAGGTGAGGCGCGCGTCCCACACCCACCAGGCGCCCCACATCGGCTTGCCCCAGATCGAGCCCGACGCGAGGGAGATGGCGGTGAACACGGCGCCGATCGGCGCAGCGGTCTTGCCGGCGACGTCGGCGAGGGGATGACGCCACACGAGCGTGCCGAGAGCGGCCGAGGCCATCACCATGTAGGTGAAGAGGGCGAGCCAAGCGGCCGGCACGTGGACGTACATGATCCGCACCGTGGCGCCTTGCTGATAGTCCTCCGGCGAGGCCCAGAGGGCGAGGTAGAGGCCCACGGCGAAGGCGAGCGCCGTCAGCGCCGCGAGGAACGGCATGTAGCGGTCGACCAGCGCGCCGAAGCGGCCGGGATTGATGATCGAGGGTCGGACGAGATCCGTCCTCAGCGTGGTGGACATCGGGCCTCCTGCCGATGATCGTATCGCGCGCTCGCGGCGATGGCGACGGCCTATTCGCTCTCGCGCAAAGCGGCCGCCGCGGCAAGCGGGGCGACCACCGCGGCCACCAGCGTGACAGCTCCGAGCAGGGCGAGCGAGGGGCCGACGGCGCGTCCCGCTCCCGCCGCCTCGATGGCCGACACGCCGAAGATGACGACCGGCACCGACAACGGCAAGACCAGGATGGCGATGAGCACGCCCGCGCGGCGAAGCGACACGGCGACCGCCGCCCCCACCGCCCCGACGAGCGCCAGGGCCGGCGTGCCGACGAGGAAGGTGGCGAGCGTGACGAGGATCGCCGCCCCGTCGAGGTTGAGGAGCAGGGCGGCGAACGGGGTGGCGGCGAGGAGCGGCAGCGCCGCCGCCGTCCAGTGCGCCGCCGCCTTCATCAGGACGACGAGCTCGAGCGGCGTGTCGCCGAGGCGCAGGAGGTCGAGCGTGCCGTCCTCCTGATCGGCCTGGAAGAGCCGCTCCAGGCCGAGAAGGAGGGCGAGAAGCACCGCGATCCACAGGAGCGCCGGACCGATGCGGGTGAGAAGCGGCAGGTCCGGCCCCACCGCGAACGGCGCCACGGCGGTGACGGCGAGATAGAAGATGACGCCGACCGGCCCCCCTCCCCCGGCCGCCCAGGCGAGCCGCACGTCGCGCACATAAAGGGCAAGGAGGCTCACGGCGCCCCCCGACCGCACCGGCAAGGGTGATGGCGAGGGCGAGGGCCGAGACGGGCGCCGAGGCACGGCCGCGCCGTGGCCGCCGACGACGGGACACAGCGCCCGCTCATGCGGCGAGGGCGAGGGCGCGGGTCGGCACGCCGATCTCCTCGTGGGTGGCGGCGAGGAGGAGACCGCCACCGTCGAGATGGCGGGCGAGGAGGCCCGCGAGGCGGGCGCGCGAGGCGGTGTCGAGGCCGGCGGTGGGCTCGTCGAGGAGCCACAGCGGGCGTGGAGCGACGAGAAGCCGCGCCAAGGCGAGGCGGCGCCGCTGACCTTGCGACAGGAGCTCGGCCGGAGCGTCGGCGAGGTGCACGAGGCCGACGGCGTCGAGCGCTGCCTCGACCGTCGCCTCCACCCCGTCGGCCGGCGGCTCGGCGGCGAGGAAGCGGCACCAGAAGGCGAGATTGTCGAGAAGGCTGTGCTGGGGCTTGATCGCTTCACGATGGCCCACGAGATGCATGGCACTTTGCCGCCGTTCAGGCCATTGAGAGAGGGTGATGCATCCGCCCACCACCGCCGTCAGCCCCGCCACCGCCCGCAGCAGCGTGGACTTGCCGACCCCGTTCGGCCCCGTCACCGCGACCGCTTCACCGGGATCGGCCGCAAAGCTCAGCCCATCGATGACGCGCCGGCCACCTCGCTCGACCACGAGGCAATCCACCTTGAGGCTTACCATGGCGCGCAAATTCCCTCTCACAGCGCGCGGCCGGCTTGATCGCGGCGGCGATTGGGAGTTGATAGCGGCAAATGTCTTCTAGTTCCAAACAGGGGGTTGAGCCGTGGCCCGCTCGCTCGACAGCTTCAAAGCTCGGACCGAACTAACCGTTGACGGGAAGAGTTACACCATTTTCGACCTGAAGGCTGCCGAACGCAACGGCCTCGAAGGTGTCTCCAAGCTCCCGATGTCGCTGAAGGTGCTCCTCGAGAACCTCCTGCGCTACGAGGACGGCAGCACCGTCACTGCCGACGACATCCGCGCCCTCGCCCAGTGGGTGAAGGACAAGAGGTCGGACCGCGAGATCGCCTACCGCCCGGCGCGCGTGCTGATGCAGGACTTCACCGGCGTGCCGGCCGTGGTCGACCTCGCCGCGATGCGCGACGCCTCCAAGAATCTCGGCGCCGACCCGACCAAGATCAACCCGCTGGTGCCCGTCGACCTCGTCATCGACCACTCGGTGATGGTGGACTATTTCGGCACCCACGACGCCTTCAAGGCCAACGTCGAGCTCGAATATGAGCGCAACGGCGAGCGCTACCAGTTCCTGCGCTGGGGCCAGTCGGCGTTCAACAACTTCCGCGTGGTGCCGCCGGGCACCGGCATCTGCCACCAGGTGAACCTCGAATATCTCGCCCAGACCGTGTGGACGCGGGAAGAGGACGGCGAAACCTACGCCTTCCCCGACACGCTCGTCGGCACCGATTCGCACACCACCATGGTGAACGGCCTCTCGGTGCTCGGCTGGGGCGTCGGCGGCATCGAGGCGGAGGCGGCCATGCTCGGCCAGCCCATCTCGATGCTCATCCCCGAGGTGATCGGCTTCAAGCTGCACGGCGCGCTGCCCGAAGGCACCACCGCCACCGACCTCGTGCTCACCGTCACCCAGATGCTGCGCGCGAAGGGCGTGGTGGGCAAGTTCGTGGAGTTCTACGGCGCCGGCCTGTCGGCCCTGTCGCTCGAGGACTGCGCGACCATCGCCAACATGGCCCCCGAATACGGCGCCACCTGCGGCTTCTTCCCGACCGACGACGACACTATCCGCTACCTGACGTCGACCGGCCGCGACCATCACCGCATCGAGCTCGTGAAGGCCTACGCCAAGCACAACGGCTTCTACCGCACCGACGAGACCGAGGACCCGGTGTTCACCGACACGCTCGAACTCGACCTCTCCACCGTGGTCCCCTCCCTCGCCGGCCCCAAGCGCCCGCAGGACCGCGTCGCCCTCACCGATGCGGACGTCGCCTTCAAGGACGCCGTCGGCGGCATCAAGGGCGGCGCCAAGTCGAAGGCCACCCCGGCGTCGAGCAACGGCGAGGCCCGCTTCATGGCCGAGGGCGCCCAGACCGACCAGTCGGCGATGCCCGGCCACGTGGTCGAGGGTGAGGACTACCGCCTCGACGACGGCGACGTCGTCATCGCCGCGATCACCTCGTGCACCAACACCTCGAACCCGTCGGTGCTGATCGCCGCCGGCCTCGTCGCCCGCAAGGCGCGCGCGAAAGGCCTCTCGGTGAAGCCGTGGGTGAAGACCTCCCTCGCCCCCGGCAGCCAGGTCGTCACCGACTACCTCAACAAGACCGGCCTGCAGGAAGACCTCGACGCCATGGGCTTCGACCTCGTCGGCTACGGCTGCACCACCTGCATCGGCAACTCCGGTCCGCTCCCCGAGAAGATCTCGAAGACGATCAACGAGAACGACCTCGTCGCCGTCTCGGTGCTCTCCGGCAACCGCAACTTCGAGGGCCGCGTGAACCCCGACGTTCGCGCCAACTACCTCGCCTCCCCGCCGCTCGTCGTCGCCTACGCGATCCTCGGCACCATGACGAAGAACATCGTCAACGAGCCGCTCGGCACCGACCAGGACGGCAATCCCGTCTACCTGAAGGACATCTGGCCGACGACGAAGGAAGTCGCCGACATGGTGCGCGGCGCCATCACCCGCGACATGTTCGACACCCGCTACGCCGACGTGTTCAAGGGCGACGAGCACTGGCAGGCGGTGCAGACCTCGGGCGGCCTCACCTACTCCTGGCCGATGTCGTCGACCTACGTGCGCAACCCGCCGTACTTCGAAGGCATGTCGATGGAGCCCGATCCGGTGACCGACATCGTGGACGCGCGCATCCTCGCGCTCTTCCAGGACTCGATCACCACGGACCACATCTCTCCGGCCGGCTCCATCAAGCCGTCCTCGCCGGCGGGCGTGTACCTTGCCGAGCATCAGGTCTCGGTGAAGGACTTCAACTCCTATGGTGCCCGCCGCGGCAACCACGAGATCATGATGCGCGGCACCTTCGCCAACATCCGCATCAAGAACCAGATGGTGAAGGGCGTCGAAGGCGGCGTGACCTACCACCAGCCCTCGGGCGAGGAGATGCCGATCTACGACGCGGCGATGCGCTACGAGGCGGAGGGCGTGCCGCTGGTGATCTTCGCCGGCAAGGAATACGGCACCGGCTCCTCGCGCGACTGGGCGGCCAAGGGTACCCGTCTCCTCGGCGTGCGCGCGGTGATCGCGGAGAGCTTCGAGCGCATCCACCGCTCGAACCTCGTCGGCATGGGCGTGCTGCCGCTCGTCTTCATCGGCGGCGACAGCTGGGAGGGCCTCGGCGTCACCGGCAAGGAGCAGGTGACGATCACCGGCCTCGCCGACCTCAAGCCGCGGCAGAACCTCACGGCGGAGATCACCTTCGAGGACGGGTCGAAGAAGTCGGTGGAGCTGCTCTGCCGGATCGATACCGCCGACGAGCTCGCCTACTACAACAACGGCGGCATCCTGCACTACGTGCTGCGCGGCCTCGCCCGCGAGGGCATGGCGGCCTAGCCGCCTCCCTCCCCGGCCCGCCGACTGCGGGGGCGCCCCCGAGCGCCCCCGCATTGGGGTCCCCGGCCCCGCCCGGGCGTCCGCCGAGCCTTCCGCACCCGGCCTGTCGACCTCGAGCGATCGAGACCCGACGGCCGGGTTTTCATTGCGACGGCGCGGCTCTAGGGTCGCAAGGTGCCGGCGCCGGCGACTCGCTCGGGATTTTTGTCGCATAAGGTCATATAGCCGCGCCTGGCAATCTTCGTTTTCAAATGACCGCTTGTCTGGGCATATTCAGATATATTCGTACGGTCGATACTTACATTGACTCCCTAGCTTCGGGCGACATCGGACTGTTGTGGGGAGCAGCCAGCATGACGCACGTCATCGTCGTCCACGAGCAGCGGGGCGCGTAGCCCTATGAATATGCAATATACGCCGGAGATCGACCCCGAGCTCGCGAAGACGCTCGACCTCAACGGTTCGGTCGCGGCGCGGCGTCGTGGGCGGCGCCGGGTCGTTCTCGCGCTCGTCGTGCTGCTCGCCGTCGTCGGCGTCGGCCTCCTGATGTCCGGCGCCTGGGACGGCGGGACGACGGTCGGCTACGAGACGGAACCGGTGCGCCGCGGCTCGCTGACGCAGACGGTGACCGCCACCGGCTCGGTCGAGCCGACGAACCAGGTCGACGTGTCGAGCGAATTGTCCGGCATCGTGCGCAAGGTGCTCGTGGACTACAACGACAGCGTCAAGGAGGGCGAGGTGCTCGCCGTCCTCGACACCGACAAGCTGACCGCCGAGGTGCGCAGCGCCAAGGCGAGCCTCGCCGTGAAGGAGGCGCAGGTGATCGACGCCGAGGCGACCGTCGCGGAGACGAAGCAGGCCCTCGCCCGCTCGCGCACCCTCTCGGAGCGCAAGATCACCTCCACCGCGACGCTCGAAGAGGCCGACGCCAAGTACAAGCGGGCCGAGGCCGCGCTCGCCGTCAGCAAAGCCGAGGTCGACGTCGCCAAGGCCGCCCTCGAGACGGCGGAGACCAATCTCTCGAAAGCCTCGATCCTGTCGCCGATCAGCGGTGTCGTCATCAGCCGCGACATCGACCCGGGGCAGACCGTCGCCGCCTCGCTGGAGGCGCCGGTGCTCTTCACGATCGCCGAGGATCTCTCCTCGATGCAGCTCGAGGTGGACATCGACGAGGCCGACGTCGGCGTCGTCGAGGACGGCCAGGCGAGCACCTTCACCGTGGAGGCCTTCCGGGACCGCACCTTCCCCGGCGAGGTGGAGGAGATCCGCCTTGCGCCCGAGACGGTCAACGACGTCGTCACCTACACCGGCGTCATCCGCGTGCAGAATCCCGACCTCGTGCTGCGCCCCGGCATGACGGCGACGGCCGACATCGTCGTGAGCCACGACGAGAACGCGTTGCTCATCCCGAACAAGGCGCTGCGCTTCCGCCCGCCGGCGACCGAGGCCGCGGCCGGCGCGAACGGCGACGATCGCGGCTTTCTCGACTTCCTGATGCCGCGGCCGCCCCGCCAGGCCAAGATCGAGGCCGTCGCCGAGCCGACGGGCGACGAGCGCACCGTCTACGTCCTGAAGAACGGCGAGCCCGAGGCGGTGACGGTCCACATCGGCGCCAGCGACGGCACGCTGACCGCGGTGACGGGTCCCCTCGAGGAGGGCGACCCCCTCGTCATCGCGCAGCGGGCGGCCGGCAGGTGAGCAGCGCCGAGCCGCCCCTCATCGAGTTCGTCGACGTCGCGCGCAGCTATGGCGAGGGCACGGCCAAGGTCTACGCGCTCGTCGGGGTCAGCCTGTCGATCACCAAGGGCGAGTTCGTCGCCATCATGGGCCCCAGCGGCTCGGGCAAGTCGACGACGATGAACATCATCGGTTGCCTCGATGCACCGACGTCGGGGAAATATTATTTCCGCGGCGTCGACGTCGGGGCGCTCTCGCGCGACCAGCGGGCGCTGCTGCGGCGGCACTATATCGGCTTCGTGTTCCAGGGCTTCAACCTCCTCGCGCGCACCTCGGCGCTCGAGAATGTGGAGCTGCCGCTGATCTATCGCGGCGTCCCACGCAAGGAGCGGCGGGGGCTGGCGCTCGCGGCGCTCGAGAAGGTCGGCCTCGCCGGCTTCGAGAGCCACAATCCGGGGCAGCTCTCCGGCGGCCAGCAGCAGCGCGTCGCCATCGCGCGCGCGGTCGTGACGCGCCCGTCGCTGCTCGTCGCCGACGAGCCCACCGGCAACCTCGACACCGCGCGCAGCCACGAGATCATGCAGCTGATGACGAGCCTCAACCGGGAGGAAGGCATCACCATCTTGATGGTGACCCACGAGCCGGACATGGCCGAGTACGCCTCCCGCACGATCACCTTCGTCGACGGCCACGTCGCCGCCGACCAGCGGGTGGCCGCCTGATGCTAGAGGAAACGATCCGCCTCGCCCTGATGGCGATCCGGCGCAACGCCCTGCGCTCGCTGCTGACGCTCCTCGGCGTGGTGATCGGCGTCGGCTCGGTGATCGCGATGGTGACCATCGGCAACGGCACCACCGCCCAGGTTCAGGAGCAGATCTCCTCGCTCGGCACCAACCTTCTCTTCCTGCGGCCCGGCCAGGGCATGGGGCCGCGCCGAACGTCCGCCCCCGACTTCTCCCTCGCCGACGCCGAGGCGATCCGCAATCAGATCGCCGGGCTGAGCGCCGTCGCGCCGACGGCGAGCACCTCCGTCAACGTCGTCGCCGGCAACGAGAGCTGGAGCACCACCGTCACCGGCACCTCGAACGACTACTTCACCGCCCGCGATTGGCCGCTGCAGGACGGGCGGCTGTTCCTCGACAGCGAGGTCAGGGCGGGCCGCGCCGTCTGCATCATCGGCACGACGATCGGCAAGGAGCTGTTCGCCGGCCGCGATCCGCTCGGCGAGAAGATCCGCATCGGCGCCGTCCCCTGCACCGTGATCGGCCTCCTCGAAACGCGCGGGCGCTCGAATTTCGGCGACGACCAGGACGACACCGTGGTGATGCCGCTGCGCACGGTCCAGCGGCGTCTCGCCGGCAACACCGACGTCGATTCGATCATGCTCTCGGCCCAGGAGGGCGTCGATACCGGCATGATCCAGCGCGACGTGACGCTCCTCATGCGCGAGCGACGCAACATCAAGGCCGGCCTCGACGACAACTTCCACGTCGGCGACATGGCGCAGATCGTCTCCACGATGACGGGCACGACGAAGATGATGACCGGCCTGCTCGCCGCCGTCGCCGGGGTGAGCCTTCTCGTCGGCGGCATCGGTATATTGAACATCATGCTGGTCTCGGTGACGGAGCGCACGCGCGAGATCGGCATCCGCCTCGCGATCGGCGCGCAGGAGAAGCAGGTTCTGCTGCAGTTCCTGGTGGAGGCGGTGGTGCTGTCGCTGTTCGGCGGGCTGATCGGCGTGCTGCTCGGCCTGGGGCTGTCGGCGCTCGCCTCCCTCGCGCTCGGGACGCCGCTGGTGCTCGACATCACGATCGTGCTGCTCGCCTTCGCCGTCTCGGTCGCGATCGGGGTCGTGTTCGGCTACGTACCCGCCCGCCGCGCGGCCCACCTCGACCCGATCGACGCGCTGCGCCACGAGTAGCGGCCCGACGACCAACCCAACGGCCGACCCGACGACCGGGACAAACGTTGTATCGAGTCGTGTCAAAGCTGACGGCGGCAAGATTGGTTTGCAGTTCGAGGGGTCGCCAGCAACGTTTGCACATATGTCGACGAAGACGGCTAACGCAGCGCGTCTAGCCTTTATGCATAGTCGTCGATTTGAGGAATGAACGACCCAGCCTGCGAACCGCGTCTCTCCGGCCTCCGTCGAAACCGTTTCCGCCCACCACGACCACCGATACCCGCCTCCGACCGAACGATCGCGGCGTCCTGACCCGGCGATGTCGCGGCCGGTCGCGAAGAAACGTGGGTCACCGGCGCGCTCAGCGGCTCCCCGTGCTACAACTTATCCGATAGCACTTCGATCGTACGCCCTGCGCGCGAGTCATACAGCGTCGTTGTCAGTCACAAAGTACGTATATGTTGAAGTTGGCGTCACGTCTTACCGTTCTTCCGCCGCTTGCGCTGTGCGCGATCGTGGGCGCCGGGCCGGCCCTCGCGCTCGGCTCCGACGGAGCGGGTCGGCGCACGCCACCCCTCGAGGTCGCCGTCATGACGATGGAGCGGCAGCAAGTGCCGCGCACGGTGCGCCTCCCGGGCCGCGCGGTCGCCTACGAGCAGGTCGACATCCGCCCTCGCGTCGACGGCGTCATCGAGGCGATCTCCTACGTTCCCGGCAAGACGCTCGCCGTCGGCGACGTCCTCTTCCAGCTCGACGATGCGAGCTACGTCGCCACCGTCGCCTCCGACGAGGCGGATCTCGCCAAGGCCGAGGCGCGCCTCCCCGTCTCCCAGGCCGCCTATGATCGGGCCGAAAAGCTCGCCGGCAAGGGCTACACCGCGGCGGAGGTGGAGGAGGCGCGCGCGACCCTCGCCGAGGCGAAGGCGACACTCGACGCCGCCAAGGCCGCCCTCGAATACGCCCGAACGCAGCTCTCCTGGACGACGATCCGCAGCCCCATCGAAGGCGTCGCGGACGTCCAGGAGGTCTCCGTCGGCGACCTCGTCACCAGCGGGCAGAGCGATGCACTGACGACGGTGACCCGCCTCGACCCGATCTATATCGACCTCAGCGAGACGAGCTCGCGCATCCTGTCCTTCCGCAGCCAGCTCGCCTCCGGCGTGCTGAAGCCCAACGATACGATCGACGCCGCCCTCACCCTCGAGAACGGCGAGGTCTATCAAGGCAGCGGGACGCTCGTCACGCTGACGAGCACGGTGTCGACGACGACGGGGACGGTCACCGTCCGCTTTCGCTTCGACAATCCCGACCGCGTCATCCTGCCCGGCATGTTCCTGCGCGGCGAGCTGACGCTCGGTACCGTCGAGGCCTTCCTGGTGCCCCAGCGGGCGGCGGAGCGCGACAACACCGGCCGCCTGTCGGCCTTCGTCGTCGGCGAGGACGGGGCGGCGAAGAAGATCACCTTCACCGACATCGGCAGCACCGACAGCGCCTGGATCGTCAACACCGGCATCGAGCCCGGCGCGCGGCTGATCCTCAACGGGCTGAAGACGCTGCGCGAGGGCATGGCGGTCGCGCCCGTCGCCGCGACCCTCGACGCCGACGGGCTCGTTGTCGAAGAGAGCGACGCACCCCCCGACGACGGCACAGCGTCCGCCGACGACGAGGCCGACGACTGAGCGATGGCGACGTTCTTCATCCATCGCCCGGTCTTCGCCTGGGTGCTCGCCATCATCACGATGCTCGCCGGCATCTACGGGCTGATGACACTGCCGATCTCGCAATATCCCGAGATCGCGCCGACCACCGTCCGCATCTCCGCGACCTACACGGGCGCCTCGGCGGAGATCGTGGAGAACTCCGTGACCACCGTCATCGAGGACGGGATGACCGGCCTCGACGGCCTCATCTACATGACGTCGAGCTCCACCGAGGGCTCGTCGTCGATCTCGCTGACCTTCGACGACAGCCAGGACCCGGACATGGCCCAGGTCCGGGTGCAGAACAAGCTGCAGCTCGTCCAGTCGAAGCTGCCCAACGCCGTCACCAACCAGGGCATCAGCGTCACCCGATCGACCTCCTCGATCCTGCTCGTCGGCGCGCTCGTCTCCGAGGACGGCAGCTACAGCTCGGTGGAGCTCGGCGACCTCCTCTCTTCGCGTATGGAAGACGCCATCCAGCGGGTCGACGGCGTCGGCTCGATCAACTCCTTCGCGTCCGAATATGCGATGCGGATCTGGCTCGATCCCGACAAGCTCTACCAGTATCAGCTGACCGCCAACGACGTGACGGACGCGGTCTCCGAGCAGAACACCAACGTCACCGTCGGCTCGCTCGGCGACCAGCCGGTGGTGCGCGGCCAGCAGATGACGGTGTCGCTCAGCGCCCAGTCGCAGCTCACCTCGGTCGCCGACTTCGAGCGCATCCTTCTCAAGACCAACGCGGACGGCTCCACCGTCCACCTCGTCGACGTCGCCCGCATCGAGCTCGGCGCGCAGGACTACGGCACCTCGAGCCGCTACAACGGCAAGCCCGCCGCCGGCTTCGGTGTCAACCTCTCGACCGGGGCCAACGCGGTCGAGACCGCCGAGCGCGTGCGCGACAAGGTCGACGAGCTGTCGCACGCCCTGCCCGCGGGGGTCAGCGTGGTCTACCCCTACGACACCTCGCCGTTCGTCGAGGAATCGATCGAGCAGGTCTACCACACGCTGTTCGAGGCGATCGCGCTCGTGGTGCTCGTCATCATGGTGTTCCTGCAGAGCTGGCGGGCGACGCTGATCCCGACGATCGCCGTCCCCGTGGTTCTCCTCGGCACCTTCGGCGTGCTCTCGCTCGCCGACATGTCGATCAACACGCTGACGATGTTCGCGCTGGTGCTCGCGATCGGCCTCCTCGTCGACGACGCCATCGTGGTGGTGGAGAATGTCGAGCGCGTCATGGAGGACGGGCTTGGCCCCGTCGAGGCGACGGAGCGGAGCATGCGGGAGATCTCGACGGCGCTCGTCGGCATCGTCCTCGTCCTCTCCGCCGTGTTCCTGCCGATGGCGTTCATGAGCGGGTCGACCGGGGTGATCTACCGCCAGTTCTCGGTCACCATCATCTCGGCGATGGTGCTGTCGCTGTTCGTCGCGCTGATCCTGACGCCGGCGCTGTGCGCCCAGCTCCTACGTCCCAAGCACTCGGCCACCGACATCCGTCCGGTGCGCTGGTTCAACACCGGGCTCGGCTGGCTGACGTCGGGCTACGGCTACGCCGCCGAGCGCTTCGCCACGCGCGCCTCCCGCATCATTATCGTCTTCGCCGCGGTCATCGTCGGCGCCTACCTCATCTACGAGCGCCTGCCGTCCTCATTTCTACCGACGGAGGACCAGGGCGTGCTGATGGTGATGGTGGAGCTGCCGGAGGGCGCCACCACGGCGCAGACCACCGAGGCGGTCGCCGCGGTCGAGGACTACATCCTCACCGAGGAGACCGACACGGTCGCCTCGGTGTTCGCCGCGGTGGGCTTCTCGTTCGGCGGCAGCGGTCAGAACGCCGCGATGATGTTCCTGCGCCTGAAGCCGTTCGACGAACGGGAGGGGCTCGACGCCGCCGCGCTCGCCAACCGCGCCAACGGCCACTTCATGAACAATCCGATGGGGCAGATCTTCTTCCTGCAGCCGCCGGCGATCCCCAGCATGGGCACGTCCTCCGGCTTCACGATGTATCTCGTGGACCAGGCCGGCAACGGCAACGTCGCGCTCAAGGCTGCCGCCGACGAGCTCGTCGCCCAGGCCCAGGCGAGCGGCGAGGTGACGAACCTGCGCGGCAACGACGAGGCGGCGAAGCCCTCGCTGCAGCTCGACATCGACCAGGAGAAGGTGACCGCGTTCGGCGTCAGCCTGAGCGACATCAACTCGATGCTGTCGACGATCTTCGCCGGCGACTACGTCAACGACTTCCCCCTCGGGACCGACCTGCGCGAGGTGATCGTCCAGGGCGACGCTCCGTACCGCATGCAGCCGGATGACGTCCTCGCCTGGTCGGCCCGCAACAGCGACGACGAGATGGTGCCCTTCGGCGCCTTCGTCTCAAAGGCCTGGAAGTCGATCTCCCCCAAGCTCGCCCGCTACGGCAGCACCCGCGCGCTCGAACTCTCCGGTTCGGCCGCCGGCGGCGCGAGCTCCGGCGACGCGATGGAGCGGATGGAAGAGCTCGTCGCCGGGATGGACGGCGGCTACGGCGCCGCCTGGACGGGCCTTTCCTATCAGGAGCGGCTCGCCGGCAACCAGGAGCTGCTCCTCTATTCGCTCTCCGCCCTCGTCGTCTTCCTCTGCCTCGCCGCGCTCTACGAGAGCTGGACGGTGCCGTTCGCGGTGATGCTCGCGGTGCCGGTCGGCGTCCTCGGTGCCCTCGCCGCGACCTACGCGCTCGACCAGGAGAACGACGTCTACTTCAAGGTCGGCCTGCTCACGACGATCGGCCTCGCCGCGCGCAACGCCATCCTGATCGTGGAGTTCGCCCAGATCCTGCGGGCTGAGGGTAAGGGCCTCATGGAGGCGACGATCATGGCCGCGAAACTGCGGCTGCGGCCGATCCTGATGACCTCGCTCGCCTTCGGTTTCGGCATTCTGCCGTTGGTGCTCGCGAGCGGTGCCGGCGCCGCGGCGCAGCGCTCGATCGGCATCGGCATGCTCGGCGGCATCCTGTTCTCGACCGCGTTTGGAGTGCTCATGGTCCCCGTCTTCTACGTCGCCGTCATCAAGGCGGTGCACCACCTCCGGCGCCGCAAGGAGGCGATCGTCTGATGAAGCGCGCGTCGATCGCCCTGCTGCTTCTCGTGTCGGGTTGCATGGTCGGACCCGACTACGAGGAGCCGAACATCGCGCTCACCACCCGCTTCGTCGGCGGCGACGCTTCGATCGTCGGCCCGGTGGGAAAGAAGGAGTGGTGGCGCGACTATCGCGATCCCTATCTCAGCGAGCTGGTCGATCGGGGCCTCGAACAGAACCTCGACGTCGCCGCCGCGCTGGAGGTGATCCGGGAGGCCGAGGCGAACGTGCGCACGACCGGCCTCGCGGCCGCCGTCGACGGAGGCGCCGACCTTTCCTTCATCCGCAGCGGGGGCGGCGAGACGAGGCCCGTCAACACGCGGACGGCGGACCTTTCCGGCAGCTTCATCGTCGACCTCTTCGGCGGCATCCGGCGCGGCCGGCAGAGCGCCGAGGCGAGCCTCGGCGCCGCCCAGGCCGACCTCGAGACGACCCGGCTCGCCTGGCTCGCCGAGATCATCGCCGCCTACAGCGACGCCCGCTTCTATCAGGAGGCCCTGGCGCTCACCCGCCTCACCATCTCCGACCGCGTCGAGACGGTGAAGATCACCCGCGAGCAGTACGCCGCCGGCGCCACCACCGAGTACGACGTCGCCGAAGCCGAGGCGCTGCTCGCCCAGGCGCGGGCGCAGATCCCCGAGTACGAGGCCCTGTTCAACGCCAACGTGTTCGCGATCGCGACGCTGATGAACGAGAGTGCGGCGCCGATTCTCGCCAAGATGCGCCGCGGCTCGCCCATGCTGAAGACGCCCGGCGGCGGCAATTCCGGGCTCCCGGCCGAACTCCTGCACAACCGCCCCGATGTCAGGAGCGCCGAGCGGACCTTCGCCGCCGCCGTCTATTCGGTGGGCGTCGCCGAGGCCGACCTCTACCCCGCGCTCACGCTCGACGGGTCGCTGACCTTCGAAGGCGGCACCAACACCTGGTCGTTCGGCCCGAGCCTCACGATCCCGGTACTCAACCAGCCGGCGCTGCGGGCGACGCGCGACGCAGCGGCCTCGGAGGCGCGGCAGGCCGAGATCGCCTGGCGCCAGGTGGTGATGGATGCGGTGGAGGACGTGCAGGTCGCCCAGTCCAACCTGCAGCAGTATCGCCGCCGCACCGACGCGCTGCGGATGACGGTGCGCTCCTACGAGCGCGCCCTCTCGCTCGCCCGCAACAACTATGCGGCGGGGGCGATCACCCTCATCGACCTTCTCGACACCGACCGCTCGACGGCGACGGCGCGCATCTCGGCGGCCTCGGCCGCCAACAGCGCGGCACAGGAGTGGGCGACGCTGCAGATCGCCGTGGGCGCCGGCGCCGCGGTGGTCGCCCCCTAGCCGATCGACCGAGACGTTCGAGTCCCGCCCTTGACGCCGCGGGGCTTCGATCAAGTCAGTCAAATGGCTCGACATGTCGACCAGCACGACAACCCGACCGGTGGTTCGATCCGTTTGGATCGGACCACCG
>NZ_JAEKJA010000036.1 GCF_016411865.1 Acuticoccus mangrovi | reverse complement strand
CCGAGACGTTCGAGTCCCGCCCTTGACGCCGCGGGGCTTCGATCAAGTCAGTCAAATGGCTCGACATGTCGACCAGCACGACAACCCGACCGGTGGTTCGATCCGTTTGGATCGGACCACCGGAGCCGGTTCAATGAACTCGCGTTCACCGAACCGTCTCCAGCTCCTTGTCGGCGCGCGTTCCGAGCGGAAAACCGGCTCCACTTTTCCTGAACACACTCTAGCGGGGGATCACCATGGGTCGGCCCGTGCGCGGGTCGGGCATGATGTCGGCGGCGAGGCCGAAGGCGGCCTCGAGGTGGGCGCTGGTCACGACCTCGTCCGGCGGGCCCTCGGCGACCACACCGTCGGGGCCGAGAAGCACGAGATGATGGGCGAAGCGTGCCGCGAGGTTGAGGTCGTGCAGCACGCTGACGACGGTGGTGCCGGCCTCGCGGTTCGCCTTCGCGAGGAGCGACAACACCTCGATCTGATGCGGCAGGTCGAGAAAGGTCGTCGGCTCGTCGAGGAGGAGGATGGGCGTCTGTTGGGCGAGCACCAGGGCGAGCCAGGCGCGTTGGCGCTGCCCGCCGGAGAGCTCGGCGAGGGGCCGCTCGGCGAGCGCCGTCATCGCCACCGCGGCGAGCGCGACCGCGCAGGCCGCCGCATCCTCCGCGCGCCAGGGGGCGAGAACGCCGCGCCACGGCGTGCGGCCGCGCCGTACCAGCTCGCCGACCGTGATCCCCTCCGGGGCGAGCGGCGACTGGGGCAGGATCGCGAGCCGGCGGGCGAGCGCGCGGGTGTTCGCGGCATGGATGTCGGTCTCGCCGAGGAGCACGCGGCCCGCCTGCGGCTTCAACAGGCGGGCGAGGGCGCGCAACAGCGTGGACTTGCCGCAGCCGTTGGGGCCGAGGATCGCGGTGCTGACGCCGGCCGGCAGCGCCAGGGTGAGGTCGCGGATCACGGTCCGGTCGCGATAGCCGAGGGTGAGCGCCTCGGTGCGCAAGGTTTCGCTCATCGGGGAGCGCCTTTCGATCGATCGACGCCGCCGCGGGCGGACCCGACGGGCGGGCTTCGGCGTGCGGTGCGGACCAGGTGGCGCGCGTCCATCACAGGTCCCCCCTCTCCATCTCCCGCGACAGGCGCCAGAGAAGGTAGGGGGCGCCGAGGATGCCGGTCATGATGCCGATCGGCAGCACGAGGCCCGGCACGAGGGCGCGAGCGGCGAGATCGGCGAGCACGGTGATGATCGCCCCTGCGCCAGCCGCCGCGGCGAGCCGGGCGCCGGGGTCGCTCGCCCGCAGGAGGCGCGCGCCGACGGGCGGCGCCATCAGCGCCACGAAGGCGATCGGGCCGGCGACGGCGACGGCCGCCGCCGCGAAGCCGATGCCCGTGGCGGCGAGCCCGTAGCGGGCACGGGCGAGGGAGAGGCCGAGGCCCATCGCAAGGTCCGGCCCGAGCTCCAGGAGGCGCAGCGCCCGCACCTGCGGCACCAGGCAGAGGGCGAGCGCCCCGCCGATCGCCATGATCTCGACGCCGTGTCCGAAGTCGCGGGCCGAGAGCGAACCCGCGAGCCAACGTTGCGCCTCCGCCGCCTCCGGCCCCGACAGGCGCGTCATCAGGAACCCGTTGATCGCCGTGGCGGTAAAGCCGACGCCGAGGCCGACGAGGACCACGGTGAGCGCCGGCGTCGCCGTGATGCCCTCGTCGGGCCGGCCGGCGGCGAAGGCGACGAGAAGCGCCGCGGCGACGCCGCCGACCGCCGCGATCACGGGCAGCGGCAGCGCGAGCCCTGCGGTGATCGCGGCGAGGATCGCAAGGCCCGACCCCGCGGTGAAGCCCATCACGTCGGGCGAGGCGAGCGGGTTCTTGAAGAGCGACTGGAAGATTGCTCCGGCGAGGCCGAGCGAGGCCCCCGCGCCGAGGGCCGTCATCACGCGCGGCGCACGCAGGACGCGGACCGTCAGCGCGGCCGGCCCGTCGCCGAAGGCGAGCCCCTGCCACAGCGCCCCGACGGAGAGCGGCACCTGCCCGAGGAGAAGCGCGAGCGCCGTCGCGACGAGAAGCAGGGCGAGGAGGACCAGCGTGCGCATCATGCCGACGCGCCCGGGCCGAGGCGGCGCGCGATGAGGACGAAGGCCGGGCCGCCGAGCAGCGCCGTCATCACCCCGGCGCGGATCTCCGCCGGCGCGAAGACGAGCCGGCCGAGAGTGTCGGCCAAGAGCAGCATGGAGGCGCCGATCACCGCCGCGGCGAGGAGGCCCGGCCGCAGAGCGCCGCCGACGAGGCGCCGCGCGATGGGCGGGGCCATCAGGCCGAGGAAGGCGATCGGCCCGGCGAGCGCCACCGCCGCGCCGACGAGGAGGGTGACGGCGACGAGCACGCCCGCCTGCGTGGAGCCCGGGCGAGTGCCGAGCCCGCGCGCGAGCGCCGCGCCGAGGGCCAAGGCTTCGAGGCGCGGGGCCAGCGCCAGAGCGAGCAGGCCGCCCGCGAGGGCGGCGAGCGTCATCGCCGTGAGCGGGCGCGCCGCCGCCTCGGCGAGGGAACCGACGATCCAGAAGCGCACCACCTCCAGCGTGTCGCCCCGCATCATCACGACCGCCGAGATCAGCGACAGGAGGAGAGCCGCGAACGCCGCGCCGGCAAGGGTGAGCCGCACCGGCGTCGCGTCGCCCCTGAGCCCGCCGCCGAGCCCGAACACGACCACCGAGGCGACGGCCGCGCCGGGGAAGGCGAGGACCGCGAGGACGCCGCTGTCGGCGCGGCCGAGAAGCAGCGAGCCGAACGTCACCGCGAACGCCGCCCCCGCGTTGACGCCGAGGATACCGGGATCGGCGAGCGGGTTACGCGTCAGCGCCTGCATCGCCATGCCGGCGGCGCCGAGCGCCGCGCCGCACACGAGGCCCGCGAGGAGCCGCGGCAGGCGGATCGACAGGATGGTGACATGCGCCGGATCGCTCCAATCGGGCGCGACCATCGCCTGCCAGGCCTCCGAAAGGCTCACCGGCCGCACCCCGAGGCAGAGGCTCGCCGCCATCGCCACGACGAGGAGAAGGACCAGCGCGCCCCAGCGCCTCATGGGGCGAGGCCCGCGGCGGCGGCTGAGGCGACGGGCGTCTCGGGAAGGCCGTCGGCGGCCGCCGCGATGTCGGCCTCGAGGAGGTCGAGGACGAAGGGGAGCGATAGCACGCTGCCGAACGACATCGCCGCGGCGGCGAGCGGGCCGGCATAGACCTCGCGCCCCTCGCGATAGGCGTTGAGCGTCTTGCGCATCGGCAGCGCCACGAGATCCGGCGCCGTGCCGAAGCTCGACACCCAGACGAGAACATCGGCGTCGAGCGGCGACAGATCCTCCGGCGACAGGGCGGCGTAGAACTCGTCGGGACCGGAGAGGGCGGCGACCGCCGGCGTCGGGCGGAAGCCGAGCTCGGCGAGCACGCTGGCGCGGGTGTCGGGCAGGATGAAGGCGCCCGTCTCGCCGCCATAGTGGTAGGCGGCGACGCCGGTCTTGTCCGCCCAGCCCGGGTGGCGCGCGCGGGCCGCCGCGTAGGTCTCGCGCACGCCGGCGACGAGAGCGTCGGCCGCGGCCGCCTTGCCGACGGCGCGGCCGATCGTCCTCGTCAGATGGTCCCACGGCGTGCCGTAGGGGCCGACGCCCTTCTCGTGCACGAGGGTCGGGGCGATGCGCGACAGGACCCCATATTCCGCCTCCGAGATCCCGGAGCCGATCGCCACCACGAGATCGGGGGCGAGCGCCGCGACGCGCTCCATCGAGACCTCGCCGACGAGGACCACGGGCTCGGCGTCGCCGAGCAGCGGCTGCGCCCAGGGAAACACGCCGAAGGGCATGTCGCCGAACCATCCGCGCACCGCGAGCGGCGCCACGCCGAGGGCGAGAAGCGGATCCTGCGTCGTGTAGCCGAGCGAGACGACGCGCCTCGCCGGGGCGGGCAGCACCGTCTCGCCGAAGGCGTGAGCGAAGCGGAGATCGTCGGCCCGCGCCGCCGCCGCCGGCAAGGCCGCGGCGGCGATGGCGCCGAGCACCGTGCGCCGCGTCAGGGTCCCTCGCCCGCCGTCCCTCACCATGTGTACTTGAACGTTGCCTTGATGAGGCGCCCATCGTTGTAGTAGTCGGTGTTGGTGTAGGTATCGACGTTGACCACCTCGCGCTCGTTGAAGAGGTTCGTCACGTTGATCTGGAAGGTTCCGTTCTCGATCAGCTTGTAGGACAGCGCCGCATCGACGAAGAAGCGGTCGTTGAGCTTGATGGTGTTGGCGTTGTCGGCATAGGTCGGGCCGATATAGCGGATGCCGGCACCGATGGTCAGGTCGTTGAACTGCCAGTGCCCCGGGATGGTGTAGTCGACCCACGCCGAGCCGATGTGGTTGGGCACGTTCTGCGGCTGATTGCCGACGTTGCCGCTGATCCCGTCCTCCAGGATCTCCGGATCCCAGTAAGAGTAGGCCAGGGTGGCGTTGAGGCGATCGTTGAGCGCGAACTTGCCCTCGAACTCGACGCCGCGCACGCGGATCTCGCCGACCTGCGCCTGGGTGGTGGCGTTGATGTAGTAGGGCACGTTGGTCTGGGTGATGTCGAACGCGGCGAGCGTGAACAGCGCGTTGCCGAGGAAGTCGGGCCGATACTTCACGCCGACCTCGTATTGGGTGCCCTCCTGCGGCTTGGCGGGGCCGGCGAGGCCGACGTCGGCCGACACCGGCTGGAAGGACTCCGAGTAGTTCGCGTAGACCGCGAGATCGTCGCGCAGCATGTAGGTGACGCCGGCGCGGCCGGTCCAGGCGTCGTCCGAGGAATCATAGGCGAGAGCGTAGTCCGGATACTTCACCCAGGAGCGGACGTTGTCGTAGCGGCCGCCGAGGGTGAGGATGAGCTTGTCGTACAAGGTCACCTCCTCCTGCGCGTAGATGCCGAGGGCGGAGCTGCGATAGTCCCAGTTGTAGCCGGCCGGCAGCGGCGTGAGGCAGGCCGGACCGCAATAGACGGGATTGTGGATGTCGATCCCGGGCGCCGTCGAATAGATGCGGTATTCGTTCGCCTCGTCATAATAATATTCGAGGCCGGCGAGGGTACGACTGTCGAGAAAGCGCCAGCTGCGGTCGTATTGCAGCTGGTTGTCGACGACGAAGCGCTGGGTGTCGCCGTAGACGGCGTAGAGGCTGCGCGGCAGGGTCGGGTCGATCTGCGCGCCGTAGACCGTCTCGTAGGTGAGGTCGAGGTCGGTGTAGCGCAGATTCTGGCGGAACTGCAGGCCGTTGTCGAACTCGTGGCGGAACTGGTAGCCGACGTTCCACTCCTTGGTGTCGAAGGTGTCGAACGAGGGCTCTCCGAGGAAGGTGTCGATGTCGATGTCGGAGCCGCGCGGAATGCCGTAGGCGGGGCTACCGGCGCGCCAGTTGTAGTCGGCGAGGACGGTCAGCGCCGTCATGTCGGTCGGCTGCCAGGTGATCGCCGGGGCGACGTAGATGCGGTCGTCGTTGGCCTCGGAGATCCCGTTGATGCCGTCCTGACCCTTGATCGTGAAGCGGTAGAGCCACTGCCCTTCGGCGTCGATCGGGCCGCCGAAGTCGGCGCCGCCTTCGGCGAGATGATCGCCGAGCGACATGTAGATCTCGCCGAACTTCTGGGGCAGCGGCACCTTGGTCACGGCGTTGACGAGGCCGCCGGGGGCGTTGAGCCCGAAAAGCGTCGAGGTGGAGCCCTTGAGGACCTCGATCCGCGACATGCCGAACGGCTCGACGCGGCTGCCGACGAAGCCCGGAATGCGCATCGGCAGGCCGTCGCGGTAGGACCCGGTCGCGGTCTGGTAGAAGCCGCGGATGAGGTAGAAGTCGTAGCGATTGTCGGTGCCGTAGATGCGCGTCGCGACGCCGGAGGTGTAGGCGAGCGCCTGGTCGAGATTGTCGACGGCGCGCTGTTCCAGCTCGCGCTGGGTGACCACCGAGACGGAGGCCGGGACCTCGAGGATCGGCGTGTCGGTCTTGGTGCCGACCGCGGTGTCCTGGGCGACGATGCTCCGGCGGTCCTCCATCTGCTGAGCCGCCTCGGTGTTGACCCCGGTTCCCGCCTCCGTCTCGTTCTCGTGCCCCTCGACGACGACCGGTGCGAGCTCGATGACGTCGTCCTGCGCGAGAGCGAAGGTCGGGGCGAGCAGGACGGCGCCGCACGACAGCGAGGCGAGCAGCCGTCGCGTCGTGCTCCGGCTCGGCGTAGTCGTCGTCGGTCCCATGGTCACCTTCTTCCATGAACGCAGCCTGCCGCGCTTCCAGGCGGGCGGACGTCATTGCGATGACCGATGGATAAATCGACTCTCGGAGTCAGGAATAGTGGATACTTGTGAGTCCGAAGGATGCTACATCTCAGTTCAGTTACATATGTGACTGACTGGCAACATTCATTGATATCATATTATTGTCATTCTACTCTATTGGCTTGAAGCATCGTTTCTTGGAGGAATTCTCAGAAAGAATACTTCCAAACTTGCTTTAAGAAATTGCATCGATGGGGGCGACGGCAGTAAGACATCGCCATGACACACTCAGATAGTCCCCTCGCCACGGCCAGCCGGTATGAGGGCGAGATTCCACACGATCTCCTCGCGCACCTCCGCAGCCAGATCGAGGAGTTCGGCTTTCCTGTCCGGGCGACCGAACGGGGGCTCTCCGTGCACTACGACCATTCGGACGTGGCGGTCTCCCTCGGGATGCGCCGGCTCGACATCGAGATCACCGCCACCTCCGAAGGGTATCTCCATCAGACCCGCGAGGGGGTGATCTACCTTCTCGATCACATCTTTCCCGCGGCGAGCGCGGCGATGGTGTGGAGCGGCGTCGACACCACCCCCCGCGTGCCGCCGAATTTCCACCTCGCCGAGGTCGTCGGGAGCGAGCGGGTGTCGACCAACTTCCTCCGCATCACGCTCGCCTGCGAGGGCACCGAGGCCCTGGCCACCGGCGGCGGCATGCACTTCGCCCTCCTGCTGCCGCCGGAGGGTCGGACGCCGGTATGGCCGATGGTGGACGGCAACGGCCGCACCGTCTGGCCGGAGGGAGAGGACGCGATCCACCGCCCCCGCTATACGTTCGTCGACCTCGACCCGGCGGCGGGCCGCTTCACGTTCGACGTGTTCGAGCACGAGGGCGGCCGGGCGACGGGCTGGGCGCAGCGGGCGAAGCCGGGCGACGTCGTGGCGATCACGGGTCCCGGCGGCGGCGGCTTTCCGCCGGGCGATGCCCTGGTGATCGCCGGAGACGAGACCGCGTTGCCGGCGATCCGGCGGATCCTCGCCCACTCGCCCGCTTCGCGCACGGGCACCGCGATCATCGAGACCGCCGATCCGGACGACCGATGCGCGCTCGACCATCCGCCGGGCATCGAGGTCGTCTGGACGCTGCGCGGCGACCCGCCCGGCCTGTGGCCGCGGCTGCGCGACGTGGCGCTTCCCGCCGGCGACGTGTTCGTGTGGTTCGCTGCCGAGCAGGCGCTGGTGCGCGAGGCGAGAGAGCACTTCCGCAGCCTCGGCCTGCCGCGAACACAGACCTATCTCGCCGCCTACTGGACGCGCTGACCGTCCGGGGCGGCCGGGCCGCGAGCCGAGGACCGCCCCGTCGCGGCGGTCCGCCGGCGCCGCCCGCCGCATGATCATCCATCGCGCACCACCACCAGCGTCGGCCCATGCAGCCGTGGCATGGAAAGGTGGTTTGAAGAAGTCTCGCCGACGGCGGACGAGGAGGTGCGCGTGGTTGGCCTTTATCGACGACTGACGATCCCTTCGAAGCTCAGAATCCTCGTGGGGCTCAACATCCTGACCCTGGTCGGGCTCATGTTCATCGTCATGCCTCAGGCCCGCCAGTTCGCCCTGCGGCTCGAGGTGGACAAGGTGCGCGCCCTCACCGAGTCGGCGGCGGACTACGCCCAGCGCCTCGAAGAGCGGGCAAGGAACGGCGAGATCAGCCGCGAGGAGGCGCAGAGCCTGTTCGCCGACGCCGTCCGGTCCATGTGGTACGACGATCATAGCGAGTATTTCTTCGCCTCCGACCTCGACGGCAACATGGTCGCCCACGGCGCGAACCCGGCGCTCGAAGGGCGCAATCTGTGGGAGCTGGAGGACAAGAAGGGCTTCAAGCTGTTCCAGGCGCTGTCCGCCGCGGCGCAAAAGGGCGGCGGCGCCGTGACCTACTGGTGGCCCCAGGCCGGCAGCGAGGATCCCGTCCCCAAGGTGTCCTACGTCTCGCCGATCCCCGAATGGGGGATCTTCGTGGGCACGGGCATCTACATGAACCGCCTCGACGCCGAGTTCAGCACGCTGCTCTGGGTGGCGATCGGCCTGAGCGCGGCCGGTGTCGCGCTGGTGATCCTGTTCAACTGGCTGATCGCGCGCGACATCTCCCGCCCGGCCCAGGATCTCGCCGACAAGGTCCACCGCCTCTCCATGGGCGAGGTGGTGGAGGAGAGCGAATTCGGCCGGCGCGGCGACGCCATCGGCGAGATCGCCCGGGCCGTGAGCGAGCTGCGCACCATGATGGCCGAGCGCAACAGCCTCCTCGAATCCCAGGCGGCGGCCGACGAGAAGCTGAAGCTCGAACGGGCGCGGGCGACGGAGGAGATGGCGAGCGCCCTCGACGCGGAGGTCTCCCAAGGCATCGAGACGATGCAGAAGGAGGTGGCGCACATGACGGAGCGCGCCGAGGGGCTGCGCCAGATCGCCGAGCGCATGAGCCATCACGCGGGCTCGACCTTCTCGGCGTGCGAGGCCGGCAACGCCAGCGTCCAGGTCGTCGCGGCGGCGGCCGAGGAACTCAGCGCCTCTTCCCAGGAGATCAGCCGGCAGGTGCACGACACGGCCGCCACCTCGCGCAGCGCGGTGGACGCGGCGGAGGGAGCGTCGCGCTCGATGAACACGCTCGCCGAGGCGAGCCGCAGCATCGGCGAGGTGACGAAGCTCATCAACGCCATCGCCGAGCAGACCAACCTCCTGGCGTTGAACGCGACGATCGAGGCGGCGCGGGCGGGCGAGGCCGGCCGCGGCTTCACCATCGTGGCGCAGGAGGTGAAGGGGCTCGCCGAGCAGACCGCCCGCGCCACCGCCGACATCGAGACCCAGATCCGGGCGATGCAGGGCGAGACGCAGCAGAGCGTCGACGCCATCAACGGCATCGTGCGCACGGTCAGCCAGCTGTCCGCCAACACCCAGACGATGGCCGCCGCCCTCGAGGAGCAGGACGCCGCGATTCGCGAGATCGCCGCGAGCATCGTGACCGCCTCGCAGTCGACGAGCCTCGTCAGCGACAATATGAACCGGATCCGCACCGACGTGGACGCCACCAACGAGGCGGCGGAAACGGTGTGGGGCTCGTCGGCCGAACTGAAACGCAGCACCAGCGGGGTGCGCAGCAACATCGCGACTTTCCTCGACAATCTGCGCCATTCGAACGACGCCGAGCCGCTCGCGCGAAGCGGCACCTGAGGCTGGCGTGGGGCCGGCGCCCCAGCGGGGCCGGCACGCGCCATTGTCGCGCCCTCTGCGGTTTCGCTTGCTGCCGGCCTCTCGCACCTCCATATTCCACGGCAATGGACGAGGTGCGTCCGCCGTCGGCAGAACAGCCGACTTAACGAGACAAGCATAGGGAAGCACATGGCGACCTACGATCGTAATCCGTACGCGCGGCCGACCGTCGGGGCCGCGCCCGCCGACGTCGGCATCGATCAAGGCCTGCGGAGCTACATGCTGCGCGTCTACAACTACATGGCCATCGGCCTTGTGGTGACGGGCTTTGCGGCGCTCGGCGTCTTCAACATGGCCGTGACCGGCTCGCCGGACGGTGCCGTCGCGCAGGTGGGCAACGGCATGTACCTCACCCAGTTCGGGGTGACGCTCTACACGAGCCCCCTCAAGTGGGTGGTGATGCTCGCCCCGCTGGGCTTCATCTTCTTCCTCGGCGCCCGCATCGGCAAGATGTCCCTCGGCGCCGCCCAGCTCACCTTCTGGGCGTTCGCCGCGGTGATGGGCATCTCGCTCTCCTCGATCCTCCTCGTCTACACGTCGGAGAGCATCGCGCGGGTGTTCTTCATCACCGCCGCGGCCTTCGGTGCGCTGAGCCTCTACGGCTACACCACCAAGAAGGACCTGTCGGGCTGGGGCTCCTTCCTGTTCATGGGCCTCATCGGCATCATCATCGCCTCGCTGGTGAACCTCTTCCTGCACTCCACGGCGCTGCAGTTCGCTGTGTCGGTGATCGGCGTGCTGGTGTTCGCCGGCCTCACCGCCTACGACACGCAGCGCATCAAGGAGATGTACTACGTGGGCGACGACCACTCCGTGGCCGGCCGCAAGGCGGTGATGGGCGCCCTCTCGCTCTATCTGAACTTCATCAACATGTTCATGATGCTGCTGTCGCTGTTCGGCAATCGCCAGTAGCGAGCCACCCCTCGGGGTTGGCGCAAGGCAGGCGCGGCTTCGGCCGCGCCTTTTTCGTTTCCGGACCTCTGCGTTAGTGGGTCTTTTCGTTGCAGGCCCTTGCGTTCGAGGGCCCGACTCGATCAGAATTCCCAAAGGTTGATCGGGAGGTGCTTATGCCGCGCTTGTTTACCGCCCTCACCCTTCCCGACGATGTGCGCATGTGGCTGACCGGCCTGCGCGGCGGCCTCCGCGGGGCCCGCTTCATCGACCCGGAAAACTACCACATCACCCTGCGCTTCATCGGCGACGTGGACGAGCGGACCGCCGACGAGGTGGCGGACGCCCTCTCCCGCATCCGCCGCGCTCCCGTGACGGTGCGCCTCAACGGCCTCGGCTCCTTCGGCAACAAGAAGAAGCCGCACTCCGTTTGGGCGCGGGTAGAGCCGACGCCGGCGCTGATGGAGCTCCAGGCCGAGCAGGAGCGCATCCTCCAGCGCATCGGCTTGCCCGCCGAGGCACGGCGCTACACCCCGCACGTCACCGTGGCTCGGTTGCGCGGCTCGACGCCGAAGGACGTCGCCGACTGGCTCACCATCCGCGGCGGCTTCTCCGCCCCGCCGTTCGAGGCGGAGGCGTTCGACCTCCTCTCCTCGCGCGACTCTGTGGGCGGCGGCCCCTACGTGCGCGAGGAGCGCTACCCGCTCTCGATGGCGCTCGCCGCCTGATCAGCCGTCGGGATCGAGCCCCAGCACCGAAAGGCTCTGCTGGAAGTGGGGCGACAGCGGGGCCGTGACCTCGAGCGTGCCTCCGTCGGGATGGGGCAGCGAGATGTGGCGGGCATGAAGGTGCAGCCGGTTCTGGATGCCGCCCGGCAGCGCCCAATTCTCCACGTTGAAATATTTCGTGTCGCCGATGATCGGCACCCCCATGTGGGCGCAGTGGACGCGCAGCTGGTGAGTGCGACCGGTGATCGGCGAGAGGCGCAGCAGCGAGAGCTGGCCGGCCCGGTCGAGCGTCTCCCAGGTGGTGATGGCGCGCTGGGCGTCCTTCGTCTTGGTGCGCACCACGGCCATCTTCTCGCCGTCGTGCGGATCGCGGGCGAGCCAGGTGGAGATCTTCCCCTCCTCCGGGGAGGGATGGCCGCGGGTGAGGGCCCAGTAGTCCTTGTGGGCGTCGCGGCCGCGAAACTGCTCGGCGAGGAAGGCGGCCGCGCTGCGCTTCAGCGCCACCACCAGCACGCCCGTGGTCTCGCGGTCGAGGCGGTGAACGAGGCGCGGCTTGCGGCCGTTGCGGTCCCGCCAGGCCTCCAGCATGCCGTCGATATGGCGGGTGAGGCCCGAGCCCCCCTGCACGGCGAGACCGTATGGCTTGTTGAGCACCACGAGGGCGCTGTCGCGGTGGATCACCATCGCCTCCAGCGCGGCGGCATCCCCCTCGGCGCGGGGCGGGGCCGGCGCGTCGGCCACCGTCACCGGCGGCAGGCGCACGCTCTGGCCGGGCTCGAGGCGCGTTTCGAGCTTGGCGCGCGCCCCGTCCACCCGCACCTGGCCGGTGCGCACGATGCGCGACAGCACGCCGAAGGGCACGCCCGGGAACTGCTGGCGCAGCCAGCGGTCGAGGCGCATGCCCCCGTCGTCCTCGCCGACCTCGACGTGGCTGACGCGGGGCGCCTCCATCAGATGGCCCGCGCGAGGGCGACGCCGAGCGCCGCCGCCGCCAGCGAGACGATCACCGAGAGCCCGATATAGCCGATCGCGACGACGATCCGTCCTGCTTCGATGAGGCGCACGGTCTCGATGGAGAAGGTCGAGAAGGTGGTGAAGCCTCCGAGCATGCCGGTGACGGCGAGCGCCGTGACCGCGAGATTGTGCGAGAACAGCGTGGTGAGGATGCCGATCAGGAAGCTGCCCACGACGTTCACCGTGAAGGTCGCGAACGGCAGGCTCGTCCCCGCGAGACCGGCGATCAGCACGTTGGCCCAGAAGCGTGAGAGGGCACCCACCGCGCCGCCGGCGGCGACCAGGAGTGACGCAGCGAGCGGGCTCACGAGGCGCGGGCGGTGGTGTTGTGGTCCGGCTCGGCGGCCTTGGTGGCGTTCTGGGCGGTCCAGCGCTGCACCCCGCCGTCATAGTCCTGGTCGAGGGTGCCCATCATCCGGTCCCAGATCGAGAAGAAGTTGGCGAAGTTGGTGTTGAAGTGGGCGTGGTGCTGATCGTGGAACAGGGTGCAGACCATCGGCGAGGGCACGCGGGTGAGGTCGGAGGCGGCGAACTCGAAGCCCGAGTGGCCGATCATGCCGTTGAAGTGGTCGTAGAGGCGGTGGGCGATGAGCACCACCGGCGGGATCGGCAGGAACAGCGGCGCCCAGAGGTAGTAGCTCTGCATCACGAAGGCGTCGACGATGGTGTCGGAGTAGTTCGACCACACCGTGGGGGCGACGGAGCGGTGGTGGAACTGGTGGTGCTTGTAGAGCGGCCCCCAGTGCATCAGCCGGTGGCCCCAGTAGAACCACGCGTCGAAGGCGACGATGGAGACGACGAACATCAGCGGCACCGACCACCAGGACAGCGCGAGCGGAGCGACCGGTGTCCAGCCCTTGAACTGGAGGAACAGGCCGCCGGCGAGGCAGAAGCACGTCGCCGTCAGCGACCAGGCGCTCTGGCGGATTTCCTTCCACTTGCGCTTTTCGCCATAGCGCCCCTTCTGGATGCGCCGCTCGGGGTGGCGGTGGGCGAACCACTGGAAGGCGGCGCCGAACGAGATGTAGAGCGTGAACGTCACGACGTAGACCGCCGCCCACAGCGCCAGAAATTCCAGGAGAGTGGTCATTGGTCCTCCGCGTCGCGAGGTGGCGGGGCGGGGGCGCGCGCCGCGTCCCGCGCCCGCTGTGTACGCTTCTCGTCGGCGATGGCAAGGCGGGCCTTGAGCTTGGCCTCGGCGCCCCGCTCGGTGGGGCGGTAGAAGGTCTGCCGGCCGACCGCCTCGGGAAAGTAGGCCTGCCCGGAGATCGCGTCGGGGGCGTCGTGATCGTACTCGTAGCCCGCCGAGTAGCCCTCCTCCTGCATGAAGCGGGTGGGAGCGTTGAGGATGTGCTTGGGCGGCGGCAGCGACGGCGTCTCCTTCACGAAGCGCTTGGCGGCCTTGTAGGCGGTGTAGAGGGCGTTCGATTTGGGGGCGAGCGCGAGGTAGACGGTGATCTCGGCGAGGGCGAGCTCGCCTTCGGGGCTGCCGAGAAAGTCGTAGCTGTCGCGGGCGGCGATGGCGAGGGTGAGGGCGTGCGGGTCGGCGAGGCCGATGTCCTCGGTGGCCATGCGCACCAGGCGGCGCGCGAGGTAGAGGGGGTCCTCGCCCGCGTCGAGCATGCGCATGAGGTAGTAGAGGCTCGCGTCGGGGTCGGAGCCGCGCACCGCCTTGTGCAGCGCGGAGATGAGGTTGAAGTGGCCGTCGCGGTCCTTGTCGTAGGCCGGAGCGCGGCGCTGAAGGAGGGACTGGACGGCGTCGGCGTCGAGCGTCTCGCCCTCCCCGGCGACGCGGTAGACCTCCTCGGCGAGGGTCAGGATGGCGCGGC
This sequence comes from Acuticoccus mangrovi, assembly GCF_016411865.1. Classification (GTDB taxonomy): domain Bacteria; phylum Pseudomonadota; class Alphaproteobacteria; order Rhizobiales; family Amorphaceae; genus Acuticoccus; species Acuticoccus mangrovi. The sequence continues at coordinate 6,215 of NZ_JAEKJA010000036.1, read as the reverse complement.
CGTCGCCGTCGGCCATGCGGATGAGGCTGACGCGGCCCTCCGCGGTGAGGGGCAGCGGGCCGCGCACCGCCTCGGCGCGGGTGAGGAGCTCGCCGAGCGCGTCCGGCTCGAGCGCCTGGAAGGTGAGCACCTGGGCGCGCGACAGCAGCGCGGCGTTGAGCTCGAAGGACGGGTTCTCGGTGGTCGCACCCACCAGCGTGATGGTGCCGTCCTCCATCACCGGCAGGAAGGCGTCCTGCTGGGCACGGTTGAAGCGGTGGATCTCGTCGACGAAAAGCAGCGTGCCGCGGCCGATATTGCGGGCGTTGCGGGCGGTCTCGAACACCTTCTTGAGGTCGGCGACGCCGGAGAAGATCGCCGAGATCTGCACGAACTCCAGCTTGACGTGGGCGGCGAGGAGGCGGGCGAGCGTGGTCTTGCCGGTGCCGGGCGGCCCCCAGAAGATCAGCGAGCCGATCTCCCCGGAGCGGATGATGCGGGTGAGCCGCCCGTCGGGCCCGAGGAGCTGGGGCTGGCCGACGATGTCGGAAAGGCGCGCCGGCCGCAGCTCGTCGGCGAGCGGACGGGGCGCGGCCTTCTCCAGTCCCGCCGCGGTGAAGAGGTTCGACACCGTCAGCCGCCGAGGAGGAGGTTGAGCTGCTCCCCGTTGCGTTCGATGACGATGTCCCAGTAGCGCTCGCGCTCCGCCGCGATGTTGGCGAGGGTCTGCGAATCGGGAACGTCGTAGCCGTTCACCTCGCGCACCACGTCGCCGGGACGCAGCCCGACGCGGCGCGCCACCGAGCGCGGGTCGACGCTCGCGATCACCACGCCGCGGGAGGTGAGCTCGAGGTTCAACTCGTCGGCGACGCGGGGGGAGAGGTTCATGGCGAGGGCGCCGTCGAACGGGGAGCGCCCTTCGAGGTGGCGCGCGTCGCGGGCGGGCTCCTCCGGCGGCGCCTCGAGCGCGACGGTGAGGGTGCGGGGCTTGCCGTCGCGCATCACGCCGAGCTCTGCGGAACCGCTGATGCCGCGCGTCGCGAAGATGTAGCCGAAGGATTGCTGGTCGGCGATGTCGATGCCGTCGACCGAGACGATGACGTCGGCGACCTTGAGGCCGGCCGCGGCGGCGGGGCTACCGTCGACGAGCTCGGTGACGAGCGCGCCGGCGGGCCGGTCGAGATCGAGCTGGCCCGCGAGCTCGCGGGTGACGCTTTCGAGCCGGGCGCCGAACCAGGGGCGACGCACGGTGCCCCCGTCGCGGGCGGACTGGAGCACGATCTTCACCATGTCCACGGGGATCGCGAAGCCGATGCCGATCGAGCCGCCGCTGCGCGAATAGATGGCGGTGTTGATCCCGACGAGGCGCCCCGCCATATCGATGAGAGCGCCGCCGGAGTTGCCCGGGTTGATGGCCGCGTCGGTCTGAATGAAGAAGCGCGAGTCGGCGATACCCACCTGGGTGCGGGCGAGCGCCGACACGATCCCCTGCGTCACCGTCTGGCCGACGCCGAAGGGGTTGCCGATCGCAAGCACCAGGTCGCCCACTTCGAGGTTGGTGGGATCGCCGAGCGGCAGGGAGGGGAACTTCTCGTCGCTCTCGATCTTCAGCACGGCGAGGTCGGTGCGCTCGTCCTTGAGGAGAAGCGAGGCCTCGAACTCGCGACGGTCGGAGAAGCCGACGCGGATCTCGCGGGCATCCTTCACCACGTGCGCGTTGGTGATGATGAGTCCGGACGGGTCGACGATCACGCCCGAGCCGAGGGTCGGCCCGCGGCGATGCATCCGCGGCCCGCCGAAGAAGCGCCGCATGAACGGATCGTCGTCGAACATGCCGAGATTGCCGCGATCGTTGCGCTGCGCGGAATAGACGTTGACCACGGCGGGAGCCGCGTTCCGCACGATGGGCGCGAAGGACAGGCTGATCTCGGCCCGCGAGGCCGGCACCTCCTGGGCCGAGAGACCCGCGGGGGCGGCGATGGCGATGAGGAGAACGAGAAGGAGGCGCATGGGGGCCCCGTGACGCAAATGGCTACTCACGAGGCGTGACAATGGGGTAGGCGGCCGGCCGGAGCAAGGGCGTCACCGCATGGCGGAGCGTCGACGGACGTCCGCAGCGGGGGTCGAACCCCGCCGTCCGGCACGGTGGGAGGCGGGTTAGCGGTGCGGCAATTCACCGTGGCGGACGGGCGTCGGACGGGGCTCGGCGTCGTAGTGGAGCAACGCCTCCTCTCGCGCCACCTCGAGCAGGTAGGCGAGGAAGCCGAGGCCCGCACGATCGGCGATGCTCGTCAGCTCCGAGCACATTCGCTCGATATATTCGGCCGCGTCGGGGCCGGAGGCGAGCAGCGGATCGGCGGCCACGATTTCGCCCATAGCGCGAATCACTCCGTCACTTGTAGTGGCCATGGGAGGTCCCTTTCATCGAACAGACAACTCTCTTGTTGCGCCCTCGCGCCTATCTCGTGCGAGTTTTGCCGCGGCAAGCTGACCTCAACCTTGCCGCGTAGAAAAATCGCCTCAGGGTTGCGCCTTCACCGGACGCGGAAGAGGCACGCCAAAATTTTGCTCAACAATCGGCCTTTGCGTTGCGGGGCCGGCGCCTCTATGTGCGGGGCGCAAAGGGGGGTCGTCGCATGAACGTCGTCGTTGTGGAGTCTCCAGCGAAAGCGAAGACCATCAACAAGTATCTGGGTGATGCCTACCACGTCGTCGCGTCCTACGGGCACGTGCGCGACCTGCCGCCGAAGGATGGCTCGGTCGACCCCGACCACGACTTCAACATGATCTGGCAGGTGGACGCCAAGGCGCAGAAGCGCCTCAACGACCTCGCCAAGGCAGTGAAGTCGGCCGATCGCCTCATCCTCGCCACCGACCCCGACCGGGAGGGGGAGGCGATCTCCTGGCACGTGCTCCAGGTGCTGAGGGAGAAGAAGGCGCTGAAGTCGCAGCCGGTCGAGCGCGTCGTCTTCAACGCCATCACCAAGCAGGCCGTGCTCGACGCTATGGCCTCGCCGCGCGCCATCGAGGACGACCTCGTCGACGCCTACCGAGCCCGCCGCGCGCTCGACTATCTGGTCGGCTTCAACCTCTCGCCCGTCCTGTGGCGCAAGCTTCCGGGCGCCCGCTCGGCCGGCCGCGTCCAGTCGGTGGCGCTGCGCCTCGTGTGCGACCGCGAGGCCGAGATCGAGCGCTTCAAGGCGCAGGAATATTGGACCGTCGTCGCCACCCTCGCGACGCCCTCGGGCGATACCTTCGAGGCGCGCGTCGCCGTGCTCGACGGCAAGCGGCTCGACCGGCTCGGCATCAAGTCCGAGGCCGACGCCAAGCAGATCGTCGACCACCTCAACGCCGCCGCCTTCGCCGCCATGTCGGTGGAGGCGAAGCCGCAGAAGCGCAACCCGGCACCGCCCTTCACCACCTCCACGCTGCAGCAGGAGGCGAGCCGCAAGCTCGGCTTCTCCTCGGCGCGCACCATGCAGGTGGCGCAGAAGCTCTACGAGGGCGTCGACCTCGGCGGCGAGACCGTCGGCCTCATCACCTACATGCGGACCGACGGCGTGCAGATGGCGCCGGAGGGCATCAGCGCCATCCGCCGCGTCATCGACAAGGACTACGGCGAGCGCTACCTGCCGCCGAAGCCGCGCCACTACGCCACCAAGGCGAAGAACGCGCAGGAGGCGCACGAGGCGATCCGCCCGACCGACGTGTTCCGCCGTCCCGCCCAGATGAAGCGCCATCTCGGCGACGACGAGTTCCGCCTCTACGACCTCGTCTGGAAGCGGGCGATGGCCTCGCAGATGGAGTCGGCCGAGTTCGAGCGCACCACCGTCGACATCGACGCGGTCGAGAGCGGCAAGACAATCGGCCTGCGCGCCACCGGCTCCGTGATGCTCTTCGACGGCTTCCTGTCGGTCTACATGGAGGGCGTCGACGACGCCGCGGACGAGGACGACGACGACCGCCGCCTGCCGAAGATCGCCAAGGGCGACGCGCTCGCCCGCAAGGCGGTGAAGCCCTCGCAGCACTTCACCGAGCCGCCGCCGCGCTACACCGAGGCGACGCTGATCAAGAAGATGGAGGAGCTCGGCATCGGCCGCCCCTCCACCTACACGGCGACGCTCTCGACGCTGCGCGACCGCGAGTATGTGACGCTCGACAAGAAGCGCCTCATCCCCGGCTCCAAGGGCCGGATCGTGACGGCCTTCCTGCACTCCTTCTTCGAGCGCTACGTGGAGTACGGCTTCACCGCCGACCTCGAGGAGAAGCTTGACGCGATCTCCGACGGCCGGCTCGACTGGCGCGAGGTGCTGCGCGAGTTCTGGGCCGACTTCTCCAAGCAGATCGGCGACGTGATGGAGGTGCGCACGGCCGCCGTGCTCGACGCCCTCAACGAGGACCTCGCGCCGCTGATCTTCCCGCCGAAGCCGGACGGGTCGGACCCGCGCGCCTGCCCGGTGTGCAGCACCGGCCGCCTGTCGCTGAAGAACGGCCGCTACGGCGCGTTCATCGGCTGCTCGAACTATCCGGAGTGCAACTTCACCCGTCAGCTCGGCGACGATCCCAACGCCGACCCGGCGGCGGCGGAGGGGCCGGTGGTGCTCGGCGTGCACCCCGAGACCGGCATGGAGGTGTCGCTGCGCACCGGCCGCTTCGGCCCCTACGTGCAGATGGAGGCCGCTGAGGGCGAGAAGCCCAAGCGCTCCTCGCTGCCGAAGGGTTGGCAGCCCGAGGAGATCACCTTGGAGAAGGCGGTGCGGCTCCTCGACCTGCCGCGCGAGGTGGGCGAGCACCCCGAGGACAAGCAGCCGATCCAGGCGGGCCTCGGCCGCTACGGGCCCTATCTCCTCTATGGCGGCAAGTACACCAAGCTCGATTCCATCGAGGACGTGTTCGAGATCGGCCTCAACCGCGCCGTGGCGATGATCGCCGAGCGCAAGGAAGGCAAGGGCTTCGGCCGCACGCCGGCCGCGCTGAAGAGCCTCGGCGATCACCCCGCCGGCGGCGAGGTGACGGTGCGCGAAGGCCGCTACGGCCCCTACGTCAACCACGGCAAGGTCAACGCCACGCTGCCGAAGGGCACCGATCCGCAGACGATCACCCTCGAGGACGCGCTGAAGCTCATCGAGGCGAAGGGCGGCAAGGCGGCGAAGGGTAAGACCGCGGCGCGATCGACCAAGGCCAAGACCACGTCAAAGACCACCGCGAAGAGCGGCGGCAAGACCGCGGCGAAGACGGCGGCGAAGACGGCGACCAAGGCCGCCGGCAAGACCACCAAGGCAGCCTCGGGCGACGCCGCCAAGACGACGAAGGCGAAGAGCCCCACCAAGAAGGCCGCTGCCGCGAAGGGCGCCGAGTAGCCTCCCGCCCCCGACCGTCCGCGGGGCGGCCGGGGGCGAGGACCGCGGGTGGCGAGATCTTTCTCTCCCGCCGCCTCTCGTCGGTGTGTTTGCCTTGATTCGGGGGAGCATCTCCCGTTATGTTCCTACTATGTTCAGTAGAGGGGACTGACCTGATGACCGCGACCATCGTCGACCTCCGGCACCCGAGCGGCATCAACGAGCGCATCGTCGCCAAGGTCGTGGCGCGGCGCGGCAGGCTCCACGCCTTTCCGGACATCGCTCCCCACCGCGCCGCCCTCGTGGTGGTCGACATGATGCGCGCCTCGGTGGAGGCGGACCCCGGATGCCGGACCATCGTCGGCCCGATCAACGCGCTCGCGGCGGCGCTGCGGCGGGCGGGCGGCGACGTCGCCTGGGTCACGGCGGCCCCGGCCCCGCGGCGGGACGACCGGCTTGTCGCCATCGTCGGCGAGGCCCGCGCCGCGCTCTTTGCCAAAGCGGCCCGGCCGAGCGATCCGCGCGCCGCCCTCTGGCACGAGCTCGACGTGCGGCCCGGCGACATCCACGCCGCGAAGACCGGCGCCAGCGCCTTCTTCCCCGGCAAGTGCGATCTTTCCGACCAGCTGCGCGAGCGTGGCATCGACACGGTGCTGATCGCCGGGACGGTCACCAACGTGTGCTGCGAATCCTCCGCCCGCGACGCGGTGGAGCTCGGCTATCGGGTGGTCATGGTGTCGGACGCCCTCGCCGGCCACGCCCACGGCCTGCACGAGGCGAGCCTCGCCACCTTCTACCGCATCTTCGGCGACGTGCGCCCCACCACCGATCTCCTCGCCATGATCGCCCCGCTGCGCTAGGCTCCGGACTCAATCAGCACCACCATCGGATGATGAT
>NZ_JAEKJA010000035.1 GCF_016411865.1 Acuticoccus mangrovi | reverse complement strand
TCAGTCGGCGACCGGGTCAGTTTTCCAGCGGCGGCAACACCTCTGGCATTTGCAGCAACGGCATCAAGGATACGACTGGGATAGGCTCAACCCAAATCAGCCATCTAGAGCGTGCCTTATGTCGCGTTCATGTTGCATGGCGCCGCCGGGGCTCACGAGAAAACCTAGGAAATCCGCGGAAGTCAGGCGCAACACGATGCAACATGAAATCTGGTGGCGAGATGGCAGCGAGCTCGCTACTACTTTGAATTTCCTGGGGTTTAGTTGGTAGCGGAGGAGGGACTCGAACCCCCGACACGCGGATTATGATTCCGCTGCTCTAACCAACTGAGCTACTCCGCCCCGCGGGCCGCATAAATGGCGAGTGGGGCCTCGGTGTCAAGCGTCTCGTCGAAACACCAACAAGGTGATGAGGCCGACCGGGGGAAGCTGCTCCTCGCTCTCAAGCGTCAGCCCCGGGACGTCGAGGACGCCGTCGATGGGCATCGACGGGTTCCAGCCCAGGCGCTTGGAGAACGGCGTCAGGATCCGGTCGGTGACCTGCCAGGGGCCGCGGCGGGCTTCGAAGTGGCTCGCGATCATCACCACGCCGCCCGGCTTCACCACGCGGGCGAACTCGCGCATCACCTTATTCGCGTCGGGCACGGCGGTGATGGTGAACATGCACACCACGCCGTCGAAGGAGGCGTCGGCGAAGGCGAGCGACATGAGGTCCATCTCGACGATGGCCTCCACGTTGGGCAGCCCCTTGGCGACGCGCTCGCGGGCGATCTTCAGCATGTCGTGGGAGAGGTCGACGCCGACGAGGGACACCGACGGGTCGTAGAGGGGGAGGGCGGAGCCGGAGCCCACGCCCGCCTCGAGGAAGCGTCCGCCGATGGCGTTCACCCGCTTCGCCGCGATCTTGCGCGCCGGCACCGTGGGGGTGGCGATGATCTCGTAGATCGGCGCCCAGCGGGCGTAGGCGGACTTGACGTCCCGGCCTTCGACGGTGCGGGACGACGGTGCGGGTGAAGACATGGATAGACCCGGTTGGTGAACGATCAGGCGACGGCGAGGGTGGCGGGAGGGGCGACGGCCGATTTCTGGATGAAGCCGCCGCCGAGCACCTCCGCGCCGGGACCGTCGGTGGCGTAGAGGACGCAGGCCTGGCCGGGGGCGACGCCCTCTTCGCCGTCGAGAAGGTCGACCTCGAGACCGTCGGTGCTGCGGCGGACGCGGCCCGGCTTGGGCGGCCGGGTGGAGCGCACGCGGGCAAACACGGTGCGGCTCTCGCCCTCGGCGAGGGGACGGCCGAGCCAGTTGGTGTCACGCAGCTTGACGCGGCGCGTCTTGAGCGCCTCGCGCGGGCCGACGATCACCTCGTTGCGCTCGGCGTCGATGCGCACCACGAAGAGCGGTTCGCCGAGGGCGATGTTGAGGCCGCGGCGCTGGCCGACCGTATAGCGAATCACGCCCTTGTGACGGCCGAGGATGCGACCGTCGATATGGCGGATATCGCCCTCGCGGGTCGCTTCGGGGCGCATCGCGGCGACCATGCGGTCGTAACGGCCGTCGGGGACGAAGCAGATATCCTGACTGTCGGCCTTGTCGGCGACCACGAGCCCCATCTCGGCGGCGAGCTCGCGCACCCGCTCCTTCGGCATGTCGCCGAGGGGGAAGCGCACATAGTCGAGCTGCTCGGGGGTGGTGGCGAAGAGGAAATAGCTCTGGTCGCGCCGTTCGTCGTGCGGGCGGAAGAGGTGGCGGCGACCGTCGACCACGCGGCTCGACACATAGTGGCCCGTCGCGAGCGCCGAGGCGCCGAGGGTCCGCGAGGCGGCCATCAGGTCGGTGAACTTGACGGTCTGATTGCAGGCGATGCAGGGGACGGGCGTCTCGCCGCGCACGTAGGCATCGGCAAAGGCTTCGATCACGTCCTCGTGGAAGCGGCTTTCGTAGTCGAGCACGTAGTGGGGGATCGCGAGCCGCTCGGCGACGAGGCGGGCATCGTGGATGTCGCTGCCGGCGCAGCAGGCCCCCTTGCGACCCACGGCCGCACCATGATCGTAGAGCTGCAGCGTCATGCCCACGACCTCAAAACCCTCGCGGGCGAGGAGGCCGGCCACCACGGACGAATCGACGCCGCCCGACATCGCCACGACGACGCGGTGGTCCTCGGGCGCCCCCGGCAGGCCGAGGCTGTTGGTGGTATGAGATACGATCGAATGCATGACAGACGTTAGCTAAGCACAAACCCTCGCCGCGGCAACGGACGGAGCAGTTAGGTATGCGTTAAGCGGCTCCGGTCTTTAACATCAGATGAGAGTTGCGTTTTGTTCGAGTACCTCATGTCTGAGTATCCACAACCCCGCTATCGCTATGTCATCGGACCCGACGGGACACCGCTGACCCTCGCCGATCTGCCGCCCTCCGACACCAAGCGGTGGGTGATCCGCAGGAAGGCGGAGGTTGTAGCGGCGGTCCGCGGTGGGCTCCTGTCGATCGACGAGGCGTGCGAGCGCTATCGCCTCACCATCGAGGAATTCCTGTCGTGGAACGCCCTCATCGATCGACACGGCCTTGCCGGGTTGCGCGCCACCAAGGTGCAGCACTACCGGGCCTGACGCGTCCTTCGCAGCGCGCCGACGCCCGTCTCTTACACGACGGCGGGCGTCGGCGCGAGATCTTCTGTGCTCAGCGTCTTGAAAGGTCCGTCGGCGCTTTCGAGGCCCCGGCGGGTGAGGCGCACGGTGTTCTGGCGGCTGTCGATGTCGATCAGCGCGTAGCTTGCCAGCGGGTGATGCGATCCGTCGGAGGAGGCGGACGGGACACCCACGATGGCCGCCCGTCCGCGCGCGGTCTCCAAATATCGCAGCGAAGGCTTGTGGGTGTGGCCGTGCAGGACGAGGTCCGCGCAGCCCGCCGCGAGCACGTCGCGCACGGCCTGATCGTCGGTGAGGCCGCGGCTGCCGGAGGCGAGGCTCGCGTCCGGCGGGTGGTGGATCATCACCACCTTGTAGGCGTCGTCGTGGCGGTCGAGGAGGGCGGCGAGGGAGGAGAGCTGCACCGGACCGACCCGGCCGCTCGCGATCAGCGGGGGCGTGGCGACCGCGGTGGAGACGCCGATCAGCACGATCGGACCGCGCCGGCGGCAGAGCGGAAAGCCTCTCGTCACGTCGCCGTCGATGAAGGGGGCCCAGCGGGCGGTGGCCTTCTTGGCCGCTCCGGGAACGTAAGCGTCGTGATTGCCGGGCACCATCGTCACGTCGGCCGGGTCGCCGAGCGAGGCGAGCCAATCGGCGGCGTTGTCGAATTCTTCGTCGAGGGCGATGTTGACGAGGTCCCCGGTCACGGCGATGTGGTCGGGGGCACGCGACTTCATGTCCGCCACCAGCCGATCGAGGATCGTGCGGCCGAGGGCGGTGTTCCGGTTCTTGACCCAGTTGAGATAGCCGAAAATACGCTTCGACATCAGCGCTTGGGGCGACGGCCGAGGCAGCGGCGCGAGATGGGGGTCGGAGAGATGGGCCAGGCGATAACGCGTCACAGATCACGATCCTTCGGCGGGGGGCCGGTGGGGGCGAGCGCTCCACTCCGGCCGCTCCTTCAGGGCTGAGGCGCGCGCGTGGCCAGCATCACCGGGCAGCTCATCTGGCGGTTGCGGGCGCTGGTGCGCCCACCCGTCACCTTCGGCGTGCGGTGCATGGTGGTCGATGCCGATCGACGCGTGCTCCTCGTCCGTCACACCTACATCACGGGCTGGCACTTTCCAGGAGGGGGTGTGGATCCCGGGGAGACGGCGCGGGAGGGCGCGATGCGCGAGTTGCGCGAGGAGACCGGCCTTGCGCTTGCCACGCCGCCTGAGTTCTTCGGCCTCTATTTCAACCGGGGGATGGCCCAGCGCGACCATGTGGCGCTGTTCGTGGCGCGCGATCATCCACCGCTCGATGCGGCGGCGTTGCGGCCGCAGGCGACCGAGATCGCGGAAGTGCGGCTCGCCCCGCTCGACGCTTTGCCGGAGGGGCTGTCGGCGGCCACCCGCCGGCGCCTTGCGGAAGTCGCCGGCGGCGCGGCGCCGAGCGACGTCTGGTAGCGGGCGGAAGCGCAGAGCGGGCGTCGCGATCAGTGCAGCGCGGCCGCCTGCAGGCTGCGGTACATACTGCTTCCCTCGCGGGCCGAGCCGTCGGCATCGGCGATCGCGAGGCTGATCTGGCCGAGATTCTGGTCGATCTCGCGCACCGAGGCGGCCGCCTGCCGCATGCCGGAGGCGATGTCGCGGGCGGTGGTGGTCTGCGATTCCACGGCATCGGCGGCGACGTTCACGCTCTCCTGCACCGAGGTGAGCGAATCGACGATGTGCCGCAGCGCGTTCACTACGTCGCCGGAGACCGACTGCACGCGCTCGATGTCGGCGCTGATCTGGTTGGTCGATTTCTCTACTTGGTCGGCGAGCGACTTCACCTCGGCCGCCACCACGGCGAAGCCCTTGCCCGATTCGCCGGCGCGGGCGGCCTCGATGGTCGCGTTGAGGGCGAGGAGATTGATCTGACCCGCCACCTTCTGGATGATCTCCACGATCGAGGTCATCGAGCTCGCCGCGTCGCTGAGCTGGGAGATGTGCTTGTCCGCGGTCTCCGTCTCGCGCAGCACGTTGCCAACGGCCTGGCGGGACTGCACCATCGTGTCGGCGATGCGCTGGGCGGCGACCTCGAACTCCTGAACGGCGCTCGTGGCGTGCTCGACCGTCGCCGTCGTCTGCGAGGCGGCGCTGGAGGCGGTGGTGGAGCGCTCGTTGGCGTTGGCGACGGCGCCCGCGATCTTCTGCAGCTTGTCGTCGATGAGCCCGGCGACCTCTTCCGCCTTCTTGCGGGCGAGGACGCGCTCGGTGATGTCGACCGCGATCTTGATGACCTTGCAGGGGCGGCCGCCCGCGTCGAGCACGCGCGAATAGGTCGCCTGGAGATAGACCGGCGTGCCGTCCTTGCGCAGCCGCTTGAACTCGTCGGTGTGGGCCCGGCCTTCCTTGAGCTCCTTCCAGAACTGACGGTATTCGTCGTCGGTCATGATGGTTTGGTCGAGGAAGATGCGGTGCGACCGGCCGATCAGCTCGTCGCGGCGGTAGCGCATCGTCTGGCAGAAATTGTCGTTGACGCTGAGGATCTTGCTGTCGAAGTCGAACTCGATGATGGCATAGAGCTTGTCGACGGTGTCGAGCTGGATGCGTCGATTGTCGGACTGCTGGAAGCTGTCCGTCACGTCGATGCAGCTGATGATCACGGTGTTGCGCGAGCGGTCGGACGAGCCGACGAGATAGAAGCGGGCGTCGACGAAGCGCTCCCCGCCGTCCTTGGACCGCAGACGGCGCACGGCATGGTAGGGCTTTCCCGCCTTCAGCGCGCGCGTGATGGTCTCGTCGACCATCCGGCTGCTCTCGCCCGGGCCGTGCTGGATCAGGCGGGAGGCGGACTTGCCGACGATGTCGCCGGCGCTGAAGCCGACGATCTTGAGAAACTGCTCGTTGGCGTGGCGGACTTCGTCGCCGGTCGATACGATGAGAACGGCGTCGGCAGCGCCGGCGGCCCGCATGAGGTCGGTCCGTTCGGCACGACTGAGGGCCTTCTCGAAGAACGTCGTGGTCATCGCAATACTCCAGAGGCGGCACCGTCGGCTGGCGGTACGTTCGTCCTGCCGACAATTAGTGCGAGTGACTGGAGCGAAGCTGGAAGGCCCCCGGAATCGGCCGGTTTCGCGGGCGAGCGGCCTTTCCCTAGGCGGCCTCGGGCAAGGTATCGCGGATGTGGGCGATGTCCTCCAACGTCGGCAAGGACGCTTCGTTGCCAAGGTGTTGCACGGCGAAGGCGGAGGCGGCGCGGGCGAAGGCGAAGTGCTGCGACCAGCTGAGCTCCGGGTGGGTGACGGCGGAATAGAAGTAGGCGCCGTGGAAGACGTCGCCGGCGCCGGAGGTGTCGATCACCTTGTCGCTCGGGACCTGGAGGGACGGCATCGTCTGGGCGTCGGCGCCGTTCTCGTACCAGACGAGGCCGCGTTCGCCGAGCGTCACGGCGCCCACCTTGCAACCCTTGCTGCGCAGGTAGGCGAGCATGGCGAGCGGGTTCAGCTGCATCTGTTCGCACATCCGCTCCGAGATCACCGCCACGTCGATATATTCGAGCAGCTCGTCGGTGCCGGCCCGAGCGGAGCCGCCGTCGAGCGAGGTCAGGAGCCCCGCTTCGCGGCAGGCCTTGGCGTAGTGGAGCGCGGCGTCGGCCATGTGGCCGTCGACGTGGAGGCCGCGGCAACCGTCGAGGTTGAGGACGGGGAAGGGGTGGCGAAAGTGGTCGTCGCGGCAGCGCACGATCGCCCGCTTGCCGTCCTTCGGCATGATGAAGGAGAGGCTCGACTCGGCCACCTTGCGGCCGTGCACCGAGACGCCCGCGCGAGACGCCATTTCGAGGAACATCCGGGCAAGCCAGTCGTCCGCCTGCTGGCAGAGGAGGTCGCACTTGAGGCCGAGCTTGGCGGCGCAGAAGGCGGCGGTGGTGGCGTTGCCGCCGAAGGCGACGGCGTAGTCGTCGGCGATGGTCTTGTCATCGCCGGTCGGCAGCGATTCGGCGAGGAAGGTGATGTCGATGTAGGCGTGGCCAATGAACAGGGCTTCCAATGCACCGCTCCGAGATCATGTGGGTCCCCTAAGCCTCGCCGAGGCCACGCCGATCTGCAATGGGGTTGGTGCGCGGCCGATGCGCCGTGGCGTCTCGGGCGGCATCGGCGGTTCCCGTCAGACCGTGAACGGGCGCCCGGAGCGGGCCGCGTCCTCCGCGCTGGACAGGATCGCCGAGATAGGCGGTTCGGTGCCGCGATGGCTCTCGTCCCGGCCGCCGCTGCTGCCGCCGGTGTCGGTGAAGGTGTCGCCGCCGTGGGACTGGGCGGCGCTCGCTTCTTCCACGCTCACCTCCACTCCGGCATAGCCGGCGCGGCGGATCGCTTCGGTGAGCTCACTGCGTTCCTCGGTGAGCCGCTGCGCGGTTTCGCGGGAGTTGGCCGAAAGCGTCACGCGCAGGCCCACGGGCGAGAGGCGCATCGTCACCGTGAGCGTGCCGAGTGAGGCCGGCTGGAGCTGCAGTTCGATGATGCGTACCGGACCGTCGGGGGTGGGCGTCGGGGCCGGCGCGGCGGTGGTGGAGGACGGGGCGGGCGGCGGCGCCGCGGGGCTGGTGGACTGGACGGCGGAGGGGGCGGGCGAGGCGACGTCGATCGGCGTGCCGAAGCTCTTGGCGAGGCCGCTCAGTGCCCGTTTCAGACTATCGATGACGAGGTTCGGCTCGGGCAGGCTCTGCGGTAGGGCAGGGCGCTCGCCGGCGCTGCCACCGGACGTACGCAGGATGGGCCCCTCCACGGGGTCGCGGCGCATCACCGGAGCGAAGTGAGTTTCCTGCCGGACCACCCGGGGCCCGCCGCCGAGGTCGCGGCTGCGCTCTTCGCGGTTCGGCTGAATCGGCTGGACGCGGCGTGGATCGGGTTGGTGCGTCGCAGCGGCGGGCAAGGCGGTCTGGGTTCGCGCGGCGTCGGCTATGGTCCGCGGTGCGGTGACTTCGGGCCCGTCGGGCGAAGGAATCGCGCTGGGGGCCGCCGGTGCCTCGATGGCGGCGGGGGGAGCCGGCATCGTTGGGATTGCCTGTCGGGGGGCGGCGTGACCGGTTTGTGGGTCGGGGTGCCGATCGTTCGAGGGCGGCGGTAGGGGCGTCCGGGTCGCGGCAACCTTTTCGGCCACAGTGTGCGCGGTCGCTCCCTTTGGCGACGCGGCGGTGGCTTCGGCTGGCGCCGGCTGTGGCGTCTCGGGGGGCGTGGCCGTGGCGAGGACGTTCGGCGCGGTCGGAGGTGTCGGCATCGTGGCCGCTTGCGGCACGACCTCTTCTGGCACGGCGGGCACCGGCGGTGGTGTCGGCGCGGCGTCGTTGTCGGCGCTGAGCGTCGCCGGGGGTGTCGTGAGAGGCAGGGGGCTCGCGACGGGCAGGATGGTCGCCGTCGCCGTATCGGCGGTCCGTGCGTTTCTTGCCGCGGCGGACGATGGGGCGGGCGAGGCGGTCGTCGGCGTCTCGGTCGGCAGGGGATGGGCGGATCGGCCCGCCTCGTCCGATGCGACTTGCGCATCGCCGCGGGGGTTGGCGGCGAGGGCGGCGAGCGCGCGGGCCAAGGCGTTGACCGGCTCGGGCGGGGCGGAAGGCGCTTGCCGCTCCGCTGCTCCGGCCGCCTCGGCGTGGAACGGGGTCGCCTCGGCCGGGGGCTTCAGCCCGAGGGCGCGCTGGGCGGCGAGGAGGGCGTCCTCCAGCATGTGAGCGAACCCCGGTGCCGCGGCCTGGGAGGGGGGCGCGGCGATTTGGGTGTTCGCAGCCGGCGGGGCGGACGGATGGGGTGGGACGCGGGTCATGGGGTGTCCTCCAGGAGGGTATCGACAGCGGCGAGCGCGGCGGCGACGCGCCCTTCCATCGCCGCGATCTCTGCAAAGGGATCGGCGGTGCTTTCCGTCGCGCTGTCGGGGGCGAGCTCCGCGTCCGGACCGAGCGAGGCGATCGCTTCGGGGATCGGCAGATCGGTCACGGTGCTCGAAAGGCTGAGCGCGGCGCGCAGGAGGGCGCGGTCGTCCTCGGGCAACGTCGCGGCGTCGAGGCTGTTCAGGGTCGCGACCGCTCCGGCGAAGCGCTCCGGGTCGACGACCTGGGCGGCGGCTTCATAGAGGCGGGCGCGCCGGTGGTCGAGCTCGCCGGGCGGTGCCGTTTCCTGAACCCGCTGGGCGGCGATCTCGGCGGCGAGGCGATTGCCGTTCTCCACGGCCGCGCGGGCGAGGAGAAGGTAGAGCTCCTGGCGTCCGGCGACCGTCATGGGCTCGAGCATCGTTTCGAGCCGCACAAAGGCGGCCGGCTCGTCGATGAAGCTCATGCGGGTGAGGGCGGCGGCGAGACGTCGGCGGAAGTTGCCGGCGTAGATCGAGGCGCGGTATTTCCGCAGATAGCGGCTCACCATGCGCTGGAAGTCGGCGAGATTGTTCTTTTCGGCGGCGATCAGGATCGCCCGGCGAAGGGCAGCCTCTTCCACCAGGGTGCCGGGGGCGGCGATGCGCGCCTTGTCGAGGAGCTCGCGCGCCGCCGCGGCGTCGTCGCCCACGGTGATGGCCGCGTAGGCGAGGAGCAGGGCGCCGCGGATGCTGGCGTCGAGATCCTCCAGGCGCAGTGTTTCGAAGTGGCGCTTGGAGTCCTTGGCGCGACCTTCGAGGTAGGCGAGCGCGCCGGCGAGCATCTCGTCGTAGGGACTGGGCAGCTCCGCGCTCGATTGCACCTTGCGCACCACGGCCGGATTGCCGCCGGAGAGGGCGTAGATGATCAGCGCACGCGTGTTGCGAGGCTCCGACCACTCGCTGGGATGGGCCGCGAGGAAGCGTTCGGCGATCCGTCGGGCGAGGATGCTCTGGGCCTTGAATGCGGCCCCCGAGCCGCGCGCAACGTCGTCCTGCAGGGCGGTGAGCATCCGCACCAAGGCCGCGGGGTCGGGTCCGGGCGGCAGCACCACCGGTGGTGCCTCGGCGGTGGCGGGCTCGCCGGTCTCGTCCCGCTCGGCCTCCGCCGCGTCGTGATGGCCTTCGGCTTCCGTCGCGGGATCCGCCTCATCGGGATGCGCTCGGCTGGGATGAGATTCGCTCGGATGCGTGTCCGCTTCGCCGTGCTGGGGGCTGCCGTCGCCGTGACCGTCGGCGGGGGCGGGAGGTGTGGCCGGGGAAGACGGAGGAGCGTCTGTCGCCACCGCGGGGGTCGGATCGACCGCATCCTGCGGATCGGTCGGCTCGGTCGCGGCGGCAGGCTCGTCGGTGGGTGGGAGCGCTGCCGCATCGGCCTCGGCTGGATGGGTGGCGGGGGTTGCGGGTGTGCCGGCGCCGCCGGGCGAGCCTGTGGGGTGGGTCGAGGCCTCGTCGGGGGTGGTCTCGGGTGTCGCCGGGGCCGAGGTCTCGGGCTCGGGTGGCGTTTCACTGGGTTCCGGCGCTGCGGCTGGTGCGGCGTCCTTGGCGGTTTTTTCGGTGGCTCGGCGCGGATGCGGGCGCGGTAGACCTTTCGGGGGGGCGGTGCCGTTCGCCGCGGCGGCGGTGCTCTCCGCGCCTCTCTCCGAGGCGGGCGTGTCGTCTGACGTCTCGCTCGCGCTCGGCGATGTGGAGGTCTCCGTGGTCGTGGCGGCGACGTCGACCTCGACCGCGTCGGTCAGCGACGACGGTGCGAGGGAGGCGACGCGCGAAAGGGGCTCTTCCGGCGCGGCCTCCTCGGAGGGGGCGGCGCGCCGCCGTGGCGAGGGCGTCGGCACCGGGACGGTGCTCACAGACGGTCGTCGGCGCGCGGGCCGGGTCTCGGCTTCGGCGACCACTGTCGGCCGATCGGACTCCGCGGCCGTGGCGGATTCCGGTGTGATCTCGGCGTCCGTAGAGCGTTCTGACGCGGGCGGGTCCGCCAGGAGACGCAGCATCTCGTTGCGCGTGTCCGGCCGGGGCGGGCCGCGGCGCGAGCGACGGGACGGGGCGTCGATCGAAAAGTCGGCCTCGAAGCTCGCCTCTGCGCGTGAGGGCGGACCGATGCGGGCGAGAAGCTCGTCGGCATCGATGTAGGCGGTGCGGATCGCGGGATCGAGCAGGCGGCGGTCTTCCCGCGTGAGCTCGTGGCTCTGCGGGCGCAGCGGTCGCGCGATGACGGGGCCGGGGCTCAGCGGACGGGCCGGAATGTTGAGGGCGAGGTGCCGCTCGGGATCGGCGGTCGGCCGCTGCACCGGAACCGGGGCCGGATCGGAGCGCGTGGGGATCGGCAGCAGGCAGAGGAGCGTGCCGGCAAGGAGAGACGACGCCAGGGAAAGCGTCGTCGTCCCAGGGCGGACCGGGTGGCGGGGAGCGGAGCGCGGGGGGCGGAGGTCGGCGGACATCAGAGCGCCTCGCTGTCCGGTTCGTAGAGGATCTCGATGCGTCGGTTCTCGTCGGCGAGTGGGTCGTCGGGGCGCGTCGGCTGGCGATCGGCGAGACCCTCGACGCGGGCGATGCGGCTCTCGTCGATGCCGTTGGCGACGAGCGCCTCCTTGGTGGCGTGAGCGCGCTCGAAGGACAGCACCCAGTTGTCCGACCGGCCGGCGCGGAAGGGGCGGGCATCGGTATGGCCGCGCACCACCACGCGGCCGCGACGCTGCGACAGGACCTCGGCGACGCGGGCGAAGAGGCGCACCGCCTCGGCAGTCGGCGCTGACGACCCGATGGGGAACATCGAGAAGGCGGCATCGTCGGTGACGGAAATCGCCACCGTGGTGTCGCCTGGCGCGACGTCGACGTCGGCGGCGACCCCCGCAAGTGCGCTGCGCAGCTCGTTGGCCGCCTCCGCCACGGGGTCGGGGCGGGCCGCGGCGACGCTGCCGCCGGCGTCGGGCGAGGGGGTGGGCACCGTCGCCACGGCCGTATCGGTGGCGTCCGTCTCGGGCGCGTCGCCGAAAGCTGCGAGCACGGCTTCGGCGACGCTGGAGTGCGGGCCGACGTCGCCCGCAGTGTCGCTCGGGGCACGGCTTGCGGGCGGAGCCGCGTTTGCGCTGTCCGCCGCGGCCGTGGTCGAGGCGGGGGCGGGGTGGCCGGAGGGCTGGACCTCGGTGGGGCGGCGGTCCGCCGCGTCGATCGCGGAGTCGGGGGGCAGGACGTCGGCGGTTTCGCTGGGGCCGGGCCGGAGCGACTGGGCGGCGCGCGTCGACGTCGTCTGCCAGTAGGCGGGATCGAAGGGATCGCGCATCGCGTCGGAAGTGCTCGTGGTTCCGGTGGTGCCGAGGGTGGAATCCGGCACGTCGATCGAGACCGGATCCTCCGGCGACAGATCGACGGCGGAGGAGGCGAGCACCGCATAGGGGTCGTCGAACTCCGCACCGTCGGTCTGTTCCAAGATGCCGGCCGACTCCATCTTGTTCTGATTGCCTTCCTCGACGTTGCCGCCGCCTCCGGCACCGCCCCCTTCGCCGGGCGTGTCGGAGCCGAGCGGGCGCTCGCCGGCGGTCTTGCCGGCCTCGTCGCCACTCGCGGGAGGGCGGGTGTCCTTGTCCGGATCCATGATACCGCGCCGGTCGCTCGGCGCATCCATCAGGTTCATCGGATTGAAGTAGTTGGCGATCGACTTCTTGATTTCCTCGTCGGTGGCGTTGACGAGCCACATGATGAGGAAGAAGGCCATCATCGCCGTCATGAAGTCGGCATGGGCGATCTTCCACACCCCGCCTTTCTTCGCTTCGGCGACTTCCTCGACCCGCTTGAGGACGATGATCTCATTGGACATCGCGTGCACTCACTGAGGTGGCAAGATCGTCCGCCCAAGCGCCGACGACGGTCTCGAGGCGTGTGTCGCCGACGTCCACCGACAGTTCGACGGTGGTCTCCTCGATGAAATTGACGCCGGCGCGCTCGCCGAAGCGGCTGCGCAGCGCGTCGAGGAGGTCGGCTGGCCCCTTGATGGTGACGGCGGGCTCGGCCGCCTCCGGGCCGATGAGGTCGTCGAGCACGCTCGCGAAGCGCCGCAGGGCGGCATCGCGGATGGCGGTCTCGGCGATCGGGGCGAGGGCGGCGCCGAAAGCGTCGGACAGGCGGCGGTGAAGCGCCTCGAACAGTGGCTCGATGCGGCCGTGGATCACCTCCGCCTCCTCCCGGCACCAGGCGGCCCGCGCCTCCTCCAGGGCACGCTTGGCGGTGCGGCGCTCCACCTCGCGAACCGTCTCCATCGCAGCGCTCTTTTGGGCCTCCGCTTCCTTCTGGGCGGCGGCGACCGCCTGGGCGAGCCGGTCGTCCGGCGCGCTCGCCGCACCGTCGAGGGGAGGAATGGGCGAGGTGCGCCGGGAAGGGGCGACGGGCGGCACTTCGCCCGCGCCGGGGAAGGCGAGGCGGGGGCTGGCCGACCCGCCAGGCGCGACCGGTCCGCCCCGGTCGAGCCGGGCGAAGGCGCGCTCCAGCGTGCCTCCCACCGTTTCGGCCGTGACCGGATCGCCGCCGGGCAGTGGGCGGGGCCCGAACGCACGGGCGATCACTGCGGGGGTAAAGCCGGGCTCGGGCGTGAGCGAAGGGGAAGCCGCAGGATCGCGCAGCGTCGGGAGGGTGTCGGCGAAGCGGCGCATCAGGCGCGCTCACCTTGCAGGAGCCATTGCTTCAACAGGCTCGCGGCTTTCTCGGCGTCGTAGTCCACCAGCTGCTCCAGTCGTTTCTGCGGGGATTTGTGAAGCTTGGCCTTGAGGTCCTCGATTACGTTGCGCTCGGGCTCTTCCTCCTGATCGTTATCGGCGGCGGCTTGCGCGGCGATGAGGTCGGTCATCGTGCCGCTCGCGGGCTGGGCGGTGAGGGCGCGCACCGCGGGCCGCAGGCCGAACCAGATGAGAAGCACGGCGACGATGAGGACGATGCCGGCGTTCACCACCGTGCCGAGCTGCCGGCTCAGCATCGCAAGGAAGCCTTCGGAGGGGAGCGGATCGAGCTTGTCGTGCTCGGGGGCGAAGGGGATCGTCGCGACCTTGAGCTCGTCCCCCCGGTCGGCGGAGAAGCCGGCGGCGGTGCGTACCAAGGCCTCGATGTCGACGAGCTGGGTCTCGATCGTCGGCCCCCCCTCCGTCTCGGCGGTGGCGGCCAGCCGGTCGTGGTTGACGAGAACCGCGACAGAGAGCTTTTCGACCGCGAAGCCGTCGCGCACCCGCTCCACCACGCGCGTCGAGATCTCGTAGTTGGTGAGCTCCTCGCGGCGTTCCGAGTCCTGGGTGGAGTCGGTGCCGTCGGCCGTCGGCAGCTCTTCCTGCGGGATGTTCTGCTGCACCGTCACCGGCTGATCGACGGCGCTGTTGCGGGCCGACTGCTCTTCCTTGACCGTGCGCACCGACCGCTCCACGCGCGAGTTCGGGTCGAAGATCGTCTCGTTCTCGGTGGTCTTGTCGATGTTGAGGCGAGAGGTGACGCTGACGGTGAAGTTCTGCACCCCCAGGAAGGGCACCAGCGTCTTGCGGATCTGCTCTTCGAGGCTGGCGTTGGTCTCCTTCTGTAGACGCGACAGGCGGCCGGTTGACTGGTTGGCCGGGTCGTCGCCGGAGGCGAGCACGGCGCCGCGCGTGTCGAGCACGGTCACCCCGCCGATCTCCATCTGTGGGATCGCGCCGGCGACGAGTTGGCGGATCGCCTCGGCGGACGCATCGCCCTTCGCCCCGTCGGTGCGGATGACGACGGAGGCGGAGGCGGGGCGCTGCTGGGAGCGGAAGGAGCCACGGTCCGACATCACGAGATGGACGCGGGCGGCGGTGACGCCTTGCATGCTCTGGATGGTGCGGGCGAGCTCGCCTTCGAGGGCACGCACCCGCGTCACCTCCTGCATGAAGGAGGTGAGGCCGAAGGAGCTCATGTCGTCGAACAGCTCGTAGCCGGCGTTGGGGCTGCGCGGCAGGCCGTTTTCAGCGAGCAGCATGCGGGCGGGCGCCGTGTCGGCGTGATTGACGAGAATGGCCGCACCGTCGCTCGAGACGTCGAACGGGATGTTGGCGTCCGCCAGGACGCCGCCGATGCGGGTGACGTCTTCGCGGTCGAGGCCGGTGTAGAGCACCTCTCGCTGAGGCTTTGCCAAATAGCTTGCCCCGATGCCGACCGCCGCCAATGTGGCAATCGCGATCGCGGCAAGCCCTATCAGGCGACGCGGGCCCAACTCTCGCATGTTGGTGAGCACCCGCTCGACGTGTTCGCGGCCGGTCATCGGCCCTCCTCATAGCGATCCGAAAAGGGTTCGTTCGGTGTGGGGGCGGCGCTTGGAGCGCGCGGCACCTCCGTCAGGGGGGGATCGTCGCCGAACTACCTGTGCCGTAACTTGCCGCGGACCGGCGGAAGGGCGGTGGAGGTCGGCTGCGACGGCGGAGATGTGGCGGCGAGGTGTGGCGCGCTCTCAGACGGCGCGCGCCAAACGCGAAGCGGCCGCGCTTCCGGGTGGAAGCGCGGCCGCCGATGGGAAAGTCCGACCCGCTTAGCGGAAGAGGGCGAGGACGTTCTGAGCCGAAGCGTTGGCGATGGAGAGCGATTCCACCGAAAGCTGCTGCTGCGTCTGCAGGGCCCGCAGGCGGGTGGATTCTTCTTCCATGTTGGCGTCGATCAGAGCGCCCACGGCCCGGTCGTTGGCGTCCATCAGCGCGGAGACGAAGGTCTCCTGCGATTCGGCGCGGGCAAGGTTCACGCCGACCGTGTTGGACGCCGAGATCACCTCCATCAGCGCCGCATCGACGATGGCGATGATTTCTTCCAGAGTGGTGATGTCGGCCGCCGAATCGGTGAGGGCGGAGATGTCGATGGCGAGCACGTTGTCGGTGGTGCCACCCACGGTCCGATCCTGGTCGAGGATGCCGGCCGCGGTGCCGCCCGCCGGGTCGATCAGCGTGATGGTGCTGATGTCGAGGTCGACGGTGGAGATGGCGATGCCGGCCGCGGAGCGCTCGAACGAGGCCACGATGGACTTGGTGGA
>NZ_JAEKJA010000034.1 GCF_016411865.1 Acuticoccus mangrovi | reverse complement strand
CGATCCTGGTCGAGGATGCCGGCCGCGGTGCCGCCCGCCGGGTCGATCAGCGTGATGGTGCTGATGTCGAGGTCGACGGTGGAGATGGCGATGCCGGCCGCGGAGCGCTCGAACGAGGCCACGATGGACTTGGTGGAGTTGTAGCCGGCGGCGGACGAATCGACCGACAGGAAGTTCTGCTCGTTGATGACCGAGGCGTCGGCCTTGTTCTGCATGTCGGTCTGCAGGCCGGTGATCTGGGTCTGCACGTTGGTGCGGTCGACGCCGGGCTGGCGAGCGGCCACCAGGAGCTCCTTCATCTTCTGAAGGCTGTCGCGGGTGGATTCCAGACCGTTGTACACGACGTCCAGCGTGGACCGGCCGAGGGCGAGAGCATCCTTCACCGCCGACAGCGCGCCGTTGTCGGAGGCCGTCGTTGTGGCGATGGCCCAGTAGGCGGCGCTGTCCTGGGCCTTGGCGATGCGCAGACCCGTCGAAACGCGGTTGTTGGTGGTGTTCAGGCTCTGGTTGATCTGGTTGAGCGTCTGCAGCGCAACCATCGCCGCGGTGTTGGTGAGAAGGCTCGTCATCGTCTTTCCTCTGAGGTTTACTGAAAGACATGCCGACGGGCGGCAGGGCAGGACGGCGTCATGCCTTTGGTTCTCGCGCCAGATGTGTACGCGGCGTCGAGGCGGGCGCTCGCCCGACCAACCTGCTACGAGGTGGCATATAGGGAGCCCTGCTTGGTCGAGGCTTGCGCGACCCTCCGGATGGCGTCGCTCTCGCGGAAAACAGCCAGGACGCTTCACCGAGCGCGCGACGGGACGAGACGGCAGGACGAGACGGCGGGACGGGGGTCGCCGGCGAGGGATCGCACAAGAAGGCCGCACCGGACAGGCGGCGCGGCCTCAGGGGACGTGTCTCAGGACGGGGTGGGGGCTTGCCGCACCCATCAGCTGAAGAGGGCGAGCACGCTCGTCGCCGAGGCGTTGGCGATGGACAGCGAGGCCACCGAGAGCTGCTGCTGGGTCTGGAGCGCGGCGAGGCGGGTG
The DNA here is from genome assembly GCF_016411865.1 of Acuticoccus mangrovi. Lineage (GTDB taxonomy): Bacteria > Pseudomonadota > Alphaproteobacteria > Rhizobiales > Amorphaceae > Acuticoccus > Acuticoccus mangrovi. The sequence continues at coordinate 35,092 of NZ_JAEKJA010000034.1, read as the reverse complement.
GACTCCTCTTCCATGTCGGCGTCGATCAGCGCTCCCGTCGCGCGCGCGTTGGCATCGATCAGCGCCGAGATGAAGGCGTTCTGCGAATCGGTGCGGGCGAGCACGGTGCCGGCGGTGTTCGAGGCGTCGATGACGTCGATGAGGGCGGCATCGACGATCCCGATATATTCCTCCAGCGTGGTGAGATCGGCGGCCGAGTCCGTCAGCGCCGAGATGTCGATGGCGAGGACGTTGTCGGTGGTGCCCCCGACGGTGCGGTCCTTGTCGAGAAGGCCCGCCGCCGTGCCGCCGGCGGGGTCGACGAGGGCGATGCTGGAGATGTCGAGATCGATGGTGGAGATGGCGATGCCGCTCGCCGAACGCTCGAAGGCGGCGACCACCGACTTGGTGGCGTTGTAGCCGGCGGCGGACGAATCGACCGACAGGAAGTTCTGCTCGTTGATGACGGCGGCGTCGGCCTTGTTCTGCATGTCGGTCTGCAGGCCGGCGATCTGGGTCTGCACGTTGGTGCGGTCGACGCCGGGCTGGCGGGCCGCGACGAGCAGCTCCTTCATGGTCTGGAGGCTCTCGCGGGTGGAATCGAGCCCGGTGTAGACCACGTCGATGGTCGCCCGGCCGATGGCGAGCGCATCCTGGACCGTCGTGAGGGCGCCGGTGTCGGACTGGGTGGTGGTCGCGATCGCCCAGTAGGCGGCACTGTCGCGCGCCGTCGCGATCCGCAGCCCCGTGGACACTCGGCTGTTGGTCGTCTTGAGATCCGTACTGATCACGTTCAGCGTGTGGAGCGCCACCATCGCTGCCGTGTGGGTAATAAGGCTCGTCATCGTCGTTCCTCTACGCAAATACTGGGAGACATGCCGACGAGGGCTTTGCAGATGGGCATCATGCCAATGGCGGCGGGGCCGTGCGAGGCCCGCCAGGTCCGCCTGCATCCGAGCTTGATTTTGCGACAAGCGCTGGTGCGGGGCTGGTCAGTGCATTTTGGTTCCCGCATGAGAGGAGAATAGCAGCCATCATCACGTCGACGTGAGCCTGCGGACGGGCAAACAAAAAGGCCGCCCCGGGGGGCGGCCTTGAGCGACGATGCGGTGGGAGAGCGCCTTACCTGAAGAGGGCGAGGACGTTCTGAGCCGAGGTGTTGGCGATGGAGAGGGATTCCACGGCGAGCTGCTGCTGCGTCTGCAGGGCGGCGAGGCGCGTCGATTCGGTCTCCATGTTGGCATCGATCAGCGCGCCGACGGCCCGATCATTGGCATCGATGAGCGCCGAGATGAACGAGTTCTGCGACTGCGCCCGGGCGAGCACGGTGCCGACGAGGTTCGAGGCGGTGATCACCTCCATCAGCGCCTCGTCGACGATGGCGATCGTCTCCTCCAGCGTGGTGATGTCGGCCGCCGAATCCGTCAGCGCGGAGATGTCGACAGCGTCGACCGCGACGCTGGTGCCGCCCGAGGTGCGGGTCTGATCGATGACGCCGATGTTGCCGTTGGCGTCATAGAGCGAGATCGTGCTGATATCGAGGTCGATCGTGGACACGGTGATGGCCGTCGCCGAGCGCTCGAACGAGGCGACGATCGACTTCGTGGCGTTGTAGGACGCGGCCGACGAGTCGACGTCGAGGAAGTTCTGCTCGTTGATGACCGAGGCCGAGGCCTTGTTGGCCATGTCGGTGATGATGCCGTCGATCTGGGTCTGGATGTTGGTGCGATCGACGCCCGGCTGGCGGGCGGCGACGAGGAGCTCCTTCATGTCCTGAAGGCTCTTTCGGGTGGAATCGAGGCCGTTGTAGACCACGTCCATCGTGGCTTCGCCGAGAGCGAGCGCGTCGCGCACGGTGCCGAGGGCGCCGTTGTCGGAGGCGGTGGTGGTGGCGATGGCCCAGTAGGCGGCGCTGTCCTGCGCCTTGGCGATCCGCAGACCGGTGGACACCCGGTTGTTGGTCTCGTTGAGGCTGCGGTTGATGTCGGTGAGGGTCTGAAGGGCGACCATGGCCGACGTGTTGGTGAGAAGGCTCGTCATCGTAGTTCCTCTACGCAAAGACTGGTTCGGGAAACATGCCGATGGCGCTGCAGTGGGCCTCATGCCGTTGGCGGGCGAGAGGGACGGTGCCCGTGCCAACCTGCGCACCCCCGATGTGGGGCGCGATGCTTGCCTGGGGCAGAGGCGCGCGCCGCCGCCCTGTCGGCGGGTGGAGCCCCCGCCGGTCGTGCGGCGATTGCCGCTGGGGCGCGCGTTCGCCTAGCTGAACGAGCGCACGAGCGAGCCGATCAGGAGGTTCCACCCGTCAATCAGGACGAAGAAGAGGATCTTGAAGGGTAGGGCGATGATGGTGGGCGGCATCATCATCATGCCCATCGACATGATGAGGGTCGCCACGATGAGGTCGATCACGAGGAACGGCAGCAGGATGAGAAAGCCGATTTCGAAGCCTCGGCGCAGCTCGGAGATCATGAAGGCGGGGATGAGGGTGCGCAGCTCCACCACCTGCGGCGAGGACGGGGCGATGCCGCCGAGGTCGGCGAAGAGCTCCAGATCGCGCGGGCGGACGTGGGTGATCATGAACTCGCGGAACGGTTCGGTGATCTTGTCGTAGGCTTCTTCCTCGCTGATCTCGCCTTCGGTGAGCGGGCGCACCCCGTTCTGCCAGGCCCGGTCGAAGGTGGGGCCCATGACGTAGAAGGTCATGAAGAGGGCGAGCGAGATGACGACGATGTTCGCCGGCGTCGTCTGGAGCCCGAGACCGGCCCTCAGGAACGAGAGAGCGACGATGAGGCGGGTGAAGCTCGTCACCATGATGAGGAGGCCCGGGGCGAGCGACAGGACCGTGATCAGCGCGATGAACTGGATGATGCGCGCCGAGGCCGAGCCCTCGCCCGCCGGGAGGAGGCGGGCGAGGTCGAATGTCCCCTCGCCGCCGGACTGCGCCAGGGCGCTGCCGGCGGCGAAAAGGACGGGTGCCGCCGTCATGGCGAGGATCGCGGTGCGGCGCACCGCGGGAGGGAGGCTCATCCTCCGCTCGGAAGGCTGGGTCATTGCAGGACCATGGTCTCGATGATGAGTTCCTTGACGGCGCCGCTGGAGGCGATCTCGACGCGCTCGTTGAGATCGTCGCGCAGGTGGTTGAAGGCGCTGGCGCCGGTGAGTTCGCTCATGGTGACGGTACGCAGGAAGGCGAGGAGATCTTCGCTGAGCACCGCCTTGAGGTGCTTGACGTCATCGACCGCCTCCCGGTCGAACACCATCGCCGTGTCGAGCCGCACGCGGGTGCCGACCGGGTTGGCGAGGTTCACGATCACCGGCTTGAGGCGTTCGAGGCCGGTGTTCTCGTCCCAGGCGAGGGCGGCGTCGGCCTTCGTCGGGGTGGTGTTCGCGCGCTTGGTGGCGACGGAGGCGATCTGGTTCACCTGCATGAGGCCGAACCCTGCCCCGGCGCCGCCTCCGAGGAGGGTGATCGCGACGAGGGCGAGGATGAAGCCCATCTTGCCGGGCTTCTCCTGCGGCTCGGGGGCGGCGTCTTCTTCGATTTCTTCGTCCATCAGAAGGGCACCACTTTGTCGTAGATCTGCTGACCCCAGTTGGGGGATTGGATTTCGCTCTGACGTCCGCGACCGCCATAGGAGATGCGCGCTTCGGCGATCTTCTCGTAGCCGACGGTGTTGGCGCGGGTGACGTCGAGCGGGTTGACGATGCCGGCGAGCCGCAGGACGCGCATCTCGTCGTTGACGCGGATTTCCTGGACGCCGGAGATGATGAGATTGCCGTTGGCGAGCACCTCGGTGACGACGGCGGCGACACGCAGGCGGAGCTGCTCGGAGCGGTCGATGGCGCCGGAGCCGCGGTAGCGCGAGTTGGCGCCGATGCCGAGATTGGCGGCCGCCTCGGCGGTCCCTTCCGGGCCGTCGAAGCCGCGGCCGGCGCCGAAGATCGAGAAGTCGAAGTCGGTCTGGGAATCGCGCTCGCGCTCCGACTCGTTGTCGAATTGGGCGCTGTCGTCGAGGTTGATCTCGACGGTCACCGTGTCGCCCACATTCTTCGCACGAACGTCGGTCAGGAGGTCCTGGGTGCGGCGGCCGAAGAGGGAGCCGGGCTCGGCGGCGGCGTTGACGGGGATCGCCGTCGGCAGCTCCGTGCGCGTCACCGCGAGGCCCTCCCCGATGGGTGAGAAGGCGGGGGTGCCGAGGAGCTGACCCTCGGCGCAACCGGCGAGCGACAGGCCGCAGACGAAGAGGACGGGGGGCGATCTCATCCGGCGGTTTTCTCCGGTTCGACGCGCGACAGGCCGGCCATGATGGAGGCGATTCGGGCGGCCTTTTGGGGGTCCATCTCGTTGAGGATCGCGCTCGCGGTGCGCGGCGTGACCTTGGCGATGAGGGCGGCGGCCTGCAGCTCGTTCATGGCGGCGAGCTGGGCGGAGGCGGCGTCGGGCCGCATGCCGGCGTAGATGCTGACGAGGCTGTCCTCGGCGAGGGCGAGGAATTTCTGGCGCCGCTCCAGCCAGGCTTGATAATCCGCCCGCTTGGCCTCGAGCGCCTGGAGGCGCGCCTCGATCTGCCGCTCCACCTCTTCGAGCCGCGCGAGTTTGCGCTGGTAGCGCGCGTCGGCGGCCTCGTCGGCGAGGTTGGTGCAGTAGGCGATCGCGGTGTCGGCCCCACCGTCGCGGCTCTGGGCGAGCGCGGTGACGGGAAGGACGTGGCCGATACCCGCAAGGGTGAGGATGAGGGCGGGGAGGGCGCGGCGGCGACGGGGAGGCTGGGTCATTGGACGATCAACTCCGCTTGAAGGGCACCGGCGGTCTTGATGGTTTCGAGGATGGCGATGATGTCGCTCGGCCGCAGGCCGATGCGGTTGAGGCCGTGCACCAAGGTCTGAAGGTCGGTGCCGGAGACGATGGCGAGCTTGCCGTCGGCCTCTTCGATGCTGACGGTGGTCTGCGGTTCCACCACCGTCTCGCCGAAGGAGAAGGGGTCGGGCTGTACCACCACGGGATCTTCGGTGACGCGCAGTGTGATGTTGCCGTGGGCGAGGGCGACGGTGGAGACGCGCACGTTCTGGCCGATGACGACCGTGCCGGTGCGCTGGTCGATCACCACGCGGGCGGGGGCGTCGGGAGTGACCTCAAGGTGGCCGATCTCGGCGAGGAAGCGTGTGGCACCCACATTCTGCGGCTTGTGCAGGACGACGGTACGCAGGTCGCGCTCGGCGGCGATGCGGCGGCCCCAGCGCTTCTCGGTGTAGGCGTTGACAGCGTCGGCGATGCGGGCGGCGGTGCGATAGTCGGGATTGTTGAGCTCGAGCGTGAGGGTGTCGAGACCCTGCAGGGATCCCGGCACGCGGCGCTCGACGAGGGCGCCGTTGGGGATGCGGCCGGCGGTGGCGACACCCTGGGTGATCTGCGCCGCTTCGCCCTGCACGTTGATTCCGGAGACCTGCACCGGGCCTTGGGCGACGGCGTAGACCTTGCCGTCGCCGCCCGTCAGCGGCGTGACGACGAGGGTGCCGCCCTGGAGGCTTGTGGCATCGCCGATGGAGCCGAGCGAGACGTCGATGCGCGAGCCGACGCCCACGAAGGGGGGCAGCGTGGCGGTGACGGTTACGGCGGCGACGTTCTGGGCGCGCAGCGGCACGCCGCGCACGGCGACACCCATGCGGTCGAGCATCGATTTCAGCGCCTGCTCGGTGAAGGGGGCGTTGCGCAACGTGTCGCCCGTTCCCTGGAGGCCGATGACGAGGCCGTAGCCGATCAGCTGATTGTCGCGCACGCCCTGGACGGTGGTGATGTCCTTGATTCGCGTCGCCTCCGCCGGAGGGGCCGCGAGGACGACGGGCAGCGCCAGGAGCGCGGCGACGAGGAGCGGGATGGCGGCGCGCGGTCTCATCGGCCGGACACCTCGATCGCGCCGTCCATGCCGACGATCCCGGAGATGAGGCGACCGGAATCGAGGTTGCGAGCCTGTACGAGATCGCCGGCGCCGCCGTCGTTCTGGGGCAGAACCGTCGCGGTGATGGTGAGGTTGCCCATGCGGAAGCGCGCTTCGGTGGGGCGGCCGCGGCGTACCAGGTCGGCCGTGCGGAACGCATTGAGGGGGATCGGCTTGCCCGCCCGCAAAGTGCGCCGCGCCTCCTTGCCGAGGGCGAGGGTGGGGTCGGTCATCACCGAGAGGGGACGGTCGGGGTCGTAGTAGAAGTGCTTTTCGGTGAGCATGCCGGGCGTGATGCGCTCGCCGGGGGCGATGGTCTCCACCGGAACCGGCAGGAGGCCACCGGAGGTGTCGGCGCCGGCCATGTCCGCCGAGCCGAGCGCGAGGAGCACGGCACCGGCGAGGCCGGCGACGACGCGGCCGATGCGGCGGTCGGGGAGGCGGGCGCCGGACATCAGCGGATGCCCTGGGAGATGACGCCGGCCATGTCGTCGGCGGTCTGGATCACCTTGGAGTTCATTTCGTAGGCGCGCTGAGCGGAGATGAGCTCGGTGATCTCCTTCACCGCGTCGACGTTCGAGGCTTCGAGCCAGCCTTGGTTGACGACACCGAAGCCGAGATCGCCGGGAAAGCCCGCGGTGGGCTGGCCGGAAGCGGCGGTCTCGCGGAAGAGATTGTCGCCGAGGGCTTCGAGGCCGGCATCGTTGGCGAACGTGGCGAGGGTGATCTGGCCGAGAAGCTGGGGCGCCGCGTCGCCCGACAGGGAGACGTAGACCTCGCCCGACTTGTTGATGACGACCTCGCGCGCCTCGACGGGGACCACCAGCCCCGGCTGCACCTCGTAACCGTCGAGGGTGACGATTTCGCCGTTGGGGCCGAGATTGAAGGCGCCGGCGCGGGTGTAGAGGGTTTCGCCGTCGGGGCCGGTGATCTGGAACCAGCCGTGGCCGTTGATCGCGAGGTCGAGGGGATTGGAGGTCTGCGACAGGCTTCCCTGCATGTGGAGCTGGCGCACCGCGATCGTGCGCACGCCGAGGCCGATGCGGGTGCCTTCGGGCACCGGCAGCTCACCGCCACGATTGGGCACACCCTGGGCGCGGTTCGTCTGGTAGATGAGGTCAGCGAACTCGGCGCGGGAGCGCTTGAAGCCGGTGGTGTTGATGTTCGCCACGTTGTTGGCGATCACCTCGAGGTTCGTCTGCTGTGCGTTCATGCCGGTGGCGGCAATCGCAAGAGCCTTCATGGCGCGCTCCTATGGCGGCAATTCGGGATCGTTCGGCCGCCCGCTAGGGGGCCGGGACATCGAGAGAAAGGGTCGGCTCGACCGGTGGAGTGGGATGCGGGGCGGACGGCGGGCCGTCAGATCTGCATCCGACTCACTTCCTGGTAGGCGGCGACCACGCGGTCGCGCACGGCGATGGCGGCGCGCAGCTGCTGTTCCGCCGTCATCATGGCGCGCACCACGTTCTGAACCGACGTGTCGCCGGAAACGCCGGCGATGGAGGCCGCTTCGCCGGTCCGCAGCGTGTCGCGTGCCGCCGCGCTGACCTTGGCGAACATCGCCTGGAACGAATCGTCCACATTGGCGGCGGCCGCGCTGGTGTTGACATTCATGGTGCGCGCCGCGTCGGCGCCGGTAATGCCGGTCACGCTCATCATGATCCACTCCTCAGAAGATCAATGGTCATCGAGATCATCGAGCGAGCGCTGCGCATCATCTGCAGGTTCGCTTCATAGGACAGGTTGGCCTCACGCATGTCGGCCATTTCGGTCAGGAGATTGACGTTCGGATATTTCACCTCGCCCTCGGCGTTGGCGGCCGGGTGGTGGGGGTCGTGCTCCACCACGAAGGGCGCCCCGTCGAGGGAGGTGCGCTTGACGTCGACCGACCAGGCACCGATCGCCCGGTCGAGCTCGGCGGCGAACACGATGGTCTTGCGCTGGTAGGGGTCGCCACCCGGCGTTGCCGAGGTGGAGCGGTGGTTGGCGATGTTCTCCGAGACGACGCGCAGCCGGTAGGACTGCGCCTCGAGCCCGGCGCCCGCGACGCGCGTGACCATCGCCAGGGGATCTGCACCGGCGATCATTGGAACGACACCGAGGCGAGGAGCATGCGGTGGAAGGTGGCGATCACCGAGAGCGACAGCTCATGGCCGCGCTTGGTGTCGTCCGCCTTCATCAGCTGCTCGTCGAGCGAGACGGTGTTGCCGGAGTGGGACACGTCCCAGCTGCGGCTCTTGGTGACGTCGGCCGCATAGTCCTCCATCGCGGTGGGGGCCATGTGGCCGGGTCGCGTCTCGCTCATGGTGAGGCGCGTCTGGTCGCCCCCTGCATGGAAGGGCTCGATATCGCGGGCCCGGTAGTTGGGCGTGTCGGCGTTGGCGATGTTGCCGGCGATCGCCGCCTGCCGCACGGCGGCCCATTCGGCGTATCGCGTGGCGATGTCCATCACGTAGAGAGGCGAGGCATTCGCCGTCGAGACTGGTGTGGCTCCAACGATCATGGGTGGATCCCGACGCTCCGGGGTTTGGGTCATCTGAACGCCTCGAACCTAAGGGGGCGAGCTTGTCCGGGGCTGACGCAAAAGGTGTTATGCCGATCCTCGCGGGAACGGCGACGCGCCGGCGCCGTCGCGGCTGTAGACGTGGTAGAGCACCTGCGCGACGGCCCGATAGAAGTCCTCGGGAATGAAGCGCTCTACTTCGACAGCGTAATAAAGCGCACGTGCAAGAGGCGGATCCTCGACCACCGGGACATGGTGTTTCTCGGCGATCTCGCGGATCTTGAGGGCGACGAGGTCCATGCCCTTGGCGACGAGGCGCGGGGCGCCGCCGGTGTCGCGCGTGTAGCTGAGGGCGACGGCGTAGTGGGTGGGGTTGGCGATCACGACGGTGGACTGGGGCACCGCCGTCAGCATGCGCCGACGCGATCGGTCCTTCTGGGCGGAGCGGATGCGGGCCTTGAGGATCGGGTCGCCCTCGCTCTGCTTGAGCTCGTCCTTCACCTCGCGCCGCGTCATCTTGAGGTCTCGCCGCCACTTGATGCGGGTCCAGACGAGATCGGCGGCGACGAGGATGATCGTGGCCGTGCACACCACCGCGAGCAGGCGCGTCGCGATGGCGAGGATCTGCGTGGGCAGCAGCGCCGGATCGACGAACACGGCGCGCACCAGGGTGGGCAGCTCGGAGCCGAGGAGGCTGAAGGCGATGGCGCCGACGACGGCGAACTTGAAGAGCGAGCGCAGGAACTCGGCGAGCCCCTGGCTGCCGAAGATGCGCTTGGCGCCGGCGATCGCCGAGAGGCGCTCGAGCTTGGGCCGGATCCGCTCGGCGACGATCCGCGGCGAGGACTGGGCGAGCGCCGCCACCACGCCGAAGATCGCGAGCAGGATGACGACCGGCAGGAGAAAGATCGCCGAGGCCCGATAGACCTGGAGGAAGATGGCGGTGGCGTCGGCCCCGTCGTTGAGCGGGTAGGCGCCGGCGTTGTCGTGGAGGAGGGCGAGGTGAGCGACGAGGTCGCGCGTCTGCTCCGCCGCCAGGATGCCGAGAACGACGAGGATGCCGAGAAGGGAGGCGAAGGCCGGAGCCTCGCGCGAGAAGGGAGTTTGCCCCTTCTTGAGCGCGTCCTCGATCTTCTTCGGGGTGGCCTCTTCCGTGCGCTCCGAGCTGTCCGGTTTCTCGCTCACCGCGCGCTGGCTCCCCGGTGTCGCGCGGCGGTAATGCGTCCGCCGGAGACGGACGCAGCGCGTCGCCGCTCGCCTTGCTTCGCAGAGAGGGTGGTACCCGCCATGCTATCCTCAGGAGCTGTTTCGGCGTCGCGTCGGGCCGACGGGGCGGCGGGGCGGCCGCTCCGCGACGTCGTCACGGAGCGGTCGTGGTGGTTGGAGGCCAACGGGGCGGGACCGCGCTACTGGACGAGCGCGCCGTCCTCGTCGCTGGTCGCAAGATCGATCTCGCCCTTCTGCCCCATCGTGAGGGCGAGGTCGGTGATCTTGCGGCGGGCTTCGTTGACCTCGCGCTGGGTCGCCGCCTCGCCGGTGGCGAGCTCCTGTTCGACCATGCGCCGGGTCCGCGAGGCGAGGCAGGAGAGGACCTGGTTGCGGAAACCCGCTTCCGTGCCCTTCAGCGCCATCACGAGGTCGCTGTTGTCGATCGCGTCGAACAGCGTGGTGAGCGACTTCGGATTGAGCTTCACGATGTCGTCGAAGGTGAAGAGCAACGACCTCAGGATTTCGGCCGACTTCGGGTGGGTCACGGTCAGACCGTCGAGCACGCCCTCCATCTGCTCGCGCTCCATCTTGTTGATGATGTCGGCCATGCGGGCATGGCTGTCGCCGCCCATGTTGAGCGAGAGGTTGACGGTGAAGTCCTCGTGGAGCGCCTTCTCCACGATCTTGAGGGCGTCGTCGACCACCGCCTTGCAGGTGAGCATGCGGCGCGCGATGCCGTCGCGCAGGTCCTTCGGCAGCTCGCCCATCACCTTGGCGGACGTGATGGGGTGGAGCTTCGACAAGACGAGCGCCGTGGTCTGCGGGTGCTCGTTGAGAAGGTAGGACACGAGGCTGCCCTCCGACACGGACGAGATGCGGTCCCAGATCGACTGGTTCACCCGCCCTTCCATCTCGGCGATGATCTCGGCGATCTGATCGGGCGGCAGGATGCCGGCGAGCATCTTCTGGACCATGGCCGTGTCGCCCACGAGGTTGGTGCCGAGGCCGTATTGCTCGACGAATTCCTCGACCAGGCTTTCAACCTGCGTCACCGGGACGGGGCGCAGCTCGGCCATCGCGTGGGTGATCGTGCGCAGCTCTTGAGGGTCGAGGTGCCGCATCACGTGGCCCGCCGCCTCCTGACCCATCGTCATGAGAACGGTGGCGACCTTTTCCACGTTGGTCATCGGGCGGTGGCGGAGGGCGGGGGCCGGTGCCATGGTTAGCGATCGTCCCCGATGTTCGGGCCGACGATCTCGGTCAGCGACACGCCGAACCGGGAGGAATCGTCGTCGACCACCACGACCTCGCCGCGGGCGATGACGCGGCCGTTGACGACGATGTCGACCGGCTCGCCGACGCGGTGGTCGAGGGAGACCACCTGGCCGCGGCCGAGCTTCATGAGGTTGGCGACGGGCATCGTGGCGGAGCCGAGCACCACCTGGATCACCACCGGGATGCGCAGGATGGTGTCGATGGACGGCTCCTGCGAGCCGGGGGTGGCGGAGGCGTGGATGGGGCTCTCGTCTTCGGACATCGGAGCTCTCCTGTTGTGAGGGTCGGCGGTGGGGTGGGGTCAGCCGGCGTTGTGAGCCGCTTTGGCGAGTTCGCTCCAGGTCAAGGAGCGGGACGCGGGGGCGTTCTCCCGGCCGTTGGCGCGCGACACCGTCGCCGGTTTGGGCGGGGTCCACGGCGCGCTGCGAGCGGCGGCGGGAAGGGCACTTTCGTTTCCCTCTTCGCTCTCCGTCGTGTCGGAGCTCGGCTTCACCACCATCATCACCGGACCCGTCGGTGTCGGCTTGGCGTAGCGGGCGGTGGCGCTGCGGCGCGCGTCGCCACCTATGGGCGTCGTGGCGACGAAGGCGGGGGTCGCCGCATCGCCCTCCGGCGTCCGATGGATCCGGGGAAAGCCGGCATCCTGGATGCGAGGGGGCATCGGTTGCGGAGGGGCTCCGGCGGGATCCTGCGCCCTCGGCGGCTGGGCCGGCGTCTGCTCGCCGGCGCGCGGGCGCTCGGCGCCGACCCGCGCCGCCTTGCGGATGCGCTCGGCGACCGTCGTCGCCGACGAGGCCGGGCTCCTTGCGGGCGCCTCGGCGCCGGGCGCTTCGGCACGGGGGGGAGATGCCGGCGCGTCGGGCGCAAGCGGTGCGGGCTCGCTGGTGGCGGGCATCGCCGCGGCGGGGCTTGCGAGGAAGGTCTCCATCGTCCGGGTCGTCGCCTGGTCGATGTCGTTCATCACGACGCGTGCCTCGTTGAGGCGGGATGCGAGGGCGACGGCCATGTCGCCCCCGTCGGCCTGGAGATCCTGGATCGCCTCGCGGGCCCGATCGAGCGCCTCGGAGGAGCGGGCGAACTCTTTGGCCGCCACTCCCTGCAGGGCGTCGAAGCGCTGCAGGCGCCGATACATCAGGAGCACGCACCCCGACGTCGCGGCGAGGGCGGAGAGGAGGACGAAGTCAATGATTGAGGATATCACCTAACAGCTCCTGTTCCGGGTCGAACACGTCGTCGATGCGCAGCTTGTAGACACCCTCCGCCTGGCCGAGTTGGCACCAGAAGAGCGGCTGCTCGTTGGCTTCGAGCTTGACCGGCGTCTTCGGGGTGGCGGCGAGTGAGATGACCTGGCCGGGGGCGAGGCGAGCGATGTCGCCGAGCGTCAGCTCCTTCTCGGCGAGGATCGCGCGCAGGCCCACCTCGGCGCGCGTGACGCCGGCCTGCATCTGCTTCATCCAGTTGGGGTCGCGATTGGTGGTCTCGTTGCCGGAGGTGGAGGACAGCGAGCGGCGCACCATCTGGAGGCCGGAGTGGGGCAGGATGACGAACATCTCGCCGCCGCGATTGATGGCCTGCACGAGGAATTTGGCGGCCGCGGCCTGGGCGTTGCGCCGACCCACCACGGCGAAGTGCATGCGCGTCTCGAGCCGCTCCAGGCGGAAGCTCGCCTTGGTCGCCACCGCGAACGCGGCGGACAGCGTGCCGCAGATCATCTCGGCGAGCTTGGCGCAGATCTTCATCTCGATGTTGGAGAAGGTGCGCCCGTCCTCCTCCGGCATCTCGTTGCCGTCGGCACCGAACATCACCTCCACGATGGTGAAGATGAAGTCGCGGTCGAACCCGAGCACAACCTCCGAGTCCCACTCCGGCACGTCCAGGATGGCGGCGACGGCGTTGGCCTCGTAGGGCTCCAGAAGATCGCCGACGCGGCCTTGCTCGATGTGGCTCATCGAGAAGTAGCAGGGCGAGGCGGCGATGGCCCGCATCTGCTCCACGCATTGGTTGGCGACGCGGTCGAAGATGACCGGCAGCATGGGCAGCCGGTCGATCTGGATGCCGGCGGCGTCGAGCAGCTTGTCGGAGACGGACTCGCTCATGATTGCCTCACGCCGCCTTCTGACCGCCGCCCAGCGCCTCTTGCTCCACCTCGTCGATGGAGGGGCGGTAGTCGGCGACGATGGTCTTGCGGCCGTGCTCGAGGGCGATCTGCGGCATCGCCCCGTTGATGTAGGCGAGCAGCGCCTGCTTGGTGATCAGGAAGGGCTTCATCTGCTTCTCGCCGATCGTCTTGATCTTGGAGCTCATGGGCGAGAAGAAGGCGTAGGACGACAGGATGCCGATGAAGGTGCCGACGAGGGCGGAGGCGATGAGCCCGCCGAGGATCTCCGGCGACTGGTCGATCGCTCCCATCGCCTTCACGATGCCGAGGACGGCCGCGACGATGCCGATCGCGGGCAGCGCGTCGGCGATCTCGCCGAGCGCCAGTGCCGGCTTCATCTTCTCCTTGCGGATCGTCGCGATCTCCTGATCCATCAGGCTCTCGATCTCGAAGCCGCGGGCGTTGCCGATCAGGATCAACCGCACATAGTCGCAGATGAAGTTGAGCAGCAGCTTGTCCTTCAAGATATTGGGGAACTGCTTGAAGAGCTCCGACTCGTCGGGATTGTCGACGTGCGCCTCCACCTCGTTGCGCGGTTTCGCCTTGAGGTCGCGCATCAGGGCAAAGAGCACACCGAGGAGTTCCAGGAGCTCCTTGCGCTTGGGCGATTTGCCGGCCGCCGCGTCGATCACCGCCTTCATGGTCTTCTTCGCCATCGCCAGCGGGTTGGCGATGATGAAGATGCCGGCGGCGAGGCCGAAGATGATCAGGAATTCAAATGGCTGCCAGATGACCTCGATGTGGCCACCCATCGCCATGAAGCCACCCAGCATCGATCCGATACCGATGACGAGACCAAGTAAGACTGCCAAGAGTTCATCTCCCGTATGAAGCGATGGGAGTAGAGCCCCGGAGCCTTGCGCGAGCCTGTCGGCAAAGCAGCTATCGCCGATCGGATCGGAACGCGCGACGGCGCAAGCCCCACACCAGCCTTCGGCGCAAGATTGGCGATGAAAGGAACGCGCCGGCGACGGCATCACCTGGAGAGACACCATGTCTGTCGCAGCAAGCTACAGCCTGATCGCACGCAATCTCGACCGATCGCTCGCCGTTACGGCCAACCAGGCGCCGGTCAAGCTGGAGACCGCCTACTATCGCGAGCACTACGGCGACGTGACGTCGATCGACGAGTTTCTCGCCGATAGCCGCCTCTTCCGCTACGCGATGACGGCCTTCGGCCTCGCCGATCTCGCCTACGCCAAGGGTTACATCCGCAAGATCCTCGAAGAGGGCGTCACCGATCCCGACTCGCTCGCCAACCGCACCAGCGACCAGCGGCTGCGCGAGTTCGCCCGCGTGTTCGACTTCGAGTCGTACGGCGATCTCACCATGAAGCGCGTCGCCGCCGGCGAGGCGGTGGTCGATCGCTACGTGCGCCAAACGCTCGAGACGGACGCCGGCAGCCGCGACGGGGACGGGGTACGCCTCGCCCTCTATTTCGCGCGGATGGCGCCGGAGATCGACAACGCGTTCGATATTCTCGCCGATTCCGCCCTTTCCGAAGTGGTGCGTACCCTGTTGGGACTGCCGACCGCCTTCGCCGCCGTCGACATCGACCGCCAGGCGGAGGTGCTCACCGAACGGCTCGACATCGCCTCGCTCAAGGACCCGGCGGAGGTCGACCGTCTCCTGACGCGCTTCACCGCGCTTTGGGACGCGGCCGAGAGCGGGGCGAGCGATCCCGTGCTGAGCCTCTTCGGCATCACGGGCAATACGAGCCCCACCATCTCGCTCGATCTCGCTTTGTCGCTCAACTCGCTTCGCCTTGGAGGTCTATGAATGCCGTCTGACGTCTATGTCGCGCTCTCCGGTCTGATGGCGATGGAGGCCCGCCTCGACACGGTGGCCAACAACATCGCCAACATGCGCACCGGCGGCTTTCGGGCCGAGGCGGTGGATTTCTCCACCGTCCTTTCCGACTACGGGCGCGACCGGGTGGCCTTCGCCGAATCCGGCGGAACCTTCTTCGATCTCTCCGCCGGTCCGGTGGAGGAAACCGGCAATCCGCTCGACGTCGCGATCGTCGGCGAGGGCTGGTTCGGGATCGAGACGCCGGCCGGCCTCGCCTATACCCGCGACGGGCGCTTCACGGTGACGCCGGAGGGCGATCTCACCACGATGACGGGCTACGGCGTGGTCGACGAAGGCGGTGCCCCCATCGCCATCGACCTTGCCGCCGGGCCGGTGGTGATCGGCGCCGACGGTCGCATGTCCCAGGCGGGCCGAAACGTCGGCGTTCTGGGTCTCTTCGCCCTCGGGCCGGAAGCCGGGCTGAAGCGCTACGGGGACACCGCCCTTCTTGTCAATGTTCCGGGTGAGCCGGTGGTGGACCGCGCCGCCAACGGCGTGAAGCAGGGGTTCCGCGAGGGCTCCAACGTCAACGCCATCGAGTTCATCACCGAGATGATCGCGATTCAGCGCGCGTTCGAATACGGCAACGCCGTTCTCAACGATCGGCAGCAGTCGATGGAGCAGGCGGTCAGGGTTCTGGGCGGCGACTGATCCCTCTGGCCGCAGCGCTGAGGAGCGCGGCCGCCTGAGACCAACCACATAATAGGGAGGCACCGATGGCGGCGCTGGAGCGGATTGCGGGGCTGTTGTCGGGCTATACGTCGCCGGCGGTACGGCTGTCGGGTGTGGTCGACGAGGCGGCGCCCAACGAGCGCATGGTCCGCGGCCTTTCTGCGCACGCCGCATTGGGGGACCAGCTTCTCGTGGCACATGGCGACGGGCCGGCGCTCGGGGAGGTGATCCGCATCGACCGCAACCGCGTGGCGGCGGCGCTCTACGAGCGGCGCAGCGCGGCCTTCCTCGGCGCGCGCGCCTCGCTCGTCGGCCGCTTCTCGCTGCGCCCGCACGACACGTGGCTCGGCCGCGTGGTCGATGCCCTCGGCCGCCCGCTCGACGGCGGGGGAACGCTGATCCAAGGCGCAGCGCGGCCAGCCGACGCCGACCCGCCCGCCGCGCTGTCGCGCACCCCGCTCACCACAGCGCTGCGCACCGGGGTCAAGGTGCTCGACATCTTCGCCCCCCTCGTCGAAGGGCAGCGGGTGGGGGTGTTCGCCGGCTCGGGCGTCGGCAAGTCGACCCTTCTCGGCATGATCGCGGCGGCGACCACGTTCGACGTGGTGGTGGCCGCCCTCGTGGGCGAGCGCGGGCGCGAGGTCAACGAGATGCTGGAGGGTCCGCTCGCCGCCCACCGCGAGCGCACCATCTCGGTGGTCGCGACGGGCGATGAGACCGCCATGATGCGCCGCCTCGCCCCGCTGACGGCGATGACCATCGCCGAGTTCTTCCGCGACGCCGGCAAGCGCGTGCTCCTCGTGACCGACAGCCTCACGCGCGCCGCTCACGCCGCTCGTGACGTGGCGCTCGCAGCGGGGGAGCCGCCAGTTTCGCGGGGCTATCCGCCGAGCGTCTTCGCAGACCTCACCCGGCTCGCTGAGCGGGCCGGCCGTGGCGCGGGGCGGGGATCGATCACCGCCGTCTTCGCCGTCCTCGTCGACGGCGGCGATATGGAGGAGCCGATTTCCGACGCTGCGCGCGGCACGCTCGATGGCCACATCGTGCTGTCTCGTCCGATCGCGGAGGCGGGGCGCTATCCGGCGGTCGACCCGCTCGCCTCGCTGTCGCGCCTTGCCGACCGGGCCTTCCGCGCCGACGAGCTCGATCTGTCGCGGCGCCTGCGTGGCCTCATCGCCCGATATGAAGACACGCGCGACCTCCGCCTCATCGGTGGTCACCGCGTGGGCAGCGATCCGCAGCTCGACCGCGCGGTGCAGCTCGTGCCGCAGATCTACGAGGCGCTGATCCAGACGCCGGCCAACCCGCCGTCCATCGATGCTTTCGCCGAACTTGCCGCGATGCTCTCGCCGCGCACCGGTCACGGCGCGGCCGAACCCGAATCAGCCTGACACAAGCCCTCCGCGCAAAACTGATTTTCGTCGATCGACCGGGTGCACGGGCCCCCTCGGCCCCGGCTGGCGACGGGCGGTCGGTGCCCTCTCGCCGAGGACACCCAAGGAAGGGAACTCCATGAGCCTCTACAATGTCTTGCGCACGAGCAGTTCCGGCATGGAAGCGCAGTCCTACAAGCTCGCGACCGTGGCCGACAACATCGCCAACGCCAACACCGTGGGCTACAAGCGCGCCGATACCGAATTCTCCTCACTGATCCTCGAAGCGGGCCCCGCGAGCTATTCCTCGGGTGCCGTCACCGCCAATGTGCGCTACGAGGTCTCGCGCCAGGGCTCGCTCAGCTACACGCTGTCGAAGACCGATCTCGCCGTGCAGGGCGACGGCTTCTTCGTGGTGGAGGACCGCAACGGCGGTCGCTTCCTGACCCGCGCCGGCTCCTTCGTGGTGGACGGTCAATCCGGCAACCTCGTCAACGCCGGCGGCTTCTCCCTGCTCGGCTTCCCGTCGGTCGCGGGCGAGGAGCCGGTGATCACGCTGAACGACACGGCTGGGCTAGAGCCCGTCAACATCGACTACATGAACATGCGCGCGACGCCCTCCACCTCGGGCACCTATCGCGCCAACCTCGAGGCCGACGCGGAGGTGGTGACCGGCGACACGCCGGGCGACAACCTCGCGACCTCGACCTATACGATCAAGAGTTCCATCGTCGGCTACGACGATCTCGGCCACGAGATCACCCTCGACGTCTACTGGAGCAAGATCCAGGACTACGATCCCTCCGGGCCCACCCCGCCGGTGTGGGAGGTCGCCGTGTTCGATCAGTCGACCGCGAGCGTCGCCATCGACAACGACTTTCCCTACACGAACCCCAACCCGCCGCTCGGTGGCTCGACCCCGGCGAACCCCCTCCTGGCCCTCGCCGAGGTGACGTTCGACCCGGCGACGGGCGCAATCAGCGACATCGCCACCACGGTGCCGGCCTCCGGCTATTCCGGCGCGGTGGATCCGCTCGACCCGGCGATGTTCGCCATGCTCAACATCCAGCTGCCGGATTCCTCCGACCCGCTGAACCTCGACATCACCGGCACCACCCAGCTCGCCGCCGACTTCGAGCCGTTGGAAGTCGCGATCAACGGCAACGCGCCCAACACGGTGCAGGACGTGTCGATCGCCGCCGACGGTCGCGTCTTCGCCGTCTACGAGGACGGAACGGAGGTGGAGTTCTACCGCCTGCCGCTCGCCAACGTGCCGAGCCCCGATCAGCTCGATCCGCGCCCAGGCAACGTCTACGGCATCACCGTCCAGTCGGGCGATCTGCGTGTCGCGCTGCCGGACGACGCCGGCAACGGGTCGCTGGTGGTGGGCGCGGTGGAGCAGTCCAATGTCGACCTCGCCATCGAGCTCACCGACATGATCGTCGCCCAGCGCGCCTACACCGCCAATTCGCGCACCTTTCAGGCGGGTGACGAGCTCCTCGAAGTGCTCGTGAACCTCGCCCGCTAGCCGTCGCTCGTCAGCCTAGGAGATCCCTATGAGTCTCGATGTTGCGGCCAATGTTGCGCGGCAGTCGTTGGTCGCTTCGCAGGCGCAGATCGCTCTGTCGGGCCGCAACATCGCGGCCGCGAGCGATCCCACCCGCTCGCGTGCCTCCGCCCTCGTCACCACGACGGGCGACGGTGGCGTGCGGGTCGCCGGCATCCGCCGGGCCGAGGACAATGCCCTCTATACCCGCATGATCACCGCGACCGCCGCGGCGGCGAACCGGGACGCGGTGCTCGAGCACCTCACCGTGCTGGCCGACACGGTGGGCGATCCACAGGACGGGGTCTCCCCCGCCGCTCTCATCGGCGACCTGCAGACGGCCCTTGCCGACTATGCCAACGCCCCCGACGATCCGCTCTTCGGTCAGGCGGCGGTGGAGCGGGCGCGCGACCTCGCCGATGCGCTCAACCGGGCGGCCAACGAGCTGAACCTCACCCGCGAGCGGGCCGACCTCGAAATGTCGAAAGGGGTGGACGCGGTCAACGATCTCCTCGCTGACTTCGCCGAGGCGAATCGCGTCGTCGTCACCTCCACCGCGTCGGGGGAGGACGCGAGCGTCTGGCTCGACCGTCGGGACGCCATCGTCGCCGAGATCTCCGAATATCTCGGCGTGACCACGCTCCAGCGCGAGAACGGCGACCTGGCGCTCTTCACCGACGGCGGCATCACGCTGTTCGACAAGGTGGCGCGCTCGGTCTCCTTCCAGCGCACACCCGTGTTCACCGCCGACACGATCGGCGGGACGGTGTTCGTCGACGGTCTCGCGATCACCGGGGACGACGCGCCGATGCCCTCCGTCGCCGGCTCCATCGTCGGCCACGCCCGGGTGAGGGATACCATCGGTCCCACCTACCGCCTGCAGCTCGACGAGATCGCCCGCGCCCTCACCGAGATCTTCGACGACGGGGTGGGCAGTCTCTTCGTGAATGGGGGGCCGCCGGACTATGCCGGCACCATCGCCGTCGCGCCCGACGTCGATCCCTTTCAGGGCGGTTCGGTGGAGAACCTGCGCGACGGCACCGGCAACCCGTCGGGCTATGCCGCCTACTCCGACCGGCTGATGCAGCTCGGCATCGATCTCGGCACCGTGGTGACCTTCGATCCGGACGCCGAGCTCAGCGCGGCGGGCACGCTGCAGGACTTTGCCACCGGCTCGGTCGGCTGGCTCGAAGGCCTGCGCGCCAACGCCACCACCGAGGTGAAGACCGAACGGGCGATCCTCGCGGCGACCTCCGATGCGCTGTCGCGCGCGACCGGCGTCAACATGGACGACGAGTACGCGCTGCAGCTCCAGATCGAGCAGAACTTCGCCGCCAGCGCGCGGCTCCTCGGCATCATCGACGAAATGTTCGATACGCTTCTGGGAATGGTCTGATGCAGACGAGTTATATTTCCACCGCGGCCCTGCGCAACGCGCCTCGCGCGAGCATCATCCAGCTGCAGCAGGAGCTGACCGACCGCACGACGGAGGTCGCCACCTCGCGCCACGCCGACGTCGGATTGGCGCTCGGCCGATCCGCCGGTCGCACCGTGTCGACCCGGATGGATCTCGCGCTCCTCGAAACGCTGATCACCGCCAATGGAAGCGCCACGGCACGCTTGTCGCAGACCCAGGACGCGCTCGCCGACCTCGAGACGACGGCGAGCGAGATGCTCGCGGCGCTCGTCGCCTTGCCACCCGGCAACGCCTCGGCCACGACGCTGACGACGCAGGCGACAACCTCGCTCGATCGCATGGCCGATCGCCTCAACGCCTCGGACGGCGGCTCCTACCTATTCGGCGGCCTCAACACCACCGAGCAGCCCTTCTCGCGCTATGCGGACGGGCCGGAGGCGGCGGTAGAGGCAGCCTTTCTCGCCCGCTTCGGCGTCGCGGTGGATGATCCCGCCGCGAGTGCGATCACGCCCGCCGACATGGCCGACTTCCTCGCCAACGAGTATGCCGATCTCTTCGACGATCCAGCCTGGGGCGCGTCGTGGTCGGCCGCCTCGTCGGACAACATCGTCAGCCGGATCGCTCCGTCGGAGCGGGTGGTGACCTCCACCAATGCCAACGAGCAGGCGATCCGCTCCTTGGCGATGGGCTTCACCATGGTGGCCGGCCTCAGCTTCTCCACGCTCAACCAAGCAACTCGTGATGAGATCGTGCGGCAGGCGCGGCTGGTGCTCGGCACGGCCATCACCGAGGTCGTCGCCCTCAAAGGGCAGCTCGGCTTCTCCGAGAATGCGATCGCCAAGGCCAACAACCGAATGATGCTGGCGACCGACATTCTGGAGCAGAAGATCGCTGCCGACGAAGGCGCCGACCCCGCCGAGGCCAAGGTGCGGATCGATCTCCTCACGACGCAGATCGAGATCAGCTACGCGCTGACCAACCAGCTCTCGCGCCTCAGTATTCTCAACTACGCCTAGGGAGAGGCTCTTGCCGGTCGACACCTATCAGGATGTGAGGCTCGGAGCGAGCGATGTGGGTCGTGAGCACGAACGCATCGCTTTCGATCAGGGCCTCGCCCTGATGGAAGCGGCCGCAGCCACACCGGCCGAACGCACCAAACGATTGGAGGCCGCGCGCTACATGCAAACGCTCTGGGGGTTCCTCATTCGCGACCTCAGCCATCCGGCGAACGATCTTTCGGACGGGCTGAAGGCCAACCTCATCTCCATCGGCCTCTGGGTCATGCGCCAGACGGACAAGATCATCGCCGACGAGAGCGACGATTGGGACGCCCTTATCGAGATCAACCGCACCGTCCGCGAGGGGCTCGCCACATGAAATCCAGTTCGCGCCGCGCACCGAAGGGCGAGGACACCCGCCAGCCCGGCCAGCGACCGATGCACCTGTCGCTCCGGGCGGGGGAGCGGCTCTTCCTCAACGGTGCCGTCTTCCGCGTCGACCGCAAGGTCACGCTGGAGCTCCTCAACGACGCCACCTTCCTGCTGGAAAACCACGTTCTCCAGGTCGAGGACACGCACACGCCGCTGCGCCAGCTCTACTTCGCCGTTCAGGCGATGCTGATGGACCCGCAGAACGCCCCGGCAAGCCGCGCGCTCTTCCAGGCGATGGCCAACGACATCCGCCTCGCACTGCGCTCGCCGGAGCTGCGGACGGGGGTGGAGGAGGCGGTGGCCCAGGTGGAGGCGGAAAAGCCGTTCCGCGCGCTGAAGGTGCTGCGCAACCTCTTCGACACGGAGGCCGTGCTGTTGGGTCTCGCGCCCGAGGCGGAGCGGCCGCGCCGCACCGAGCCGGCACGGCCGACGAGCGACACTCCGCTCGCCCGCGACACGCAGCCGAATGGCGCCGCGACCCCGGAGACGAACGCGCAACCGGCCTCGACGCCGCGCGAGCCGCGACGTTCCAACCGCAACACCACGCTGCAATGACCCGATCTCCGCAGAGACGCACTCCGGCTTCCGCTCCGAGATGCTGACAAGGACGACGCCATGACCGACTATTCCGCCATCGCCGCGGTGGCCGCCAACCAGACGAATGCGACGCCCACGACGACCACAGAGGGCACGCAGACGCTGGAATATGACGCGTTCCTGCGTCTCCTCGTGACGCAGATGAAGAACCAGGATCCGCTGGAGCCGATGTCCGACACCGAGTACGTCGCCCAGCTCGCCGCCTTCTCCAACGTCGAGCAGAACATCCTGACCAACGAGCGGCTCGCGGCGATGCTGACGGCCAACGCTCTCGGCGATGCCGAATCGCTGGTGGGACGGACCATCACGGCGCCGACGGGAGAGGAGGGGGTGGTCGCCTCCGTCACCATCTCTTCGGAGGGCTCCGTGGCACGGCTCGTCGACGGCACCGAGGTGCCGATCGGCGCCGGCCTCACCATCTCCTGACGGCGACCGTCATGAGCGAGGTCGACGCCATCGATCTGGTGCAGTCGGCGATCTTCACCGTCCTCGTCGCCGCTGCTCCGGCGGTGGCGGTGGCGATGGTCGTGGGTGTCGCCATCTCCCTGATGCAGGCCCTCACCCAGGTGCAGGAGATGACCCTCACCTTCATTCCCAAGATCATCGCCATTCTGGTGGTGGCGGCGCTGTCGGCCTCCTTCATGGGCGCCCACATCTTCGCCTTCACCGAAGAGGTCTATCGCCGCATCGCGATCGGCTTCTAGCCGTCGGTTAGGCGCCGATCCCAGCCCCGAGCAAGCCTCGCACCGCAGTGTGAGGTCGTCCCGCAGCGAACCGCGAGGCCGCATTCCACCGGCCCTCGCGTCGCCATGAAGGCGAGGTGGACATGAGCCAAGTCGACAGCACGGCCCGGCCGCAGCGGACACTCCTTTTCTTCGCGATGCCGCCCGGCGGCGTGCGCGACATCGGCTTCGCCGTCGGCATCATCGCGATGCTGGGCGTGCTCATCCTGCCGATTCCGACCTTTCTCATCGACATCGGCCTCGCCCTGTCGATCGCGCTCGCTGTGCTCATTCTGATGGTGTCGCTGTGGATCGAGAAGCCGCTGGAGTTCTCGTCCTTTCCGACCGTGCTCTTGATCGCCACGATGCTGCGCCTCGCCCTCTCCATCGCCACGACGCGTCTCATCCTCGCCGACGGTAACACCGGCGTCGACGCTGCCGGCTACGTCATCGCCGGCTTCGCCAACTTCCTGATGTCGGGTGACTTCGTCATCGGCATCGTGGTGTTTCTCATTCTGGTGGTGGTGAACTTCCTCGTCATCACCAAGGGTGCCACGCGCATCGCGGAGGTGGGCGCCCGCTTCACCCTCGACGCGATCCCCGGCAAGCAGATGGCGATCGACGCCGACCTCTCGTCCGGTCTCATCAACGAGACGGAGGCCCAGCGCCGCCGCCGCGAGCTGGAAGAGGAGAGCGCCTTCTTCGGCTCCATGGACGGTGCCTCGAAGTTCGTACGCGGCGAGGCGATCGCCTCTCTCATCGTGATCGCCGTGAACATCTTCGGCGGCATCGTCATCGCCACCACGCGGCATGGGATGCCGCTCGCGAGCGCCGCCGACGTCTTCACCCGCCTGTCGGTGGGCGACGGTCTCGTCAGCCAGATCCCCGCCCTCATCATTTCGCTCGCGGCCGGTCTCCTGGTGTCGAAGGGCGGCACCCGCGGCTCCGCCGACAAGGCGGTGCTCGGTCAGCTCGGCGCCTATCCGCGCGCCCTCATCATGGCGGCCACGTTGATGGCGATCTTCTCCGCCGTTCCGGGCCTGCCGACGATCCCCTTCATGCTGCTTGCCGGCATTCTCGCCTTCGTCGCCTATACGATTCCCCGTCAGCGCAAGGCCGCCGAGATGGAGAAGGAGAAGGCGGCCAAGCGCGCCGCGGACGAGGCCGCCCGCGCCTCGCAGGATTCGGTGAAGGCCGAGCTCGACATTCCGGAGTTGGAGCTCACCGTCGGCAAGCAGCTCGCCCGCACCGTGCTGCGCTCGCCCACCGAGCTCGCGCACCGCGTCGCCAAGATCCGCCGCAAGTTCGCCCGCGAGTACGGCTTCGTGATCCCCGAGATCAAGGTGAACGAGAGCCTGACCGTGCCGGCGAAGGGTTACGAGATCAGTGTTCACGGCACCACCATCGCCCATCACACGCTGAGGGTGGGGGACTATCTGATCGTCACCGGCGAGGGACCGGCGCCGCAGGTTCCCGCCGACGCGACACGCGACCCCGCCTTCGGCATGAAGGCGGTGTGGATCAACGAGGCCTTCACCTCCGACGTGAAGCGCGAAGGCTTCGTGCCGATCGACAACCTTTCGGTCGTCCTCACCCATCTCGTGGAGATCACGCGCAACAACCTCGCTCAGCTCCTGTCCTATAAGGACATGCGCGCCCTGCTCGATCGGCTCGACCCCGAATATCGCCGCCTGATCGACGAGATCGTTCCCGCGCAGATCTCGAATTCCGGCCTCCAGGCGGTGCTGAAGCTGCTCCTTGCCGAGCGCGTGTCGATCCGCAACCTCAACCTGATCTTGGAGGCGATCGCCGAGGTGAGCCCACACGCGCGGCGCGCCGAGACGGTGGCCGAGCACGTGCGCATGCGCATGGCGGCCCAGATCTGCGGAGACCTCGCCGTCGATGGGACGCTCTTCGTGGTGCGTCTCGGCAATCGCTGGGATCTCGCGTTCCACCAGGGGCTCAAGCGCGACGCCAAGGGTGACGTGGTCGAGCTGACGCTCGATCCGCGCCTGGTGGAGGAGTTCGGCGAGGCCGCCTCCAAGCTCGTCAAGGAGCTGATGGCGGTCCACACGCGCTTCGCCATCGTCACCGCGCCGGAGGCCCGCCCCTATGTGCGCATGATCATCGAGCGCATGTTCCCCTCGATCCCGGTGCTGTCGCATCTGGAGATCGCGCGCGGCGCCAATGTGCAGCCCATCGGCTCCATCTCGTGAACGAGGCGGCGCCGGCGAGCATCGTGCTCGGCGTGGCGGTGGTGTTCGCCCGCGTGGGTGGGGTGTTTCTCATCGCGCCCGGCCTTTCCTCCCTGCGCGTGCCGGTGATGGTGCGGGTGTTTCTGGCGCTCGCCGTCGCCCTCGTCATCGCGCCTCTGCTCATCGAGCGGGCGATCGCGGTGGTGGGGCCGGCGACGCCGGCCGATCTCGTCGCCGTCATCGGCACCGAGAGCCTGATCGGCCTGCTGATCGGTCTTCTCACCCGCCTGTTGTTGATGGCGTTGCAGACGATGTCGGTGGGGGTCGCGAACGCCGTCGGCCTCGGCGGCATTCCGGGCACCAGCATCGACGGCAACGAGCCGAGCCAGGCCGCCGCCAGCCTCTTCATGGTGACGGCCGTGACGGTCATCTTCCTCGCCGACCTCCACTACGAGATCATCCGTTCTCTGCTCGCCTCGTACGAGGTCCTTGCACCCGGCAGCGCGCTCGATCCGCGGGCCGCCCTCGTTGCCGTCAGCGACCGCTTCGGCGCGGCCTTCCTGGTCGCGCTTCGCCTCGTCGCACCCTTCATCATCTATTCGGTGATCGTGAATTTCGCGGTCGGCCTCACCAACAAGCTGACGCCTCAGATTCCGGTCTTCTTCGTGGCGCTGCCGTTCATCACCGCCGGCGGCGTGCTGATGATCGCGGTGACGATCCGCGAGATGATGATCGCCTTCATGGACGCCTTCCGCCAGCTCTCGGCGGCGCTGTGACGACGCCGGCCCGCCTTGCCCGCATCGCCCGAGCCCAGCGGGCGCTCCGCCGCGCCGCTGCCGCCGACGCGCAGATGGCGGATCGACGCGTCGCCGAGAGCGAGGCCCATGAGGAGGCGATCGTCGCGGCGCTCAACGCCGACAGTCCGCTTCACGGCCTCCTCGTGGGCACGATGGCGAATGCCCTCACGCGGGCGGCACGAAACACGGACGGGTTGCGCCGGCAAGCGCACCGCGCGGCCGCGCACTATCGGCGCGAGCATCTCGCCGGGGAGGTGTTGGAAGAGCGCGTCGCGACGGCGGAGCGGGCCGAGGCGGCCGTGCAGGAACGCCGCCGTCTGGAGCGGATCCTCGCCGAGAGCTGCGCCGTCCCTCGCGCCCCCCGACGCAAGCCTCCCACCAGCGATACCCAATAACCTGAAGCGGTTCGCCGCATCCGGTCGCCTGGCCGGGTTGCCACCGCTCCGTCCGAAAGAGCGCCCTATGATCCTACCCGCCGTCACTCTCGACCCCACCGCCTCGTCCGCGCCGCCGCCGTTGGCTGCGCGGACCGCGTCCATCCAAGCGGCGTCCTCCCGTGCTGCGGAACGTCCTGTGGGGATGGACTTTGCCGCCCTGCTCGGCCCCGCGCGCTCCGCCGCGGAGGTGACTGGTGTGTCGCCGGTCACGGTGCAGCGGCTTGCGGCCGTGCGGGCGGGGGAGGGTGCCGGCGTCGGTCAGGAATTCGAGGCGGCGACGCTCACGACCTTCCTCGCCTCGATGCTCCCCTCCGACGACAGCCCGGTGTGGGGCGGCTCGGCGGGCCGGCTCTGGCGCGGCCTCTTCGCCGAGCACCTCGCTGCGGAAGTCGCCCGCTCGGGGGGCATCGGCATCGCCGACGTCGTGGATCGCATGATCGCCGATCGCACAGGAGACACCGCATGATGCAAGGTCTGACCACTTCTTTGACCCGCCTCGAGACGTTGATCGATGGCGCCATCGCCGCACTCGAAGATGGCGGGCCGCTCGACGACGGGGGGATGGCCGACGCCAAGGGACGCGCCCTACTGGAGCTGAGCCGCTACGGCCGGCCGCCGGCCGAGCTCATCACGCCCGAGCAGGCGCGGCAGATCAGACGAGTGCGCGAGAAGCTCGCTCGGGAGAGCCGCCTCCTCGGCGTCCGCCTGGAAGCGGCCGAAGTGGTATCGTCCATCGTCGCCGAAGCGGTGATGGCCGACGAGTGGGACGGGACCTATGGGCCGCGGCCCGCCCTTCAGCGGGAGAAGCGCTCGTGAAGCTCTTCATCATCGGCATCTGGGCCGTCTGCGTCACCCTCGGTGCGGGCTATGCCGTGGCCGCGTGGAAGCTCGACTCCGGCGAGGGGGTGGTGAAGCCGCGGCTCGAGGGGCTGCGCTATACGTCGCTTCCCACCATGTCCGTGCCGGTCCTCGAAGGGGGGCGGGTGTCGGGCTACGTGGTGGCACGCATGGTCTACACGGCCGATGCCGCCGTCCTGCGCGGCCTCGCCTCCGAGCCCGATCCCTTCATCACCGACGAGGTGTTTCGCTCGATCTACGGCCGCGCGGAGACGCGCATGGGTCGTCTCATCCGCTTCGACCTCGAGGGCCTTGCCGAAGAGGCTCGCCAGCGCGTCAACGAGCGGATGGGTGACGAGGTGGTTCAGGATCTCCTCGTCGACGGCCTCAACTATATCGACCTGTCCTCCCCTGACGCGGCGAACGCGGTGGCCGCGCTCGGCGGCGGCTCCGGTGCGCCCACCGACGCACCGCGCAGGGTCGGGGCGAACGGGGAAACGCCGCGTTGAGGGACGGCCGAGCCGTGAGCCGGTCCGTCGGAGGATGATCGCATGTCGATCACTTTCCGCCTCTTCCTCGTCATCGCCCTCTTGGGCGTGGGGATTGCCGGGCTCGCGATGCTCGTCGCCGCAGCGTCGCTGAGAAGCGAAGACGCGCTCTCCAGAATAGGTCGGGACGGGCTGGAGTTGCAGCGCGGGGCGTCCCTCGCCAATGCGCTCACGAGCCTCAGCAGCGCCGCGGAGGCCGTGCGCGGTGCCCGCACGCGGGCCGAGGCGAAGCCGCTCCTTGCCGAGCTCAAGCAGGCTCTCGCCAAGGCCGAAGAGAGCGCGGCGCGGCTTTCGGAGCGTCCGGGGGCGGGTGTGGCCGGCCGGGCGATTGTCGCGATGATCGCCGATCGCCGCAAGCTCGGGGCGAGCATCCGTCTAGGCTCCGGCGGCGAGTTCGGCACAAACCTCGGCGCCCCCCTTTCCGCCGCGGATGCGCGGTCGCAGCTCTTCGCGGCGGTGAGCGCTCTCGAGGCCCACCAATCGGGCCTCTCCGCCTCTTTGGTCGGTGAGGTCGAGGCGATGGCGGATGCGAGCCGCGCGACGCGGTGGTGGGGCGTCGCCGTCGCGGTGTCGGTCATCATCGTCGGCGGCGTTTGCGCGAGCATCGTCGTGCTCGGGCAGTTCCGGGCGCGGCTTTTCGAACTCGTGCGGATGCTGGATCGCATCGCCGACGGCGACCTCGACATGGAGCTGCCTTCGCCGCCCGGCCGCGACGAGATCGGCGAGGTTGAGCAGGTGACGCGCAGCCTTCAGGAGCGTCTGCGCGCGGCCCGGGAGACGGAGGCGGCGGCCCGCGCACGCCGCGATGTCGCCGCCGCCGAAGAGGTGGAAATCCGCTCGGCGGCACTCTCCCGCTTCGAGGAGGACGTCGCCGACTTGGTGCAAGCGCTGTCGAGGGCGGTCGACCAGCTTGCGGCAAGCGCCGCCGTACTCCCCCGCGATGCGTCGTCCGGCCGGTCCGACGGGGTGGAAAAGGCCGTCGAAGCGACCGTGGCGAGCGTCGAAGCGGTGGCCTCGGCCGCGGAGGAGCTCGCCACCTCCGCCCGCGAGATCGGCATGCAGACCGAGGAGGCGAGCGCGATCAGCCTGGAGGCGATGCGCCACACCGAGGAGGCGACGGACGTCGCAGGGCGGCTGTCGGCCTCGGCGGGCAAGATTGGCGAAGTCGTGGATCTCATCGAGACGATCGCCCGACAGACCAACCTTCTCGCCCTCAACGCCACCATCGAGGCGGCGCGGGCCGGGGAGGCGGGCAAGGGTTTCGCCGTGGTGGCGAGCGAGGTGAAGTCCCTCGCCGAGCAGACGGCGAGCGCCACCAAGGAGATCGGCGAGCAGATCCTGGCCGTGCAGGGCGATACCGCTCGCGTGGTGGCGGTGATCGACACCATCAAGGACAGCTTCGCCCGCGCCAACACGCTGACCGGCGGCGTCGCCGGCGCGATCGAGGATCAGTCGCTCGCCACGAGCGCGATCGCACAGAGCGTGCAGCACGCCGCTGTCTCCACGCAAGATGTGTCCACTACCATCAGCAACCTGTCGCGGATCGCCAACGATGCGAGCCGCGGCACCAACGAGATCGTGTCGGCCGTCAGCGAGGTGTCGCGTCAGGCCGATGCGCTGCGTGACCGAACGGCCCGCTTCATCAGCTCTGTGCGCACGACCGCCGCCTGAGGAGGATCAGTAAATGGACGGTATGGACGACCTCCTGAGCGAATTCATCACCGATACGCAGGAAACCCTAGAGCAGCTCGACATCCGCCTCGTGGAGCTCGAAAACGAGGCGGACGGGACGGCGTTGCTCAACGAGCTGTTCCGCATGATGCATACCATCAAGGGAACCTGCGGCTTTTTGGGCCTGCCGCGCATGGCCGGGCTGGCCCATGCCGCCGAGAGCCTCATGGATCGCCTGCGCAACGGCGATCCGGTCACCCATGACGCCATCGATGCCATGCTGCAGGTGGCCGATCGGTTGAAGATGATCCTCGGGCACATCGAGACGAACGCCGGCAAGGAGCCGGAGGGATCGGACGACACGGTCATCGCCGCGCTGAACGAGGCGGGCGGCGAGGGTGGCGAAGGAAGCGCCGCTCCAGCGGCGGCGGACGGCGAGGCTCAGGTCGAGCCAGCCGAAGCGGCTGCCGAGGCGGCTCCGGCCGAGCCGGCGAAGCCCGCACCGGCCCCTGCGGGCAAGACGTCGGCGCCGCCGCCCGGCATGTCGATGAAGCCGGCGAACGATTCTCCGAAGCCCGCCACGAAGGCCGAAGAGAAGACGGAGAGCAGCGAAGGGACCGGCGACCGCTCCATCCGCGTTTCCGTCGAAACGCTGGAGCACCTCATGACGGTCGTCTCGGAGCTCGTGCTGACGCGCAACGAGCTCACCGAGATCATGCGCAACAACGAGAACTCCAACCACAAGCTCGCCCTGCAGCGCCTCTCGACGGTCACCGGCGAACTGCAGCAAGCGGTGATGTCCACCCGCATGCAGCCGATCGGCAACGCCTGGCGCAAGCTTCCCCGCATCGTGCGCGACGTGTCCTCGAGCCTCGGCAAGCAGATCGAATTGGAGATGTCGGGCGCCAACACCGAGCTCGACCGCCAGGTCCTCGAAAGCATCAAGGATCCGCTCGTGCACATGGTGCGCAACGCGGCCGACCACGGGCTCGAGATGCCGGACGATCGCGTGCGCGCCGGCAAGTCCGAAAAGGGCAAGATCAGCCTCAACGCCTACCACGAAGGCGGGCAGATCCTGGTGGAGATCGCCGACGACGGCCGCGGGCTCGACGTGGAGCGCATCAAGACCAAGGCGATCGAGCGGGGCATCGCCACCCAGGAAGACGCCGACCGAATGACGAACGAGCAGATCTTCTCGTTCATCTTCGAGCCGGGCTTCTCGACCGCGGCGACCGTGACGAGCGTCTCCGGCCGCGGCGTCGGCATGGACGTGGTGCAGTCCAACGTCGAGCGCATCGGCGGCTCCATCGACGTTCAGTCGCAGCAGGGCGAGGGCTCGATCTTCACCCTGAAGATCCCGCTGACGCTCGCCATCCTGCGCGCGCTGATCGTCGGGGTCGACAACGAGGACTTCGCGATCCCGCAGACCTCGGTGGACGAGCTTCTGAAGGTTGAGCCGGGCGGCGCACACTCGATCCAGCTCATCAAGGAGGCGCCGGTGCTGCGCTCGCGCGACCGCCTGCTGCCGGTGGTCGACCTGCGCACGTTGCTGCAACTTCCTTCGAGCGTCGACGAGAACGGCGTCCCGCGCGTCGCCGACGAGAGCACGGAGGGCTTCGTGATGGTGATGCGCGCCCGCGGCATGCGTTTCGGCATGCTGGTGGACCGCGTGTTGCGCACGGAGGAGATCGTGGTGAAGCCGATGCCGGCCGCGCTGCGCGGGCTGGAGAATTTCTCTGGCTCCACGATCCTCGGCGACGGGCGCGTCATCATGATCGTCGATCCCAACGGGGTGCGGACGGCCGCATCGAGCCCCAGCGAGGCGACGATGCAGCAGGTCGCCAAGCAGGCGGAGGACGTGGAGGTGGCCGCGAACAAGGAGCTGCTTCTCATGTTCCGGGCGAACACGCCCAACCGCAAGGCGCTGCCCATCAGCCTCATCACGCGCCTCGAGGACATCAACCTTGCCGACGCGGACCACAGCGACGGTCAGTGGCACATCCAGTACAACAGCGAGCTCATCCCGCTCGTCTGGTTCGGTGATCCTCCGGCGCCGGGTGCCAACCAGCGCAAGCCGCTTCTGGTGATGAGCGATGCGGGCCGCTCCATGGGCCTCCTCGTCGACGAGATCGTCGATATCGTGGAGGACTCGGTGCAGGTGCAGATCCCGTCCGAGCAGCCGGGCATCCTCGGCAGCGCCATCATCGGCGGCGGGGCGGCCGAGGTCATCGACGTCAGCTACTTCCTGGGCCTCGCGTCCGCCCACTGGTTCGATCCGCAGCACAAGCCGCTGATGCCGGGGGCCGACAAGATCCTCCTCGTCGACGACTCGATATTCTTCCGCAACCTCGTTGCGCCCGTGGTGCGCTCGGCGGGCTACGATCCGGTGGTCTGCGCCTCCGGTGCGGAAGCGCTCGACAAGCTCGAAGGCGGCATGATGCCGGCGGTGATTGTGACCGACGTCGACATGCCGGAAATGGACGGCTTCGCCTTCGCCAAGGCGGTGAAGCGGATCGATCGTCTGAGGAGTGTACCGCTTCTCGCCCTCACCGGCATGATCACCGACGACGCCATCGGCCGGGCTCGGGACGCCGGCTTCGACGACTATATTTCCAAGCTCGATCGCAACGGCCTGCTCCAGTCGCTGCGTGACTTCACCAACATGTCCGAGGAGATCGCCGCGTGAGCGCGCTCGCCCGCACCTCCATCGCCGACGGGGCCGACGGCTTCGTCACCGCCAAGCTCGCCGGGCATTGGTTCGCCCTGCCGATCAGCGCGGTCGACGAGGTCTTTCTCCTCACCCGCATCACCGATGTGCCGCGCTCGCCGCCCGGCATCATCGGGGTGCTCAACTTGCGCGGGCGCATCGTCACGGCGCTCGACACGCGCCAGATCCTCGGCTTTCCACCGGCGAAGAGCCAGCCGACGATGGCGATCGGGATCGAGCGGGCCGGCGAGCTGTTCGGCCTCGCCGTGGATGAGATGGGCGATGTCCTCACCTCCGTTCCGTCGGAGCGCGAGCCGGCGCCGATGAACCTCGATCGGCGCTGGCGTGACATCGTCATCGGCGTCCAGCGCTCCGACAACAATCTGGTGCTGATCGTCGCCGTCGATCGCCTGTTCGACGGCGTCATCTCTCTGGTCGGCACATGACGACATCCGCACCGGCCATCACGCGGCCGACGGTGCGGCGGATCCAGCTTCTCGCCCACTCCTCGGCGTTGCGCACCGCCTTGCGGCGTGCGCTGGCGGCCGCGGGGTCGCCGATGTCGCTGACCCCGCCGGCGGCGCACGAGAACGACGCGGCGCGTGCCGTGGACGAGGTGCGGCCGGACGCTTTGGTGCTCGATGCGGATCTTCCGGGGCTGAGGGGCCTCACGCTTCTCCACCAGATCGCGAGCGCCGATCCCACGATGCCGATCATCGTGGTCGCGCCCGACACACCTGAGGGCCGCGCCCTACGACGCGAAACGCACGATCGCAACGTGATCGGCTTCCTGCTGAAGCCCGCCACCGACGAGCCGATGGCCTTTCGCGGTCTCGCCGAAGAGGTGATCGCGCTGATCGGGCGACAGCGGGGGAGGGCGCCGGGACCGTCCGCGGCGCGCCCCGGCGCGACCGACCCCGCCTCCCGCGGGCCGGCCGGGCGGCGCCACGCGCCGCCTCAGGTTCTCGTCGTCGCAAGCTCCACCGGCGGGCCGCAGGCGCTCCTCAGCCTGTTCTCGAACCTGCCGCCGAGCGCCGTCAGGGTGCCGGTCCTCATCGTCCAGCACATGCCGGCGGCGTTCACCCCGATCCTCGCCGATCATCTCACCCGCGCCACGGACTGGCGGGCCGGGGAAGCCGTCGACGACGAGCCGCTGACCGCCGGCGAGATCCGCATCGCCCCGGGCGGACACCATCTGATCGTGTCGGCGAGCGGCGGGCGTCGGTTGAAGTTGACGGAGACGCCGCCGGTCAACTTTTGCCGCCCCTCCGCGGACGTCCTGTTCGTCTCCGCCGCCGAAGTCTTCGGCCACAGCGTCCTCGCGGTGATCCTCACCGGGATGGGCAACGACGGCTGCGAGGGTGGCAAGGTGATCACCGCCGCGGGTGGAGTGGTCTACGCCCAGGACCGGGAGACCAGCGTCGTCTGGGGTATGCCGGGCGCCGCGGTGAGCGCCGGCATCGTCGACAAGGTCTGCTCGCTCGAGGGCATGGCCGCGGCGATCCGCACCGCGATGACGGGAGCAGGCTGATGCTCAAGCCAGAGGACTTCGCCTATCTGCGCCAGCTCTTGAAGGATCGGTCCGGCCTCGCCCTTTCCGAGGACAAGGGCTACCTCATCACCACGCGGCTGAGGCCGATCATCGAGGACCACGGCCTGAAGGATCTTTCCGGCCTCGTGGCGCAGATGCGCAGCCACCGCGGCGGCGAAATCATCGACCAGGTGGTCGACGCGATGACCACCAACGAGTCCCTGTTCTTCCGCGACAGTAAGCCCTTCGAGGCGCTGATCTCGATGATGCTGCCCAAGCTGTGCGCGGCGCGCGGGCACGGGCGGCCCATTCGCATCTGGTGCGCGGCCGCTTCGACCGGCCAGGAGCCCTATTCCATCGCGATCATGCTGGAGGAGAATGCCGCCCGCTTTGCCGGCCATCCCATCGAGATCCTCGGCACGGACCTCTCGCGCGCAGCCTTGGGGCGGGCGCAGATGGGCGAGTACACGGCCTTTGAGGTGGGACGCGGCATGCCGCAGCACTATCTGGACCGCTACTTCCAGGCGACGGGCCACAAGCACTACGTGATCGCCCCCAAGATCCGCTCCCGCGTGTGCTTCCAACCGCGCAACTTGTTGGAGCCGTTCGACGGGCTCGGCCCCTTCGACATCGTATTTTGCCGCAACGTGTTGATCTACTTCGATCGGCCGACCAAGGCGAACGTGTTGGAGCGCATCGCGCAGACCATGCCTGCCGATGGCTATCTCGTCCTCGGCGGTCCGGAGACCACGCTGGGGTTGACGGCAATGTTTGCGCGTCACCCCGACTGGCGCAACGTCTATGTGCGAACCGCCGCCTCCTCCGGCCCCCTCGCCATGGACCGCATTTGCGCCTAGTGTGCGCCCGCCCTGGATGGGTGGCCGAGTGGTTGAAGGCACCGGTCTTGAAAACCGGCAGGCGGGCAACCGCCTCGTGGGTTCGAATCCCACCCCATCCGCCACACTTTCAATAAATTACTGATATTAAATCACTTTTCGATGACGTATCGGCCTTTGTGAGGTGCGCGTGCCTGTTGCTGTTCTGGGTCCGATCCTCGGATCATCCGCCGACGGTTCGGCGCCAGACATTGTACGCGGACATCGCCGTCGACGCGCTCGGAATGGCGATCGAGCGGCAACGACCCGGGCCCGGCCTCAGCCATCACGGCGTCCAATACGCTGCCGAGGCTTGTCGCAAGGTCCTTGCCGCCACTGGTGTAATTCCGTCCATGAACTGCGGAGGCAACTGCCTCGACAACGTGCTCATGGAGAGCTTCTTCCAAACCCTCGTGGTCGAGCGGGTGCATCACCAGGTCTACCCGACACGTGACGCTGTCCGTCATAACCTGTTCGGTTACATTGAGGGTTTCCATAATCCCCGTCGCCTCCGCCCCGCCCTCGGTCATCGATCACCCGTTAACTGCGAACACGCTGGCAAGGCGCGGCTTCAAGCTGTAAGCCCACAATTGTCCGCCCAACCGGGGCAACTCCAATTCCACCTTGGGCTTTGGCGTCAGGCTTGGCGTGCGTGCTTTGCGCAAGCCGCGAAAGTGGTATGGTGAGCGCGCCGGATCTGGTCGATGCGAGGTTGTTTGCTCCCGATTGGGACGACGCTCGCATCGCGGTTTGGCTTTCGGACATCGGACGCCTCCACCCCACGTTGTCAACGCCGATCCAAATCTGACCCACTTACGGCGGT
>NZ_JAEKJA010000033.1 GCF_016411865.1 Acuticoccus mangrovi | reverse complement strand
ATCATCATCCGATGGTGGTGCTGATTGAGGCCGCAGCCTAGATCGCGCCTCGGGCGGCGAGCTCCTCGCGGATCGCCTTCTTGGTGATCTTGCCGTAGCCCGACTTCGGCAGCGCCTCCCAGAACTCGACGCGGCGGGGCAGCTTGTAGGCGGACACCTTGTCCTTCAGGAAGTCGACGAGCGCGTCGGCCTCCAAGCTCGCGCCGGCCTTGAGGACGCAGACGGCGACGCCGACCTCACCCCAGCGCGCGTCCGGCACGCCGACGATGGCGATCTCGTCGATCGCGGGATGGGTGAGGGCCTTCTCCTCGATCTCGCGCGGATAGACGTTCGAGCCGCCGGAGATGTACATGTCGGAGGCGCGGCCGGTGATGTAGAGGAAGCCCTCGGCGTCGAGATGGCCGAGATCGCCGGTGCGGAAGAAGCCGTTGCGGAACGCCTTCCGGTTCGCCTCCTCGTTGTCGTAGTAGCCGGCGAAGACCGCCGGCCCCGTCACGCAGATCTCGCCGGTCTCGCCGGCAGGCAGCGGACGGCCGGCGTCGTCCTGGATCTCCACCTCCATGCCGGTCCGCGGATAGCCGCAGGTGCCGACGCGGGCGTCCGGCCCGTCCTCCAGACGGTGGAGGTCGGGGGGCAGCACGGTGATGTTGCCGGTCACCTCGCCGAGGCCGAAATATTGCACGAGGCAGGGGCCGAGCACGGCGAGGGCGTGCTTCTGGTCCTCGCGGTACATCGGAGCGCCGGCGTAGATCACGTAGCGCAGCGAGGAGTGGTCGTGGCGCGCCACGGCGGGGTGCTCGGTCAGCATCTTCACGATGGTGGGGACGGTGAACATGTTCGTCACCCGCCACCGCTCCACGAGCTGCCAGGCTTCGGCGACGTCGAAGCGGGCGGCGCCGGGGATGACGGTCTTCGCCCCGTGCGCCACCTGGGCGAGCTGATGGATCCCGGCGCCGTGGGAGAGCGGCGCCACCACCAGCGAGGCGTCGCGGTGCGTCGTTCCCGGCATCAGGTCGCAGAGATGGTTGGTGACCACGAACGCCATCTGCCCGTGCGTCAGCACCGCCGCCTTGGGCCGGCCGGTGGTGCCGGAGGTGAAGAAGAACCACGCCGGATCGTCACGGTCGACGGGGGCCGTCGGCGCGGGCGTCGCCCGATGCGCGGCGACGAGATCGTCGTAGCTCTCGCCGAACGTGGAGGGGCCGATGGAGATCGCCGTCGCGATGGGGGCGGCCGCCAGCGCCTCGGCCGCATGGTCCGGAAAGTCGGCATGGCAGACGAGGGCGGTGGCGCCGCTGGCGCTCGCGAGATAGGCGACCTCCGCCGGGGTCTGGCGGAAGTTGGTGGGCACCCACACCGCGCCGAGGCGGAAGCAGGCGAACATCGATTCGAACATCTGATTGCAGTTCTTCGACTGCACCAGCACGCGGTCGCCCTTGCGCACCCCGCGTGCGGCGAGTGCCGCGGCCATCGCCGCGACGCGCGCCTCGATCTCGCCCCACGTCCAGACGTCGTCGCCCCAGACGAGGCCGATCTCGTCCCCGAGCCGCCGGGCCGACTGGGTCAGGAAGGTGGCAAGGTTCATCACCCGCGTCGACACCGGCAGGAGACCGCCCCGCGGGGCGGCGCATGGCTCGCTTTGCGTCAGCATCGGGCCGTCCTCACACGCACTTCTGGGTGATGCCGCCGTCCACCACGAGCTCGTGGCCGGTGATGTAGCGGGCTTCGTCGGAGGCGAGGAACAGCGACGCGTAGGCCGTGTCCCAGGCGTCGCCCATCTTGCCGGTGGGGCATTGGGCATCGCGCCGCGCGATCATCTCGTCCACGTCGCCGCCGTAGGAGGCGGTGAGCGGCGCGCGGATCATCGGCGTGTTCATGAGGCCGGGCAGCACGCAGTTGGCGCGGATCCCCTTCGGCGCATACTCGATCGCCATGTTGCGCGTCATCGCGATCACCGCGGCCTTCGACGCCGAATAGGCGGCGTAGGGAAAGCCCAGCGAGCGGATGGCGGCGATGGAGGCGACGTTGACGATGGCGCCGGCGCGCTGCTCCTCCATCACCGGCAGAGCGTGCTTGCAGGTGAGGAACACGCTCGTCTGGTTGATGCGGATCACCCGGTCCCAGCTGTCGAGGGTCGCCTCCACCGGGCCGCCGGTCTCGGCGATCCCGACATTGTTGTGCAGCACGTCGAGACGGTCGAACACGTCGACGCACCGCTTTACCATGGCGAGGACCTCGAGCGGGTCGGTCACGTCCGCCTCGAAGGCGACGGCGGTGCCGCCTTCCCCCGCGATGATCGCCGCCGTCTCCTCCGCGGCGGCGATGCGGCGGTCCACCGCCAGCACCTTGCCGCCTTCGCGGGCGTAGAGCACGGCGGCGGCCTTGCCGTTGCCCCAGCCCTGACCCGTCGACCCGGCACCCGTCACGATGACGGCCTTGCCGGCCATGCGTTCACCCATCCCCGTGCTCTCGCATTATTGTTGTTGGCGCGAGTGTGCCACGGGGGGCGTGCGCTGTCGCGCGTGCCCCCGTGGCGGCGGGGCTACTCCGCGGCTTCGCGGTGGCGGCTGCGCGCGTAGCGCACGAGCGCGTCGTCGTCGACGGGCTCGATCGGGGCGAAGTCCTGGTGTGCGATCCATTCCTTGCGCGTCGGCGTGCGGATCGCGTTGGAGACGGCGTTGAGCGTGAGGTAGACGATCTTGCGCGGGTAGGGGGTGATGTTGCCCGCCGAGCCGTGCACCAGGTTGCCGTGGTGGATGAGAAGGCCGCCCGGCTTGCCCGTCGGGGCGGCGATGCCGCCTTCGGCGACGAGCTTCGCCACCGTGTCGTTGTCGAGCGTCCACAGCGGGTAGGCGGTGGTGGAGGTGTCGTGGCCGGCCTTGATGGCGCCGTGGGTGTGGCTGCGGCGGATCAGCATCAGCGGCCCGTTGATCGGCATCACCTCGTCGAGGAACACGGAGATGTTCATCGCCCGCGGCTCGGGCATCCCGTCGTCGTTCTGCCAGGTGACGTAGTCCTGGTGCCACTGCCAGACGTCGCCGGCGAACGCGGCCTTCGCGTTCACCTTGAACTGGTGCATGTAGAGCTTCTCGCCGAAGAGCTGCTCCACCGGCTCGATCAGCCGCGGATGCCGGCCGAGGAGGCGGAAGGCCTCGTTGTAGCGCTGGCAGGCGAAGGCGGTCCGCGGAACGCCGGACTTCTCGTACCAGATCTCCTCGCGCTTCTCGGCGAAGATTTCGTCCGAGGCCTCGCGCAGCGCGTCGACCTCTTCCGGCGAGAATGCCTCGGGAATGAAGAGGAAGCCTTCGCGGTTGAACTCGTCGATTTGATCCTGTGTCAGCTTCATGGGTCGTTTCCTCGTGGTTGGCGCGAAGCTCTGACGGCTTCGTCGCGGCGACGGACGGAGCGGGGCTCAGCCCGAAAGGGTCGTGAGGCGGCGGCCGGTCTCCTCTCCGGCGGCCTCGGCATGGATGCGGGCGGCGTCGGCGGCCTCGGCGGGTCGGCCGGCGAGGATCATCTCGGCGATCGCCGCGTGCTCGCGCCAGGCGCGGGTGCGGAAACCGGGATCGTCGAGCACCACCATCATGGAGCGCATCATGTGCGGAAACTGGGGCTCCAGCGTATCGGCGATCCAGGCATTGCCGGAGAGGCCGTTGAGAAGGCGATGGAAGGCGACGTCGGCCGCGACCAGGCGTTCGATGCCGGCGTCCTCGCCGAGCGAGCGGCCCTTGGCGATGCAGTCGGCGAGGCGGGCGCGGTCGGTGCCGGTCAGCGCCCCGTCGCGCATCCGCTCGGCGGCGAGGCGGGCGGCGAGCGCGTCGAGCGCGGCACGCACCTGGTAGAGGGCGGTGAGCGACAGGGGGTCGATGCGGGCGACGGCGAGGCCCTTGCGGCCGACGTCTTCCACGAGCCCCTGGCGCTTCAGAAGCTGCAGGGCATGGCTGACGGGCTGACGCGACACGCCGAGCCGCTCGGCGAGGTCGGCCTGGCGGATGCGCTCGCCGGGCTTCAGCCGACAGGCGGCGATGGCCATGACGAGCTCGTCATAGGTCCGGTCGACGAGGATCGGGGATTGATCGAGAGGCGTCATCGCAGCACCGAATGAATTCGGAATTCCGAATTCATGACGTGGAACGGCTGCAACGTCAAGTCACATCCCGAACGCGCTGCGCGGGAAAGGAAGGGATGGGCACCTCCGCGGCGTGGCGCGGAGGTGCGGGAGGCGGCGTCGGCCGAACGGGCTCGGCCGAAAGGGGTCAGCCGACGAAGGCGCGCTCGACGACAAAGGTGCCGGGGTTGTTGTTGGCGCCCTCCACGAGGCCGAAGCTCTCGAGGATCTCCTTGGTGTCGGCGATCATCTCCATCGAGCCGCAGATCATGCCGCGGTCGGTTTCGGGATCGATCTTCGGCAGCCCGAGCGCCTCGAAGAGCTTGCCGGACTTCAGGAGGTCGGTGATGCGCCCGGTCTGCGCGTGCGGCTCGCGCGTCGCCGAGCCGAAGTAGACCAGGCGGCCGCTGACGACCTCGCCGACGAGCGGGTCGTTCACCGTCTCCGCCACCAACTCCTCGCCGTAGGCGAGCTCGGCCACCTCGCGGCAGGTGTGGGTGAGGATCACCGTGTCGAACTTCTCGTAGGTCTCCGGGTCGCGCACGATCGAGGCGAACGGGGCGATGCCGGTGCCGGTGGAGAAGAGGTAGAGCCGTTTGCCGGGCAGCAGCGCGTCGTTCACCAGCGTGCCGGTGGGCTTCTTGCGCATCAGCACCGTGTCGCCGACCTTGATCTTCTGCAGATGCTCCGTCAGCGGGCCGCCGGGCACCTTGATCGAGAAGAATTCGAGCTCGTCGTCCCACGCCGGGCTCGCGATCGAGTAGGCGCGGAACACGGGCTTCTCGGCGTTGGGCAGGCCGATCATCACGAACTCGCCCGAGCGGAAGCGGAAGCTCGCGGGCCGCGTCAGGCGGAACTTGAACAACCGGTCGGTGTAGTGCTTCACCTCCGTCACCTTCTCGGCAAAGA
Source organism: Acuticoccus mangrovi (assembly GCF_016411865.1). GTDB lineage: Bacteria > Pseudomonadota > Alphaproteobacteria > Rhizobiales > Amorphaceae > Acuticoccus > Acuticoccus mangrovi. The sequence continues at coordinate 39,960 of NZ_JAEKJA010000033.1, read as the reverse complement.
CGTTCGCCGGGATGGGGAAGGTGGCGGGCTCACCCGCTTCGGTGGTCGTCATGAAATCGCTCGCTTCGTTAGGGGAGGCGTCGGCCGCACGTCACCCTTAGGGCGCTCGCGCATCCTTCGCAAATGTCTCCCGATATCGTTAGCACACAAACAATTAACCGGCCTTGCCGATCGAAGTCAACCAATTGCATGCAGCGCTTGTGCCAGGCGAGGCTAGTGTTAGTGTTCTAACGATGCCCCGGCCTGGGGCTATTCCGCGCGCCCCCCGGCAGAAGGCTCTCGTCATGGCAGATCCGAAGAAGCTCGTCGTCCACAATATCGGCCTCCTCCTCTCCGGCCGCATGGAGGAGCCGATCCTCGATGCGGACTGCGTGATCGCCGAAAATGGTCGCATCACGCAGGTCGGCCGTGCCGCCGACCTCGACCGCGATGGCGCCGATCTCGTCATCGATGCGAACGGCGTGACCCTCGCTCCGGGTCTCATCGACAGCCACGTCCACCCCGTGGTGGGCGACTACACCCCCCGCCAGCAGCAGCTCCACTGGATCGATTCCACCCTCCACGGCGGCGTCACCACCATGATCTCCGCCGGCGAGGTGCACATGCCCGGCCGTCCGAAGGACGTCGTGGGCCTCAAGGCGATGGCGATCGCCTCGCAGCGCTGGTACGAGAATCTCCGCCCCTCCGGTATGAAGGTGCACGCCGGTGCCCCCGTCATCGAGCACGGCCTGGAGGAGCACGACTTCAAGGAGCTCGCGGAGGCCGGCGTGAAGCTCCTCGGCGAGGTGGGCCTCGGCTCGGTGAAGGACGGGGCCACCGCCCGCCAAATGGTCGCCTGGGCCCGAAAATACGGCATGCAGTCGACCATCCACACCGGCGGCCCGTCGATCCCAGGCTCCGGCCTCATCGACAAGGACGTCGTGCTCGAAGCCGACACCGACGTGATCGGCCACATCAACGGCGGCCACTCCGCGCTGCCCGACGACCAGATCGTCTGCCTCTGCGAGAGCTGCAAGCGCGGCCTCGAGGTGGTGCACAACGGCAACGAGCGGGCCGCCCTCCTCACCCTCAACACCGCGCGCGAGATCGGCGAGCTCGACCGCCTCATTCTCGGCACCGACGGGCCGGCGGGCTCTGGCGTCCAGCCGCTCGGCATCCTGCGCATGATCGCTCTCTACGCCGCGCTCGGCAACGTGAAGGCGGAAACGGCCATCTGCTTCGCCACCGGCAACACCGCCCGCATGCGCGAGCTCGACGTGGGCATCATCGAGCCGGGCCGGGCGGCGGACTTCGTGTTCCTCGACCAGGCCCAGCACGCGCCGGGCAAGACGATCCTGGAGTCCATCGAGCTCGGCAACCTGCCCGGCGTCGGCATGACGGTGATCGACGGCATCGTCCGCTCCCGCCGCAGCCGCAACACGCCGCCGGCGAACAAGATCCCCCTGATCGAGGGGGAGTGAGGCGCTCCGCCCGCTGTCTGTTGGCGAGGCGGTCGCTTCGGAGTTGTGGAAGGGAGCCCGTCCCCCGAGAGGCCTGGAGCCCGTTGGGGCGCATGGGCCCCTTTCGCCCCGCTCTGAACCCTGAACGGTTGCTTGAGACCGCCGATCCCGCACGACATCGACGGGACCCACGCCACGCCACGCCACGCTCCGTCGTCGCGGCGCTCGCTGAAGCCGGCCTCGCCTTCTCGCGCACCGATCCGCGGCAGGCTCGTCCGCGCCATGGCACAGCTGGCCGAGGAGGGCCGAACGCTCCCCTCCCGAGTCCGGCTCTCGGGCACAGCCCCCGGAATCGGCCCGACCGACACCGCATGATCACCCATCACGTCGAAGACGATCCGGCGAGCCGTCGGATAAAGCCGGATGGGCAACGGTCGTGGAAGAACGGGCCGTCACCGGTTTCGCCGCCACAGACCGCGGCGACGAGGCCTGAGCGCGGATCGATCGGAGCGCGGCCAACGGCCGCAGCGCCCAGCGCCTGACTCACAGAGATCGCCCGCCACGGCGTTCAAATGCCCCGACGGCTTTTGGATGACGTAACTGTGTCGACAGATTTCCCAATAAGAACAGCTGCTTCGAGAGATTTGTCACCAACCGGTCTGTTGCCGGAATCCGGGCCGCCATCGCGTTCGCAGCAACCCGCCGATCACCGAGTGTTTATAGCGTTAGAACCTGGATTCTACTGCCAGAATGTTCTAACAATCACCAATCTTTTAGGACTATTGCACATCGAGGCAAAATGAAACTCAATCGAGCTTACGCTTTTCTTTCTATCTTGTCGGTATTTGTGGCAGGCGTTCCAGTCAATGCGCAATCGCCTTCAAGTCAGGCGGGCGCTAAGGAGCGTTTGTCGATCGACGATGACATGGCACGGGAAATCTATTTGGGACGCGGGTACGGTGTCGACGCCCGCGACCGTCTCGATCCCAACGTGGTCGAGTGGATGAAGTATCAGCTGGCCATGCTGACTTTTGGATTTGAGATCCTGTACACCGAAGACTGTGTCATCGGTCAATCCAACGAACCAATCTTTTCGTTTTCCCATCGCGTGGACCAGTTGACCAAGCGAAACGGTGTGACGATCAACCATTTGGAAGGCAAAACCAGATCCTACTCGGTGCGTGCGAAATACCGCGACTCGGCTGAAGCGGCATTCGCCCGAGCGAACGATCCGGCGCACCTGCGCGACATGATGATCTATCGCGATCGTGCCAGGCAGATCCGTTTGCAGAACCTGATCGAAGGTCTGATCAGCGAGCTGGGTTGCGACACGCCCGAAGAACGCCAGTTCTCCTACAACCTGCATGCGACCATGCTGGGCCGGCCACCGCTTCAGGCGCGAAGCAAGCTCTCGATTTTTCAGAGAAAGTGCGCCGAAACCTTGCCGAGTATCGTTGAGGGTGCGGCAGGGGGTGCTTGCGGCTGTCTCGAAGAGACGTACCGGGCGACGGCAGGTGATCGATTCATCGAGAATCTGGAAGACTATTTTACCCGAGATAGACTCCTGCTTTCCATCGCTCTCGCCCCGAACGAGAAGGTAAAAGCATGCTTGCAAGACTGACTGCTGTACTGCTTCTGCTGGCGGGCTCCGCCGAGGCGCAGATCAAGACTGTGGCCAAGCTTCCACCCAATACAAAAAACGTGTTCACCGTTCCCGAGTTGGGCCTTCAGGTGGAAGTCGTGACGAAGCGCGCCGCCGGCGGCGGCCATTACCACTCCACGACCCGCATCACAGCGGTACAGGCGTACAGCCCTGCCGCCATGGCGGGCAATCTTTATATTGGTGATTACATTACTGGATTTTCAAATATACGCACTGCAGTTGCGAGCACGCTCAAGAGGGCACAAAAGAATTTCGACCAATCCGAGCGGTTTCCTGTTAAAGTGGAGAAGCAAGGCTTTCAGGGAAACGGCCGGTACGACTGGAACGACCAAATCAATATTATACTTTATACAGAATCGCCATCTAAACAAGAAGGGGCGCCTTGGTTTATTGAAAAAGGTAGCGCTAACAATCAATTTAGGATCTATGTCGGGCAACAACAGGGCTTCATTCCCGACGATTTTGAGTTTCGCCCGGAATCGTCACGGCAAGATTTATCACGTTACGAGAATTCATTTCATGAACTGCTTCAGCGTAAGATAAACGAACAACGAGATTTGCTTTTCAGCATGTCTTGTCAGGAAGCCCATGCCGCCATGCCCACGGTCATGCGAGAGCTGGACCCCTACAACAGCGTGTCGTACGGCTTCGGTAACCCCTTGCTGATGAGCCTGGACATCGCCGAAAGAACTCTTTGTCGCAACGAAAAATTCGGCCCGCCTCCCCCGGAAGCGCTCGAGAGGTATGCTGTCATCACGGCTAAAACCTGCGAAGATGTGGCAAATCGAGCCGAAATCGCGGAGCAGAATTACCGATATAGCTTAAGTGGTAAGGATTACGGAAGCTACATCGCGGCAATGATATATAAGTGGTCCGACAAGAGCCCTGATTTGCAGGAATGTGTTCGGGATTATTTCAAGAAAGAGTGGAGCGCATTGCTTGAGTGAATCATGACCTCGGCCGCTCTCCGGTGGGTGACGCGATGGTCACATCGGACGTGCGGAAGGAGACCCGTTCGCGAGAATGGGCCCCTTTCGCATCGCTCTGAACCCTGAACAGTTGCTGGGGACTGCCGATCCCGCACGACATGGAGAGGGCCCCCGCCATGCCATGCTCCGTCGTCGGCTGCGACTTCTTCGCGGATCGCGAGCGACCCGCAAGCGATCGCCGCCCGGGTCGCTTCTCTCGACCCTGCCGCCCACCTCGGGCGGCAGGGTTTTTTGTATCAAGGCGTGTCAGCGGTTGCGCGCTGTGACGCGTCGCGACAAGTCCCTCGAGCGCACTTTGTCTGTTCTGCATAGAAGGCTCGACGAGCGAGGCTGACCGACAGCCTCGCATCGTCGACCGATGTCGGGCCGCGTCTTCGGGGCGTCGCGACGTCGCCGGTTCCGAAGAGGGTTGGCTGCCGTCGACGAAGCCACCCGCGGAGAGACGCTATGAACCCTGCCCAGTCCGACGTCGCAACGCCCCACGCCTCCCGCTATCTCAGTCAGCTGCTGAAGCACTTCGCCCACAAGCTGCCCGTGGAGATGGAGGAGGGGAGCGGCCGCATCGCCTTCCCCGCCGGCGTCTGCTCCCTGGCGGCCGAGCCGGACGTGCTCCATATGCGCGTCGACGCCGTCGACGACGCCGAATGCGGGCGCCTGATGAACGTCGTCGAGCGCCACCTCGTGCGCTTCGCCTTCCGCGAGACCTTGTCCGTCGACTGGCGTACCGCCGCATGGTCGACGGAGCCGTGACGCGCGCCCATCTCCCCACCGATCGCTGAGGAGCCCGCCATGAGTGTCCGCCGTGCCGTTTTCTGGGCGCATCTGTCCGTCGCCCTCGCGGCCGGGCTCGTCATCCTCACGATGTCGGTCACCGGCGTGCTTCTCACCTACGAGCGTCAGATCGTGGCCTTTGCCGAGCGGCAGGCCTTCACCGTGCCTGCGAGCGACGGGGCGCGGCTCGATGCCGATGCGCTCGCCGACGCGGCACGCGCCGCGCTCGGCGACGATGCGTTTCTGGTCCTCACGTCCGACGGTCTCGTGAAGGCGACGGCGGGCCGCCGTGCCACGGCCTTTCTCGATCCGACCACCGGTGCCGTCATGGGGAGCGGCGTCGAAGGCGTCGAGGCGTTCTTCCGGGGCGTCACGGCCTTCCACCGCTGGTTCGCGCTAGAGGGCGAGGGGCGCGCGGTCGCTCGCGCGATCACGGGCGCGGCCAACCTCGCCTTTCTGTTCATCGTGATCTCGGGCCTCGTGCTGTGGTGGCCGAAGCGCTGGCGCTGGCCGCTGGTGAAGACGCATGTGGTCTTCCGCCGGGGCCTGCCCACCGCCAAGGCGCGCGACTACAACTGGCACCACGTGTTCGGCATCTGGGCGAGCCTGCCGCTGGTGCTCGTCGTCGCCTCGGGCGTGGTGTTCTCCTACCCGTGGGCGAACGGCCTCGTCTTCGCGCTCTATGGCGAGACGCCGACCCGCGGCCGGCCCGGGCCGCAGTCGCGCCCCGCTCCCGCGGCGCACCCCGACGCGAGCGGCCCGACGGCGACCACCGGACCGCTCGACCTCGACGGCCTCCTCGACCGGCTTCGCGAGGCCACGCTGGACTGGCGCACCATCACCGTGCCGCTCGGAGCTGTCGGGGCCGAGGCCGTCGAGGCGACCGTCGACACCGGCAACGGGGCGCAGGCGGGCAGGCAGCGCACCCTCACCCTGTCGCGCGCCGACGGTAGCATTCTCGCCGAGCGCGGCATCGAGGCGGCGACGCCGGCCCGACGGGCGCGCGTCTGGCTGCGCTTCATCCACACCGGCGAGGTCTACGGCGTCCTCGGGCAGACGATCGCGGGTCTCGCCTCGCTCGCGGCGGTGTTCCTGGTGTGGACGGGGTTCGCGCTCGCCTTCCGCCGGCTGATCCGGCCGCTGATCCGTCGGCCCGTCGCCGCATCGCGGAGCGGCTGACCTCCGACGCCGCGCCACGCGAACAGCCCCGCCGTCGCGACGGCGGGGTTTTCGCGTCGGCCGGCGGGATCTTGCCCACGGCCGTGCGCGAAGCGAACATGTGCCGCAATGGCGCTCCCGCCGGTCCCGGACCGTGCGGGCGCCCGCGCGGGTGGGCGACCGCCCCGCGTCGGACCGTGGCGCCAGGTGCGCCGCCCATCCCGCGTCCGCCGCCCGGCGGGTGCCGCAACAGGAACGAAGGCCGGATGCCCATCCTCACCCTCGACGAACTGAGACACCTCGTCGCCGCCGGCACCATCGACACCGTCGTCGCCGCCCAGGTCGACATGCAGGGCCGGCTGATGGGCAAGCGTTTCACCGCACCCTTCTTCCTCGCGTCCGCCCACGCGGAGAGCCACTCGTGCAACTATCTCCAGGCGACAGACCTCGAGATGTACACCGTGGAGGGATACCGCTCGGCGAGCTGGGAAAAGGGCTACGGCGACTACATCATGAAGCCGGACCTCTCGACGCTGCGCCTGACGCCGTGGCTCGACGGCACCGCCCTCGTCCTCGCCGACGTCCTCGACCATCACCACCGGCCGGTCGCCCACTCTCCGCGGGCGATGCTGCAAGCCCAGATCGCCCGCCTCGCCGAGCACGGCCTCGCGCCGATCACGGCGACGGAGCTCGAATATTTTCTCTTCAAGGAGAGCTTCGAGGAGGCCGAGGCCAAGGGGCTCGCCGGCCTCACCCCGATCAGCGCCTACAACGAGGACTACAACATCTTCCAGACCACCAAGGAGGAGAGCGTGATGCGGGCGATCCGCAACGGTCTCCTCGCCGCCGACGTTCCGATCGAGAACACCAAGGGTGAGGCGGACGCGGGCCAGGGCGAGATCAACGTGCGCTACGCCGACGCGCTGACGATGGCGGACCGGCACGTGATCATCAAGAACGCGGCCAAGGAGATCGCCTGGGCGAAGGGGCGGGCGATCACCTTCATGGCGAAGTGGCACAACCGCTATGCCGGCAACTCGGCGCACATCCACCACTCGCTGGCGGACAGCGCCGGCGCCCCGGCGTTCTACGATCCCGCGGCGCCGCACGGCATGAGTGGCACCATGCGGCACTATCTCGCCGGCGTCCTCGCCCACATGCGCGAGATCACCTATTTCCTCGCCCCCTACGTCAACTCCTACAAACGCTTCTCGCCGGGCACCTTCGCGCCGACCAAGATCGTCTGGTCGCTCGACAACCGCACGGCCGGCGTCCGCGTGGTGGGGGAGGAGACCAAGGGGGTGCGCCTCGAGTGCCGCGTCGGCGGGGCCGATCTCAACCCCTACCTCGCCTTCGCCGCGCTGATCGCCGCCGGGCTCGACGGGCTCGAGCGCGGGCTCGAGCTCGCCTCGCCCTTCTCCGGCGATGCCTATCAGGCGAGCGGCACCCTCGCGGAGGTGCCGGCGACACTGCGCGAGGCTACCGAGTCGCTGGAAGGCTCGGCCATGCTGCGCGCGGCCTTCGGCGACGCGGTGGTCGACCACTATGTCCACGCCGCCCGCTGGGAGCAGGCCGAGGCGGACCGGACCGTGACCGACTTCGACCTGCGCCGCGGCTTCGAGCGGGTGTAGGAAGCGCGTCGCCTCGAAGCCGCCCCGACGCTGCCGACGTCAGACGGCGCTGACGCCGCCGTCGGCGACGATCACCTGGCCGGTGATGAAGGAGGCGTCGTCGGAGGCGAGGAAGGCGACGGGGCCGGCCATCTCGTCCGGCCGACCGGTGCGGCCCATCGGGCTCTGGGCGACGCACCAGGCGAGGGCGTCCTCGTCGTTGTCGGCGTGGGCGATCGAACGCATCGACGGGCTCATCGGCAGCACCGCGATGAAGCCCGGCGCCAGCGCGTTGACGCGGATGCCGCGCGGGGCGAGCTCCACGGCGAGGTAGCGGGTGAACGCCTCGAGCGCCGCCTTGGAGGCGCCGTACATCGCGCCGCCGCGCATCCGGCCGACGCGGGCGGTGATGCTCGAGATGTTGATGATCGAGGATCCCTCCGACAGGTGCGGGCTCGCCGCCCGGCAGACCCGTGCCGCACCGGCGAGGTTCACGTCCCACACGGTGTCGAGCGCCTCGTCGACGATCTCTTCCACGAGCCCGTGGCGCAGGAGGCCGGCGCAGTTGACCACCACCCTGAGCGGCCCGAGGCCGGCGGCGTAGGCGACCGCGCGGTCGACGCTCGCCCCGTCGCGCACGTCCATCCGCACGAGGTGGACGCCCGCCTGGTCCGGCGAGGGGCCGCCGGAGGCCGCCTCCTCCACCGCCATGTCGGCGGCGACGACGGTGTAGCCGTCGGCCACCAGGCGGCGGTTGATCTCGCGCCCGATGCCGCCGGTGCCACCGGTGACGAAGGCGATAGGTTGGGTCATGGAGGTCTCCAACGGCGGTCAGATCCGCTCGAAATAGCGCAGGCGCTCCCAGTCGCCGACGGACGCCTCGTAGGCGGCGACCTCGCGCTCGAAGAAGTTGACGAGGTGGGTATGGGCGGCTTCGCCGAAGGCGTTCTTCGCGACGCCGCTCGCCCGGAAGAGGCGGGTGGCGGCGGCGAGCGAGGCCGGCACGCGGTCGAAGCTCTCCTCGAGGTAGGCGTTGCCGTCGTAGGGCGCCGGAGCCGGCATCTTCGCCTCGATGCCGACGAGGCCCGCCGCGATCATGCCGGCGAGGGCGAGATAGGGGTTGGCGTCGGCGCCCGGCACGCGGTTCTCCACCCGGTAGGATGGGCCGTGCCCCACGAGGCGATAGGAGGCGGTGCGGTTGTCGAGCCCGACGGCGATGGCGGTCGGTGCGAACGAGTCCGGCTGGAGCCGCTTGTAGGCGTTCACGGTCGGCGCGTAGCACACCATCATGTCCGCCGTCGCCGAGGTGAGGCCGCCGAGGAAGTGGTCGAAGCGGGGCGAGAGATGGGCGGGGTGGCGGTCCGACCAGCCGGCCGGCGTGCCGTCGGCGCTCCACAGGCTCATGTGGATGTGGCAGGACGAGCCGACCTCGGCGAACCAGGGCTTCGCCATGAAGGTGAGCGACTTGCCCGCGAGGCCGGCAAGCTCCTTCATGAACGTCTTATAGAGGGCGTGCTGGTCGGCCATCTCCAGGGTGTCGGCGTAGCGCAGGTTGATTTCCTGCTGGCCGAGGCCCCATTCGGCCTTCGAGAACTCCACCTCCACCCCCGCCTCGAGAAGCTGGCGGCGGGCGGCGCTGATGAAGCCCTCGTCCATAGCAGACTGGAAGACGTGATAGTCGGCCCGGTAGCGCGAGACCGGGCGCAGGCCATCATATTTCTTCTCCCACGCCTCGGCGAAGCTGTCGTCGAAGAGGAAGAATTCGAGCTCGGTGGCGCACTTGAAGCGCAGGCCGATGGCCTCGGCGCGGGCGATCTGGCGCTTCAATAGGGTGCGGGGGGCGATGTCGAGGAGCTCGCCGGTCGTCTCGTTGGCCGCGTCGCAGAGCACGAAGGCGGTGCGCTCCAGCCAGGGCACCAGGCGCAGCGTCGACAGGTCCGGCAGGAAGCGGCAGTCCTGGAAGCCGCGGGCCCAGTCGGTGACGGCGTAGCCGGGCTGCGGGTCCATGTCCATGTCGACGCAGAAGAGGTAGACCGAGCCGTTCAGCGCCTCGCCCCGCACGGTGCGCTCGAAGCTCCGGCGCGTCAGGCGCTTTCCGACGAGGCGGCCCCAGATGTCGGGCAGCGCGCAAACCACGGTCTCGATGGCATGGGCATCGAGGAATTCGGATAGGGCCTCGGGGGCGACACCGGCAGGGGTCAAGGGCGGCTCCTCAGATGGTGACGAAGTAGCGATCGAGCTCCCACCTCGTCACGGCATTCTGGAGGTACTCGGTCCAGAGCCGCCACTCTTCGCGCCGGGAGAGGGCGAAGTGATCCACGAAGGCGTCGCCGAAGGCCGCGCGGGCGACGGGGGAGGCCTCGAAGAGGTCGACCGCCTCGGCGAGGGTGCGGGGGAGGGGGCGAAACCGCGCATCCTTGCTGGCGTTGCCGGTGGCGGGGGCGCCGGGGGAAAGCTCGCAGCGCAGCCCGTGGACGCCGCCCGCGAGCATCGCGGCGACGGCGAGGTAAGGGTTGGCGTCGGCGCCGGGGGCGCGATGCTCCACCCGCGCGGCCTTTGCCGAAGTGGTGATGACGCGCAGCGCGGCGGTGCGGTTGTCGAGGCCCCAGGAGGCGTTTTCCGGCGCCCATGCCCCGGCGTCGAGCCGGCGGTAGGCGTTGACGGTGGGAAAGAAGATCGCCGCGAAGTCGGGCATGGTGGCGGCGAGGCCGGCAACATAGGCCGCGCCGGCGGGCGACAGCGCGCCGCCGTCGAGGAAGGCGGGGGCGCCGTCCTTCCACAGGCTCTGGTGGACGTGGCCGCCGCATCCCGATTCCGACATGCGATATTTCGCCATGAAGGACGCGGTGTAGCCGAGCGACTGGGCGGTCTGCTTGACGACGAGCTTGGCGCGCGCCGCCATGTCGGCCGCCTGAAGCGGCGGGGCGTGGGGGAGTGCCATCTCGAGCATGCCGTGGCCGAGCTCGGTGTGGATCGCGTCGAGCGCGATGCCCACGTCGGCGAGGCGGTCCATCAGCTCGAGCCCCAGATCGCGCAGCTCCTCGGTGCGCAGGAGGCTGTAGGCGTTGCGGACGGTGTCGGGCGGGGTGAGGTTAGACCAGTCGCCCGCCGCGAGCGCCACATCGCGCCTCACCACGCAGATCTCGTACTCGAAGCCGAAGCGGATCTCGTAGCCGAGGTCGGCGGCGTCGGCCGCGACCGTGCGCACCAGGCTGCGCGGAGAGAGGGGGAAGAGGCTGCCGTCGGGTGTGAGAGTGTCGCAGAGGGCGGCGCCGAGGCGGCGGGAGCCGGCGTCGAACACCACCACGGTGTCGGGGTCGGCAACGATCAGATTATCGGGAAAGCCGTTGTCGCTGGACGAATGGACCGACTCGTAGACATCGTCGACCGAGGTGAGGCCGAAGAGGATGGTGCAGAAGGCCGCGCCCTTCGCCGACATCGCCTTGTCGATGCTGACGAGCTTGCCGCGCAGCCCGCCGTCGAGGTCGGGCACCTGCAGCTCGACATGGCGCACGCCCTCGCGGGTGAGCTCGGCCGCCTGCGCCTCGAGCCGAGCCGGATCGATGGCGAAGCTCATCGCGCCGCCCGAGATTGACTTCCCGGCCCGGGCGGAGGCAGGTGTGCCGCCATCCTGCCGAATTCGGAGAGGCTCACGGTCAAGTCCGACCCCGCTGCGGTTGAATCGGCGTGAGCATGCTACAATTTCTCCGGTCGACGCGTCTTAAAGGTATACGTATCAGTCCAATGGGATTCCCCGCAAGCCCTTCCCTCCCGCGCCGCCTCGGCCGGCGATGAGCGGCGACCACCTCGGCGAGCCTGACCCCAAGATCGCCCCCGTCCATCTGACGGCCGCCTACGAGCTGGTGGTGGAGCAGATCCGCCGCGCCATCGACCTCGGCCTGTTCCTGCCCGGCCAGAAGCTGCCGCCCGAGCGGGATCTCGCCGAGCAGATGTCGGTGTCGCGCTCGACCATCCGCGAAGCCGTCCGCGTGCTCGTGGCCGACGGCATCCTGTCGGTGCGGCGGGGAGCGTCGGGCGGGCTGATCGTCAACAACGTCCACACCCGCGATCCGGAGGAGCTGCGCGTCTACGCCAAGCGCAAGCGCGTGGAGCTGAACGACATCTTCGACTTCCGCATCGTCGTGGAGCAGGCGACGGCGAGCTTCGCCGCCCAGCGCCGCGGCGACGACAACCTCGCCGTGATGCGCACCGCCCTCGCGGCGATGGAGGAGGCGATCGCGGCCTCTTCCGCGGAGGACGACGACCCCGACCCGATCGCCGCCTTCAACGCGGCGGACACGAGCTTTCACATGGAGATCGCCCGGGCGTCGAAGAACCCGCACCTTCTGAAGAGCGTCGAGGCGATCCGGCGGGCGATGTTCCTGCCGGTGGGCGGCGTGTTCATCAAGCTGCGCAAGGACGCGAACGCGATGCACGAGCCGCTTTACAACGCCATCGCCGATCGCGATGCCGCCCGCGCCGCGGAGATCATGGCCGAGCACGTGCAGGCGACGCGACGGGCGATGATGGAGTTCCTCGACGGCAAGCGCTGAGCGCCCCTTGGCAGCGCCGCATCAATGGCCTAGAAAACATACCATTGATGTCGCAATCAACGGGAGGCGAAGCGATGACGGGTGGACCCCAGACTGTGAGCTTCGGCGTCGCTGTCACGGCGGTCGGCCCCGCCGGCATGTCCGACAGCGAGATGTATGGCGACATGTTCGGCGACGTCGCCTTCGCGATCGAGCAGGGCTTCGAGAAGCTCTGGATGATCGAGCATCACTTCTCCGACTATTTCCCGACCGCGAACCCGCTGCAGCTCCTCGCCTACATCGCCGGCCGCTACGGCGATGCCATCGATCTCGGCACCTGCGTGATCATTCCGCCCTGGTATCAGCCGCTGCGCCTCGCCGAGGACATCGCCCAGCTCCGCCTGCTGACCAAGCGGCCGATCGGCATCGGCATCGGCCGCGGCACGGCGATCCTCGAATATGAGCGCTTCGGCATCCCGAACATGGACGAATCGCGCGACCGCTTCCGCGAGACCTACGAGATCGTCCACAAAGCGCTGACCGAGGACACGATCACCTACGAGGGTCGCTATCTCTCCGTGCCGAAGCCGACGCGGCTGCGCCCGAAGGTGGACCCCGCCGGTATCACCTTCTACGGCGCCGTCGGCTCCACCCCGACGAGCGCGGAGATCATGGCCGACATGGGCCTGCCGATCATGTGCTCCTCCTTCGGCGATTTCGACAAGCAGGCCGAGATCGTGCGCCTCTGGAAGGCGAGGGCGGCGCAGAACGGCATGGACCCCGCGGCGCACCTCACGCCGATCATGGTGAACTGCATCGTCGCCGACACCGACGCGGAGGCCGTCGCCGAGGCGCAGGAGTTCATCCCGAAATTCATGCAGGCCCAGCTCGACCATTACGAAGGCGAGGGCGAGCATCTGCGCATCCTCGAAACCTACTCGGCCTGGCGCGGCATCTTCGAGGGCATGAAGAAGCGCTGCGATCCGGCGAATATTCCGCCGTGGACCAAGGGGCAGCTCATCGGCAGCCCGGAGACGGTCATCGCCCAGACCAAGCGCTTCGTCGAGGCGGGCTACAACCACATCTTCCTGCAGACGGCGACGCCGGGGGTTCCGCCCGAGCCGCGCCGCCGCTGGCAGAAGCGCTTCATGGAGGAGGTGGTGCCGCATCTGGAGCTCGCGCCGGAGCCGGCCTAGGCGCGCCCGCTGCCGACGGCGTCGCGGGCCACCGGGGCCCTTCTCATTCTCCCGCCGAGCGACGAGCCATAGGTCCGATGATTGCTTCTCTCGGGTGCGGCGGCCGGCGGACGGGCGGTCGCTTCACCGGTCCACCCTTCTCCTTCGCCCGAAAGTGACCCGATGACGAAGACCCTCGATCCCATCCTCGCCGAGATCCTCGCCGCGCCCGGAGACCCGAACGCCACGCCGGTGGAGGCGCAGACGCCGGAAGAGGCGCGGGCGGAGTTCAAGTCCGACATGGCGGCGGTCGACGGGCCGGCGGTGCCGATCGCCGCGGTGGAGGACATCGCCGTGCCGTGCGGCGCGGTGGAGCGGCCCGCCCGCCTCTTCACCCCCGACGGCGCAGCGGATCCCGCCCCGCTCCTCATCTACTTCCACGGCGGCGGCAACATCCGGGGCGATCTCGACACCCACGATTCCACCTGCCGCGTCCTCGCCAACGCCTCCGGCTGCAAGGTGCTCGCGGTCGACTACCGCCTCGCCCCGGAACACCCCTTCCCCGCCGCCGTGGAGGACGCGATGGGCGCCTTCCACCATGCGGCGAGCGCCGCCGGCGCGGCAGGGCTCGGCATCGATCCGGCGCGGATCGCCGTCGGCGGCGATTCGGCGGGTGGCAATCTCGCGGCCGTGGTGTGTCACCTGACGCGCGACGCCGGCGGTCCGATGCCGCGCTTCCAGCTCCTCATCTATCCGGTGGTGGATCATGTGTCCGACACCCCGTCGAAGCGCCTCTACTCGAAGGGCTACATGCTGAACTCGATGCCGTTCTATACGGCGAGCTATCTGCCCGACCCCGCGACCCGCACCGACCCGACGGCGTCGCCGCTGCGGGCGTCGTCGTTCGCGGGTCTCCCGCCCGCCTACGTGCTCGCCGCCGGCTTCGATCCCCTCCTCGACGACGACAAGGCCTATGCCGAGGCGCTCGCGGCGGCGGGCGTGCCGGTCACCTATTCCTGCTACGACGGCATGATCCACGGCTTCATCTCGCTGCGCGGGCTGGTGCCGCATGCCGACAAGGCGCTCACCGAATGCGGCGCGGCGATGCGCGCAGCGCTCGCCTGATACGGGAGTTTCGATGCCTCACGCACTCATCGCCGGCGGTCTCGGGGTGATCGGCCGCAACCTCGCCGATCACTTCTCCGCCCTGCCGGATTGGCGCGTCACAGCCCTCTCGCGCCGCACGCCGGACTTCGAGACGTCCGCGGCCTATCTGTCGGTCGACCTCCTCGACACGGCGGCGACCAAGGCGGCGATCGCGCCCCTCACCGACGTGACCCACCTCTTCTTCGCCGCCTATCAGGAGCACGCCGACCCGAAGGATCTGGTGAGCGTCAACACCGCGATGCTGACGTCACTGGTGGAGGCGACGGAGGCGGCCTCACCCGCCTTCCGCCGGGCGATGCTCTACGAGGGCGCCAAATATTACGGCGTCCACATCGGCGAGTTCCGCACGCCGGCGAAGGAGAGCGATCCGCGCCACATGCCGCCGAACTTCTACTACGACCAGGAGGACTATCTCCTCGGCGCGGCCGCGGGGAAGGCTTGGGACGCGGTGGTGATGCGGCCGGACGTCGTCTGCGGCTTCGCCGTCGGCAATCCCATGAACCTTGCGATGGTGATCGCCGTCTATGCCGCCATCTCCAAGGAACTCGGCCTGCCGCTGAAGTTCCCGGGCACGGCGACCTGCTACGGCAAGCTGGCGCAGGTGACGGACGCGGCGCAGCTCGCCGCCGGCACCGAATGGGCCGCGCTCAACGCCGTCGGCGGCGAGGCCTACAACCTCACCAACGGCGATCTCTTCCGCTGGAACCAGATCTGGCCCGCCTTCGCCGCGGCCTTCGGCATGGAGGTGGGCGACGTGCAGACCATCTCCCTCACCGAGTTCATGGCCGACAAGGGGCCGGTGTGGGACCGCATCGTCGCAAAGCACGGCCTGTTGCCCGTGCCCTACGACAAGGTCGCGAGCTGGGGCTTCGGCGACTTCGTTTTCAACTGCGATTACGACGTGATCTCGTCCACCACCAAGATACGGCAGGCGGGCTTCGCCCCGGTGGTGGACAGCGAAGCGATGTTCCTGCGCCTCTTCCAGGAGTTCCGCGAGCGCAAGGTCATTCCCTGAGGGGTGAGGCGGGGCCGGCGCTCCTTCGCGACGGAGGCTCGGGCGGTCGGCAGCGTGCGCTCAGGTGCGCACCGGCGGCTTGCCGGCGTCGATCCGGCCCATGCCTTCCTTCGCCGCGGGAAAGCCCGGGCTGATCTGCATGGCGCGGTTATAGGCGGCGCGAGCCTTGTTGTAGTCGCCCTTGGTCTCGAGGGCGAGGCCACGATTGACCCAGGCGTCGGCGTAGTCGCGATCGAGGGCGAGGGCCTGATTGAAGTCGTCCAGCGCGGCGTCGACGTCGCCGGTCGCGAGGTAGGAGACGCCGCGGCCGTTGTAGGGCTCGGGCGCCTTCGGATCGAGGCCGATGGCGATGCCGAAGTCTTCCAGCGCGAACGAATGGAGCTTCTGCGACTGGTAGACCAGCGCCCGGTTGTGGAAGGCGCGGGGGTCGCTGGAGTTGAGGCGGATCGCGGCGTTGAAGTCCTCGAGCGCCCGCTCGCGCTGGCCCTTGAGGCGATAGATGTTGCCCCGTCCCACCAGCGCGCTGTCGTACTCCGGGTTCACTTGGAGGGCGCGGTTGTAGTCCGACAGCGCGGCGTCGAGATTGTTCTGACGGCGATAGACCAGCGCCCGGTTGGCGTAGGCCTGGTAGTAGTTCGGGTCGATCTGGATGGCGTGGTTGAAGTCCTCGATCGCCTGATTCGTCTTGCCCGCGCGGCCGTAGGCGGTGCCGCGCATGTTGTAGGCGCTGGCATCCTGCGGATTGGCCTCCACCACCTCGGTCAGAGAGGCGATGTTGGTGGGCGAGCCGGCCTCCGGGCTGAGGAAGCGCCCGGACCCGGTAGCGGCTTGGTCGACCACGCAGCCGCCAAGCGCGGCTGCCACGAGCGCAGCCGGCGCCGCCGTTCGGACGAATGGAACTCGCATCATCACCAACACACGATACAGGGTTGCGGGAGGCGACGCGACGCCAGCCGGATCGACGAGAAGCTTAGCTGCGCTTCTTGCCCGGGAGAAGACCTTCGCGCTGAGCGCGCTTACGGGCCAGCTTGCGAGCGCGGCGGACGGCCTCGGCCTTTTCGCGCGCCTTCCGCTCGGAGGGCTTCTCGTAATGGTTGCGCATCTTCATTTCGCGGAAGATGCCTTCGCGCTGCATCTTCTTCTTCAGCGCCTTCAGCGCCTGGTCGACGTTGTTGTCCCGAACGAGAACCTGCACGTGGTCACATTCCTTTTGTTGCACGGTGCATCACGGCTGCACCGTCGTGCCGGGTGTTGAAGCGGGGGCGCCACCGCAACGACCATGGGCGACCGCCACTCCGTCGCGAGCGCGTTGCGCGCACGCCGAAACAGGCTGGTCAACATAGACGAGCCGAGACCGCTATCAGCCCTTCGCTGAAGAGTCCACCGGGCGGCCCACGAAATTTACGTGACCCATCTTGCGCCCCGGTCGGTGCGCCCCCTTGCCGTATAGATGAAGGCGGGCGGCCGGATTTTCCAGATGTCGGGCCCAATCGTCGGCGTCGGCGCCGATGAGGTTCTGCATCGTGATGTCGACGAGGCGGGTGGTGGCGCCGAGCGGCCAGCCGGCGACGGCGCGGATGTGGTTCTCGAACTGGCTCGTGATCGCCCCGTCCTCGGTCCAGTGGCCGGTGTTGTGGACGCGCGGCGCCATCTCGTTGGCGATCAGCGGGCGCGCCGGATCGGCGGACACGAACCACTCGATGGCGAGGACGCCCACATAGTCGAGCCGGGCGGCGACGGCGGCGACCATCTCGGCCGCGGCGGCCTCGGTGGTGGGGTCGAGCGGGCCGGGCAGCACCGAGCGGCGCAGGATACCGTCGGCGTGATGGTTCGCCGGCGCGTCGTAGGCGACGGTGCGGTCGTCGGCGGCGCGGGCGAGCACGGTCGACGTCTCGGCGGTGAACGGGATCATCTCTTCGAGGATCGCCGGCGCGGCGCCGATCGCGTCGAAGGCGGCGGCGGGGTCGGTGTCCGCGGTGAGGCGGGCCTGGCCCTTGCCGTCGTAGCCCATGCGGCGCGTCTTGAGGATCGCCGGTGCGCCGAGCTCGGCGATCGCGTCGGCAATGTCGGCGGCGCTGTCGACCGCCCGATGACGGGCGACGGGGAGGCCGCAGTCGG
This sequence comes from Acuticoccus mangrovi, assembly GCF_016411865.1. Lineage (GTDB taxonomy): Bacteria > Pseudomonadota > Alphaproteobacteria > Rhizobiales > Amorphaceae > Acuticoccus > Acuticoccus mangrovi. The sequence goes on along the minus strand of NZ_JAEKJA010000033.1, from coordinate 22,323 downwards.
CGAGGAACGCCTTCTCCGCCAGCCGGTCCTGGGCGACGGCGAGGGCGGGCGGCGCCGGGCGCACCAGCGTCGACAGCCCCTCGACCGAGGCGACGGGGACGTTCTCGAACTCGTAGGTGATCACCTTGACCGAAGCGGCGAAGGCGGCGAGGGCGGCCGCGTCGTCGTAGGCGCCGACGGTGTGATGGCGCGCCACGGAGAAGGCCGGCGAGGCGGCGTCGGGGGCGTAGATGTGGCAGTCGAGGCCGAGGCGGGCGGCGGCCATCGCCATCATCCGACCGAGCTGCCCGCCGCCCAGGATGCCGATGGTGTCGCCGGGGGAGAGGATCATGCGTCGTCGACCGGCGCGTCGGCCACGGCCTCGGTCCGTGCGGCGCGCCAGGCGGCGAGGCGCTCGGCGAGAGCGTCGTCGGAGAGGGCGAGGATCGAGGCGGCCATCAGGCCGGCGTTGGTCGCGCCCGCCTTGCCGATGGCGAGGGTGCCCACCGGCACGCCGCCCGGCATCTGGACGATCGACAGGAGACTGTCCCACCCCGAGAGGGCCCGGCTTTCCACCGGCACGCCGAGGACCGGGAGCGTGGTCAGGGCGGCGATCATGCCGGGCAGGTGGGCAGCACCGCCGGCGCCGGCGATCACCACCTTGACGCCGCGGGCGACGGCGGTCGTCGAAAAATCGTAGAGGCGCTGCGGCGTGCGGTGGGCGGACACGATGGCGACGTCGTGCGGCGCGCCGAGCTCACCGAGGACGTCGGCGGCGTGACGCATCGTCGCCCAGTCGGACTGGCTTCCCATGACGATGGCGACGGGCGCCGCCGGATCCTTGAGAGCGCTCACGCGATGATGTCCGGCAGGACGCGGGCGGAGAGGATGCGGATCTCGTCCTTGAGCTGCAATTTGCGCTTCTTCAGTCGTTTGATCTGCAGCATGTCGGACGAGCCCGTTTCCTCGAGCGCCGCGACGGCGGCGTCGAGATCCCGGTGCTCTTGCTGCAATGCGCTGAGGCGCTCGATCAGAAAGTTGTTGTCGTCTTCCATCGCGCCAGACCGCGGTTCGATTTTGAATATATTGAACCGCGGTTGACTGTCGAGAGGCAGATGGGTGGTGTCAGCCGGCCGGCGCACCCACGACGGCGACGGTCGGCCGCCCTTCGCCGAAGATGCGGCGGGCGGCGCGGCGCACGTCCTCCAGCGTCACGGCCTCCACGAGGTCGTTGCGCTTGTCGATATAGTCCATGCCGAGATCCTCGATCTGGATGAACAGGAGCTGGCGGGCGATGGAGCTCGACGAGCCGAAGCGCAGCGCGTAGGAGCCGGTGAGATAGGCCTTGGCGTCGGCGAGCTCCTCCTCGGTGGGGCCCTCGGTCGCCATCCGCTCGAACTGGTCGAGGATGACCTTGACGGCCTCCTGCGCCTGATCGTTGCGCGTGGCGGTGCCGCCGCCGAACACGGCGGTGTGCGCGTAGGGGGCGAGGTAGGAGTAGACCGTGTAGGCGAGACCCCGCTTCTCGCGCACCTCCTGGAAGAGCCAGGACGAGAAGGCGCCGCCGCCGATGATGTGGTTCATCACGTAGGCGGGGATGAAGTCCGGATCGCTGCGCGGCAGGCCCGGGCCGCCGAAGCGGATCGCGGTTTGCGGCGTGTCGACCGTATCGCTCACCGTGAGGCCCATGGCGGGCTCCACCTCGGCCACGTCGGCGAGGTCGGCGTGCTCGGGGAGGTCGCCGAAGGTGCTGTCGAGCAGCGCGGCGAGGGTGTCGGCGTCGATGTCGCCGACCACGGCGATGACGAGATTGTCGCGGGCGATGCCGTGCTTGAAGGCGTCGACCATATCGTCGTGACCGAGATTGGCGACGCTCTCCACCGTGCCGTTGGCGGGGACGCCGTAGGGATGGTCCGGGAAGGCGGTGCGCGACCACAGGCGCGCGACCACGTTGTCGGGATCGTTCTGCTCGCGGCGAAGCCCGACGGTGATCTGGGCGCGGATGCGCGTCAGGGCCTCGTCGTCGAAGCGCGGCTCGGTGAGAGCGAGGCGCAGGAGGTTGAAGCCCTGCTCCACCGAGGAGGAGAGGGTGGTCAGGTCGCCGTAGAGATGGTCGCGGCTCGAATCGAAGCTGAGCCGCACGGCGTTGTCCTGCAGCGCCGTCTGGAAGGCGACCGAGTCCATGTCGCCGGCGCCCTCGTCGATCGTCGACGCGAGGAGGTTGGCGCGGCCGGCCTTACCCTCGGGGTCCTGCGACGAGCCGGCACCCTTGAAGGCAATGTCCACCGCGACGACGGGCACGGTGTCGTCGGAGACGAGCCAGGCGGTGATGCCGCCGGGACTGGTGACTTCCTGGATGTCGATGGCTGAGGCACTCCCCACGCTGGCCGAGATGAACAGGGTCGCGACGATAGCGCGTTTCACAAGATGGTACATGGTCATGTTCCCGTCGCGCTTAGCGGATCGCCGTCGAGGGGGCGGGGGCGGGCGCGGTGATGGCAGCGGTCGCCGGCGCATCGGCTTCGAGCAGGCGGCCGGTGACGGTGGCCTGATCGTCGAGCCACGTCTTGGCCGCGGCCCGCACGTCGTCGGCGGTGATCGCGGAGATGGCCGTCGGCCAGGTCTGCACCTCTTCCACCGTGGAGCCGGTGGCGAGGGCGGCGCCGAAGATCCGGGCGAGCGAGGCCTGGTTGTCCTGGGCGAAGATCGCCGAGGCGAGGAGGCTCGTCTTGGCGCGCTGCAGCTCCTCGTCGGAGACGCCGTTGTCGGCGATGTCGGCGATGATCTCGCGCGCCCTGTCCTCGAGCGCCTCGAGCGAGGTGTCGCCGCGGGGGATGGCGTAGAACACGAAGCGCGTGTCGTCGATGGCGCTCGACTGGTACCAGGCGCCGGCCGAGGTGGCGATCTTCTCGTCGCGCACGAGGGCCGTGTAGAGGCGGCTCGTATTGTTGCCGCCGAGGATCTCGGCGAGCACGTCGAGCGCTTCGGCGGTGCCGGGCTCGGCGGTGGTGTAGCTCGGCACCAGCCAGGCGAGCTGGGTGGAGGACTGGGTGACCCGCGGATCGGCGAGCTCCACCAGGCGGTCGGCGCGCAGCTTCTGCGCTTGCGGGCGGACGCGGGTGACGCGGCCCTTGTCGTCCGCGATCTTGCCGTAGGTCTCCTCCGCGAGGGTGCGGATCTCGTCGACGTCCACGTCGCCGGCGATCACGAGCACGGCGTTGCCGGGGCGGTAGTGCGACCGGTAGAAGTTGAGCGCGTCCTCGAAGGTGAGGCTCGCCACCTCGTTGGGCCAGCCGATGATCGGGTCCGAATAGGGGTGGTTGATGAAGAGGGCGGCGTCGACCGCTTCGCCGAGCTCTGCCGACGGCCGGGTCTCGATGCGGGCGCGACGCTCTTCGAGCACCACCTTGAGCTCCGGCGCCGACACCTCGTGGGTGAGGCGGAGATTACGCATCCGGTCGGCCTCGAGGGCCATCATCTGCGGCAGATTCTGCTTGGAGACCTGCTGGTAGTAGCCGGTGTAGTCGTTGGAGGTGAAGGCGTTCTCGCGACCGCCGACGCGGGCGACGGTGTCGGAAAAGGTGCTGCCGGGGTTCTCCGACGTTCCCTTGAACATCAGGTGTTCCAGGTAGTGGGCGATGCCCGACTTGCCGGGCGGCTCGTCCGCCGCGCCGATGCGATACCACACCATGTGGGTGACGATGGGGGCCCGGCGGTCCGGGATCACCACGACCTGCAAGCCGTTGTCGAGGGAGAAGGTGGTGGCGTCGGGGGCGATGGTGAGATCGCTGAGGTCGACCGGCTTGGCGGTGGCCGGGAGGGTCATCATGAGGGTGGCCACTCCTATCGCGGCGAGGGAGTTCGTGATCGGCGTCATGGGCGGCACAATCCTGTCAAACGTACGGGGCGGAGGCTAGGGGAGCCCCACGCCGCCACCTACTGAAGATTTCGTAACGTCCTACGCGTGAAACTATAGGATGCATTTGGTCGCATGCCAATCGCAAGGTTGCGGAGAGGAGCCGCCTACCGTCCGGCGCGCACTCCGGTGAGGAAGTCGACGAGCGCGGCGTTGAACGCGGCGGGTGCCTCGATATTGGACAGATGGCCCGCCCCGGGCAGGATCACAAGCGTGGCCCCGCCGATACGGGCGGCGATCTCCTCGGCGAGGGCGGGCGGCGTCACCCGATCGCGTGCGCCGACGACGACGAGGGTCGGCAGCGAGATCCGATCGACCAGCGGGTCGAGGTCCTCGGCGACGGAGCACTCGATGGCGGCGACGTAGCCCGCCGTGCGCAGCCGCGACATCGACGCGACGAGGGCGGCGATGGTCGCCGTATCGTCGCGGTCGCCGACGAGGGTGCGGGCGAGACCCGGCGCGATGTCGGCCGGCGTCTTGCCGGCGAGGAGCGGGTCGCGGCGCTTGGCGACGAACAGTGCGCGGTCGCGTGCGGAAAGGTGGCGGAAGCCGAGATGGGTGTCGGCGAGCACCAGCGAGGCGACCCGCTCCGGCCATGCGGCGGCCGTGTCGAGCGCGATGCGCGCGCCCATGGACAGGCCGACGAGGTGGGCGCGCGGGGCGTCGAAGTGGTCGATGACCTTGCGCAGATCGTGCCGGAAGTCGGCCCAGGCGAGGGGGGCGTCGTCGCTGTCGCCGTAGCCGCGCCCGTCCCACGCGGCGGCGTGGAAGCCGGCGGCGGCGGTCGCTTCCAGCGCTGCGCTCCAGTTGTCGCGCCCGCCCCCGACGCCGTGGAGGAACACGACGAGCTCGCCGTCGGACGGGCCGCGGTGGGCGACGGCGATGTGGGGGGAGGGACCGATGCGGACGAGGGTCATGGCGAGGCCTTGCGAGCGTCGAACCCTCATAGCCGCGCGGATCCGGCTGCGAAAGGGCGGCATGCGCGGCGTGGTTGCGGCCTCCGTGCGGAGCGGCTAGATCAGGGGCCGATTGGGGCGTAGCCAAGCGGTAAGGCAGCGGTTTTTGGTACCGCCATGCGCTGGTTCGAATCCAGCCGCCCCAGCCAACCCCCGTTCCGGGCGCGGGCCCCTCCGACGCTTCAGCCGCAACGCACGGCCGCCCTTCGTGAGGGGCGGAGAGGTCGCGCGCGGCTCTCGCCGTGCCGGCCCCTCCGAGATGCACCTGTGGCGGGCGTCGCCGAGCCCCTGCGGCGGGGCCCGGCCCGTGGGAGGCTAGGCCGGGGCGCGGGTCACCACGGCTTCCACCTCCAGAAGGAACTCCGGCTTCACCAGGCGCTTGACGATCAGCAGGGTGTTGGGCGGGAAGTCGGCGGTCGGGAACATCTTGGGGAAGGCTTCGGCGCGAAGCTTCATGAAGGCGTCGAGATCGTTCTCGTCAGTGAGGAAGGTGGTGAACTTGACCACGGACGAGAAGTCGAGGCCGAGGCTTTTGAGCAGGGCGCCGAGATTGGCGAAGATCTGCTCGAACTGCGCCGCGAAGTCGCCCACCCCGACGACGTCGCCGTTGGTGCCGACCGACAGCTGGCCTGCCACGAAGACCAATGTGTTCGGGTTGCCCGTCCCGGCCTGCGAATAGTCCCCCTGAGCGGGAGCGAGGCCGGGCGGATTGAGATATTCAGCGGCAGACATGCAGTGAAGGCCTTTCTGGTTGCCGATGGGTCGGGTCGTTGTCAGGAGAGGTGGGTCGGGCTGGTCGCGGCGGAGCGCTGCCTGATCTGGCGCAGCAGGCGTTGCGCCGTGTGCTCCACGTGCTGCCGGCACAGCGCCGCCAGGCTGGTCGCGTCTCCCGCCTTGAAGGCTTGCGCGATCTCCCGGTGCTCGCGCTCGGCGTGCTTCATGTCGCCGGTCAGCCGGCTCTCGATCCGGATGTAGGGTTCCACGGTGTCTCGGAGCGCGGCGGCGGTGCGGGCGAGCCGCTCGCGCCGGGTCGAGCCGACGAGGCAGACGTGGAAATCGTAGTTGAGGCTCGACCAGTCGTCGACGTAGCGGGCGGACGCCGGATCGAGCGCCTCCATCGCGACGATCAGCGCGTCGAGACGTCGGACATCGTCCTTGGTGCGCGCCCTCGCGGCGACGTAGCCGGCGTGCTCCTCGATGACCGCGCGGAGCTCGAACACCTCCACGATCTGATCGGGCTCGAGCGAGATCACGGCGTAGCCGCGGCGGGGGCGCAGGATGAGCATCCCCTCCGCGGTGAGCCGGGTCATCGCCTCGCGAAGGGGAACGCGGCTCACCTGGTAGCGCTCGGCGAGCTCCTGCTGCCGGAGGATCGTGCCGGGCTCGAACGTCGCGTTGAGGATGTCGAGCCGCAGGCGCTGGTAGACCATCTCAGGATAGAAGCCGCGTGCCGCAGTGTCGCCCAGCGTGCCAGAGGGATCGGTCGCGCTCATCGAGAAGTTCCTAGCTTGCCGCGAAAATTGAATACAAGGCTGCCTCCGAACTTGCAAGCCAGATGCCACGCTGTCCTGAATCTAGGCAATATAAGCCTATAATTTGCGCTCGTTTGCGGAACGATTCGAACGAATCGTGATTGACCCGGTCTCCAGTGGCTGCAATTTTGTATTCAAAATCGGCGTCGACAATCGATCGTCCCTCGGACGGACCTCGATGCCGCGCCCGCGCCTGGCCTGGAAGGATACAGCCACGATGAACTCGAAATACCTGGTTGCGTTTGGCGTCTGCGCTCTGGCCTCGGTTTTCGGCTGGTCGGCACATGCGGACTCTTCCCTCGAAGACCTCACCCTCACGACGGAGTTCGCGCCGCACGGGTTCCACGCGCCGTTCTATCTGGCGCTCAAGAATGGCTGGTACGAAGACGCCGGCGTCAACCTGACCATCCGGGACGGCAAGGGCACCGCGAACACCATCAACCTGGTGGGCGCCGAACAGACCGATGTCGGCTTCACTTCGCTCGGCGCGATGGCGATCGCGGTGGCGAAGGGCGTTCCGGTGAAGGCGATCGCCAGCATCCTGCACCGTAACATCTACGGGCTGATCCTCAGCGAGGGCAGCACGTTGAAGGAGCCCGCCGACTTCCGCGGCAAAGAGATACTCTACAACACCAGCTCGATCGAAGCGCAGGTCTTCCAGGGCTTCCTCACGGCGGGCGGCATGTCGCTCTCCGACGTCAAGATGGTCGGCGTCGACTCCTCCGCCAAGGTCTCGAGCGTCCTCAGCGGCAAGGGCGACGCCGCCGTCGGCCCGGTGCCCTACTATCTCGGGCTGCTCGCCGGCAAGAACGAGATCGAGACGGTTAGCTTCTACGATTTCGGCCAGAAGATCCTCGACTTCGGGCTGATCGCCAACGACGCCACGATCGAGGACAAGGCGGACGCGCTCAAAGCCTTCGTCGAGGTGACCTCGCGCGCCTATCAGTATGCGATCGACGGTCACGCCGACGAAGCGGTGAAGGCGATCATCGAGCTGCGGCCCGACGCACGGCTCGACTACGACACGACCCTCGCGATGTTCGAGAGCCACGCGAAGTTCCTCGACTCCGAGGACAGCAAGGGCAAGCCGGTCGGCTACATGAGCGCCGCCGACTGGGACGAGACGGTCGCGACGCTGAAGCGCCTGGAGCTGATCCCCGCGTCGGCCACGGCCAGCGAGATGTACACGACGGAATTCTCGCCGAAATGAGCCGCCCCGCCGTTCAACACAAGAGTCTCGCGAATCAGATGACGGCGGCGCCCTACATCCACCTCGCGGGGCTCGACAAGGTCTACCGGTCGGGCCGGGGCGACGTGACGGCCCTTCAGGGCATCGATCTCGATGTCCACAAGGGCGAGTTCGTCAGCATTCTCGGCCCCTCCGGCTGCGGCAAGAGCACCCTGCTCAAGTGCGTTGCGGGCCTCGAGCCCATCACCGGCGGCACCGTCGAGATCGCCGGCGAGGCCGTCCGCCAGCCGCCGGCCAACACCGGCTTCGTGTTTCAGCGGGACGTCCTGTTGGACTGGCGGACCGTTCTCGACAACGTCCTGCTGCCGGCGGAATTCCGCCGGCTCAACCGTGCCGACTGGCGGCCACGCGCCCTGCAACTCCTCGCCGATCTCGGGCTCGACGGCTACGGCTCGCGCTACCCCTGGGAGCTCTCCGGCGGCATGCGCCAGCGCGTCGCCATCTGCCGGGGCCTGCTCCTCGATCCGGAACTTCTCCTGATGGACGAGCCGTTCGGCGCCCTCGACGCGATCACGCGCGACGAGCTCAACATGGAGCTCGAGCGGATCTGGGAGAAGTCGTCGAAGACGGTGCTCTTCATCACCCACAGCATCGCCGAGGCGGTGTTCCTGTCGAGCCGCGTCATCGTGATGGCGCGGCAACCGGGGCGCATCGCCGACGTCGTCGACATCGACCTGCCGCGCCCGCGCACGCTGGCGCTGCGCGAGACGCCGGAATTCACCGGCTACACCCGTCGCCTCCGCTCCACCTTCGAGCTTCTGGGCATCATGAAGAAGAGCGGCACATGACGTCGACTTTCTGGTCCTCCCGCGCCGGCCGCGTCGCGAACGTCGTCCTGGTGATCCTGGCGATGCTCGCGGTGTGGGAGGGCGTCGTCCGCCTGTTCGGGATCAAGGCGTTCCTGCTGCCGCCGGTGTCCGACGTGCTCGTCGAGCTCTGGCGCAATCCGGGCTGGTATGTCGGCCACACGCTGCACACGCTGCTCGAGACCGCGCTCGGCTTCGCCGGTGCCGTCGTGCTGGGCATCGTCATGGCGATCGGCATCGTCTCGTCGCGCTTCGTCGAGCAGACGCTCTATACCGTCCTCGTCACCTTGAACGCGATCCCGAAGGTCGCGCTCGCCCCGCTGTTCGTCCTGTGGCTCGGGACGGGCATCGAGCCGAAGATCGCCGTCGCGCTGATGATCGCGCTGTTCCCGATCGTCATCGACACGGTGCTCGGCCTCAAGTCGACCGATCCCGACATGCTCGACCTCGCGCGGTCCTTCCGCGCCAGCCGCCGGCAGATGCTGTGGAAGATCCGCTTCCCGCACGCGCTGCCGAGCGTGTTCGCCGGCCTCAAGGTCGGGATCTCCTTCGCCTTCATCGGGGCGATCGTCGGCGAGTTCGTCGCCTCCCAGAGCGGGCTCGGCTACGTGATCATTTCCTCGCAGGCAAGCTTCGATACGAGCCGCGTGTTCGCCGCGATCATCCTGCTCGCGGTGGCCGGCACACTGCTCTTCTACCTGGTCGAAATGGCGGAGCACGCCTGCGTTCCCTGGCACGTCTCGCGGCGACGGTCGACCGCGGCCGTCCCGACGGGCCGCCCCGCCGCAGCCCACTGAGAGTTCACCCCGTTTCGTTGGAGACAATCCATGTCCACGACATCGAATTCCATCTTGCTCGCCCCCTATCGACTCGCCCACCTCAACATCTTCGTCAGCGACCTCGAGCGATCGGGGAAGTTCTATGCCGACGTGTGCGGGTTCAAGGAGGTGTTCAGAGAGCCCGGCATCTCGATGATCTTCATGAGCAACGGCAACACCCATCACGATCTGGGTCTCATGGAGACGATGGAGAAGGCCCGCATCGGACGGGGCGGCCACGTGCAGGCCTCGTCGGGGCGCGGCCGCTATCCGGGGCTCAACCACCTGGGCTTCGAGATGGAGACCGAGAAGCAGCTCGTCGACTCCTACCACCGTGCCCAGGAACGCGGCCTGAAGATCAATCGCACCACCGATCATCTGATCGCCCATAGCCTCTATTTGAGCGAGCTGAACGGGTTCACGCTGGAGTTCTACGCCGACGTCACCGACGATTGGCAGGCGGTCTACGCCAACAATGTCGGTGAGCTGATCAGCGGCGATTGGGACCCCGACGCGAGCGAGCCGTTCGCCGAGCGCAAGGGCGGCCCCGCCGCCGAGCTCTTCGAGAGCGGCAGCGCGCCGATCCGCGCCCGCAACGTCGCCTACGCGGGGCTGCCGGTGAAGGATCTCGCCGCGTCGGTCGCCTACTACACCGAAAAGCTCGGCATGAGCGTCACCTCCATCAACGAGGCCGACAAGATCGCCGTCCTCAGCGGAGCGGAGCCCGGCCGCTGCGACGTCTGCCTCGTCGAGACCGACGAGGTGCCAGACGTGCGGCTCCTCTTCGGCGGGGTCCAGGTGCACGAGGGTCAGCCGATCGCGACGTCGCTCGCGGCGCTCCGGGCGCAGGGCATCAACGCGACGGTCATCGGCGACGGCGACCGCGGTGCGCTCGTCGTCCTCGACCCCGACGGCATCCCGCTCGTCTATTCCACGGAGCCCGCGAGCCGCCTCCTGGAAGAGCATGGCGCGTCGATCGTCGAGGAGGTCGCCCGGCTGAAGAAGATGACCGCCGCCGCCAAGTCGAACGTGGCGTAGCGCCGTCGGCGCGGCCGCGCCGATCGACGACGGGGAGGGGCCGCGACGACGGCCGCCTCCTCGCGGCGCGCATCAGTGGCTCGAAGGAAGAAAGACAGGGCGATGAGGGCTAGGTTCGTGTGGTCCGGGGGATATCGCACGCGACTTCTCGAGGCCGGGGCGGGGCCGTTGGTCGTGCTCATCCACGGCATCGGGCATTCGGCCGATATCTTCTACCGCAACATCGACGTACTGGCGCAGACCCATCGGGTGATTGCCGTCGATCTGCCCGGGCACGGCTTTTCCGACCACATTCCGCTGGCCGGGCGGACGCCGCAGACCCTGTTCGCCGAGCATCTGACGGCGTTGATCGACGGCGAGACCGACGCGCGCTACACCGTCGTCGGCTCGTCCTATGGTGGGCTAATCGCGAGCCTCATGACCCTGTCGTCGCCGGAGCGCGTCGGCAAGCTGGTGATCGTGGGCAGCGGCGGCACCTTCCAGGAGCCCGACAAGCAGCGGACCGCGCTCCTCAAGATTCTGGAGAATGCGAGCGGCGCGATGGCCGCCCCGACGCTCGAGAGCTGTCGCACGCGCATCGCCAACATCTGCGCCGATCCGGCCTCGGTCGCCGAAGAGATCCTCCTCACCCAGCTGATCTCCTATGCGCTGCCGGATCGTTTCGCGGCGTTCAAGGAGATCCTCGCCGCCTATATCGACTCGCTCGCCTCGGGCGAGGGGCAGGCGCGGCCGCGGCTGGAGATGATCTCGGTTCCGACGCTCATCATCACCGGGCGGAACGACATCCGCGCCACGGTCGAATCGCACGAGGCGGGAAACCGGCGCATTCCGGACAGTCGCCTCGTCGTCCTCGAGGCGTGCGGCCACGTCCCCTACATGGAGCATCCGCAGGAGTTCCACAGCGAGATGGCGGCGTTCCTCGCGTCGTAGACGCGGCTGGACGCCCACGCGACGCGCGGCGTCGTCGAGCCGTCGGTTCGGCGCATTTCAGGATTATCCTGCACGCTCTGACGGTTGCCGGCCGCTTCGCGCTTGAGGCGGCCGGCCGATCGGGGCATGGATCATATCTGAATGCCCCCGGGCATCGCGCCCGTTCGAACCTGCGGAGAGGCCCATGACGCTGTCCAACTCCCACTGGGGCGCCTTCCGCGCCGAGGCGCAGGACGGGCGCGTCAGCCTGACCCCGTTCGAGCGCGACCGCGACCCGAGCCCGGTGCTGCGCGGCCTCGCCGAGCTCTACGACAGTCCGCTGCGCGTGCGTCGGCCGGCCATTCGCCGCTCCTGGCTCGAGCATGGGCCGGGGGCGAATCCGCAAGGGCGCGGCCGCGAGCCCTTCGTCGAGGTCGAGTGGGACGAGGCGCTCGACCTCCTCGCCGCGGAGCTCACGCGGGTGCGGGCCGAGCACGGCAACACGGCGATCTTCGCCGGGTCCTACGGCTGGGCGAGCGCCGGACGCTTCCACCATGCGAAGACCCAGCTGAAGCGCTTCATCAACCTCTTCGGCGGCGCCACCGACCAGGTCAACAACTACAGCTACGGCGCGGCGATGGTGCTGCTGCCGCACATCCTCGGCAGCAACGAGGTGCTCACGGGCCAGGCGACGAGCTGGCGCTCGATCGCCGAGGACACCGAGCTGATGCTCGCCTTCGGCGGGACGCCCTGGAAGAACGCGCAGATCGAGTCGGGCGGCTGCGGCGACCACACGTTGCGCCACTGGACGGCGGCGGCGGCCGAGCGCGGCATGCGCCTCGTCAATGTCAGCCCGATCCGCGACGATGTCGGGGACTGGCAGAAGGGGGAGTGGTGGCCGATCCGCCCCGGGACCGACACCGCGCTCATTCTCGCCCTCGCCCACACGCTCGTCGTGGAGGACCTCCACGATCGGCACTTTCTCGCCACCCACTGCGTCGGCTTCGAGACCTTCGCGCAGCACCTCATCGAAGGGCGTCCGGGCGGTTTCGGCGCGGACTGGGCGGCCTCGATCACCGGGATCGACGCCGAGGAGATCCGCAGCCTCGCCCGCGCGATGGTCCGGCAGCGCACGATGATCGCCCTCAGCTGGTCGATCCAGCGCGCCGACTTCGGCGAGCAGTCCTACTGGGCGGCGATCGCGCTCGCGGCGATGCTTGGCCAGATCGGTCTTCCGGGCGGTGGCATCGGCTTCGGCTACGGCGCCACCAACGGCATCGGCTCGACCGGGCGGCGGGTGTCGGCGGTCAACCTCAAGGCGCCGCCGAACCCGGCGAAGAGCACGATCCCGGTGGCCCGCATCGCCGATCTCCTCCTCAATCCCGGTGCCGAGCTGCGCTACAACGGCCGCGAGATCACCTTGCCCGAGACGCGGCTGATCTACTGGGCGGGGGGCAACCCCTTCCACCATCATCAGGACCTCAACCGCCTGGTGCGCGCGTTCCAGCGGCCGGACACCATCGTGGTGCACGAGATCAGCTGGACGTCGACGGCGCGCTTCTCCGACATCGTCCTGCCCGCCACCACGACGCTCGAGCGCAACGACATCGCGTCCAACTCGCGCGACCGCTTCATGACGGTGATGCGCCAGGTGGTCCCGCCCTTCGCGGGGGCACGGGACGATTTCGCGATCTTCACCGATCTCGCGCGGCGGCTCGGCTTCGCCGAGGCCTTCACCGAGGGGCGGGACGAGATGGCCTGGCTGGCGCATCTTTACGAGGAAGCGCGCGCGGCGAACGTGCCTCGCGGCGTGACGCTGCCGCCGTTCGACGCGTTCTGGTCGAGCGGTTTGGTGGAGCTTCCCGAGGAGGAGACGCCGCACGTCGCGATGGCGGAGTTCCGTGCCGATCCCGAGCGCCATCCTCTGGCGACGCCGTCGGGGCGCATCGAGATCGCCAGTGCGACCATCGCGGGCTTCGGCCTCGAGGACTGCCCCGGCCACCCGACGTGGATCGCGCCGCGCGAGTGGCTCGGCGCTCCCCTCGCCGAGCGGCTGCCGCTGCACCTCATCTCGAATCAGCCTCGCACCCGCCTCCACAGCCAGCTCGACATGCTGGGCGAGGCGCGCGACAGCAAGATCGACGGGCGCGAGCCGCTGCGCATGAACCCCGCCGACGCGGCCGAGCGCGGCCTCGCCGACGGCGACGTGGTGCGCGTCTACAACGACCGCGGCGCCTGCCTCGCCGGTCTTCTGACGAGCGCTGCGATCAGGCCGGGCGTCGTGCAGATGGCGACCGGCGCCTGGTACGATCCGGTGGACGGCGGCGGCAGCCTCGACGTCCACGGCAACGTCAACGTCCTCACCCACGATCTCGGCACGTCGGCGTTGTCGTGCGCGCCGGCGGCGCAGAGCGTGCTCGTGGAGGTGGAGCGCTACACGGGAGAGCTGCCCGAGGTCCGCGTGTCCCGTCCGCCGGAGTTCGTCCCGCGCGGCCTCGGCTGACGGGCGGGCGGGCGCCTCAGGCGAGGCGGCCGGCGGGGACGATCTCGCCGTGCCGCAGATTGGCGAGCCCCAGTCCGGCGACGGCGAGCTGGAGGCAGCAGATCACCGTGAAGGAGACGGCGATCGCCGGAGCGAGGCCGGCCGCATCGGCGTAGGCCGCGATCGCGAGCGGCGTGAAGTTGCCCCCGTAGGCGAGGAGATAGAAGAACGACGTCGCGCTGACGAGGCGGTGCGGCGGGGCGAATTGGTTGACCGTCGCCGCCGCCCCGACGAAGGCGAGGCCGTAGCCCGCGCTCATCAGAAGAAGCCCGGCGCCGGCGAGGAGGGGGCTGACGAGGACGACAGAAAGCACCAGCGTCGCGAGCCCCGAGGCCTGGACGATCATGCCGCACACGAACGAGATGCGCGGCGTGCCGGTGGTGCCGAGGATCTGGAACACGCCGGCCGTCACCTGCGCCGCGGCGATGGCGTAGGCGGCGACTGTCGCGGTGTCGAAGCCGAAGACGTCGAGCGCGACGTTGGGGCTGAGGGTGAGGACGCTGCCGAGGCAGGCCCAGCTGAGCCCGACGCCGGTGCCGTAGGTGCCGATCAGCCGGCCGAGGCTCATGCTGGTGCCGGTGACCGCCGAGGGCGCCAGCTTCGCGGGTCGAGGCTGCGCCGGCGGGCGCGGCGAGAAGACGAGCCCGAGAAGCACGACGAGGGCGGCCGCGGCACTGACGAGGAAGGGCGCCCGCGTCGGGGCGAGATCGGCGGCCAGGAAGAAGCCGGTGACGGCCGGTCCCACGGCCGAGCCGGCGGTGATCGCGATCGTCACCAACAGTGCGGCGCGGCGGTAGGAGGCCGGTCCCCAGATCGCCATCAGGGCGGCCGTCGCCGAGCCGCTGATGAGGCCACCGCCGATGCCGATCGTCATCCGCCCGCCGAGAGCCATCGGGAAGCCCGTCGCTGCGGCGAACACCAGCGCGCCGACGAGGCACAGCACCGTGCCGGCGATCAGCGCGTGGTAGCGGTCGGTGAGGCGCTCGACGAGGCGACGAAAGCCGAACAGCGAGACGAGGACGCCCGTCGTGTGGCTGACGAAAAGGACCGACTGGTCGAAGACCGAGATGCCGTACCGCTCGCGCAGGAGGGCATAGATCGGGGTCGGGGCCGAGCTGGCGAGCAGCACGAGAGCGATGGCCGCAAGCGTGAAGCCAGCAAGCGGCCGGGATCGGCGATCGGACATCCGGCTCCCATGACGGTTGATGCGGGTGCCCCGGAGCTCGGTTTGCGAGCGGCGGGCCAAAGGTGGGGTGCCCCGGCTCGCGCCGGAGCATCGCGACGCACACTAGTCGCGTGCGGCCGTTTCCGGAATGTGGTCGCCGGCAAGAGACCTGTGCGCCGCAGAAACGAATGGACCGGCGCCGCCGGCGAGCGGGGGCGGCGAGCGAGGACGCGGTGAGCTGCGGTGGGAGCAGAGCTGATATGTACGCTCATAGCCGCAAGGACATGAGGCTCTAGATTCTCCTATGCTGGTCGGGCGAGCCGCGATATGACCGAGGCACTCTGGCGACGGATCCGCCTCGGGCAAGCGCCCGGCTGGCAGAACGGAGACTTCAGATGACCGAATCCACGCCCCGCGAGCGTCGTCAGGCGCCCCTCCACACTCCCAATGCCCTCGGATCCAATGCCGCGCAGGATATCGCCGCGGCGCTGACGGGCGTTCTCGCCGACATGTTCGCCCTCTATCTGAAGACGAAGAACTTCCACTGGCACATGTCGGGCCCGCACTTTCGCGACTACCATCTGCTGCTCGACGAGCATTCCGACGAGATCTTCGCCACCACCGACGCCCTCGCCGAGCGGGCGCGCAAGGTGGGTGGCACCACGTTGCGCTCGATCGGCCACATCCACCGCATCCAGCGCATCCCCGACAACGACGCCGACTTCGTGACGCCGGAGGACATGCTCGCTGAGCTCGCCGAAGACAATCGCCAGCTCACCGGCATCCTTCGCTCCGCTCACGGGGTGTGCGAGGCGCACAACGACGTCGCCTCCACCAGCGCCCTCGAGGAGTGGATCGATCAGGCCGAGCGGCGCGCGTGGTTCCTCTTCGAGATCACCCGCAAGGCCTGAGCAGACCGGCGGGGAGGTCGCGTGCCGGCCCCGCCGATATCTTGTTTCGAGTTCTATCGAAATATCGTTTGACAGCGGGTGTGCGATCGTGTCGAAGGTTATTTCGATGGATATCGAATTAGCCGCGCGACAGCTGGAGGCGTTGGGGAGTCCGACCCGGCTCGAGGTCTATCGCACGTTGGTGCGGGCCGGCGACGGCGGGCTCCCGGTGGGCCGCCTGCAGCAGCGTCTCGGGCTTGCGGGCTCTACTCTCTCCCATCACCTGCGGCGCCTGGTGGAGCGCGGCCTCGTGACCCAGGAGCGGCAGGCGACGACGCTGATCTGCCGTGCCCACTATCGCGCGATGGATGCGCTGATCGGCTTTCTCGCCGACGAGTGCTGCGCCGATGCCGGCTGCCGCGCCGCCGAGGGCGACGGCGATGCCGAGTGCGGCGTCGCTGAGGGCGACGGCGGGGCATGAGCGCAGTCGGCACGGCGGCACCGTCCGAAGCGACCCTCTGGGCCGGGCGGCACAGGGTCGTTTCCGCGCTCGGCGTCACCCAGATCCTCGCGTGGGGCTCGTCCTACTACCTCCTCGCCGTGCTCGCGCGGCCCATCGCGGAGGCGACGGGCTGGCGCTACGGGCTGATCGTCGGCGGGCTCTCGCTGGGGCTCCTGGTGTCGGGCCTGGTGTCGGTGCGCGTGGGCCGGCTGATCGACCGCTATGGCGGACGGCCGGTCCTCGTGGCGAGCACGCTCGCCCTCGTCGTCGGGTTGCTGACGCTCGCGGCGGCGCCGAACCTTGCCGTCTATTTCGCGGCCTGGCTGGTGCTCGGCTTCGGCATGGGAGCCGGGCTCTACGACGCCGCCTTCTCCACCCTCGGCCGGCTCTACGGAATGCGCGGACGCGGCGTGATCACCACGCTCACCCTCTGGGGCGGCTTCGCGAGCACGATCGCCTGGCCGCTGTCGGCTTTCCTCGTCGAAGGGGTGGGGTGGCGCGGCGCGTGCGTCGCCTACGCCGTCCTCCACCTGCTGGTGACGCTTCCCCTGCAGCTCTTCGTCCTGCCCAAGGAGGTGCGGCGGCCGCAGCCGGCACCGGAGCGGCGCGAGCGGCGGACGGCGGGCGGCGCGCCGATCGGCGTCTTCCTGCTCCTCGCCGCCATCGTGACGACGGCGGGGGCGGTCTCCGCGACGTGGTCGGTGCACCTCATCACGATCCTCGAGGAGAGCGGGTTGCCGCTCGCCACCGCCGTCGGCCTCGCCGCGCTCGTCGGCCCGGCACAGGTGGGGGCGCGGGTGGTCGAGATGCTCGGCGGCGGCCGCTACCATCCGATTTGGACGATGACCGCCGGGGTGTTCCTCGTAGCGATGGGGATCGGCCTGCTCTTCGCCCAGGCGATGCTGCCGGCGCTGGCGCTGATGGCCTATGGGGCGGGCAACGGCGTGTTCTCGATTGCACGCGGGACGCTGCCGCTCGCCCTCTTCGGCGCGGAGGGCTATGCCCGCCTCATGGGTCGGCTCGCGATGCCGAGCCTCATCGCCCAGGCGCTTGCCCCGGCGGTCGCCGCCTTGGCGATGACGCTCGGTGGCGCCCACGCCACGCTGGCTCTGCTCCTCGCTCTTGCCGCGGTCAATGCCGGCGCGGTGCTGGTTCTGGTGGTGACCACCGGGCGGATGCGCAAGGCGGGTTGAGGCGGCTACCCTGCCGGCCAGTTCGCCTGCGTGAACACGCCGCCGTCGACGAACAGCGTCTGGCCGGTGACGAAGCGAGCCGCGTCGCTCGCAAAGAACAGCACGGGCCCCACGACGTCCTGCGCCGTGCCGACGCGCCGGAGCGGGGTGATCTTCGCCCAGGCGCCGGCATAGTCGGGCTGTTCGGCCATGGTGCGCTCGTTGAGGATCGCGCCGGGGGCGACGCAGTTCACCCGGATGCCGTGCGGGCCGAGGTCGACCGCCGCCGACTTGGTGAACTGCTCGATGCCGCCCTTCGAGGCGCCGTAGTCGACGAGACGCGGGAAGGCGTGGCGGTTGCAGCCGGAGCCGATGTTCACCACCGCCCCGCCCTTGCCGGCGGCGACCATCCGCGCCGCGGCTTCCTTGGTGTTGAGAAAGGCGCCGGTGAGGTTGGTGCGAATGACCGCCTCCCAGTCGGCGACGTCGAGGTCGAGAAGCGAGGACCAGGTCTGGATGCCGGCATTGTTGACGAGAACGTCGGCGGCGGCGCCGAACGTCGCCTCGACGCGGTCGAAGAAGGCGGCGACCTCCGCCGCGTCGCCGGCGTCGGCGGCGATGGCGAGGGCGCGCCCGCCCGCCGCCTCGATCTCGCCGACGAGGCTTTCGGCGAGCTCCGGCCGGGCCTTGTAGGAGACGGCGACGTCGAAGCCAGCACCGGCGAAGCCATGGGCGAGGTGGCGCCCGATCCCCGTGTTGCCGCCGGTGACGACGGCGAGCCTGGCCATTGCTTTCGGCGCAGGCGTCAGCGGGCGAGCTCGGTGGTGAGGGCCGCGATGGTGCGCTGATAGACCGTCGCGCGGTTCCATTTGCCGATCACCGCATAGTTGGCGGTGCCCTCGTCCCACGGGGCGCCGGGGCGCCAGCCGTTGCGGCGGAACCAGTTGGCCGTGGAGGCGAGCGCGTCGGGCACCGAGCGCACCAGATCGCGGCGCCCGTCGCCGTCGAAATCCACGGCGTAGGCGACGTAGCGGGTGGCGAGAAACTGCGTCTGGCCGATCTCGCCCGCCCAGGCCCCCTTCATCTCCGAGACGCGCATGTCGCCGTCGTCGATGATTTCGAGGGCGGCGAGCAGCTCGGCGGTGAAGAAGTCGCTCCGCCGGCAGTCGTAGGCGAGGGTGGCGAGGGAGCGGATGATCGACAGGTTGCCGATGTCGCGCCCGAAGCCCGTCTCAAGCGCCCAGATCGCGACGACCAGCGCGCCGGGCACCCCGTAGCGCTGCTCGATCCGGCCGATCATGGCGGCGTTCTTGGCGAGATAGGCCCGCCCGCGACGGATCATGTTCTGATCGACACGGCGGCGATAGAAGTCCTCGTAGCTGAGGCGGAAGGACTTCTGGTTGCGGTCGTAGCCGACGATGCGCTTGGAGTAGGTGACGCCAGAGAGCGCCGTCTCCACCGTGCGCGGCGAGATGCCGGCGGCCACCGCCTCCCGCTTGAACGCCGCGAGCCAGTTGGCGAACCCGGCCGACGTGTTGCCGCACGGCGCGGCGGCGGCGCCGACGCTCGTCAGGGCCGCCAGGGTCGCCGCGATCACCCGCAGCCGCCAATTCGCCATGTGCGCCGCTCCATGAGAGTGCTATGGGCGGACGACCGGAGGCCCGCCCAGATGCCCTATCCCTATCAGATTCTCGACGTCTTCACCGCCACCCCGCTCGCGGGCAATCCGCTGGCCGTGGTGTTCGACGCCGACGGCATCGCTCCGGTGCGCATGCAGAAGATCGCGCAGGAATTCAACCTCTCGGAGACGATCTTCATGCTGACCCCGTCCGACCCCGCGCACACGGCGGCGGCGCGCATCTTCACGCCGGCGCACGAGCTGCCCTTTGCCGGTCATCCGACGGTGGGGGGCGCGGTCGCCCTGTCCCGCCGTGCGGCGGAGGCGCTGGCGATGGTCACGCTGGAGCTGCCCGGCGGCCTCGTGCGCTGCGCCGTGACGCACGACGCGGCGGCCGGCGCGGCAGCGTTCGATGCCCCCATCCTGCCCTCCGTGGTCGAAGGGGCGCCCGGGATGGCGACGCTCGCGTGCGCCCTCGGCCTCGCCGAGGCGGACATCGGCTTCGGCTCCTATCGGCCGTGTCGGGCGACGTCGGGCCCCGGCTTCACCATGGTGCCGGTGGCGGACGTCTCGGCGCTCTCGCGCATCGCCCTCGACCGCGCCGCTCTCGCCGAGTTCGGCGCGGGGTGGCAGTCCGTCTACGTCTTCGCGCCGAAGGACGCGGGCGGGTTCCAGGTGCGGATGTTCGCTCCCCTCGGCGGCATCGAGGAGGATCCGGCGACGGGGTCGGCCGCGGTGGCCCTCGCCGCGGTGGTGATGGCGGCGGAGGCGCTGCCCGACGGTCTGCAGTCGATCGCCATCGCGCAAGGGATCGAGATGGGTCGACCCTCGGCCGTCACCCTCTGCCTCGAGGTCGAGGCCGGAGCGCTCGCCCGGGTGGAGCTGTCCGGCGAGGCGGTGCTCGTCGCCGAGGGCGTGTTCCACGCCTAGCGTGCCGCCCGGGCGTGGCGGGCGGCTCGCCCTGCACGGGCGCTACTCCGGCAGCGGGATGAACTCCTCGGCGTCGCCGGGCACACTGTCGAAACGGCCGGCCTTCCACTCCGCCTTCGCCTGCTCGATGCGCTCCTTGCGGGAGGAGACGAAGTTCCACCAGATGTAGCGCGGCCCGTCCATCGTGGCGCCGCCCACGAGCACGGAGCGGGCAGGCCCCACGCCAACGTTGGTGATGGTGATGGGGTCGCCCGGCCGCAGCACCAGGAGCGCGCCCGGCTCGTGGCGCACGCCGCCGATCATGATCTCGCCGCTGACGGTGTAGATCGCCCGCTCCTCCTGCTCGGCATCGATGGGGATCGAGGCGCCGGGGTCGAGCGAGATGTCGGCGTAGATCATCGGCCACTTCGTCTCGAGCGGCGAGGTGGCGCCCCAGGCGCTGCCGGCGATCAGCCGGGCGGCCGTTCCGCCGTCGTGCACCATGGGCAGATCGTCGGCGCCGATGTGGGCGAAGGCGGGGTCCATCTCCTCGAACGCCTGGGGCAACGCCACCCAGGTCTGAAGGCCGAAGAGGTGCGGCCCCTTGGCCTTCTCGCTCGGCGCGGTGCGCTCGGAGTGGACGATGCCGCGACCGGCGGTCATGAGGTTCACCGCGCCTGGCCGGATCGGCACCTCGGTGCCGAGGCTGTCGCGGTGCATGATCTCGCCGTCGAAGAGATAGGTCACCGTGGCGAGGTTGATGTGCGGATGGGGGCGCACGTCGATACCCTCGCCGACGACGAACTCGGCGGGGCCCATCTGGTCGAAGAAGATGAACGGGCCGACCATGCGCCGGCGTGGCGAGGGCAGGGCGCGGCGCACCTCGAAGCCGCCGAGATCGCGGGAGCGGGAAACGATGATGGTCTCGATCGCGTCGGCCGCCGCCGCGTCGCCGGGGGCGGGGTCGGGGCAGGGAACATAGCTCATGCTGGCCTCCTCGCGTCGTCGGATGCGACGCGAGGAGTGTGCCCGGGTCCCGCCGAAACCGGAAGCCGTACGCTTCGACCCGGCCGAAAGGGAGCGTCCGCCGGCTACTTGCCGGTGACGGTCTCGCCGCCGCCCTTCACCCAGCCGACCATGCTTTCGGGGTAGAGCTTCACGTTGTCCTTGCCGGCGAGCTCCGACATCGCGAACCAGTTGGTCGCCGCCCAGTGGCCGGTGTTGCAGAAGCTCACCGTCTCGGAACCCACCGGCGCGTTGGCGAGGATGGCGCGAGCCTCCGTCTCGTCCACCACTTCGGTGTCCGATCCGTTGAAGAAGGAGGCGTAGGGAAAGTCCTTGGCGCCCTTCAGCGTGCCGGCCTTCACAGCCACCTTGTGCTTCTTCTCGCCCTTGAAGAAGGCCTCGGGCCGGGCGTCGACGAGGGCGGCGTCCTGCTTGCCGGAGACGATGTCGGCGATCTCGTCGCGGTCGGCGAGCCACTCGTCGGAGAGCGAGTAGGTGCCGGTGGACGGGGTGGGGGTGGTGGGATCGACCGACAGCGGCTTGTCGGCGGCGACCCAGCCGCGCACGCCGCCGTTCAGGATGGCGAGCTCGGGGAAGCCGGCCGACTTCAGCGTCCAGTAGACGCGCGCGGCGGCGCCGAAATCCGTCTGGTCGGTGCCGGCGTGGGTGATGACCACGCGATCCTCCGGATCGAGCCCGGCGCCCTGGATCACCGCGGTGAGGGCGGCGTCGTCGAGCAGTTCGCCGGGGTTGTCGGCGGGTCCGCGCCAGGAGGGGTAGGGGGCGTTGACGGCACCCGGCAAGTGGACGGTGGCATAGGCTTTGGGGTCGCGGATATCCACGATGGTCACGTCACCGTCCGCCATGGCGGCGCTGAGCTCGTCGGGGCTCATCAGCTTCTTCCAGGGGGCGGCGGCGTGGGCGCTGGTGATGGCAAACGCCGCGGCGGCCGCGGCGATGGTCAGTCGCTTCAACATGGGATCTCCTCGCTGGCGGGCTTCGGCTCGGGGCCTGCCCGCTCCTCTCGTCACTCGGGCGCTATATGTGGCATAGCACGCAGAGTGCCACCCCCCTCGGCGCTCAGGCGGGGTTGGAGCCCTGCATCTCTTCGCCCTTGACCGCGGCGACGGCCTTGCGGTGATGGCCGGCGATCTTCTCCTCCATGCGCACCACGGAGGCGTCGTATTCCGGATGGAGCGTGCCCATCACCCGGTCCCAGAACGAGAAGTGGTTGGCGTAATTGTAGTTGTAGGTGGAGTGATGCATGTCGTGGAAGGTCACGCACACCACCGGCGAGGGGTAGCGGGACGACTTGCC
>NZ_JAEKJA010000032.1 GCF_016411865.1 Acuticoccus mangrovi | reverse complement strand
GAACGAGAAGTGGTTGGCGTAATTGTAGTTGTAGGTGGAGTGATGCATGTCGTGGAAGGTCACGCACACCACCGGCGAGGGGTAGCGGGACGACTTGCCGGCGGCGAACTCGAAGCCCGAGTGGCCGATCATGCCGTTGAAGTGGTCGAAGATGCGGTGGGCGATGAAGATCATCGGCGGGAACGGCAGGATCAGCGGCGCCACCAGGAAATAGCTCTGCTGCGACAGGGCGTCGAACATCGTGTCGGAGTAGTTGCTCCAGACCGTGGGCGCCACCGACTGATGGTGCAGCACGTGCCACTTCTTGAACGGGCCCGAATGGTTGAGGCGGTGGGCCCAGTAGAACCAGGTGTCGAAGCCGAACACCGAAACGATGAACATCAGCGGCGCGGACCACCAGGTGAGCGCGAACGGGTCGAACAGCGTCACCCCGCAGAGCTGCAGATAGAGGCCGCCGGCGAAGCAGCCGCAGGTGGCGATCAGCGATCGCGCGCTGGCGCGGATTTCCTTGTTGCGGCGCTTCTGGCCGTCCCGTCCCGGCTGGATCTTGCGTTCCGGATAGCGGGACGCCCAGGCGGTGAAGCCCCAACCGAACAGGAGATAAGACCCGAACACCGCCACATAGGTCGCCGCGAAGACCCCGAGGAATCCTAGGATGTGGCCGATCACAACACTCATGAGACGCTCTCCGTCAGCCGCTTTCGAGGTCAAGCCATCTCATATCGCAACGCAACATGCAAACTAGACCGAATGGGTCATGTTGTCACGACATCGCCGGGGCGACTGTTGCGCGATTGCCTCAACCCGCTTCGCGAATGCCCATAACGCTTTCTGCCGGCTTGTGAATTGATCTGTATCTGGGCCTAGTGGGAACAGTGTTGTGAGTTCCGAAAATATGCTCTTGCGTCGTTCGAATCGAATCTTGTCGGTCGTGAGCGCTGCGATGATCGCTGCGCTCGTCCCGCTCGATTCGGCGAGCGCTTTCGAGATCTTTGGATTTCACCTGTTCGGCGGAGGCGACAAGACCCCGCCGCCGCCCGATGCCGTGACCTATAGTGTCGACCTCGAGGTGATCGGCGACGATTCGATCCGCAAGACGCTGCTGAACGCCTCCACCCTCGAGGAGGAGAAGGGCGAGCCGAGCCCCGGCTCCGCCGCTCTCCTCTCCCGCGCCCGGGCCGACTATCAGCACCTTCTCGCCGCCCTCTACACGACCGGGCACTATGGCGGCACCATCTCGATCACCGTCGACGGGCGCGAGGCTGCCAACACCCCCATCGACGCGGAGCTCGGCGACAGCGCCGAGGTGAAGATCACCGTCGCGTCCGGCCCGCAATATCATTTCGACGACGTGACCATCGTGAACCGGCCCGGCCCGATTCCCGACGACCACACGGTGCCGCAGACGCCGGAGGAGCTCGGCCTCGTGGACGGCGCGCCGGCGCTCTCCGGGGTGATCCTCGCGAGCGAATCCTCCCTCGTCGGGCGCTGGCGGGAGAAGGGCCACCCGAAGGCCGCCATCGAGCAGCGCACGGTGACGGCCTACAACGATCGCGACCGGGTGGGCGTCGATATCGTCGTCGCGCCGGGACGGTCGGCGGTGTTTGGCGGCACCACGGTCACCGGCACGAGCCGCATGGATCCGGGCTTCGTCGCCTGGTACGCCGGCATCGTTCCCGGCGAGCCGTTCGATCCCGACGATCTGGAGCGCGCCCGCGACCAGTTGCGCCGGCTCGACGTGTTCCAGGCCTCGCGCATCATCGAGGGCGAGGAGATCCTGCCCGACGGCTCGCTGCCCATCGAGATCAGCGTCGCCGAGCGCAAGCGCCGAGTGTTCGGCTTCGGCGCCAAATATTCGACCATCGACGGCGTCGGCCTCGAGGGCTACTGGCGCCATCGCAACCTGTTCGGCCGGGCCGAGAAGCTCGGCGTCGAGGCCCGTGTCGGCGGCATCGATGCGGAGGATCCGGACCAGTACAACTATCGCCTCGCGGTCAACTTCCTGAAGCCGGGCGTATTCACGCCCTATACCGACTTCGCCTCGACCCTCTACGCCGAGCAGGAGCGGCCCGACACCTACCGCTCGCGCGCCGTGGGTCTCAAGGCGGGCTTATCCCACCGCATCGGCCGGCGGCTGACGCTCGAGGGCTACGGCCTCATCGAGGCCTCGACCATCGACGAGACGACGGTGGGCGACGGCGACTTCCTGTGGTTCGGCCTGCCCGCGGCGGTGCGCTATGACGGGTCCGACAACGCGCTCAACCCGACGCGCGGCTTCCGCGTCAACTGGCAGGAGCAGCCCTTCTACGAGGCCGGGCACGGCAACTTCGGCTTCGTCAGCGAGGTGGAAGGCACCGTCTATCGCGGCTTCGGCGGCGTGCGGAACGATCGCGTAGTGCTCGCCGGCCGCGTCGCCCTCGGCTCCATCTACGGCCCGCCCCTCGACGACGTGCCGGCCAATCGGCTGTTCTTCGCCGGCGGCGGCGGCTCGATCCGCGGCTATCCCTATCGGGGCGTCGGCCCCATCAACAAGAAGGGCGACGTCATCGGCGGCCGCAGCTACTTCGTCGGCTCCGTCGAGGCGCGCGTCAACGTGACCCAGTCCATCGGCGTCGTGCCCTTCATGGACTTCGGCAACGCCTTCCGCAGCGAGTTCCCGGACTTCTCCGAGCGCCTGCGCTTCGCCGTCGGCGCGGGGCTGCGCTACAACACGGGTCTCGGACCGCTGCGCTTCGACGTCGCCGTGCCGCTCGATCCGATCGATGGCGACCCCAGCGTCGCCTTCTATATCGGCATCGGCCAGGCCTTCTGAGGGGAGACGCTCGATGCGCAAGCTCTTGATCGGCCTCGTTCTCGCCATCGTCGCCTCCGCCACCTTCGCCGTGGCGCAGGACGACGAGCGCTCCCGCTTCGTCCGCTTCGTCGAGCGGCAGATCTCGACGCCCGACCGTCAGATCCGGCTCGGCCGCATCCAGGGCGCCCTGTCGTCGGACGTGCGCATCTCGTCCATCTCCATCGCCGACAGCGAGGGGACGTGGCTGACCATCGAGGACGTCCACCTCGTGTGGTCGCGCTGGGCGCTGCTGCGCGGCCGGCTCGACGTCGACCTGCTCGAGGCCTCGGCGATCCGCATCGACCGCACGCCGGTGCCCGGCGAGAACGACGAGCCGCTCGAAGAGGGCGCCGAGTTCTCCGTGCCCGAGCTGCCGGTGTCGATCCTCATCGACAGCCTCAAGGTGCCCGAAGTCGCCATCGCGGAGGGTGTCATCGGCCCCGCCGCCTCGATCGGCGTCGACGGCTCGATCACGCTCGACGGCGGCACGCTCGACGCCAAGCTCGACATCGAGCGCAAGGACCGCCCCGGCCAGCTCACCATCGCCGCCAACTTCTCCAACTCCAGCCGCCAGCTCGGCATCGACGTGGTGCTTGAGGAGCCGGAAGACGGCGTGATCGCCAACGCGCTCA
This sequence comes from Acuticoccus mangrovi, assembly GCF_016411865.1. Classification (GTDB taxonomy): domain Bacteria; phylum Pseudomonadota; class Alphaproteobacteria; order Rhizobiales; family Amorphaceae; genus Acuticoccus; species Acuticoccus mangrovi. The sequence continues at coordinate 40,124 of NZ_JAEKJA010000032.1, read as the reverse complement.
ACATCGACGGCAAGCCGCCGATCCGCTTCGCGATCAAGGGGGAGGGACCGCTCGCCAACTTCGAGGCCGATCTCGACCTCACCGCGAGCGGCGACACGCTCCTCTCCGGCACCACGCGCCTCGCCGAGGCCAACGGCGGCATGCGCATCCTCGCCAATCTCGACGGCAACCTCACCTCGCTGGTGGCCGACCTCTACGACCCCTTCGTCGCCGGCGGCACGCGTCTCGACGTCGATGCCACGCGACGCGCCGACGGCAGCATCCTCTTGCAGAAGGTGGACATGGAGAGCGGCGCGGCGAGGCTGCAGATCGCCGGCGAGATGGCCGCCGACGGCGTGCCGACGCGGCTCTCGGTGAACGGCGATCTCGGCCGCTCCGACGGCGAGGCGCTGGTGCTGCCGGGCGGCGGTGGCGACGCGACTATCGGCTCGGCGACCATCGACGTCTCGCTCGGCAGCGCCGCCGACGGCAGCTTCACCGCCGACATCGTGATGAAGGACCTCGACACCCCCTTCATCAGCTCCCCCAACGCCTCGCTGAAGGCGGCGGGCACCGCGCGCAATCTGGCCGACGCCGCCACCCGCAGCATCGACTTCACGGTGACCGGCCGGGCCGACGGCGTGGTCTCCGACGACGGCGGCGTCGCCGATGCGGTGGGCTCCGCCCTCGCCCTCGACATCGCCGGCGACTGGAAAGCGGGCTCGCCGGTGAACGTCGCCAACGCCTCGCTCGCGACGGACGTGCTGAACGCCTCGTTCCAGGGCACCATTCTCGACGCTCTCGACGGCACCTATCGACTGTCGGCCGACAGCCTCGCCGCCTTCTCCGCCCTCGCCGGGCGCGAGCTCGGCGGCTCGATCGATCTCGGCGCCCGCGGCCACGTCGGCTTCGACGGTCTCTTCGACCTCACCGTGGACGCCTCGTCCAACAACCTCGCGGTCGGGGTGCCGGCGGCCGACGGCCTCCTCGATGGCGAGACCACCATCGCCGGCCGTGCGGCGCGCAGCGCCGAGGGCGTCACCTTCGACACCTTCAAGATCGACAACCCGCAGCTCTCCGTCGCGGTCGACGGCACCGTCGACGCCGACGAGGCGAACCTTCTCGCCGAAGCCGACCTCCACAGCCTCGCCGCCGTCGACAAGCGGCTCGGCGGTGCGCTCTCCGCCCGCCTCAGCGTGAGCGGTCAACCGGCGAAGCCCACCCTGTCGGCCCGCCTCACGAGCGACGCCGTCCGCCTCGACAAGCAGAATCTCACCGGCCTCACCGTCGCCTTCGACGGCACCCTGGCGCAGAACACCGAGATCCCCTTCGATCTCGACGGCACCCTCAGCGTCGACGGGCGGCTCGAGAGCGAGACCATCCGCCTCTCCACCCGCATCGACACCGGCGACGGCCTGCGCGAGCTGCGCGCCCTCACCGCGGAGATCGCCGGGGCGCGGCTCAACGGCGATCTGGAGCTGCGCGACACCGGGCTGATGGTCGGCGATCTCGCCTTCGACGTGCCCTCGCTCGCCCGTCTCGCCCCGCTCGCCCTCACCGAGGCGTCGGGTAGCCTCTCCGGCAAGGTCACCCTCGGGGTGCGCGAGGTGGACGAGGATGTGAGCGTCCAGACCGCGACCATCGATGCCGAAGCGCGGCAGGTGGCGGCCGCCGGGCTGGAGCTCGGCTACGCCAACATCGCGATGGCCGTCGACGACGTGTTCAACATCCCCGCCCTCGACGGCACGGCGGACGTGCGCACGCTCAAGGTGGCGGGCTTCGACGTGCGCACCGCGAGCCTGCGCGCCCGGCGCGACAACGACACCACCAATCTCACCGTCAGCGCCGATCTCGGCAGCGGCACGCTCGATGCCGCCGGCAGCCTCGCCCGCGCCGAGAATGGCTTCACCGCCCGCCTCGACACGTTCAACCTCGCCCGCGACGGCTTCGCCGCCCGCCTCACCGCGCCCACCACGGTGGCGGTGGAGGGCGTGCGCGTGACGATCGGCGACACCACCCTTCGCGTCGCCGACGGCACGGTGAAGGTCGCCGGCAGCGTCGGCGACTCGCTGGATCTCAAGGCCACCATCGACCGTCTGCCGCTCTCGATCGCCAACCTCGTGCGGCCCGACCTCGGCCTCGGCGGCACCGTGTCGGCCGACCTCACCCTGTCGGGCACGCGGGACGAGCCGGCGGTGGACGCCCGCCTCTCGGCCGAGGGCGTGACGGCGGCGATGCTCGCAAGGAGCGGCATCCGCCCCCTGAGCCTCACCGCGGCCGGCCAGTATGCGGACGGCTCCGGCACGCTGCAGCGCTTCGAAACCAACCTTTCCGGCGGCCGCATCACCGCCGCGGGCACCATCGGCGAGACGCTCGACGTCAACATCACCGTGGACGGGCTGCCGCTCGCCCTCGCGAACGTCGCCGACCCCTCGCTGGGCCTCGGCGGCGCGGCGTCGGGCCGGGCCACCGTGACCGGCTCGTTCGACGATCCCGCGGCCGACTTCTCGCTCAATGTCGACGGCGCCACCGCGGCGATGCTGCGGCAGGCGAACATCGCCCCGCTGCGCGCCAACGTCTCCGGCCGCTACGCCGACGAGGAGGCGACGATCGCGACCGCTCAGGTGGTGATCGGCGAGGGCACGGTGACGGCCTCCGGCACCGTCGGCCGCCGCCTCGACGTGCGCGCCCGGCTCGACCGTCTGCCGCTCGCCGTCGCCAACGCCTTCGTGCCCGATCTCGGCGTGACGGGCACGCTGTCGGGCGACGTGACGGCGACCGGGCCGCTCGCCCGCCCCAGCGTGACCTTCCGTCTCGACGCGCCGGCGGTGTCGGCCAACGCCATCCGCGACGCGGGCTTCGCGCCGGCCTCCCTCACCGCCTCCGGCACCTTCGACCGCGGCACCGTCGATCTCACCGAGGCCGTGGTGCGGCTCGGCGGCGGCTCGGTGCGTGCGGCCGGCCGGGTCGGCCAGCGGATGCGGGTGACGGTGGACATCACCTCCTTCCCCCTCGCCGTCGCCAACGGCTTCAGCCCCGGCCTCGGCCTCTCGGGCACGCTGGCGGGGCGCGCGGCGGCCCAGGGATCGATCGACAACCCGGCGGCGACCTTCGAGCTCGACGTTGCCGGCCTCTCCGCCAGCGCGCTGTCGGACGCCGGCATCAGCGGCCTCAGGGCGAACGCGTCGGGCCGGCTCGCCAACAACACGGTGCGGCTCGAGGCCGCCTCCGTCACCGGCGCCGGGCTCGACGTGGCGGCGAGCGGCGTGGTGCCGCTCTCCGGCGGCGGCATCAACGTGACGGCGCGGGCGCGGGCCCCGCTGTCGCTCGCCGACCACTTCCTGCGCGAGCGGGGCGGCCGCGTGACGGGCGACGTCGTCGTCAACGCGCGGGTCACGGGGTCGCTCGCTAACCCGCTCGTCAACGGCGAGGTGCAGGCCGACGGGGTGGGCTTCCGCGACCCGGGAAGCAACCTTACCCTCTCCAACGGCACCGTGCGGATCAGCCTCGACGGCGATCACGTCAACATCCGCACCTTGAGCGCGACGCTCGGGGAGGGGACGGTGTCGATCACCGGCGGGGTCGGCCTGTCGAACGGCTTCCCGGCGGACCTTGCGGTGCGCATCCGCAATGCGCGCTACGCCGACGGCGAGCTCTTCGCCGTCACTCTCAGCGGCGACCTCACGGTCAGCGGCCCGCTCCTCGCCGGTCCCCTGGTGCGCGGGACGGTCGACGTGGACCGGGCCGAAATCAACGTGCCGACCCGCCTGTCGGGAAGCGCCGCGCTCATCGACGTTCATTATGTGAACCCCTCGCCGAAGGTCCTCGAAACGCTGTGGCGCGCCAAGGCCGGCCCCTATCGGGATCGGGATTCGAACGACGCCAGCTTCTCCGGCCTCACCCTCGACGTGAAGATCTCGGCCCCCCGGCGCGTCTTCGTGCGTGGCCGCGGCATCGACGCCGAGCTCGGCGGCGAGATGACGCTGACCGGTCCGATCTCCGACATCAGCCCGGTGGGCCGCTTCGACCTCGTGCGCGGACGGCTGCTGATCCTCGGTCAGCGTGTCACCTTCACCGAGGGTTCGGCGACGCTGCTCGGCGACCTCAACCCGACGATCCACCTCGTCGCCGAGACCACCGCCAACTCGGTGACCGTCCGCGTGATCGTGGACGGATCGGCCAACAATCCGGACATCACCTTCGAGTCCGATCCCGTGCTCCCGCAGGACGAGGTGCTGGCCCAGCTCCTGTTCGGCCGCAGCATCGAAGACCTGTCGGTGTTCCAGGTGGCCCAGCTCGCCGCCGCCGTGGCCGAGCTCGCCGGCAGCGGCAGCGGACCGTCGATCATGGAGCAGGTCCGTGTGTTCTCCGGTCTCGACAATCTCGAGATCATCACCGGCGAGGACGGCAGCACGTCGGTGGCCGCCGGACGCTACATCGCCGACAACGTCTATCTCGGCGTGCAGGCCGGCGCGGAGTCCTCCGGCGTGACCCTCAACATCGATATCGCCCGCGGGCTGAAGTTCCGCGGTGCGGCGTTGACCAACGAAACGACGGTCGGGCTCTACTACGAGCGGGAGTATTAATCAGGACCTGGCGTTTGAGTTTTTGTAATTCTATCTAAAGCGCCTGCGTCAATTCATCATTTCTCTTTCGCCGATCGGCGATTGACCCTGAGGGGATCGAGACGGTAGGGGCTCCGAAACCATAATAGAGGGGGAGCAAACCCGATGATCCGAAGCGTGGTTTCCACCGTTGCTCTACTGGCGCTGGCCACACCGGCGTTCGCTGCGGGCGAGGTCAACATCTATTCGTCCCGCCACTACGACACCGACGATGCGCTCTATTCGAACTTCGAGGATGCCACCGGCATCACGGTCAACCGGATCGAGGACAACGCCGACGTTCTGATCGAGCGGATGCGCTCCGAAGGCGAGCTCGGCGCGGCGGACGTGTTCATTACCGTCGATGCCAGCCGGATCGGCCGGGCCGATGCCGCCGACCTCCTCCAGCCCATCGGCTCCGACAAGGTCGACGCGACGGTGCCCGCCAACCTCCATGCCGACAACGACCACTGGATCGGCATCAGCACCCGCGCCCGCCTGATCTTCTTCGACAAGAACGACGTCACCGAGCCGCCCCAAACCTACGAGGATCTCGCCGACCCGAAGTACAAGGGCATGATCTGCACCCGCTCCGGCTCCAACCCCTACATGCTGTCGCTGCTCGGCTCGATCATCGCCCACGACGGCGAGGAGGCCGCCCGCGCCTGGGTCGCCGGGGTGAAGGACAACTTCGCCCGTGAGCCGCAGGGCGGCGACACCGACCAGCTCCGCGGCCTGATCTCCGGCGAGTGCGACATCGCCGTCGCCAACCACTACTACTACGCTCGCGGCCTCCAGTCGGAGGTGTCGGGGCTGACCGACGGGATCGAGACGATCGGCGTGGTGTTCCCCAACCAGGAGACGACGGGCACCCACATCAACATCTCCGCCGCCGGCCTCGCCAAGTATTCGCCCAACCCGGACAACGCGCGCGCCTTCATCGAATATCTCCTGACGCCGGAAGCGCAGCAGATGATCGCCAACGGCAACAACGAGTTTCCGGTGGTCGAGGGCGTCGAGCCGTCGGAGGTGGTGATCGGCCTCGGTGACTTCCGCCGCGACGAGCTGCCCGTCGACGCGTTCTCGACCCGCACGGACCTCGCGCAGAAGATCTACAACGAGGTCGGCTACAAGTAGGACGCGCTGCGCTCGGCAGGCCGATCCGCCCCCCGGGGCGGCCGGCCCGCCGGTGTGCGGCCGCGCATGGCACCCATCGCCAATTCTTGGGCACATTTGCGCGTAGCATGCGCTAGCATGACGGAGTCGTGCCGGGCCTCCCGCGCCTGGCGCCCCACTTTCGGGAGCGCGCGTGAACCTTCCCCCCCTCCAAGAAGAGTTCGTTCTGCATTTCGGCGAGATGGGCTCGCGCTGGGGCATCAACCGCACCGTCGGCCAGATCTACGCGCTGCTGTTCGTCACCGAACGTCCGCTCAATGCGGAGGAGATCACCGACCACCTCGGCTTTTCCCGCTCCAACGTGTCGATGGGGCTCAAGGAGCTGCAGGCGTGGAAGCTCGTCCGCCTCAAGCATTTCCCGGGGGACCGGCGAGAATATTTCACCACGCCCGGCGACCTCTGGGACATCGTGCGTACGCTGGTGGAGGAGCGTAAGCGGCGGGAGATCGACCCGACCCTGTCGAAGCTGCGCGAATTGCAGATGACGAGTCCCACCGGCGAGGAGGACGCCTATGCGCGTCAGCGCATCGAGGAGCTGACCCAGCTCATCGAGCTCCTCACCGGCTGGTACGACGACATGACCCGGCTCGAGACCGAGCGTCTCGTTCAGCTCCTGTCGCTGGGCGCCAAGGTGCAGGAGATCGTCGGCAAGGCCGGCAACATCCTGCCCCTGTCGCGGCGGCGCAAGCGCGGCGGCGCGACGGCGGACGAGGAGGACGACGCGGGCGACGAGATTTGATATCCGCACTACGGGGCGAACGCACTCCGGGGCGACGCCGCTCCGTGACCGGGTACGAGGGAGATCCACCATGAAAGCACTTGTCGTCGACAAGACCGACGCGGGCGTGACCGCGGCCGTCGAGACGATCGACCCCGACCGCCTGCCGAAGGGCGAGCCGGGCGACCAGATGGTGGAGGTCGCGGTCTCGCACACCACGCTGAACTACAAGGACGGCCTCTGCCTCACCGGCGGTGGCGGGCTGGTGCGCACCTATCCGCACGTGCCGGGCATCGACTTCGCCGGCACCGTCACCGCCTCGGACGATCCCCGCTACGAGGTGGGCGATGCGGTGCTGCTCACCGGCTGGCGCGTCGGCGAGGTCTGGTGGGGCGGCTATGCGGAGCGGGCGCGCGTCAAGGGCGAGTGGCTGGTGCCGCTGCCCGAGGGCCTCACCGCTCGGCAGGCGATGGCGGTCGGCACCGCCGGCCTCACCGCCATGCTGGCGGTGGTCGCGCTCGAAAAGCACGGCCTCGCCCCCGGCGGCCGGCCGGTGCTCGTCACCGGCGCTTCGGGCGGCGTCGGCTCGGTCGCCACCGCGATCCTCGGCAAGCTCGGCTACGAGGTCGCCGCGGTCACCGGCCGGCCGGAACAGGCCGACTATCTGAAGGCGCTCGGGGCCACCGCCATCGTGCCGCGCGCCGATCTCGCCGACGCGCCGACTCGCCCGCTCGGCCGCGAGACCTATGCCGGCGCCGTCGACGCGGTGGGCGGAGCGATGCTCTCCCACGTCCTGACGCTGATCGGCTACGGCGGCTCGGTGGCCGCCGTCGGGCTCGCCGGCGGGGCGGTGATGGAGGGAGCGACCGTGGTGCCCTTCCTGCTGCGCGGGGTGAACCTCCTCGGCATCGATTCGGTGATGCAGCCGCGCGAGGCGCGCCTCACCGCATGGCAGCGGGTGGCGACCGACCTGCCCCTCGACCTCCTCGAGACGATGATCGTGCCCGCGAGCCTCGAGGATCTGCCCGCCCTCGGCAAGGACATCCTCGCCGGCAAGGTGCGCGGCCGCGTGGTGGTGGACCTCGCCTAGATCCTCGTCTTTGCGGGCATTGCGGGCGGAGAGCCGCCAGCGCTTTCCCGGAATGGATCCCGCAACGGTGTCGGCGTGCCGCGTTGCGCGCCGGCGACTGGGACCCATATGGCCTCCGGTTCGTCCTGCCAGAGGGAGAGAAGATGCGTGAGCGTCTCGCCGGGTTGATCGCGTCGCGCGGGTGGGAGACGGCGATCACCGCGATCATCGTGCTCAACGCCGCCACGCTGGGGCTCGAGACGAGCGAGGCGGTGATGGGGCGGGTCGGTCCGCTCCTCCTCGCTCTCGACCGCATCGTGCTCATGGTGTTCGTGGTCGAGATCGGCGTGCGCCTCTACGTCCACCGGCTGCGCTTCTTCCGCGATGCGTGGAGCCTCTTCGATTTCGCCATCGTGGCCATCGCTCTGGTGCCGGCGAGCGGGCCGTTCCAGGTCCTGCGGGCGCTGCGCATCCTGCGCGTGCTGCGGCTGGTGTCGATGGTGCCCTCGCTGCGCCGCGTGGTGGTGGGGCTCATCGCGGCGCTGCCGGGGATGGGGTCGATCGTCGCCCTGCTCGGCCTCGTCTTCTACATCTCGGCGGTGATGGCGACGGAGCTGTTCGGGCCCGCCTTTCCCGAATGGTTCGGCACCCTCGGGCGCTCGGCCTATACGCTGTTCCAGGTGATGACGCTGGAATCCTGGTCGATGGGCATCGCCCGGCCGGTGATGGAGGTGGTGCCCTACGCCTTCGTGTTCTTCGTGCCCTTCATTCTCCTCACCGCCTTCGTGGTGCTCAACCTCTTCATCGGCGTGGTGGTGTCGGCGATGCAGGAGACCGTGGCCGAGGAGGTCGAGGCGCCCGACGTCGCGGAGGAGAGCCACGCGATCGTCGCCGCGCTCGCCGAGCTGAAGGTGGAGGTCGAGGAGCTGCGCCGTACCGTGGAGCGGCAGCGCGCGGCCTGAGCCGCGTGCGCCCGTCCCGCCGCGCCTCGCCCTGCCTCAGGCGCCGATGTCGTGCCGCATGCGGCCGCCCGGCCAGTCGAGATGGGTGAGGGCGGCGTAGACGCTGTCGCGGGCGGTGGCGGGGTCCTCGCCCGTCGCGACCACCGTCAGCACGCGACCACCGTTGGAGAGCACGCGGGCGCCGTCGGGTCGGGTGCCGGCGTGGTAGACGCGGGCGCCGGCGGCCTCCACCGCGTCGAGACCCGCGATCACCTCGCCCTTTTCGACCGGTCCCGGATAGCCGGCGGCGGCCACCACGACGCCGAGGGCGGTCTGCGCGCTCATCGTGAGCGGGGCGTCGGCGAGGCGGCCGGCGGCGGTGGCGTGGAGCAGCGTATAGGCGTCGCTGGTGAGGCGGGGGAAGATCACCTGACACTCCGGATCGCCGAAGCGGACGTTGTACTCGATGAGCTTGGGTCCCTCGCGCGTCAGCATCAGCCCGGCATAGAGCACGCCCACGAACGGGGCGCCGCGGCGGGTGAGGGCGGCAAGGCTCGGGCGCACGATCTGCGCCATCGCCGCCGCCTCCTCGTCGGGCCGGAAGCCGGGGGCGGGCGACACGGCACCCATCCCGCCGGTGTTGGGGCCCGCGTTGCCGTCGAAGGCGCGCTTGTAGTCGCGGGCGCTCGCGAGCGGGCGCACGGTCTCTCCGTCGCTCAGCACGAAGAGGCTCACCTCGGGACCCTCGAGCCGCTCTTCCAGCACCACGAGGCTGCCCGCCTCGCCGAAGGCGCCCTCGAAGCACTCGGCGACGGCGCGCTCGGCGGCGTCCATCGTCTCGGCGACGACGACGCCCTTGCCGGCGGCGAGACCGTCGGCCTTGACGACCACCGGGGCGCCCATGCGGTGCAGCGCGGCGAGCGCTTCCGCTTTGGAGCTGCAGATGGCGGCCTTGGCGGTGGGAGCGCCCACCTCGGCGCAGATCTCCTTGGTGAAGGCCTTGGAGGCTTCGAGGCGCGCCGCCGCGGCGCCGGGGCCGAACACGGTGCGCCCCGCCGCCCGCAGGCGGTCGGCGAGCCCGTCGGCGAGCGGCGCTTCGGGACCGATCACCACGAGGTCGAACCCCTCGGCCGTGCCGACGGCGGCGGGGTCGATCGCCTCGCAGAAGCGGGTCATCCCCGCGTTGGGACCGCCGGCGAAGGCGACGTGCCCCACCGAGGGCGAGGCGTGCAGCGCCGCCGCGAGCGCGTGCTCGCGCCCTCCCGATCCCACCACCAGGGCGCGGGCGCCCCCTCTGTCGTTCGAGGTTGCCGCCATTGCCGCCGCTCTCACCTTCCCATGTCAGCACGCTCCGCGCCCCGGCCGCCGAGACGGCCGGTGCGGTTGCAACGCATCGCGAAGCCGTGCACGTAGATCAGGCGCCGCTTGGCTCTGCGACGCCCGCCCCATTCACCGCACGCTCATAGACCAAAGCGTCGGGGGATGGCCATCGCACGTCGGCGGGTTTCACAACGTGTGCCGCGGCCGATGGAGACCACGATGACGAGAGCTGACACACTCGACCTCTCCGGCCGCGTCGCCGATGCCCCGGCCGACAACTGGGTCGACCGCCTGCTGCCGGCGAAGACGCGGCCCTATGCCCGCCTCGCCCGGCTCGACCGGCCCATCGGCTGGTGGCTCCTCTTGTGGCCGTGCTGGTGGAGCGTCGGGCTTGCGGCGGTGGCGGCGGGTCATGTGCCCAACGTCTGGCATCTCGCCCTCTTCCTCGTCGGTGCCGTGGCGATGCGCGGCGCCGGCTGCACCTACAACGACATTCTCGACCGCAACATCGACGCTCACGTGGAGCGCACCCGATCGCGCCCGATCCCTTCCGGCCAGGTGTCGACGGACGCGGCCTTCCTCTTCCTCCTCGCCGAGGCCTTCGTCGGGCTCGCCGTGGTGCTCCAGTTCAACGCCTTCACGGTGATGGTGGCGTTCGGCTCGCTCGCCATCGTGGCGCTCTATCCGCTGGCGAAGCGGGTGACGGACTGGCCGCAGATCGTGCTGGGCTTCGCCTTCTCCTGGGGCGCCTTTCTCGGCTGGTCGGCGACGTTCGGCTCGCTCGCCGTCGCCCCGTTCTTCCTCTATGCGGGCTCGATCGCCTGGACCGTCGGCTACGACACCATCTACGCCCATCAGGACCGGCGGGACGACGCCATCATCGGCGTGCGCTCCACCGCGCGCCTCTTCGGCGAGAACACCAAGCTCGCCGTCGGCCTCTGCTACGCGGCGACGGTCACGGCCTTCGCGGTAGCCCTGGCGCTCGCGGGTGCCGGAGTGTGGGGCTTTCTCGGCCTCGCCCTCTTCGCCGCCCACCTCGCCCGGCAGGTGACGAAGGTGACGACGGAGGATCCCGCCTCCTGCCTCGCCGCGTTTCGCTCCAACCGCACCGCGGGCTTCCTGCTGTTCGCCGGCCTCGTCGCCGAAGCGCTCTTCTGAGGCGCCTTCAGCCGGTGCGCTGAGCTGCCGCGGCGTCGGTGCTCCGCGCCGGTGCGGCGAGGTGGCGCAGCAGGATCTCGTCGCTTCGGCGCATCACGTCAGGGTCGCGCAGAAGGTGGAAGCCTTTGAGGCTCACCGAGCGGGCGATCATCAGGAGGCGCGTCGCGAAGTTGCGCACCACGCTGCCCGAGCGCTCGTCGATGATCGCGTAGAGCGGGTCGATGCGGGTGCCGAGAGCGCGGATGTTGAAGCGGTCGAAGCGGCGCACGAGATCATCCGAATCCCACTGATGGTAGGTGTCGGGGAACACCACGTTCTCCACCGCCGAGCCGCCCTCGCGCAGGTCGCCGGCGATGAGGTCGAGGCGGCGCGGATCGAAGTTGGCGTCGAGCTCGCCGTTCAGGATGGCGATGGGGGCGCGGGTGGTGGCGTAGTCCTCGAGGCGCGGCACGGTGGGGCCGTAGTAGGAGACGTGCGCGGCGAAGGCGAGGTCACCCGGCACGAAGTGGCGGCGGATCTGCTCGTAGGCGGTGAGCAGCGAGATCATCCCGCCGTAGGAGAAGCCGATGTGGCAGATGCGGCGCGGGTCGACGTCGTCGCGGGCGGCGAGCCAGCCGAGGGCGGCGAAGGCGTCGGCGAGCATCATCGATTCGGTGACGTTGATGGCGCGGATCGGATGGGCGGAGTTGGCGAAGCCGCGTGTCGCGAAGCTGTCGATGACCAGTGCCATGTAGCCGTGCTCGGCGAGGAAGCGGCCGTAGCGTCGCTCTCGCGCGGTCTTGATGCCGCCGAGCCCCTCGCTCACCACGACGGCGGGATAGGGCGGCGCGACGCCCACGGGGCGATAGAGCTCGGCCTGCAGGACGGCCGACGCCTTGCTCTCGCCGTTGCCGTTGCCGAAGTCGCTCAGCACGAACGGATTTTGCGTCGCGAGCCGCACCGGCTCGAACTGCACGTCGGTCATGACTGCGCCCATTCCCCGTGGTCGAACGTCTCCGCCGTCTCCGGTCAAACGTCGGAGGCGTCGGCGAGTTGCATCAGATCGCGCCGCACGTCGTCCGCCAAGACCACCCGGGGCACCTTGTTCTGGCCGCCGAGCTTGCCGCGGGCGCGCATCCATTCGGTAAAGTCGCCGGGCGGAGCGAGCACCACGCGCGGCGGCTGCAGCTGATAGTCGCCGCGCCGGTGCACCTCGTAGTCCTCGTTGCCGGCGGCGAGGGTCGCGTCGAGCGTCTCGGCGAAGCGGGCCGCGGCGCCCGGGTCGACGGGCGCGTCGAGCTCCACCACGAAGAGATGGCGGCCCGCGTGCCGCCCCGCCTCCGGATAGAGCGGGGTGACGGCATATTCGCTCACGCTGCGGCCGACGGCGCGGGCGGCGGCGAGCACGGCGGTCTCGATCTCGCGGCCGGACAGATGCTCGCCGAAGGCGGAGAGATAGTAAGAGGTGCGGCCCGTCACCCGCACCCGCGGCGGATGCCCCTCGATCAGCTCCACCACGTCGCCGAGCCGATAGGCCCAGAGGCCGGCGCAGGTGGACAGCACCAGCCCGTATTCGCCGGGCGGCGCGTCGCCGATCCAGTAGCGCGCGGGGGACTCGTCGTCCCACTCGGCGATGGGCACGAACTCGAAGAAGAGGCCGATGTCGAGGTTGAGGCGCAGGCCGTCGCCGACGCCGCGGTCGGCGCTCGCGACGAACCCTTCGCTGGCGGAATAGACCTCGCGCCAGTCGACCCCGCGGGAGGGAAACCACCGGGCGAACACCTCGCGATAGGGGGCGAAGCTCATGCCGCCGTACACCATCAGGTCGAGGTCGGGGTAGAAGGCGGTCACGTCGTGACCGCGGCCGGTGAGGGCGGCGAGCCGCTCGAAGAAGAGCAGCAGCCAGCTCGGTGTGCCGGCGATGCACTGGATCGGTTCGTCGAGGGAGAGGCGGGCGAGGCGGTCGATCTTCTTCTCCCAGTCCGCCTCCAGCGCCTCCTCGATGGAGGGGAACACGAAGGGCGTCGACCAGCGCGGGTTCTCGAGCCGCGCGATGCCCGAAAGGTCGCCGGAGTGGATGCCGTGGCCGAGGTCCGTCATCGCGACGGAGCCGCCCAGCATGAAGCTCTTGCCGGCGAGCACCTTGCTCTCGGGGTGAAGGAGAGCGTGGTGGCCGAGCATGTCGGTGCCGGCGCGGGCGTTGGAGCGCAGCATCTCCTTCGACACCGGGATGTGCTTGGTGCGCCCGCTCGCGGTGCCGGAGGAGACGGCGAAATAGGGGATGGTGCCGGGCCACGTCAGGTCGGTGAGCACGGGGAAGGCGGCGTCGAAATAGTCGCGCCGGAAATCCTCGAACGAGCGCAGCGGAACGCGCGCCTGGAAGTCGGCGACGCTGGCGATCGCGTCGAAGTCGTGGTCGCGGCCGAAGCGGGTGCCGGCGGCGCGGCGGACGAGGCGCAGAAGCTCGGCCTCCTGCAGCGCCGCCGGGGTGCGCCGCGCGAGGTGGCGGCGCCGCAGCCGGGCGTGGGCGCGCAGGAGCGGCGTGGCGTCGATCATGCCGGAAGGATCGTGGTGGTGTGGGGCAGCGCGTCGGCCCGCGCCGCATCGGTGAAGGGGAGGGGGAGCGCCTCGCCGCGGCGCCACGCGCCGACCTGGTCGAACATGGTGCGCGAGCCGGGCCAGCCGTCCTGTCCGCCGAGAAGCACGGCGCTGGTGGCGTCGGGGTCGGCGAGATCGGCCACGAAGCGGGCGTTGGCGCCGAAGTTGGTGGCGTGCGGCTTCTGCGTCATCGGGTGCATCGACTTCATCAGCGTGTCGTTGGAGCCGCCGGAGGGGAAGTCGATGGTGGGCAGGCGCGCGCCGACGAGCGGAAGGCGGGTCAGCGGATGGGCGAGGCGCACGTGGTGCAGCGCACCCCACGTCCCGTGTCGGGCGAACGGGGCTTCGGCGGCGGCGACGGCGGTGCGGAGGGCGTCGGCGAGGTCGGCCTCGCCCGCCGCGTCGACGAGGCCGGAAAGGCGCGAGAAGGGCCGCCAATGGGGGCTCACGTAGCGCTTGGGCGAGCGGGTCTCCAGCTGATCCACGAGGCTCGGCGCGACGAGCTCCAGCGCCAGCGCCCCGGCGGAATGGGTGCCGTAGTCGCCGTCCCATGCGGCGAGGGCGTCCACCACGGGGCCGCCGATCGCGTGGGCGCGGGCGACGGCGACGAGGCGCGCCGCGAGGCTCGCCGCCGGGGCGAGGTGCACGTCGCGCTGCAAGGCGGCGAGATCGGCGGCCGTGAGGTCGCGCCGCTCGCCGACTAGGGCGGCGATGCGCTCGGCCCGGTGGGGGGCGGCGAAGAACAGGCTGATCGTAACCGGCGGATCCACCGGCGGCTCGTTGGCCGAGACCACGAAGCCCACCGTGGGGTCGACGCTCTGCGGCAGGTCGCGGGTGGACAGGAGGGTGTGCCACTGGTCGTGGGCGACGGCGCGGTCGACCACGATGTCCGGCGGGATCGCGAGCGGGCGGCGCGGGATGTGGGCGGCGATGAGCTTGCCGATCTCGCCGCCCTCTCCAGCCCACAGCATGTTGAGGCCGGGAAGGGCGTAGCCGTCGAGAGCGACGGCGAAGTCGCGGTAGTCGCGGGCGCGCAGCATGGTGCGGAACGGGGTGAACTCGTCGCTCGGGCGGTGGCCGAGCCAGTGGAGGGCCACGGTCTCGCCGTCGAGGGCGAACGGGCCGTCGTCGCTGACGATGGGGCCGAGGGTGGACTGGCGCAGGAGCACCGTGTGGCGCGACCCGTCCCGCAGGCCGATCGTGTGCTCTTCGCTGGTGAGCGGCTCGCCGGCGACGTCGACGAGCTCCGACGACGTCGCGTGGAGGTTGGTGCCGCCCCAAGCGCCATGCCGGTTGCGTCCGACGCCGAAGATCGGAAGCGCCGGTATCATGAGGCCCCACACCATCGAGGCCGGCGTCTTGAAGCCCGCGATCAGCCACAGCCCGGGGGTGGTGATGAGGTGATGGGGGTCGGAGGCGAGGATGGGCTTGCCGGAGCGCGTGCGGCTGCCGGAGACGGCGACGGCGTTGGAGCCGGCGTGGTCGAACGCGTTGGGCAGCGCCTTGTCGAGCGTGTCGGCGCCGATCGGGATGTCCTCGTCGGCGATGGCGGCGACGCCCATGAGGTCGGCCCACATGCGCGCCCAGTCGTCCTCCTGCCGCAGCGGGCTCAGCGTGCGCCACACCCGCCAGGCATAGTCGGCCGAGCACAGGCGAGAGACGGCGAAGAGGTCCGCCGCCGTCCACGGCTCCGGCTCGAGCCCCAGCATGTCGAACTCGGGGGGGAGGGGGCGCACGGTGGCTGCGGCGTTGATGCCGTCGGCGAAGCCGTCGATCCATGCGCGCGTCTCGGCCGGCATCAGCGCCAGCGACGGCGCGCACGCGCGCGGAAAGTCGATGATGCGGAGCAGCCGGTCGACGGCGAGCGCGGCCTCGCCCGCCACCTCGGCGATGCGGCCGTAGGCGGCGCGGCGCATCACCTCCATCTGGGCGAGGCGCAGGTGGCCGTGGACGATGCCGAGGCCGACGGCCGCGTCGCGCTCGCAGGCGGCTTCGACGAAGGGGACGTGCTGGTCGCTCCAACGGATCGTGAGCGGCGCGGAGACGGGCGCGGCGGCCGGCAGCATCGCGAGCCGCTCCTGAAGCGACAGCGGAGGAAAGCGGCGGCCGACGGAACGGCGCAGCACGCTCGCGGCGAGCCCGGCGAGGGAGAAGGCCTGGCGACCGCGCCGCGTCAGCCCGGAGAACGAGGTGAACGACATGTCGAACACTCAACGAGGGGGGCGGCGGAGCCGTTCCACACCGCGGCTCCTCGCCTCAGCCGCGCATCAGCACGGTGGCGAGGCGGCGGCTCTGCCCGGCGAAGCGGAGCATGGCGACGAGCTCGGCGAGGCTTGATCGGTCGGTGAGGCCGGCACGCACGGCGATGGCGGTGACGTCGGCCTCCGACACCAGGACCTGGGCGTCGGGCAGATCCGGCAGCGGCGGCAGGCAGAGGATCGTGACGTTGAAGCGCTCGTAGAGAAGGTCGAGGACGCGGCCCATCCACTCGGAGCGGTAGAGCGAGGGGTCGGACCGGTTGCCGGCGGCGATGAACATCAGCTCGGAGGCCTCGTCCATCTGCAGCGTGCTGTCGAGGTCGCCGCGGTCGGCGACCACCTCGGAGAGGCCGTACTCGTTGCTGCCGCCGAGGAGGGTGTGGAGCGTCGGGTTCTCCACGTTGGCGTCGACGATCACGGCACGGTCGCCCGACACGGCGCACGCCTGGCCGAGGGCGGCGGCGAGGGCGGCGTGGCCGGTGGCGGTGTCGACGGCGGTCATCGCGAGCACGGTGGTGCCGTGGGTGCCGGCGCCGAGCACCAGCGCGGCGCGCAGGTGGGTGATCGCCTCGGCGAAGGCGGCGTTGCGGTGGCGCCCGCCCAACCGGCGCAGCAGGCCGCCGCGCCCCGGCACCGGCGGCATCACGGCGACGGGGGTGAGGCCCGTCGCGCGCGTCACGTCGGCGCGGGTGCGCATGCGCGAATCGATGAGGGCGAGGCCGATGACGAGCGCGAAGGCGAGGCCGCCCGACAGGATGCCGCCGCCCGCCACGATGAGCATGCGCTTGGGCCCGGACGGTTGGATGGGCGGCACCGCCGAGGCGATGATCCGCCCGTCCGGCCGCTCCAGGCCCGACGTGCCCTGCACCTCGTTGAAGCGGTCGAGGAAAGCCTCGTAGACCTTGCGGCTCGCCTCCACCTCGCGCTCCAGTCGGCGAAGCTCGATCTCGGCGTTGCGCTGCTCGTTGAGCCGGCCGCGCAGGGCGTCGACGTCCTTCTGGAGGGCGGCGACGCGGTCGGCCTCGACCGTCTCGGTGGTGCCGATCGCCGACACGATCTTCTGCGTCTCCTGGTCGATGGTGTCCTGCAGCGCGGCGAGGGCGCTCTTCGCCTGGATGAGGCGCGGGTGGCTCGGGCGGTAGAGCGAGGCGAGCTCGGAGACGGTGCGTTCCTGCACCGCCGCCTGGGCGCGGAGCTGCTGGATGAGCGGCGAGTTGACCACCTCCGGCAGGCTGTCGGCGACGGCGCCGCGCTGGCTCGAGGCGGCCGTCGCGGTGGCGAGCGAGGCCTGGGCGCGGACGAGCTCCTCGTTGAGCCGGGCGAGCTGCTCGGACAGGATGTTGGTGCCGGCCTCCTCGGCGATGCGGCTCGTGGCGCGGAAGTCCTGCACTGCCCGCTCGCGGGAATCGAGGTCGGTGCGCAGCTCGTCGAGCCGGTTGGACAGGAGGGTGATGGCGTCGCGCGCGAATGTGCGCTGCTGCGAGACCTCGACGCCGAGATAGGCGTTCATCACCGCGTTCACCACGTCGGCGACGTAGGATGGATCGGAGCCCTCGAAGCTCACCTCCACCACGAAAGAGCGGCCGGTGGGGCGGACGGTGAGGTTGCGCTGGAGCGAATCGATGATCGCGCTCTCGGCGCTGGCGCGGCTCTTGGGGCCGTCTTTCGCGGAGGCGCGCAGCGCAGGGTTCGCCTGCGAATATTCGAGGTCGAGCTGGTCCACCACGCGCGACAGCACGTTGGTCGACTGGATCACCT
Organism: Acuticoccus mangrovi; assembly: GCF_016411865.1. Lineage (GTDB taxonomy): Bacteria > Pseudomonadota > Alphaproteobacteria > Rhizobiales > Amorphaceae > Acuticoccus > Acuticoccus mangrovi. The sequence continues at coordinate 22,566 of NZ_JAEKJA010000032.1, read as the reverse complement.
GCACTTCGGTCTCGGTGATCGTCTCGGGCGGGATGTAGCCGCTGGAGCTCTGCTGCCCGCGCAAGACGCCTTCGGACTGCGGGTCGATCTCGAGGAGGCCGCTCGCGGAATAGCTGTTGGGCAGCCGGCTCGCGAGCAGCGTCGCGGCGACGACGCCCGCGACCATGATGGTGACGATGAGCCACTTGTACTGCCACAGCGCCTCGATCAGCCACAGGATCGGGTTGAGCGGGTTGGGCGCGCGCGGCTCGGCGACCGCCGCGAGGGTGGCGTCGGGCGCGCTCATCGTCGCGACGGCCTCACGGGGCGACCATCGCGCGGCGCCGGCCGAGCTCCTGGGCGATGCGCCATCCCATGATGGCGCAGGTGATCACGTAGCCGGCGCCCATGCCGACGACCGCGGTCTGCGGCCCGAATGTGGCCGCGAGCACCGTCACCAGCGTCACGGTGACCGTCGAGCCGATCATGACCGCCGTGGAATCCTCCCGGTAGCGGCCGAGCGTGACGAGCACCATCGCGAGGGGCATCACGGGTGCCTGTAGGGCGTAGACGATCGTCCACAGAACAACCACCGACCACATGTCCGAGTACTTTGCACCATAGATGTACGTGTCAATCAGCGGCCAGGCCACGGCGAGGATGACGAGGTTCACAGCTAACATCGCCATGAGCACCGCGGCGGAGCCCAGCGAGAACTGCAACATGGCGGTGGTGGCGCCGCGGTCGCGCATGCCGACCAGGAAGGGTCGGGCGAAGGCCGTCCACGCGCCCATCACGAGGACGATGTGCCGCAGCACGATGGTTCCGGCGAACACGCCGGCGAGCGCGGCCGATCCGTAGAGGGCGGAGATGACGAAGATGAAGGCGCGGTTCTGCAGCTCGGACGCCGCGACGGCCGCCACCGTCCAACGCGTGTCGCGCCAGATCGTGGCGTAGCGCTGCAACATGCGGCGGCTGCGCGGCGCGGGCGGCCGCTCCAGGATCGCGTAGCCGATGACGGCCGCGGCCGCGGCCGGCAGCGACAGCGCGGCGAAGAGCGGCACGAGGGGAAGCGTGCCGAAGGTGACCGCCAGGAGGCCGACCGCGGTGAGGCTCATCAGCGAGTAGGCGCTGTCGATGACGAGCGCCTTGCCGAACTGGGCCCGCGACTGGGCGAGGAAGCGCACCGCGTAGTAGGCGAGGAAGCTCGCGGCGTAGAGCGCGACGGCCGGGCCGAGGAGCGGCGAGCGCAGCCCGTCGCCGACGACGAGGAGGGCGACGAGCAGGATCGCCGCGGCTCCCGCCACGAAGATCGCCGCGAACGCCGCCACCTGCCTCTCCAGAACGAATCGCCGCGCATTCGTCGGATCGAAGGCGATGCGGAGCGACAGGGGCACGCCGATCATGGCGTCCTGGAAGCCGACCATGATCATCACCATCGACTGCCACAGCACGAAGGTGCCGAAATCCTCCGACGAGGCGAGGCGGATCAGGAGCAGCTGGAGGGTGAGGTTGAACGCCGCAACCACGCCCTGGTTGATGAGAGGGAGGATATAGCGCTTCACTGTACCTCACCCGCGCGACCGACGGCGGTGGCGACGGATCGGGCCAGTCCGCCGGCGACGGACCGCGCGCAAACATGGTAAGATTGTGGCGTGAGGACGCGAAAGGTCAAGGCGATCCGGTGGGGATGATCAGGAGGGTGGAGTCGGCGTCGGGTCAGCATCGTTGCTCAATAGTCTAACACGCTGATTCATCGAGCCGAAGGCGGGGCGCATGGGCGCCGGAACGGATCGAGCTGCCAAGTGTATAAAAGTTAAACCTCTGCTGTATAACTTTGCAGAATCATGGGATGCCAATGTTGGTTGCGCTGAACCGCGCGATGGCCGCAAGAACATCGCCCGCTGGGATGGGAATGGGGTCAGGGTTCTGGAACAGGTGCGGTGAATGACTGGATGACAGCCAGGGACAATCTTCGGGACGCACCGCTCCCCAGCGGTGAGGGGGTCGTGGCGACGGTGACGCCGGCGCGCACGCCCGCGTCTGCGCGCGCCGATTCCGCCGAGCCTGGCGCGCCGGCCGCGGACCTCGCCGCCGATCCGACCGACGTGCACCTCAACCGCAAGGTCAGCCGGATGCGCCGCGTCCCGCAGGCTTTCGGCCGCCCCGAATATCTCGACCTGCGCAGCATCGACCGGGCGCTGACCGTCGGCGATCTCCTGAGCTTCTTCGGCGCCGGCTTCGTGGTATCGCGCGTGATGATCGGCGGCATCGACGTCATGCTGACCTATTCGGCGATGACCCTCGTCGCGACCATCGTGTTCTCCCGCGTCCTCGAGAGCAACAAGGTCTATCGGACCCCGGCGCACAAGATCACGCTGCGGCTCATCCGGCGACTGGTGCAGTCGCTGCTGTTCACCTTCGCGCTCATCACCGCCGTCACCTTCGGCGCGCAGTTCGGCGAGCCCTACACGCGCGAATGGCTGCTCGCCTGGCTCGTCGCCGCCACGGCGACGATCTTCGTCTACCGCGTCATCGTGGCGCTGCTGGTGCGCTTCGCGATGCGGCGCGGCCATCTGCGCCGACGCGTCGCGATCTATGGCGGCGATGCGCAGGGCGTCGCCGTCATCGAGCATCTCAACGCCAGCGACGACGCCCACTACGCCCTCGTCGGCTTCTACGACGACCGCTATCAGCGGGTGCCCGAGGCGATCGAAGGCTACGAGCGCCGCGGCGGCCTCGCCGAGCTCGAGGAGGCGGTCGCCCAGGGCATGGTCGACGAGGTCATCATCGCGCTGCCGCTCAACGCGGTGGAGCGGCTGACCCACATCATGAACCGCATGTCGCGCTTCTCGGTGACGGTGCTCTTCGCGCCCGACCTTGCCATGTGGCGCTTCTTCGACCGGCCGTTCGAGACCATCGGCGGCGCGCCGATGCTGCGCGCTCTCGACGCGCCCATCGAGGGATGGGCCGGCGTGGCGAAGTTCGTCGAGGATCGGCTCATCGCCGGCATTCTGGTTGTGCTGCTCAGCCCGCTCCTGGGGCTCACCGCCTTGGCGATCAAACTCGACAGCAAGGGGCCGGTGCTGTTCCGCCAGCCGCGCCGAGGCTGGAACGGCAGCATCTTCACCATCTACAAGTTCCGCACCATGCGGACCGATCTGACGGACCTTGCCGGCGCCGCCCAGGTCACGCGGGACGATCCGCGCGTGACGCGCGTCGGCCGCTTCCTGCGCCGCACGTCGATCGACGAGCTGCCGCAGCTCTTCAACGTGCTGAACGGCGATATGAGCCTCGTCGGCCCGCGCCCCCACGCGCTCGGCACAAAGGCGGAGGGCAAGCCCTTCGAGGAGGCGGTGGCCGACTACATGCGCCGCTATCGCGTCAAGCCGGGCATCACCGGCTGGGCTCAGGTGAACGGCTGGCGCGGCGAGACCGACACCAACCGCAAGCTCCTCGTGCGGGTGCGCTACGACATCGAATATATCGAGAACTGGACCTTCTGGTTCGACCTCTACATCCTCGCCATCACTCCGCTGTCGCTGCTGTTCCGCTCGCGCAACGCCTATTGATCGGGACGCGCCGCGGCACCGTCGGGCGCCGCAAGACGGGCACCGCGGGTGTTAACAACTCCTTTCAGAAACCGGCCGCGTTAACCTTTTGCTAAGGTTAACGACCCAAGGCTCATGGACATCCGTCCTTGGGGATTCCGATGCATCGGCTGGCTGTCCTCATCCTCCTCCTCGCCCTGACCGCCTGCGCCACGCAGGGGGGCGACGCCCCGTGCGTGTCGGCGACGAGCGTTTCGGGCTGCCCGGTCTACAAGGCGCCCGAGGACGCGCTCGCGCCCTGCACACCCACGTGCCAGGCGCCGAGCGAGCCGATCGCGCCGCCGCTCCCCTCGGGCTTCCAGCCGTGGGCGGAAGGCTTCCAGGACGAGCTGCGCTTCGTCGTCGGCGACGAGCTCCAGGTGAAGCTTCCCTTCTACGAGGACGAGGACGTCGAGACCAAGGTCGCCCCCGACGGCAACATCTATATCGGCCTCATCGGCGAGGTGCAGGCGGTCGGGCGCACCCCGGCTTCGCTCGAAGCGGAGCTCGAGAAGCGCTACAGCCGCTATCTGCGCTTTCCCGACGTGGGCGTGGTGCCGACGGGCTTCGGCAGCCGCCAGGTGTTCGTCGGCGGCGAGGTGAAGGAGCCGGGCGCCTATGTGATCTCCGGCCCCACCGGCGTGCTGGAGGCGGTGTTCCAGGCCGGCGGCTTCCTCACCACGGCCAACACCGAGAATGTCGTCCTGATCCGCCGCGGGCCGAACGATCTGCCGATGCTGCGCTACCTCGACCTGAAGTCGTTCGCCAACGGCGGCACACCCACCGAGAACACGCTGCTGCGCCCGTTCGACATCGTGTTCGTGCCGAAGAGCGGCATTGCCAAACTAAATCTCTTCATCAAACAATACATCGAGGGCGTGGTTCCGTTTAACCACAACTTCAACTACACACTCTATGAAAAGACGAACTAAGGGGTGACGAGCCCGCCGGAGCCCGCAGGGGGGGCGGGCGAACGGATCATGACGACGATCACCATCCTCATTCCGACACGCAATCGGCCCGGGCCTCTCGCGCGGGCCCTCGCCAGCGTCTCGGAGCTGCGCGTGCCCGACGACTACGAGATCGAGGTCGTGGTGGTCGACAATTCCGACGACGGCAACGCCCGGGACGTGGTGGCGGGGGTGCCGATGCCCTTCGCCATCACCCGGATCCACGTGCGCGAGCCGGGGGTGGCGACGGCCCGTAACCGCGGCCTCGCCGAGGCGCAGGGCGAGGTCGTCGCCTTTCTCGACGACGACTGCGAGGCCCCCACCGAGTGGCTCGCCGCCCAGGTCGGCACCCTCCTCGCGACCGGCGCCGACGGCAGCTTCGGCCCGCGCATCGCCAAGATCGACGGTCCGGAGCCCGAGGGCGCCGCGTGGTTCACCGATACCTACTCGCGCGATCTCGCCGTGCCGGAGGGCACCGACGTCAGCGACCGCGACGCCTATCTGCCGCTGCCCGGCTCGGCCTTCCTACGCGAGCGCTGCTTCGTCGGCCCGACGCCGTTCGACCAGCGCCTCGACGACATCGGCGGCGAGGACGTGCTCCTCTTCCGCCAGCTCGTCATGGACGGGCGGCGCTTCGTGTGGTCACCGCGGGCGGCGATGGTGGAGTACATCCCCCTCTCGCGCCTCGACCGGGGGTTCGTGATGCGTCGGCGCTACCTATCGGGCCAGCACCGCTGCCTCATTCCGATGATGGTGCGCCCCCCTCAGCGGGGCGAGATGCTGATGCATATGGCGAAAGGGGCGGCGGCGACGCTGGTCGCCGGGCCGCTCGCTCTGCTCGGCCGTCTCGGCGGGCGCTGGCCGGCCGGTCCCACCGGTCTTCTGATGAGCGGCCTCGGCAAGTTGACGTGGTGGCGCAAGGATCGTCCGGCACTCTATGGCAAGGGCCACCGCTGAGCGCGCCTTCTCCCCTGACAAAGCCGTCAAAGGGCGCCATATTCGGCTCGTCTGAGCAAGGAACCACGATGACGGCGGACGACGACGCAGCGGCCGGGACCAATGGAGGCGGGGACACGCGCCAGAGGCCTCGGCCCTCGGACGAGGCCGCGTCGGAGTTCGCCTTCGGATATGGCGGCTGGAGCGTGACCTACGACAGCCTCGCCATGCTGCCCACCGAGCCTCCGGCGTCGGCCCGGGAGGTACCGGCGCCGAAGGAGGCCGCAGCCCCCGGCGGCGACGATGGCGTCGCGCCGGCACCCCCGCAGGTCGCCGCGAGCGAGGTCGTGGCTCCCGTGGACGCGGCGAAGGATCGAGTCGCGGCGCGACGCGAGGGCCGCGGCGGTCTGCGCTCTCGCCTGCGCGTCCGCTCGCGCACGCCGGAGCCGCTCGAAGACTTCGACGATCTCGGCGTCGAGGCCGCTCCGCAGGACGTGTCCCGTCTCGACATCGCACCGCGGACGGAGACGCCGCAGGCCCCACCGGTGGAGGACGAGGGGCCGGTGATCGCCGCGACCCGTCGGCCGGCGGCCAAGCCCGTGGAGGTGCCGCCCCTCACCGTCCCGCGGCCGCGCGGACGCACGCCCCGCCCCGGTGCGGCGGCCGCCACGATCACCACCGAGCCCGGCCAGCAGAACCGGCGGGCGCAGCGCATCGACGGCGGCGGCACCGTGATGATCGAGGATCAGCTCTATTCGCTGATCGACTGGTCGACCGGCGGCATCGCCATCCGCTCCGAGGGCCAGCTCTACCGTATCGGCGACGCCCGCAAGCTCGAGCTCGAGATCGACCTCGGCGACTATGCGGTGAACCTCGACATCGACGGCGAGGTGGTGAACCGCTCGTCGGACCGCACCGGCTGGCGCTTCGTGGCGCCGTCGGAGACGCAGCGGCAGGTGCTGCGCGCCCTGACTCATGCCGCCTTGCACGGCCGTCCCTTCAACGCCCCGCGGGCGGCGCGGGCCCGGCCGATGCCACCCGGGGCGACGGAGGAGGAGGCGGCCGCCACGGAGCGCGCCGTCGCACCGAAAAAGGCCAAGCGCCCGCGTCGCTTCAGCCCCATCGCGGCGCTGATGTCGCTGCCGTTCAACGCGGCGATCATCGGCCTCGTGGCGAGCGTGGTGATCCTCACCGAGGCGGCGGACCGGGTGCCGGGCGGTAGCGACGCCGCCCCCAAGGGCCCGCAGGCGGTGCGGGCCGAGCACGCCGCCGTGGCGGTGAAGCGCATAGCCGTCGACGCCGGCGACGGCGGCCTCGTTCTCGAATGGGCGAAGGCGCCGGGCGAGCTGGTGGCGGAGGGCGAGCCCATCGTCTCCCTCGTGGAGGACGCGCGCAACGGCGCGCGCAAGGCGATCGTCAGCCCGTGCGACTGCTATCTCGCCCGCATCCTCGTCGATCCCGGCGAGCGGGTCGCCGCAGGGGGCCAGGTCGCGCTTCTCTATCCGAGGGGCAGCGAGGGGCACGTGCAGGCGCTGTTCGCGTCCGGCAACGCCCCCAATCTCGGCGACGAGGTCAACGTGGACCTGCCCTATTCGGGCGACCGCTACACCGGCGTGGTGGAGAGCGTCGGCCGGGTCGACGATCCGCAGGGCTATATCGGCCTGCCGCCGGCGATCCTCGACGACCAGAACGCCGTGTTCGCCCGCATCCGCACCACGCCCGCGATGCCGGCGGCGCTCGCGGGCGATCCGGCCATCGTCACCGTCCCGCGGCCGGAGGCGTGAGGCTCAGCGCACGTCGCGCAAGGCGTCCTCGTCGCAGATCGCGTCGATGATGTGCTTCGCGCTCTCGACGGACCCCGGGCGCTTGCCGCCTTTCTTGCGCGCATGGCCCTTCGCCACCTTCGCGGCGAGCGTCTCCGCGGTCGTCTCGCCCACATAGTGCTTCAGGAACACGCGCATCACGTGGGCGACGCCGAGCGGGGTCACTTCGCGCGCGTCCTCGGCATAGTAGCTGCCGCGGGTGTGAGGGGCGGTGATGATCTCGTAGGACGGGAAATAGTCGATCAGCGGATCGGCGTCGGCGAGGGTCTGGGCGGCGACGCGCAGGATGGCCTTGGAGTGGGTGGTGGAGGTCAGCACGTGCCGGTCGAGCGCCGTCGCCATCAGCGGCACGGGCGACACGGTGAGGATCACCTTCGCCGCCGGATTGTGGGTGCGAATGGTGGCGATCGCGGCGCGCATGTCGTCCACCACCTCGTCCACGCCGAGGGTGAGGAGGTGGTGGCGCGTCGCGTCGAAGTCACCGCCGGCGACGCCCGGGGCGAGCGGAAACACGGCGCCGTCGCGGTCGGCCCACGTTTCGGTGAGGCCCAGGGTGAAGACGAAGATGTCGAGCGTCTCCACCATCGCGCGGACGGCGGCGAAGTGCCGCTCGCGGTCGGCGAGGAGCTCGCTCTCGGAGACGTAGCGGGACACGTTGGGGCGGAACGGGTCGACGAGCTCGTCGCCCGCCTCCCAGGCGACGGCCTCGGGCTCGAAGCGGCCGTAGGCGCGGTCGAACAGCTGGCGGAGCTGGCGCGCGGTGTAGACGTTGCCCGAGCGCGTGGTGAACACGCCGTATTGGAGTTGCTGGCGCAGGCGCGGAAACACGAAGTCCGGCGCTTTCTCGGTCACGAGCGAGTTGAGGCCGCAGCGGCGCAGGTGCTCGGAGACGTGCTGGGCGAAGCAGCTCCCCGCGCTCGCCACCGGCTCCTCCGGGGTGATGGCGAACTTGGTCGCGACCACCGGGTCGAGGTTGCCGGGGTCGGCCGCGCCCGGCGCCCGCCGCCAATGACGATAGTCGGGGATGTCGGCGTAGGGGTGGCTCATGGCGTAGCCTCGTTGGCGCTCGGCCCGAGCGCCGCGACGGTGACGGGATGCCTCAGGATATCCCGGATGACGAGCTGGCCGTAGGTCACGTTGCCGTGCACCGGGTCGAAGCTGCGATAGGGCTCGGCGAGGAAGCCGTCGTCGTCGAGCGCTTCGGCGGGCGGCTCGACGAAGGTGATGTCGTTGGCCGCGCAGTGCTCGCGCAGGATCTGGTTCTGCAGCAGGTACATCTTCATGCGGATCGGCGCCGGGGTGAGGGGCTGCCGGGCGACGGCGTCGCCGCGCGTCGGCGCCAGGGTCCGGCGGATGTGCGCTTCGTCGCTCGTCGGCGGCGGTGCCGAGATGTGCAGGACCGGCTTGCCGTAGTACCGGCGCAATAGTGCAATCGTGTCGAGCGAGTTATGGACGTGGAACTCGAACACCGCCCGCACCTCCGCATATGTCAAGCGACGCCGTCCCGGCAGGACGTCCGGCGCGCCCGGCATCTCGAAATCGAAAGGCTCCGCATGCTCGAACAGTCCGAGCATATGGTGGTTGGCGCCGCCGACCATCGAGACCACGACCGTCGGCGCGAAGCGGGCGAACAGCGGGATCGGCCGCCGACGGATGCGGAGGCTGGCCCGGGTCTCCTTCGCGGTCATCTCGGCGGTGTCTTCGGGGACCTTGACCTGGCGCAGGTTGATGATGCCGAAGCGCCGGTCGGGCGTGTGGTCGAGGGCATGCGCCACCGCGTTGGTGTGGCTCATGCCGACGATGAGGATCGGAACCTTGCGTGGCGGCACGAGGCCGCGCAGCACGAACCTCGGCAGATGGTGATAGCGCGCCGGCCACGGCAGCATCGCGGCGGAGAGCCGGTGCGGGGCGCGCGGGGGCTCGGCGTCGGGTTCCGGGTCTGCGTCCGCCGGCTCCTCGTGAGGCGTTGAGCGAATGCCTCTCGACCCCGTCGCCATAGTGGTCTTCCTTCTCGCCGTCAGCCTGCTCGGCCTGTCCAAGGGAGGGCTGGCGGGCATGGGCATGATGGCCATGCCGTTGATGTTGCTCGTGTTGCCGCCGGGACCGGCGGTCGGCCTGATGCTGCCGATCCTGATGACGCAGGACGCCTTCAGCATATGGATCTATCGTGGCCGATGGGATGTCGGCAACTTGAAGCTCCTGCTGCCGGCCGCCGGGGTAGGCGTCCTGATCGGCATGGCGCTGTTCGTGGTGATGCCGCAGCGCGCGATGCTCGGCGTTCTCGGAACGGTCACCCTCGGCTTCGCCATCCGCGGCCTGGTGGTGCGCCAGGCGCCGGCGCGCGTTCCCCATCGCGCGGTCGGCTGGGTGCTCGGCACTCTCTCCGGCTTCACGTCCACCGTCCTCCACCAAGGCGGGCCACCGTTTCAGATCTACCTCATTCCCCAGCGCCTGCCCCGCGACGTCTTCGCCGCCACGACGGCGGCCTTCTTCGCGATCGTCAACTTCGCCAAGCTGCCGGGCTTCATCGCGCTCGGCCAGATGACGCGGGAGGGGCTGATCGTCGCGGCGATCGCCGCCCCCTTCGCGCTGCTGATGACGTGGGTCGGCTCCCGCGTGGTCATGAAGATCTCGCCGGCGCACTTCTACCCGCTCATCAACCTGATCCTCGCGAGCGTCGGCATCAAGCTGATCACCGACGCCCTCTGGTGAGCCATCGCGTTTGGGGCGCACGGAAAATCCCTGCACGGGCGGACGAGCCGCGCTAAGGTCGGCGGATATAGAAACGTGAGGAGCGGAGCGCACATGCGGGTCTTGATTATCGGTGGCGGCGGCTTTCTGGGCCAGAAGATCGCCCGTTCGCTCGCCGCGAGCGGCACCTTGCGGGGCGAGCCCATCACGGCGATGGACCTTGCCGATCTCGCCGCGCCTCCGCCCATGGACGCGCCCTTCGAGGTGGCGTGCCACGCGGTGGACATCTCCGACGCCACCGCCGTCTCGGCGCTCTTCTCCTCCCGGCCGGACGTGATCTTCCACCTCGCCGCCATCGTGTCGGGCCAGGCGGAGGCCGAATTCGACCTCGGCATGAACGTGAATCTCTTCGGCTCGATACACGTGTTCGAGGCGGCGCGGGCGCTCGGCACCAATCCGGTCGTGGTGTTCACCTCCTCCTGCGCCGTCTACGGCGGCGAGATCCCGGAGAAGATCGAGGACTATACCCAGCTCAACCCGCAGACCTCCTACGGCGCCCAGAAGGCGGCGGCCGAGCTCCTCATCACCGACTATTCGCGCAAGGGATTTCTCGACGGGCGCGCGCCGCGCCTGCCGACGGTGACGATCCGCCCGGGCAAGGCGAACGCGGCGGCATCATCCTTCATGTCGTCGATCTTCCGCGAGCCGTTGCAGGGGGAGGAGGCGGTGTGCCCCGTCGATCCCGACTACGCGCTCTGGTACGCCTCGCCGCGGGTGACGGTGGCGAACCTCATCCGCTGCGCCGAGATCCCGGCCGCCTCGTTCGGCGAGAATCGCGGCTTCGCGCTGCCGGGCCGCGTCGGCACCATCGGCGAGATGATCGAGGCGATGCGCAAGGTGGCGGGCGACGAGCCGGTGTCGCGCATCCGCTGGGAGAAGGATCAGCGCATCCTCGACATCGTCACGGGCTGGCGTCCCCACATCAACCCGGTGAAGGCCCGCGCCCTCGGTCTCGCCGCCGACGCGAGCTTCGAGGACAACGTGCGCTACTTCCTCGAGGACGACATCCGCCGCTAGAGTTGGGAGCGCGGGCCCGCGGCCGGGGCAGCGAGGGGGCGTCGAGACCCCCTCGGCAGGTTTCGTGGGCGCGCGGCCGTGAGGCGCGTCAGCGCGGCGTCGTGACCGGGGCGGGCGCTTCCTCGGTGATGTCGCGGGTCTCCTCCACGAGGCTCTTGGGGTTCTTGCCCTCGCGCGGCGGATTGACCGCGAGGCCGCGATCGCGGAGCCAGTCGACGTAGTGCACCGTGCCCTCTCGGTTGTGGCAGTTGCCCGCCCGGATCACGCCTTTGGTCGACGCGCTGTGCTTGCCCATCCAGGCGAAGCCTTCGTCGAGGCTGAGGAAGCAGTCGTTGGCGACTTTGGCGGAGCTGCCGTCGTTGTAGGACAGGATGCACTCGTACACCGCGTCGTCGCCATGGGCGGCACGGAGGGCCTTGCAGTCCTCCGCGAGGGCGGCGGATGACGCCAGCAGGGCGCCGACGAGGAGGGTCGTTCGAAGCGTGGTCATGGTGGTCGTCCCGTTTTCCAATGCCGGCGATCGAGGGAGCCGGCCGATGGGTAGCCTCGGGCGGGACCTTGATGGGTCAGTCTGACGGCCGCGTGACGGTGGCGCGGCGTCGTCCGCTCGCAGCCGTCCCGCGGGGCGGCTCCCGCCGGGCGGGCGGCTAAAATGGCAAACGCGCCGCGGTGGCCCGGGGCGCGTTCGCTGTGCGGGTTCGACGTGTCTCAGGCGACGGGGGTCAGCACCGGCCGTCCGTCGAAGTGGGCGACGAGATTCTCGACCACGAGGTCGCCCATCATGAAGCGCGTCTTGTGGGTCGCCGACCCCTGGTGGGGGGAGAGGACCACGTTGGGCATCGCCTTCAGCGCCTCCGGCACGTTGGGCTCGTCGGCGAAGACGTCGAGCCCCGCGGCGCCGAGCCGGCCCTCCTTGAGGGCGGCGATCAAGGCGGCCTCGTCCACCGTCGAGCCGCGGCCGACATTGATGAACACGCCCTCCGGCCCCAGCGCGTCGAGGACCGCGGTGTTGACCATGCCGTCGGTCGCTGGCCCGCCCGGCACGATGCAGACGAGCCAGTCCGACGCCGCCGCCATGTCGGCGAGGTCGCCATAGTAGGTGTAGGGCTCGTGCGGCTGCTCGTTGCGGCCGTGGTAGATCACTTGCATCTTGAAGGCCTGGGCGCGCCGGGCGACCTCCTTGCCGATGCGGCCGAGGCCGAGAATGCCGAGCGTCTTGCCCGTCAGCTCGCGGGTGAGGTGATAGGGGCCGCTCGGCCACTTGCCCTGCAGCACATAGTTGTGCGCCTGGGGGATCTCGCGGCAGACCGCGAGCATCAGGCCGAGGGTGAGCTCGGCCATCGCGTCGTTGAGCACGTCGGGGGTGTTGGTGACGCGGATGCCGCGCGACCGGCAGGCCTCCACGTCGATCCCGTCGTAGCCGACGCCGAAGCTCGAGACGATCTCGAGGTTCGGCGTGCGGTTGAGCACCTCCGGCGGGCAGCCGATGTTGCCGTTGGTGGCGACACCGCGAATCTTGGTGCCCACCGCGGAGAGGAACGCATCCTGGTCGTCCGCCTCGTAGAGCTTGTGGACGGTGAAGGTCCTGTCGAGCCGCTCCATCGCGCTCTTCAGAAGCGGTCTCGTCACCAGAACATCGACCATCGTGCGCTCTCCTCTTTGCTATCGTGCCGTCAGGCGGCGACGACCGTCTGCTTCTGCTCGCCGAGACCCTCGATGCCGAGAGCCATGGTGTCGCCGACCTTCAGATAGACCGGCGGCTTCATACCCATGCCGACGCCCGGCGGAGTGCCGGTGGGGATCACGTCACCCGGCATCAGCGTCATGAAGCGCGACACGTAGGAGACGATGGTCGGCACGTTGAAGATCAGCGTGGAGGTGGAGCCGGTCTGGCGCCGCTCGCCGTTGACGTCGAGCCACATGGCGAGGTCGTGCGGGTCGCCCATCTCGTCCTTGGTGACGAGCCAGGGGCCGAGCGGGCCGAAGGTGTCGTGCGACTTCCCCTTGGTCCACTGACCTTCCATCTTGGTCTGGTAGTTGCGCTCCGACACGTCGTTGAAGAGGGCGAAGCCGGCGACGTAGTCCATCGCCTCGGCCTCGCCGACATATTTCGCCTTCTTGCCGATCACGATGGCGAGCTCGACCTCCCAGTCGAGCGCCTCGGAGCCGCGCGGCAGCTCCACGTCGTCGTAGGGACCGCAGATCGCCGTCGTCGCCTTGTGGAAGATGATCGGCTGGCCGGGCGGGGTGGCGCCGGTCTCGGCGGCATGGTCGGAGTAGTTGAGGCCGATGCACAGGACCTTGCCCGGCGCACCGACGCAGGGGCCGATGCGGCCGGGATCGGCCACCACCGGCAGCGCGTCGACGTCGGTCGCCGTCAGCGTGCTCAGCATCTGCGGCGACAGCGTGGCGGACGAGATGTCGGCGACCACACCGGAGAGGTCGCGAACGGTGCCGTCGGCATGCAGGCAGCCGGGCTTCTCGTGGCCCGCGGGGCCATAGCGCAAGAGTTTCAACGGAGTTCTCCCAAAGCGTTGATCGAGTTTCTTAGGCGACGCTCCACCCGCCATCGATGATGCAGGCCTGGCCGGTCACGAAGGCGGATTCGTCGGAGGCGAGATAGACCGCCATCATCGCGATCTCGTCGGGGGAGGCGATGCGGCCCATCGGCTGGCGGGCGATGAACGCCGTGAGGGCGGCGTCGTAGTCGCCGGTGGCGCGCAGCCGCTCGTGGAGCGAAGGCGAATCGACGGTGCCCGGGCAGATCGCGTTGCAGCGGATATTCTCCTTCACGAAGTCGACCGCGATCGACTTGGTGAGGCCGATGATCGCCGCCTTGGACGCGGAGTAGACGCAGCGGTTTGGCACGCCGATGATGGAGGAGGCCGCCGAGGCGATGTTGACGATGGTGCCGCCGCCCCGCTCGATCATGCCCGGAACCGCGGCCCGGGTCGCCCGAAACATGGATTTGACGTTGAGCGTGAAGGCGAGGTCGAAGTCCTCGTCCGACGCGTCGAGCAGGGTGCCGGCGTGGACGACGCCGGCGCAGTTGAAGAGGACGTCGGGCTTGACCCGGTCGATCGCCGCTTCCACCGCGCCGCCGTCGAGCACGTCGAGGCCGAACGTCTCGACGCCGTCCGGCAGGCCGGCGAGGCCCGCCTCGTTCACATCGGTCGCGAACACCGTCGCCCCTTCGCGGGCGAAGGCGATGGCGGTGGCGCGTCCGATACCCTGTGCGCATGCCGTGAGCAGCGCACGCTTTCCCTTGAGCCGCATTAGCGTTCCTTGAATAGACTGGCGAAGTAATCGACCATTTCGGCGACCATACGCTCGCCCTGGCCGGTCGCCTTGGCAAGTCCCAGCGCCTGCTTGGTGCCGGTCGACATGAGTGTGGTCGCCCCCAGATCGTCGGCCATCGCCGAGTAGTAGCCGACGTCCTTGCGCGCGTTGGCGATGGAGAAGGCGAGGGCGTCGGCCTGGCCGTCGACGGCGTAGGCCTTGATGAAGTCCATCATCCCGGAGCGCAGCGGGCCCGCCGACATCACGGTGTAGAGCTGGTCGCGCGGGATGCCGGCGCGGTCGGCCATCGCGAAGGCCTCCGCCATCGCGATGGCCGTGGTCATGCCGTAGAAATTGTTGATCAGCTTCAGCGTGTGTCCGGCGCCGAGCGGGCCGACGTGGAAGACGTTCTCGCCGAGATCCTTCAGCACCGGCTCGACGCGGGCGAAGTCCTCCGCCGCGCCGGCGGCCATGATGTTGAGCTTGCCGTCGACGGCGTGCGCCGGGGTGCGGCCGAGGGGGGCGTCCATGTAGCGGCCGCCCGCGGCCTCCACCTGCGCAGCGAGGGCGAGGGTGGAGCCCGGCAGCGACGTGCCGAAGTCGATGACGAGGGTGCCGGGTTTCAGTCCCGCGATCACCCCGTCGGGGCCGAGCATGCGGCTCTCCACCGAGGCGGAGGTGTCCATGCAGAGCATGACGATGTCGCTGGCGGCGGCGAGGTCGGCGGTGCGTGTCGCCTCCGTGGCGCCGCGGGCGAGGGCCGCCTCCACCCGGTCGCGGCGACGGTTGGCGATCACCGTGACCGGATAGCCGAGCGACTGCAGGCGCTCGACCATCGCCGACCCCATCAAGCCGAGCCCGACGAAGCCGATCGCGGGTCTATTCGTCATGGCGTCCCTCGCTGCGCTGCCGTTGGTCGGCATTCTTGTTGCCGACATGGGTGGCACACACTGCAGCGGCGCACAATCACTGAGATCACAGTATCGGTGCCGATCGCGCGGCGACGCGTGGGAGCGGCGCCCGGATCGGGTGCCGCTCCCCGCCGGGTGGGCGCTATTGGGCGCCGGTCGCGCTGGAGACGTAGGCGGCGAGGGCGGCGATGTCGCTCGCCGGGAGGATCTCGGCGTAGGCCGGCATCACCCCGACCCCCTGGGTCACGGTGGCCGCCACCCGCGCCGCGTCGGGCTTCAGATCGTCGAGCACGGGGCCGATGGCGCCTTCCGTGCCGGCATCGGCGAGGGTGTGGCAGAGGCCGCAGGGCGGCGAGGCCTCGCCGGTGAAGAGCGCCTTGCCGCGGGCGATGTCGTCCGCGGCGGCGGATCCGGCGACGGCGAGGAGCATCGCCGCGCCGAGACCAAGACGGATGCGAGGCTTCACGAGACGGTGAGCTCGATCGCGTGCGCCTTCCAGCCGTTGTTGCCGTAGCCGCGGTGGTTGGGCGGGAAGTTCTCGGGTTGGCTGTCGCCGGCGGCGTTGGTGGCGCGGCTCGCGACCACGTGGGTGCCGACCGAAAGGTCGGTGACGAGCTCGAAGGGACGCCACGCGTAGGCGCCGAGATCGGGGCCGGTGAACTCGGCCGCCTTCCAGCTGCCGCCGCCGTCGAGGGAGACGTCCACCCCGCTGACCGCCGACACGCCGCCCATCGCGACGCCCTGGATCACCACGCGGCCGCTCGACACATCCATCAGCGGCGCCGTGACCCACGACTTCACGCTCATCTCGTACATCGAGGGTTGGCCCGGGGCGCCGCTCTCGCCCACCGGGCGCATGCGGTAGCCGCTCTGCTGGATCTTCGCCGGGCTCTCCTCCTCGGTAAAGGCGATCTTCTTGATATACTTGACGTTGTTGACGCCGTAGTAGCCCGGCACGACGAGGCGGGCGGGGCCGCCGTGGGCGACGGGAAGCGGCTCGCCGTTGAGCTCGAAGGCGATGAGGGCGACGTCGAGCGCCGACGTCGGCACCGAGCGCTCGACGATGATGGTGGTCGGGTCGAGCCCTTCGGGCAGCGTCTCGCCGCCGGTGCCGGTGAGGAAGCGGGCCGAGGCGGACGGACCGCCCATCGCCGCCACCACGCGGCGCAGCGGCACCCCGGTCCAGAACACGTTGCCGGCGGCGCCGACGCTCCACTGGGTGCCGCTCGTCTCGTGGTCGAAGAAGGCGCGCCCGTTGCCGGAGCACTGTAGCACGCAGGCGATGCTTTCCACGCCGTAGGTCTTGAGGTCGCCGAGCGACATCGTGCCGGGTTCGCCGACGCCCTCGAAGGCGATCTCCCAGGCATCGGGATCGGCGGTGATGTCGGCGGAGGGGGCGGGAAGGTTGTTGCGCACGTAGAGGATGTCCGCCGGGGTGATGGCGGGGGAGCCCATGCCGGCGCGGGTGGTCTCGAGCGTCTGGGCGGTGTGGACGATCATCGCGTCCGGCTTCTTCCAGTCGGCGTAGGCCGGCAGCGGCTTGGCCTGCGCCAAGGCGCGCGCGGGCATCAGTCCGACGGCGGCCGCCCCGGCGGCGGTGCCCCCGGTCGTCAGCAGAAATTTTCGGCGATTGATGGGGTGTTGGCCGATCATCGTGCCCTCCCTCAGGCTATTATTATGATTATTTCCTGAGAATAAGACGAATTGGGAGAATTCGCAAAACCCATGCGGCCGACGCGGCGCCGCGTCGCGGCCGTCAGGGCGTCGGAACGAGGCTCGAATAGTCGACCATCACGTGGGCGCGATAGGCGGGCCGGCGGGTAAGGCCTTCGTAATATTGGGCGAGTGCGGGCAGAGGTGGCCGCTCGATGGCCATCGTGTGGTAGCGAAAGAGGAGGTGCCCGAAGTTGATGTCGGCAATGGTGAAGCGATCGCCGGCGAGGAAGGGGCGCGCCGCGAGGATCGGCTCGGCGGCGCGAAGGGCGGCGACGGTCTCTCGGTGCAGCGCGGCGATAAGCGCCGCGTCCCGCTCCGCCGGCCGGGTGCGCACGAACGCCCAGAACAGCGCGATGAGCGGCCGCTGGAGCGCGTGGTGCGCCCACTCGGCCCACATGTCGGCGGCGGCACCGGCGGCGGCGTCGGCGGGCCAGAGGCGACGGTCGGGATCGAGGAGGGCGAGGCGGCGGACGATGGCGTTCGATTCCCACATCACCGTGCCGTCGGGCCACTCGACCACCGGCACGAGCCGGTGCGGGGTGCGGGCGGCGAAGTCCGGCGCGTCGAGGCCGCCGTGGACGCCGCCGACGTCGTGGCGGCGATGGGGGAGACCGAGCTCGCCCACCGCCCACATCACCTTTTGCACGTTGGAGGAGGTCGCCCGCCCCCACACCGTCAGCACGGCCGGGTCAGTCCTTCACGTACATCCCGGAGATGTCGACCATCACGTGCTCGGCGTAGGCCGGCCGCGAGCAGAGCTTGCCGTAGTAGGCGGACAGCGCCGGCAGTGCCGGGCGGGCGATGTCGAGCTCGTGATAGCGGTAGAGCGCGGAGCCGAAGACGATATCGGCGATGGTGAGGCTTTCGCCGGCGAGGAAGGAGCGGTCCGCGAGCTGCGCCTCGGCCGTCTGCAGGGCGGCTACGAGCTCGCGCCGGTGCCCCTCGATCACCGCCGGCTGCTGTTTGGAGGGCGGCACGCGCACGATGTTCACGAATACGCCGAGCAGCGTTCGCTGCACGACGGTCTGGGCCCATTCGGCCCACATGTCGGCGGTAGGGCCAGCCGGCGAAGCGGCGGGCCACAGGTGGCGGCCGGGATCGGCCATGGCGAGGTGGCGGACGATGGCGTTCGATTCCCACATCACGAGCCCGTCGTCGGTCTTGATGACGGGGACGAGGCCGTGCGGGTTCATGGCGAGAAACTCCGGCGTGTCGAGCCCGCCGAAGGGGCCGCCGGCGTTGATGCGGGTGTGGGGAAGGCCGAGCTCGCCCACCACCCACATCACCTTCTGCACGTTGACCGATGTCGCCCGGCCCCAGATCGTCAGCATCGTCTCTCCTTGTCTGCCGCCCTCTATTCGGCGGCGGCGCGGAAGCCGTGCTTGGCAGCGGCTTTCTGCACTTCGTAGATCGAACCCCGCTTCACGGGCTGCGGCTGCGGCACCCGTACCGGGATCGCTTCGAGGCGCGGCGCCTTCGTCGGCGAGCCGCACAGCATGCGCGTGTCGTACTCCTCGAACGAGAGGGCACCCGTCATCGAGCCCATGATGGGGAAGGCGTCGGCCGCCATCATCTCATAGAAGATCACGCCCCGGTCGCGCGCGGACCGGTTGGTGTCGGAGCCGTGGACGATACGGCCGTGGTGGATCGAGATCGACCCCGCCGGGGCCATCAGCTTCACCGCGTCCTTCATGTCGAAGCCGGAGGCCTCGAGATCCATGGTGCCGGCGAACACGCCGCTCGCGTGGTGATCGTAGATCGGCCCCTTGTGGCTGCCGGGGAACACCATCAGCGGGCCGTTCTCCTCGTCGACGTCGTCGAGCATCACGCCGACAGCGAGGAGATCGTCGTTGGTGTGCGGGTAGAAGGCGAAGTCCTGGTGCCAGTCGACCGGCGCGCCGTAGTGGGCGGACTTCACGTTGAGCTTGCTTGTGTGGAGGCGAACGTCGGGACCCACGAGGTCACGCACCGGGGCGAGGATGAGGTCGGAGCGCATCAGCTCGGCGACGATGTCGCTCTGAGTGTGCGGCAGCTTCACCCGGCGGACGCGCGGGTCGTCGGGGCTGTGGCTGTCCTCGAGGTCGAGGCGCTCGTCGCTCTCGCGCAGGCCGCGGGCCATCTCGCGGAAGCGGGCGAGCTCGGCCTTCAGCGCGGCCACCGTCTCGGCCGGAAGGCGACGCTCCAAGACGACATATCCGTTGTCGTCGTAGAAGGCGACGTCGTCGGCGCTCAGCACTTCTCGCTCTGTTGGGCGGGGTGTTGCCATCTGATCCTCCCTTGCGGCCGTGTTCCCCGGCCGTCGGCATCAAGACTAGACTATGGTCCGATCGACAGGAAGGACGTTTCCGGCTGGGTCGCCTCGGGTGCCACGGCCCCGCGCGGCCGGTTGAGATAGGCGACGAAGTCGCCCGGATCGAGCGGCCGGGCGAAGAGATAGCCTTGGCCGCCCTGCACGCCGGCCGCGCGCAGATAGGCGAGCTGCTCGGCGTTCTCGATGCCCTCGGCGACCATCACGAGGTTCAGCGTTTTCGCCATCTCGATGATGTGCGGGATGACGATGCTCGTCGCCGCGTCCGTGCCGATGGTGTCGACGAAGGTCTTGTCGATCTTGATCGCGTCGACCGGCAGCTGCTGCAGATACTGGAGGCTCGAATAGCCGGTCCCGAAGTCGTCGATCGCGACGGAATGGCCGCGCTCGTGGGCGGCAATGATGGTGGCGCGGGCACGGTCCACGTGCATTAGGCTACGCTCGGTCGCCTCGAGCCAGATCTGCTGGGGTTGGATGCCCGTGCCCTTGAGCGCGTTCTCGAGCTTGGTGATGATCCGCCCGCTGTCCATATCGTCGGCGGAAAAGTTGATGGCGACGTGGATGTCGGGCCGCTTCGCCAGGGTGTCGGCCATGTCGACGAGCACCCGGTCGATCACCTGGTCGGTGAGCTCGCGGATCTGGCCGCTTCGCTCCGCGATGGGCACGAACTGGTCCGCTGGCACCTCGGTGCCGTCGCGCCGGCGCCACCGCACCAGAGCCTCGGCGCCGAGGCAAACCTCGTCCTCCAGCCGGATGATGGGCTGATAGCGCACGAAGAACTCGCGGCGGTGGAGGCCGCTCGCGATCTCGCCGGTCGGCGACAGGCGGCGGCGCGAGGTCGCGATCACCGCCAGGATGATCACCGTGACGATGACGGCGGCCGGCGGCAGCAGCAGCAGGAACTCGCGGCGCAGGGTGGAGGAGACGTCGCTGCGCGGAGCGGCGGCGAGCGCGGTGAACGCGCCGCGCGTCAGCACCGCGTAGACGTCGGGCGGCTGGGGGGCGGTCGTGCGGTCGCTCGTCAGCAGCGCCAGCAGGTCGGGGCCGGGGGCGTTGTTGGTCGCGAGAACGCCGCCCTCGTTGTGGGCGAGCGCCACGCGGATCGTCGGCGCGGCCAGCACGTCGGTGAAGTGGCCGGGGTCGATCAGCGCGTAGTAGCGCTGGAGGCGCAGCGCCATCATCGGCGTGCCGAGCGCGTCGTTCGGCTCGACGCGGATGCTGACGCTCATGTCGTTGCTGATTCGGAAGTCGCTCGCGACGGTGCCGTACTCGCTCCCCGTGCTGCCCCAGGAGGTGCAGGCGAGCACGCCCTCCTCGATGTAGCCGATCTCCTCGATGGCGCGCGAGCGGATGGTGAGGCGCCGCATCTCCTCGATATTGTCGGCCGAGCACGGATCGGCGGTTCGCTGCGCCATGGCGCTGAGGGCACCCTCGGCCTGCGCCATGGCGATCTCGGCGCGCTCCAGGACGCGAGCCGCGAGCACCGCCAGCTCGTCCTCCTTGTGGCGCACCGCGAGGTTCCAGGCGAGCAGCGCGGTGATGGCGAGCGGAATCACGGCACCGGCGATGGACAGGACGACGGTGAGCTGAATGATGTGGTGGCGCTTCATGCGGCGCCCAGGTCGACAGTCGTGTGCCGCAGCGACGGCGCAATCGCCACGATCGCTCTCCCATGCAAAGTCTATGCTCGGACCACTATGCCCCCGTGCCCTGGTGCAGCGGAGGGTCCGCCCACGCCCGGCGCAGATGACGAATAAACGGCATGGTCAGCGAACGGTGAGCCTTCCGAGCGCCTTTGTCCAGCAGGGCAAGGGACCTACCATCCACGCCCCATCGCGGAGGGTACCCACCACCATGCGTCAGCTTATTGTCCGCAGTCTGCTCGAATTGCGTCAGAACTACTGGTTCATTCCCTCGCTTCTGACGCTTCTCGCCATTCTCCTCGGGCTGGCCTCGACGGCGGTCGACGCGCGGCTCGGCTCCGGCGTTCTCGCCGAGATCGGGCTGATGCAGCCCATTCAGGTGGAGGGGGCGCGGGCGATCCTCACCACGGTGGCGGGCGCGGTGCTCGGCGTTGCCGGCGTCGCCTTCTCGATCACCATCGTGGCGGTGTCGTTCGCGAGCGGCAATTACGGGCCGCGCCTCATCGGCAACTTCATGCGGGACCGGACGAATCAGGTGGTATTGGGCGTCTTCCTCGCCACCTTCGTCTACTGCATCACGGTGCTGAGCACGGTGCACGGGGCGGGCGAGGAGGAGGTCGCCTTCGTGCCGCAGATCTCCGTCGTGGTGGCGCTCGCCCTCACCCTCGCCTCGATCGTGGCGATGATCGCCTACATCCACCACGTCCCCGAATCGATCGACATCATGAACCTTGCCGCCCGCATCGGGCTGGAGCTGGGCGACACGATCGACCAGATGCTCGACGCCGAGGCGGTGGCCGACCGGGAGGCCGGGGCCGATCTGGTGCCCTTCCGCCGCGACGCGCCGGGCCCCAACGAGGCCGCGATCCGTGCCGAACGGCCGGGCTACGTGCTGCAATACGACCTGTCCCAACTCCATGCCCTCGCCGAGGAGAAGGACGTGCAAGTGGTGGTGATCTGCGCGCCCGGCCGGTTCGTGGTGGCGGGCGAGGTGCTACTGCGGGTGCGCCCGGCGACCCGGCTCGACGCCGCCGGGACTGCCGCCTTCGGGCGCTGCCACACCCTCGGGGCCAACCGCACCGGGGTCCAGGACGTGTTCTTCGAGGTCGATCAGCTCGTGGAGGTGCTGGGGCGGGCGCTGTCGCCGGGCGTGAACGACCCGCACACGGCGATCCTCTGCCTCGACTGGCTGCGGGCGGGCCTGACGCCGTTCGCCGCCCGTCCGCCGAGCCCGCCACTCGCCGGCACCGCGCGCGTTCTCTACGACCGCGTGACGTTCGAGGCGATGCTCTCCCACGCCTACTCGAAGATGCGTCAGTACGTCGCGGCCGATCGGAACGTCACGCTGCACGCGCTCGCCGGTCTCGCCGAAATCGCCAAGGCGGCCTCGCGCGAGAGCCGGGCCGACGCGGTGCGCCACGAGATGACACGGCTTGCCGCCTCCGCCGGCGAGCTGCTCGCCGAAAGCGCGGCCCGGGCGGAGGTTGAGGAGGCGCTAGCGAGCGCCCTCGCCGCCATGGACGAGGGGCGCGCGACCCCAGCCTAACCCGCTGCGGGCGAACGATCTTCCAGAGACTTCGCGCGCCTACCGCTCAGGTTGGATCAACCGGAGCGCAGAGCAGTCGCGCCAGATCTGGAGAGCGAGCACGTCCCACTCAACCTG
>NZ_JAEKJA010000031.1 GCF_016411865.1 Acuticoccus mangrovi | reverse complement strand
CTCCAGCACCACAATCCCCGACGGCACCATGTAATCCGGCAACAATGCCCAAAGTCCCCGGCGCAACGCCGCCTCGTCGGACACGCGCCCCACGACGTAGGCGACGAGCCGCAACTCGCCATCGCCGGCCGACCGGCCGAGCACCTCAGCCTGCTCGACACCCGGCACGCGCAGGAGCGCGGCGGCGATCTCGCCGGGCTCGATCCTGATGCCGTGAATCTTGAGCTGATCGTCGACGCGCCCTCGGAACACGAAGCGCCCATCGGGCAGCCGGCTGGCGAGGTCGCCGGTGCGATAGAGGCGTTCGCCCGGCCGAAACGGGCTGGCGACGAAGCGTGCCGCCGTCAGGCCGGGGTGCTTCCAATATCCGCGGGCGAGATTGTCGCCGGAGATATAGAGTTCGCCGATCTCGCCCGGACCGCAGGGCGTAAGACGCTCGTCGAGAAGATGGAGGCGCGTTCCGGTGATCGGCGACCCGATCGGCGGTGTCTCGTCCGCCGTCGTGACGAGCCCCGCCGTGGCGAAGATCGTCGCCTCCGTCGGGCCATACTCGTTGACGAGGGCCACCTCGGCGCGCCGCTCGTGGTGCCGCCGGACGAGGCTCCGCTGCAGGCTGTCGCCGCCGACGATGACCCGCGTCAGGCCGGGACCGAAGGGCGCATCGTGTTCGGCGAGCAAGGCGGCATAGGCCGACGACGCCAACATGACGGTCCGCACCGCATCGCGCCAGCGGGGAGCGAGGTCACGGAAGCCGACCAGATCGACGCCCAACACCAGGGTTCCGGCGCCGCCGAGGGTCGCGAAGATCTGGGCGACCGAGATGTCGAAGGTGAGCGGCGCGGTCAGGCAGACGACGCCCGGCGGCTCCGGGTAGAGATCGCCGCGCGCGCGAAGCGAGTGCATGACGGCACGGTGCGAGACCGCGACGGCTTTCGGATCGCCCGTGCTGCCGGAGGTGTAGATGAGGTAGGCGATCCGATCCGGCGAACACCGACGTCGTGGGGTCGGCGCGGCCGCCGGGGGATCGACCGCCAGCGACGGCATCGCGACGCAGCGCGCGCGCAGCGGCTCGGGCAGCCGCCGCGCCGCCGCCTCGTCCGCCACGATGCCGGTCGGCCCGGCGTTGGCGATCATCGATGCGAGGCGCGCATCGGGCTGGCCCGGTTCGAGCGGCAGATAGGCCGCGCCCGCCTTCAGGACCCCCAGGATCGCGACGACGCTCTCGATCGTGGCCGGGGACAGGATCGCGAACACCTGTTCCGGCCCGGCGCCAGCGTGGCGCAGGAGCTCCGCGAACCGGCCCGCATGCCGATCGAGCTCGGCGTAGGTCAGCACACGCTCGCCCTCGACCAGGGCGACCGCCTCGGGTGTCGCGCCGGCTTGGGCTTCGAGCAGCGTGTCGAGGTCGGGGGCGGTCATGACCAAGGGGACGTCGCCGTGGCCGGAAGGGTCGGTCGCGGTGCGCAACGCCGAGGGACTATCGACGATCTGACCGCTCGAGCCGGGCCTGTCCACGCACGACTTGTCCAGACGCTCGTTCCTCATCGTCCCCTGCGATACCTTGGGACAGAATGGCCCGGCGCTCGTCTCAGCCCGAATCCTTCGGTTTGTCCCCCCAAACACTGGGAAGGAAACCATAGCCGCGCAAGCGACGGTTCGCCATCGGGGAAATCAAGCGATGTACAGGATCGGCGGGCCCGCCCATTCATCGCAGTGATCGGCGAGCCGAGTCTCGAGAGCCCTCCAGCAACCACCAGTTGATCCTGACGCGGCAACGACTTTGACCTGGCGAAAACCTCAAAATCATCATGAAACCCCGGCCGGAGCCCGCACCTAAACATTTTTGCTTTATCCTCTATCGTATCCCAAGCGTCTTCTCATTGCCGAATGGCATGAGTTTAATATTCATTTCCAAAGTTGAATGAAGGCACGCGCCAGCCAAAGAAATCGACATACCGAACGTCTCTGGCGTAGCGTGCAGAGAACTCTACGGCGACGAAGGCCATGAACTGCGTCTGGACGCTGACGTGGCAGAAGAAGGCCTTCTTGCGCGTGATGAAGAGAGGAACGAAGGGGAAGTCCCGCCGGTCGAGCACACGGAAGATCCCTTCCGTGACGCCCGGCCAGTCCGGATGGAACAGATCATCGACGGCGATAACACCTAAGGGTGATGTGAGCTGGCTGGCGGTCATGAAATCGACCGACAGGTGGAGCGCGGTGTGGCCGCCGTCGATGCTGGTCACGGCGAACCGCGGATAGGTCCGCAACAGCTCTGCGATCTCCTGCGGGCCGAGCGTCAGACTGTCGGCCGACATGAGGTGGATCGCCTCGGGATGCGCGGCGAAGGCGAATATATGCCTGTGGCATGTCTCGATGGACGGGGGCCCGTCGGCCCCACCCATGCCCGAGAAGTCGATATTCCGGGCCTGGTCCTCGAAGAGGTCGATCCCGAGCGACTGGCACGGCGCGAGAAGGTTGTGCAGCGCGATCAGGTATTTCGCGTGATGGACGCCGATTTCCAGAGCGCCGCCGCGCTCCCCATGCGGCCGGAACCACTCCTTGAGCACTTCCAGGAACAGGACGGATTCCTTGGTGCCCGGCCAACCCTCCACCGAATCGAAGCCGCATTCCAGGTAAGCCCGGAAGGGGTCACGGCCCGCGTCCGCCAACTCAGTCGTGTCGGTGTTGCGCATCGGCTTCCCTCATCGCCAAATTCCGAGCCAGCGCCACGTCGACGCTTTCGAGATCGTCCGCCCCGATCTGGTAGAAGACCGACGAGACCTCTTCGTCGTAGCGGCCGTCCGGCGCGATCACGCTCGGATGCCGCAAGGGAAATTCCAGCGACTCGCGGCGCATGTCGGCAAAGTTCGACGCCGCGTCTCGCAAATGCGTGGCCTCTAACCCGAAGCCGATATTCTTGATCAAATTGGAACGGGGCACGCAGGTCAGCCCGCCATTCGCCCAACACGCGAAGGTCCACACGGTCGCCCACGAGTCGAGACCATGGTCCCGCACCTGCCTGAACCGCTCTTCCCAACGCCGGGACGCCGCGGCCGACCGGGCCTGCCCCGGAAAGGCGGGACGGGCGAGGAAATCATCGAGACCAGCGAGAGAGGGATCGTTGAGCATCCAGGCGCGCCGCCAAGTCGCCCACCCCCAACACATCGTGTAGATCGACAGAAAGTAGCTCGCGGCACCGTCCGGCGCGGCGTCGACCGGCTTCGCACCCGCAATGCACATGATGCGCCGGTCGTGACGATAGCGCTCGAGAAGCTCGCTCGCGTAGGGGAAGAAGGACGGGTCGGGCAGGCAATCGTCCTCGAGAACGAGCCCTTCCGGCTCGAGACCGAAGAACCAGTCGAGCGCATCGGTGACGGCGGCGCGGCAGCCGAGATTCGTCGGCCGCAACAGGGTGTGGAGGTCGCAAGGCCAGTCGATCGCCGTCGCAATCCGCCTGACGGTGGCGCACAACTCGACGTCCTCTGGCCGGTTCTCGCGGGGACCGTCGGCCGCGACATAGAGCTTCGACGGGCGGACCTGACGGATCGCCTCGAAGACCGCGGCGGTTTGACGTGGACGGTTGAACACGAGGAAGAGAAGCGCAGTCTCCATCGTCGGCCCCTTGCATACAACGCCGTGCGCTACGCCTCCCACGCGTCGCCCATGGCATCTTTCGCCATGGAAATGACAGACCGCAAAGTGTAGTCGTGTGCCGGATCCGCGGCGGGCGTACCCGGCGCCAACACGCCGACGCGTTGATAGCGTCCGGCGTCGATCGCCTCCCGAAAGGCCGTGATGCGCGCCATCGGATCGCCGAGCTGGCCGTTCACGTAGTTGATCCCCCACCCCTCGACCGTCCCGCCGCTGAACATCGCCTGAAAACCCATGCGATGAAGCAGCTTCGGGCTCGCCCAGCGCAGAATTTCCGGCTTGACGGTGAGCACCCAGTTTTCCTGCTGGCGCATCCACGGCTTGATGAAGGCCATGATCGCGACAAAACGCTGCTTGTCGGTTCGATTGACGCCGGTTGCGTGGAGCAGGCGACCGTCGAAGACCATGATCGTCCCGGCCCTCGCCTCGAGATGGACCATGGGGGGCAGCGCGCCAACGACGCCGGTTCGGCGCCCTTCCGCCATGGTCTTGTGCGACCCGGGGATGAGCAGCGTTCCGCCGTTGTGCTCGCCGACGTCCTCGAGAATGTACATCGTGTTGAGGAGCATCGGCGCCTCCGCGGGGATCCAGGGCATGAGCGATCCCTGGTCCATGTGGACGCGCTGCGGATAGCGGTCGGGGTCGGCGCTGATCGCGAGGAAGGAGTGACAGATCCAGCCCTTGCCGAGCGCCTCGTCCGCGAGCTGCTCGATGACCGGGCCGGCCTGCACCACCTCCGGATCCTGCTCGATGCAGCGCGCGAAGCAGTCGCCTTTGTTCACGAGGGCGTTCACGTACTGCCCGTAGGGCGAGCCGAGCGCCACGCCGGCTTGCCGCTCGCCGGCCGCCTGCTCCACCAGCCGCTTGTAGAGCGTCGCACACTGGGTGTCCGACATCGCATCCTCGATGAGGCAGTAGCCCCACTCCAGGAGGTCGCGACGCATCCGTCGGATGTCCTTGGTCGGCTCCGGCAGAGCGATCGCGCTCCAATAGAGGTGCTTCCGGGCGACCGTGGTCTTCCAGTATCGCTCGCCGTCCCAGGGCAACGGCTTGTCGTTGTCCGGCGCCGCCAGCCAGGGATTGGCCGCGAACAGGGATCGCCCCAGATCGTCGTTGTCGAGAAAGTCCGCATAGAGGCCGGTTCCCTCGGGCGAGCGCTCTCGCACGGCCTGCTCGGTGAACTCAGACGGCACTGGCATTGTCGCTCCCCTCGGCGAAGTGATCGGACGGCGGAACGGGCACATCGTTCAACGCCTGAAGACACGGCATCTGCTTCAACGAAGCGGTGCTCAGCATCTCGTTGTGGGTGGAATCGACGGTGCTCGAGACGAGCTCGCCCGTCGAGAAGCTACGCCAGCCGTCCGGGTTCATCCGCTCCCGGTCGAAGCCCGGCGCCCGACGGCCGGCGGAAACGAAAGTGATCGGGCCGGCGAAAGTCTCGAACCGGACCCGCTCCAAGAGGCGGCTGTTGTTCGCCATGACGTCGGCAAAGCGGTGAACCTCGTCGAGCGAGAAGCTGCCGAGCACATGCGATTGCGCACGAGCGAGATCCAGCATGGCCGCACCATCGAAGCGTTGTCCCGCCATGTCGGATGGAATGGCGAGATCGAGATTGATCGCCATGTCGCGCCACAGCGCATCGCTGCGGGGCTCGTAGCCCCGATGATCGGCCGCCGGCGGATAGGCGTCCAGCATGATCAACCGATCGACTTCCCGGCCTCGGCGCTGCAGCCGCGTCGCGAGGAGGTGAGCGAGGATGCCGCCGAACGACCACCCGAGCAGACGGACGGGGCCGCTCGGCGCCACCCGCGTCAGGGCGTCGGAACACGCCTCGATCAGCGCATCGATCGTCGCGGGCAGTCTGTCGCCGTCCCGCCATCCCGGACCCTGAAGGCCGTAAATCGGCTGGGCCTCGGGAAGAAACGGAAGCAGCGCCGCGTAGGGCCAGCAGAGGCCGCCGACAGGATGCATGCAAAACAGCGGCGGCAGGCTGCCGGTCCGCCTCAGGGGCAGCAAGATATCGAAGGACGACCCGTCGCCGGCGGGTGACCCACCTTCGAGACACGCGGCGAGGTCACCGAGCGTCGGCGCATCCAGCACGGCGAAGGCCGGAACGTCCCGCCCGCCGTGGACGCGGATCCGCGCGACGAGGCGGGCAGCCAGCAACGAATCGCCGCCG
The DNA here is from genome assembly GCF_016411865.1 of Acuticoccus mangrovi. Taxonomy (GTDB): domain Bacteria; phylum Pseudomonadota; class Alphaproteobacteria; order Rhizobiales; family Amorphaceae; genus Acuticoccus; species Acuticoccus mangrovi. The sequence continues at coordinate 48,740 of NZ_JAEKJA010000031.1, read as the reverse complement.
AGATGGAAGAAGTTGTCGGCGATACCCGCCCGCTCGACCCCGAGCAGATCGGCGACGAGGCGACAGACCAGAATCTCCTCGGGCGAGACCGGAGCGCGGTAGTTCGCCTCGGTGCCGCTCGATCGAGGGACCGGCAGGGCACGCCTGTCCAGCTTGCCGTTCACCGTCAGAGGCAAAGCGTCCAGGCCGACATAGGAGCTCGGCAGCATATAGTCCGGGAGAGAGCGGCCGAGGTGCGCGCGCAAGGCGGCGGTGTCGACAACACCGGGCGCGCCGCTCGGGTCCCGTGCCGGAACGACATAGGCCACCAGACGCCGGTCGCCGGGCACGTCCTCGCGGGCGATGACTGCGGCTTGCGCGATGGTCGGAAACCCGAGCAAGGCCGCCTCGATTTCGCCCGGCTCGATCCGATAGCCACGAACCTTGACCTGCTCGTCGGCTCTGCCCCGGAAGAGAAGCTCGCCATCTGCGCGCCGGGCCGCGAGATCGCCGGTTCGATACATCCGCTCTCCGCCCCGGCCGAACGGATTGGCGAGGAAGCGGGAGGCCGTGAGCCCCGGGCGCCCTCTGTAGCCCCGCGCGAGACCGGGGCCGGCCAGATAGAGGTCGCCAACGGTGCCCGGCGGGCAGGGCCGCAGCCTCTCGTCAAGGACGAGGGCCGTCAAATCGGCAAGCGCGCAGCCGATGAGACGGTCGTCGCTGCCGGGCGAGACGCGCGCGACCCGCGCAAAGGTGGCATGGACGGTCGTTTCCGTCGTCCCATACATGTTCGCCACGCATTGCGACTGCGGATCGTAGCGCGCCTGCCAGCCGACGAGCCGTTGGACGTCCAGTGCTTCGCCGGCGAGGATCACCGTGTGTATCGCCAACGGCGGGGCGTCGGCGAACGACTCCGTCTCGACCTGAACCAGCTGATAGAAGGCCGACGGCGTCATGTTGAGGACCGTGATCCTCTCCCTGGCGAACAGGGCTCTCAGTTCCTGCGGCGCGCGAGCGACGCGCGCATCCACCATCACCAGCCGGCCGCCCCGGAGCAGCGCGCCCCACATCTCCCAAACCGACACGTCGAAGGCGTAGGAGTGGAACAACGGCCAGGAGTCGTTTGGTCCGAAGTCGTAGTGGGCGTCGGCCGTGGCGAGCAGCCGGACGACATTCCGGTGACTGATCGCGACGCCCTTGGGGCGCCCGGTGCTGCCCGACGTGTAGATAATATAGGCGATGTTGTCCGGTCTCAGCCGTCCGTTGCGATCGTCGTCTCGCGGTGCGGCAACCCGCCGGGCAGCGGGCGCGCGATCGTCCGCGGGGTCGTCCAGGACGATGCGGTCGACGTGCGAGGGCAGGCGTCCCGCAAGGCTGGCGAGCGTGAGCACCACCCCGGGCGCGCTGTCCTCGATGACGAACGCCACGCGTTCGTCCGGCGTCGCGGGGTCGATCGGCAGGTAGGCCGCGCCGGCCTTGAGCACGGCGAGGATCGCGGCGACCAGCGGCGGGGTCCGGTCGAGGAGCAGGGCGACCACGCTTTCCGGACCGAGCCCCCTTGCGATGAGCCGCCAAGCCAGGCGGTTGGCTTGCTCGTCGAGCTCGGCGTAGCGCACGGCGGCGCCGGCCGACGTCAGGGCGACGGCGTCGGGTGTTCGGGCAACTTGCGCTTCGAACAGCGTCGGGAGATTATGCAATTCGTCAACCAACGCCCGAGGGTTTGGGCGTGCAAATGAATTGTGTAACGTCGCCTGCAGCTTCAGACGGCCACGTTTTTCTTGCAGAGTTTCACGTCGGCCATTCGCACTTGCATCCAATGCGCCCATATAGACACCTCACCTCTGAATGGCTCTTAGGTGCGGATCCGTTGTTTGGTCAGCACTCACGTTGGCGTCATATCGACACAGAATCATGCAATTATGCATAGTATACAGTTGCACTTGTACATACTGTAAACTCATATTCAAGCATCATCTCCTACTCACAAAATTCTATCGCTCATTTAACTCTTCATCTATTGGTGCATATAAAAGAAGATTTAGACCTTCAGCTTTCATTTTTGAAGCTTCGACAATTGCTTTATGACGCTCTTCTTCAAGATATGCTAAAGTTATTTTAGCCATTTTTTGTTCAGTCGAATATCGTCGGCCACCATTCGAATACAATGAAAAGAACTTCACAACTTTCTTATTGAGTTCTAGCGTCGAGTACGTCATTTGAGTAGTAAACAGGAAGAAAAAATTTTCATCGCTACGCGCTGTTCCTGGCCTTAAATGCACAGCTCCATCCTCATCGTAGATAAATTGTTCGGGATCAATTCTTTTATTTTGTTCGCCTTTCCCATCATATAGTTCTATTTTCCACTTAAGTCGCCCGAGATAAAGACGCATAGCCAATACACTCTCTCGCAAAACGGAAATATCGCGAGTTATAGTCGATAATTTTTCCGTAAGAGGGGGTAAAGCCGCCGGCAAATGAACAGTCATTTGCTCATTAATATTACTCAATGACAGCTCAAGTCGCTGAAGATGCAATTCTATTGCAGCATTCAAAAGAATCATTTCGTCTTTTTCAAATAAACACGCTCGAAAATTCTGCATCACACTGCCAGTCGAATTTAATAGTATATAAGCTAAACTCTTGCGTGTTCTTTCCCATTGCCGCTTTTGCCACCAGCTCACGGCCAAACTAACACCAATAACTAGAAGCACGAAATCCACGAACATAACAAGCAGACCCGCCATTACGCTCGTCCAAAACGCTGAATCGTCCACTGATTGAGTCAGGTATTTTACAAGATCATTAAAATTACTCAATTTACCCCTCCCATAGAGTAGTAATTTCTTGAGTTCGCCAATGCATAAATGTTCAGTGACCGCTGATACAACAGTTTCGAACTGGCCTCGCGGAACCTTATCCGGTGCCTCAAGAGCAGTCGCGCCGCCCACGGACTCGTTGACGCGTCGTCAGATCGGGAAGGCAAATCGGCCCCCTCCCTCCGGAAGAGGTGCGACGCCCATGGGTATGCCATAAATCGCATTGAGGTGATCCGGCGCCAGCACCTCGTCCGGCGTCGCGTCGGCGACGAGACGCCCCGCACGCAGGGCGATGATCCGATCGCAGAAGCGGGCCGCCATGTTGATCTCGTGGATCACGACCACGCTCGCCACGCGATGCGTCTCGCTGAGCTGCCTGAGCAGACCGAGAACCTCGATCTGATGACCCACGTCGAGCGCCGCGATCGGTTCGTCGAGCAGCAGCAGCCGCGCTTCCTGCGCCACGAGCATGGCGAGCCAGGCGCGTTGGCGCTCGCCGCCCGAGAGGGTCTCCAGGAACCGATCCGCCAGACCGGCCATCCCTGTGAGACGAAGCGCCTCCTCGACCTTCACCGCATCGCCCTCGCCAAAGCGCCGGAAAGCGCCGTGCCAGGGATAGCGCCCAAACGCCACGAGCTCGCGGACCGTCAGCCGCGCCGTGATCGGCAGCTGTTGCGGCAGGTAGCCGACGGCACGAGCGAAGGCCCGGTCCGGCCAATCGCCGACGTCGCGCCCGTCATACCGGATCGTGCCTCCGCTCGGTGGCTGCTGGCGGGCGATGAGCCGAAGCAGCGTGGATTTTCCGGAGCCGTTCTGGCCGATGATGCCGGTCACGCCCTGGCTGCCGATCTCGAGCGTCAAGGGATGCAGAAGTGTCGTGCCCGCGACCGCGAATTGCAGGCCGTCGAGGGTCATTCCGGCCGCCGCTCGGTTCATGAACGCCGCCCCCTCCTGTTCAACAACAGCATCAGCGCCGGCGCCCCCAACAGCGCGGCCACGAGCCCGGTCGGCAATTGCAGCGGAAAGCTGACGGTCCGTGCCAGCCAGTCCGCGCCGACCATGATCGCGGCACCCGTCCCCGCCGCAGCATAGAGCACCGATCGCGACTGCCGCAGGCCCAGCGTCATGACGATGTGCGGGGCCACCAGCCCGATAAAGGTCACCGGCCCGAGGATCGGCATCGCGGCCGTGCTCGTCAGTGCGGCCAGCAGCAACAACGACAGGCGCGCCCATGGCAGATTGACGCCGAGCGCCCGGGCAGCCTCCGACCCCAGCGGCAGAATCTCCAGCCAGCGGCGCAGGACGAGCGCCGCGATCAGCGCCACCAGCGCGGCCAGCATCGTCAGCACAGCAGCCTGGAGCGAGACGCCGGCGACGGAACCCGACATCCAGCCCAGCAGCCGCATCGCACGCGGGTCGCCGACGGCCGTCAAGACGCCCACCAGCGCGTCGGCGAGCGCACTGACCGCGATCCCGGCGAGGAGCATGTGGTCGGGGGCAAATCCGCTGCGTCGGCCGAGGGCCAGGATCAGCAGCAGGACCACCATGCCGCCGCAGACGGCCGTCACGGCGTCGCCCGCCGCGCCGAGTTGCCCGAAGATCAACAGGCTCAGCGCCACCGCGAGGAGTGCGCCCGCCGAAACGCCGAGCACCTCGGGGCTGGCCAATTCGTTGCGCGTCAGGCGCTGCAGGACCACGCCGGACAGAGCCAGCAAGGCTCCGGCGGCGGCGCTCGCCAGGATCCGCGGAAGCCGCCAGACCGCGACCGCGCTCCACGACCCAAAGGGCAGCGACCAGTCACCGGTGGGACCACGCCCGACGAGCAAGGCGACGACGACCAGAAGCCCCAGCCCCGCCAGAACGACAGGCGCCCGCGCCGCCGGCGGATCATTCCAGCCGGGCGGTGCGGCGACGGAGGGCGGCACCGACGGCTTCATCCGACGAACGAGAAAGAGCAGCAATGGCGAGCCGAGAACGGCCGTGACCGCCCCGGTCGGCAGAAATTCAGAGAGCTGGCCGGCGAAGAGCTGCACGGCCGCATCGGTGATGAGCAGGATCAGCGCGCCGAGCAGAGCGGACCAGGCCAGTTGCTCGCCGAGCCGACGTGCGCCCGCCAGCCGTGCGAGGGCCGGTGCGACGAGCCCGACAAAGCCGATCACTCCGACCATGCTCACGACGAAGGCCGTCATCGTCGAGGCGATGGCGATCGCGACGACACGCAACCGTGTCACGGACAGACCGAGGCCGCGCGCGCCGTCATCGCCCAGCTGGAGAACGGCGAGGGCACGCAGGAGCGGCAGCAGGGCGAGCAGCGCCACCCCCAAGCGCAGCGCCAATCCCGAGAACGGGACCCAGCTCTGCTGGCTCAAAGACCCGCTGCCCCAGAGGAACACGGCGGTCATTTGCCGCGCCTCGACGAGGCCCAGCAACGCCGCCAGCGCACCGCAGAACAATCCGACGATCAGACCGGCGATGACCGTCGCGACCGGTTCGAAGCCGCGGCGCCGCACGAGCAGGAAGACGAGACCGGTGGTGATCGCGCTGCCGGAGATCGCGACAAGGTCCCGGCCAAGACCCAGAAGGCCGGGCGCCGCGACCGTTGCGATCGCCAGAGCCACGCGCGCGCCTGCCTCGACGCCGAGCGTCGTCGGCGAAGCGAGGGGGTTGCGCAGCACGAACTGCATGATGGCGCCGGCCACCGCGAGCCCGGCGCCGCACAGCACCGCCATGGCGAGCCGCGGCAGCGTCGCGTAGAGGAAGACCATCCTGCCGGCATCGTAGCCCCCCGCATCGCGGGGCGTGCGCAATAGCGCCATCAGCGGCTCATGGACGACCGCGAGCACCAGCGCCCCGGCGATCAGCGCGAGGACGAGAGCCAGCGGCGCCGGGCCGAGCTTCTCCTTTCCGTCCGTCACCCCGCGACGCGCTCCAGTTCGCTCGTGATCAGGCGTGCGAAGCGCAGGGCGGCCGGCAGCGCGCCGAACATGAGCACCGGCGGCAATATCGACATATGGCCTGCCTTGACGAACGGCAGCTCCCGCCAGAGAGGGCTCTGGGCGAGTGTCGGCAGCGCGTCCGGCGGGACGGGCTGGAACGCGACGAGGCGCACATCCCTTTCGGTGGCGAGACCTTCTATCCCCGTCGTCGCGAAGCCCCAGGCGTTCGAAGGCTTGGTCCACGCGTTCTGGAGCCCCAGCGTGTCGAGGACATTCTGGTAGAGGCCGACGCCGCCATAGGCGCGTACATGCCGCGCATCGAGGAAGCCGACGAGCAGAACGGGGGGCGGCCGCAGACGTGCCAGACGTGCACGGCAAGCCGCCAGCTGCGCGTCGGTATGCGCGATGAGGGCTTCCGCTTGTCGTTCCGCTTTGAGCAGAGCACCGAGTTCGCGGGTCAAGGCGCGGGGGCGCTCGAGCGGCGTCTCGGTCGGCTCGAACACGATGAAACGGCGAACCGGCCCGATGCGGGCGAGCGCCGGCTCCTGATCTTGCGAAAACGGCGAGGTCAGGATCAGATCGGGGCGCAGCGTGGCGAGAAGCTCGAAATTGACCTCTTGCTGGATGCCGATATCGACCGTGCCGGCCGGCAACCGTGGCTCGACCACGAAGCGATCCCAGTCGCTCGCCGCCACCAGCGCGATCGGCGGTTCTCCGAGGGCGAAAAGGGTCTCGGCGATGGCCCAGTCCAATGCGGCGACGCGCTGGGCCACCGGCGATGCGCTCCCTCGGCCCGGCACCAACGCCGACCAGGCCATGGCGCCGACCAGTGTCCGCCGGGTCAGGAATGACTTGGACTTTCCCCTCATCACGGCCTAATTGCTAGTAAAGGCGTCTTGGAGAAACAAGCGCGTCGCGCCGAATGCTGATCACATGGAGGTGCTTGCCGGCGATGATCGAGGCCGAGATCGCATTCTTGGCGCCGTGCGACAGGCGTCCCATCTTTCATGACAAGCCGTCGGACGAGGATTTTCTTCCGCTCATACAGCATTCCGTTCCCATCCGAGCGGTCCATGACGAGCGGACGGCGTTCACCCTCGACCGCCACGGCGTCGAGATCGTTCATCGGGCGGACCTGCCCGCGTACCAGTCGGCGGGTGACGGCCGCACCGCCTATCTTCGAGCGCTCGAAGACGTCGTCACCCGGACGACCGGCGCCACCGAGGCCATGGCGCTCGGCAACGGCGTCGTCCGGCGAAGTGAGCGGTCGACGCGGCACAGACGGGACGGAACCACCGTGCTCGGGCGCTTTGCGCATTGCGATTTCAGCCCTGCGGCGGCCGGTTCCCGTTTCTGGGTGGAGCATCTGCTGCCCGCCGAAGAGGCCCGGCAGCGACTGACGCGCCGCTACGCGATCTACAATGTCTGGCGGTGCCTGACCGATCCTCCCCAGGATACGCCGCTCGCATTCTGCGAGCCTGCCAGTATGGCGCCCGCCGATGTCGTCGGCTGCGATCAGATGATTTCGACCGATGACGGCAGCACGATTTGCTTCGAACTGAGCCTTTACCACTACAGTCCGGCGCAGCGATGGTTTTACTTTCCGGACTTGCGTCGGGGTGATTTGCTGATCTTCACGGGATGCGATTCCGATCGCGCCCGTCCGCAGGGCATCGCCCATGCGGCCTTCACCGACCCGTCTTGCCCCGACGATGTTCCCGCCCGCGAGAGCATCGACGAGCGCGTGATCGCTTTCTTCGACTAACTCTCGCTCAGAACAGGCCACCGACGTCTGGGGTAACAGAGTGAATAACCCGTCACGCTCCTTTGAAGTAGGCACAAACCTAACTCACTTAGCCCTGCATTCGGATGCCATGCTTGCGCTCGCGACAATTGACGAGACGGGCGTGGGAGTTATCGACATCCAAGGCCAGGCCGTGCGTCGGATATTGAAAGGTCACGTCTCTCCGATCGTCCGTGCTCGGTTTAGCCTCGATGGACGCAAGGCCCTGTCGCAATCAAAAGATGGAGTGATCTGCCTCTGGAATCTGGACAACGGCGAACGGATCGGCACCCTTGAGGCTTCGGAGCCCGACAAGGCGATCTTAATATTTACTTTTCGGACAGACGATGAACAGTTCCTAACCCTCCGCAAAGATGGGACGGGACAAATCTATTCTACGGCCGACGGCACACTCGTTACAACATTTACAACCGCATTCGCAGAGGACGTTAATGCTTCAATGCGACGAATCCTCGATAAGAATACCACGCCGATTGCCTTTACAACCACGGATATTTTACTCATAACCGTGGATTATATCGGATCTAATAAATCTAAATTGAAAATACTGAATATCTCTCAAGGTACAATTGACGAAAAGACGATATCATCGACCTTCCCGGAGGTCGGTGTCCGCAATTCTCATTCGGATTGGGCCATTAACGCCAATCGAGACGGCTCACGGGTCGTGCTCAGAGGTCACGAGCTCTTCGCAGGCATGGGACCCGTGCTGGGGATCACGCTTGTTAATGCGCAGACCGGAGAACACATCCTGCAGTCCGGCGGTTTATTCCTCATAGGATTTTCTGAGGTTCACAATTTTTCACCGGATGGAGCACTGTTCGTTCGGTTTGATAGACTCTCAAGCCCTGCGATACGCGTTTATGACGCCCATGATGGCTCAGAAATCTATGCGTTGCCCATAGAAGGTAAAGAACATATCGCCGATGTTGGAGTTTCCAGCAACAGAGAATACATATTTGTTGCGCAACAATTCTACCGCAATAAAAACACTATCTTGCGCTACGTCATGACCCCGTCATCCGCTGGCTCAATCGTTATCCGCGCATAGCCGTTGACTGGTCTTCTTCCCAAAGCCGATGCAATCTCGTCACCGCTCGACAACGACCATCACGCGCCGGTAGTTGGACGAGAAGTTGGAGGCCAGCCTTTCCGGTGGTGCACAGAGGCGGATGCGACGGAAACGCGGTAGGATTTCTTCCCAGAGCAAGCGCAATTCCATGTCGGCCACGCGACGGCCAAGGCAGCGATGAACGCCTGAGCCAAAGCCCGCGTGGCGTTGCGCATTGGGCCGGTCGACGCGGAAGACGTCGCCGTCCTCGAACACCGCCTCGTCGCGGTTGGCCGACCAGTACCAGAGCACGACCTTGTCGCCCTTCCGGATCGCCTTGCCGCGTAGATCGACATCGCGGCTCGCGGTTCGCCGCATGTGGATGATCGGAGACTGCCAGCGGACGATCTCCGCCGCCGCGTTGGGGATGAGCGACGGCGCGGCGCGCAGCTGCTCCCACGCCTGCGGGAAACGGTCGAAGGCGACGACGCCGCCCGAGAGCGCGCCGCGCGCCGCCTCGTTGGCCCCGGCGATCATGGTCACGGTGCCGATCAGATGCTTGGGATCCTGCGGCATGGTGCAGGTGGCGGGCGCGTTGGCGAGCGCCGAGACGATGTCGTGCCCGCACCCGCCCGCCCGCGCGCGCCACATCTCCATGATGCGCGCCAGATAGACATCGAGGATCGCCGCCCGTTGATCCCAGCTCTCGACCAGCCCGCCGGGTTCCGGGCCGGTCACCAGCACTTCGGCCCAATAGGGCAGCAGGTGGCGCTCGTCGCGGGGAAAGTCGAACAGCGCGGCGACCATCCGCGTCGTCAACTCGACCGAGACCCGCTCCACCCAATCGAAGGGCTCGCCCACCGGCAGCCCATCGAGGATCTGCCCGATCTCGCGCCGGATGTCGTCTTCCAGCGCGTTGACGCGACGGGTGCCGAGCGCGGGCGCCACGGCGGCGCGCTCGGCGGTGTGCTCGGGCGGATCGGCGGTGGCGAAGGCCGGCGCATCGAACTCGGGGGGAACGTCGTTGATGATGACGTTCCCGGCCGACGAGAAGTCCTCAAAATTCCGCTCGACCGCGATGAGATCCGCATAGCGCGTGATCGACCAGTAGGGTCCGTAGACGCTCTCGGAGCACCAGTGGACCGGATCGTCGCGCCGCAGACGCGCGAAATAGGGCCCGACCGTCTCGGTCTGAAAGCGCTCCCCCACGCTGACGTCGATCTGCGCGAGCGGCAGGCGGTCGGCCTCGTGCCTTGCCTGGACCAGCAGGACGTCCGGATCACCGCTCATGGTGCGGTGGTCGCCGTATCCCATCGCAGGTGGCAGGTGACCACCGTACCGAGCACACCGCCCTGCATACGCGTCGGCCGGTCGGGATCAAGCGTGAACTGCGGAATCCGGGCCAGCCACTCTTCCAGCATGATGACGATTTCCGCCTCGGCCAGCTGCGCGCCGGGACAGCGGTGGACGCCGTTGCCATATGTCGAATGGGGGGCGGCGGGCCGGTCGAGGTCCACGCGCAGCGGGTCGGGGAAGATCGCGGGATCCAGTCCGTGCAACGGCGGCATCACCACCATGTCCCCGGCCTTCAGCGTGACGCCGTCGAGAACCTGATCCGCGCGCACCAGCCTCGCCTTGGTCATGATGGCGAAGCGCCGGGTCATCTCGCGCACCGCCGCCGGCAACAGCGCCGGGTCGGCGACGAGCGTGTCGCGCAGCGCATCGTCGCGGGCGAGATGCCGCATCATCATCGCAAAGAGCGACACGACGGTGTCGAGACCGCCGGTCAGCAGAGCGGTCGCGACATCGACGGCCTCGTCGTCATCGATCGGCCGCCCGTCGATCCTGCCCGCGAGCAGCTCGCTGATGATGTCGTCTCCCGGCATCGCCCGCCGTTCCGCGATCAGCGCCCGCAGGAAAGCCGCGAAGCGGTCCATCACCGGCTCAGCGAGATCGGTCCCCTCGTCCGCGAGCAGGTGGGCGGCATAGCCCGGTAACGCGTCCATGCGCGCGGCTTCGATGCCCGCGAGCCCCGCGAACAGCGCGAAGGGGAGCGCCGCCGCATAGTCCGCGACGACGTCGCAGGCGCCTCGCGAGCGGACGGCGTCGGCGACGCGCGCGGCCAGCGCCCGCACGATCGGCGCCGAACGCCGCACGGTGCGGCTCGACAGCAGGCTGGTCAGAAGACGCCGATAGGGCTGGTGTCCGGGCGGGTCGAGGGTCGTGGGTCGCAGCGGATACAACTCGCCCCACTTGCGAGGAACGAGCGTGATCCGGGAAGAGAAATGCGCATGATCGGCATAGACGTGGGCAATATCCGCGCCCCCCAGCACGACCCAGTGCCCGCCGTTGCGCGGCGTCCAGATCACCCGCGCCGGCGCGCTGTCGGCCACCTCGATCCAGGCTTGGAGAAAATCGTCGTCGGATCCCGGCAGGCGATAGATGTCGAGATCAACCATCCGCTCCGCCGGCACGTGGCCGGGTCGCGCCACGGCGACGTCACCGACGGGCAGGTCGATCTCATCCGCAATCACGCAGGGCAGCCCCGATCCCAGGACACGGTCGTTGAATTCGATTTTCCTTTTTGAATATTCAAGCTTACTGTTTCCAAGAGTGATGAAGGCTTGCTCGGACGACTATGTTTCAGGAGGCACGACGCGCGCAAGCTCGATCCCTTCGCCAACGCTTGGTCGCGCATATCGCGGCTGGCGGCACCACGGATTTCGCGCCGACCGTTCTGCGTCTACCCGCGCACTACTATACTGATCCGGCACACTGGGCGGCCGAGCGCCAGGCGTTGTTCGAGGAGCGGCCTCTCATCGCCTGTCTGAGCCAGGACATCCCGCTTCCCGGCGACCGGACGGTCTTCGAGGTCGCCGGCCATTCGGTGCTGATCCTGCGGGACGACGACGGGCAGGTGCGTGCCTTTCGCAATCGCTGCGCTCATCGCTCCGCGCAGCTCGTGAGGTCCGGGGACGGCCCGCGGGCGAGACGCGGCCGGCGTGTCGTCTGTCCGTTCCACGGCTGGAGCTACGATCTGTCCGGTCGCCTCGCGAACGTCCCCGGCCGAGCGGGCTTTGATCCGCAGACGCTCGAACACTGCCGGCTGTCGCCCGTCGCCGTGGCGGAGAGCGATGGTCTCGTCTTCGTGCGGCTGCGGGGCGACGAGCCGCTCGACCTAGCGGGTCATCTGCGCGGCTTCGCCCCGGTTCTCGCCACCCTCGAGCTCGCTGAGATGGTGCCGGTCCAGACGAGCCGCCTCGATGCACGCACCAACTGGAAGATCGCCATCGACACGTATGCGGAGAGCTATCACTTTGGCGTGCTGCATGCCCGATCCATCGGCGACGCCTACATCTCCGACATGGCCGCGTTCGACGATCATGGCGCGCACTGGATACTGACGTTCGCGGAGCGGGCGCTCGCCGATCTCCTCGGCACGCCCGAGGAGGAGTGGCCGGCGGCGCGGCATGCGGGCACCTACTTCATCTTCCCCAACACCGTTCTGGTCGCCGGCGACATCGGGCCCTCCGAGCGCTTCGTGCGCATGTTCCGCATCTTTCCCGGCGAGACGCCGGGCGAAATGGTCTGCCTCTTCTCGGTCCACATCGCGGGTCTTTCGGCCGAGCACTACCATGCTAGATTTGGCGCGATCGACGACAGCAAGAGCGACGTGACGCTCGAGGACTACGATGTCGCCGAAGGCATCTGGTCCAATCTGGCAATCGACGGGGAGAAACCCGATCTGATCGTGGGACGCAACGAACCGGCCGTGCAGGCCTTCCACCGGGCCATCCTCGACGTGGTCGGCCTGCCCGTCTGACACGCGGCACCAACATATTCGCCGGCTTGAAGAAGGAGCGTATGACCGATGACCAACCCCTTCGACGACGAGGAAGGTGAGTTCCTCATTCTGATCAACGACGAGGGCCAGCACTCGCTGTGGCCCGCCCAGTTTGACGTGCCGGGCGGATGGCAAGCGGTCGGACCGCGCGGCAAACGGCAGACATGCATGGCGTGGATCGACGAGAACTGGGGCGACATGCGGCCCCTCAGCCTGGTGCGCGAAATGGATGCATCGGCGAAGGAGCGCGCGGGCTAGCGAAGCCCCTTGGGGGCCTCTCCCCATCCCAGCGTGCCAAAGCTCCAGCGATCACACGGCCCCCAGGGCTCGTCCACCCGGGTCAGCGCCGGGCGGCCGTGCGCGGAGAAGGCGAAGGATTGCAGCCCTTGCGCGATACCTTCGCCGGTCGCCTTGATGAACGCCTCGCCCAGGGTCCAAAAGCGGAAGAACAGCGCGACCCTCTCCCTATCCGTCTCGACCGTTCTGAGGTCATCGCGCATCTCGCGCGCGAATTGCATGTCGGCAACGTCCATCAGATCGGGAAATCCGCGCACGGCCTCGACATCGATCCCGATACGGGAACGCCCGATCGCGACGGCGACCAGCTCTCTGGCGTGGCTGATGCTGATGTGGAGCTCTCCTGCCATCGCCCCATGACGCTGCGGATCGAGCGAGGGTTTTCCCCGCTCGTCGCGGATCAGGAATATGTCCTGCGCGGAACAATCGAGGCGTTGGCTCAGCAATATTCGTAGCGCCGCACGGGCTGCGGCGACACTCCATCGGTCCTTCTCGCTGCGCAGGCGGCGAATGTGCAACCGATCCGCTTCCGGAAGCACGGACAGCAGGGACGAGAGTGCGCCGTCGGCGGGAACGCCAAACCAGAGGGTCGGTGCCCCCGGCTCGGTCACTGTGCCACCACCGAAGAGCGAGTGGAGAATGACCGGCTGATCCGCGCCCCCCTCCAGCGCCCAGGCCGCCGCATGAGGGCCAATTGTGTCGCGGGGCCGGTAGAGTGTCCTCAAAGGAAGATCAGACAGCGACGCGGACAACGACATTGCTCCAGAACGCCGATGTCATAACGAACCGAGTGCAGCGAGGCTAGAAGACGCCGCGGATGGGGTGGCCACCTTCCCCCGGCGGCTGTTCGCACGGTGGTCGACCGATCGGCCGGGCATCGGCTTTCGCGGCGAACTGGAAGGCGGGACGAGGTCATACCACCTTGAGCGCATCGATCTGCGGGAGAATTCGGCGTGCCCCTCCACCTCGTCGGCGAAAATATCGACAGGACCCGCAGCCACGACAGGGCGGAGACGGGCGAGCTCGTGCAGCTCATGCCCGGGGTGTACGTCGATGCGAGCGACAATGCCGATGCGATCGTGCTGAGGTATGCCGTCCGGATCGCGAAATACCTCTACCCCCGCGCCTATCTCTCGGCCGCCAGTGCCGTCCTGCTCGGGCCGACCCGGGAGGGAAAGCTCTATATCTGCGCTCGCCGCAATCAGCGCACGCGGCTGCGCTCGCTCGAAATCGTCCAGAACGTCGCTCCCTCTCGTGCCTCCGTCACGTCCGTCTCGATCGACGACGGCATGGGGGAATTCCGCATCGGCGTGGCGTCGATGCGTCAGCGTTTCCTCGAAGCCTTCCGGCTGGGGAGCGAGCACGCCGCCTCGATCGACGACGCCATGCGCGACAGCATGGTCTCACGTCTGATCGAGGAATATGGCGACGCCCAGAGTGCGGCGGACGCCCTGTGGGCGCTCGCCGGCGAAAACCAGTGGCGCCGCGAGGGCGAGCTCGCCACCCGCCATCTGCTCCATCGACCGGCGATCACGATCGCCGGTCGGAGCGAAGCCGCGTTCGACCTGACCGTCGCCTGGCACGGGCGACCGGTCGGCGATCTCAGCCATGACGGACGTGAATGGCGATGGACGCCGGCCGCCGACGGTGGCCCATCGCTGATCCGCCAGACGATGCCGGGCAAGCTGCCCCCTTTCATTCTCTCTCTCCTGCCCGAAGGCTGGCTGGAGTCGGTGCTGAAGGATCGCGACGAGCGTGCCCTGCTGCGCTCGGGCAAGCGCTACACGTCCAACATCACCGTCGTCGAGCGAGGCCGCGAGCTCGCCGATCTGCCGGCGGACGTCCTCGTGACACGACTGGCCGATTTCTCCGACGCCGGCGTCTTCACCGGCCGCTATGCCGGTCCCGGCCGTGGCGAGGTCGAGGCCGGCTTCGAGCGCAATCTGGCGGCGCTGTTCGCTCGGGCGGAGACGCCGCGCCTCGCCGGCGTGCAGATCAAGGCACCCATGTCTCTCGATGCCGACGGCACGCTGTCCCCGAGCATCGACAAACCGTTCACACACATCCTGAAGCCGGCCGGCCCGAGCGGCCTCGAGGCCCTGCCCGTCGTCGAGTGGCAGGCGCTCGCGCTCGGTGCCGCAGCCGGCCTCGCGGCGCCTGCCACGGCCCTCGTGCCGATGCCGGATGACATGCCGCCGGCGCTACTCGTCGAGCGCTTCGACATTCGCATGAGCGGGACGGACACGCGCATGCTGGCGCTCGAGGACTTCACCTCGGTGCTCGGCGTGCCGACGGACGCCAAATATGACGGCACCATGGAGCGGATCGCCCGTGCGCTGCGACCGCTGTCGACGGTGCCGAACGACGATGTGCTGCTGCTGCTGAAGCGGGCGCTGTTCGCGTGGCTGATCGCGGACGGCGACATGCATCTGAAGAACCTCGCGCTCCTGGAGGTCGCGGGGGCCGGCGGCGACCACTTCGCCGTCCGGATGGCGCCGCTCTACGACGCCGTGACGACGCGGGTGTTTCCAGGGCTCGAGCGGGATCGGATGGCGCTGAAGATCAACGGCAAGGACGACCGGCTGCGGCGTGCGGACTTCCGGACGTTCGCGGCAACGGCCGGCGTTCGGGCATCCGACGCCGATGCGGCGATCGACGGCCTCCTCGCCGGACTGCGGCATGGCCTGGAAAAGGTCGAGGTTCCCGCGGCCCTGTCCGCCGGTGCGCCGACGCTCGAGACCATCGCGAGGATGCGGGAGCTGATTGCCGGGCGGCTGGATCGTTTCACGTAGCGTGCGCGGTCTGTCGTCGGCCATCGACCCCTGTGCCCTCCAGGCGCCCCGCGACCATATCCGTGCCGGGTCATGAAAATGGCACGCTGACATAACTTCCAGTTTTGTCCTCTGGCCCACAAGATATTGGCGGCCTCCTGCGTCACCTGCCACTTCATGGAGAGGTTCAGGAGGCCGGTCGCATGGGGTATCGCGTTGGGGTCGACGTCGGAGGATCCTTCACGGATTTCGCGGTGTTCAACGAAGCCGACGCGACCATTTCCACACTCAAGGTCCTGTCCCGCCCCGATGCTCCGGGTGAAGAGATCTCGGCCGGCCTCGACGCGCTGCACCAGCGCCACGGCATCGCCGCGGAGGATATAAGCTACTTCACGCATGGAACGACCGCCGGCGTGAATGCGGTGATCCAGCGCAAGGGATGCGACATCGCCCTCTTCACCACGCGCAATTTCGAGGATGTTCTTCAGATCGCGCGTCTGAAGATCCCGCAGATCCACAACCTCTACTCGACGCGCCCCGAGCCGTTGGTCGCGCGCGAGCGGGTGTTCGGCATCGACGAACGCATCGACGCGTCGGGTGCCGTTCTGAAGACCCCCTCGCTCGAGGACGTCGCCGCCGCGACGAGGGCAGCGCAGGCCGCCGGCTGCACCGGCATCGTCGTCTGCTTCCTGCACTCCTATCGCAACCCACAGAACGAGGCCGCGGTGAAGGCGATGATCGCCGAGACGGCGCCCGACCTCGCCGTGTTCTCCTCGGCTGAAACCTGGCCCATCATCCGGGAGTACGAACGCGCCATCACGGCCGTGATCTCGGGCTACGTGCAGCCGACTGTCGTCCACTACCTCAACCGGTTCGAGGCGGTTCTGCGCGAGAAGGGCGTCACCTGCCCGCTCCACATCACCAAGACGAACGGCGGCGTCATGGGCATGGAGCAGGCCAAGACGGCGTGCGTGCAGATGATTCTGTCGGGCACGGCGTCCGGCGTCATCGGCGCGGGCTACGTTGCCAAGACGTGCGGATTTCCAAACATCCTCAGCCTCGATATCGGGGGCACCTCGGCCGATGCCGCCGTCATCATCGATGGCGAGGCCCAATACGGCGTCGGCGAACTGATCGGCGACTTTCAGATCCATGTGCCGTCGGTCTCGGTATCGTCCATCGGGCAGGGCGGCGGGTCGGTCGCCTGGGTGGACGCCCTCGGGGTGCTGAAGGTGGGGCCCGACAGCGCCGGCTCCAATCCCGGCCCGGTGTCCTATGGGCGCGGCGGCACCCGGCCGACGATCACCGACGCGGTCGCGGCCTCGAACCTGATCGGACACACGGCGCTCGGCTACGGCGCGGTGACGGTGGATCATGACGCGGCGCGCTCGGCCATCGCGCCGCTGGCGGACAGGCTCGGCATCTCCATCGAAGAGACCGTGGCCAACATCATCGAGATCTCGGTCTCTTCGATGTACGCGGAAATTTCCGGCCTCGCCTCGCGCTTCGGCATCGATCCACGCGAGTTCCACCTGTTCGCGTTCGGCGGCGCCGGCCCGATGCTGGCGTGCTTCCTGGCGCGCGAACTCCACATGAAGGGCGTCGTGGTGCCGCTCACGCCGGGTGTCGTCTCGGCGCTCGGCGGCGTCATCGCAGACCTGAAGAACGATTTCGTCCGGACCCTCTACGTCGACGTCACCGAGGCCGGGGTCGCGGAGCTGGCGACCCATCTGGAGGGCCTCAAAGCCGTTGCCCTCGACTGGCTCTACGCCCAACAGGGCTACGACGGCGAAGCGCAGCTGACGCTCTCGGCCGATATGCGCTACCTCGGCCAGTCCTACGAGATCGAGACCCTCCTCGACCCCGCCGCGTTGACGCCGCAGAGCGTCTCGGCCGCCTTCCATGCCGAACATCGGCGCCTCTACGGGCATGCCGAGAAGGATGCGGCGGTCCAGCTCGTGAACCTCCGGCTGGTCGTCTCGGGTGCGACGGCGAAGCCGCGCATCCGCGAGCTTCCGCCGGCGGAAGGCCCGGTGCGGCCGATGAAGCACGTCACCGCTTTCTTCGACGCCAAGGCGCACGACGTTCCCGTCTACGCCCGCGCCGACCTGCGCCCCGGCCATCGTCTCTCCTCGCCCGCGATCATCGGGCAGGACGACACGACCACGGTCATTCCGCCGCGCTTCGATGTGGTGGTGGACCGTTTCGGCAATCTCGTCATCACGTCGGAGGACTAAGAGGAATGGCGGTCGACCAGCGCAACCTTTCGGTGTTGGCCAATTTCTGCGGCGCCGCCGCCGACGCGATGGCCTATACGCTGATGCGCACGGCTCACTCCGCTTTCATCAAGGAAACGGAGGACTTTTCCTGCCAGATCGTGACGAAGGACGGTCTGTCCTTCGCGAGCCCCAATCACTTCGGGGCGCCGTGGTATTCCGGCATCGACTACGCCCCGCTCCTGAAGATGTTCGAGCACTACGAAGAGGGCGACGTCTGCATCACCAACGATCCCTACGCCGGCTACGTCGCGACGCATTCGCCTGACATCCACATCTGGAAGCCCATCTTCCACGACGGCAAGATCGCCTGCTTCGTGGTGGGGCACATCCACAACACCGACGTCGGCGGCGCGGTGCCGGCCTCGCTGTCCCGCACCCTGAGCGAGATCTACCAGGAGGGCATCCGCATCCCGCCGGTGAAACTGGTGAAGAACGGCGTGCTGGATGAGTTCGTGGTGCGCACGATCCGCACCAACGTTCGCATGCCCGACCAGAATTGGGGTGATCTCAACGCTCAGCTCGCCTCGATCCATATCGGCGAGCGCAAGATGCAGGAAATCATCCGGCGCTTCGGCTTCGACGATTTCATGGAAGGCGTCGAGCAGATCCTCGACTATTCGGAGGCGCAAGCGCGGGCGATCCTCAGCCGCGTGCCCGATGGTGAATATTTCTTCGCCGACTACGCGGACGAGGATGCCGTGGGCGGGAAGCCATGCCGGATCGCGCTGACGGTGCGGATCAAGGGCGACGAGGTAGAGCTCGACTATACCGGCTCCGACCCGCAGGTGAGCTCTTCGCTCAACATGCCCACCGGTGGCCACGAGCGCCATCCGCTCGTCATGGTCGGGTTGACCTACGTGCTGTTCACGCTCGACAACACGATCTGGCTCAACGCCGGCACGCTGCGCCCCGCGCGGGCGATCCTTCCGGAAGGGTCGATCGTCAACTGCCAGCCTCCCGCAGCGGTCGGTTTGCGCTCCCTGACGTGCGCGATGACGCAGATCGTCACGGTCGGCGCGTTCGTCCAGGCGCTTCCCGAGCTCATCCCCGCCTCCTCTCCCGGCGGCAACGCCATCATGAATGTGAAGACCTCGGCGCGAAACGGGAAGCCGATCATGGCGTCGATCGGCCCCGTCGGCGGCGGTGGCGGCGGTACGCCCTTCGGCGACGGCTCCGACGGAGCGGGCGGCGCCACCGGCTTCCTGCGCAACACGCCGGTCGAGATCACCGAGGCCGAGGTGCCGATCCGCTTCCTGCGCTACGGCCTCGCGCCCGACAGCGGTGCACCGGGCAAATATCGCGGCGGGCTGTCGGCGGTGATGGAGTTCGAAGTGTCCGCGCCGGAGACCGTCGTCACGGCGCGCAACCGGAACCGCTCCATTCTTCAGGGTTGGGGCGTCATGGGCGGCCGCGCGGGGATCCTGTCGCAGTTCGTGCACAATCCGGGCACCGCCGACGAGGTCCAGCTCCACAACACGGACCTCGTCAATTGCCGTCCGGGCGATGTCATCCGCGTCGTCGGCCCCGGTGCCGGCGGATGGGGTGATCCTTTCACCCGCGACGCGGACCTCGTCCTGCGCGACGTCAAACGCGGCTACCTGTCGACCGCGCGCGCCAAAGCCGACTACGGCGTGGTCATCTGCAACGGACGGATCGACAAGGCGGCGAGCGAGGCTCTGCGCTCGGCCCGGGCGTCGACGGACCATGGCCCGTTCGACTATGGCGAGGAACGCCGCGCCTTCGAGCGAATCTGGACGCGCGAGCGCTTCGACCTTCTGACCGACTTCCTCGCCGCGATGCCGGTGGGATGGCGCTTCTTCCTGAAGCATCGCATCTTCGAGATGGTCGAAGAGCTGCCCGAAACGCACGATACCGCCACCGCCATGGCCGGGATCTTCGACCAGCTGCGCCGCCGCTACGCCCTGTAGCGACGCACCACCCGGCCCCGCCCGACAGGCATCAGGCGGACGCCTCTACCCGAGCGGCCCCGATGCGCCTGCAGCCGCGAACGCCGGAGGCGTGTTCAAGTGGCAGGCGGAAAAATGGCCGGGCTCGATCGCGAGAAGCGGCGGCTGCACCACCCGGCAGACGTCCATCGCGTGCGGACAGCGGGGATGGAAATGGCAGCCGGAGGGCGGCGAGAGCGGTGACGGGATCTCGCCGGACACCGGGTGGAACGTGCGCCGTTGCTGCTCGATGTCGGGAACGGAGGCGATCAGCGCTTCGGTATAGGGATGCAGCGGCTTGGCGAACAACGCCTTGGTCGGCGCGCTCTCCACGATCCGTCCCAGATACATGATCGCGATGCGATGGCTGAGGCGCTCGACCACCGGAAGGTCATGGCTGATGAACAGGTAGCTGCAGCCCGTCTCGTCATAGAGATCGAGGAAGAGATTGAGCACCTGCGCCTGGATCGACACGTCGAGCGCCGAAACCGGCTCGTCGCACACCAGCAGCTTCGGCGAGGCCGCCAGAGCCCGCGCGATGACCACGCGCTGACACTGGCCGCCCGAGAGCTCGTGCGGCCGCCGGTCCTTGAGGCTCGCGGGCAGCCCGACGCTGTCCATCAGTCGATGCACGAAGGCATCGGCCGGACCGGTCAACAGGCCGTGCACCACCGCCGGCTCCAGGATGGCATCCTTGACGGTCCGCCGCGGGTTCAACGCCGCAACCGCATTCTGGAAGATGATCTGCGGTCCGAGCGACCGCGCCTTGCCGCGGGGCGGCCCCGGCCGCGCCGCCTCGTTCAGTATGATGTGTCCGGAGGTGGGACGCTCCAATCCCACGACGAGGCGACCGAGCGTCGACTTGCCGCTTCCCGACTCGCCGACGAGGCCGACGATCTCGCGCTCGCCGACCGTCAGCGCAACCCCGTCCAGCGCGCGCACCTGCGATCCGAGGCCAAAGCCGAACAGACCGCCGGAGCCGCCATAGATCTTCGACACGTCTTGCACGTCGAGAAGTGGCGCCGCGTTAGACATGCGACAGCCTCCCCTCTCGCGCAGCATACGGATGGTGGCACCGCACCTCATGCCCCGGCGCGCCGGTGGCGGCCGCGGTCAGTGCGGGGAACACGGTGCAGGCGTCGTCCGCCCGCGGACAGCGCGGGGCGAAGCGGCAGCCCACGGCCTCCTCACTCACGGCCGGGGTGTAGGTGCCGGGGATCTGCGACAGGCGCGAGGCGCCCTGGTTGCGGCTCGGAACCGAGTTGAGCAGACCGACCGTGTAGGGGCTCGACGGCCGCCTCAGCACCACGTCGGTCGGCCCCCGCTCGACGATGCTGCCGGCGTACATCACCGCCACGCTGTCGGCGATATTGGCGACCACGGCGAGATCGTGGGTCACCCAGATCAGTGCCGTTCCGCGCGCGGCGACCAGCGCCTGCATCTCGGCGAGGATCTGCGCCTGGATGGTCACGTCGAGCCCGGTGGTCGGCTCGTCGGCGATGATGAGATCGGGATCGTTGAGGAGGGCGATCGCGATACACACCCGCTGGCGCATGCCTCCCGAGAGCTGGTGGGGATAGGCCGAGAGGCGCTCGCCGGGCGAAGGTATCCCCACGCGGCCGAGCATGTCCCGGCTCCTGCGCCAGGCCTCCGACCGACTGACGGACCGGTGCGCCCGGATCGCGTCGATCATTTGCTGGCCGATCCGCAACGTCGGATGCAGCGCGGTCATCGGATCCTGAAAGATGATCGAGACCCGGTCGCCCCGGATGGCGTTCATTTGCCGCTCGGGCAAACCGCGAAGGTCCTTGCCGTGGAGCCGTATCGTTCCGTCGACGATGTGCCCCGGCGGGTCGACGAGCCCCATGATGGAATAGCCGGTGACCGACTTGCCGCTGCCGGATTCGCCGACGAGGCCCATCACCTCGCCCCGCCCGATCGAAAAGCTGACATCGTTCACCGCGCAGAGGCGCGATCGGCCCATGTGGAATTCGGTCCGGAGTCCCTTCACCTCGAGAACAGGCGGCGACGATGTCATGCGGCGTAGCCCGGCTCGTTGATCTTGCGCAGATGCTCGCCGATCATGTTGAAGCTGATCAGCACGGCCATCAGCACGAGGCCTGGGAACACGCTGATCCAGTACTTGTTCACCAGCATGAACGAAAACCCGTTCGCGATCAGCAATCCGAGGGACGGCTGGGTGATCGGCAGGCCGATCCCGAGGAAGGACAGGGTCGCTTCCAGCGCGACGGCGCTGGCCATTTCCACAGCCACGACCACACCAAGCTCGGCGACCGAGTTGGGCAGGAGGTGGACGATCATGATGCGCAGCGACGAATAGCGCAGCACCTGCGCCGCCTGAATATACTCCCGGCTGCGCTCCGCCTGAGCCGAGCTGCGGATGGTTCGCGCGAAATAGGCCCACTGCGAGGCGGTGATCGCGAGCACCACCTTGTCGAGCCCCGGCCCGAACGCCGCCAACAGAATGAGCGCGATCAGGATGCTGGGAAAAGACAGTTGCAGGTCGACGACGCGCATGAGCAGCGCATCGAAGGCGCCGCCGCGATAGGCCGCGAACAGCCCGACGCTCACCCCCACCACCAGCGCACACGCCGTGCTCGCCAGCGCCACGAAGAGGCTCACGCGCAGGCCGTAGAGGATGGCACTGAGAAGATCGCGCCCCTGCTCGTCCGTGCCGAGCCAATAGTAGTGGCCGTCCCAGCCCTCCGAGCCCGGCGGCAGCCCCGAATCCATGATGTTGAGCTGGGCGAGATCGTACGGGTTCTGATTGGCGAGAAAGGGCGCGAACACCGCCGCACCGACGCACACCAGGAGGATCGCGACGCCGAGGGTCGCGCGATTGGCGAAATAGCGCCTGACGACGCTCTTCATGACGCCGCCCCCCGTAGCGAGATGCGTGGATCGAGCACCGCGCAGACGATGTCGACGAGCAGGTTGATCGTGCTGAAGATGAAGACCGTGAACAGGAGATAGGCGATGATCACCGGCCTGTCGGAGATCTGAATCGCGTCGATCACCAGCTTGCCGGTGCCCGGCCAGGCGAAGATCGACTCCGTGATCACCGAAAAGGCCAGCAATCCGCCGAGCACCATGCCCATCACGGTGACCAGCGAAGGCAGAACGTTCTTCAGCACGTAGACGGACAGGATCCGGCGCGGTGGGAGACCTTTGGCGCGGGCATACCGCACGAAGTTCATGCGCAGGCTCTCCTCCACGCTCGCCCGTGTCAGCCGCATGGCGAGCGCCATCGGAAACAGCGAGAGATTGAGCGCCGGCAGGAACAGGTGACGCAGTCCCTCCAGGGAGGTGAAGCTCACTTTCATGCCGAGGAGGTCGGTCGTCGGTCCCCGCCCGCCCGCCGGAAAGATCCCCGTTTCGATGGCGAAGACGATGATCAACATGAGGCCGATCCAAAAGGTCGGCAGGCTGACGCTGAGCAGCGAGAAGCCTTCAACGAACCGCCCGACGAGCGAATTGGGACGGTATCCCGCGCCGAGCCCCAGCGGTATGCCGACCAGCGTCGCGATCAGCATGGCGCCGAGCGACAGCTCGAGCGTCGCCGGCAGCCGCTCCAGGATGAGCCGCAGGGCGGGACGTCCGGACGTGTAGGAGTTGCCGAGATCGCCGTGCGCGATCCCGGAGAGGAAGCGGAAATATTGGATATAGGCGGGCTGATCGAGACCCAGATTGTGGATCGCTTGGCGGACGACGTCCGGCGGGGACGACGGGTTGATGAAGTTCAGGACCGGGTTGCCGAGCGCGAACAGCGCGACGAAGACGACGAGCGACATGACGAAGAGGAGAAGAAGAAACTGGCCGAGCCTCCGGGCAATGAACCACCCCAACGACAACTCTCCCATTCCCGAGCCAAACGCGTCTCAATACGAGCCTGCCTGACCGCTACCAGGCAGCGAAGCACCTACCACACCGAACACGACCCTCGCCGACGCGGCAGCTCGGCCCGTGCCGAGCCGCTCGCCGCATCGTGTCGGCAGCGCAATTCCCCGCGGAGCGTCCAACCCTTGATGGTTGGCCGAGAGGTTGCAGCACACCTCAGCATTGGTCCAATGACTTCGTCGTGCCGCTCTCAAACCCAGGGTTATGCACGACCGCTACGAAGCGGAACGTCATCGCGTGCCGATCTTGAGGTGAAGCATCTCCGGCATCTTGGCGAGGACGCGTGCGGCCAGAGACGGCGTGACGCCCTCCTCCTGCGCCTTTTCGCAGCTGACGAGGCCCCAGCGGACGGCGCGCCCGCCGATCGTTCGAAACGGCTCCGGCGGCAGCTTTGCCAGCTCCCGGTTGCACAGCGCCAGGCTGGTCCAATCGTTCTTCTCGCCGAGCACGAAGGACGCCAGACATTGGCCGGCCATGTGCGTCGCGTTCACGCCGTGGCCGGTGAAGCCGGCGGCATAGTGGATGCGGCTGTTCGGCAAGGTGCCGAAGAACGGCAAACGATCCGACGACACATCCACCGCACCGCCCCAGTGCTTGGTGATGCCGACGTCGGCGAGCCCCGGCACCAGTTCGCCGAGGATCCTGTCCGTGCGCTGCAGCGTCGGCTCGTGCCGGTTGAGAAGGTCCGAGGTGAAGTCGGTGCCGGAGGCGATCGGACCGTTGCCGCTCCCCATCAGCACACGGTCGGTCGGCGTCTTGCGCGCATAGCGCAAGAAGGTGCGCAGATCGGTCATCCCATAGTCGCCGCTCCAGCCCACCGCCTGAAGCGCCTCGGTCGCCGGCTCGGTCATCGCGACGTAGCTGGAGAATTGGGCGATCGCGGCTTCGAACTCGCGGCACTGGGCGAGCCCGGCGTTGATCGTCAGCACGACGTCGCGGGCGATCACGACGCCGCCCGGCGTCGTGATCCGCGACGGGGTGCCCCGCTCCAGCGCCGTCATCGGTGTCTGCTCGTAGAGCTTGACACCCTGCGCCATCATCGCCTTGCGCAGCGCCCGCGCCAGACGGGCGGGATGGACGCTCGCCCCCTCCGCGAACTTCACCGCCCCGCGGAACTTCGGCGAACGGCAGTAGGTCTGCAATTCTTCCGGCGACAGCTTCACCAGCGTGTCTTCGACGCCGAGCCGCCGTGCCTCGCTCAGCCAGTCGCGGATGCGCGCGTCCTGCTGGGGGTGGGTGGAGATGCGCAGGCTGCCTCCGTCGCGCCACCACAGATCCGTTCCGCAGCTCGACGCGAACTCGCGGATCTCCGATTGAGCGCGGGTGCCGGCACGGGCGATCGCGAGGGCGTTGTCGTCACCGAACAGCGTCGACATGGCGCGCAGACGCGCCCAGTAGCCCGACACCATCCCCCCGTTCTTGCCGCTTGCCCCCGAGCCGCAAATCGCCGCCTCGATCAGCGCGATCGACAGCGTCGGATTCTTCCGGCTCAGCAGGAAAGCGGTCCACAATCCCGCAAATCCGCCACCGACGATGACGACGTCCACCGTCAGCTCGCCCGATAGCGCCGGCGCCGGGGGCGCACCCTTCTCCTGCTCCAACGCCTCGTCCAGCCACCACGAAGTATGTTGCGGCTCTGGCAACTCCGGGATGCGGCGAATCTTCATCGTGGCCTCGTCATCAGGGCGGCCGGACAACCGGATCGGTCGCGGCAACGCATCATGGAATCGCGAAGAAGCGAGTGATCGCGGCCGGCCCGTCGGCGCGATCGAACGTCTCCAGCGCGCCCCAGAGCTCTTCCTGCACGGACGCGCCCAGCACGCGGCCGGTGCACTCGAGAAATTTCTGGCGCAGCGCGGCGTCGCTCAGCGGCTTGCCGGGAAACCCCGCCGGCACGACCGACGTCTCGGTCGCCGAGGTACCATCGCGCAGCAGCACCTCGACGGTGCAGCGATCGAATTCTCCACGATCCATCGCCTGATCTTCGAGCGCGGGGTCGATCTCGATCCGCATCCGCTCGGCGAGCGACGCGATGTCGGGACGGCCGATGCGCTCCGGCTGGAACGTCGCGAGATTGGCGTGCCCATCGATCAGAGCGGCGCCGACGCAGAACGTCAGCGAGAACTTCGCCTGCGAAGGTGTCTCGGGAGAAACGAACCGCAAGTTCGCCTTGGCCATCGGCGACACGTGCGCCGTCAGCGTGTCGACGTCGTCGGCAAGGACGCCCCTATCGTGCAGCGCGATCGCGGCTTCGATCGGCCGGTGCCCACTCGCGCAGGCCGGATAGGCCTTGACCCAAAGGCCGTGTTGTTCGAGCGCCGCCGGCCCCTCCAGCCGCCTCTCGAGTCCGGCGAACCCGGGAGCGTCCGGATCGGCCGTCATGCCGAGCAGGCCCCATTCGCCCTCGAACACGTCCCGCGCGGCGTCGACACCGGCGGCCGCCAGCGAAGCGGCGACCAGCCCGTTCTTCGCCGCCAGTCCCGCATGCAGCGGCTTCGCCATGCTGCCGAACTGGCGTTTCGACCCGCCGGCCATGCTGGTGGACAGAGCGAGCGCGTGGGCGGTTTGGCCGGCATCGAGCCCGATCAGTCGCGCGCAGGCGGCGGCCACGGCGGGCGCCCCGATCGACAGCGTGGTGTGCCATCCGCGCGAATAGTGCGAGATGTTGAGCGCCTCGCCGAGCCGGGCGGCGATCTCAATGCCGACGACGTAGGCGTCGAGACAGCGCGCGCCGGAGACGTCACCCGTCTCCTCGGCGAGCGCCAGGATCGCCGGGACGAGCCCCGCGCTGATGTGCGCGAGCGCCGGCTGCAGAACGTCGTCGTAGTCGAGCGCGTGGGCCGCCGTTCCATTGACGAGAGCCGCCCACGGCGCCGCTTGCCCGCCGCCGCCCACGCGCCGAGCCGGACCGCTTCCCCAGCGCCCGACCGCCGCGCTCGTCCGCTGCGTGACGGGCTCGCCCGCTCCCGCGAACATGCACGCGACCGTGTCGATGAACGCCCGCTTCGCGCTGTGGCGACACGCAGGCGTCCAATCGCCTGGGGTTTGCGCACCCCATTCTGCCAGAGTTTCGGTCGCGGTCCTGGATTGGTTCATGTCCCCTTCCCGCACGGGCCACGGCGACGGTCCATGAACTGTCCCAACAGCGCTCGGCCTTTACCAATGAATTCGGGTGGCTAGCCCATAACCAGGATATATGTCCGAAGCGGCGCGCATCGGGTGGCTTTGGCCCCGCGTCACATGTCGCGACAGCATTGCGGCAACGGGCGGAGGGCCCTCTCCCCCGCCGTGGTGAGCCATAACGCGTGGTTATCAAGCCTCGATCAAACGCGATTGGACAGGTCGCAAAGCAAGACCTGACGATGCATGTCCGCGGCGAATGTCCTCTCCGGCCGGAGCCCGGCGAAGGAGGTGCTCGACGCGCCCGCGCAGCCAAGGTGTCGAGGAACGTCGCCATAGATGCGCGCCACTCGAGACAATATGAGGAACGTGGATGAAGAAGTTACTTGCCTCTGTCTTCGTTGCGGCAGTCATGATCGCGACGCCGGCCTTGGCCACGGATCTGACGATCGGTGTCCGGACGGAGATCCAAATGGATCCGCACTTTGCCTGGACCGACGCCAACGTCGCCTACTACGACCATATCTATGGCGGGCTGACGAAAAAGGATCGGCAGCTGAAGGTGCATCCGGGACTGGCCGAGTCCTGGAGCAACGACTCGCCGACCAAATGGCGCTTCGTCCTGCGCGACGGCGTGACGTTCCAGGATGGTTCGCCCCTGACGGCCGATGATGTGGTCGCCTCGTTCGACCGCGTCAAAACGATCAAGGCGGGAAGTCCCTTCACCGGGGCCATTCCGGGCGTGGTTTCGGTCGAGGCCGAGGACGAGCACACCGTCATCATCACCACCTCGTCTCCCCAGCCGCTGCTGGCCTCCAACGTCTCCGCCATCGAGATCATTCCCGCCGAGATCGCCGAGAGCGCCACCACGGAAGACTTCAATTCCGGCAAGGCCGCCATCGGGACCGGGCCTTACAAGGTCGTCGAGTACCAAGCAGGCGACCATCTTCTCCTCGAGCGCAACGACGACTATTGGGGCGAGAAAGCCAAATGGGACCACGTCACGTTCCGTTTCCTGCCCAATGATCCGGCGCGTCTCGCCGCCCTTCTCGGCGGCGACGTGGACCTCATCGACTACGTTCAGCCGCAGCTCGTCGATCGGATCAAGAATGATCCCGGCTTCAAGATCGTCACGACGCCGTCGCTGCGCGTCATGGCCTTGACGGTCGACAGCGGCCGCGACCAGTCGCCCCAGGTCACCGACAAAGCCGGCAACCCGATCGAGAATCCGATGAAGGATGTGCGGGTGCGTCGCGCGATGTCCATGGCCATCGACCGCAAGGCGATCAGCGATCGCGTGATGAACGGTCTCGCCGCGCCGGCCGGGCAGCTCGCTCCGGACTTCCTGGCCGGCTACAACGACAGTGTCGAGGTTCCCGAGGTCGATCTCGCCGCGGCCAAGGCGCTTCTCGCCGAGGCCGGCTATCCCGACGGCTTCGCCCTGACGATCAATTGCACCAACGATCGCTATCTGAACGATGCGCAAGTGTGCCAGGCGCTCGGTCAGATGTTGTCCCGCCTCGGCCTCAAGATCGACGTGCAGACCATGCCGGCGTCGATCTTCTTCCCCAAGGTGAACCTGTCGCAGCCGGGCGGCCCTCAGTTCAGCGCCCTGCTCACCGGGTGGAGCGACACGCGGGGCGAAGCGCTCGTGCTGCAGTCGACCCTGCACACCCATGACGACGCTCGGGGGCTCGGCGCCTACAACCGCGGCAACTACAGCAACCCGGAGCTGGACAAGGTCCTCGACGCCACCCTGTCCGAGCTCGACGCGGAAAAGCGCCACGCTCTGCTTGCAGAGGCCATGAAGATCGCGATGGATGATGTCGCCGCGATTCCTCTTTATTATCAAAGCGTCATCGTCGCCGAGCGCGATGGGATCAGCTACGAGCCGTGGCCGACGGAGGCGACGATGGCCGACTCGGCCTCTCTGACGGCCGCGCAGTAGCGGCTTCGCCCTCTCGTCCTCCAGCACGAACGGCGCACCCCGGTCTCGCACCGGGGTGCGCCATTTTCTCGTCCGTGTCGCCTACTCTCACATCTGTCAAAGGTCGGAGCGTCGAATGGTCCTGCAGTTTCGCGAAACGCAGCCCAGCGAATGGCGGCACGGGTCGTTCGTCGTCAGCACCGACCGCGAACGCCTCGACGTTCCCAAGTTGCTGGCGATGCTCCGCGATACCTATTGGGCAAGCGACCTCGAGCATGAACGGCTCGTTCAGGCCATCGAAGCGTCCCTGACATTCGGACTCTATGCGGACAGCGGGTCGCTCGTCGGCTTCTGTCGGGTCATCACCGACGGCGCGATGTTCGCTTATCTCCGTGATGTCATCATCGATGCCGCCTATCGCAGACAGGGCCTCGGCAGCCTGCTGACCGACACGGTGCTGCACCATCCGGCTCTGGCGAACGTGCACTACTGGCTGCTCGCCACGCGAGACGCGCACGACGTCTACAAGAAGTTCGGCTTCAAACCCCTGGAAAACCCGGGCCTCTACATGGTCCGCCGCACGACGGAGACGCCGTTTCAAACGGCGGATTCCGGTTCTCCCGCCGCCGACCCCACGCGCCACGGCTGATCGGCCGGGACGGCTTCCGAGCGCCGACCAACCGCCCGCGCGTGGCCGTCCTCAGCCGGGCGAGCCGGCATCACCACCTTCGCCGAAGCGGCGAATGTGAAAGTCGTCGATCGGCGTCGTCGTGCGGCCCGTGGCGATGAGCTCGGCCATCACGTCGCCGACACCCGGCCCGGTCTGAAAGCCGTGGCCGGAGAAGCCGAAGGCGTAGTAGAGGCCCGCGACTTTGCCGCTCGCGCCCATCACCGGAATATTGTCGTCCATGTAGCCTTCCACACCGGACCAGGTGCGGATCAGCCGCGCATGGCTCAGACTGGGAGCGAGGCGCAGAACCTGCCGAAACTGAGCGAAGACGCCGTCGGGATCATACTTCGCCCGCTCCGCTCCGAGCGACGCGGGCCCGCGCCGGACGCCGCCGAAGATGACATTGCCGCGTGGGATCTGACGCAGATAGATGACCTCTTCGGCCGTCGCGGTGGCCACGCCGACGACGGGATGGACGAAATAGGGAAGCGGCTCCGTGACGCCCATTTGAGGCCCGCCGGCCTTGAGCGGCACCGGCTGCCCGAATGCCGCGGAGAGCCCGGCCGCCCATGCCCCGGCGGCGATCATGACGACCGGCGCGCGATAGTCCCCCTGGGCGGTCGAAACGAGGAAATCCTCGCCTACTTTCTCGACGGCGAGGACATCGCAATTTTCGACGATCTCCGCCCCGTCACGCCTCGCGGCGCGGGCGAACGCCGGCGAGACGAGACGCGGGTTCGCGTGCCCGTCATGCGGCGACCAGGAGCCCGCGATCGCCTCCGGCCCGACGAACGGGAACTTCTCGCGGATCGCGTTGCGGCCCAAGATGTGGAGCTCCAAGCCGTATGTCGCCGCCTCGCGCCGATACGCTTCGACGACGTCGATCTGCTCCTCACTCCACAGGAAGCGCACGTGCCCGACAGGCATGAACTCGACGTCCGACCCGGTCAGCTCTCGAATGCGCCCCCAGATCTCACGCGAGCGGTTGGCAAGCGGCAGCTGCGGCAGATAGCGCCCCTGCCGGCGCACGTTGCCGAAATTGGTGCCGCTCGCCTGCTGGCCGACAAGCCAGCGCTCCAGCACGACGACGGATAGGCCGCGCTGGCGCAAAAAGAAGGCGGTGGAGCATCCGACGATGCCGCCGCCGACGATGACGACATCCGCCCGCCGCCTCGGCTCAGCCACGGCCGTCCTCTCCGAGAAGCGCGATCGGGAGCGGTTTGACGGGCGCCTGGCCGCGCAGCCTGCCGGCCGCCTCGACGCGCCCCTTACAGGCCGCAGCCACGATTTCCTGGCTCGCGAGCCCGCAAAACCGACCCTGGCAGCGCCCCATCCCGACCCGCGAAAACGCCTTGGCGCGGTTGACCTCCGGCGCTCCCAAGGCCGTCACGCTGGCGCGCAACTCCCCAGCCGTGATCGCCTCGCAGCGACAGACCAGCGTGGCGTCGGGAAGCTCGGCGGCAAGCGCATGGGGCCAGGGAAAGGCGCGCGCCACACCCTCGGCGAACCGCGCGTGCCGCTTCATGGCGCGCTGCAACCGGGCGACCGTCCGGGCGTCCTGCCGATGCCCCAGGTCGGCCAGCATGGCGCAAGCCGCAAGCCGGCCGGCCGTCTCGGCCGCATCGGCACCCAGCAGTCGCGCGCCGTCACCGGCGAGATAGACGTTGGCACGGGAGCTTCGCCCCATCGCATCGGTCTGCGGCAGCCATTGCTGCACCGCCGGATCGAAGCGGAACTCGCAACCTGCCAGATCCGCCAGCTGACTCTCCGCCCGCAGATGGTAGCCCATGCCGACCGCCGTGCAGGCGAGCCGGCGCTCCGATCCGTCGGCATCGCGGAAACGGACGCCGTCCACGCCGTGCGCATCGCCCAGCACTTCCAGCGGCTCGACGTTGCGCAGCACCGGCACGCCCCCTCGCCGCAGCGCACGAAGCAACCGCACACCTTTGAGGAGCTGTCCCGGCCGCGCCGCCATCAGCGCGAGCCCGGACAATTGCTGGCCATAGGACGAGGTGTCGAGGACCGCGGCCGGAGCGTGCCCCGCCCGCATATACTGGTAGGCGACGAGATAGAGCAGCGGCCCCGTGCCGAGAAAGACCACGCGCTCGCCGATGGCGCAGCCTTGCGCCTTCAGGGCGATCTGGGCCGCGCCGAGGGAATAGCAGCCGGGTCGCGTCCAGCCCGGCAAGGGCATCACCCGGTCCGTCGCGCCGGGAGCCAGAAGCAGAGCATCGTAGGCAAGCGCTTCGCTGCGCGATCCCTTGAGCGCATGCAGCCGATCGTCCTTGATCGCCCAGGCGAGGGTCTCCGGCCGATAGGTGATCCTGTCGCCCAGCGCGTCGAACGCCGCGTGGACGGCGCGGGCCTTCGCCGCTTCCGTACCGTAGAGAGCGTCGTGGCTGCGCGTGAAATTCGGTGGCGGACGTCGATAGATCTGCCCGCCGCTGCGCGATCCCTCATCGACGACGGTCGGCCGCAGCCCGGCGGCGACGAGGACTTCTGCCGCGCGCGTGCCCGCGGGCCCCGCCCCGACGATGATTATCCGGGGATCGGCCATAAGCCCTTCGGCGCTTCGGTGCGGATGTCCATGCCGTCCTGGATCGGGCTGGAACAGGCGCGCAGCCTGTCGCCCTCGCCCGTCCAGACCCAGCAATCCTGGCAGGCGCCCATCATGCAGAAGCCGGCACGCCGCCCGTCGCCGAAGGGCGAGTGGCCGGCGAAGCCGCGATGCATCATCAGCGCCGTCAAGACCGTGTCGCCCTCCAAGACCTCGACGCACGCGCCGTCGATCGTCATGGAGACCGCCTTCCGCTCTTCTTCGCAAAGACGCACAAACCGAGGCTGCATCTCAATCCACTGAACAGCTGAGACGTGCCGCGCTCAGCACGATCAGGTTCACACCGGCGGGTGATTGTGACAAATCGAAAACGCTGGGTATAACCTAACCCATGGTTATGGACGGCCGGTCCGCGACGCTTCGGTCCCGCCGGGAGACGCATGCATGAACGCTCGGCAGCTGGAAGTTTTTCGCGCGATCATGCGCGACGGCTCCGTGACGGCGGCCGCCAACTCGCTGGCGGTGTCGCAGCCGGCCGCCAGCAAGGTGCTGCATCATCTCGAAAGCCAGCTCGGCTACAAACTGTTCGAGCGGATCGGCGGACGATTGGTGCCCACCATGGAGGCCAATCTTCTCTACGAAGATGCCGACCGCGTCTTCCGCGAGATGGAAGTCCTGAAGAATCTCGCCCGCACCATCGGTGAGCGAAAGGTCGGCCTCCTGCGCATCGGCGCCAGCGCCCCCGTCACCTACTCCGTTCTCGCCGAGGCGCTGCTCACCTTCCGCAAGGCGCATCCCACCGTGAAGGTGCACCTCCACGCTCTGCCGAAGAAGGAGATCACCGAACAGCTCATCATCGGCGACATCGACCTCGCGGTCA
This sequence comes from Acuticoccus mangrovi, assembly GCF_016411865.1. Taxonomy (GTDB): domain Bacteria; phylum Pseudomonadota; class Alphaproteobacteria; order Rhizobiales; family Amorphaceae; genus Acuticoccus; species Acuticoccus mangrovi. The sequence continues at coordinate 15,945 of NZ_JAEKJA010000031.1, read as the reverse complement.
CGCTGTCACCGATCCAGGCGCCGACGGTCCGCACCGAAATCCTGGCGGGCGTGCGCATCATGGCGGTGATGCGCGAAGACGATCCGCTGACCGAGAAGACGGAAGTCACCCCGCACGATCTCGTTGGCCGGCCGATCATCTCCTACGGAAATCATGCCGATGTCGGACCCTCTCTCAACCGCGCCTTCGAGCAATATGGGCTGACACGCGACGTCTCCATCCAGATCTCGTCGTCGGTCGGCGCCGTCCCTCTCGTCTCGGGCGGGCTCGGGATCGCGCTGGTGGACGGCCTCGTCCAATGGAACATCTTCAGAGGCCTCGTTTCGCGGCCATTCTCGCCTGCCGTCATGATGAACGTGACGGTCTCCACCAACTCCGCCCGTCCCACCTCCCGCTTCCTCGAGCCGTTCCTCAAGTCGCTCCGCGCCCTGCTCTGAGCGGCGACGCCCCCCGATGGGCGACGACGGCGATCCCGCCATCGCCGCGCGAGCCGTCAGGCGGTGAGGCGACGCAGCGTTTCGGTGAGGACGCGGAGCGCCTCGGCGTAGTCGGACATCTCCATGTGTTCGGACGGATTGTGGCTGCCGCCGGTATTGCGGACGAAGATCATCGCCGCCGGAATGCCGGCGTGGTGGAAGTCGGCCGAATCGTGGCCCGCCCCACAGGCGACATCGTCGGTCGGAATGGCGAGATCGGCGGAGACCTCGCGCATCATCGCACGCAGCGTCTCGTCCATCGGCGCCGGCTTGCCGACAGCGATCCGCCCCAGCTCGAACCTCACCCGACGCTCGGCACCGATCGTCTCGGCCGCGCTCTCCACCAGCGCCTTCATGCGCGACAGCGTCGCGGCGGACTGGCTGCGGATGTCGAGCGTGAAGGCGCACTCGCCGGGAACCTTCGAAAGGCTTTCGACCGCACGATCGGTGTGGATCTTACCCATCGTGACGACGAGATCCTCGCCCGTCGCGCGCGCTTCCGACCACGCCTCGTCGAGCCGGTGGGCCAGCGCGACGGTCGCGAGCACGGCGTCCTGGCGCAGCTCGTGCGGCACCGCGCCGGAATGGGTGTAGGCGCCGACGCAGCGGGCCTCGCGCAGCCGCACCGTGCCGCGAATCCCGGTGACGATGCCGATCGGCAGCTCGCGGTCGATCAGCACCGGCCCCTGCTCGATGTGGATCTCGAGGAAGCCGGCGACGTTCGCGGCGCTGAGGTGCGGCGGGCCGTCGCGCAGCGCGCGCGCATCGAAGCCCGCGTCGTCGATCACCTCCCCGACGGGCTTGTCGAGCGCGATGTGATGGGCGGTGGTCAGCTCGTCCGGCCACAGGAGGCCGAGCGCGGCGCGGCTGCCGAGATGACCGCCGGTGTGACCGGTGAACCAGCTCGACACCTCCTCGGCGCGGATCACCATCGCGGTGACGTCGCAGCGCGGGACGTGGCCGGCCTCCTTCAGCGCGACCGCCGCCGCCAGCGCGGCGACGGCGCCGGCCGCACCGTCGAAGTTGCCGCCGTCCGGCACGGTGTCGACGTGCGAGCCGGACATCCAGCGCGGCGCGGTGCGGTCGCGGCCGGGGAGCGTCAGGTAGAGGTTGCCGGCCGCGTCGACCGACGCCTCCAGCCCGGCCGCCTCCCCCGCGTCGCGCAGGAGCGCGTGCGCTGCCGCTTCGCCCGGCCCCCACGGCATCCGCGTGATGCCGCGCCCGTCGGTGGCGCAGGCTTCCAGGGCCTGGAACAGGCGGCGGGAGAGGTCGAGCGCGGCCGAGGTGTCGATCTCGCGCATCGAGGTCCGGGTGAGGCTCATGGCATCCTCAGCATGGTCTGAATCGCGTCGGGTGGCAGCGGCCGAGGCGGCCTTGCGGGCGGGTGGGGCGCCGCGGTGTCCTGCCGGACCTCGCGGCCGTAGCCCGGCGGGCCGACCACCTCGCCGTCGGCGAACACCGTTCGCCCGCGCACCAAGGTCCGCGCGACGCGTCCCGTCACGGCACGGCCGTGCCAAGCGGTCGTCGTGTCCTTCGACTTCAGCGCCGCGCGGTCGATGGTCCACGTCGCATCCGGATCGACGAGCACGATGTCGGCATCGGCGCCGGGGCGGATCACGCCCTTGGACGGCCACAGGTCGAAGATCCGCGCCGGCATCGCGCTCATCAGACCGACGAGGCGCTCGATGGAGAGCCGCCCGCCGTGAGCCTCCGTCAGCATCAGCGGCAGCGAGGTCTCGACGCCGAGAAGACCGCACGCGTTGTCGAAGATGTCGTTACGGGTCTTCTTGTCGGCGGGGTGCGGGGCGTGGTCGGTGGCGATCGCGTCGATCAGGCCGAGATCGATCGCCTGCCACAGCGCGGCGTCGTGGCCGGCCTCGCGCACCGGCGTGTTGCAGCGCAGAAGCCCGCCGAGCCAGTCGAAATCCTCCGCCGTGAAGAGGAGATATTGCGGGCAGGTCTCGACGGTGATGTCGAGCCCGCGCGCCTTCGCGGCGGCGATGTAGGGGAGCGCGTTGGCCGAGCTTTCGTGCGCGATGTGGAGGCGCATTCCGGTCGCCTCGGCGAACACGATGGCGCGCGAGACCGCCTCGGCCGCGGCAACGCCGGGACGGGACAGCGGATGCGCCCGCCCGTCCGTCCGCCCCGCCTCGCGCAACAGCCGCTCCGCCCGCGTCACCACCGAGAGGTTTTCCGCGTGGACGATGCAGCGCTTGCCGGTCTTCGCGATGACCTCGAAGGCGGCGAGCATCGTCCCGTCGTCCGGCGGCGGCAGCTTGCCGGTGATCGAGCTGCTCATGAAGCACTTGAAGCCCGCGACACCGGCCTCGGCGAGCGCCGGCAGGTCGGCGAGATTGTCGCGCCCCAGGAGGCCGTAGATGCCGTAGTCGACGTGCGACTTCGCCTCGGCGATGCGGCGCTTCACCTCGAGATGGGCGACGGTGTCGGTCGCCGGATCCGTGCTCGGCATCTCGAAGATGGTGGTGACGCCGCCCGCGGCCGCCGCCGCGGTGCCGGACTGCCAGTCCTCCGCCGGATTGTCGCCCGGCGGATCGCGGAAGTGAACGTGGATGTCGATCACGCCCGGCAGGACCAGGAGGCCCTCGGCGTCGATCGTCTCGCGCGCGTCCGGCATCGCGGCGCTCTCGCCGACCGCGACGATGCGGCCCTCGTGCACGGCGACGTCGGCGCGCATCCGCCCCTCTTCCGAGACGATGGTGCCACCGCGGATCGTCATGTCGATCATATCATGCCTCGTCCTGCGCCAATCCCAGCGCGTCCCATTGTCGGTCGACCGTCTTTGGTGCGTGGCCCTGTGCGGCGCCGACGATCTCGGCCGGCCCCGCAGCCCCCATGCCGGCGAGCGCCGCCGCGAACTCCTCGACGAGGCGGGGGAAGAGCCCCGGGCCGTCGAGCTGCGCGGCGGTGTAGACCTCGACCGCGTTCGCTCCGGCCAGCATGAACTCGGCGGCGTCGGCGCCCGTCGCGATGCCGCCGATGCCGAGAATCGGCAGGGCCGTCGCCTGGCGCAGCACGTAGACGGCCGCGAGCGCGATCGGCTTCACCGGGGTGCCGGAGAGACCACCGACGCCCATCGACAGCATCGGCCGGCGGCTCTTCAGGCTGATCCGCATCGCCGGAAAGATCGTGTTGATCGCGCTGATCGCCGCCGCGCCGCCATCCTCGGCGGCCTTGGCGAGATCGGGCAGCGGCAGCGCGCCGTGCGCGAGCTTGGCGATCACCGGCCGCCCCGTCGCCGTCCGCACCCGCTCCACGACGCGCGCGATCGTGGCCGGCTCGAAATCGCGCCGGCCATCGACCATGTCGTAGACATATTTGAAGTCGAGCTCGAACGCGTCGGCACCGGCGGCGACGAAGCGCTCGGCGAGGCGCTCCAGCGAAGCGTCGCGTGCGAGCGTGCGCGGCGAAACGGAGCCGATGATCGGGCACGGCACGTCCGCCCGCACCTCGCGCAGCGTGGCGCAGAACGCATCGATGCCGGGGTTGGGGCCACCCTCGTAGTTGATCATTCCTCCGCCGGGCAGCTTGACGATGCGCGGCTGCGGGCTGCCCGGCGACGGCGCCGCCGAGATCGACTTGGTGACGATGGCGCCGGCGACGCGCCCGAAGGCGACGAGATCGTCCGCCCTGACGCCGATCGGGCCGGACCCGAGGATGAAGGGATGCGCGAGGCGCAGCCCGGCGACGTCGAGCGACAGGTCCATCACGCCCCGTGCGCCGGCAGAACCGTTTCGGCGACGAGGGCCCGCGCGTCGGCGGCCGTCCTCAGCCCCGCCGCCGCGGCGACGACGGTCTCCGCCCGATCCGCTCCGATGACGCTTGCGGCGAGCGAGCGGAACTTCGCCTCGAGCCGCTGGCGGTGTGCCGCGCCATCGGCCGGCGGCGCGGCGGCGTCCGCCTCCACCTGCCGCAGGGTCCCGTCCTCCAGCGTCACCGTGAGGCGGGCGCGCGTAATCTCGTCGTCCGGCCGGTAGGCGATCCGGACGCGGTCGCGGAAAGCGACGACGGCCGGATCGGCGAGCGTCTCCTCATAGGCGGCGGGATCGGCGGTGTCGCGGCCGGCAGCTCCCATGCCGATGCAGTGGGCGAGGCTGAAGCGCGCCTCCGCCGAGGAAGCCGGGACGCCGATGCTGCAGGTATTCCGATTCGTTTCCGACGTTTCGAGCTCGACGGAGCGAACCTCGGCCGGAACGACGTCGCCGAGCGCGCGGGCGGCACAATCGATCGCAGCCTGCGTGCCGTAGCAGGCGGCGTGGAACTTGAAGAGGTTGTGGCGGATCAAGTACCCGCCCGCCGCCCCGAGTGGCGCCGGCACGGCGGGCGCATGCGTCGCCGCGAAACCCTGCGGCCGTTCGAAGAGGTCTTCGTAGGTTTCGAGCCCTGCCGCCGCGAGACGCACGGCGAGGAGGCCGTTCTCCGCGGCCCGGCCCGCGTGGAGCGGCTTCGCCATCGTCCCGAACGTGCCCTTGAGGCCCGCCGCCATCGTCATCGCGATCGCGAAGGACTGCGCCGTGGTCGTCTCGTCGAGCCCCATCAGAGTGGCGACGGCGCCGGCCGCGGCGAGGGTGCCGATGGTACCGGTGGCGTGAAAGCCGGCGGCATAGTGACCGGGCGCGATGGTTTGGCCGAACAGGCAGCCGGCCTCGAAGCCGGCGACGATCGCCCGCACCACGTCCGCCTCATCCGGGATCGCGCCCGGGTGAGCGAGCAGAGCGAACAGCGCCGGGACGATCACCACGGAGACGTGGCCGGGCATCTGCAGATTGCAGTCGTCGAAGTCGAGCGCATGGCCGGCGGTCGCATTGACCAGCGCGGCGGCGCGAGGGGTGAGGGTGCAGGCGCTGCCGAGGACCGGCGCCGGGCCCGCCTCGTCCCCAACGGCGGCGAGCGCGGCGAGCGCGGGCGGGGTTTGGATGCCCGAGAGGACGGCGCCGACGGTGTCGAGGATCGTCAGGCGGGCGAGCGTCACCACGTCTTCGGGAAGCGCAGCGCGGCTCTGCTCGGCGAGGCGACGGGCGACGCCCCGCGCGATGGCGAGCGATTGCGTGCCCACCGCAGCCTCCGGTTCGGCCGGGTCGTCGAGGCGCGATTTCAGCATCATGTCGTTTTCGCCAGTTGGCATACCAGCACCATACCAATACCATCGAAGCATGCAAAGCGCTGGGGATGCTCATGCCGCCGCGCCCGTACCGGAAGGAGCCGCCGATGACCGCGACGCTTGCCCGCCCCGAGCCGCTCGACGCCCTCGCCCTCGCCCGTGCCATCGAGGCCGGCACGCTGACGTGCGAAGCACTGGTGCGCCGGCTCCTCGAGCGGATCGAGGCGCGCGAGGGCGACGTGAAGGCCTGGACCCACATCGACCCCGGGGCGGCGCTCGATGCCGCCCGCACGCTGGACCGAACGCCGCGCCAGGGGCTGCTGCACGGCCTCCCGGTCGGCATCAAGGACGTCATCGACACGGCCGACATGCCGACGCGCTACGGCTCGCCGATCTACGCGAACCACCAGCCGGCGATCGACGCCGCGCCGGTCGCCGCGGTGCGCGCGGCGGGCGGGTTGATCCTCGGCAAGCACGTCACGGCCGAGTTCGCCCACCGGGTGCCGGGCGAAACGCGCAATCCGCACGACCTCGCCCGTACGCCGGGCGGCTCCTCCAGCGGGTCGGGTGCGGCGGTCGGCGACGGCATGGTGCCGCTCGCGATCGGCACGCAGACGACGGGCTCGACCATCCGGCCCGCCAGCTATTGCGGCGTGGTCGGCTACCGGCCGACCTTCGGCATCATGGGGATCGTCGGCGTGAAACCGTCCTCGCCCAGCTTCGACACGGTCGGCCTCTTCGCCGGCACGGTCGCAAGCTGCGCCCTCCTGCGCGACGCGCTGCTCGAAGCGCCGTTCACCCTGCCGCGCGGCGACGGCGGGCGCCTGCGCATCGGCGTCTGCCGCACCGCCCGGTGGGACGAGATGGAGCCGGCGACCGCCGACGCTCTGGAAGCGGCGTTCGCCCGGCTCGGCGTCGTCGCCGAGGTGCGCGACGTCGCCCTCCCGGTGGACATGTCGCGGCTCGCCAAGGCGCAGCGCACCGTCTCGGCCTACGAAATCGTCCGCTCGCTCGCCAGCGAGCGGCGCACGCACTACCATCTCCTCAGCGAGGACCTGCGCAACGGCCGCCTCGCCGAGGGTCAGCGCATCGATCATACGACTTACGTCGCAGCCCTCGCCGACCTTGAAGCCGCCCGCGCGGCGAGCGCGGACTGGTTCGATGCGGTCGACTGCGTCGTCGCGCCGGCGGCGAAAGGCATCGCCTCGCTCGGCATCGCCTCCACGGGCGCCTCGACCTACTGCCTGCCGTGGACCGCGCTGCATGTTCCGGCCCTCAGCCTGCCGCTGCCGGAGCGGGTCGAAGGGATGCCGGTCGGCTTGCAGGTCGTCGCCGGGCGCGGACGCGATCTCGCCCTGTTCGACTGCGCCCAGTGGATCGCCGACAGGCTCTGAGCTCACCGCGGCAGCGTCGACAGATAGTGCTCGACGATCTGCCGCCCGTTCGCCAGCCAAACTCCGTCGTGCGACGCGATGTAGTCGAGCGCGCGGCGCAGACCGTCGATGCGATGCGGCACGCCGATGATGTAGGGGTGGAGGCAAATCGCCATCACCCGGCCATGCTCCTGTCCCTCGCGGTGGAGCACGTCGAACTGGCGGCGAATGAGCAGCTCGAATTCGTCAATCGACTGCGCCCGATATTGGATCACCGGCGAATCGTTCACCTCGTAGGAATAGGGGATCGAGACGATCTGCCGACCACCGACATCCATGAGATAGGGCTGGTCGTCGTTCACCCAGTCGGCGACGTAGGTGAAGCCCTCGTCGATCAGCTGATCGAGCGTGTGCCAGCTTTCGGCGAGCCCGGCTCCAAGCCAGCCCGTGGGGCGGACGCCACCGGCCTCTTCGAGCGTCGCGGCGCAGCGCGCGATGATCGCCCGCTGCTCGTCCTCCGGCACGGTGTCGAGCCAGACCGAGTTGGTCTCGTTGTGGCCCATGAACTCCCAGCCCCGCTCGCGCGCGGCGGTGAGGATCTGCGGATGGTGGCGCCAGATGTCGGCATTGACGGTCGCCGTGCCCGGGACACCGAACTCGTCGAGCGCATCCATGATGCGCCAGACGCCGACACGGTTGCCGTAATCGCGCTGCGCCCAGGGCCGCACCGAGGGCGGGTTGCCCTTGGGATAGCCGGGATGGCCGGCGAGCGCTCGCGTCAGGGGAAAGAACTCGATGTTGGTGATGACCCAGACCGCGAGGCCGGCGCCGCCGGGCCAGACGATCCGCGGCCGCTCGGTGATCGGGACAAAGGGAAACGGGCCGTAGTCGCTGGGGGTCATCGAGGCAATTCCATGCGCCGCGCGACGTCGAGCACCGCCGCCACGTCGGACGCGTCGTTGTAGAGGTGGAAGGAGAAGCGCAACCGCCCGTGGCGCACCGAGTATTTGACCCGCGATGCGGCGAGGGCCTCGGCGAAGGGTGCGAGGCGGGCGGCGTCGGCCTCGTCGCGGCCGAGCGTCACCATGCTGCTGCGCGCGGCCGCGGTGGGTGGGGACCACACCGGCAGGCCGCAGTCCGCGAGCCCGTCGGCGAGCGTGCCCGCGAGATCGATCACGTGCGCCTCGATCGCCGGGGTGCCGACCCGCTCGATGAGGTCGAGCGCCGGCAGAAGCGCGATCGCGGCGGGAAAATTGTAGTTGCCGAGGTCGAAGCGCCGGGCGGCCGGCATCAGCGCATAGTCGGCCGTGCCGGTCGCGGCCTCGTGCGCATCGCCGAGGTCGACGCCGAAGCGGGCGAGATAGACCGGGTCCAGCCCTTCGGCGAGCTCCGCCCGCACATAGAGAAAGCCCATCCCGTAGAGGCCCATCAGGCCCTTCTGCGTCGACACCGCCATCGCATCGACGGGCGTCGCCGCCATGTCGTGATGCAGAATGCCGGCCGACTGCGCCGCGTCGACGAGGAAGACGGCGCCGCCCGCGCGGCACGCCGCGCCGATAGTGTCGAGATCGGTGCGAAAGCCCGGCAGGAAGCTCGTCGACGAGACGGAGACGATCCGCGTGCGACCGTCCATTGCCGCAATCATCGCCTCCGGGTCGATCACGCCGTCCCGGTCATCGACGATGCGCACCTCGATCCCGCGCCGCCGGGCGAGGTGGTGCCAGACATAGACGTTGTTCGGATGCTCGCGCGCGGCGCAGACGACGACGTTGTCGCCGGCCGCCATCGGCACGCTCGTCGCAATGATGTTGAGGCCCTCGGAGATGTTCTTGGTGATCGCGATCTCGTCCGGCGTGGCGTTCAGAATACGGGCGAAGCCGGCGCGGGCCGCCTCGAGGGCGGCAAACATCGCCGGCTTGTCGCCGCCGTCGAGCATCCGCTCGTCGTGGTGCGCGTCGATCGCGGCCCGCGTTTCGGTCGACATCAGCCCCCGCGCCGCGACGTCGAGATAGGTCCAGCGCGCGGCGCCGGGAAACAGCGCGCGGACGGCGGGGAGGTCGAAGGAGGTCGTCTTGCCCAGCATCGTCAGTGCACCGTCGAGGCGACGCGGCCGCGGGCAACGCGCACCCGGAGCGCGATGAGCCCGAGCGTCGCGCCGAACATCACGAAGCCGAGAATATCCGTGCCCCAGCCCGCGTAGATCATCGGCAGCGACACGAGGATCATCAGCAGCCGCTCGTACCAGACGAGATCGACCTTCAGCCAACCGGTGGAGCCGACCGAGAGGGCGAAGATCCCGAAGGTCGCCGTGAGCCCGGCCCAGACGATCTCGACCAGCGACCCGTCGGCCAGGAGCGCCGGCGAGAACACGAAGATGTACGGGATGATGAACACGGACAGTCCGAGGCGGAAGGCAATGAGGCTCGTCCGCCAGGGGTCCGAACCGCAGATCGCCGCCGCCGTGTAGGACGCCACCGCCACCGGCGGCGTGATCGACGATTTCGAGGCGCAGTAGATGATGAAGAGGTGCGCCGCGACGACCGAGGCGCCCATGTTCGCGAGCCCCGGGGCGAGGAGCGAGGCGAGCACCACGTAGGCCGCCGTCGTCGGCACGCCCATCCCGAGGACGACGGCGATCACCATCGTCAGGAACAGACCGACGAGGAGCTGGCCGTTGTCCAGGAAGGTGATGTAGTTGCCGACTTCGGCGTAGTTGAGGACGATGAGGCCGAGCTTCAAATTGAGCCCGGTGCGCACGATGATGCCGGCGATGAGGCCCGCTGCGGCGCAGGCCGCCGTGACGGCGACCATCATCTTCGGCGCGCGCGCCGCCGCCTCGAACAGCACCGCGAAGTAGCGCCGCCGCGTCTGCCCGTCGAGCAGCAGCAGCACCGCGAGCGAGGTGACGCCGTAGAAGCCCGCGCGCGCCGGCGAATAGCCGTCCATCAGGAACCAGACCATGACGATGATCGGCGCGATCAGATAGCCGCGCGCCAAGAAGATCGTCAGCGCCGACTGGGCCGATCCGCCGGAGAGGGCAAGGCCTCGCTTGCGCGCCTCGAGGTCGACCATGAAGAGAACCGCAAGGTAGTAGAGCAGCGCCGGGACCGCCGCGGCGATCATGATCTCGACATACGGAATGCCGGTCACCTCCGCCATCAGGAAGGCGGCCGCCCCCATGATCGGCGGTGTCAGCGATCCGCCGGTGGAGGCGACGGCCTCGACCCCCGCGGCGTAGTCCTTCGGGTAGCCGTAGCGCTCCATCGCCGGGATCGTGAACGGCCCCGTGGTGGCGACGTTGCCGTTGGAGCTCCCCTGCAGCATCCCCATGAACGCGCTCGACACGATGGACGCCTTCGCCGGACCGCCGATGCTACGGCCGGTCAGCGCGAACGAGATGTCGGTGAAGAAGCCGCCGGCGCCGGAGGCGAGAAGCAACGCCCCCAGCGTCACGAAAAGCAGGACGAAGTCCGCTGCGACCTTGAGCGGGCTGTTGAAGAAGCCTTCGGGCGTCAGATAGAGCAGCTCGATGATGCGCTCCGGCTTCACGCCCTGGTGCCACAACAGGCCCGGCAGCCACGGCCCGACGACGGCATAGGCGAGGAAGACCGCGACGACGATCACGAGCACCATGCCGACGACACGTCGGATCGCCTCCAGCACCGCGATCGTGAGACCGATGCCGAGCAGGAGCTGCACCATGGTCAGCCGGTCGAACCCCGTCATCCGGTTCATGACGTACTGAGCGTTCATGACGAGGTAGCCCGTCGCCAGAGCCACGACCACGAGGAACGCGCCGTCGACGAGATTGGCGCAGAGGCGACGACGGCCGGGCGGCGCATCGACCCGGGCGGCCATCGAATCGGCGAAGATGATCGCCAACGCGAGGCCGAGATGCATCGGATAGTAGATGTAGAAATAAGGCTTCAGCACATACCCGTAGTAGACATGGTATGCCGTCATGAAGACGCACAGCGCGACCGACAACAGGAGGAACGGCCGCGTGAATCTGTCTCGCCACAAGCGACTAAAGGTGACTTCCGTCATTTCCGTACTCCCGCGCTGAATGCGTCGTGCGCGATGGCCTGCAGGATGGGTCTGCCCGGCCGGCAGCGCACGGGCACAGCCCGCCGCCGCCGCCCGGACAGGGCCGCTCGGATCAATCCATCAGGCCGACTTCGCGGTAGAACTTCGCCGCGCCGGGGTGCATCTTGAACACCGGGGCACGCACCATCGTCTCGCCGTCGAGGTTCTTGAGACCCTCGTGGACTTTGCGGACCTCATCGAGGTTGTCGTAGATCGTCTTGACGATCCAATAGGCGTCGCCCTCCGGCAGGCTCTCGCTCGCCATCAGCGCCGACCCGGCCATGTAGACCTTGATGTCCTTGTCGAGCCCGCGATAGGCCCCGGCCGGGATCGTGCCGGCGATGAAGCCCGGGTTGCTCGCCTCGACCTCGGCGATCTCGTCGTCGCTGAGGCCGATGAACTTGAGGTCGACCGAGTTGGCGACTTCGGTGACGGTCGAGACCGGCCAGGCGCTAGTGTAGGACGCGCAGTCCGCTTCGCGGTCCCGCAGCGCGGTCATGTTGTCGCCGGAGTTGCCGCGGGTGACGATGTTGAGCTCATCCTCGGAGACACCCACCGCGTGGAGACCGGCGAGGAAGTTGCCCCACGAGCCGGTGGTCGCCGCGGGCGCCGCGAACCGCGCCTTCGGCAGGTCCTTCCAGGAGTTCACCTCGCTGTCCGCGAGGCAGATGAGATGGACGTGATCCGTGCTCATCAGCGCGATGTTCTGCAGGTTGGTGATCGGGTCGCGGCCTTCGAACGCCCCCTGCCCCTTCGATGCGTCGAAGTTCGCGGAGGTCTGGCCGAAGCCGACCAGGAACTCGCCGGCCGAGATCCGCAGCGGGTTGGACGCGCCGCCGCCGGGCATCGTCGTGACGGTGATGCCTTCCTTCTGGAAGATCGGAATGAGGCCGCTGGAATAGGCGTACCAGGAGCCGCCGGTGGAGCCGGACAGGATCGAGAGCTGAGCCGGCTTCTCCGGGACGGCGTCCTGGGCGAAGGTCGCGGTCGGCAGCACGGCCGCTGCGGCGCAGAGCGCTGCGCGTCCGACGAGACGGGCAATGGGTTCGAACATCGTTGGTGCCTCTTGGTGTGGTGGGGCTCTCCCGCCCTTGGTCGTTTCGTTCCCTGGTCCTGCGCCTATAAGCTCCGCACCTGCCCACCATCACAGCGGACGATCGAACCGTTTATGTAGCTGGCCCCCGCGCCGCACAGGAACGCAACGGTGGCTCCGAACTCGGCGTCGAGCTCGCCGAAGCGGCCCGCGGGAATGCCCGCGAGTCGCCGTCGCATCGCCTCTTCGACCGTGATGCCGTCGAGGCCAGCATTCGCTTTCGTGGAAGCGTGAACGCGTTCCGTCACGAATGTGCCGGGAATGATGATGTTGACGGTGACCCCGTCGGCCGCGATCTCGTTGGAGAGCGCCTTGAGGTAGCCGGCGATGGCCGGCCGCAAGGTGTTGTCCATCACCTTGTTGGGCAACGGATTGACGAGGCTGCCGCCGGAGGTAGCGAGGATCCGGCCGAACCCCTTTTCGCGCATCGCCGGCATCGTCCGACGCACCAGCGCGATGGGGTTGGACACGATCATTCGGAACTGCGTCGGCAGCCCGTCGAGATCGATCTCGGCGGCGACGCCGAGCGCTGGGCCGGGGTGGTTGAGAACGAGAATTTCGACCGGCCCGAGCGCCGCTTCCACCTGGTCGACGACGGCCTCGATGCCCTCCGCCATCATGTCGCCCGCGACGCCGACGACGGTGGCGCCGGTCTCGGCCGCAATCTCGGCCGCGGCCGCCTCGGCCCGCGAGAGGTCGGAGCCGGTGATCGCTACGCGCGCCCCCTCCGCGGCGAGCGCACGGGCGGCGGCGCGCCCCAGGCCGCGTGTCGCGGCAAGCACCAGCGCGCAGCGTCCGTCGAGGCCGAGATTCATGGCCGCGACTCCGATCCCGACGCGGCACTCATGCGAGGTTCTTCCGCTGGACGGCGCGATCGCCGAGGCGGAACAGGCCGAGGTGGGTGAGCATCGTCATGAGGTGGGTCGAGAAGCTGTTCACCAGCACCGAGCGCACGATGTGGAAGGCGACCACGAGGGCGACGTTGAGGTGCAGGGTCTGCGCCGTCACCGTCATCTCGGCGAAGCCGCCGGGGGAGACGGCCAGAGCCGCGCTCGCATAGTCGAGCCCGCCGAGCTTCGCCACGAGAAAGGCGAAGGCGAGCAACGCGGCTGTCATCACGAGGGTGAAGCCGACGCTCGTGATGGCGAGGCGGACGAGGTGGCGCACGAGCTCCCGCTTGAACCGCGCGCCGATCGAGATGCCGATCAAGAACTGACCGGCGTAGAAGAGGACGTGCGGCACACGCCCCTCGATGAGGCCGAGCACGCCGACGGTGGCCGATCCGAGCAGCGCGCCGACCATCCAGGGATTGTTCAGCCGCAGCGTGCGGATGGTGAAGACGCCGACGCCGGCCGCCGCGAACAGCGGTATGAGGAGGACTGGATCGACGAGCGGCACGCTGTCGAAGGCCTCGAAGTCGCCATGCAGGTCGAGGCTGACGATCAGCGGCGGCAGGATGCAGACGACGAGCGCGACGCGAAGCGCCTGCGCGAGCGAGATCGGCGCGCTCTTGCCGCCGTGCGCGCCGCCGATATTGGCCATCTCGGCGAGCCCGCCGGGCATCATCGCGAAATAGGCGGTCTTGGAATCGACCCGTGCGATCCGGGCATAGGGAATGCTGAGGATCGCCCCGAGCAACATCGCCGACAGCGCCGAGAACACGATGAGCGGCACATAGTCCAAGAGGCTCGCGAGCACCGGCGCCGTGAAGGACAGCCCCACCGACGTTCCGACGATGATCTGTCCCACCCGGCGCCCCGGCGGCGGGGCGAACGGCGTGATGCCCGAGATCGCGAAGATCGCGGTGACGATCATCGGCCCGAGGACGAAGGCGAGCGGCATCCGCACGATGTGCGCGAGGATCCCCGCGGCGATCGAGAGGATGAAGCAGACGACGGCGTGGGGGGTCAGCTTCACTGCGCTGCCTCCGCCGGGCTGGGCGCCCCTTGTGGAGCATCGAAACAGGCCGCGGCGAAGTCGCGCCACGGACGCGAGAGAGCCCCGCCGACGTCCGTCAGAAGAGCCTCGCACGCGGCGACGGCCCCCGTTCCCTCGCCGTACCGCCGGAGCTTCATCGCGACGACGGCGGTGCGGTCGGCGTCGGTGAGCCGGCGTGCCGACAACCGCGTCTCCGCCCGCTCGGTCCCGTCCCGCAACGTGACGGTGACCCGCGCCGGGCGGGCGTTCGGCCCCTCGAGCGGTTCCGGCCAGGGCGACAGGACGACGCGCTCGCGCAGCGCCGCGACACGCGGATCGGCGATCGTGTCCTCACGAAAGCGCGGCGCGTCGGCATCACCGAAGAGCAGGCTGACGGCCATCGCGTGGGGTAGGGAAAACTGCGCCGCGAGGCGGTTCATCGGCGCGACTTCGTTCATTTCGAGCCGCGGCGTCGCGATCTCCACCTGCGCGATGGCGTCGGCGGGAAGCGCCGGGAGCGCGAGCGCCGCATCGATCGCCGAGTGCATCGACTGGCAGCAGGCGTGCTCTTTGACGAAGGTGTCGAACACGGCCCAGCGCGTGCCGAGATCGGCGGTCAGAACGTCCGGTGCGCCGGCCGTGCCGTTGAGGCGCTCGAGCACCGCACCCGGCGCGGCGGCCGGCCCGTCGACGCCGAGCTCGGCGAGGCGGTGGGCGGCGAGCCCGTTGCGGGTGCCGATCGCGCCCCAGACGTTGCGGATCTCCGCACCATCCGTCGCCGCTTCGTATCCGCCGAGCATGGCGAGCGAGGCTGCGCCGCGCAGCGCGGCCATCGTCGTGCCCTGGTCCGAACCGCGGGACAGCGCCGCCGCGAGCGCGGCGCCGACCGGGGCCCAGATCGCGTGCGGATGCCAGGTGAAGCGGGCGATCCGGTAGGCCGCGGCGAGCCGCGCCAGAACTTCGTAGCCCGCAGCGAGGCGCGACAGGATCTCACCGAGCGTGCTGTCGCGCTCCGCCGCGACGGTCATCAGCACTGGAAGGAGATAGAGACCGCCGTGGCAGCTCGCCCGGGTGAACCCTTCGTCGAGCTCCATCCAGGACAGCGCTACCGCCGTGGCGACCGCCGCGTCCTCGGCCGTGGCCACCCCGGCCGGGAGCAACCCATCGCGCACCGCGAGCATGCGGGGGTCGGACGCGGCGGCGAGCAGAGCGGCCATTTCGTCAACGAGGAGAAGCGCCGTCCGCGCGGCGAGGTCGTCCGCAAGCGGTGCGGCGGCGACGTCGCGGGCGAAGGCGACAAGACGATCGAGCGAATCGTCCGTGCTGGTGCGTCCGATGCGAACTTGCAGAAAAGCCCCCTGACATCTTGGTGGGCCAATGGTATGCCAGCGGTGTCCCAATGACAATCCTACCGGAGTGAATGATCCGATGGAGCCCAGCCGCTACGGCCCGTTCCGCTTTTCGATGGTTTCAAGCCGGCCGCCGCTGCGGTGGCCGAACGGAAAATCGCTGGCACTCTGGGTGGTGCCGAATGTCGAGATCTTCCATCTCGATACGCCAATGCCGGGGGATGCAAACGAGAGGCCAAAAGGCGGCACGCCGATGGTGCGGGAATGGGCCCAGCGCGACTTCGGCAACCGCATCGGCCTCGACCGGGTGATCCGCGTGCTCGATCGGCACAACGTCCGCGGCACCGTCGCGCTGAACAGCGACGTGTGCGTCCATATGCCCGAGGTGGTGCGGGCCTGCCTTGCCCACGGCTGGGAGCTGATGGGTCACGGCAAGACCAACACCCATCGCCTCAACGAGGTGCCGCCGGAGGAGGAGCGGGTGCTGGTGAAGGAGATCCTCGACACCATCGAGGGGCTCTCCGGGACGCGG
>NZ_JAEKJA010000030.1 GCF_016411865.1 Acuticoccus mangrovi | reverse complement strand
ACACCCATCGCCTCAACGAGGTGCCGCCGGAGGAGGAGCGGGTGCTGGTGAAGGAGATCCTCGACACCATCGAGGGGCTCTCCGGGACGCGGCCCGTCGGCTGGCTCGGCTCCGGCCTGCAGGAGACCTGGAACACGCTCGACTACCTTCTCGAGAACGGCATCCGCTACGTCTCGGACTGGGTGAACGACGAGCAGCCGTACATGATGGACGTCGGCGGCAAGTCGCTCGTCAGCGTCCCCTATTCCTATGATCTCAACGACGTGCCGGTGCTGTGGAAGGCGCGCAAGCCGGGGCCCGAGTTCGAACGCATGATCCGCGATGCCTGCGACGTGATGCTCGCCGATGCCCAAAACGGCAGCGGGCGGGTCATGTGCCTCGCCCTGCATCCGTTCGTGATCGGCCAGCCGTCGGTGATCGGCGTGCTCGATCGGGCGCTCGAGTACATCCTCTCCCATGACGAGGTGTGGGCGGCGACCGGCTCGGAAATCTGCGAGGCCTATCTCGCCCAGCGCACGGATGACGCAGCGGGATGATCGATCTGCGCAGCGACACCGTGACCACCCCGACGTCCGCGATGCGCCGCGCGATGGCGGACGCCGAGGTGGGCGACGACGGCTATCGCGACGATCCGACCGTGCTCGCTCTCGAGGCCGCCGCCGCCGAGCGGCTCGGAAAGGCCGCGGCGCTGTACGTGCCGAGCGGCACCATGAGCAATCTCATCGCCGCCATCGTGCTCGGGACACCGGGCGGCCGGCTGGTGGCGCACAAGGATTCCCACATCGTCCTGTCGGAGCGGGGCGGGGCATTCTCGGTCGCCGGACTGGAGCCAGACCTTTGGTCCGGGGTGTCGCCGGTGCCGACCGTCGACGACGTTGGCGTCGGCTTCGGGAAGGGTCCCGCGCTCGCCGTCGTCGAGCTGACGCACAACGCCCTCGGCGGCCGCGCTGCCCCACCCGAGGCAGTCGCCGCCTACGGGCGCGCCTGCGCCGCCGCCGGGGTCCCGCTCCACATCGACGGTGCGCGCATCTTCAACGCCGCCGTCGCGACCGACACGACCGTAGAGGCGCTCGCCGAAACGGCAGTGACGGTCACCTTCTGCCTCTCGAAAGGGCTCGGCGCGCCGATCGGCTCGGTCCTGTGCGGCCCGGTGGAGGTGATCGAGGAGGCCCGCGAGCGGCGCAAGATGCTGGGCGGCGGCATGCGCCAGGCCGGCGTGATCGCCGCAGCCGGCCTCGTCGCCCTGAGCACCATGGTCGACCGCCTCGGCGACGACCACGAGAACGCACGGCTCTTCGCAAGTCACATCGCCGCGGAGCATCCGGAGGTCATCGATCCGGCGGTCGTGGAGACCAACATCGTCCGGCTCAACGTCGCCCCGTCCGGCATGCCCCCGGCGGCGTGGGTCGCCGCCCTCGCTCGGCTCGGTGTGCGCACCAAGGTCCATGGCACGCACGTGCGCGCCGTCTTCCATCATCAGGTGAGCCGGGCGGACGCCGTGCAGGCCGCCGCCGTGGTGTGCACCGTCGCCCGCAACTTCTCCACAGCAACCCGGCCGGCGCGCGGCGCGGCCTGATCCATCTCTCGAGGCCGCCGGCCGCCGACGTCCCCCAACCCACGAGGCTCATTGCATGAAACCTGCGAAATACGGCCCGTTCGAGTTCTCCGCCATCGCCAAGCGGCCGCATTGGACGTGGCCGAACGGCAAAACGCTCGCGGTCTGGCTCTGCCCGAACGTCGAAATCTTCCACCTTGATGTGCCGATGCCCGGGGATTCGCAGGAGCGGCCCACCGGGCGGGAAGCGGTGCCGATGGTCCGCCAGTGGGCGCAGCGAGACTACGGCAACCGCGTCGGCATATGGCGGGTGATGGACGTCCTCGCCAAGCACGGCATGCCCGGCACCGCGGCGCTCAACAGCGACGTCTGCGTCTACATGCCTATCATCGTCGAGGAGATGATGAAGCTCGGCTGGGAGATGATCGGGCACGGCCGCACCAACACCCACCGCGTCAACGAGATCCCGCCGGAGGAGGAGCGCGCGCTGGTCAAGGAGGTGTTCGACCAGATCGCCGAGACGAGCGGCACCCGTCCCGTCGGCTGGCTCGGCTCCGGCCTGCAGGAGACCTGGAACACGCTCGACTATCTGATCGAGAACGGCGCGCGCTACGTCGCCGACTGGGTGAACGACGACCAGCCCTACCGCATGAGCGTCGACGGCAAGCCGCTCGTGTCGATCCCCTACTCGTTCGAACTGAACGACAGCGGCACGTTGTGGCGGCAGAAGCAGTCGATGGTGGAGTTCGAACGAATGGTCTACGACGCGTTCGACGTGCTCTACGCCGAATCGCAAACCTCGGCGCGCGTCCTGTGCATCAGCCTGCACCCGTTCGTGATCGGCCAGGCTCACCGGATCGGCGTCCTCGACCGCTGCCTCAAGCACATCATGTCGCATGACGGTGTCTGGGCGGCGCGCGGCTCGGAGATCGCGGACGGCTTCCTCGAGGCGACCGGGGCGCTGGCGTCGTGACAAGCCCCGCCATGTCGCTTCATGACAGCGCCATCGCCGCCGCCGTCGATGCCCTGATGCCTGAGGCGGCGGACCTCTTCGCCACTCTCGCCCGCGAGACCGCCGACCCGGAGATCGGCATCACCCGCCCCTCTTACGGCGAAGGCGAGACCATCGCCTTCCGCCGCGTTGCGGAGGCGGCGACCCGTCACGGCCTCGTCGTCGGCACCGATGCCGCGGCCAACTGCATCATCACGGCGCCTGGGGCGGCGCCGAAGGGAGCGGGGATCGTCACCGGCTCGCACCTCGATTCGGTCCCGATGGGCGGAAACTTCGACGGGCTCGCCGGGGTCGTCGCCGGCTGGCTCGCCGCCGCCGCGCTCCGTCGCGCCGACGTCACGCTGGCGAACGACCTCACCGTCATCGGCATGCGGGGCGAGGAGAGCGCCTGGTTCTCCACCCACCATATCGGCTCGCGCGCCGCGATCGGCCTCCTCCCGGCCGACGAGCTCGACTCCTCGCGCCGCTTCGACAGCGGACGCACTCTCGGCGAGCACATGACCGACCTCGGCTGCGACGTCGCCGCGATCCGCGCCGGCACCGCGACCTTCGCGCCCGCGGACGTTGCCGCCTTCCTCGAGGTCCACATCGAGCAGGGGCCGGTGCTCGTGTACGAGGAGATCGGCGTCGGCCTCGTCACCGGCATCCGCGGCAACCTGCGGGCCCGCGCGGCGTGCTGCATCGGCGAGACGGCCCATTCCGGCGCGGTTCCCCGCGGAATGCGACACGACGCGGCGCTCGCCGTCGCCGAGTTCCTGTCGCGCGCCGAGGCGATGTGGATCGAGCTCGAAGCCGAGGGTCGCGACATGGTGCTCACCTTCGGCAAGGTCCACACCGACATCGCCCAGCACAGCCACAACAAGGTGCCGGGGCGAATGGACTTCTGCATCGACGTGCGCAGCCACGAGACCGACACGCTCGACATCATGGAGGCGTTCCTGCCGAAGCTCGCCGCGGAGATCGGCGCCCGGCGCGGCGTCACCTTCGATCTGGGCCGCTTCTCCCGGGTGACGCCGGCGCCGATGGCAGCCTCGGTGCGCGCCGCCACCACCGCGGCGGCGGATGCGCTCGGCATCCGCACCATGGAGATCGCGAGCGGCGGCGGCCACGATGCCGGCGACTTCGCCAACGCCGGCGTGCCCGCGGGGATGATCTTCGTGCGCAATCCGAACGGCAGCCACAATCCCGACGAGGCGATGGCGCTCGAGGACTTCGCCGAGGCCGTGAAGGTGCTGGCGCTCGCGATCGTCCGCCTCGACCGCGCCCAGGCGGCGGCCGACGCCGGGACGGTGGCGGCATGAGGAGCGACGCCATGCCCGCAACCTTGACGGTGATCAGCGAGGCGACCACCGCCCGCCTCGCCACCATGGGGGACGCCGTCGAGGCGTGCCGCATCGCCCTCTCCGATCTCGCCGGAGGTGTCGCTTCGCTGTCCAACCCCGCGGCGATGTTCCTCAGCGGCCCGCAGGAGACGGACACCCACTTCAAGGTGAAGGGCGGCTCCGTCCCGACGCTCCGCGCGCTCGGCTTCAGGATGATCGGCGATGTCGGCCGGGACGGTGCCGGCGGGGAGCACCACTGGTGCTACATGCTGGATCCCACCACGGCCCGTCCCCTCGCCCTCGTCGCGCAGACCCACATCCACCGCCTCCGCACCGCCGCGAGCGGTCTCCTCGCGGCAAGACTGCTGAGCGGGGTCGCGGCTCCCAGGGTTGCGCTGATCGGCGCAGGCCGGATCGGCACCTGCCTCGCCGCCGGCTTTCGCGAGGTCTTTCCGGACGGCCGACTGACCGTCGCGTCCCGCCGCCTGTCGAGCGCGACCGCCGCGGCCGATGCCGCCGGCGAGGGCGTCACCGCCGCGTCGATCCCCGAAGCCGTGGCGGACGCCGACGTCGTGATCGCTCTCTCCACCGCGGATGAGCCGGTGCTCGACCCCCTCGCATTCCGGCCGGGCATGACGGTCATCGGCATGGGCGAGAACCACGAGCTGCCGGCGGCGCTGCTTGCCGCCGCCGATCGCTTCGTCGTCGACGACCTCGGCTACGCGACCACGTTGGGGTCGATCTCGGCTTGGGTTCGTCGCGGTGAAACGACGCCCGATGCGCTCCAGGCGCGCCTTTCAGCTTCGCTCGGCGAGGTGCTCGCGGATCCCGCCCGCGGTCGCCGCACCGCCACGGAGCGCGTGCTCGCCGTCGTCCAGGGCCTCGCGATCGCCGATCTCGCGCTGGCCGAGATCTGCCGGAGACGGGCCGAAAGTGCGGGTGCCGGGCGTTCCGTCTCGCTCGACTGACGCCCCGCGGTGAGCCTCGCGCCATGACAAGTCACGCATCCTCGGTCTACGTAGACGATCCCCGGCGCTGAGACGGCCGATTCGTCGGCGCTTCGACGCACCGAAGACAGTAAGGAAACGGCAGGTCGATGACCCAACAAGCGACGGCCCCGCTCGCCCGAAAGGCCTACGAGGAGTTGCGGGCGCTCATCCTCGCAGGTGGACTTGCGCCCGACGAGCCGATCAGCGAGCGCGGCCTGTCCGAGCGGCTGGGCCTCGGCCGGACGCCGGTCCGCGAGGCTCTGAAAGCGCTCAACCGGGACGGCCTCGTCATGATCATACCCGGACGCGGCACGTTCCTGCGCACCCTCAGCCTGCACCAGCTCCGCGAGCTCTACGAGGTGCGCATGGGGATCGAGGGGATCGCCGCCTACCTCGCCGCCCAGCGCGGGCCATCGCCGGCCCTCGCGGCCTTCAAACCGCAGTTCGAGGACCTGCTCGCGAACGCCGGCAACGTCCCGCTGCGGACCATTCAGGACACCGGCACGGAGTTCCACAACGAGCTCGTCGCCGCCGCCCACAACGACCGCCTCCTCGCCTTTCACGAAACGCTGCGGGATCAGATCGAGCTGACGATGCGGCTGACGCGGGACCACGACCACAGCCGCATTCACGCGACGATCGGCGAGCATTTCGCCATCCTCGTCGCCGTGCTCGATCGCGATCCGGCGGCGGCCCAGCAAGCGGTCTACGACCACCTCTCGAACGCCATCTCGGCCGGCGTGCAAATCTTCAGTCGCGTGGGCGCCCAGCGGCTGGGCTGAGGCGCCCGCAGCTCACCCGATCGCCCGCCGAGCGACGTCCAGGACATGGGCGACGTCCGTCTCGTCGTTGAAGCCGTGCAGACCGAAGCGGACGAGGCCGCGACGGATCGAGAAGCGCACGCCCGCCTCACGCAGCGCATCGGCGAGCCGGTTCAGCATCCCATCCGCGCTCGCGTACGCATCGCCGGCGCCGAGCGTCCCCAGCGTCACCATCGGGCTGCGCAGAGCGGGCTCCGCCGGCGCGTTCACCGGCAGGCCGAGCGCGACAAACCCGTTCCGCAGCGCATCGGCGAGCGCGACCGCGTGCCGTTCGATCCGCTCGGGCCCCACGGAGAGGAGCGCCTCGACCGCCGAGTCGATCGCCGCGATGGCGGGCCAGTTGTAGTTGCCGACCTCGAAGCGGGTGGCGTTGTGGCTGAAGATGAAGTCCCCGCCCTCGATCTCCGACTCGTGCCCGGAACCGCGCTCGACACCGTAGCGCGAGACGTAGACGGGCTCGAGCCGGTTGATCCAGTCCGGCGCGACCGCGACGAAGCCGAGACCCGCCGTGCCAAGGAGATATTTCGTCGTCGACGTGACGAGCGCGTCGATGTTCTCGGCGGCAAGATCGTGGCTCAGCACGCCGCAGCTCTGGACCGCATCCACGAGGAAGAAGGCGCCATTCGCCCGCGCCGCCCGACCGACCCGCTCGAGGTCGAGGCGGAAGCCCGGCGTGAACGTCACCGACGAGGCCGTGACGATGCGGGTGTCCTGATCGATCGCGGCGATCAGCTCGTCCGCCGGGATCACGCCGGCACGGGCCGTGACCTCGCGGACGTCCACGCCGTGCCGGCGCATCTTCTGCCAGAGATAGATGTTGTTCGGGTGCTCGAGATCGGCGCACACCACGACGTTGTCCCGTTCGCCGCGCGGCGGCACGGCGGTCGCGACCGCGTTCAGCCCGTCCGAGACGTTCTTCACCACGCCGATCTGGCCGGCCTCGGCCCCGATGAGGCTGGCGAAGCGCTGCCGTGCGGACCGCAGGGTCGGCGTGGACTCTTCCTTGCTGAATTCACCGAGGCAGATCGCCTCGATCACTCTCTGGGCGCGATCGGCAGCCACACGCGAAACGATGCCGGAGGACGCCGTGTTGAGATAGGCCCCGCGTTGCATCGCCGGAAATCCACGACGAAAACTCACGAGGTCGCGAGGCGGTTCGCCCCTCGCGGCAATCCACCAGGGCTCCGGGCCAGACATATCCATCAAACTCTCCGCTCCACCGTTCGGCGGCGAACCAACATGCCACTGGTATACCAATGCTGCCGACGATGAAACCGCTTCATGCACTGAGTCTCGCTCACGCCACGTAGCGCGAGTCCGAACTACGGACGAGCAGACGCGCGTTCTGACTGTCGCCGCACGCACGGAAAGAACCATTGTGACGCTGCAGCTCACCATCACTGCGCGTCGAAAGACAAATGAGCACGGCCTGAGATCGACGCGGGCCGCGGCGATCGACCTATCCATAGCCATAAGAGAGCCCACCGCCTCTACGGGGGACCCGGACCCGCCGTCGGGATCGAAGCGACAGATGGCGGGGACGTCGTCCGGCGCGATCGCCGCCTCGGCGCCGAACGCGAAAGGCGCCGCCCCCCGACGTCGCCTGACCGGCGAGCCGATGGACGGCGCCTTCGTTTCTCAATCTCGGCATCACGGGCACCGAGCCGCCCTCCCAAGCAAGGCGGGAAGAACCGGCCCGAAGGGGTCCGCTCTTCCCGCCCTTTTCGCTTGGGCCTCGTCGGTTAGGGGGTCGGCCGCCCGACGCCGTTCTCCTCGAGCATCTTCTGCATCGCCCCGCGGGCTTCCGGCGCGAGGTTGTACATCGCCGGGTTGTTGCCCACGAAGCCGATCTTGAACTGCGGCGGGTACTTCATCAGCTCGCTCATGTAGGCGCCCGTCGCCCCGATGAGCGGCACCGTCGCCGGGATGTGCCGGACGCCGATGTTGACGTCTTCCTGCGGGCTTTCATACAGGTTGAACAGCACGGCGCCGCCGGTATCGTGGAACAGGCTGCCGCTGAAGCCGCCCCAGCTCCCCTTCTGCACGATCGAGTCCTCGATCTCGCCGGTGAACATGTACTTGAACTCGTCGATGCGGAGCGCGCCGAAATACTGGTTGATCGTATAGGGGCGGCTGCGGCGGTTCGATTCACCCTTGTCGGCCAGGAGGAACGAGGCCTGATCCACGCCGTCGATATAGGTCTTCGCGTCGAAGAGCTTGGCGAGGTCGGCCCCCTTCACACCGCTGAGGGACATGACGGTCGGCAGGATGTCCGCGAAGTCGAACAGGCCGTCCGACCGGCGGGGGGCGATCATCCCGTTCCAGTAGGCGAAGGTGGGAACCCGCACGCCGCCTTCCCAGTTCGTGCCCTTGCAGCCGCGGAAGGGGGTGCGCCCATGCGGCGGGATCTCGCACTCGGGACCATTGTCCGACGTCAGCAGGATCAGCGTGTTGTCCAGCTGGCCGGTCTCCTTCAGCTTATCGACGAGGGCACCGAAGATGTCGTCCATCTCGACCATGCAATCGCTGTACACGGTGTGGGCGGCCGACTTGCCGGCGTAGTCGTCACTCGGATAGTTGTCGAAGTGGCAGCCGCGCGTGGCATGATAGAGGAAGAACGGCTTGTCGCTGTCCTTCTGCTTCTCGATGAAATCGAGACTCACATCCTTCCAGTGCTGATCGAGATCCTTGATGTAATCAAGATCGATCAACCGGCCGCTTTCGCACTTTTCCGTATCGGCGATGCTGCAATGCACCTCCGTATGGTTGAACTCGTCCTCTTCCATCATCTTGAAGCGAGAGGGCGAGAGGGCGATTTCCGGGTTCAGATAGACGTCGCGCCACTCGGTGTACATGTCCGAGACGCCGAGGAAGCCGACATAGTCGTCATAGCCCACGTTCTGCGGCAGCGAGCCCTTGTTCTCGCCCATGTGCCACTTGCCGACCCCCTGGGTCACGTAGCCCTCGGCCTTCAGGAGCTTCGGCAGCGTCGTCGCGCCGTCGAGACCCCCGGCCTCGCCGTACATCGGCGGACGCAGGATGCCGTGATGCAGCGGGTTCTGGCCGGTGTGGATGGTCGCCCGGCTCGGCGAGCAGGACGGCGTGGAGTACGCCGACGTCAACAGCAGACCGTCCTGCGCCAGCTCGTCCATGTTCGGCGTGGCATTGCCGACGGCGACGCCGCCACCGTTGAAGCCCGGATCCATCCAGCCCACGTCATCGAGCAGGAAGATCATGATGTTGGGCTTCTTGCCGGCCTTCGCCTCGAACGCCGACAGCTTCTCCGCCGCCGCCTTGTCCTGCTCCGGCCGCTGCAGCACCGGGTACATGTTGTCCGCCGGCTTCACGTCCTTCATGTGGAGCGAGAAGCCCGGATAGTCGTACCCCTTCGCCGAGGTCGGCCCGGTCATCGAGCCCCGCGGATTGGATGCCTCCTGGGCGTGGACCGCCCCGGGCACCAAGACGGCGAGCGAGAGCGCGATCGCGGCCCCTCTCGCGCGCCGGGTCGCACCTGCAACAGGAATCGGTCGGGGCGACCGGCTCTCTCGTAACGTCCCACAAGGCATATCGTCCTCCTTACGCTCGCCCCCGGGATCTGGAACGAGCGGCATACTTGACAGGGTTCGGGGGGAATTCACGCGACACGACAGTGACGAGAACACGGAAGGCATACATCGAGTGATGCGTCGCACATGCCGACCAAACACAATCTTTGCGTCTCTATTCCAATATTTATATACTATATATACGCCAAATAAGAACTCTCCTGAGCAAATATTTAGATCGAGCGCCTAAACTATATTTTGGCAAATCGCAAAACTGTCATACCTTTGCTTGTCAGCAAGTTCGTATATGCGATGTTGCTTTGCGGTCAGCTCTCGGGTAGGGACCTCCTACCGCAAGATTGCCGCCTCGTTTCCAAGCTACGGACAGCTCCTCTATGGCCCGACCTTCCGTGTTTCGGTTAGTCATTTTGCGTCACTTGGAGGTCCGCCGATGACGAAGCTCGCCGTCGTGCCTCTGGCGCGTGCGCGCGGCTTCGGTTCTCTCCCGTCGTTTCTGGAGGAGCGCGCCGGCGAGGCGGCCCTCATCAGGACCTTTCAATCGACCCAGCTGCCGCTCGCGCTCGAGGCCGAGCCGGATAGGCCGATCCCGATCCGGGCGATGGCCGAGCTGTTCGAGCGCGCCGCACACCAGCTCGGGTCCCGCACGTTCGGCCTCGATATCGGGGAGCGCATGACGCACCTCGGCTACGGCAACTGGATGAGGCACAGCCTGCAGGCGCCGACTCTGCGGGAGGCGATCGTGCGTGTGTGCGCGACGAGTTGGTCGCACCAGCGCGGGTTCACGTGGTCCTTCCATCGCTCCGGTCCGGTGTGGCTGTGGCGCGCGACCCCCCCGCTGGGCGAGACGGTGCGCGCCCAATATATCGACCACCTCATCTACCCGATGATGAAGTTTGCTCAGCATTACTTGGGCGAGGACTGGGCACCGGCCTGGATCGAGGTCAACTATCGCCACGATCGCGACGCCGCGGCGGTGGAACGCCGCCTCCAGACGCCGGTCCACTTCGACAGGCAAGGGATCGCCCTCGCCATTCGGGCAGAGGACGTGCGCCGCCCGCCGCTCGTTCTGCCGCACGCGCGTCCCGTGCAGGTCGAGCTGCACGATGTTCTAGAGGAAACCGTCCCCGAGACCGCGCCCGAGGCGGTCCGCTCGGTGTCGGCCGTCGTCGCGCTGCGCCTGCTCGACGGCCACGCCGATATCGACGGCGCGGCGCAACTGGCCGGTCTCAGCCTGCAGGGGCTGCAGCGTCGGCTTCGGCGAGAGGGCTACTCCTACCGGCAGATCCTCGAGGCCACACGCCGCACGCGTGCCGTGTCGCTGCTGCTCGAAACCAGACTCTCCATTTCCGAAATCGCCCTGACGCTCGGCTACGAAGAGCACTCGAATTTCACCCGTGCCTTCACGCGCTGGATGGGCGTGTCCCCGATGAAGTTTCGCGGGCTCCACAGGTCCTAGAGCACCTCCCGCTCAACCTGAATCGGGTTGAGTGGGAAAAGCGTGCTCGCTCTCCAGATCTGGCGCGATTGCTCTTCGCTCAGGTTGATCCAAGCTGAGCGGCAAGCGCGCTAGACGGCCCGTGGGCGTGACCCGTCCCGACGAACCGCCGAGCGAGCTCTCGGGGTGCGCTCTGTCGGGAGGGCGTTCGCCCGCCCGGCGCGGGGAGTGCCCTGGCCCGCCGCCGGCCGGCTCGCCGAGGGATGGTCGCGGCGCCGCACTGACGCAAAAAGCACAGACACCGCGCGACGGATCGCGTAGTATTACGCGGTCAACATCTTGAAATGGAACGCACACGGGCTGTGTCGGACATCATCATTACCGTCCCGGCGGGAACGCCGGCGGACGAAATCTCTCGGATCCATGCGATCTTCCCCGATGCCGGCTTCGTCGCCCCCACCGCAGCAGCCACGGCCCCGCCCAGCGTCGACGACGCGTTCGCCGCCGCGGTGGTCGCCGCCCGATCGTTCCCGGCAGACCTTGCCAACGCCTTCGCGGCCGCCGGTGGGCTGACCCTGCTCGCCTACATGGCGATCGCCGTCGTCGCGGGCGCCGTGGCGGAAGGCGTGTTCCGCCTGATGTCCCCGAAGCGTTCGGCCGCGGCCGGATCGGACGTCGCCCGCCTGCGTGACCGCGCCCCGCGGGCGCTGCGCTTCCTCGTGCGGCGACTGATCGCACTGGCCATCTTCACGGTGGTCGCCGTCATCGTCGGACGGCTCCTCCCGTTCAGCGACGAAGGCCGCGTCCTCGGCCGCGCCGTCATCATGGCGATCATCTTCGCCCGCATCATCCGTCTGTTCGTCGCGGTGTGCGTCGCCCCGACGGCGCCCGAGCGGCGCCTGATGGGCTTCACCGACGCCGAGGCCCACGTGGTCCAGCGCGCCGTGCTCCCGCTCGCGATCGCCGTCGCCGCGATCGGGACGCTGCGCGGCTTCGTCGAGATGGCCGTGGGCACGGATCCCTCCGGCTCCCTCGCCCGCCTCGTGCTCGCCGTCATCCTGAGTATCGCCACGATCTCGTTCTTCGTCGCGATCCGTCGGCCGCTCGGGAGCCTCATCGGCCGCTCCCTCGCCAACAACGGCGAGGCGAGCCCGAGCTGGGGCACGCGCCTCGCGCGCCGAACCGTCACGCTCTACATCGTCCTCGTCGTTCTCGACATGACGGTGAAGTCCCTCGGCGCGCTCGGCCTCCTCGGGGCCGCCGCGGCCTCCGGGGCGGGCTCCACCGTGTTCCTGCTCGTCCTCGCGCCGCTCATCGTCGCCGCCCTCCGGATCTGGGTCGGCGAGCTCGAGGAGCACGAAAAGACCCCGGCCGTCCTCGCCGGCTTCGCTCTCGCGGAGGGCGCGGTGATCGTCGGCATCGCATCCCTTCTCTTCACCGCCTGGGGGATCCAGCCCTTCGGCAACTCCGACGCCGAAGGGCTCGCCGCCATCGTGCCGCACATCATGGAGGCCGCGGTCATCATCGTCGTCGGCGTCGCGGTGTGGCGCGCGGTCCTCGGCATTCTGGGCGAGGCACACGGCAAGAAGGACGGCGACGAGGCCGCCGAGCACGGCGAGATGGGTGGCGCCGGCGACCGCATGGACACGATCCTTCCCATCCTGCGGGGCGCCGCCCTGGTGCTGATCGTGCTCGTGACGGCGTTCACCGCGCTGACGTCGCTCGGCGTGAACGTCGCGCCGCTGATCGCCTCGGCGGGCGTGCTCGGCCTCGCGATCGGCTTCGGCGCGCAAACCCTCGTCACCGACATCATCAGCGGGCTCTTCTACCTCTACGAAGATGCCCTGCGGGTCGGCGAGTACATCGAGACCGACGCCGGCGGCGGCGCGGTGGAGCGGATCTCGTTGCGCTCGGCGACGCTGCGCCACCCGCGGGGCGCCGTCATCACGGTGCCGTTCTCCAAGATGGGCACCATCAAGAACGCCAGCCGCGACTGGGCGGTGATGAAGTTCACCTTCCGCGTCCCGGCCGACACCGACGTCGAGATGGTCCGCAAGCTCGTCAAGAAGGTTGGCGAAGAGATGGCGCAGGATCCGGAGCTGAAGGACAAGATCATCGGCCCGCTGAAGTCGCAGGGCGCCGTCTCCATCACCGGGCGCAGCTATGAAATCGGCTGCAAGTTCACGGCGGTTCCGGGCCAGCAGTTCGCGATCCGCCGCTACGCCTTCGCGATGCTGCAGCGCGCTCTCAAGGAAAAGGGCGTTCCGCTGGCGGGCCAGGACGTCGACTTCTCGCAGCTTGCCCAGGCCGTCCACCCCGCGCCGTAGGCACTCGGAGACGCATCGGCCCCTCCCCGGCAGGCTCGCCGGGGACGCAGCCCGGGCCCCGTCGGCGACGACCCTTCGATCCGCGGCTCTCGGTCGACCGTGCCGATAGCCCTGTCATTTCCGCTTGGCGCGCACGCCCGAAAGAGCCGCCTCCCTCATGGTGTTGCGATAGGTCGACGGGGCACATCCCGCCCATCGCCGAAACGCACGGCTGAAGTTGGGGTGGTCCTCGTAGCCGAGGGAGAGGGCGATATCGAGCACCGACATCTCCGTCTCGCGAAGCAGCGCCTCGGCCCTCCTGTGGCGCGCCTGGTTGACGATCTCGCGGTACGTGTAGCCCTTCTCCCTCAGTCGCCGCTGAAGGCTCTGGACGCTGAGGTCGGTCATCTGAGCCACACCGTCGATGTCCGCCCGCCCGTCGAGAAGACGAAGCGTCACCACCGCCGCGATCGACCGGGCCGGCTCCGGCGCATCGGCGAGAACGACGTCGGCCACCACCTCGCGCAGCGTGACGGCCCCCGCGCAACCGGCCGGCGCGACCCGCTGGCGCTGCAACAGATCGGCCGGCTTCAGAACGACGCCGACCCCCGGCTGCTCGAAGCGAACCGGGATCTGCAAGCGCTCCTCGATCAACCCGGCGTCCGGATCGCGCCTGTAGCTGAGCTCGACGAACTCGGGCTTCCAGCCGAGCCCCAAATAGTGCTGGCACAACAGGAGCATCGGGCCGAGCACGTGATCGGCGTGGGTCTGGACGTCGACGTCGAACCGCCGCACGAGCCAATAGCGCCAGACGTACCGGTCCCCCATCGGCAGGAGCGAGAGATGGGCCCCGGTCTGATGCATCGACAACGTGTTGCAGAGCCGCCGGATCGCGGTGCCGAGATCGGGCGCCAGCGCTCCATATTCCCGCCAGCGCCCGTAGGCCGTCGCCGCCATCGTCTGGCCGAGCTCCAGCCCGAAGGTCCGGTCACCGAGGCAGTGTGCCGCGCGGTCGTGAAGAGCGATCATCGCCCGCAGCGGGATCGGGATGTGCGGCGCCTCGATGACGGCCTGCGGCACGCCCACCGCCTCGAACGTGCGCTGCAAGCCGCGCTCCCCAGCGCGCTGCTCGAGAAGTCGCGGCAAGGGACCAAACCCGTTCGCCCGCGTCAGATCGATGGATGAGTCCAAGGCGCATCACCCGCTCTGTCGATCTGAAATGGCATCGACCGATGTAAAATGACAAGTCCTCAATCGTGGATTTTTGCAATCGCCGCAGGCGCCTAACGCAACCGTGAAGAGCCGGCGCAAGCGGGCGCTCCCGCGCCTCACCCCCATGTGCGCAGACCAATCGCCCGACATACAGGCGTCTTGCCGTCGCGGTAGGCACGAGCATGTTCGACGGCTCAGCCCCGGGCGAGCGACCAACGAGGTCGCCGTCGGCGTCGCTAGTCGACCGTGTCCTGGCGGCCGAAGGCCTCGACGAGCCATCGCCCCGCACGCAGAATGTGCTTCCGCGTCGCCTCGCGCGCATCGGATGGGCTGCGTCGGCGGAACGCGTCGATGATCTCGTCGTGATCCTCGACGTTGAGGCGGTGCGCTTCGTTCGCGTTCTTTACGGCAAACCACACCTGCCGCACCGGCACCGAGTTCTGCAGGTTGACGATCAGTCCCTTCAGCCGCTGATTGCGGCACGCGGAACGGAAGATCGCGTGGAACTCCTCGTTCACCGCGGCGATGCGCGTCGCCACTTTCGTCTCCGACTCCGACGTGACGTTGGCATGGCTGAGGGCGATCTCGACGAGGGCCGTCAGCTTGGCTTGCGTCGACAACAGCTCGATCTCGTCGTCCTCGGTCCAGTTGGCGACCGCCAGCTCGGCGGCAAACCCTTCGAGCTCCGCGCGGATCTCGTAGACTTCCATCAGGCCGCTCGCCGTCGGCGACTGAACGATCGCGCCCTTGTTGGGCACGATGACGACCATGTCCTGCGCCTGAAGCTGCTGCAGCGCCTCCCGGATCGGCGTCCGGCTCACGCCGTAGCGATCGCACAGATCGGTCTGCTTCAGGTGCTGGCCGGGCGCGAAGGCGCCATGCAGGATGTCCGCCTGGAGACGAAAGGCGATGTCGTCCACGAGGTTCGAGCCATGCCCGACCTCTTCGAGGAGTCTGTGCGGGCGAACGATCGTATCGGTGCTCTTCATCGTCTTCGCATCGGTCTCACGTCGTCTATGCGACCCTCGCACAAGTCTTCATCCAAAGGAGGCTGTCACGTGCGCTCGGCGCGGCGGAGGGCACGGATTGCCGCAGCGCGACGTTGGAACAGTTTGGTTACCGACACGCTATCATAGCCGCCGCAGATGCCCCGTCCGGACTTCGCGCCGAGATCTCCCTTCGCGACCAGCTCGACCAGCCGGGGATGCGGCTCCGTGGCGGCGGACAGTTGCGGATAGAGCTGCTGGGCGACGGCGAGGTGAACGTCGAGACCGGCGAGATCCATGCTCTCCAACGGTCCCGTTGCCGACCAACGCGGACCGAGACAGGCCACGAGCGAGGCGTCGATGTCCTGCGCGTCGCACACGCCCTCGGCCATCAGATGGTGCGCCTCACGCAGCAGCGCATATTGCAGTCGATTGACGACGAAGCCCGGGATCGGTCGCTTCACCCGCACGACCTGCTTGGCGATCCCCTCGGCGAAGGCTTGCAGCGCGTCGAGAACGGCCGGCGCCGTCGACGGGGCGGCGACGATCTCGACGACCTCGACCAACTCGGCGGGGTAGAACCAGTGGAGCCCCGCAAACCGGGCCGGCCCCGCGACGGCGCCTTCGAGCTCTGCGAGATCCAGCGAGCTGGTGTTCGTCGTGATGACGGCACTCTCCTCGCAGCTGTCCGAGATCGCGGCCAAGATCTCGAGCTTGAGCGGAACCGCTTCGGGCACCGACTCCACGATCAGCGCGCTGCCCTCGACGGCCTCGCCGATCGAGGGCGCCGTTCTGATGCGCTCCACGATCCCGTCCTTCTCGGACGGCTGTGCGAGGTCGGCGGACACCAGAACGTCCAGCGCCGTGCCGATCCGCTCGAAGAGCTTCGACCGCGACTCGTCGCTGCGCACGAAGCAGCGCACCGGATGCCCCGCCCGAGCGCAGGCGATGGCGATCCCCGCTCCCATCGCGCCGGCACCGACGATGGCCACCGTCTGGCGCGCGTCGGCGGGCGAGCCCATCGTCATATCAAGATCCCCTTCCCGTCGGGTCGATGCCACCCGCCGTCACGGCGCGCTTCCGAACTGCTTGATCTCGGCAAGGGTCCAGCTGCGGCTGACGTCGCCCGGCGTCAGAACCACGCCGGCTGGCACGTCCCCCGCCACGGCCACCGCCCCGTCGCGGGTGATCTCGCGCGCGCCGTCCTCGCCCAGCACGATCACGGGAAGATCGAAATTGTCCGCGAGCCGCTTGATCCGGCCGGCCACCGCCCCGTCGGCGCCAGCGATCAGGATCGCGGCGATGCCGGTCCCCATCGCCGCTCCGGCGATGTCGCACAGAATGTCACCCACCAGGTCGGCGTCCCCGTCGTGGAAGCTTGGAAGGGCGGCGACGAGCGGAACCTGCACCGTCGCCGCAAGACGGCTGAGCCTGTCGATCGCGTCGGCGACGACCGGGTTGTCGAGGACGTCGTCGCAAAGGCCCTCCAATCCGGGCTCGTCCGCCAGCAGGCGCTGCTCGCTTGGGTGAAGGATATCGACCACCGCGCCGTGCGCTCCGGTTGCCCCGATCAGGTCGAGCAGGAGGCGTCGGCACCCGGTCGCATCGGTCCACCAGCCGGGGCCGGCGCTCATATTGACGAGCGACGGCAGTTCCTCCCAGGCGTACGGGACGAAGCAGCGGCTCTTCCCTGCCAAGGCGTCACGCAGCGCGGCCATCCCTCAGATTCTCACCACGTCCCGGTTGGGCTTGGCGTCGGGCCAGGTTCCGAACCACTTGAGCGCCTGATCCGGCGGCCGCTTCGCCTCCCACGACTTGACCCATTCGCCGTAGGGCTTGGCTTTGGCTCCACGCGCCTGCCGCATCTCCTGGCGGCGCGCCGCGGTGGCCTCCTCGTCGACCAGGAAGCGCTGGGGATCGACGATGACCCCGTAGACGTCGCGGGCGACGCCGAGGGTGATGACCTCCTTCCTGAGATCCTCCGCCACGCTCGCCGGGTCGCGTTCGAGCACGTCGCCGTAGCCGCCGCTCCCCTGCGTGCTCGCGGCGAGGATGTCGCCCTCGGCAAGCACGCGGATGCCGCGCGTCTGGTGCTCCATGATCACCTCGCCGCCCAGCGTCTTGTTGGCCTCGGCGACGGCCAGCTCGTAGTCGTCGGTCGGGATGTTGGGGTCGCCGGCCGCCATCCTGGCGAGCGCGTCCGTCCCGCGGACCTGAATGCCCGGCAAGGTGGACATGGAATAGCCGCCGAAGAGGCCGTTGTGGGCGGGGAACTTCGATTCCTTCTGGCTCGAGGTGAACGCCACGTAGGGCGACCCGCGCACGATATAGGCGATCGACGCGCCCACCCCGCCGCGATATTTGCCGTAGCCGCAGGTATCCGTCATCTGACGCTGGTAGAGATGGAGAAGCGGGAACTCCGACTCGATGTCCTCGACGTCCGGCGCCTTGCCCCACGGGCCGTGCGGGAAGCCGAACACGTCCACCCCGTCCTGATCGCACCGGGCGCCGAGCCCGTAGGCGTTCAGCGGATAGCCCATGAAGTCGGTCACCCGGACACCGTGCTGGTTGGTGCCCGATACCATGACGGCGGAGGCGCTGGACGAGGTGTAGCCGCACACCTGGTCGCGCTGCTCGGAGCTGTACATTGCCTTCGACAGCACCACGCCGAGGAGCGGGAAGACCATACCGCCGACGAGCGGCGAGCACGAGATCGCCGCCTCGGGCCCGGCGTCGAAGAACGACCCCTTCGGCACCGCGATCTCGATGTGCTCCATCATGCCCGACGACATCGGAAAGTCGTTGAACGGGAGTTCGAAGAGGATCACCGCGCAGTGGGCGCGGATGACGGAGGCGAACGCGTTGTAGCTGCCTTCGTGCTCCGGCGAGCTGCCTTCGAAGTCGATGCTGAGCTTGCCGTCCTTGACGGTCAGCGTCACCGACGCGCGCAACAGCGAGTCCTCGTGGCCGGTGGTGTCCATGAACACCGTGTGGCGGTAGGTGCCGTCGACCCATCGCGCGACGCGCTGATGCACGCCGGACGACGTCTCCTGGATCATCTTGCGGAAGAGACCCTTCATGGTCGCCGTGCCGCGCCGCGCCGCCATCGCCTGAACCCGCTGGCGCACGCGGTCGCAGGCCGCCACGCGCGCCTTCACGTCGGTGACCTGCATGCGCGGCGCGCGCGAGATGAAGTTCTCCATCATGTTGAGGAGGTCGGTGCGCAGACGGTAGTTCTCGCCGATCTTGATCGGCGTGAGCTTCATGCCCTCGTCGTGGCGCGTCGTCGCCGCGGGGATCTCGCCGCCCGGCTCCGAGCCGCCGGTCTCCGACTGATGCGCCCCGCTGACCACCCAGGCGAGCAGCTCACCGTCGACGAACACCGGCATGATCGCGAACTGATCCGGGTTGTGGATGCCGCCGTAGAGCGCCTCGTTGGTGTAGTAGACGTCACCTTCGCGCACGCCGACACTCGGATCGTCGGTGAAGTGCTTGATGATGTATTTGATCGGAATCTGGCCGGTCACGCTGTGCAGCAGCGTGCCGCACACGGTGGTGACGAGGTCGCCCGCCGCCGTGTAGATCCCGACCATCGTGTCGCCGGAATGAAGCATGGACGAGATGCCCATCTTCGTCATGACCTCTTTTCCCTCCTGGGCGATCAGCACCAGGTTCTCGGAAAAGATCTCGTAATCACCGACCTGGAGCGCCTCGGCCGCGTCGAGTTCTTCCTGGGTCGGCGGCACCGGCTTGATGCCGGATTCGATCAGAGCGACGTCGAGTGCCATCAGGCAGTCTCCCTTGACAGTACGAGCGCGTGGTGACGGTCGACATTGAGGGTCCAACCCGGGTCGAGAACAAGTGTCGTGCTCTCGTCTTCGATGATCGCCGGCCCGCGCAGACGGTCGCCATGCAGCAGCAGGTTCATCTGATAGACGGGGGTCGGCTCGAACCCCTTCTCGACATCCCAGAAGGCGAGGCGCGTGCCGGTCTGCGCCTCCTTGGCGCCTTCCGGCCGGCCGCCCTCGGGGTAGACCGGGAGAACCGGCCGCGGCTGCGGCAGCCTCGCCTTCAGAATGAAGCCTTCGATCTCGATGCCGGCGTCGGGGTTCAGCCCCATCGCGCTATAGGCCTCGCTGAACTCCTTCTCGAAGGCGGCGGCGATCGTGCGGGCGTCCTCGGTGCCGGTGAGCCGGAGCATCGGCGAGGCCACCCGCTTGACGTTGAGCTGACCGCCGAAGCGCATCTCGAGCTCGAGCTCGAAGGTCAGCTTGGAGCTGTCGAAGCCCTCGCCGGAGAAGTCGCGGCGCGCCTGGTCGGACAAGTCCTCGACCACGGCGTTGAAGGTGCTGCCGTCGGCGAGCCAGGAGTCCGGATCGCTGGGCTTCAGCAGCGTGATGCGCTGCGACCGCTCGTAGACGTGGAGCACGTCCATCGTCGACGATCCGAAGGCGCAGAACGCCGAGGAGAACGGGAAGACCACGATCTCGCTCATGTTCGCCGCGGCGGTGTAGCCGCAGCAATGGACCGGGCCCGCGCCGCCCATCGCGAACACCGTGAAGTCGCGCGGGTCGTAGCCCTTCAGCACGGTTTCCTTGTGGATCTCGAGGCCCATTTTGGCGTCGATGATCCGCTTGATCAGCAGCGCCGCGTGGGGAACGGAGACGCCGAGCGGCTTGGCGATCTTCGTCCCGATCACTCGCTCGGCCCGCGCCTTGTTGAGCGTGAGCTTGCCGCCGTGGAAGTTGTCGGCATCGAGGTAGCCGAGGACGAGGTCGGCATCGGTCACCGTCGGCTCGCGCCCGCCCTGGTCGTAGGAGACGGGGCCCGGGATCGACCCGGCGCTCTCCGGGCCGACATCGAGGCGGCCGCCGAGCTCCTCGCTGACGCGGGCGATCGAGCCGCCACCGGCACCGATCGAGCGCGTATCGAGGATCGTCGCGTCGATCACCCAGCGATCGATGGTCGGCGCGAACTGATAGAAGCGGGTGCTGCCCTGCACCACCATGCCGATGTCGAAGGAGGTGCCGCCCATGTCGGTGGTGACGACGTTCGAGCGCCCGTAGGACTCACCGATCGCGGCGCTGCCCATCAGACCGGCGACGGGACCGCCGCTGAAGGTCTGCACGGCGGACGAGCGAAACACGCTCGCCATGCCGCCGGTGTTGTGCACCATCATCAGCGGCGCCTTGTAGCCGCGGCTGCGCAGCTGCTGGCCGATGCCGACGAGCTCCTCATAGATCGACTGATGGAGGTAGGCGTTCAACAGCGTCATCGTCGAACGCGTGTACTCCATCTTCCGCGGCGAGACCTCGTGCGACAGGAACACCGGCATGCGACCGAGATAGGACTCGTCGTATTCGCGCTCGATCAGCTCGCGAATCTTCAGCTCGTGCACCGGATTGAGGTAGGAAAACAGCGTGCAGACGACGAAGCCGCGCACGCCCTGGTCGACGAGATGGTCGAGCTTGGCGAGGAAATCGTCTTCGTCCAGCGGGCGCAGCACCTCGCCGAACGAGCCGATGCGCTCCTTCACCCCCACCGTCAGATGCTTGGGGATCAGCGGAACCGGCTTGTTCACGCGCGCGACGTTGCGCTGCTCCTTGAACGGCAGGCCGTCCGACCACTGGCTGGCGCGGCCGATCAGCAGGGTGTCGTCGAAGCCGGACGTGGTGATGTAGGCGAGTTTGGGCCCGCTGCGCTCGATCAACTTGTTCAGCGCGACGGTGGTGGAGTAGCGGACGATGCTCGTCTCTTCGAGCAGCGCGTCGCCGGACGTGTCCAACCGCTGGGCCGCCTCATCGATCGCGCGGGACAGGCCGAGACCGAGGTCGTGCGGCGTCGTGCGCACCTTGCACCAGGTCGTCCGACCATCGCGGGAGGTGACGTAGCAATCGGTGAACGTGCCGCCGATATCAATCTCGATCGATGAATGATTCATCGTTCTCTCACGCTGATTTCTTCTTCAAGGAATCGATATCGATCTCGATGTCGTGCGTGACCGGATGGCCGGGCGGCAGATATTCCGCCTCGATGAGGGTCAGGCATCCGGGGCAGTAGAATTCCACGATCCGGCACCAGTCGGGATCGGGCGCGAAGGTGTACGGACCGTCGATGACCGGCGGGTGCACCTCGCGCGGGTCGCGGTCGGCGACCAGGCAGGCGAACTTGTAGTTGCTCGCCGCCTCGCCGAGATCGTGACCGCAGCAGCGGCACTGCCACCGCCGCGCGTCCAGATCGATGGCGAGATATTCGGTCACCTCGAGGAGGCTCGGTCGCTCCGTGTCGGGCTTGCTCATTGGGATGCCCCCTTGCGCAGAGTGCCGAAGCCCAGCGCGTCGAACGTGCAGTGCCAGCCTTCGGGAATGACGATCGTCGTGTCCTGGGCCGCGAGGAATGCCGGTCCGTCGACGGGCGCGGCGTTCGGCTCGCCCAGCCCGCGCACGATCGGATAGGCGCGCGCGCCCTCGCGTGTGTGGACGGTCCGGTCTGCCTTACCCAATTCCGGCACGCCCATGCGCACCGTCACGTCGAGGGGACGCTCCACCTCCACGCGCAGGTCGACCCGATGACTGCGCGGCGTCAGGTCGACGCTCGCGTCGTCCGCCTTGAGCGACGCGAGGTCCGACTGAATCTCCGTCTCCACCCCGTCCGTCGACGACACGCTGACCGAGGCTTTGACCGCGGCGAGGTCGGTGATCCCTTCGGCCCGCAAATCGCGCTCGGCGGCGCCCACCAGAGCGGCGAGCTTGAAGGGCCCTGCAAGACGCGAGGCGGACGCCCGATAGGCGTGGGCGATCGGCATCAGGCCGCCGCCGAACGCCGAGAACACGGACGACTGCGGGAACACCACGACCTGGTCGATGCCGAGGGATTGCGCCGCCTCCACACACAGGAGACCGCCGCCGCCGCCGTAGGAAAAGAGCCAACGCCCCGGGCCCGACAACAGCTCCGGGTGGTTCGCGGCCCACGCCCGCATCCCGTCGGCCAAGGCGCGATGGACGGCGTCGAGCGCATCGAGGGCCTTGTCTTCCGCCGATCGGTCGTCGCCCGGAAAGACCGCGTCGAGCGCGGCGATCGAGGCGTCCTTGCGCAAGGTGCGGCGCCCGCCGAGATAGCCCTCGGGGTCGATATATCCGAGGATCAGCCAGACGTCCGTCGGCGTCAGATGGGTGCCGCCCAAGCCGAAGCACGCCGGCCCCGGCGACGAGCCGGCGCTGTTCGGCCCCACCGTCAACGCCCCGTCCTTGCGCGCGATGATCGACCCGCCGCCGAGGCCGAAGGACCAGAGGTCGATGGCCGGGTGCGGCACCGAGAGGCTCGCGGCGACGGTGTGCGGCGTGCGCAGGGCCGTGCCGTCGTGGATGTAGGCGACGTCCGTCGTGGTGCCGCCGACGTCGAAGGTGCAGACGTGCTCCGCCTTGATCGCGGCGGCGACATTCGCCGCGCCGATCACGCCGGCCGACGGGCCGGAGTTGAACGTGTCGAGCGCCCGCGTCTTGGCGACGCGCGTGGTCGAGCCGTCGGTGTTGACGATCAGCAGCGGGCGCTGGTGTCCGCTGGTGCGCAGCCCGTCTTCGGCCTTGTAGAGGCTGCGCACCAGCGAGGGGTGCAGATAGGCATTGAGGATCGCCAAGGCCGTGCGCCCGAAGTCGCTCGGCGACAACGACAGCCGGGCGGCCTGGAGAACCGGAATGGCGCCGAGATAATGCCGCGGATAGGAGGCGGTGATGAGCTCCCGCGCCGCCGCCTCGTTCGCCGGGTTCTTGTCGGCGTTGCGAAAGCTGATCACGATCATCCCGACGCCGCGCTCGAGGAGACGGCGCACGGCGGCCTCGACGTCGGCCGGGTTCGGTGCCAGCTCGACGACGCCCTCATCGCTGACGGCTTCGGGCACCGCGACGACGAAGTCGGGATCGATGAAATCGCTAAGCGACGCGAACTCGCCGTCGGAGCCGTAGGCCGCGAGCCCGCCGTCGCTGACGATCAGCCCGACGCGGTGGCCGAGCCGCTGCACCACGGCGTTGGTGGCGATCGTGGAGGAGAAGCGCACGTCCCGCAGCAGGGCGAGGAAATCCTCCAGCGGTTCGTTCATCGCCTCGGCGGCCGCTTCCACGCACGCCATGAAGCCCTGGGTCAAATCATGCGGGGTCGTGTCGACCTTGACCTGAACCTGACCATCGGGACCGGATGCGAAGCCGTCGGTGAACGTGCCCCCCGTGTCGATGCTCAAACTGTAGCATGGCGAGCGGTCCTGTTCCGCCAACTCCGGCTTCATCGGGCTTCTCCCGTGTGACGTTTCGCAAGTGTGTCGGTCAGACGCGGCAGGTTGAGCCCTGTCTCCGCGGCCCGCTGGATGGCGGCGTCGTAGCCGGCGTCCGCATAGCGGGCGACGCCGAGCGCCGGGTCGGTCCAGAAGACGCGGCGGATCTTCTCGGCGGCACGCGGCGTGCCGTCGGCGACGACCACCATGCCGGTGTGGATGCTGTTGCCGACACCCACGCCCCCGCCATTGCCGACGGCAACCCAGGTCGCCCCCTGGGCGCAGTTGAGCATGGCGCTGAGCACGGGCCAGTCGGCGATCGCGTCCGAGCCGTCGAG
The DNA here is from genome assembly GCF_016411865.1 of Acuticoccus mangrovi. GTDB lineage: Bacteria > Pseudomonadota > Alphaproteobacteria > Rhizobiales > Amorphaceae > Acuticoccus > Acuticoccus mangrovi. The sequence continues at coordinate 20,171 of NZ_JAEKJA010000030.1, read as the reverse complement.
CATCCCTTCCGTCTCGCGCAAGGGCGAGGCGACCGAGGCCGGATCCATGTGGTCGCGACCGAGCGCCAGCGGGCCGATCTCGCCGGCGGCGACGAGCTCGTTGAGCCGCGTGCACACCGCATCGCGCTGGCCGAGACCGAGCCAGCAGATGCGCGCCGGAAGACCCTGCCGCGGGATGCCCGCCCGGGCGAGCTCGAACCATTTCTCGAGGCCGGGCGTTCCGGCGACCTCGAGCACCGCGTCCTCGCTCTTGCGCAGATCCTCGTCGTCGCCGCTCAGCGCGATCCACCGGAACGGCCCCACGCCGGAGGCGAAGATCGGGCGGACATACTCGTTCACGAAGCCCGGAATAGACATGATCTCGTCGAGCCCGGCCCGGCGCACCTGGTCGCGCAGGTTGTTGCCGTACTCGAAGACGATGCTGCCCCGACGCCTGAACTCCAGCAGTGCCTCGCCATGCCGCAGCATCGAGGCCTTCACGGCGGCGAGATATGCCGTGTCGTCCGCCGTGGCGGTGCGGGTGTCTTCCGGAGAGTAGCCGATCGGCACGTAGCCGTTCAGCGCATCGTGGGCGGCCGTCTGGTCGGTGACGGCATCGAAGTGGACCCCGTCACTCAACAGCCGCGGCGCGACCTCGGCGATGTTGCCGATCAGGGCGATCGCCTCCGGCGCGTCGGACGCGTGGAGAAGCGCTATCGCCTCGTCGTAGTCGTGCGTCAGATGCTGTACCCAGCCCGCCGAAGCGCGGCGCCGGGCGCGCTTTTCATCGACCTCGACGATCAGCGCGCGGGCGCCGGCCTTGGGGATGGCGAAACCCTGGGCGCCGCCCATGCCGCCGAGACCCGCGGTGAGGACGCGCTTGCCCGCGAGCTTGCCGTCGAAGTGCTTCCGCCCCAGCGCCAGGAAGGTCTCGTAGGTGAAGCCGAGCACGCCTTGGGTGCCGATATAGAACCAGCCGCCCGCCGTCATCTGACCGTACATCGTCAGTCCGCGCGCCTCGAGGTTCCAGAAACTCTGGGAATCCGACCAGGCCGGCACCAGCATGGCGCTGGAGATGATCGCCCGCGGTGCGCCGGGATGGGTCGGAAGCACGGCGACCGCGGCACCCGACTGGACGATGAGGGTTTCGTCGTCTCCGAGATGCTTCAGAGCCTCGACGATGAGGTTCAGGTCCTTGTGGCTGCGCGCCGCGCGGCCCTTACCGCCATAGACGACGAGCTTTTCGACGTCCTCGGCGACGTTCGGATCGAGATTGTTGAGCAAGCAGCGCAGGATGCCCTCTTGCTCCCAACCGCGACACACGAGCGGGCCGCCAGGAGTTGCGCTGCCTACCATCTCGTCCCTCTCCAACCTCATCGATCAAAATTGGATACATGGATCCCCGAGAGTCAAGGGCATGCCCGATCCAATTGGACGCGGTGTGCCCGCATGACGCGGGTTCGGAAGCTCCCGCCAGGAAGGGCGGCAGGACCGGCGTTCGTGAGGTGGAGGAGTGTTCGCGATAAATTCCGCGTAATTTCAGTTGGTTATTCTGCGATCTGAGAGTTCGCATTGCCACCCGAGAAGAGTCGGACCGGCGACCTCAAGCCCTCGATCGGCCGACCCGAGTCCCGATCGACTACGTCCTCGGGGCCGCCCACCTCGGCGACGCTTCGCCTCGACCGCCAGTGAGCGGAGCGAAGGCACATGCAGTGTATCCACGCGCAAGTCGGCACCCGGTCTCGACCAGAGCGTCGAGCTCCGAGCGAAGTCACTGAGAAATCGGCGATCCTGGAGCGGGAAGCCTCGCGCCCTGCCGTCACCCGGTTCGCGGCGACGCGGCGCAGTCGGCCGCATGGCGGGCCCTGTGGTGCGGAGGCGGAGGCCCGTTCAGGGCCGCAGCCGGCCGAGGTGGCGGCAACGCGAAGCCCCGCCGCGGCGCAGAGGGGCTTCGCCGCCGGCGTGTCAGGCGGGCTCCGAGACCTTTGCGGCGAGCCAGGCGCCGGCCTCGCTCAGCGTGGCGTCGGCGGCCGGCAGGGTGCGGCCATAGGAGAGGAAGCCGTGAATCACCTGCGGCACCACGACGAGCTCGGCATCGACCCCCGCGGCGCGGAGCTTCTCGTGCATCATGATGTTCTCGTCGTAGAGGACGTCGCACTCGGCGGCGACGACGAGGGAGGGGGGCAGGCCCGCAAGGTCGGCGTAGAGAGGATAGAGCTCCTCCTCCTCGCCGCCGTTCGCGGCATAGGCCTCCCAGTACATGCGCATCGCCGCCAGACTGAGGCCGAAGTCGCCCCCACCGAAGCGCACGTAGGAATCGAGCGCGAAGTCCTTCTGGTAGCAGCCGTAGAAGAGGAGCAGCGCAACCGGCGCCGGGAGCCCCGCCTTGCGCAGGCGCAGGGCCGCGGCGACGGCGAGGTTGGCGCCCGCCGAATCGCCCGAGATGATCCACCCCGTCGCCTCGCCGATCCGCGGATCCGTCGGCGGCGCCGACACGAGCTCCACGAGCGCGTCGAGCGCCAGCGGAAACGGTGCCTCCGGGGCGAGCGGATAGTCGAGCGACAACACTCGGAGCCCCGAGGCGAGCGCCAGCAGACGGGTGATGCGGTCGTGAGTGTCGATGCTGCCGACGCACCAGCCGCCACCGTGGAGATAGACGCATACGGGCCGCGTGTCGGTGCTCGTCGCGGCCCCCTCGCGCGGATCGTAGAGGCGGGCGCGGAAGGTCGATCCGGCGGCCTCGATGGTGAAGGTCTCGATGCGGGGGAGATCCGGGTTCACGTCGTTCCACCAGGAACGCTGGGCTTCCAGCGCCTGCCGAGCCTCGGGGAAGGAGAGCTCGTAGCGATTGACGCCGATCGCGGCGCTCGCCAGGCGGGCGAGGACGTCCTGCATTTCGGGCGAGAGATAGTCTGAGGCAGTCACCGTCTTCTCCGGGGGCGAAGTCATGGGGGAAAGGGATTGGGGAAAGGGATGGGTCAAATGCCGAGATAGGCCGCCTTCACCGCCGGATCGGCGGCGAGCTTCTCCGAGGTGCCCTCGCTGATGATCTGTCCCTCGCTGAGGACGTAGCAGCGGCTCACCGTGCGGAAGGCCATGCGGGCGTTCTGCTCGGTGAGGAGGATCGCGAGACCCTCCGCGCTGATCCGGCGAATGACGGCGAAGATTTCCTGCACCACGCGCGGGGCGAGCCCCATCGACGGCTCGTCGAGGAGGAGGAGGCGCGGGCGGGACATGAGGGCGCGGCCGATGGCGAGCATCTGCTGTTCGCCCCCCGAGAGCGTCCCCGCGAGGGAGGTGCGGCGCTCCTTGAGGCGGGGGAAGATCTCGTAAATGTGGGCGAGGTCGGCGGCCACCTTCGGGTCGCGCCGGGGCCACAGGCGCTTGTAGGCGCCCATCTCGAGGTTTTCCTGCACCGTCATCGGCTTGAAGACGTGGCGGCCCTCCGGCACCAGGGCGACCCCCTCGCGCACCCGCGCGGCGGCGGAAAGGCCGGTGAGGTTGCGCCCGGCGAAGCCCACGGTGCCCTCGTAGGGGCGCAGAAGCCCGGCGAGGCAGCGCATCAGCGTCGTCTTGCCCATGCCGTTCGCCCCGATGAGGCAGACCGCCTCCCCCGCCGCCACCTCGATGTCGACGCCGTGCAGGACGCGCATCTCGCCATAGCCGGCGTGGATGCCGCGCACGACGAGACCGTCGCCGAGGCTCGCGGCGGTGGAGGCCGGGACGGCCCCTTCGGGAGCCGGGGCGATGGCGGCGTCAGGCATCTTCGTCCTCGCCCAGATAGGCGGCGATCACGTCGGGGTTGGTGCGCACCGCGTCGGGGGTGCCCTCGGCGATGAAGCGGCCGTTTCCGATCACCAGGATGTCGTGGGAGAGGTTCATCACCATGCGCATGTTGTGCTCCACCAGGAGGACGCTGAGGCCGTCCGCGTTGAGCTCGGCCACGATCTCCATCATCCGCTCGGCGCCGGCATGGGAGAGGCCGGCGGCGGGCTCGTCGAGGAGGAGGAGGCGCGGCCCCGTCGCGAGCGCGCGCATCAGCTCGAGGAGCTTGCGGTCGCCGAAGGAGAGGTCGCCGGCGCGGTCGTTCGCCCGGTCGGCGAGGCCGACGCGTTCGAGGAGCGCCATCGCGTGCTCGCGCTCCCGCCGCTCCTCCGAGAGGCCCGACGGTAGGCGCAGGAGCGCGTTGACCCAGCCGCTGTGCCCACGCGGATAGTGCCCGACGACGACGTTCTCGAGCACCGACATCTCGGTGAAGATCTGCAGCGTCTGGAAGGTGCGGCCGATGCCGCGGTCGACGCGCTTGTGGGCGGGCATCCGCTCGATGCGCTCGCCGGCGAGGGTGATGCGGCCGGAGGACGGCGCGGTGACGCCGGCGATCATGTCGAAAAGGGTGGTCTTGCCGGCGCCGTTGGGGCCGATGACCGCCTTCACCTCGCCCTCGCGCACCTTGAAGGAGAGGTCGGCGACGGCGGCGATGGCGCCGAAATTGCGCGACAGCCCCGCGACCTCGAGGATGTCGCCGGTGGCGGCGGCGATGCTCTCCCCGCTCATTTGAGCCACCGGCGCCAGCCGTCGGCAAGGCCGGCGATGCCCGCCGGGAAGCCGATGAGGACGATCAGCATCGCGAGCCCGAAGAGGAGGAGCTCGAGGTCGGCGAAGTCGAGCAGCACCTGGGGCACGGCGATGAAGACGGCCGCGCCGAAGATCGGACCCCAGAGCCGCCCCGTGCCCCCGAGCGCGACCATCACGAGGAGCATGATGGAGGGGAACACCGAGAAGGTTTCCGGCGACACGTAGAGGTTCACGTGGGCGTAGAGGCTGCCGGCGATGCCGGCCATGGCGCCGGCGATGGCGAAGGTGGCGAGCTTGGTGCGGTAGGTGTCGATGCCGAGGGAGGCGGCGCCGCGCTCGCTGCCGCCAATGGCGCGCAGGCTCCGCCCCATGCGCGAATCGACGAGGTTGGCGATGGCGATCATGACGACGAGCGACACGATCCACACGAGCCAGAACACCGTCTCGTCGGTGTCGAGGGCGATGGGGCCGAGGGCGAACGGCTCGATGCCGAGGAGGCCGTTGGGGCCGCCGGTGAGGGGGATCAGCTCGTTGAACAGGACGACGAGGATGGCGTTGAAGCCGAGCGTCGCCATGGCGAGGTAATGCCCGTGGAGGCGCAGCGCCGGCAGCCCGATGACGAAGGCGCCGAGCCCGCCCGCCAGCGCCGCCGCCGGCAGGCCGAGCCAGGGGGTGAGGCCGAACTTGGCGCTCAGGATCCCGCTCGCATAGGCGCCGAGGCCGAAGAACCCCGCATGCCCCAGCGAGATCTGGCCGCAGAAGCCGATGACGAGGTTCAGGCTCGCGATCAGGATCACGTAGATCAGGAAGAGGTTGACCAGCGAGACGACGTAGAAGTTGGGCGCGACGAAGGGGACCGCGATCATCAGCGCCCACAGGACGACGAAGCTGACGGCGTTGCGGGCGAAAAGGCGCGGCTTGCGCACCGGCCGGGCGGCGGGCGCGGCGTCGGTCCCGCCGGTGCCCTCGCGGGCGTCGTCGCGGACGTCGTCGTGGGCGGGGAGGGCGCCGGCGGGCGGCGCTTCGGTGGCGGCGGTCTGGCTCATCAGGCCTTCACCACTTCCACCCGGCCGAACAGCCCCGCCGGTCGCATGAACAGGATGAGGAGGAGCACCGCGAACGAGATCGCATCCTTGAAGTGGGACGAGATGTAAAAACTCCCGAAGGTCTCGATGAGGCCGAGCAGCAGCCCGCCGACGACGGCGCCCGGCAGGTTGCCGATGCCCCCCAGCATCGCCGCGCTGAACCCCTTGAAGCCGAGGGTGGCGCCCTGGTCGTAGGTCATCAGCGTGAGCGGGGTGACGATGGCGCCCGCGATCCCGCCGGCGAGGGCGGCGAGGCCGAAGGCGAGCATCAGCATCTGCGACGACGGGATGCCGACGAGGGAGGCGGCCTGCGGGTCGGCCGACACCGCCCGGAGCGCCTTGCCGAGCACGGTGCGTTCGAAGAAAAAGTGCATCAGGACGAGGAACAGGAGCGTGATCGCGATGATCCACAGGCTCTGCGTCTGCACCGTGACGCCCTCGATGCTGATCACGTCGGTGCCGGAAAAGCCGGAATAGCCCGCCGGCATCTTGCCGAGGAAGATCATCACGAGGCTGCGGCTGACGATGGCGAGACCCACGGTGACGAGGGTCAGCGTCATCGGGTCGGGCCGGCGCACGGGCCAGATGGTGATGCGCTCCGACACGAGCCCGATGGCGCCGATCAGCACCGTCGCGGTGACGACCGCGAGCCCCACGGAGGAGAACACCCCGAAGAGCGCCGCGGTCACCATCCCCCCCATCATCACCCATTCGCCCTGGGCGAAGTTCATCGCCCCGGTGCACTTGAAGACGATGTTGAAGCCCAGCGCGATGAGCGCGTAGATGCTGCCGATCGACAGCCCCGCGATGACGAGCTGGACGAGGGTGTTCGTGCCGTCCACGGTCAGAACCAGCCGATGTGGTTGGAATTGAACCGCGGCAGGTCGATGCCGAGCTCGGCGAAGCGCTGACGCGCATCGGCGACAAAACCGACGAGAACCTCGCTTTCCGCCTCCTTGGACACGGCGCCAAGGCCGGCCTCGGCGGTGATGGCGTCGGCGCGCGCCTCGGCCTCGGCCCGCTCGGGCGCGAGCCAGGGGCAGTGGAGGCCGAGCATCTCGACGTCGTTCACGTGGCGCACCAGCTGTTCGGTGATGGCCGCCTTGTCCTCCTCGCTCCAGGTCGGAGCACGGTGTTCCAAATAGAGCCAGCCGAAGGTGCCGTGGCGCTCCTTGCCAGGCAGTATCTTGTCGAACATGCCGGCGAGGATCGGGTCGGCCGCCCCCTCTCGCCACGCCTTGGTGAGGCCGTATTCGAGCCCGTCCTCGAAGGCACAGTGGACGGCGACGTAAGCATCGAGCAGCTGGCTCGCCGACACCACCTGGCGATGGCGGTGCTGGTTGAAGGCGGCTTCGTAGGCCCGGTTCTCCGGCCGCTCGATGCGCCCGCCGAAGGCTTCGGCCACCCGGTCGAAGCACTCGATGGCCCACACTTCCTCGGTGTTGCGCACGGTGAGGAAGAATTTGGGGTCGACCTCGCGACCCGTTTCCATGCAGAAGCGGATGAGGAGGGCGGGGGTCTCGGTGAGACCGGTCGCCTCGCCCCAGGCGCGGCGGCTATAGGTGCGGCGCACGGCGGCGGCGGTCTCGGGGTCGAGGCCGTCGGCGGTCAGCGCCTTCCAGGGTACCTCCTGGAAGGGGTTCCAGCGCCCCTGCTTGGCGGCCTCGTAGAGGTCGTTGATCGAGGCGATCTTGGGCGACAGATAGAGCGGGAAGCGCTGCTCGACGAAGGAATAGATCGTGTCGAGCTCGCCCTGGGTCGGCCGGTCCGCGGCGAGGGTCGACATCAGAAGGTCCCGACCTTCGGGTGCTCGAACGGCGGCAGGTTGATGCCGAGATCGCCCATCTGCTTGCGGATGCGGGCGATGGACTCGATGAAGATCGGCTTCTCGAGCTCCTCGATGGTCGCCCCGAGGCCGGCGCCGTGGGTCACCTCGTCGGTCTGGATCTCGTGGCGCGTGCCGGGGTTGTCGGGCGCGAGCCAGACGCTGTGGTAGCCGTTGAGCTCCACCTTCTCGATCATGTTGACGACGGCTTCCTCGATCATCGTCTTCTGCTCGTCGGTGAGGTCGTCGCAGATTTCTTCAAGGAAGTACCAGCCGAAGGCGCAGTGGCGGCTCTCGTCGCGCATGATCAGGCGGACGATCTGCTTGGCCACCGGGTCCGACGTCACGTCGGTGAGGTGCTTGAAGACGTCGAAGGCGATCTCTTCGGCGGTGCACACGAGGGCGGCGATGATGCCCTCGAGCGGCACGTCGGCGGCGAGCGCGGCGCGGCGCACGCCGTGGGTCGACACCGAGGTCTGGAACAGCTGCTCGATGGGCTTTTCGATGTAGCCGCCGAGGCGCTCGGCCATGTCGTGGCAGACCTCGGCGTGGCGGGCTTCTTCCTGGGAGCGGATGGAGAAGAACATCTGCATGTCGGAGGGGCGGTCCTCCTCCACGAAGCGGATCTGCAGCGCCGGGCTTTCGGAGATGGCGCCGTATTCGCCCCAGGCGCGGCGGCTCCAGTAGAGCCGCGCGGCGTCGCGCTGCTCCTTGGTGTAGGCGTCGGGGTCGAGCTTGTCCCAGGCGATGTCGAGCTTGGGGTCCCACTGGTTCTTGGTCGCCGCCTGGAACAGCTCGCGGATGCGGGGCATCTTGGAGTTGAAGTTCAGGGGAAAGCGGCTTTCGGGGGCGTCGAACAGCGTCGCGATCTGTTCGAGCGCCTGCTCTCGGGTGATCTTGTCGTCGGACATTTCGCAGGTCCTTCGGGTCTGAGAACGGCGTCAGGCGTAGTCGGAAAGGTGGAAGCGACCGTCGGCCCAGCTGACGAGCACGAGGTCGTTCTTCGACAGGCCCGAATGCTTTTCGGGCGAGAAGTTGAAGACGCCGCCGGAGCCGGCGTAGCCTTTGATGCTCTCGATGGCGTCCTTGACCTTCGCCATATCGCCGTCGGCGCCCTCGATGCCGAGGCGGGCGAGCTGGATCGCGTCGTAGGCCTGGGCGACGAACTGGTTGGGCTTGCGGTCGTAGCGCTCGATGAAGGCGTCGGTGAGGCTCGCGATGACGGGCTTCATCGGGTCCGCGTCGGGCAGCTCGTCGCCGACCGGGAACTTGACGCTGATGAGCTGCAGGGTGTCGGCGGCGCTGCCGGCGAGCTCCATGTACTGGGGAGCGACGAAGCCGTAGGAGTGCAGGAGGGTGCGCTTGTCGAGGCCGAGCTGCTGGGCCTGCTTCAAGAACACCACGCCGGCGGGGGTGACGGTCCAGCACAGGATCGCCTCGGCGTCGGAATCGCGGACGCGGGTGAGCTGGGCCATCATGTCGGTGTCGGTGGGGTTGAACCCCTCGTACATCACGCTCCAGGAGGGGTTGTTCTCCTCCGTGAACTTCTTCATCTGCGCGACGGCGGCCTGGCCGAAGCCGGAGGTGTCGGCGACCATCGCGACCTTGGTGATGCCCTTCTTGGTGAAGTAGTCGTCGAGGCGGCCCATCACGAGGGAATCGTCGACGGTGCTCTTGAAGATGTACTGACGTTCGGCGACCGGTTCGACGATGCTGATGGCGCCTTCGGTGGAGATGAACGGCACCTTGGCCGCCTCCGCCATCGGGGCCATGGCGAGGGCGATGCCGCTCATGGCGCCGCCGCCGACGATGATGTCGGCCCGGTCGCGGGTGAGCAGGCGCTTGGTGGCGGCGATGGCCTTCTGGGTCTGGCCTTCCGAATCGTAGGCGATCCAGTTGATCTTGCGCCCGCCGATGCCGCCGGCGTCGTTGATCTGCTCGACGGCGAGGCCCATGCCGTCCTTGATGTCCTGGCCCAGGAAGGCGCCGGGACCGGTGGCGGAGACGATCGACCCGATGGTGATCTCATCTGCGGCGCGTGCGCGGATGGGGGCAAGCGCCGTACTGGCGGCCAGTCCGCCCATCCCAGCCAATACGACACGACGATTGAGCATAGCCCGGCTCCTCAGTTTGCACCGCTTCAAAGGGTGTTGGGAAGTGTGTTCACTCGCACTCAGGTAGTCGCAACAAAGCATCTTCAGCATCGTTCGCAGGCACATCGAGCCCAAGAGACACGAGTTTTGCGAACGGTTGCTCTCCATCGGCCGGTTTTTCGAGCGGAACTTGCATCGAATAGCGTGCAAGATCGGCACGATGCACGGTTTGACCGGCCAATAGGATGTCTCCCGCGGCGTTGTGGTACCGCAGCTGGCGGATGAGGACCGGCGCCCCCTCGGGAAGCATCAGGTGAAGCCGGGCCTCTTCGTCGGCGAGGTCGGCGGTGATGGTGAAGTCGCCGACGCTGAGGCCGTGCTCCTCCCACACGCGGTGGAGGATCGAGGCTTCCGCCGCCTCCGGCCCCCACTCCTTCACGAGGCGCGCCGGCAGGTAGCGGTGGTCGAGCGCGATCGGCACGCCCGCCGTCGAGCGCATGCGCTTGATGTAGAGAATCTCGGTGCCGACGGGCAGCGCGAGGCGGGCGGCGACGTCGGCATCGGCGGCACGGATCTCGAACGCCAGACGGCGGATCTGCATCGGCGTGCCGCGGTCGGCCCACTGCTGCTCGAAGTTCATCCCTGCGTTGAAGCGCTCCTCCACGGCAGGGAACACCACGAACGTTCCGCGCCCCCGCACGCGGGTCAGCAAACCGTCCTCGACAAGTCCAGAAATCGCCTGTCGCGCCGTATCGCGACTAACGTCGAATAGACGCGTCAACTCTTCATCTGTGTAGAACCGTTCATCCACGTTTTCCCAATGCGAAAGAATGGGAAACAAGCGACTCTTTAGTTGCGCATACAACGGAATCGGCGACGATCGGTCGAGAGGAGCTATGTTCGTTCTTTTCAATTCGTTGGCCTATCGCATGTTCACGCTCACAACGACTTGCAAGTTGGAATATATGGTCAAACCTACAAATCGCGCAACACGGTTGTGTGCTGATTTTGCAGCCGCCGCTTGATGCAATCCTGTGCACCCCGATGAACGCTGAATCGCGGCGCCGGCGGGCCGCACGATTGCCCGCTTGTTGCCGCCCGTGAGGGTGCGGCCGAACGAAGGCTCGAGCCGGCCCCGGCGCGGCGGGAACGCCGTTTCGCCCTGCTCGACCAGACTGTCATCTGCATCACAGGCCGCTGGCCGATGACCGCCCATGTTCAGTCTTGTCAGACGAACAGGAGAACAGAGCGATGGCCAACGACGACATCACGACCGAACCGAACGGCCGTGGCCCGGAAGACGAGGACACCCCGCGCGCCGGCAACCGCCGCGTCGAGATCGTCATCGTCGACGACAGCCCGCAGGATCCCACGCCGGAAACCGAAACCTTCATCGAGGATGGCGACGATGCCTTCGTCTTCGCCCCGCCCCGGACGGGCGACACCGGCCCCGCCGACTTCGCCACCGATCTTGCGGCTCCGGACGAAACCCCGCCCGCAGATCCGGACCTAGCCGGCGACGACGGCGGGCTCTTCCCCTTCGACGTGGGCCACGGCTTCAGCGACCTTCCCGACCTTTTCGGCTGAGGCTGAGGTCGCGGAACCCGCTCGGCACCCCGCCCCGCTGCCGGCGATCAGGCTCGGCGCGCACCGTGGTCGGCTTGCTCGTTCCTCATGCGGTCACGGCGTTTTGCTAAACGCCGGTCCGCAAGGCGCGCTCTCAGGAAGTGGCGCCGTCCGCGGCGCGGGCCATTTCGGCGCGGAGGGCCGCGGCGAAGGGCTGGGGGCGGAAGCCCAGGGCCTCCCGGGCGAGATCGCCGGAGAGACGATCGACGAAGGGCATCTCCGCCGGATGGTCCTCGAAGGTGAAGCGGGCGCGCGGCTCGATCTGCACGACCATGTCGGCGACGCCCTTCGCGCTCGCGCGATGGCCGCCGGAGTTGACGAGCGGCGGCAGCGCACCGGACGCGCCCACCGCGAGGGCGAGAAGCCGGGCCGCATCCTCCACCGAAATGAGGCTCAGCGCCTGCTCCGCCGCAAGCGGGACAGGGACGCCCTCCCCGCTCGGCGGATCGAGCATGCGGGACGTCCACGCCGTGAAGCCGTGGCGGCGACCGGGCCCGAAGACGATGCTGAGCCGCACGCCGCAGGTCTCGACCAGTCCCCGTGCCCGGTAACGCGCGGCGACGAAATCGTTGAACGCCTTCATCGCGCCGTACGTCGTGCCGTGGTGCTCGAGCGGGCACGAGTCGCTCTCGACGATGTCGCGGTCCCCGTAGAGCGCCTGGTCGGGCCCATAGGCCGCGATCGAGCTCGAATAGACCACGCGGCGCGCCCGAGAGGCGATCGCCGCGTCGAGCACATGGACGTGACCCCCGAGGTTGATGCGTGTCGACCGGTCGAGGTTCGCCTCGATGGCCGCGCCGGTCGCGTAGGCGAGGTTGACGACGACGTCGGGCCGCACGTCCGCGGTGAGTCCGGCGACGGCGTCGCGATCGCCGACGTCGACCGCATGGATGGGACAGGGCGCGGCGCCGGCCGGAGCGGCCGCGATGTCGGCGCCGACGACGTCCACACCACTCCCGGCGAGCGCCGCGACGAGCCGGCGCCCGACGAAGCCGGCCGCACCGAATACGAGAACCCTCATGCCATCCCCTCCCCCAGCGGCCGGTCGCCTGCGGCGTCTTGCCGACGGCCCTTGGTCAGGGCGTCAGGCGCTTGATGAGGCGGCGATCCTCGAGATCGAAGCCGCCGGCGTAGACGCGCGACGTCATGAAATGCGCGCCGAGCACCTCCGGCTCGAGGTCGGCGATGGGATCGAACTCGGAGGGGTAGAGGTCGAGGTCGACTTTGCCGACGAGAGGTGCGGAATATTGCAGCGGAGTGAGGCGGTAGACGATGTCCTCGTAGGCCGGCTCGGGCCGCTCGGGGTGAGGCAAGCGCCGCACGTGGATCTCACCGCCCGGCTGCGTGTCCCCGTCGACGAGGCGCACCAGCGGCGCCGTCTCGTCCGGAACGAAGGAGAATTCGGCGAGCTGGAAGCCGCGGCGATTGACCCAGCCGCGGATCGCGCCGAAGGCATCCTCGTCGAACTTGTAGGTGCAGTCCTTCTTCGTGTAGCCGAAGATCTCGCGGCCCGCGGCCATCCCCATCGGATCGCTGCAGTACATGTAGACGTGGGTCTGCGTGAAGAGGTCCTGATAGCGCACGGCGACGGTGATCATCAGATCGAACATCGCCCCGTTCGGCACCGACAGGGTGTGCCCCGGCGAGAGCATGAAGCGGAAGGCCACGCGGTCGTTGACCCGCTCGAAGCCGCTGCCTTCGAGCATCGCGTCGATCTTCGCCGGGTCGACGCGGGTGACCACCTCGACGGTGCGCAGCGTGCAGTCCCATTCCAGCGGATAGGCCGGCGAATGGTGGGGATTGACCCCGCTCTTCGGATAGAGCTTGAAGTTTCCGAACATTGACGTTCCTCCTCGGTATATCGCCGGCTCAGCTTCGCGGGATGATGGTGTCGCGCGTGATGCCCTCGACCGTGCGGACCCCGCACAGCGCCATGGTGAGGTCGAGTTCCTTCCTGAGGATGCGGAGGCAGCGCGCGACCCCGTCCTCTCCGAGCGCACCGAGCCCGTACATGTAGGCGCGGCCGATGTGCACACCCTTGGCGCCGAGGGCGACCGCGCGGTAGACGTCCTGACCGGAGCGCACTCCGCTGTCGAAGTGGATCTCGGTCCGCCCCGCGACGGCGTCGACGATGGCCGGCAGGGCGCGGATGCTCGACGGCGCCCCGTCGAGCTGGCGCCCGCCGTGGTTGGAGACGACGATCGCATCGGCACCGGCGTCCGCAGCGAGCCGCGCGTCGGCGGGATCCATGATGCCCTTGAGGATCAGTTTGCCGCCCCACCGCGCCTTCACCCACTCGACCGCATCCCAATCGAGCGTCTGATCGAATTGTTCGCTGACCCACAACGCCATCGAGCTGGTGTCCTCGATATTGGGGGCATGGCCGACGATGTTGCCGAAGGTGCGCCGCTTCGCCCGCAGCATCCCCCAGCACCAGCGCGGCTTGGTCAGGAGGTTGAGGAGGTTGGCGACAGTGAGCTTCGGCGGTGTCGAGAGGCCGTTCTTGATGTCCTTGTGGCGCTGCCCCTGGACCTGGAGATCGAGGGTGAGGACGAGCGCCGAGCAGCCGGCCGCCTTCGCCCGGTCGATGAGATCGCCCATGAAGGTGCGGTCACGCATCATGTAGAGCTGGAACCAGAAAGGGCGCTGGGTCGCCTCGGCGACGTCCTCGATCGAGCACACGCTCATCGTCGACAGCGTGAACGGCACGCCGAACGCGCCGGCCGCCCGCGCGGCGAGGACCTCCCCGTCGGCGCACTGCATGCCGCCGAGGCCGGCGGGCGCCAGGGCGACGGGCATCGCGGCGACCTCGCCGAGCAGCGTCGTTTCGGTGGAGCGGCCCTCGATGTTCACCGCGACGCGCTGCTTGAACTCCCAGTGCGCGAAGTCCCGGCTGTTGGCCCGATAGGTCGCCTCGCTCCACGAGCCGCAGTCCACGTAGTCATAGAACATGCGCGGCACACGGCGGCGCGCCAGGATCCTCAAGTCCTCGACCGCAGTGACGGTTCGGTCGGCGTTCATACATCGTCGCTTCTTGCCAGGGCATCGGCTCGAACGCGAACCGATATGATTTTCGTATCCAAAGTACGTCAACAAGCATCCGTGTCAATCGGGGGCACGTCAATTCCGTGAAATGCCCTCCATGCGTTGCGTGAATCCGCGAATTTCCATCAACTTTCAGTCGCATCGGCCAAATTTCTCCGCCGCACTTGACGGCTCTGGTCGAAGCGTACAGGATATTCAAAATACATATTGAGGCCGCCGATACACACGGTTCGGTGGCCCGAAGCGGAAGGAAGCGGGGACGGGAATGGAGCCCCTCGACGATCCCGGTGTCGCGGTCGTCACCGGTGGAGGTGGCGATCTGGGCCGTGCCACGGCACTCCGGCTCGCCCGGGACGGGGCGGCCGTCGCCCTTCTCGACAGCAGTCTTGCCGGCGCCCAACACACCCTCGACGAGATCGAGGCGGCGGGCGGGCGCGGTATCGCGCTCGAAGCGGACGTGACGCGGGCGGACACGCTCGAGCACGCCTTCGACGCGATCGAGCGGACGCTCGGCGGGGTGGCGGTCCTCGTGAACAGTGCCGGTATCGCCGGCGCCGTCGCCCCGATCGACGCCTATCCCGAGGCCGTCTTCGACCGCGTCATGGCGGTGAACGTCAAGGGCGTGCTGCTCGTCATGCAGGCCGCCCTTCCGCGCATGGCGCGCCGCGGCCACGGCGCGATCGTCAACGTCGCCTCCACCTCGGCGATCCGCGGACGGGCCGGGCTTGCGGGCTACGTGGCGAGCAAGCACGCCGTGCTCGGGCTGACGCGCGTCGCCGCGCTCGACGCCGCCGGGCGCGGAGTGCGGGTCAACGCCGTGCTGCCCGGCCCGATCGCCGGCCGCATGATCGAAAGCATCGAGAGCCAGGTCGACGGCGGGGTGCGCCGCGCCGGAGCGGCGAACTTCGCCCGCCCCGAGGACGTCGCGAACGTCATCGCCTTCCTCGCCTCGGAGGAGGCGCGCCACATGAACGGCGCCGCCCTCGTCGTCGACGACGGCTCAACCCTGATGTGACCCGGTGAGGACAGACACACGATGAAGCTTCTGAGATTCGGAGAGCCCGGCGCGGAGAAGGTCGGCGCGGTCGATGCCGACGGCGTCGTCCGCGACCTCTCCTCGAAGGTCCCCGCCCTCCATGCCCGCGCCTTCGAGAACGGTCTCCTCGCCGAGCTGGCGCGCCTCGATCTCGCCGACTTCCCACCCGTCGAGGGCACCCCGCGCCTCGGCGTGCCGTGGGAGGGGATCTCCAAGTATGTCTGCATCGGGCTCAACTATTCCGACCACGCCGAAGAGGCGGGCATGCCGCTGCCGCAGAAGCCCATCGTCTTCCTGAAGGCGCCCTCGGCGATCTGCGGACCCGACGACGACACCGTGCAGCCCGTCGGTTCCACCAAGCTCGACTGGGAGGTCGAGCTCGGCGTCGTCATCGGCCGCACGGCGCGCTGCGTCCCCGAGGAGAAGGCGGGCGACTACATCGCCGGCTACTGCGTCCTCAACGACGTCTCGGAGCGCGCCTTCCAGATGGAGACGACCCAATGGGCGAAGGGCAAGGGGTGCGACACCTTCGGCCCGATCGGCCCCTGGCTCGTGACCGCCGACGAGGTCCCCGATCCCGGCAAGCTCGACCTCTGGCTCGACGTCAACGGCGAGCGCATGCAGACCGGGAACACCGACAAGATGATCTTCCCGGTCGCCGCCCTCATCGCCGACGTCAGCCGCTGCATGACCCTCCTGCCCGGAGACGTCATCGCGACCGGCACCCCGCCGGGAGTCGGCATGGGCAAGAAGCCCGAGCCGATCTGGCTCAATCCCGGCGACGTCGTCGAGCTCGGCATCGCCGGGCTCGGCCGGCAGCGCCAGACCATCGTTTCGGCGCCGCGCCCATGAGTCCGGCGCCGCGCCCATGAGCGAGCCGGCGTCCCTTCCGGGACGATCGACACCCGGACCCCGCGTGGTCCGAACGGGACCGGCACACCGCTAGACGCGCCGCGACGGTCCCAACCCGCATCAGCAGGAGGAAACGAAGAGATGAAGAGAGCATTCACGGCCGCCACGACGGCCGCCCTTCTCGCGACCGCGACATTCGCGGGTCCCGCCGCCGCGAAGGACTACAACTGGGCGATCCAGAGCCTGTGGCAGGCGGGAACGGCGACGCAGCAGAGCTTCGAGCGCTTCGCCGAGGACGTCGCCGAGCGTACCGACGGTCAGATCAAGATCCGCCCGCTGCCCGCCGATGCCGTCGTCGGCACCGCCGAGACGCTCGAGGCGGTGCAGATGGGCGTCCTCGACGGCGAGCACAACGCGCCGGCCTACTGGACCGGGCGCGAGCCGGGCTTCGCGATCCTCGGCGGCCTCGTCGGCGCCTATCAGACGCCCGAGCAGCTGCTCGACTACCACTACGAGAACGGCGGCCTCGAGCTGCTCCAGGAAGCCTACGAGCCGTTCGGCCTCTACCCGATCGGCGTCACGACCTGGGGCGCGGAATCGCTGCCGCTGATGAAGCCGGTCGAGCATCCCGACGAGTTCAAGGGCATGAAGCTGCGCATGTCGAAGGGCATGTTCTCCGACGTGTTCGCGAAGTTCGGCGCGATCCCCATCGAGATGGCCGGCACCGAGGTCTACAGCGCGCTCGACAAGGGCGTCGTCGACGGCGCCGACTGGGGCACTCTGTCGATGAACGAGGAGCTCGGCTTCCACGACATCGCCAAGTACGCGATCTATCCGGGCGTCCACTCGATGTCGATCGCCGACGTCGCGATCCGCAAGGACGTGTGGGACTCCCTGTCGCCCGAACTGCAGACGACGCTGAAGGAGGCGGTGCGGGCCTTCGCCGACGACATGGTCGCGACGATGGCGCAGAAGGACGCGGAAGCCGCCGAGAAGCTCACCGCCGAGGGCGTGACGCTGATCGACTGGAGCGACGAGGACAAGAAGGCGTTCCGCGAGGCGGCCGTCGACGTCTGGAAGGCCTACGCGACCCGCAGCGAGTTCGCCCAGCGGGCGCTCGAAAGCCAGCTCGATTACATGAAGAAGATCGGGCTGATCGACGACTAGTCGTCGATAGCGGGAGCCGAGCGCTCCCGATGGCCGGTCCGCGTCGGCGGGTCGGCCATCTCCCCTTCGACGCGATCCGCAACCCCTAAGGTCGCCACCGTGAGATATATCAGCCTCTTCAACCGCAAGCTCGGCGAATACGGCTCAATCGCCGCCTACCTCGCCGTCTTTCTCATCACCGTCTACGACGTCGGCATGCGGTACTTCTTCGATTCTCCGACGGTGTGGGGCCTCGAGCTCGTCATCGCCATCGCCGCCGTGCAATACGTCCTCGCCGGCGCCTACGTCCTCGGCGAGGACAAGCACGTGCGCATCGACGTCATCTACAACTGGTTCCCGCCGCGGGCGCGGATGGTGCTCGACGTCGTCGCCTACGTCCTGTCGATCGCCTTCCTCGCCGTCATTGTTTACTACGGCAGCAAGCAGGCCATCCCGGCGATCCGCAGCGGCGAAACCTCGGGCGGCGGCTGGAACTCGCACGCGCCGACGATCATGAAGACCGCCATCCCGGTCGGTGCCGCCCTGATGATCCTCGAATGCGTGAACCGTTTGAAGATCGCGATCGGGAGGCTCTCCCGTGAGTGGTGAATGGCTCAGCCTTCTGACGCTCGGCGTCCTCCTGGCGCTGCTCGTCACCGGGATGCCGCTCGCCTTCGCGACCGGCCTCACCGCCGTCATCCTGACGCTGTCGACCTACGGCCCCAACGCGCTCTACCTCATCCCGAGCCGGATGCTGACGCTGATGGGCAACTACGCCCTCATCGCCGTCCCGCTGTTCGTCCTGATGGGGTGCCTGCTGGAGCGGGCCGGGGTGGTCGAACGCCTCTTCCACGCCCTCCACGTCTGGTCCGGCCGGCTGCGCGGCGGCCTCGCCATCGGCACGCTGCTGACCTCCACCATCCTCGCCGCGATGGTCGGCATCATCGGCGCGGAGATCGTCGTGCTCGGCCTCGTGTGCCTGCCGGCGATGCTGGGCCGCGGCTACGATCGCAAGCTCGCGCTCGGCGTCATCTGCAGCGGCGGCTCGCTCGGCACGCTGCTGCCGCCGAGCATCGTGCTGATCGTCTACGGGCTCGTCGCGCAGGTTTCGATCGGCGAACTATTTCTCGCCGCGGTGATCCCGGGCCTGCTCCTCGCCGGGCTCTACATCGCCTACGTGATCGTCACCTGCCATCTCCAGCCGGAGAAGGGCCCCCTCGCCGACGCCGCGGACCTCGACATGCCGCTGCGCGAGAAGATCGGCCTCGGCAAGGCGCTCATCCTGCCCATCCTGCTCATCGGGGCGGTGCTCGGCTCGCTCTACACCGGCGTCGCCACGCCGACGGAGACGGCGGGCATCGGCGTTCTCGGCGCCCTCGTCGTGGTCGTCGTCAACGGCAAGTTCTCGTTCCCGATGCTGTTCGACGTGCTGAAACAGACCGGCAGCACGGTGGCGATGCTGACTTGGGTGTTCTTCGGCGCCTCCGCCCTCGTCGGCATCTACACGCTGGGCGGCGGCACCTCGTTCCTGCAAGGCACGATCTCCGACCTGCCGCTGCCGCCGCTCGGCATCGTCGTGGTCATGATGCTGATCCTGATCGTGCTCGGCGCCTTCATCGACTGGATCGGCATCGTCCTGCTCACGATGCCGATCTTCGTGCCGATCATCAAAGATCTCGGGCTCGATCCCATCTGGTTCGGCATCCTGTTCACGATGAACATGCAGATCTCCTATCTGACGCCGCCGTTCGGCCCCGCCGCCTTCTACCTGAAGGCCGTGGCGCCGAAGGACGTCACGCTGGGTGAGATCTTCCGCTCCGTAGTGCCGTTCGTCTTTCTGCAGATCATCGGTCTCGCCATCGTGCTTTTCCTGCCGCAGCTGACACAATGGCTGCCGGCGATGATGGAATGATGGACGCGATGGACGAGAGACCGGCAGCACGCAGAGGCCTGGCGCGCTCGCGATCCCTCAGCCAGCGGATCTACATGCTGCTGAAGACGATGATCGAGAACGGGCGCGTCAAGGCCGGCGAGCGGGTGATGGAGACGCAGGTGGCGAAGGCCTTCGGCGTCAGTCGCTCGCCCGCGCGCGCCGCGCTCGTCGACCTCCACAGCGACGGCTTCCTGCGCGAGCTCGACGGGCAGGGCTACATCGTCGTGAGCGCCTTCCCCTCCGCGCGCGTGGGCGAGCCGGCGCTGCTCGACAGCTTCCGCCTCGACACCCCCCGCCAGTGGGAGCGCATGTACGCCGAGCTCGAGAAGGAGATCGCCATGCGCATCCTCTTCGGCTCGGTGCACATCAACGAGCAGAAGCTCGGCGAGCACTTCGGCGTCAGCCGCACGGTGACGCGCGACGTGCTGGCGCGGATGAACGGCGTCGGCCTCGTCATGAAGGATCGCGCCGGCCACTGGCATGCCGAGAAGGTCACGCCCGAGCGCGTCGGCTATCTCTACGAGCTGCGCTGGCTCCTCGAACCGCAGGCGCTGTTGAAGGCGTTCCCGCTGCTGCCGCGTCAGCGGATCGAGGCCGCGCACAAGGACGCGGTGGAGACGCTGAGCCGCTCGCCGATCGACAGCGCCGAGTTCGACCGCGCCGAGATCGACCTGCACAGCAGCCTTTTGTCCTACTGCCCCAACACCGAGATCCTCGGCGCGCTGCAGCGCACCCAGTTCCTCTTCGTGCCGACGCGCTACCTCACCGACCCGTTCCTCGGGATCCCGATGGAGCTCATCGAGGACGCGGTGAAGGAGCATTTGAAGATCCTGCAATGCCTTCTCGACGGTGACCCGGAGAGCGCCGCCCAGCACCTCGTCGACCATCTGAAGGTCGCGCAGTGGCGCTGGCTCGAACGCTTCGAGATCACCGCCAACGCCGTCGATCCGAAGATGCCGAACTACTTGAGCATTTC
>NZ_JAEKJA010000003.1 GCF_016411865.1 Acuticoccus mangrovi | reverse complement strand
ACACGAGAACGGTAAGGAAATGGTTAGGGCCGGAGCCTAGCCTTGCGGGCGCGGTGCCGCGGAGACGCCGGCCCTCACGAGCATGCCGAAGAGGTCGCGCGGATCGTCCGGGTCGGCGAGAAGGTCCAACATCTCCACATGCGATGACCGCTGCACCCGCTCATGGATGTAGCGCAGCGCCGTGAAGTCTTCGACCGCGAAGCCCACGCTGTCGAAGAGGGTGATCTCACCCGCCTCGCGCCGCCCGGGCGCCGCCCCGGTGATGACCTCCCACAGCTCGGTCGCGGGGTGATCGGGCGGGAGCGACTGGAGCTCGCCCTCGATGCGGGTCTGCGGCGTGAACTCGGTGAACACCGACGCCCGACGCACGATGTCGGGATGCAGCTCGGTCTTGCCCGGGCAGTCGCCGCCGATGGCGTTGATGTGCACGCCCGCGCCGACCATGTTGTCCGACAGGATCGTCGCGCGCTGCTTGTCGGCGGTGCAGGTGGTGATGATCTCGGCGCCTTCCACCGCGGCTTCGGCGGATCGGCAGGCCGTCACCTTCAGCCCCCGGTTGGCGAGGTTGCGCGCCGCCTTGGCGGTTGCCTCGGGGCTGACGTCGAAGAGGCGCACCGCGTCGACGCCGACGATGGTGCGGAAGGCGAGCGCCTGAAACTCGCACTGCGCGCCGTTGCCGATCATCGCCATCGTCCGCGCCCCCTTGGGCGCGAGGTGGCGGGCGGCGAGGGCGGAGGTCGCAGCCGTCCGCATCGCCGTCAGGATCGTCATCTCGCTGAGAAGGAGAGGGTAGCCGGTCTCGACGTCCGACAGGACTCCGAAGGCGGTCACCGTCTGATGTCCCGAGCGCGTGTTCTTCGGATGCCCGTTCACGTACTTGAAGCCGTAGAGGCGCCCGTCGGAGGCGGGCATCAGCTCGATCACGCCGCCGGCGGAGTGGCTGGCGATCCGCGGCACCTTCTCGAAATCGGGCCAGCGCCTGAAATCGGCCTCCATGGCGTCGGCCAGCTCGGCGAGTACCGTCTCGACGCCGATCTCGGCGACGAGCCGCAGCATGTTGGCGACGCTCACGAACGGCACCATGGCGAGATCGGAAGGGGGCAGTGCGGTCATCATCGGTCCATCGGTAGGCTATTGAGGTGCGGTGCGCGACGCGCCGGGGTGCCGATCGTCTCCGTCGGCGCTTGCAGGATGCGCTGGTGCCGTGGCGGGCGTAAGTCTGCAAAACCGCCCATTGCGCCACGATGGTTGCACGGATCGGCGGTGCGAAGCTGCGAAACGCAAGGACAGACATGACCAAGCTCGGCGATACCGACCGCCGTCTTCTGGCGCTCTTGAAGGACAACGCCCGCCTCTCGCTAACGGAGCTCGCGCACCACCTGTCACTCTCGCGCACGACCGTGAAGCAGCGCCTCGAGCGGCTGGTGGCGCGCGGCCGGATCCGCAAGTTCACCGTCATGACCGACGTCGACGAGGAGCCGGGCGTTCGCGCCATCATGATGGTGGAGCTGAACGGCAGCATGTCGCGGATGGTGATCGAGGCGCTGCGCGCGATTCCGGACATCGCCTCGCTGCACTCGACGAACGGCGCCTGGGACCTCGTCGCCGAGATCCGCACCGAGACGCTCGGCGACCTGGACCGTGTCCTGCGGGAGGTGCGCGAGATTCCCGGCGTGGTCAGCAGCGAGACCAACCTTCTGTTGGCCGCTGTGTGAGCCGGCACCAAGGCGGCGGGACCCCGCCCGCGATCCGCTCTGCCGCCGCCGGTGCCTCCGCCGGGGTGGCGGAGATACACAGTCGCTATTGTGTGACACGCATTCGGTATTCGAGCTGCGTGCATTAGTCCGGCTTTTTCGACATATGGAAGTCTCTCTCCGAACGGCGCAGGATCCTGTGCCCTCCGGACGGCGACGACACGACGTTTCCAAGATCGAAAAGGACGAAGAACAGTCCATGGACTCCTGCGCGACCGGTGGCCCGATCGGGACGGGCACCTCGACCGGCGGCAATCATCACGCGACCCCCACATGGCCGTAGCCGCACCCGGCGGAACCGACAGCGAGCTCAGAATCTCGCTGATCGGCGGACTGATGATCGGCTTGGGCCCGGTCTCGGTCTCCATCTACGCCCCGGCCCTGCCGCAGATCACCGCGGACCTCGGAACCTCCGCCGACGTCATCAGCCTGTCGATCACGCTGTTCTTCGCCGGCTTCGCAGTGTTCCAGCTCGTCTGCGGAACGCTCTCCGACAGCCTCGGCCGCAAGCCGGTGGCGCTCGCCTTCTTCGCCCTCTACTTCCTGGCGACTCTCGCGGCGCTGGTCGCCGTGAATCCGGAAATGCTGCTTGCGGCGCGCTTTTTCCAGGGAATTGGCGCGGCCGTCGGGGTCGCCGTCACGCGCGCCATCGTGCGCGATCTCTTCGACGGCGAAACGTCGGTGCGCGTCCTCAGCCTGATGGCGACGGTGATCGCCATCGGTCCGACCCTCGCCCCGAGCATCGGCGGCGTCATCGTCGAGTTCTTGAACTGGCGGGCGATCTTCGTCTTGCTCGCGGTCTGGTCGCTGGTCGTCATCTTCGCCATCGGCTTCGGCCTGCGGGAGACGCGGCCGCCGCGACCCGGCCAGCTCAGGCTCGGCCCGCTGTGGCGCTCCGCCCGGCGCCTCGTGACCGACTGGCGCTACATGGTGCCGACCCTCGGCGTCGCCGGCGTCGGTGGCACGATGTACGCGCTCGCGAGCGTGCTGCCGTTCCTCATCATCGGCGAGATCGGTCTGTCGCCGACCGGCTACGGCCTCTGGATGATCTTCCAGTCAGGTATGTACATGACGGGCTCGATCGTGGCGCGAACGCTGTCCCGCTTCTGGGCGCCGCGGCGGCTCGCCGCGATGGGCGTCGGCTTCGCCCTCGTCGGCACGCTGGGTCTCGCGGTGCAGCTCCTCGGGCCGAGGCCGTCGGTCATCACCGTGATGGCGCCGATCGCGCTGGTGGCGTTCGGCTCGGCGCACATGCTGCCCGCGCTGATGACGGCGGCGATGCGCGGCTTTCCCGAGGACGCGGGCATGGCCTCCTCGATCCTCGGCTTCTCCCAGATGGCGACCGGCTTCCTCGTGGGCAGCGCGGCGGGTCTTCTCCATCAGCCGATGGTGGCGATCTTCACCATCATCCCGCTGGGCTACGGCGTGGGGTGCCTGTGCACCTTCCTCTGGCTGCGAGCGCGCCGCGGCGACTGACGGGCCGCCGCGGCGCGCTCGGGCGAGCCTAGTCCACCTTGGCGTAGACGTCGCTCATCAGCCGGTCGACGAGGACGGCTTCGTCGCCCTCGGCCTCGGCGACGATGCCTTCCCACTTGGCGAGTACCTTGCGGAAGCGGGTGATGACCTCTTCGGCGCCCTCCTGGCCGCGGTCGGCGGCGCGGGCGATGATCGACTGCGTCAGCTCGTCGGTGAAGCCGTCGAGCGCGGCAAGCGACGCCGAGTCGGCCTCGACGACGTGGTAGCCCTTCGCCTCGGCGTCCTTCAGGATGTCGGCGTCGGCCTGCCGGTAGGCCTCGGAGGCGCGGATGACGGCGATCGCGGCACCCTTCTTGAGGGCGTTCTTCTGCTCCTCGGTCAGCGTCGTCCACAGGTCGAGGCGTACGTTGGTGATCGGGCCGGAGAACGAGTAGCCGTATTCGAGCAGGTAGACGTTGGGGGCGACGTCGCCCATGGAGAAGGTCTCGAGCCACCCGGGCGTGCCGAACGTGCAGGAGAGCTGGCCGCGCTGCAGGCCCTCGTAGGTCTCGCCGATGGTGAGGTTGACGGGCACCATGCCGAGCTTGGCGGCGAGCTGGCCCCAGACCCCGGCGGCGCGCACGCGCTTGCCGGCGAGATCCTCGAGCGAGGCCATCGGCTCACTGCACAAGAGCGAATAGGCCGAGGAGGAATAGCCGCCGAGGAACTGGATGTTCGCTTCCTCGAACTCCTCGAGGCACTTCGGGCACTCGAGAAGCGCGAACTCGGTGACCGCGGCTCCGAGCGCCACGGGGTCGGTGTCGAGGCCCGGGCCGAGGCCCATGGCGAGGTTGATGGTGGGAAGCTCGGCGGGGTTGTAGACGGCGAGGAGCTGGCCGCCGTCGACCAGTCCGTCGCGGATGCCGGCGAGCGTGGTCGAGGGGCCGACCAGCGCGCCGCCGGCGTGCAGCGTATAGTCGATGGAGCCGCCCGATTCGGCCTTCGCGGTTTCAAGGAACGGAATGACCCCGTACTCCACCAGCGTGGAGTTGGGGGCACCGTAGGCCCCGTAGGTCAGGTTCACGTCGGCGGCCATTCCCGGCCCGCACGGCAACAGGACGAGCGCGCTCAACAGCGCGCAGCGCATGGTCATGGTGTGTCCTCCCGGTCGACAGCCCATCGCGTGAGCTTGGTCTTTGCTTGGGCGTATGCGCCGCAAGGACAGCAGGCCGTGGCCGCAGCCGCTAATATCTTTCGCGACTTCCATGAGAGGGCGAGGCTATCCAACCCTCGTCCGGATACGAAAAGGATATGGTGAGGGTCGGCGTTTCGTATTGGGACGCGGCGCCGGTCCATCGGAGACTTGCGCCTAAAATGGAGGAAAGCCCACATGAAGGCGCGTGTCTTGCCCCTGGTCTTAGGGAGCGCTCTGGTTTGCGGTGCGGCGGCGGCCGCCGACGTCTCGATCAGCTACGGAACCTATGGTGCACCGACCTCGACGCTGGTCGAGCACGGCGTCATCCCCTTCATCGAGGAGAGCGAGCGGCTGACGGACGGGAGCGTCTCGTTCGACCTCCTGAGCGGCGGCTCGGTGGTGACGACCACGACGGCGCTCAGTGCGGTGCGCGACGGGCTCGTCGACGGCGCGCAGGTGTCCTCGATCTATTTCCCCTCCGAGCTGCCCCAGCTCAACGTGACGATCAATCTCGCGCCCGGCATCGCCGCCGACACGCGGGCCGTCGCCGCCGCCACCACCGAGATGAATCTCCTGCGCTGCCCCCGCTGCAAGAGCGAGATCGAGGATTGGAACATCCAATATCTCGGCGGCTACGGGGTGAGCTCCTATTCTCTCCTGTGCCGCGAGCCGCTCGCGACGCTCGACGATCTCGCCGGCAAGCGCGTGCGCGCCCCGGGCGCCTTCGGTAATCTCGCCACCGCGCTCGGCATGGTGCCCGTCAACGTCACCATCGCGGAGACCTACGAGGGCCTGCAGCGCGGCCAGCTCGACTGCACGCTCGGCTCGCCCGGATGGCTGACCTCCTTCTCGATCGGCGACGTCGCCAAGAACATCCTCCTGCTCGGCATGGGAACGGCCTTCGGCGGGCCGCTGCTCGACGTCAGCCTCGACAAGTGGGCCGACCTCGACGACGCGCAGAAGGATGCCCTGAAGCGTGGCGCCGCGCTCGGCGTCGTGCGTTCCGCCACCGCCTACGAGGATGCCGACGCCGCGGTGCTGAACGGCGCGGAGGCGGCCGGATACACCGTCATCGAGCCGGGCGAGGACATCACCACGATCCTCGCCGAATTCTCCGAGAGCCACCGCCTGGAGGTGATCGCGGACGCCGAGCGGCGCGGCATTCCGGACGCCAAGGCGACGGTGGACGAGTTCATGACCGTCCTCGCCAAGTGGCGCACCATCGTGACCGACGCGGAGGGCGACGAGGCATCCCTCGTCGATGCGCTCTACCGCGAAGTCTACAGCAAGTTCTAGCTCGGGCCCGAGGGATCGCACTTCTCATGACATCGATGCTGGCCGGCCTGAAGGTGGTCGACTTCACGAGCATGATGGCGGGGCCGCTGTGCACGCGCTACCTCGCCGACCTCGGCGCGGAGGTGACGAAGGTGGAAGAGCCGGGGGGCGACTACATGCGCAGCCGCCCCCCGCTGCGCGAGGGCCGCAGCGCCTACTTCGCCCACCTCAATGCCGGCAAGGCGAGCGTGGTGATCGACCTCAAGACCGAGGAGGGGCTCGCTCAGGCGCGCCGCCTCGTCGGCGCGGCCGACATCGTGGTGGAGAGCTTCCGCCCGGGCGTGATGGCGCGGCTGGGGCTCGACTACGACACCGTCCGCGCTGGCAACGAGCGCGTCGTCTACTGCTCCATCTCCGGCTTCGGCCAGACCGGGCCGAGCGCCCAGCGGCCCGCCTACGCCCAGGTGGTGCACGCCGTGTCGGGCTATGATCGGGCCTTCATGTCCTATCAGGAGGGCCAGGAGAAGCCGGCCAACAGCGTGCTCTTCGTGGCGGATGCGCTGGCGGCGAGCCATGCGTTGTCGGCGATCCTCGCCGCGCTTCACCAGCGGGCGCGCGACGGCAAGGGGCACCATGTCGACGTCTCGCTGCTGGAGGGCATGCTCAATCTGATGGTCTACGAGATCCAGGCCGCGCAGTTCCCCGTCGAGCGGCCGCGCGCGAAGTACGAGCCGATGGCGACCGCCGACGGCTTCATCCTCGTCGCGCCGACGACGCCGAAGAACTTCGAGAATGTGTGCCGCGCCATCGGCCGCCCCGACATGCTGGAGGACCCGCGCTTTGCCACCGTCGAGGACCGTTACGCCCATTGGGACGCGCTGATGGCGGCGATCGGGGACTGGACGGCCGGCCACTCGACGCAGGCATGCGAGGAGGTGCTGTGCGCCGCCGGCGTTCCGTGCGGGCGCTACAACAGCGTGGCGGACGCGCTCCGCGATCCGCAGGTGGAGGCGCTCCAGTCGATGGCGACGACCCACGACGCGAGCGGGCCGGTCAAGATCCCACGGCTGCCGTTCCGCCTCGACGGGGTGCCGGTCGCCGTCGGCGCGCATGTGCCGGAGCTCGGCACCGAGGCGCCGGTGGCCCGCGCGAGGACCAGCGCGAAGCCTCAGGAGTAGACGCCTCAGTAGTAGACGTCGCCCTCCATGATCCGGCGGGCGGTGCGGATGGCGGTGACCGACACGAGCTTCTCCTCGCCGTCCACCGTCGCCATCTCCGCCGCCACCTCGAGGCGGCCGCTCGGATGGCGGATGACGAGATCTCCCGCGTGCGGCGGTCCCATCGCGTCGGCCACCACCGAGCCGGGCACGTGCGCGGCGGCCGCGACGCACAGCGCACCGGTGAGGGGGCTCGCCTTGTGCGGCTGGTCGGAGGAGACCATGCGCACGATGATGTCGACGCCGGCCTCGTCCGGATGGGCGGCGGGATCGGGGGGAGCGACGAGGGCGACGAGGGGGAGGTTCGTCAGCACCTCGCGCACGTGCCGCTCGTCGGGCGCGAGCGTCATCGCGACCGCCGCGGCGACCCGGATGTCGCGCAGCGTCTTCATGATGTCGGCGTCGGCGGCGAGCGTGTCGGGCGCCTCCCGACCGGTGAGGCCGAGGCTTTGGGCGGCGAGGAAGCAGACCGGATTGGCCGCGTCGACCATCGAGACGGGCAGCGCGGTCCGACCCGCGATCGGCAGGCGGTCGTTCGCGGAGCCCGTCGGCAGGAGCCGGCCCGTGCTCGCCCCGCCGGGGTCGCGGAAGGTGAGCCGGATCGGCGCCCCGGTCCCGGCGACACCCTGGAGCTCGTAGGCGCCCTCGACGACCGCGCGACCGTCCTCGAGGGCGAACTCGGCGATGATGATCTTGCCGGTGTTGGTGTTGTGGATGCGCACCGCGGCATGGTCCCCGCCGGCCGCGACGATCCCCTCGTCGACGGCGAACGGGCCGACGGCGGAGGAGATGTTGCCGCAATTGCCGCGGTAGCCGACGGTGGGCCGGAACACGCCCACCTGTCCGAAGGTGTAGTCGACGTCCGCCTCGGGGTGGGTCGGGGCACCGATGACGGCGACCTTCGACAGCGAGGAGATGCCGCCGCCGATGCCGTTGAGCTGGCGACCGTTGGGGTCGGGGCTGCCGATCGCGCCAAGGAAGATGTCGCGCCAGGCGGCGTAGTCGTCGGCGCTGTCGGCGGGTGGGAGATCGTCGCGGCGGAACATCAGCGCACGGCTCGTGCCGCCGCGCATGTAGACGGCGCGAACCTTCCGCTCGCCCACCTCAGCTCGCCACCATCGGCAGCGTGGACAGCACCAGCGTGCGGTCGAGCTCCTCGTAGCCGTTGAGGCCGATGGTGGCGTAGAGCTCCTTGCGGGTCTGCATCTCGGTCTGCGCCGCCGCCGTGGAGCCGTCGCGGCGGAGGATATCGTAGAGCCGCTCCTGCGCCTTGTTGGCGACGCGGAGCGAGCTGACCGGCCAGATCACCATCTTGTAGCCGAGGTCCTCGAACTCCTGCGCGGTCATCTCGGGGGTGCGGCCGAACTCCGTCATGTTGGCGAGGAGCGGCGCGTTGACCGCCTTGGCGAAGGCGACGAAGTCCGCGCGCGAGCCGAGCGCTTCGGGAAAGATCGCGTCGGCGCCCGCGTCGAGATAGAGGCGGGCGCGGGCGATGGCGCCGTCGAGGCCCTCCGACGCGGCCGCGTCGGTGCGCGCGACGATGCGCAGGTGACGCCGGGCGGTGCGCGCCGCGGCTACCTTGGCGGCCATCTCCTCGGCGCTCGCGAGGTGCTTGTCGTTGAGGTGACCGCACTTCTTGGGAAGCTGCTGGTCCTCGATCTGGACCGCCGCGGCGCCGGCCTCCTCGAAGACGCGCACCATGTGCATCACGTTGAGTGCCTCGCCGTAGCCGGTGTCGCCGTCCACCAGGATCGGCAGCCCCGAGGCGCGCCAGAGCTGGCGGACGAAGAAGGCGACCTCGTCGACCGTGATGATGCCGAGGTCGGGCAGGCCCATGCTCGCGGTCATCGCGGCGCCCGAGAGGTAGAGCGCCTCGAAGCCGGCGCCGCGGGCCTGCATTGCGGCCATTCCGTTGTGTGCCCCGGGCATCCTCAGAATGTGAGGGCGCTTCCAAAGGGCGGCGATCACCTCACCTGGAGCCGTCGAGGGATAGTCGGATGCCTTCAGATACATCGTTGCCTCTTGAGATCGCGTGCCGCTTAGGCCGCTTTGTTCCATACGGGGTGGGCGCCGTTCTCGCCGCGCACCACGTCGAGCGTCAGGCGGCCGACGCCGGCGGCCGAGCTGACCACGACGTCGCCGGCGCGGATCGGTCCGACGCCCGCCGGCGTGCCGCTCGCGAACACGTCGCCCGGATAGAGGGTCATCACCGCCGAGGCCATCTCGATCATCGCCGGGATGTCGACCAGCATGTCGCGCGTGTTGGCCTGCTGCCGGACCTCGCCGTTGACGGTGAGCTCCAGATCGATGTCGAACGGATCGGCGATCTCGTCCGCGGTCACGATGGTGGGGCCGAGCGGGCAGAAGGTGTCGTAGGACTTGCGCATGACGCGCTCTTCCTTGCCGCGCACGACGACGTCGATCAGGCAGGCGTAGCCGAACACATGGTCGAGCGCCTCGGCGCGCGGGATCGAGCGCCCGCCCTTGCCGATGATGATGGCGAGCTCGCACTCGTGGTGGATCTCGCGGCCATCGAGCGGCGGGAGGACGATGGGGTCGGCGGGCCCGGAAAGGCTGGAGTTCGCCTTGACGAAGAAGCCCTGCGCACTGGCCGGAAAGGCCGAGATCAGCCCGACCTTCGAGGTCTTCTGCTCCTCGATGTGGGCCGTGTAGTTGGCCGGCATCGCGACGACCTTGTTGGGCCAGTCGATGGGGCAGTCGAGCCGGACGTCGCCGAGGCGAAGCCGCGGGGCACCCTCCGCCAGGCGGGCGATGTCGGCCGGCCGCGCGGCGTGACGGGCGATGAAGCGGACCATGCCGACGGGCGGCCAGCTCGCCGGGTCGATCCCCTCCGCCTCGGTGAGGTCGGCGATCTCGTCACCCTCGACGAGACCGATGCGGCCGCCGTTGAACCTTGCGATCTTCATCAGCGCCGCCTCAACCTTCCGCCTCGCGCCAGAAGCCCAAGGCGCGGACGGCGGGGATGTCGTTCACCTGGAACAGCAGCGCGTCGTCGGTCTGCGAGCGGTTGGCGTGGGCGTGGCGCGACCAGGACGGGATGGCGAAGAAGTCGCCCGGTCCCCAGTCGAACGTCTCGTCGTCGACGACAGTGCGGCCGGTGCCGCGAATGACGTAGTAGACCGAGCTGCCGGTGTGGCGGTGCGGCGCCAGCGAGATCCCGGGCCGCAGACGCTGGAGCACGGTGCCGATGGTGCGCATCGCGGGCGCGCCCGTCTCCGGGTTGAGATATTCGAGCGCCGTGTCGTCATAGGGGTCGGGGCTGAGGCCGGAGGCTTCCATCACCGCCGCCTCGGCGCGCTCGCGCGAATAGACCAGCAGAGGGTTGTCGAACTGGGCGAAGCGGGGCCGCAGGGGACGCATGATGCCGCTGCCGAACTCGCGGTAGGACGCGTCGGAGATCGTGTTGACCGGCCGGCGCGGCAGATCCGAGCCTTCGAAGAACACGGCGTCGATGTTGCGCACCAGCGTGATGTCGAGGACGTCGAGCCACACCATCGGCTCGTCGCCCTTGTGCTCGTGGTCGTGATAGGCCCAGCTCGGCGTGAGCACGAGGTCGCCCTCGTTCATCTCGTACTTCTCGCCGTCGACGGTGGTGTCGGCGCCCTTGCCGCGCATGATGAAGCGCAGCGCCGAGGCGGTGTGGCGGTGCGCCGTCGCGACCTCGCCCGGCAGGATGTACTGGATCGAGGCCCACAGCGAGGGCGTCGTGCCCCAGGGAATGCCCGGGTTGGCGAGGCGCAGCGTCCGCCGCACGCCGCCCGCTTCGAGCTTGATCTGCTCGCCGATCTGGTCGAGGCACGCCTTGATGTCGCCGGCCTTCCAATGCCACGGGCGCATCGTCGGGCGGGGCTCGGGCGTGAACAGCGGCGGATCGTCGGGCTGGTGCACGGCGAAGTTCAGGCTCTTGAGATGGGACGCGAGCGCCCTGCGCGCGTCGGCGTCGGTTGGCATGGTCTCCGCCACGACGTCCTCCTCGAGTTGCGGAATTACAGGTCACGGCGGCGGTGTATTCTTGATGTCGACCGCCACAACCAAGCTGATTGGACGAATATGACTGCGAAGATTGGGTGTCAACGCACGCAATCAGAGCGATACGATATGAGAAATGGGGGCGAAACGTATTGGACCCTTGCGGAATTCAGGCGGCATCCATCAGCGACTTTGGACGGCTCAAATAATGAATGGGTGGAGGAGGCCCGGGCTGGATGTTCACTGACGAACAGGTTGCGTTTCGGGACATGGTCCGGAAGGTGAGCGAGCAGGAGGTCGCGCCGATCGCGGCCAAGATCGACGACGAGGACGAATTCCCGCACGAGCTTGCGGAGCTGTTCGGCGAGCTGGGGCTTCTCCAGCTCTGGGTGCCGGAGGAGTATGGCGGCCCGGGCGGCGATCTCACCACCGTCTGCATCGCCAAGGAGGAGCTCGGCAAGGTCTCGCTGACGGCCTCCGCGCTCTGCGGCAACAACTCGATCGGGCTGATCCTGCCGCTCCTGCACATCGGCACCGAGGAGCAGAAGAGGAAATATCTGCCGCAGTCGGGCGCCGGCAAGGTGATCACCGCCGTGGCGATGACCGAGCCGCAGACCGGGTCGGACGTCCGCTCGATGCGCACCACCGCCAAGCGCCAGGGCAACGACAGCTACGTGATCAACGGACAGAAGACCTGGATCACTTGGGGCGGTCACGCCGACTATGTGCTGGTGTTCGCCAAGACGTCCGAGGACGATGCGTCCGATTCCATCAGCGCCTTCATCGTCGACACCAAGACACCGGGCTTCAAGGTTGGGCGCAAGGAGCGCAAGATGGGCCGTAACGGTGCGCCCAATCACGAGCTCTTCTTCGAGGACATGGTGGTGCCAGCCGACTGCATGCTCGGCGAGGAGGGCAGCGGCTTCAAGTCCTGCATGAAGATCCTGGACCTCAACCGGCCGACCATCGGCGGCTCCTCCCTCGGCCTCGCTCAGGGCGCGCTCGACTGCGCCGTCGCGTTCTGCAAGGAGCGCAAGCAGTTTGGCCGGCCCGTGGCGCATTTCCAGGGCATGCAGTTCAAGCTCGCCGACATGGCGATGAAGACCGAGGCGGCACGGGCGCTGCTCTATTCGATCTGCGCGGAGATCGATTCGGGCGACCACAGCCGGCTCGCGATGATCGCCGCGATGGCGAAGTGCTACGTCACCGACGTCGCGATGGAGGTGACGACCGAGGCCGTCCAGGCGATGGGCAGCGCCGGCTATTCCAAGGACTATCCGGTGGAGCGGATGATGCGCGACGCCAAGCTCAACCAGATCATCGAGGGCACGAACGAGATCCAGCGCATGATCATCGGCCGCCGTCTCGTGGCCTGAGGCCGAGGGGATGGGAACCGAGCTTGCCGGGCGCGTCGCCTTGGTGACGGGCGCCGGCCGTGGGATCGGCCGCGCCATCGCCGCGGCGATGGCGCGCGAAGGGGCGCATGCGATCGCGCTCGACCTCAAGGAGGCGGACCTCGCCGAGACCGTCGCGACCATCCGGGGCGCCGGCGGTCGCGCCGACAGCCGCGTCCTCGACATCACCGACAGCGCCGCCGTCCGGCGGACGGTGGACGCGCTCGCCGCAGCATACGGCGGCATCGACACGGTGGTGAACAATGCGGCGTGGCTGCGCTACCAGCCACTCGCCGACATCGACGAGGCGACGCTCGACAGGATGTTCGCCGTCGCGGTCAAGGGGCCGGTGTTCATGGCGCAGGCGGCGGTGCCGCACATGCTGCGCCGCGGCGGCGGCACCATCGTCAACCTGTCGTCCTCCGCGGCGATCCGGGCGACGCCGGCCTCGGCCTCCTACTGCGCCGTGAAGGCGGCGGTGGCGGGGCTGACGCGTCAGCTCGCGGTCGATCTCGGCCCGCACAACATTCGCGTCAACGCCATCGCTCCGGGCTTCATCGAGACGCCGGCCGCCGTCGCGAAGGTCGGCGCCGAGGGGATCGCGCGGCGCCTCGCGATCACGCCGCTCGGCCGCCTCGGCGCCGCCGAAGACATCGCCGAACTCGCGACATTTCTGGCGAGCGGGCGCAGCGCCTACGTGACCGGCGAAGTCATCCTGGCCGACGGGGGCCGTGCCAACGCCGCCCTGTGACGCGCGTCGCACCAACGAAGGACAACACCGATGGAAACGAACCAAGGCGCGCTGTCGTCGATCCGCGTCGTCGACTTCACGACGATGATGGCCGGGCCCTATTGCACGCGCTACCTCGCCGATATGGGTGCCGAGGTCATCAAGATCGAGGCCGAGGGCGGCGACTATCTGCGTACCCAGGCGCCGCTGCGTGAGGGCAAGAGCACCTATTTCGGCCACCTCAATGCCGGCAAGAAGAGCGTTGTGCTCGATCTCAAGAACCCCGACGACCTCGCCAAGGCGAAGGCGCTGGTCGACACCGCGGACGTCGTCGTCGAGAACTTTCGGCCCGGCGTGATGGCGCGCTTCGGGCTCGGCTACGAGGCGACGGCGGCGACCAACCCCGGCCTCGTCTACTGCGCGATCTCCGGCTTCGGCCAGACCGGCGTCGGGATCGACCGGCCGGCCTACGCGCAGATCATCCAGGCCTCCTCCGGCTACGACCTCGCCAACCTCCACTATCAGCAGGAGCTGACGCGGCCGGCGAACGCCGTCTTCTTCTTCGCCGACGTCCTCAGCGCTGCCTATGCGACGATCGCGATCAACGCCGCGCTCGTCCAGCGCGGGCAAACCGGCAAGGGGCAGATGATCGACCTGTCTCTCTTGGAAGGCATCCTGCACCTCATGCCCTACGAGGTGCAGGAGGCGCAGTTTCCTGCGACCCAATCCCGGCCGATCTACCGGCCGTTCCGCACCACGGACGGCTTCGTCATGATCATCGCCAACACCCAGCGCAATTTCGAGATGCTGGCGCGGGCGATGGATCGGGAGGATCTGATCGCCGACGCCGACTTTGCGACTCCCAAGGCCCGCTACGCCAACTTCAACCGGTTCTGCGAGGTGATCGAGGCGTGGACGTCGCAGCGCACCAGCGCGGCGTGCGAGGAGACGCTGATCGCCGGCCAGGTGCCGTGCGCGCGCTACCGCACGGTGCGCGAGGCGATGGCCGATCCGCAGCTCGCGGCGCGCCACGCGCTCGAGACGGTCGGCGATGCCGCCGGCTCCTTCCTCGTGCCGAACCTGCCGTTCAAGATGACGGGCGCGGCGGTGGAGGTCGGACACCGCGTGCCGGAATTGGGCGCGGACGACATCGACGCCCTCATCGCCACCCGCGGCGCCAAGGTCTCCGTCTGAGCGCGGAGCGCCGAGGTCTTTCGCCGTCAGGGCATGAAGGAGCCGCCGTTGGCGTCGATGACGGCGCCGGTGATGAAGGAGGCGTCGGGCGAGGCGAGGAAGGCGACGGCGGCGGCGATCTCCTCGGGCCTGCCGTAGCGACCGACCGGGATCGTCTTCGCCATGGCGTCCCGCACCGCGCCGAGGTTCGTCGACAGCGAGGTGAGCACCGGGCCCGGGGCGACGCAGTTCACCATCACCCCGTCCGCGGCGCCCTCGATCGCCATCACCCGCGTCAGCCCGATGAGGCCGGCCTTTGACGCCGAATAGTGCGCCGCGGCGATGGGCGACACGGTGCGCCCGCCTCGCGAGGCGACGTTGATCACCCGCGCGTCGCCGGCCCGCCGCAGGAGCGGCAGCAGCTCCCGGAACAGCACGAAGGGCGCGGTGAGGTTCACCGCGATGACGGCGTTCCACATCGCCGTGGTCGTCTCCTCGATGAGGATCTTCGCCCCGTCCTTCTTCGGGTGGACGCCGGCGTTGTTGACGAGAACGTCGAGCCGGCCGTAGCGGGCGCGGAAGGTCGACGCGAAGTCGACGATCGCCGCGTCGTCGGCGAGGTCGACCCGGAAGCTGTCCGCTTGGTCGGCCGCCTCGACGGCGCGGTCGACGACCACCACCGTCAGCCCCTCGTGGCGCAGCCGCTCGACGCAGGCCCTGCCGATGCCGCTCGCTCCGCCCGTCACGATCGCGGTGCGCATGTGGTCCTCCCTCGCTCGAACATCCGTCGCAAGCCTCGGCCGCGTCAGTTCATGAAGACGCCGCCGTTGAAGTCGAACACCACGCCGGTGACGAACGCCGCCTCGGGGCTCACGATGTAGGCGGCGAGGGCGGCTACGTCGGCCGGAGTGCCGGCGCGCCCGACGGGGATCTCCGCCTTCAGCGCGGCGAGCATCTCGGCGCTTCCCTGCTCGCTGAGCGGCGTGACGATGCGGCCGGGGGCGATGCAGTTGACGGTGATGCCGTCGGCGGCATGCTCGTTGGCGATGACGCGCGACATGCCGATCAGCCCCGCCTTCGATGCCGCGTAGTGGGCGCCGGCGGTCGGCACCAGCATGCGGCCCGCGCGCGAGGACATGTTGATGATGCGCCCCCACCACCGCTTGCGCATGAACGGCAGGGCGAGCCGGCAGAGGTAGAAGGGCGCCGTGAGGTTGACCCGCAGGACGTCTTCCCACTGGTCCATCGGCATCGTCTCGGAGACGGCTCTCTTGCCGTCGATCTTGGGTGAGATGCCCGCGTTGTTGACGAGCACGTCGAGGCGGCCGAGGCGATCGCCGATGTCGGCGACGAGCGTGTCGATCGCGGCGAGATCGGCGAGGTCGACGACCGCGCTCTCGGCGCTGCCGCCGTCGTGGGTCATCTCCTCGGCGGCTTCGGCGACGGCCGGGCTTCGGTCGACGGCGACGACGTGCATGCCGTCCCGCGCGAAGCGCTCGGCGATGCCGCGCCCGATCCCGCTCGCCGCACCCGTGACGAGGGCGACCTTGCGCTCCTGGCTCATGCTGTCCTCCCGGCACGGCGCGACGGGCGGCCGGCTCTCGACGTTTCGGTCATTTGATGGCGCCGGCGGCATGGAGGCGGGCGATCTCGCGCTCGCTGACGCCCCAGGCGGCGAGGCCGGAGCGGGTGTCGGCGCCTTCGGGCCGCGCGCCGCCGCGGATCCGCGCCGGCGTGCGCGAGAAGCGCGGCGCGGGGGCGGCGTGGGGCACGCCGTCGATGTCGACGATCGCGTGGCGCGCGGCGATCTGCGGATGGGCCATCGCCTCGTCGAGCGACAGCACCGGCGCATAGCAGGCGTCGCGGCCGGCCATCGCGGCGTCCCACTCCGCACGGGTCCGCGTCTTGAAGACGGCGGCGAACCGCTCGCACATCGCCGGCCACGCGGCGCGGTCGAATTGGTCCGGCAGTGCGGCGGGATCGAGCGCCATCACGTCGAGCAGCTCGGCGTAGAATTTCGCCTCGATGGCGCCGATGGCGACGTGGCGCCCGTCGCGGGTCTCGTAGACGTTGTAGAACGGCGCGCCGCCGTCGACGACGTTCTCCTCGAGTGCCGCCGTCCACCGGCCGTTCGCGTGATAGCCGTAGGTGTTGGCGAGGAGGGAGGTCACGCCGTCGAGGATCGCCGCGTCGACCACCTGGCCACGGCCGGAGCGCTGCGCCTCGATGAGCGCCGCGAGCAGGCCGAGCGCGAGATAGAGCGCGCCGCCGCCATAGTCGGCGACGAGGTTGAGGGGGATCGCCGGCGGGCGCCCCTTGCGGCCGATCAGCCCCAGCGCTCCGCTGATCGCGAGATAGTTGATGTCGTGGCCGACCTCGTGCGCGAGGGGTCCGTCCTGCCCCCAGCCCGTCATGCGGCCGTAGACGAGGCGCGGGTTGATGGCGGCGCAATCGTCGGGGCCGAGGCCGAGCCGTTCCATCACGCCGGGGCGGAAGCCCTCGATCAGGCCGTCCGCCTGGGCGATCAGCGACTTCGCGAGCGCGACGCCGTCGGGATGCTTGAGGTCGACGGCGGCGGACGGGCGGCCGCGCCGAGTGACGTCGAAGCGCGGCTCCTTGGGGACGCCGAGGCCACTCGCCGCGGTACGGTCGAGCCTGAGGACGTCGGCGCCCATGTCGGCAAGGAGCATCGCGCAGAAGGGGCCTGGGCCGATGGCGCCGATCTCGACGATCCGGATACCCTGAAGGGGGCCTGAGCCGCCTTCCATGTCGCGCTCCATGTCGCGCACTCCCCGCACCGGCGCCCTGCTTCGGCGAACGACGGGTTCGCGGTAGGGCGCCCAGTTTCTCTTTTGTTGCCGTGTTCGTACCGGTCGGGATCGGGGGCGGCTAAGACCGATTGCGTATGGTGTGACATCGGACGGCCGATGCGCCCGACGGCAAAGGGCGAGGAGATCCGAACCGGTAGCGGTCCAGACCTCCTCGCCCCGTGAGGCCGCGGGTGCGGCGGTCTCAGTCGAGATCGATCTTGCTGTAGATCTCGTCCCAGAGCGTGGCGTTGAAGCGCTCGGTGTCGTCGCCGATCTCGTCCCGCAGCGCCTGCCACTTCTCGACCGAGGCGATGTGCGAGTCGAGGATGGACTCGAAGTCGTGGAGGCCGCGGCGCTGGGCCTCCGCCATCACGATCTCGCGCTCGTTCTGCCGCACGGTGTCGACGGCCGTGGTGAACGTCGCGTCGGGCTCCACGAAGCTGATGCCGTGGTCCTTGGCGAAGGCGATGGCGGCGCGATCCTCCTCGGCGAAGCCGCGCGCGATGATGTCGGCGAGAAGGGCCGGCAGGTTCTTCACCACCGCCTGCTGCTCGGCGTCGGAGAGGCGGTCCCAGCTCTCCTTGCGCACGGCGAACGCCTC
Organism: Acuticoccus mangrovi; assembly: GCF_016411865.1. Classification (GTDB taxonomy): domain Bacteria; phylum Pseudomonadota; class Alphaproteobacteria; order Rhizobiales; family Amorphaceae; genus Acuticoccus; species Acuticoccus mangrovi. The sequence goes on along the minus strand of NZ_JAEKJA010000003.1, from coordinate 560,620 downwards.
CATGCCGCGGGCCGTGCCGATCGGCTGGTCGACGATCGTCTTGACGCCGTCGCCGAGGCTGTAGGACTGGAGCCAGGAGAGTGGGGCGACGGCGCAGTCGATACGGTTGCGGGTGAGCGCCTCGGCGATCTCCGGCGCGGTGACGATGACGCGCGTCGCGCCGAGCTCCTCGAGGAGGCGTGTCTGGCCGCCGCCGACGACGCGGGCGCGCGTGCCCTTGAGGTCGTCGCTCGAGCCGATCGCCTTGTTGCACTGGAGGTAGTAGGGGGAGGTGGAATAGGGGGCGAGCGAGATCGCCCCGTTCTCCAGCATCTCCTCGCGGCAGGGCGGGCAGTGGAGCAGCACCGTCTCCGCGATCGCGGCGGTGACGACCATCGGATCGTCGCCGGTGAAGAGCACCTGCATCAGGCCGTTGATGTAGGGAAGCTCGCTCGGCGTCCACAACGGGATGAGGAGGGAGGCGTCGGCGGTGCCGTCGCGCAGCGAATCGAGGGCGCCCTTGGCGGAGGCGAGCTGGCCGCCGGGATAGGCCCGGATCGACAGGTCCGACTGCTCCTCGACGCGCTCGATGAAGGGGGTGACGGCGTTCTTGTAGACCGCGTTCACCGCCGGCTGCGAGCTGCCGTAGCGGAGCTCGGCCGCATGCAGGCTGCCGGCGGAGAGGAGCGCCATGGCGAGCCCAAGCTTCAGTGTCGCAACTCTTGCACGTTTCATCCTGTCCTCCTGGTTTTCATTTATGGCGGCGTCTAGTGGCCGCTCAGCGCGGGCAGCGTCAGCGAGATCGCGGGGAAGGCGAGCAGCAGGGTGATGATGATCGCCTCGCACACCAGGAACCACGCGACGCCGCGGAAGATGGTGGTGATGGGGATGGCGTCGTCGATCGAGGCCTTGACCGCGAAGACGTTGAGCCCGACCGGCGGAGTGAGCAGGCCGACCTCGAGGAACTTGACGACCACCACGCCCATCAGCACGCCGTCGAGCCCCATCTGGTGGAAGGTCGGCACGAAGAGCGGAATGGTGATCAGCATGATGCCGATCGGGTCGAGGAACATGCCGGCCGCGAGGTAGACCACCGCCATCAGCACGAAGAGCGGAACGACACCGCCGGGCAGGGCATCGATCAGATCCGAGATGGCGAACGGGATGCCGGCGAGCACGACGAACCGGGTGAGCAGCGCCGCGCCGATCGCGATGAAGAAGATGTTCGCCGTGTTGAGCGCGGCTTCGAGGAACGCCTCGCCGATCATGCGCCAGCGGAACCGGCCGGTCAGGACCGCGGCGATGAGCGCCAGGAACGCGCCGTAGGCGCCCGCCTCCGTGGCCGACACCACGCCCGAATAGATGCCGCCGATGACGCCGATGATGAGGAACGGCAGCGGCCAGATGCCGGCGAGCGCGCGCAGCCTCTCGCCGAGCGGCACCACCTCGTCGGAGCGCGGCGCGAGGCTGGGATTGCGCTTGCAGCGCAGGATGATCATCGCCGCGTAGACGAGCGCCGTCAGGATGCCCGGCACGGTGCCGGCGAGCATCAGGTCGGTGATCGATTCCTCGGCGAAGACGCCGTAGAGCACGAACATCACGCTCGGCGGGATCAGCGCGCCCAGGGTGCCCGCCGACGCCACGACACCCGCCGCGAGCCCCGGATCGTAGCGGTAGCGCAGCATTTCGGGCACCGCGATGCGCGCCATCGCCGTTGCGGTGGCAAGGCTCGACCCGGAGGCGGCGGCAAATCCCGCCGAGGCGAAGTTGGTGGCGACCGCGAGCCCGCCCGGCAGCCGGTTGAGCCAGAGGCGTGCGGCCCGGAAGAGCTGCTCGGTGATGCCGGAGCGATGGATGATCGCCCCCATGAGGAGGAACATCGGGATCGCCGTGAGCGACCAGCTGGCGGAGAATTCGTAGGGGATGCTCTTCACCGCACCGAACGCGGTGCGAAAGCTCGTCAGCGTCCAGATGCCGAAGAACGACACGCCGCCGAGGACGAGGCCGATCGGCAGGCGCAGGGCGAAGAGAACGACGAGGGCGGCAATTCCGACGAGGCCGATCGTGAGTGAGCTCACGCGTCTGCGCTCCGGTCGGCGGGGGCGGCGAAGATGGCGCAGAGGCAGGCGAGCGCCGTCGCCGAGAGGGCGACCGGCAGCGCCCAGCGGCTCGGCCAGATGGTCAGGAGGCCCGTGGTCGTCTCGATATATTCGGAGGTGTCGGTGGCTCGGAGGGCGGTGATCGTCGAGGCGACGCTCAGGAAGATGAACCAGGCGGCGAGCAGCAGGTCGCTGAGGCGCGACAGGGCGCGGTCGGCGGCGGGGGAGAGCCAGGCGTCGATGAGGTTCGCGGCGATCAGCCGTCCGCGCAGCCGCACGCTGAGGAGCGGCAGGAACACGACGCCGATCATGTAGTAGTGCGCCACGATCTCGGTGGTGCCTTCGAGGGAACGCCGCAGCACCAGTCGCGTCCCAGCTTCGGCGACGATGTGCAACATCATCAAAGCGATCGACGCGACGGCAACCGCATTCATCACGTATTCGAGACGACGGATGGCCGCCATCATCGCGATTTTCATGGAGTCCTCCCGGTCACCCGACGCCTGGCTACGTCAGGACACGCGTTCGGCAGGACAATCGGTTGTTGGGTGAACCTGGTCACATACAAATCACGTCTGACGACGACTATCATAGCGTATCTGACATACCGCAGACGGCTGTGCCCTCTTCTGGAAAGGGTGGCGGCGCGCACGGACGTCGCCGGACGACGAGAGGCGGCGCGTGCGCCGCGGCCTCATACGGCGGCGGCCGCTTCGGCGGCGTGGCGGCCGGCGAGGCGGCCGAACACGGCGGCTTTGCCCATCGCCGATCCGCTCATGTAGCCCTTGCCGTGGAAGCCGCCCATCACCTCGCCGGCGGCGAAGAGGCCGTCGATCGGCTTGCCCCACACGTCCGTCACCACGAGCCGCGTGTCGGTGCGCAGCCCGCCATAGGTGGTGAAGAGGCCGGAGGTGCAGGGGTAGCAGTAGAAGGGCGGCTCGGTGAGGGGCGGCGGCGTGCCGTAGCCCATGCCGAGCGTGGTGCGACCGAACGCGTCCGCCTCCCGTCCCTCGCATGCCGCGTTGTAGCGGGCGACGGTGTCGGTCACGGCGTCGACGTCGAGGCCGGCGGCGCTCGCGAGGGCGCCGATGCTGTTCGCTTCGATGAGGAGACCTTGCGCGCGGGCGCCGGCATAGTCGTGCGTGCGCGGCGCCTCGCGCGATTCGCCCATCACCCGGGCGTCGAAGATCTGGAAGGCGACCGCATCGGGCTGGGTGAGGCAGGCGTCGCCGAGCACCTTGTAGGAGGAGGCCTCGGAGATGAAGCGACGGCCGGTCCTGTTCACCGCGATGCCGCCGCGATACATCGCGTGGATCAGCGGGCGCGGCCCGTCATAGGTGCGGTTGGCGCCGGGATAGTCGGGCTTCGCGATGCCGAACGTGGCCTTGATGTAGCCGACGTCGGCAAGGTCGGCACCGAGCGCCCAGCCCATCACCAGGCCGTCGCCGTGCGAGCCGGAGCCGCCGAGGCGCATGGCCGCCGCCTGATCCGGCACGAACGTCTGCACCAGATGGTCGTTGCGTGCGAACCCGCCGGACGCGAGCACCGTGCCGCCGCGCACCGCGATGCGCCGCTCCGCGTCGCCTTGCGCGAGGACGACCGCGGCGACGCGGCCGGCCCCGTCCCGCTCCAGCGCACCCGCGCGCGTCGCGCAGAGATAGCCGGCGCCGACGGCGGCGAGCCGCTCGCGCAGGCACGCGAAGATCTGGCGCGGCACCGCCGGATGGCTGCGCGGCCGCGACATGTTGGAGGAGAGCTGCACCTCCTGGAAGGCGACGCCGATCGAGCGCAGCCAAGCGTAGGTTGCGAGCTGGTGCTCGATGTAGAGGTCGACGATGGCGGGGTCGTTGTGGTGGCCGCCGACGTCGAGAAGGTCGGCGCGCAGCTGCTCGCCGTCGTCCTCGATCCCTTGTTCGGCCTGCTGCGGCGTGCCGGCGAAGGCGAAGGTGGCACCGCTCAGCAGCGAGCTGCCGCCGTAGTCGGCCTCCTTTTCGAGGAGGAGGACGTCGGCCCCCGCCTCGCGGGCGGCGATCGCGGCGGCGTGGCCCGCCATCCCCGCGCCGACGACGAGGACGTCGATCTCGGCGGGGCAGTCGGAAAAGTCGATCGAAGGCATGGCGGCGCCGGCGTCTCAGTTCATGAAGTTGGGCAGGAAGAGGGTGATGCTCGGGAAGGCGATCAGCAGCGCCATGACGATGACCTCGGCGAGCAGGAACCAGGACACGCCCTTGAAGATGTCGATGAGCGAGACGCGGCCGCCCATGATGGATTTCATCACGAAGACGTTGAGGCCGACGGGCGGCGTGAGCATCCCGATCTCGATATATTTGACGAGGATGATGCCGACCCAGATGAGGTTCATGTCGGTGGCGTGGAAGATCGGCAGCAGGATCGGCAGGGTCAGCAGCAGCACGCCGAGCGGGTCGAGGAAGCAGCCGAGCACGAGATAGGCCACCGAGACGATGAGGATGATCGCGATCGGGCTCGTGCCGCCGGCCTCGACGGCGCCGGACAGGAAGGTGGGAATGCCGGTGAATGCCAGGAACCGGGTCAGCAGGGCGGCACCGATGGCGACGAGGAGAAGGGTCGCCGTGCTCTTCGTGGAATCGACGAGGCTGTCGACGAGCCCGCGCAGCGTCAGCCGGCGCTGCAGGAGCGACAGCACGAGCGCGATGACGACGCCCGCGGCGCCCGCCTCGGTCGCCGTGGTGATGCCGCTGTAGATGCCGCCGATGACACCGACGACGAGGATCGGCAGCGGCCAGATCGGCCCGAGGAGCTTGACCTTGTCGAGCAGCGAGCGGTGCTCGTCCGCGACCCGCGGTGCGAGGTCCGGGTTGAGCGTGCAGCGCGTGATGATGAGCCCGGCGTAGACGAAGGCGGTGAGAAGGCCCGGGATCACGCCGGCGATCAGCACCTGACCGACCGGGACCTGGGCGAAGATCGCGTAGAGCACGATGACGATCGACGGCGGGATGACGGCACCGAGGGTGCCGACGGCGGTGGCGACACCGGTCGCGAGGCCGGGGTTGTAGCCGAAGCGCAGCATCTCCGGCACCGCGATGCGCCCGAGCGTCGCCGTGGTGGCGAGGCTGGAGCCGCTCGCGGCGGCAAAGCCCGCGCCGGCGAAGTTGGTGGCGACCGCGAGACCGCCCGGCAGCCACCCGAGCCACACCCGCATCGCCTGGAAGAGACCCGCGGTCATGCCCGAGTGCGCCACGATCGCGCCCATCAGGAGAAACATCGGGATCGCCGAGAGCGTCCAGTGCGCGGCGAAGTCGTAGGGGATCGACTTCAGCGTGCCGAACGCCGCGCCGAAGCCGCGGATCGACCAGATTCCGAAGAAGGACACGGTGGACAGCACGATGCCCACCGGCATGCGAATCGCGAGCAGGACGAAGAGGATCCCGAGCCCGACGAAGCCCGTCGCGAGTGGGCTCACAGGGCCGCTCCGGTCGGGCCGTCGGTCGCGACGTCGGCGTGCGCCCCCGTCCGCCGCAAGGCGTCGCCGGGCGTCACCAACGCCACCGCCCCTTCGACGATCTGGGTGAGCATCACCAGGATGAACGCGACGAGACCGACGACGAGGAGCCAGCGCGACGGCCACAGAAGAAGGTCGAAATGCTGGGTCAGCGCGTAGTCGTTGCGCTGCGTGCGCTCCACCGCGGAGAGGTAGGAGGCGCGGGCGAACACCACCAGGAACACGGTGATGAGGACGTCGGACAGGAGGATCGCGAAGGCGGCGAGGCGGGGCGGCAGCGCCTCCACCACGAAGTCGACCGCGACGTGGTCGCGATGCAGCTGGGCGTAGGCGAGCGGCAGGAAGCTGACCGCCACCATGTAGTAGTAGGTGCCGATCTCGAGGGTGGCGGCGAGCGGGCTGTTGAGGACGTAGCGGGCGAAGACGTCCGCCGTCACGTGTGCGGCGAGGAGCAGCATCGTCACGCAGGACAGCGCCAGCAGAAAGCCGGCCGCCCATTCGCTCAGTCGCCTCATGGCCCGCAGCATCGTCGTCTCCTCCGTCGTTTCCGCGTCTCTTTTTGCCGGACGTCGGTATCGTTGCGCCGCCACGGCGGCGTGTGGTCTCAGCCCGTGGTCGTCTCCACCGAGGGCGCGAGATCGGGGGGCGTCTGCGCCTCCTGCGAGACCTTGACGCCGCGCAGGATGTCGAGCACGTCGCCGGGCGAGGTGGGCAGTCGATCGCCGCACCAGCCGACGTGGCCGTCGGGACGCACGATGGAGAGGTCCGCACCGTATAGCGCGCGCATCTCCGGTTCGTCGAACAGATCGACGACGGTCAGCGGAATATCGAACCGGCGGGCATGGCGCACGAACCCGTCGACGGCGGGCGCGTCCTCGGACAGGCGCAGGAGCACGAAGCCGCGGCCGAAGAGGTCGACCGAGGAGCGGCCGTCCTTCAGCCACACGTGGGGCGCCCGGTGACCGGGCCGGCCGGTCTGGCGATAGTCCGACACGAGGTCGGGCGGCTCAGGGCTGCCGTCGGGGCAGATCACCGGCGAGTGGTAGTAGTTGAAGCCGAGATGGATGCCGATGGAGTACCACTCCGCCTTCATCGTTTCGGTGTACCAGTCGCCGTAGGCCTTGCGCTCCTTTTCGCCTTCCGGGCCGGGCACGAAGGCGATCGGGGGCGGGGCCTTGGAGCGCGTCGACAGCATGCGCTTGAGGTTGCGCCCGGCCTCGGTCACGGCGCGGACGGCGACGGGCTTGCGCTCGATGGTGTAGGACGGCAGCAGGTGCTTGCCGCCCCATCCCTTGACCACCGCTTCGAGCTTCCAGGCGAGATCGACGGCGTCGGCGATCCCGGTGTTCATCCCGAACCCGCCGGTGGGGGAGGTGAGATGGCACGAATCGCCCGCGAGGAAGACGCGGCCCGAACCGTAGCTCTCGGCGACGAGCTCGCGCCGCACCCAGGGCATGATCGATTCGATCTCGAACTCGAACGGCTTACCCATCGCCCGCAGGATGATCTGGCGGATCTCCTCCTCCGGAATGGTCCGCTTCTCCTCGTTGCCGACGATCGACATGCGCCAGCGGTCGGCCCCGTCGATCGCGACGATGGTCAGCCAGGTGCCCTCCGGCCCGATGAAGATGAAGCGGTAGGCCTTCCCCTTGTCGTGCAGGGAGGGGAGGTCGCGGCAGCGGAAGATGACATTGGTGGTGTAGGTCAGCACCGGCCGCCCGTGCATCTCGATGCCGAGCTTGTGGCGGACCGTGCTCGCGGCCCCATCGGTCCCCACCAGATAGTCGGCGGCGATCTTCTTGAACGTGCCGTCCGGCAGGCCGATGTCGGCGATGACGCCGTCCTCGAGCTCCTCGAAGTCGAGGAGCTCGGTCCCATAGCGGATCTCGGCGTGGGGGAAGCGGCCGACGAAGCGCCGCAGGATCGGGTCGAACATGTCCTGCGGGCAGCGCTCGCGCTTCTGCGGGCTCTGTGGCGGGTAGGGTTCCTCTTCCTTGGACACCATCGGCTCGCGGCCGAATTCCACGCCGGCAAACGATTCGATCCACACATTGTCCTGCGGATAGTCGCGCGGATAGGGCGAGTACTCGACGTCCCGCGCGATGCCCCAGCGCCGGCAGAATTCCATGGTCCGCACGCCGACCATGTCCATCTTCGGCTGCTGGATCGCCCCATCCGTACGCTCGATCAGCAGCGAAGGAACGTCGCGCCAGGCAAGATCGCCGGCGAGCGACAGTCCCACGGGTCCGGCTCCGACGATGAGGATAGGGGTCTTCTCAAGGCTCATTTCCGGCCTGCATCCCAGACTATTGTTCCCGCTTGCTGCGCGGCCATGTGCCGCGCTCGCCGTGGGATATCGCACCGTGGCGATCGGGATGTCTAAGACCGAAACGGATGGGTCTGATACGCGTTATCTATGGCGACACGGCCCACTCCGACCACAAAATGGGGCACATCGCCTGCGGTCGGCCCCCCGCGGACGGGGCGCCGGCCGGGCCGTGTTCGCGGCTAGAGGATCGGCGGCGGGGCCGTGATGAATTCGCGCGCGATCTGGAGGAATTTCGGCAGCGTGCGCGACTCCGAATTCTTGTGCCAGGCGAGCTGAAGGAGCGTTGTCGGCGTGGTTTCCTTGAGGGGAAGGTAGCGCAGCTGGCCGGTGTGGATTGTGCTCAGCGAGCGCGGCACCATCGACATCCCCAGCCCCGCGGCGACGAGGCCGAGGAGGGTGTGGGTGTCGGCGACCTCGTGCACGATGTTGAGCGGGATGCCGAGATCGTAGAGCACGCTGAACATCTGTCGGCTGTAGTTGCGGTTCACCGAGGGGATGACGCGGATCAGCGGCTCGGTCACGACGTCGGCGACGCTCACCTCGGTCCGCTCGGCGAGTGGATGCGTCTTCGACACGACGACGACGAACGGCTCCTCCATCATGGTCAACACGTCGAGCTCGGGGTCGACCATGGGACCGCGCAGGATCCCGAGGTCGATGCGGTCCTCCCGCAGCCCCTCGATCTGCTGGCCGATCGTCATCTCCCGCAGATGAAGCCGCACCTGCGGGTGGCGCTTGGCGAAGATCTCGAACAGCGGCGGGATGAGCGTGTAGATCGAGGAGAAGATGGCGCCGATCGTCAGCGGGCCCTCCTCGCCGCGCTCGATCGCTTGGACGAGCTCGGCCGCGATCTGCGTGTTGTTGATGATGCGCCGCGCGTAGACGATGAAGGCCTCGCCTTCGGGCGTCAGCGAGATGCTGCGGCGGCTGCGTTTGAACAGCTGCACCTTGAGCTGCTGCTCCAGCGTCAGGATCTGCTGGCTGAGGGGCGGCTGCGCGATCCCCATCTTCTCGGCGGCCCGGGTGAAGTTCATCTCCTCCGCGACGGCGAGAAAATATCTCAGCTGGCGCAGCTCGATCCGGGGGAGTTTGCTGTAGACCTCGGTGCGTCTGTTGGACGAATCCATCAACGTTTCGTCGCGTGCACCGTCTTCTTTCGACATGCTTCGTCAACTCTTCTCAGCGCGATCCTCGCTCATCCGAAACCGTGCTTGTCCGCCCAAGTTCGCGGCGACAACTGTCCAACGGGAGGCCGGACGTGGGACTCTGGCTGATCGAGGTGGACCGCCTCTGTAGCATATTGTCCGCACTCTGTGTCGCGCTCCGCTGACGGTCGATCGCGGTTCCGCCTTTCGGCATCGCGACCCTCGCACCATTCGTTTGCGCTATCACGTGCATCGCAGACGGTCTTTTGCCGTTCCGTCGGGCATGCCTATCCAAGGCGCATGGCGGCGGGAGACGGGTCCATGCGGGCGATCCACATCGAGACCTATGGCGGCATCGAAGTCATGCGGTTGCGCGAGCGGCCGGTCCCGGAGCCGCGGCCCGGCGAGGTGCTGGTGCGCAACGCCGTCTCCGGCGTCAACTTCATGGACGTGCATACTCGGATCGGAAAATATGCCCGCTCGCGGACCTACCCCGTCCGGCTGCCCGTCACGCTCGGCATGGAGGGGGCGGGCGAGGTCGTGGCGATCGGAGAGGGGGTGGCGGACGTCGCGGTCGGCGACCGGGTCGCCTACTGCCTCGTCTGGGGCAGCTACGCCGACTATACCGCCGTGCCGGTCGATCGCCTCGCCCCGATCCCGGACGGTCTCGATGCCGAGGGTGCGGCGTCGGTCCTGTTTCACGGTCTGACGGCCCACTATCTCGCACGTGACGTCGGCGCGCTCGGCCCGGGCAAGGTCTGCCTCGTCCATGCCGCGGCGGGCGGCGTCGGCCAGCTGCTGGTGCAGATGGCGGTGGGCCTCGGGGCACGGGTGATCGCCACCGCGAGCACGCCGCAGAAGCGCGACATCGCCCTCGCGTGCGGTGCCGGGACCGCGCTGGCCTATCGCGACGGCGAGGACTGGGCGGGTGAGGTGCTGACGCTCACCGGCGGCGACGGTGTCGACGTCGTCTTCGACCCGCTCGGCGCGGCGACACTGCGCGAGGGCCTGCGCTGCCTGCGCCGTTTCGGCCGCATGGTGAATTTCGGCTCGGTCACCGGCCCGGTGGCGGACCTCGACCCCATCGAGCTCGGCGAGGCGGGCTCGCTCTGGCTGACGCGGCCGCGCCTCGCCGACCATCTGCGCAGCGGTGCGGAGTTCCGCTCCCGCGCGGCGGACGTCTTCGGAGCGGCCATGAGCGGCGCGCTTCGCCACACGCCGGGCACGAGCTATCGTCTCGACGACGTCCACCGTGCCCACGAGGCGCTCGAAGCGCGCACGTCCGTCGGCAAGCCGCTGCTGTTGCTCGTCTGACCGGCGACCCGCGTCGCAGCGGGATCCCGAGCCCTCTCCAACGGCGTTGCCGCGGGTCGCGGCGGTCGTGCTCTGCGACCCGTACCCGGCGGGTTGCAGCCATGGCTGCAACCCTGCCCGTCGGCGAGACCGGGGATCGGAGGGGAGAAGTGAAATCGCGCCGAGTGGTGCGGGCGCAGGGAGCGCAGCGACTGAGCCACGGTCGGTGCGATTTCGCTTCGGGGAGCAAGGGGCAGCGCCCCTTGGCCCTCCCCGCTCTGAAGTCAGACGACGGCCGCAGGCCGACCGAACCGTCCTTCGGCAGAACAACGCGAGGAGAGGGACTTGTTCCGGCACAGCGTTGTCGCGTGGGACAGGATAAACAATCGCAAGTAGAAGAATGTGCCAGGAATGCGACAGAAGCACTGTTGCAATTTGGAATAATCTTGCTTGCGACGTCGGCACGGCCCTACGGTGACGACGCAGCGGCAAGGACCTGCGGCGACAAAAATGGGCTCTCACCGGCAGGCGAGAGGAGAACAAGAGTGCGTGGGGATTCGTTCATGCGGGCGTGTGCGTGGTCGCTTGCGGCTGTCGTGCTCACGGGCTCGGCGGTGCCGGTGGCGGCGGACGACTTGTCGTCCTTCCCGGCAGTCATCCTGCCGCCGGACGTCGTCTCTCTCGGCTGCGTCGAGGGTGGGTCAGGGTACGGCTGCACCTTGGATCTGGGGCTCGGCGCGGCGCTCTATGCGACCGTCACCAACGGGCGCGAGGCCGACGACACCGCCCCGTCCGATCTCTCCGCGACGCTTGCGGGAAACGGCACCCTGCCGGGACAATATTACGGCTTCGTGTTCTCGACCTTCGGCGTCACGGGCGCCGACAATTTCGCCGTCGATCCCGAGGGGACGAGCCCGCCGGCCTATGCCGCCGGCGGCTCGGTGACGATCGTCAATGCTGGCGATCTCAGCCTGGAGAGCATGATCGCGAGCGACATCTATTTCGAACCGCCGGCCGGGCAATACGATTCCTCCCCCGGCTATCTCGCCTACGGCGCCGGCGCGATCGTCGGCCTCTCGATCGGCGCGGAAGGCTTTGCCGACCACTCCAAGAACGTCGCGGATCCGAATTTCGACGGCGGTGCCGGCGGAGCGGTGACGATCAGCAATTCCGGCGTCGTCTCGGTCGTCGGCTCGGGCGGCTCCATCGACTTCGGCTCCACCGAGATCCCGGTCGCCCTCAATGCCGTCGGGGCCTATTCGATCGGTGGCGACGGCTGGGGCGAGACGACCTCCGACACGCGCCACGGGGGCGACGGCGGCGCCGGGGGGGCGATCACGGTGACCAACACCGGGTCCATCTCGGCCAATGGCGGCAGCTGGACCGGGTCGACGAACGGGATCTTCGCGCTCTCCCAAGGCGGCGTCGGCAACGTCTCGGAGGCGGAGACCGACATCGCGTCCTTCGGTGGCGACGGGGGCGATGTCACGATCACGAATGCCGGCAGCATCACCGGGACCGGCGCGACCGTGACGGGCATCTACGCGGTCTCGACCGGCGGCAATTCGAACGACCATCTGCGCCCCCTCGGGGGAGACAACGACAAGACCTCCATCGCCGGCGACGGCGGCACGGTCGAGGTGATCCTCGAGGCCGGCAGCGACGTCACCATCACGGCCGACGACACCGCGATCGGCGTGATGGCGATCAGCGCCGGCGGCTACGCCAACACCTGGGACAACGGCAGCGGCGGCGACGTCACGGTCAGGGTGGAGCAGGGCGCGACCCTCACCACCTCGGGCGACACGCTGTCGGTCGGTATCCTGGCGGTGAGCTCCGGCTCGATCGGCGAGGTGGCTCCCGCCGACACCCAGGCCGTGAGCACGGCCTTTCCCGGCCCCCCCGGGGCGGTCACGGTCGAGAATGACGGCACCATCGAGACGACCGGCTCGATGGCGATCGGCATTGCCGCCTCCAGCATCGGCGGTGCGGCGATCGTCACCAACGGCGATGCATCGGCCGCCAGCGTGCTGGGCAACGCCGCCGACGGCGACTACGCCTTCGACGGCGGCGGCGTCGTCCTCGACAACGGCGGCACGGTGACGACGCTGGGCCTCGCGGCGCACGGCCTTCTCGCCCAGTCGGTGGGCGGCGGCGGCGGCCTGTTCAACATCATCGAAAGCGACGCGGCCGCCGTGGCGATCGGCAGTCAGACGAGCTCGAACGTCGATGGGGGCGACGGCGCCGCGGTGACCCTCACCAACTCCGGCTCGGTGACGACCGGCGACGGCGAGGGGACCGGCGACGCCGCCATCGGCATCGTGGCGCAGTCGATCGGCGGCGGTGGCGGCAGCTCGGCCGGTCGCGCGATGTTCCTCGGCGGTCTCGACGCCGACGGGAACGGCGGCGGCGACGGCGGCACGGTCGGCGTGACGACCACCGGAGCCAGCAAGGTCACGACGAAGGACTTCGCCGCCCTCGGCATCCTCGCCCAATCCGTCGGCGGCGGTGGCGGCAACGGCTCGAACGCGTGGGGCGCGGTCGCGGCCGTCGGCGGGGCCGGGGGCAACGGCGGCGACGGCGCGGCGGTCACCGTCATGCTCAAGGATACCGGCGGGGTGGTGACGCAAGGCATCTACGCCGCCGGGGTCCTCGCCCAGTCGCTCGGCGGGGGCGGCGGCAATGGCGGCTACGCCGACTCGTTCGGCTCGCTCGGGTCGACGGCGATCGGTGGTCGCGGCGGCAGCGGCGGCGACGGCGGCACGGTATCTATCGACAACGCCACCACCGTCTCCACCGGGGGCGACCAGGCTTGGGGCATCGTCGCCCAGTCGCTCGGCGGGGGCGGGGGGACCGGCGGGGCGGCGGCCGCCTATTCGGCCGGCGTGATCACCATCGGCCTGGCATTGGGCGGGGCGGGCGGCGACGGGGGCGACGCCGACGCGGTCTCGGTCACCAACACCGGCACGATCCTGACCGGCTATGCCGACGGCTCGACCTACGCCTATACCGGCGCCGGAGCGGCGACCGACGGTGCCGACGCCCACGGCATTCTCGCCCAGTCGATCGGCGGGGGCGGCGGATCGGGCGGATCGGCGTCGGCCCGATCCCTCGGCATCCCCACCACCGAGGTCCCGACCATCACGTTCGACTTCGCGAGCGGCGGAAGCGGCGGCTCCGGCGGCGACGGCGGCGAGATCACCATCGCCAACTCCGGAACCGTGAAGACGGCCGGCGACGGGGCGCACGGCGTGTCGGCCCAGTCGATCGGTGGCGGCGGCGGCAACGGGGGGGACTCCACCGCGGCGTCCTATTCGCTGCAGGGCGGGATCGGCGACATCAACCTCGCCGTCGCGCTCGGCGGGACCGGTGGCGGGGGTGGCTCCGGCGGCGACGTGACCGTGACCAACGGCACGGCCTCCGTGCAGAATGCGAGTGGCGTCTCGACGCCCTGCCTGAGCGATTGCGACGGCACGATCGAAACCTACGGAGACAACGCGATCGGCGTCCTCGCCCAGTCGATCGGCGGCGGTGGCGGCACCGGCGGCACGGGGAATGCATCGACCTCGAGCGCGAGCTTGGGCAATCTTCTGAGCGAGGGCGAGGGAATGTCGGCCTCGATCGCGACCGCGGTCGGCGGCAGCGGGGGCGATGGCAACGTCGGCGGCCGGGTGGTCGTGACCAATCTGGCAGGCAGCCGCATTCGGACCTATGGCGCGTCGTCCTACGGCATCTACGCCCAGTCCGTCGGCGGGGGCGGCGGCGCCGCGGGTAGCAGTGCGACCGGCACCGGGACCGGCACGATCAAGGTCGACGTGAGCGTCGGCGGCGACGGCGGAAGCGGCAACGACGGCGGCGAGGTCGCCGTCACCAACGCCGGCACGATCGTCACCGGCGGCTACACCACCCTGGAGGACGGGACGGTGGTCACGGCCGGTGGCGACGCCGTCGGCATCTTCGCGCAGTCGATCGGCGGGGGCGGCGGATCGGGCGGCGGCACGGATCCCGCGACCACGTTCGGCTTCGACGGCCAGCTGATCACCACCGTCAAGTCGCTCGTCGACAAGGGTCTCGCTCAGTCGAGCTCGCTGTCGATCTCCTATGCGGCGACCGTCGATGTCGGCGGCAAGGGCGGCGCCGGCGGGGCGGGCGGCGACGTCACCGTGGCCAACACCGGCACGATCACCACCTACGGCCAGCGTTCCTACGGCATCGAAGCACAATCGATCGGCGGCGGTGGCGGCAACGGCAGCTCGGCGACGGCGACGACCCCCTCGACCTGGGAAACGATCAACTCCGACTTCGAGGCGTACGGCAGCAAGCTGCTCGCCAAGACGACGGGCCAGTTCTCCATCTCGCTGGCGGCGAGCGTCAGCGTCGGCGGCGTCGCCGGCTCCGGAAGCACCGGCGGGACCGTCACCGTCGAAAACGCCGGCTCGATCACCACCGCGGGCTACGCAGCGCATGCAATCCTCGCCCAGTCGATCGGTGGGGGCGGTGGCGTCGGCGGGGACGGAACATCGAGCACGTCCGCGACCCTGAGCCTCGGTGTCGGCTATTCGGCGTCCGGCGGCGCCGGCAACTCCGGCGGCTCGGTCATCGTCGACGACGCCGGCGAGATCACCGCCGTCGGCGACGACGCCTACGGCATTCTCGCCCAATCGATCGGCGGCGGCGGTGGTGTCGCCGGTGCCGGCTGCACCAACTCCTCGCCCCAATATGCCTCGCTCGGCGTCGAGGCGAGCCAGTGCCTGAGCTCCAGCATTTCTGGGACGTCGGAGTCCGCGTCCGCCCTGACCGACACCCTGGTGATCGGGATCGACTTCAAAGGCAGCGCCGGAGCCAACGGCGACGGCAACACCGTCGAGATCGACAAGAGCGCCGGAGCGATCGTCGCCGGCGGCGCCCGGGCGATGGGCATCGTCGCCCAGTCGATCGGGGGCGGTGGCGGGCTCGCCGTCGGCGAGGCGACGAGCATCAGCTCCGTGACGTTCGAGAGCACGCTGATGTCCGGCGCGGGCGGCGACATCGCCGTCGATCTCGGCGCGGATGCGACGGTGACGACCTATGGCGACGGCGGCTGGGGCATCTTCGCCCAGTCGATCGGCGCCGGCGGCGGCTTCTTCGGCGATTCCTCCTTGGGGCTGAGCTTCCTCAACGTGAACACGCTGTCGCTGGCGACCGGGGTCGCGCCCGTCATGGGGGGCGACATCACGCTCGACCTCGCCGGCGACATCGCCACCTACGGTGCCAATGCGCATGGTGTGGTGGTGCAGACGAGCGGCGCCGGCAACAGCGGCGGAGTCGGCGCCGGCGACACCACGGTGCTCGGCGCCGATCTCGGGTCGACGCAGGGCGTGTCCTACGGCGTCGGCGGCGCGATCAGCCTGACGCAGACCGGCGGGACGATCTCGACGGCGGGTCTCAACGCGATCGGCATCGTCGCGCAGAGCATCGGCACCGTCGAGACGCAGAGCCGCATCGCGCTCACCATCGCCGGCACGGTGGAGGGCGGCACCGGTCCGGACGCGGCCGGGATCGTCGTGTCGGGCGGCCTGATACGGACCGAGGCCAACATCGATGCGCAGACCGGGGCGAACACGATCACCATCACCGAGAGCGGCACGGTGTCGACCGCGGCGGGGGTCGACGGCACCGCCATCCTGGCGCTCGACTCGTGGATCGCGGTGACCAACGAGGGCACCCTCGTCGGCAGCGTCCGCCTTCTCGAAGGCTCGGACATCGTGACCACGTTCGCCGACAATTCCCTCGGCAATACCGGCTTCTTCGCCAGCGGCGCGGTGGTCGACGTGGGTGCCGTGCTCAACGCCGGCACCCTGTCGGTCGGCGGTGACGCGAACGTCGCGACGACAGTCTTCGGTGGTGATTTTGAGCAGGAGAATGCCGGCGTCCTGGCGATCGACATTGACGCGCTCGGGACCCAGACGGCGGACCTCGTCGAAGTCGCGGGCGAGGCCGATCTCGGCGGAACGATCGAGACGCTGTCGCTGAACCTCCTGCCCGGCAGCTACACCGTGCTGACGGCGCGCGACATCGTCGACGAGGGGTTCGGCGTTGCCGACACGCTGCTGTTCGACTGGTCCGCGCAGCTCACGTCCACCGGCCTCGCGATCTCACCCGCGGCCGACTTCACCCCCTCCGGGGCGAGCCTCACGACCAACGAGAGCGCGCTCGCCGGCTATCTGCAGAGCACTTGGGACGCCGGCGGCTCCGACACACTCGCGCCGCTCTACGGCGTGCTGTCCGACATCGGTTCCAGTGCCGACTACGCCGCCGCGCTCGACGACATCGCCGGCGAAACGCTCTCGGTCCACGCGAGCGATCAGGCGCTCGCCACCCGCATCGGGCTCGACGGCGCCTTCTCCTGCCCGGTCTTCGTCGGCGAGGGTACCCTCCTCGGCGAGACCTCCTGCGTCTGGGGCAAGGTCGAGGGCGGCGTGACCCGTCGCGGCTCGTCCGCCGGCTCTCCCGGCTACAGCGAGGATCGGCTGACGTTCCGCGTCGGCGGGCAGGGGGAGGTCTCGTCCGATTGGTTCGTCGGCGGCAGCGCGTCCTATTCGATCGTCGGCGCCGACACCGGCAGCCTCGGTGCCGGAAGCGACGGCGAGCGTGTCGATGCCTCGGTCGCGGTGAAGCGGGTGGCGGGACCCTGGTATCTCGGGCTCGGCGCCAATTTCGGCTACGGCTGGTACGACAATCACCGCCGCGTCGACATCTACGGGTCGGGCCAGCGCGTCACCAGCGATACCGACGTGTTCACCGCCGGCGGGCGCCTCAGGATCCAGTACGAGCTGCCCTTCGCCGACTGGTATTTGCGGCCGCGCGCCGACATCGACCTGCTCTACGCCCACGTTCCCGCCTATCGGGAGAACGGGCCGGCCGGGGCGGCATTGGACGTCCGCGCTCAGGACGAGACGACGGTGGCGTTCGCTCCCTACCTGGAAGCGGGCGGTCGGTTCGGCCTCGGCGAGGCGTGGGTGCTGCGGCCCTACGCCGGCGCCGGACTGGTCGCGATGACCAACGACACGTGGGTGACCAAGGCGAGCCTCGTCGGCGCGCTGTCGAGCGCCGGCACGTTCGAGATCAAGAGCGACGTGCCCAACCTGATCGGCCAATTCGATCTCGGCCTACAGCTCACCCGCGGCAACGGCTTCGAGGCACGCCTCGAATACGGCCTCGAGCTCGGCGACGACTACCAGTCGAGCACCGGCTCCCTCCGCATCGGCTTCGAGTTCTGACAGCCGCAGCCGCCCATTGCGTCGGGAACCGATAGGGTGAGTTCGCGCGAAGCCATCTGCGCGCTCTGGACGAGCGAGCCCATTCGCCTCACCCACTCTGGCAGGGCGGTCCTGGAGCTGAGCGGCTAGGCCGTCCGGCGATCAGGGTCTCGGCTGCTTTGGAATTCTGTGCTGACGATGTCGAGGAGGGGCTGGAGGGCCGGATTCGTCGAGGCGCGGGGGACGCTGAAGTAGATGGTGGAGGGCGGGATCGGGTGGGTCGTGTGGAGCTCGAAGAGGCGCCCCTCGGCGATGTCGTCGCCGATGAGGATCCGCGGTAGGACGCCGAGGCAGACGCCCGCCTTGGCGAGGCTGTAAATCGTCGCCACGCTGTTGCAGCTGCAGAGATTGCGGGGCGACACCCCCTCGCGGCCGAACCATTCGACGATCATCGAGAACATGTTGGACGAGGCGCCGCTGGTGAAGATCCGGTGGGGCGCGAGATCGCGCGGGCCGTAGCAGCGGTCGGTCGCGACGAGACGGGGCGAGGCGACCCAGACCGGCTCGTCAACGCCGACCCGCTCCTGCCGGATCGCGCCGGCGCCTTGCTCCCCGACCACGACGGCGGCGTCGAGGGCGTTGCCGGAGAGCCGCCGCGCGAGCGCGGAGCTGCTGTCGACGCTCACCGCGATGCGCAGCTGCGGATGCTGCCGCTCGATGGCGAGCAGAATGTTTGGCAGGTGGACGAGGGCGAGCGCATCGGGAATGCCGAGCCGCACGGTGCCGACGAGGGTCTCGTGCCGCCTGATGCGGAACCGTAGATCCTGGGAGAGGGCGAGAATGCGCTCGCCATATTCGGCCACCATGTGGCCGTCGTCGGTGAGAACGGCGGTCCGCCCGGAGCGCTCGAAGAGCCGCACGGCAAGTTCTTTCTCCAGCTCCCGCATGCGCAGCGAGACGGCCGGTTGGCTGATCCCGAGCATGTCCGCCGTCGCCCGAAACGAGCCGAGCCGACTGATCCACACCAACGTTTCGAAATGGGTGAGGGAAGGGGCCACTGATTAGCAATCGCTATCGGTTTGTCGACGCTTTCTAATTTGTCCCATGCCCCATCCGTTTGCACAATCCGTCACCAAGTCCAAGGCGTGGATAAAAAGTGGTCAATTGACGTGGGGGGTGCACAAAAGTTGGAGCCGATGAAGATGTTTGACACTTTCGACAGACGGACATTCTTGACGCTGGTCGGCGGGGTGGTCGCCGTGGCCGGCGTCCTCGGGGCGGGGTCCGCCGCTCACGCGCAGGCGCTCGATGCGATCCGTGACGCGGGCCGCATCCGGGTTGGATACTTCCAGGCCGCCCCGGTCAGCTTCTCGGATGCTTCGGGCGAGCTGATGGGCACGAGCTTCGATCTCTTGAAGCGGATCGTGGCGGAGAACGATCTCGGCGAGATCGAGCCGGTGCTTCTGGAATTCGACGGCCTCATCCCCGGTCTCGTCGCCGGCCGGTTCGACGTCGTCGTCGGTTCGCTCGCCATCAAGCCGACGCGTTGCACCGTGATCGATTATTCGAAGCCCGACATGGTCGTGTCGTCGGCCATTGCGGTGAAGAAGGGCAACCCGCTCGGCCTCCACAGCTTCGCCGACATCGCCGCAGACCCGAAGATCCGCCTCGGCGGCGTGGCGCAGACCTACGAGGTGTCGACGGCGAAGAAGGCGGGCGTCGCCGATGCCCAGATCACCGTGTTTCCGAGCGACGATGCGATGATCGCGGGCCTCGCGGCCGGCCGCGTCGACGCCGTCGTGAGCGTCGGGACGCTGCTCGTCTCGACCGTGCAGCGCAACGCGGACGCCGGCGTCGAGGTCGTGCAGGACTTCGAGGTTCCCGTGATCGACGGCAAGCCGGACATCTCGCCAGGCGGCTACGGCTTCCGCAAGGGCGTCTCCGACGAGCTCATCGCCCTCTTCGACAAGACGATCGACGAGGCGCTCACCTCGGGCTGGCAGCTCGAGAATTTCGAGAAATACGGGCTCGGCGCCTCCAGCCTGCCGTCGGTGGAGATGCAGGCGGCCGACTACTGCAAGGGCTGACGGGTCGGGCCCGCCGCGAGCGCGGGCCCCATACGGCGGGCGATCGTCATGAACCAAACCATGTCCGTGCTGGACATCGTCGTCTTCGTCCTTCCCGGACTGGCGGCAACGTTCAGCATCCTCGGATCCGCCGTGATCGTCGGCCTCGCGCTGGCGATCCTCGCGGGGCTGGGGTCTCTGTCGTCGCAGCGCTTGGTGCGCGTCCTGTGCCTCACCTACATCGAGGTCTTCCGGGGCACGTCCTTCCTGGTGCAGCTCTTCTACTTCTACTATGTGCTGCCGCTGCTCGGGGTATCGCTCGCCCCCTTCTGGGTCGGCACGCTGGCGTTGGGGCTCAATGCCGGCTCCTACGGTGCGGAGCTGACGCGCGGCGCCCTGCTCGCCGTCGCATCGAACCAGCGGGACGCGATCATCGCGCTGAACATCCCGCGGGTACGCGCCTTCTATCGCATCATCCTGCCGCAGGCGGCCGCCCGCATGATCCTGCCGATGGGCAATCTCCTCCTCGAGATGATGAAGAGCACGCCGCTGCTGGCGTTGGTGTCGATCGCGGACCTTCTCTATCGCGGCCAGATGTTGATCGCCCTCAATGGTCAGGCGCCGATCGTCTACGGCGTCTTGATGGTGATCTACATCGCCTTCGGCTGGCCGCTGGCGCGCGGCGTGGCGCTGCTCGACGCCTGCGTGACGCGGCGCTGGGGTGGCGCCCATGTTTGACCTCGAGTTCCTGATCGCCCACCTGCCGGTGCTGTTGTCGGCGACGGGGGTCACCATCCTCATCACCGTGCTCGGCATGGCGCTGTCGCTCTGTCTGGGGCTGGTCCTGGCCGTGGTGCAGCTCTACGCGGCGTGGCCGATCGCGCGCCTCGCCTACGTCCTCGCCCAGTGCGTGCGCGTCAGCCCGCTTCTGATCCAGATCTATTTCGTCTTCTACGTCCTGCCCTTCTACGGTCTGACGCTGCCGCCTTTCCTCACGGCGGTGCTCATCATCGGCACGCACTACGGCACCTACGCGAGCGAGATCTACAAGGCCGGCATCCGGTCGATCCCGCGCAGCCAGCACGATGCCGTCGTCGCGCTCAACATCCCGCGCTGGCGTGCCTGGTGGCGCATCCTGCTGCCGCAGGCGGTGATCCCGATGATTCCGGCCTTCGGCAACTGCGCGATCGCGATGCTCAAGGAGAGTCCGCTGCTTTCGGTCATCACCATTCCGGAGCTCGTCGGCGTCGGCCGTCAACTCGCGTTCGAAACCTTCAAGTACACGGAAGTCTTCACCGCGCTCGGCCTGATCTTCCTGGTCCTGAGCTCGCTCTATTCCGTGCTCACCCGGTGGATCGAGCGCGTCACGCGGGTGCCGGCATGACCCCGATCGCCACGATGCGCGACATCAGCAAGACCTACACCGACGTGCCGGTGCTCGACCGCTTCAACCTCGACATCGCGCCGGCCGAGAAGGTGGTGCTGATCGGGCCGAGCGGGTCGGGCAAGACCACGGTCCTGCGCACGCTGATGACGGTGGAGATGCCCGACTGGGGCGACCTCGCCGTCGACGGCGTGACGCTGCACTTCGGCGACCGGCTCGGCAAGGCGCCGAAAACGTCGAACGCCGTGCTGCGCGCCTATCGCAGCAAGCTCGGCATGGTGTTCCAGCAGTTCAACCTGTTTCCGCACATGACGATCGAGCAGAACCTCGTCGAGGCGCCGATCCACGTCGCCGGAATGCGGCGCGGCGAGGCCGTCGACCTCGCGCATCGCCTCCTCGCCCAGGTCGGTCTCTCCGACAAGGTGAAGGCGTTTCCGAACCAGCTCTCCGGCGGCCAGCAGCAGCGAGTGGCGATCGCCCGGGCGCTGGCGATGAACCCCAAGGTGCTGCTCTTCGACGAGGTGACGTCGGCGCTCGACCCGGAGCGGGTCGGCGAAGTGCTCGAGGTGATCCGCGACCTGTCGGCGGAGCGCTCCGTCGCCATGCTGATCGTGACCCACGAGATGGGCTTCGCCCGGCAGATCGCCGACCGCACGATCTTCATGGAGGCCGGGCGGATCGTCGAGGAGGGCCCGCCCGAGCAGATCTTCGGCGAGGCGCAGAACCCGCGCACCCGCGCCTTCCTCGGCAAGATGCTCCATCCCTAGATCCAGAGACGAGAGGACGTTGTGTATATTCGCGAACCCATGCCCGGCATTCCCGGCGATCCGGCCTGGCCGACGGCCGCAGAGTGGCTGCGCGGCGACTACGGCGAGCAGCCGGCCTCCGCGCCCCACATCGGCGTGATCGGCGTGCCGCTCTCCCAGTCCTCCGCCCCACCCGCCGCGCAGCACATGACGCCGGCCCTGTTCCGGCAGCATCTGGAGCGCTTCGCCTGCTTCGGCGCAGGGGTCGGCATCACCGATCCGCGCTCCGTCTATCTCAGCGAGGAGGTGCGGGCGAGCGACCTCGGAACCCTCGAGATCGGCCATCTCCACAACGTGCCGGCGCAAGAGAAGATCAAGACGGAGTTCACCGAGCTTGCGGCGCGCGGGGTGCCGGATCTCCTCTTCTGCATCGGCGGGGATGACGCGGTGATGCGCCCGGTGCTGACGGGGCTGCACGAGGATCCGGGGCGGATCGGGCTGATGATGCTCGATTCCCACCACGACGTGCGGCTCGGCTATCGCAACCAGGGTCCACACAACGGGGCGGCCGTCCGCTTCATGATCGAGGAGGATGGCCTTCTCGGCTCCAACGTGGTGCAGATCGGCATCGCCCCGTTCGGCAACTCGCCCGTCTACCGGCGCTATTGCGACGAGCACGGCTTCACCATCGTGGAAGCGGGGCCGGCGCGGCGGGAGGGCTTTGCGGCGTGCGTCGCCCGCCATCTCGACCAGCTCGCCGAGCGCGTCGACACGATCATCGTCGACATCGACGTCGACGTCCTCGACGCGGGCTACGGGCCGGCCTCGCCCGGCGCGCGCCCCGGTCAGATCGCGCCATGGGAGCTGCACGAGGCGTGCAACGTGATCGGCGCCCATCCGGCCGTGTCGACGCTGATCGTCGTGGAGGTCGACAAGACGATGGACCTCTTCGGCACCGGGCTCGACAACGCCTGCGTGTGCTTCCTGCAGGCGGCCTGCGGCCTCGCGGTCCGTCCACGCTAGCGCGCATCGCGGCGAAGAGAGAGCGGGTCCGCCGCGCGGAAGACGCTCACACACAGGGCTCTAGGGGTGGCTCGATGAACGGACGTCCATCGAGCCGGCGCTAGACGGCATCACCCACGATCAAGGCGGGCCCAGACGCCGGAGCGATGCGCTCCGGCGAACGGTGCGGCTCGTCCGAGCGAGCAAAGTCAGGAGAGTTCGGCGTGTCGGCTACAACTCGGGGCGTGGTCATGGCGCTGGCGTCGTACGCGCTCCTCACGTGCGTCGACGCGCTCGTGAAACTGCTCGGAGCGCATTACCACGTCTTCCAGATCACGCTGTTCAACTGCGGCTTCGCGCTGGTGGCGATCCTCACCATCGCGTGGCTTCGTGGTGACGTCCGGCGGATGAAGCCGCGCCGCTGGCGCCTCCACCTCGTGCGCGGCGGCGTGACGGTGGCGACGACGGTGGTCAACTTCTGGAGCTACGTGCATTTCCCGCTCGTGGACGTCTACGCGATCCTGTTCTCCTCGCCGCTGATTGCGACGCTGCTCGCGGCGGCGGTGCTGAAGGAGCACGTCTCGCCGCGGCGCTGGGCGGCGGTCGCGATCGGCTTCTGCGGCGTTCTCATCGTCCTGGAGCCGTCCGGCGTGGCATTCCGGTGGGCGAGCCTCATCCCGTTGATCGGGGCGTCGGGGATGGCGGTCAACATGATCCTCCTGCGCCGGCTCGGCCTCAACGGCGAGACGGTGGAATCGACGGGGACCGTAGGGAATGTCTGCGCGTTGCTGATCGCGCCCTTCGTCGTGCCGGCCGTCTGGGTCGAGCCGCGCGGGCTCGACTTGATGCTCGTCATGGCGAGCGGTCTTCTCACCGGCTGCTCGTTCCTGCTCCTCGCCTCGGCGTTCCGCGCGGCCCCCGCCGCCAGCATCGCGCCGCTGCAATACGCCCAGCTCTTCTTCGCCACCGTGGCCGGCGTGGTGCTCTTTTCGAGCGTCCCGGCCTGGCACACGGTCCTCGGCGCCGCCGTCATTCTCGGCTCCTGCCTCTGGTCCTTCCGCGAGGGCGCCGCGCCGACGCTCTGACCCGGCATCGATGGGGATGGGCGGTCAGTCGATCTGAGAGTGCGGACCGGAGTCGTGCGGCGTGCCGCTCGGCGACGTGCTCGCATGATGGGTCGAAGACGAGCTAGCGGAACAACAACGGGTAGAGCGAGGCGACGAGCAGGAGCGCCATGGCGATATTGAAAGCCCTGAACCTTTGTCCCACGGCCAGCCAGTGGCGCAGCGTGGTGCCCATGCTGGTCCAGATCGCGTTCGACGCCAGACCGGCGGCGGCGAAAGACGAGGCGACCAGGAGCGTGGAGGCCAGGGAACGCTCGGGCGCATAGAGGGTGATGGCGGAGAGGCCGATTGCCCAGATCTTCGGGTTCACCACCTGAAAGGTCGCGGCTTGGACGAACGTCAGCGGGTGAGCCGCCGTGCTCTTCGCCTTGGTTGGCATGGTGTTCGCGATCTTCCATGCGAGCCACAGGAGGTAGACGGCGGACACGCCGAGCAACACCTGCTCCAGCACCGGAAACATGTCGAAGACGGCCATCAGCCCCAGGCCAACCGACAGGGTGATGCCGAGAACGCCGGTGGCGACGCCGCTGAGGTGAGGCAGCGAACGGCGAAAACCGAAGTTCGCACCGGACGCCATCACCATAATGTTGTTCGGTCCCGGCGTGATGGTGGCGGAGACGACGAACAGCGCGAGGGTGGGCAGGGTATCCATTTTCATCCGATCTCGCCACTTGACAGTCATCCTACTAGAAGGTAGATTAATCTTATGAGCAACCTGACAAGCACCTCTGACGACATTCTTCGTTGCGCGCGCTCGCTCATCATCGAAGGGGGGTATAACGGCTTCAGCTATGCCGACATCTCCAAAGTGGTCGGCATTCGCAAGGCGAGCATTCACCACCACTTTCCCAGCAAGGTCGATCTGGTTCGCACGCTCGTGGTGCGCTACCGCGAAGATGCCGAGACGGCGATCGCCGAGCTCGGGCGTGCCTATCCGCAACCCGCGGATCAGCTCCGCGCCTATACGGGATACTGGGCGGGCTGCATCGCCGACGCGACGCGGACGTTTTGCGTCTGCGCGCTGCTCGCAACCGAACTTCCGGTTCTTCCATCGGAGGTCGTCGCGGAGGTCCGGGCCTATTTTCGGATGTTCTCGGATTGGCTGACCTCTCTCATGGAGCAAGGTGCGGATGAGGGGACGCTCACTCTGGCCGGGACCGCACGATCCGAGGCGGAGGGGTTCATTGCAACGGTGCACGGCGCAATGCTCTCGGCGCGGGCGTACGGAGACCCCTCGGTCTTCACCGTCGTGACCCAACCCTTGATCGAGAGGCTCGTCGCTCGTCGACAATGAGAGGGGTGACAATTTGCCAACCTAGCCTACCATCTAGTCGGTAGCTACGTGGTGAATTTCCTTTCAAGTCGTTGCGGAGATTCGGCGCACCGCATCGGCTCTCACACAAATTTGCGCCAGCAATATACCTACTAGTAGGTATAAAGGAGATGACATGATCACCAAATTCGGACCGGCCTTGCTTGCGGCCATCGTCAGCCTGCCGCTCGCCACAGGCATCGGATCCCCTGCTGCGGCCCAGGATGCCGCGGCGCAACCGGTCAACGTGCGCGGCTCCGTCGTGAACTTCGCGGACGGGACGTTGGACGTCAGGACGCGCGAAGGCGAAACCGTCGACATCACCCTCGCGAACGGGTGGATGGTGTCGGGCGTCGCGGGCGCAGACATCTCGGACATCAAGCCGGGCGACTATGTCGGCATCGCCTCGCTGCCCACGGCGGACGGCGGCGACGGGGCGCTCGAGGTGCTGATCTTCCCCTCGGCGCTGAAGGGCACCGGCGAAGGCAGCTTCGGATGGGATCTGAAGCCGAACAGCACCATGACCAACGCCACCGTCGCCGACGCCGTCACGAGTGTGGACGGCCAAACCGTCACCGTCTCCTACCACGGGAAGGAGAAGACGATCGCCGTTCCGCAAGGAACGCCCGTCGTCACCTTCGCGCCGGCTACCAAGTCCGATCTGAAGCCGGGCGCCGTCGTGTTCATCCCGGCCAGGAAGGCCGCGGACGGGACGATGACGGCGCAGCGCATCGTCGTCGGCACCAACGGCGTTGTCCCGCCGATGTGAGGCGACGCCACCACCGGGCGGGCGTCTCAGCCCGTCCGGCCGGTGGGAGCCTCGACCTCGCTCGTCGCTCCCATCACCACCTGTTCAGCCAACCACAGGACCTTGCCATGTCTCACGAGACGCCACGGCGGCGATCGACCTCGCGCCGGAAAAGCGTGCTGATCCGACGCCACTCCGTCCTGACCCGTCTGACGCATTGGGTGAATGTGCTGTGCCTCTGTGTCCTGCTCTTGAGCGGCCTTCAGATCTTCAACGCCTATCCGCGGCTTCACTGGGGCGAGTACGGCGCAGATGCCGACCCCGCCGTCGTCGAGATCGGAGCCGATGAGGCCAATGGGAAGCCGCGAGGCTACCTGAAGGTCGGCGGCGTTTCCCTCGCCACCACGGGTGCGCTGGGTCTATCGACGGTGGACGGTGTGCGGATGCGCCGGGCGTTCCCCGCCTGGCTCACGCTTCCCTCCTACCAGGATCTCGCCGCCGGTCGTCGCTGGCACTTCTTCTTTGCGTGGGTCTTCGTTTTCAACGGCCTCGTCTATCTCGTCCACGGCCTGTGGAGCGGGCACCTGCGCCGCGATCTGTTGCCGGATCGCCGTCAACTCGGCCCGCGTCACATATGGCGGGAGATCGTCGACCATGCCCGCCTGCGCTTCCCGTCGGGTGAGGAGGCCCGGAACTACAACACGCTCCAGAAGCTCAGCTATATCGTCGTCATCGCGGGGCTGCTGCCGTTGATGGTGCTCACGGGCCTGACCATGTCGCCCGGGATGGATGCGGCGTTTCCGCAGCTTCTCGACATCTTCGGGGGGCGTCAGTCGGCCCGCACCATTCACTTCATCTCCGCATCGCTGATCGTCCTCTTCGTCGTCATCCACGTCGCCATGGTCGTGCTCTCGGGCCCTTGGAACAACATGCGCTCGATGATCACCGGCCGGTACGCCATCCGCCCGAAGGAGCTGTCGCATGAGTAACCCCCTGACCCGCCGGCGCTTCCTGATCGGCGGCGCGCTCGGCGCCGGTGCGCTCGCGGCCGGCGGCTATGCTGCGCTGGGGCGGGGCGCGGACGTCGACGCCGTCTTGCAGTCGGCCGAGTGGGTTACGATGGACGCACAGCGTGCCTTGCTCTGGCGTGGGTCGCTGGCCCGCGAATTCTCGGAGGCCGACATCTCTCCGACGTTCCGCGTCAACGGCACGCAGGCGCCCGATTCCGCAGCCTATGCCGCGCTCCATCGGAGTGGGTTCGCCGACTGGAAACTGAAAATCGGCGGGCTGGTCGACCGGTCGCTCGAGCTCTCGCTGGCCGACCTCAGGGCACTTCCGTCGCGCACCCAGATCACCCGCCACGACTGCGTCGAAGGTTGGAGTGCGATCGGCAAATGGACCGGCGTTCCGCTCGGCCACGTCCTGCAGATGGCGGGACTGAAGCCCAACGCTCGCTTTGCCGTCTTTCACTGTGCCGACGAGCTGGAGAGGACGTTCGACGGCAGTGGCCGCTACTACGAGAGCATCGACCTGATCGACGCGTTCCATCCGCAGACGATCCTCGCCTACGCGATGAACGACGCGGCCTTGACGGTGGGGCACGGCGCCCCGCTTCGGCTGCGGGTGGAGCGGCAGCTCGGCTACAAGCACGCCAAGTACGTCATGCAAATCGATGTGGTCGACGGTTTCGAGAACCTCTGGGGTGGCCGAGGCGGCTTCTGGGAAGACCGCGGATATCAATGGTACGCGGGGATCTGAGCGGGTGTCGCGTGCGCCGTCGCCGGGCCGGGACGACGGTCACCCGCGCGTGGCGGCGGCTCTTCCCTGGGGCGCAAAGCTGTCCCAGAGGCGCATAGTCACGGCCACCACCTCCTCGAGCTGCGCGCGGGGCAGCCTGTCGCGCGCCTCGATCGAGAGGCCGAGGAGAACCGTGTCGAACATCAGACCGAGGGCCGCGGTGTTGCTCTCGGGGTCGAGGTCACCGACGGCGACGGCGCGGTCGACGCAGGCGGAGAAGCTGGCGCGATTGCGGGCGCGGGTTTCCGCGACGCAGGCCGCAAGCGCGGCGTTGTGTTCCGACCAGCCGGACGCTCCGAGGGCTACGAGGCATCCGGTCGGCAGGTCCGGCGCGGTCTGCATGCGAACCGAGGCCCGCAGCGCCCGTTCCACGGCTTCGCGTGGCGGCAGGGTGGTGTCGCTGAGCGGCGCCAGAGCTTGACCGTGGATCGCCTCATAGCGCTCCAGAATCTCACGAAACAGGATCTCTTTGGAGCCGAAGGCGGCATAGAAGCTCGCCGACGACAGCTTGCCCATGGCGGCGGCGAGCTGGCTGACCGTGGTCGCCTCGTACCCCTGCAGCCAAAATAGCCGCATCGCGGCGTCCAACGCGCTCTCTCGGTCGAAACTGCGGGGACGACCCGTTCGTGCCATGCCGGCCTCGTCGATTTGTCGACTTATGGAGTAGGCACTCTGGAAATCGTTGACAAGCGTCGGAGATTTATGGAATGATCACTTCATAAGTCTGGGAGGGACGATGTCCAGCCGGGCGGGACGTTGCCCGAACGGCGGAGCGATCATCGGACGTCCCCAAGCACTGACGCCCCGGCAGCCCGAAGGAAAGCGGACATGGATATCGGCGTAGTCGGCCTGGGAAGTATGGGGCGGCATCTGGCCGCCAATCTCGCGGCGGCGGGCCACGCGGTGCGTGGCTGGAACCGTTCGTGTCTGGAGCCAGGGGCCGTCCCGGGCGTCGCGCTCGTCTCCGATCCAACGGAGGCGATGCAGGCGGATACGATCATCACTATGCTGTCCGACGATGCGGCGGTGCGCGAGATCCTGCAGGCCCACGGGCGACTGAACGCGGCGCGTCCGGGGGCGGTGCAGGTCATGA
Source organism: Acuticoccus mangrovi (assembly GCF_016411865.1). Taxonomy (GTDB): domain Bacteria; phylum Pseudomonadota; class Alphaproteobacteria; order Rhizobiales; family Amorphaceae; genus Acuticoccus; species Acuticoccus mangrovi. The sequence continues at coordinate 531,784 of NZ_JAEKJA010000003.1, read as the reverse complement.
TGGCGACGATCTCTCCGGCTCTGTCGGAGGAATTGGCCAGGGATCATGCAGCGGCGGGGCTCGGCTATGTCGCCGCGCCGGTCTTCGGCACGCCCGACGTGGCGGAAGCGGGGGCGCTGAACATCATGGCCGCGGGGCCATCTGAGGCCGTGGAGCGCGTCCGGCCGGTGCTGGAGGTCCTGGGCAAGCGGGTCTTCCGCATGGGCGAGCATCCGGCGCAGGCAAATATCTCGAAGATCGCGGGCAACATGATGATCACCATGGCGATCGAGGCGCTGGCCGAGGGGATCACTCTGACGGAAGCCTATGGGGTCGCCCCGGCGGATTTCACTGCCCTCTTGACGCAGACCCTCTTCGGCTGCCGGGTTTACCAGAACTACGGCGGCAAGATCGTCGAGGAACGCCATGCTCCGGGGTTCAAGCTGACGCTCGGGCTCAAGGATCTCCGTCTCGCGACCGATGCGGCCCGGGCGCGGGCGCTGAGCACGCCGATGCTGGAGACGGTGCGGGGCCGGATGAGTGAGGCGGTGGAGGCGGGTCTTGGTGCAGAGGACTGGTCGGCTATGGCACGTTTGACGCGCAAAGGCGCGGTAGAGAAAGGGGACCAGTGATATGCCCAAGACCTGGCTGATCACCGGATGTTCGAGCGGCTTCGGCTCACTTCTGGCCGAGGCGGCGGCGAGCCGTGGCGACCGCGTCGTGGCGACTGCACGCGACGTGTCGAAACTCGCGCCACTGGTCGCCGCGCACCCCGAGAGCATCGTCCCGGCCGTCCTCGACGTGACGCGACCCGAAACGGCCCGAGCCGCCCTCGCTCTGGCGAACGAGCGGTTCGGCGGGATCGACATCCTGGTCAACAATGCCGGCTATGGCTTCATCGGCGCGTTGGAGGAGGGGGCCCCGGAGGAATATCGCCCGCTGTTCGAGACCAATGTCTTCGGCCTCATCGAGACGACCCGCGCCGCGTTGCCGACGCTGCGTGCGCGGGGTGGTGTGATCGTCAATTTCTCGTCGACCGCGGGGATCTCGGGTAGCGCCGGATCGGGCTACTACAACGCCACGAAATTCGCCGTCGAAGGGCTGTCCGAGGCGCTGGCACAGGAACTCGCCCCCTTCGGCATCAGGGTCATGCTCGTGGAGCCGGGACCGTTTCGGACCGATTTCCTCGGGAGATCGATCACCGTCGCCTCGCACGAAATGCCCGAGTACGCCGAGACCGCGGGACGTCGCCGGCGGTATAGGGAGACAAATGACGGCCGGCAGGCGGGCGACCCCGCCAAGGCCATCGCAGTGCTGATGCAAGCGCTGGACGCCGAGTCGCCGCCGCTCCGTCTGCCGCTCGGCGCGCGCGCGTTTCAAGCGGCCGATGCGAAGCTTGCCAGCTTGGGCGCCGATGTCGAGGCCTGGCGCTCGGTCGGCATCGCGACCGACTTCGACCCGGCCTAGCCGCGCCCAGCGCCCGTACCCCTCCGAGGCGGCGCGTCCTTGACGGCCCCGGGCGCGAAAACCTCGAGCCACCGGGCCGGCAGGCTCTCCCGGAACGGCGGCAGGCCACTGCCGCCGCGGGTTTCATGGGCGGGGTCGCCCGTTCGGTCCGGTGTCGGTGGCGGCGTCGAGAGGGGAGTGGCGAGGATGGGCCGTGGCTCAGCCCAGCCGCATCGAGAGCTCGATATCCTCGGCGAACGGTATGGACATGTAGCCGCTGTCCGGCGCACGCACGCGCTCCAGATATTCCGGGCAGAAATCGGCATTGTCCGCGACGACGAGCGCGCCGGGTCTGAGGTGGCCTTCGACCAAGCCCAGGATTTCGGGATAGAGCGCCTTGGCCCCGTCAAGCAGCAGGAGGTCGATGCCGTCGGGCAGATCGACGCTCAGCGTCTTGAGGGCATCGCCCTCGCGGATCTCGACCAGATTGACCAGCCCGCCCTCCGTTAGATGCTGACGTGCGCGCGCCACCTTGGAGGGCTCGAACTCGCTGGTGATCAGGTGCCCGCCGCCGTTGTCGCGCAGGGCCGCCGCCAGATGCAGCGTCGAAATGCCGAAGGACGTGCCGTATTCGACGACACTGCGCGCGCTCGTGCTGCGCGCCAGCATGTAGAGAAGCACTCCGGTCTCCCGCGAAACCGGCAGCCAGAGATCCTTCATCAGCTCATAAAGATGAAGATATTCGGTCTTGCTGTGCATCAGCCGCTCCCACTCGTCACGGGAGAGTGCGGTCATGGTCGGGCTTCTCGCGGCGTCGGCCTCCGCGAACAGCCGGTCCAACAGAGGCGCAACAGGTGCAGCGTCGAGAGTGGTCATCGAGAGATCCTATTGAAATAGAGGGTTGTTTTAGTTTCCTCGTAGAAATACGATTGTTTCGTCGCATTTTCTATTCGCGTTCCCGAGAGCCCGATGACCGATCAATCAGCGCCCCAGATTTCCTCACGAAAGCAGCCCAAACAGGCCCGCTCGACCGAGCTCGTCGCAGCGATACTGGAGGCGGCGGCTCAGGTTTTGGCGCAGGAGGGCGCGCGGCGTTTCACGACCGCTCGCGTTGCCGAGAAGGCAGGCGTCAGCGTCGGCTCGCTCTACCAGTATTTTCCGAACAAGGCGGCGATCCTGTTCCGGCTGCAAAGCGACGAATGGCGGCAGACGAGCGCACAGTGTGATGCCATCCTCGGTGACACCACGTCCCCGCCGCTCGACCGGCTGCGAACCCTCGTCCATCGCTTCGTCCGCTCGGAGGTCGAAGAGGCGGCGCTTCGCGTGGCCTTGAACGACGCCGCGCCGCTCTACCGAGACGCTCCCGAGGCGCGGGAAATCGATGCCGAAGGCGATCGCATCGCCGCAAGGTTCATGCGTGAGGTCCTCCCGGATGCTCCCGATGCGACGCGGCAACTCGCCGGCGATCTGGTCCTTACGACGATGACCGCCGTGGCGAAGGAGTTTTCCGAGACACCCAGAGCCGACGCCGAGATCGGCGCTTACGCGGACGCGATGTCCGACATGCTGTGCGCCTATCTGAATGGACTGAAGCATGGCGCCGATCCCGTCGAGAGCGCCTCGGGTGAGTGACGTCTCGTCGGCGAGCGCCCTCGCCGCGCGAGGGGGGAGGGTGCCCGCCTTGACGATCGCGGCCGGCTCGGATAGCCGGTTGAGTGCAGTCGCACGCATCGCGCTGCCGTAGGCGTTACCGTCATCCAACGCATCCTATGTCGAGAGGACCCCAGCAGGGAGATCTCGGCCTAACGGTGCCACGGTATGCCTTCACACCTCTGCCCAGCCGCCGCATGTCGGTCGATACCGCACGGTCCGACGGGCCCGCATCGTCGCGACGATCGCGGCGCTTGCCGGCGGGCGCTCGGTGGGGTCATCCGGTTGCCGTGGCCTTCCCGTGACAAAGGCCTGAGGGAGCCGCACAATTCATGAAGATGACTGGCAATACGATGTTCGTCACCGGCGGGACGAGCGGCATCGGCCGCGCGCTGGCGGAAACGTTCCACGACCGCGGCAATCGCGTCGTCGTTGCGGGGCGTCGGCAAGACCTGCTCGACACCATGACGGCGGAGCGTCCCGGACTGGTCGGGATGAAGGTCGACGTGACCGACCGCACGGCTCTGGCGCACGCCGCGCAGACGGTTCACGCGGCATTTCCCGATCTCAACGTGCTTGTCGCCAACGCCGGCGTCTCGAGGCCGGAGGACATGACCGCGGAGAACTGGGACATCTCCGACGCCGAAGCGGTCGTCGAGACGAACATCCTCGGAGTGCTGCGCACGACAGCCGCCTTCCTGCCGATCCTGAAGCGGCAGCCGCGCGCGACCATCATGGCGACGAGTTCTGCGCTCGCCTTCGTGCCGCGCGCGGACTTCCCGACCTATTGCGCGAGCAAGGCGTTCCTGCACTCCTGGCTGACGTCGCTGCGCCATCAGTTGCGCAACGGCCCGGTCGAGGTGCTGGAGCTTTCGCCCCCCTATGTGCAGACCGCGCTGACCGGCGCGCAGCAGGCGTCCGATCCCCGGGCGATGCCGCTCGCCGACTACGTCGCCGAGGTGATGCGATTGTTGGAGGCGGGGAACCACCCCCGCGGCGAGGTGCTGCTCGAACGAGACTTCCCCAGAAGATGGGCGGAGCGGGACGGCCAATATGAGGCGATCTTCGCGGCGATGAACCCCGCCTGAGCCCTCGGGTGGACGTCGGAGGCGGGCCCTGCCGTGGGCCCGCCTCTCGCGCTCTCCGTCAGGGGGCGACGTTGGTCCGATGGCGCAGGGTCTCCGGCCCCGCCATGTCCCGCCGCGACAACCGCCCTGCGGGGCGGGATCAGGCGGCGAAGCCTCTCGCTCGCAGATGGTCTTGCTTCGCGTTGCGCACGGCCCGTTCGGGCGACATGAAGGTGTGAGCGATCCCCTCGACCATCGTCAGCCCCTGGCGGCGGTTGGGCGCGTTGTGTTCGCCTTCCACGTTGAAAATGAGGTGGCTCTCCACGTCCGTGATGCCACAATACGCGAAAGTGCCGACATCGATCTGCGTCCGCATCGCGTCGGCGTAGCCGTATTTGTCGTATGTCGCCTGGGTTGACCCTCCGATTCCGATCAGCACGGTGGGCACGTTCCCAAGCAGCGACGACAGCGGCGCCTTTCCCCGATCTTCGACGCCCTTGCCGTATTGGTAAGCCCAGCCGGGTGTGAAGACCCGCTCGATCCACCCCTTCATGATGGCGGGCATTCCCCACCAGTAGACCGGAAAGACGAAGGCGAGCTTGTCGGCTCGTTCGATCCGTCGATGCATCTCGGCGATGTCCGCCGGAACGGGTCCGCCCCAGAAATGCGCATGATCGTCGGTGGTGAACCGTGGATCGAAGTGTTCGGCGTGAAGGTCGAGGATATCGACAGAATAAGACGCCGTCCGGAACGGTTCGACAAAGCGCGTCAGGACGGCAGCTGGATACTTGTCGGTATAGGGATGGGCAAAGACAGTCATGAGGTGCATGGGGTCGGCCTCATTGGTTGGCGTGTCCGGTCGTGCGGTTGAGGAGGCGCGCGGCCGCCGATCGGGCTGCGGCGAACGCCGCCGGTCCGCGGTAGCTCGCCATCGATGTCGCGCCCTCGAAGAGGACGAGGATCTGGTCGAGGAGATCGCCGTCGGCCGCCTCTCCGAGGTCGTTCGCGAGCACGCGCGCGATCCGTTCGTGGAGCTCCCGGCGATAGTTCGAGACCTGAGCGGCCACGGCCGGTTCCCTGCCGCCCATTTCGCCCTGAGCCCGCAGAAAGAAGCATCCGCGTGCCCCCTCCGTTCGCGCCCACGTTTCGAGTGCCGCGAAAAGAGCATCGACACTGTCGACGTCGAGCTGGTCGAAGAACCGCTGCCGACGCGCGTCGAGCACCGCACAGATGAGCTCGGTCTTTCCGCCGAGATGCTTGTAGAGCGTCCTGCTGGAAACCTGCGCGGCTTGCGTGAGTCGGTCCATCCCGGTCGCCGCGAATCCATTCTCGTCGAAGACGGGCTCAGCCCGCGAGATAATGTGAGTCTTGATGTCCACACCCACCGATGTAAAACGAGCGTTTTACATCGTCAAGTGAGGTCGGGTCGCGCATGGGTGGACAGGAGGCAGCCCGCTGCCACGAGCCAACTTTCGCGACTTAAGTGAGCGAGTGGTGCCAGCGCGTGAGATGAATTTTGTGCCGCTTCCTCGTGCACTCGTTTCTGAGTTACTTCCATCGTCTACTGAAAAGCGATGGGCTCCGAAGCTTTGGCTCCGGCTGGTTGCTTGCCTTGACGGCCGCGCCGCCACTATCAATGCATCTATTGCGACGCTCCTTCAGTTTATGACGTGTGAGTGGGTCCTTTGCCGCCGATCCGCTCGCTCAAGGCTTGAGGCGCTCTGCCGAGATTGGCTGACATCCACACCCAGTCGGTATGTGGTCGCGGGGGTGCGTCTTGGGCCCAGCAGCCTTTACAGCAAGGCGATCACGTATTTGCCTTGGAGCGAAAGACATGCCACGGTTCCCAGTGGCGAATTTTTTGTATCAATCATAACTACTCTAAAAAGTAGATCTGCGATTTCGAGGCGTTTTAGCATGGTTCGCATCGAGCCTAGTGCATCAATCGTCAGCACAGTGCATGGGTGGTTGGCTAACGCACTGACTATCGACGTTATTTGACGGTCCTTCAGTGATGTTGAAGGTTGGCCTCCTCGTCGAACAACTGCTGCACGGTCTAGTGCTCATCTTCACTCGTCCGGGGATTGGTGGTGCGCTGGCGGTTGGTGTCTTACTCTTCGCTGCGATCGTCTGTGTTTACACCCTTGACTGGTACATCTCGGCTCGCCTCGAAATCTGGCGTGCACGACGGGTCGTCGAGCATGCGTTTGGATCAGACGTTCACGCGCGCCGCCGAGCATTTGCTAGTGAATTTGATGAGATCAACAGCGCACTTGCCCGCCTAGGGCGGATTGGACCGGCATGGGCCGAGTTTGAAGAAACGCTCATTAAGCCGGATGCCAGCAACACCGACGCGCTCGGCTCCAGCAACATTCGCAATGTGCGCCGCCCCCAAGATTTCATCTCACTTCGCGCGACCGGAATGGGGGGCGAATTCGTACGCTCTTTTCCGGGCGTCATTGTCGGCTTGGGGCTCGTTCTCACCTTCGTTGGGCTCATTGCGGCTCTGACCGTCGCGGCCGGCAACCTCGACGAAGCAATGACACCGACGGGTATGCGGGACGTCCTTGGGACGCTTCTCGGCACTGCGGGCGCGAAATTCTACGCTTCGGCGACCGCGTTGGCGTGCTCCATCGTGCTCGGCCTCCTCCAACGACGTCTCTTCGCAAGTCTTGTCGGCCAGATGCAAAGCCTGAACCACGCGCTCGAAGATCGCCTTCAGTACGATGAGACGGCACTCTCACGGGTCGAGCAGCTCCGCGTCATCAAGGAGCAGAACGACCAGATGCGCGACCTTGCCGCCGATATTGCCCTGCAAATCGGCAATCAAGTCGCGGAGAAGGTTTCGCCGCTCAATGCCACCCTCGGAGCTACGATGGAGGCGGTTGCGGCCAAACTCGATCGCATTGCCGATCAGACGGGGACGAGCATCGCATCGACCCTTGGTGATCGCTTCGAGACCGCGCTCGCCGACACGCTGTCACAGCTCGATGGCACGCTGAAGACGGTGCGCTTCGAGCTCACGGCCTTGCCGAATCAGCTTAGTTCCGCCGTCGGCGCGATGGACACTGCGACGAGCGCACTTGCCGGACGATTTGGCCAGGTGGCCGACAAAGGTGCGGAGGAGGCCAGCGCGCAGATCGAGGCGAGTTTGGCGCCGATCCTGAATGCGCTCGGCGACGCCGCTCGAACAATTGAAGCTGCCGGCGGCGCCGTGACACGCGGGGCCGATCAGGCACTCGAAACCATGACGGACCGCTTTGGCGCAGCAGGCATCGGTTTTGAGGAGGCGGCGACGAAGGCGGGCGCCGGTCTGGCGCGTGAAAGCGAGGCTGCGGCAGTCCGCCTATCTGCAGCCGTTGCGCCAGTCGAGGCCGCAGGGGAGGCGATCGGCCGCGCGGCGACTGCGATAGCGGCGCAGACGCAAACGATGGTCGACGCGGCAGAGCGCTTCAGCGAGAGCCTGAGTGAAAGTAGGTCGGCGCATCGTTCCATTGCCGGCCTCGTTATCGACGCGACGCGGGCCGCCGAGACGGCTACGGAGCGCCAGGAGACGATCGCCGCCCGGTCTCTCACCCTAGCGGATCAGCTCGATCGCTCCGGCAGTGTCGTGAGCGCGGCCATCGAGACTCTGAAGACCACCGCGGAGCAACTCGCCGGCCGTTCCGAAAGCGTCGCGGCCGACACGAGCAAGACGGCGGACCGGATCGCCGAGACACTCAAAGCCGCGCAAGAGGCGCTGTCTCAGCACGTGGCCCGCTACGACAATCTTGACGACCGGTTTGCGGCCGCCTTCACGGCGTTCCAAGAGGTCATTGCGGCGCAACAACGCGATCTTGCTCACCACGTGCAGGAAATCGACCGCGCCTTCGCAAGCGCGGTCGGCGAGCTGCAGGAGCTCGTCGACGACCTCTCAGGTCTTAACCGCGCATCCCAATCGCCGCCGCAAGGCGCTCGCGTATGATCGACGGTGACGCCCTGCACGAGGAGGATGAAGGCTACTTCGCATCCATGACCGACATCATGGTCGGCCTTCTGTTCGTCTTCATCATCGTCATCATGTTTTTCGCCTTGCAGATCACGGACGCGGACCCGGACGTGGTGTCGCGTCAGGATTATGAGGAGATGGTTGCCGAGCGCGACGACGCACAAGCGGAGGTCGGACGGCTCGAAGTCGAGAACGCGAAGCAGCGCGAAACGATTGCCGAGCTTGAGCAAACGGCGGACGACCTGCGAGCGGAGATCGAGCGCCTCAAGGCGGAGCTCTTGATGACCCGCGCCGACCGCGTCAGCCTTTATCTCGCAGCTGCCGACGCGCGGCGGACCGAGATCCTGCGGAGCATCCAAAGCGCGATGCGCGCCGTCGGCATCGATGTCGAGATCGTCGAAGAGCAGGGGGTTGTGCGTTTGCCGAACGATCTGCTGTTCGCCTCCGGTAGCTATACGATCGGGGGCGGCCGAGCCGCCTCGGCGGTTGCCGAACTGGCGGCAGCGCTCGCACGTGTGCTGCCCTGTTTCACCCGCGGGCCCGCATCTCAGCCGAAAGCATCCTGCAATCCGGATGCGGCCTTTGTGGAGGCGGTCTTCGTGGAAGGACACACCGACCGAGTGCCCGTCGCTGGTGCGCTTGCTTCGACCGTCGTCGACAACCTCGGACTGTCGGCGCGGCGCGCGGAAACGACATACCGCCGCCTGCTCGCTGTCGAGCCGATGCTAGCGGATTTTCTCTCGGTTGATGATGAGCCGGTGCTCAACGTTGCGGCCTATGGCGAGACACGGCCGATTCGGGGGAACACCGACCTGTCGCGTGATCGTCGCATCGATCTCCGGATCCTGATGCACACACCGCGGAGCGACACGCTTGAGCGGGTGGAAAGCCTCGTCGCGGCGCGCCAATGAGCCGCCTTCAAGACGCCCTCGATGTTTTTCGCCCCCCGGTTTTCACACCTCTTGCGCCATCGCACATGGTTGCCCGCGTCGCCTCCATCGCGCCGCGTCCTCGGCGGCTCGGTGCCGACAAGAATCGCATGGACGAGCTCGTTTCCGCGCTCGCGCACAACACTGTGCCGGCCTTGTCCCGCTCGGCGCTTCGGTTTGGCCTTTGGCAGCCCACAGTCGCGGACAACGCGGCCCCGGACGGGTTTCGCCAACTCGTCCGGGAGGCATTGAGGCGCGATGACCCGCCGTCAGCCCGCGCTCTCTGGGCCGCATACCTGCGCACCTTCACCGCCGATTCTTTCCCGACCCAGGAGCTCGCAGGCGCCGTCGATGCCCTCCTGCCGCGCTTGTCACCAAGGATCGCCGGCCCCATCCACGCGTATGACCTCCACCGGCCGCAACTTGCACTGATGCGCGTCTCGGATGCGCTCGCTGATCCATCCGGTGCCGGACTCGGTCCACTCCGCGCGATGCGCCCATCCGTGTTGCGCTCGCGTCTTGGCGCCTGCGCGGCGGCCGGCACTATCGAAGCGCTCGCCGGGAGGACCGACTTGATCGAGCACGTCCTCGGCCAGATGCGCGACGGGGACGGACGCTTCACCGCGCCGCTCACGGAGTATCTTTACCCGGCGCTGGTGAGGCCCTACTTCGACCGGCCACCAAACGAAGGCGCAAAGCAACGCGTGATCGAATGGATCCGTAGCGCCTACGGTGACCCTCGCCTGCCAACGACGAGTCGCCCGATGTTGGCCGAAGCCCATCTTTCCGATCGCTGCGTCAACACAGTGCGCCGCTGGCTCGCCATCGAGACGCTTCACCTCTTCATCGAAGTGATCAACAAGACGGCCATTCCGCAATGGGAGCACCGCCGTGACTTTTGGCTCCCCTACTTCGAAGCGAACTTCGTAACCGACGTGCATGTCGTTTTTGGAAGCAAAGCACGAGAGTTCGCGGACTCGATTCGCCAGCGGACGAACCAACATATGCGATGGGCCGATCTGAGTGGGGCAGACACGGATCAGTCCGTGCTTTTGATGCACATCGGAAGCTTGATCGTCGCGGAGTGGTCACACGACGGCACGCTGAGGTTTTGGCCGCAGGGCGACCACGCCGCACCGGATCTGAAGCAGCAGAAGTTTTCGGGCGCAGAGCTGCGTGACGGATCGATGATGGTCCGTAACGAGTACGGCCGCGCAGTTGATGGGATCCGTCATGACTCCTACCCGCTGTGGTGCGAACGAGCCCGGCGCGTCATCGCCGAGCACACGGGTCTGATGCCATGACGGCGTGCCTTGTCTCGAAGGCCGTCGACGGGGGCTTTGTCATCGCCGCCGAGGAGACGGCCCGCGGCCTGCTCCGCCGTGCGACGCGCCGACTGGCCACCTCGGAATGGGCGGCACATGGGCTTCCGGCGACGTCCGCCGGCCGGATCGCCCTGCGTGCCCTTCTCGCCGACGATCTCGCGGAAATGCGCGACAACGACGTCTTGATCCACGACCGAGGCGCTGCCCGTCTCGATGTGGGTGAGGCCGATGCGCTCGGACTGCCGCAAACCCTTCCCTTCACGCTCGAGATTGCAACGCGTGACAACATCGCCTCCGACCGCTTCCGGGCGGTGGCCCGCTTCGTCGATCCGTCCGGCGGGATCGTCAGGATCGAGCGGCGTGGGGCAAGCGCCCGGGTCGGGGCTCGTCTGTTCCGCGTGCCGGAGAGTGTCGGGCGCGTCATCGACGCAGCAGAGGCGATCAACCACGCGCATGACGCAGACCAGCGGCTTGCGGCGATCGCAGCCCTGAAGGCGCTGTTGCCGGATGAGGCCAACATCAAGCCCGACACCTTCCTCAAGCGCATCCGCCTGCACCACGCGCACACGATGTTGCTCGACGTGCGGACCGTGGACGGCGAGGTGGAGTTCGACCCTGTGCTGCTGTCGGAGTGGAAGGAGGGCGGCGAGCCCTCACCCCTCCTCGGAGACGCCGAACAGGAGCGCTTCCGATCGACCTTCCGCGGTCGTGGTGTCATGCCGGCCTTCGTATTGGGCAACGGAGAGTACGTGTTCGTGGATCCGGCGCTGCGCCGTGCGCTCGGCGTCGTGCATGAGAAGCAGCGAGCGCCCAACGCGGAACGGGTCGACTTCGTCCAGCGCCCCGAGCGCGTCCTTGCCGACGCCGGAGCGCTGCCGGAGCCGGATGGGGAGGACACGGAGCCACCGCGCTTCGTCGAGACGGCAACCTACTCCGAGCGGGTCCGCGAGATCGGCCCGTGGGTGCCTCCGGAGCTCCCGTTCATCAAGAGCGTACCGAACAATTGGTTGCCCGAGCGGTTCGCCATCCTCCTCGGCGACAAGCTGGTGACCCTCGAAGCGCAAGGCGTTCCGCCAGCCCTCGCCGCCGTGCAGAAGGCGCGGGCGGACGGGGCATCGACGGCGCAGGTCGGTGATGTAGAAGTGCCTGCCACCGCTGACGTCGAGCGCACGCTGGCGGGCCTCGATGCGGTGTCACGGCCTCCTGATCGGGACGAGCCGACGTCGTCTGAAAAGAAAGGGCAGTCGGACACCGCCGGTGACACGGATCACATCCGTTCCGGGCCGCATGCGCCGGTCATCCTCACCAACTACACCGAGATCGATCACCTGCGCGAGGCACGTGCCCGCGAGATGAACGACGCGACGCCGTCGTTGCGCTCCGAACTGCGTCCGCACCAGGTCGAGGCCCTCGCATGGCTTTGCGAATGCTACACGGCTGGTCGTCCCGGTGCGCTGCTCGCCGATGACATGGGTCTCGGCAAGACGATCGAGGTTCTGGCGTTCCTGTCTTGGTGGCGTGCGGCGTCGACCGCGCCCCGTCCGATCCTGATCGTGGCGCCGACCAGCCTTCTCGACAACTGGACGCGCGAGCACGCGACCCACCTCGCCACTCCGCTCGGCCCGCAGCTCACGGCGTATGGTCCCGGGATCAAGCTGTTGCGCACGCGAACCGGCAAGGAGGAAGCGACCGGCACGGGGCACCTCAATATCGAGGCGATCGCTTCGGCCGGTTTCGTCCTCACCACCTATGAAACGCTGCGGGATTTCGCGATCTCGTTCGCGGCAATTCCCTTCGGCATCGCCGTCTACGACGAGACGCAGAAGGCGAAGAACCCGAAATCGCGCCTGACGAACGCGGTGAAGGCGATCAATGCGGATTTCTCCATCGCGATGACCGGCACGCCGGTCGAGAATCACATGGCGGACCTTTGGTCGATCTGTGACCTCATCCAGCCCGGCGTCCTCGGCACGTTGCGTGACTTCGTCGACCGGTACGACCCGTCTTTGGAGGACCTCACCCCATTCTGTGAGTTGCGCACCGCGCTGCTGGAGCGTGACGATGAGGGCCTGCCACCGCTCGTCCTGCGTCGGCTGAAAACTGATGTCGTCGATCTGCCACCCCTGATCCCGCATCCGGTGGAGCGCGAAATGGCCGGCCGTCAGGCTGAGGCCTACCAACATGTGGTCGCCCGCGCCCGGGCTGAAGGTGGTCGCGAGCAGTTGCGGGTGCTCCACGATATGCGCTCGATCTCGCTTCATCCCGTCGACCGTAGCAACGAACCGGACCTGTCGGATGAGGCGTACATATCTCTGTCCGCGCGACTCGCCGAGACCGTATCGATCCTCGACGACGTGCAGCGCGAGGGCGCCAAGGCCCTCGTCTTTCTGGACGCGAGACGGATGCAGGACGTCCTGTCCGATCTCCTCGCGCAGCGCTACCGCATTCCCGCGCCCGACATCATCTCCGGCGAAACGCCGGCACGGCGCCGGCAGGAGATCGTCGACCGTTTCAGCGCCGCCGAGGGCTTCTGCGTGCTGATCCTATCACCGCGGGCGGCCGGGGTCGGGCTCAACATCACAGCGGCGACCCATGTCATCCATCTCGACCGCTGGTGGAACCCGGCCGTCGAGGATCAGTGCACTGCGCGGGCGTATCGGATCGGTCAGACCCGTCCGGTCACCGTTCACCTGCCGATGGCCCTTCACCCCGGCTTTGGCGCTGCCTCATATGACCGCGTGCTACATGGCATCCTGACGCGTAAGCGAAAGATGTCCCAAACCTTGTTCATGCCGGCGGAAATCTCCGCGTCGGAGTTCGGCGACATAGCTGGGTCCGCAACCGACGATGATGGATTCTCGGAGGGCGCATCCTGATTTGATACCGGCTCCTGCGCTCTCGCCCTGATCGACGCTAGGGGGGGCAGTCTCGTTTGAGCAGTGGGTCGCCAACGCATGCAGGACCTCAGGTATGCACGCGGAGCGAACGGGGCGAACCGGTGACGGTGGCGCCGATGTGGTCGTTCGCGACAGCGCGGGGCGGGTCACCCATCTCATCCAGTACAAGCACACCCAGAACACCTCTCGCGATCTCGGCGTCAACAGCGGTATCCTCTCCGATGAAGCGAGAGTTCGGCGCAATTGGGCGGCCGACGACGCGATCTTCGTCGGCGTTACTAACGCGCGCGGCTTCGCGGCCGAGGTCCGCCGCACTCTGGAAGACCGCAACGTGATACTGATCACGCGTAGCTCACTAGCGCGTATCGGCGAGATTCTGCGTGGCTAACTGTGTGCGGCGGAGGGGGAGCGTGGCCTGGGAGTAGCTCCATCCCGTAGAGCCCGTCGAGGTCAAAGTCATGCGGCGCGAAGGCGAGATTGATCGGCGAGGGCTTCAGCTTGGCGAAGCACGGGCTTGGTCGCCTCATCTTGGAGGTTAGGCGGAAATCCGTGTTTGCTCAGAATGCGACGGATCGCGACACGCATTGCCATGCGCATGTTCTCCTTAGGCCACCAGTCGATCGCTGCCCTCTCACGGATCGTTCGAACGAGTTCTGCCGCAATAACCAGTAGCTGCTCGTTCCCCCACTCGCGAAGAAGGGTTTGAACGAAGCACTCGGCCTTGCCATTGGTCTTTGTCGAGCCGGGCCTTTAAGGTTGTCGGCGATCTCGGCCTTCGCAACGCGCGCCTCGTAATAGATCGGCACCGTCGCGCCGTCGGCAACCGCTTAGGCGATGTCGTAGGCGTCGATCTTGTCGCCGAAAATGGCGCACGCGTTGGTGTTGACGAGCTCGACCAGCGTTCCCGCGAAGCCGACAACGGCTGCGTTCGGCAGCACCCGGCGGAGGGGATGGGTGAAGCCGTATCGCATGACGCCGGCCCCATCCATCTTCGCCGCGAAGCCGTACTGAGGGCGGTGAGCTTCGTCGACGAAGACGATCACATCAGAGCGTTCGGTGAGGATGGAAAACTCGGTCTCGCCCTTCTCAGGCTTGAACTTTTGAGGCGTCGTGAAGACTAGCCCGCCGATCTTGCGGGCGAGAAGCGACTTGAGATGCGCGACGTCCTCGGCCTGCTCCGGCGTTTCTCCAAAGAGGGCGGCGCAGCGGGCGACGGTCGCGAAGAGCTCGTCGTCGAGGTCGTTGCGATCGGTCAGGAGAACGATTTTGTTGCGTTCTCGGCGATCGGATCAGGGAAGACCGAGTCAGCCACCTTGGCGACCGTATCGCGCCGGGCACTCGGCGACAGGTGCGGGCTGAGGTGCTCGACGGCGGCTTTGAGGCGCGGGCGCAGGATCGTCTCGCGCCAGCTTCCGCGCGGCGCGTTGGCGCTTTCGGGGGCGAAGGCCGAGCCGTGGGCATGCGGCACGCCGAGTTCATCGAGGAGTGCGAGGGCGAAACCCTCGAGCTCGGCTTCCGGTTCATGCGCCATCAGAGCGTCTCCCCGGCTGCGCGAACGACATGACGCACTTCGTGGAGCGGGCCGCGGAAGGCGTGGTCGAGTTTCTGGATGTTGGTGACCAGCCAGGCCGTGATCTCGTCCCAGTTGGCGCGGTTGTAGCCGTCGAAGGGCTTTGCGTACTTGATGCGACAGGACTTGGCGTCGTCGAGCCTCTGCCAAACGAGCGGGGCGCCAAAGTCAGCCTCTATCGCTTCACGCTGGGCCATCAGCGCATCAAAGATGGCCTTGTTCTCCGAGCCGTTCGGGCGGGACATGTAGACCTCTACCCGCGCTTCGGCCTTGCCGAAGATGAGATTGAATGTGCAATTCGAGATGCCGGTGCTGCCGGTCAGCCATTGATCCCGGCCTGGGTTTACATTCTGATAGATCGTTACGCCCGCTTCGCGCATCGCGGTGAGTGTCTTCTCCCAGAATTCTCGTCGCAGATCTTGTCTAGAATTCTTGGCGCCTTCTGCCGTCTTTTCCTCTGCCTCTTTCGAGGCGATTCCGATCATGTATTCCTCGGCATCGGGTACAGGGATGAACTGCTGGAGATCAAGGAAGAGGTTATCGCCCATGGCGTAGGGCGTGGCGCGAAAACACTGGGTGGCGATGCCGTGGTGGAGAAGCCATAGCGCGGTTGCGGTGACCTCCTTGCGGAAGTTCGCCGCGATCATGACGACGCGCTGCGAGTTGCCGGGATTGAGGACGAGCTCTTCGAGATCGTCCGCCTCGAGGAACTCGCAGATGAGCGTGGCGGCGTTGCCGGGCTCGGGCTGTCGGTCGAGATAGGCCTGGTAGATGTCGACGATTTGGGCGCGCGTCAGGCTGGAGACGTAGGCGGCGTATTTGATCGCCTGCCAGACGACGTTGCGGCCGGTATCGTCGAGCTTGTTCTCGATGACGACGAGGCGGCCCTCCTTGTCTAGGGCGAGGAGGTCGAGCCGTTCGCGGGTGTCGTCGAAACCGTCGAACTCCTTCTGGATGATGAGGAGCTCCTCGCCGAGTGCATCCGGCATGTTGGCAAGCCACTCCTGGAGATGATCGCGCTCACGCAAGCCAAGGTCTGCAAAGCGTTTCTGTTCGAGGCGGTGGATGCGGTTGCTGGCGCGATCGATGCGAAACATGGTTCAGACGATCTCCGCGACGCGCTGTTCGGCTTCGTGCACCCGCATCTCGCCGGACATCAGTTTGGGGAGGAGGGTGTCGCGGAGAGCGGCGAGGGTGCGGGACTGCTCCTCATTCGACCGAAGTGTGGCGTTGAGGCCACTCAGTGGAGCGCCCAGATCCGTAGCCGTATCGTCTGGAGGGCAAGTGAACATCAATTTGTCCAAAGTCGCGCTTGGAAGTCGGCCGACCTCATGTCCGGAAGATTCGACTGCGTTGTGAAGTTCCCCTGCTGCATCAAGATGCCCGGAAAATATCAGTGCACCAAGGTCGGTGATCATTGGAACGAGCGCCTTCACATTTTGATTGAAAGTAACATCGCGCTGGGCTTGCGTAATTCGCATACCGTCGTGCGGGCTCGTCCTGTGCACCATGATGAGAGTGGAACCTGCGGGTACGATTTTCGTCCCTCGACCAATTACGTGCTCAGTCACTTGACCTTCCGAGTCGTAGACGTGTGGGCCAATCATAACCTTGGGGCTATTCCACGGGACCTGGCCACCCCCAAGATCGGCCGCCTGTTTCGACGGCCTGCCACCTGAGCGCACATTGGCCACTTCAGGAAGGGACGAGGGCGTTCACCCATCCGGGAGGCTGTCGTTGCCGAAGCGGGCGGGGAAAAGGACAGCAGTGGCTTCGTCCACGTGGGCCGAGGCCTCGCTTGCCCTCGATCGGCATGTTCGTGAAGAGGTCGATGAGACCCGACACGATGCCCCGGTCGAGGCTCTCGCGCCCGGACACTGTTGGCAGCGCATCCTTCAGCGATGGGTTCGCGGTCTCGATCGCCCGCATCGCATTGTCGATCTCGACGCCGATCTCCGGCGACTTGGCGATCGCCGCGAGGTGGGACCAGCGCGCTGGCTCCGGCACCCACAAGACGTTCTCGGCGCGGTACCCCTCTGGGTCCTCCGGGTCGGCGAACTCCTCGGCCTCCAGCTTCTGCCGCTGCAGCTCGAATACGGCCGAGACGTACCGCAGAAATAGCATTGCCAGCGCGACGTGCTTGAATTCTCCCACATCCATCGCGCCGCGCATCTGGTCTGCGGCCTGAAACAACGTTCGTTCGATCGACACCCGAATTCTCCGTTCTGCTATGACGCCTTGTCTGCTCCTCGCCAGATACCGGGTCGGCTCCATTTCACGCCGTTATAATGTCGCTCGGCAACTCGGCGAAGAAGCCGGTGCGCACGACGTCGATCTTCCATTGTATTTCGGCCATTCGCACATGTCGCCCCAGCGTCACGACGAGTTTCACGCCGAGGCCGTGTTGCTTGGGGTTGCTCAGCCGCGGGATCAGTTCTGCGCATAGACCCTGGGTATTGAGTACCAGATTGCTCTCGCCTCGGCGAATACATGTTGCCGACTATGGTGAGTGCCCAGTGGGCTGTGCGAGCCGCACACGGACCGATTTTGGAGTGGCATCGATGTACTGGCAGGGAACTCAGAAGCTGAGTATGCGCCACCTCGGAATTTTTGCGCCGCGGAATCATCGCCGGCGGCGGAACCGAGGGTGCACTGCGGTTCACGACAACCTATCAACCTGCTGGCTGAAGCCGCGCAGGGAGCACCGTTCCCGGAGCATTTGGCGACAGTGATCCCGGCGCCTCCCGGCGCAGGCGTCGTCCGGCCTTGAATCCGCTCTCGTTCCCGTTGTTCGGTCATTGTTGCGCACGGTTCCACGCAAAGGAACCGAGCGACGAACTCGAAGACGATGATTGCCTCGTCTGAGACCCAATGACCCCAAGGTCTCATTGCGCTCGTCCCCCTCCTCGCATGGGTGGTGGCACGGGCAGCTCGTGCAACGTCTCGCATTGCTCCCACCGTTGGAGTGAGCAATGACCATGCTCCCGTTTCCGACAATTTTATCCATTGTAGTATTAAAGAAATATCGACATGATTTCGTGTAAACTCGAACTTTATAAAGTAATCTCAATCGCGAGATACTGCAAGGTGAGATCCGAAGAAAGCTTCGAAAACTGTCCGGAAGCGCAAGTTGGTGGACGAAGTCTGGTGGGGGTGAGGCGCGTCGATCCGGCGAGCATGCCGGACGTTCGAATTCGGCACGTCGATGTACCACGACCAGACTGGGGGGCGGCTCAGCTGGCACCGGACGGTGACGGTCTGACGATCGAGCTGGCGGGCCTTCTGACCTTCGATCCGGCCCGAAAACGACAAAGCCGAGCGCAGGGCTCGGCTTGTTCGCAATCAATGGTTGCGGGGGCAGGATTTGAACCTGCGACCTTCAGGTTATGAGCCTGACGAGCTACCGGGCTGCTCCACCCCGCGCCAGCGCCGCCGTGGCGACAGGGGTCATGTAGCAACGGTGCCGCCGAAGATAAAGGGGGGTGCCGACATTCAATCGTCACAAATTCGCATGGCTGTGGATGGGCCAGAGGGATGCCCGTGGCACGCAGTGTGATGGAGATCACGTCGAAACCGTGATCTCCATCACGCTTTGGCGCAATCCGCCCCGAAACCCCGGCGAGCCGCATTGTCCACCGTCGGGGGGCATCCACGTTAGAGGCCGCAGGCGCATCGGCGCCGGCGCTCTCATCAGGAGGCCCACAAATGTCGACCCCTCTCGACACCAATGTTCGCTATCTGACCGACAGCGGGCTCGAGACCACGCTCGTGTTTCACGACGGCCGCGATCTGCCCGCCTTCGCCGCCTTCGTGCTGCTCGACGACGTGCGGGGGCGGGCCCGGCTCGACGCCTACTATCGCGAGCACGCCGACGTCGCGAAACGTCACGGCATGGGCTTCATCTTCGAGGCGCCCACCTGGCGCTCCAACCCCGACTGGGGGCGCGAGGTCGGCTACAACGCCGCCGCCCTCGACCGGATCAACTGCGAGGCGATCGATTTCCTGCGCAGGATCGAACTCGACTATCGGGCGACGCCGACGCTGGTCTCCGGCCAGATCGGGCCGCGCGGCGACGGCTACAAGGCCGGCGAGATGATGATGGCCGGCGAGGCCGCCACCTACCATGTGCGCCAGATCGCGGCCTTCTCGAAGGCCGACATGGTGACGGCCCTCACGATGACCTATGTCGACGAGGCCGTCGGCATCGCGCTCGCCGCGGAGAACGCGCAGATGCCGGTGGTGATCTCCTTCACCACCGAGACCGACGGGCGACTGCCGTCCGGCCAGCCGCTCGGCGAGGCGATCGAGGAGTGCGACGCCCGCACGGACGGCTACGTCGCCTACTACATGGTGAACTGCGCCCATCCGGAACATTTCGCCCAGGCGCTCGACGGGTCGTTCGCGGCGCGTATCCGCGGCCTGCGCGCCAACGCCTCGTGCCTGTCGCACGCCGAGCTCGACGCGGCCGAGACGCTCGACATCGGCGATCCGCCGGCGCTCGGCGCGCACTATCGTGCGCTGACGCAGGCGCTGCCGGAACTCACCGTGTTCGGCGGCTGCTGCGGGACCGACATCCGGCACATCCACCACATCGTGTCGGAACTGTCGCCGGTCGCTTGCTGAGACCGGCGGCGGGGGCCCGCCGTCCGGGCGTCAGGGGCGAGGAAGGCCCGCCGCGTCGAGCGCCTTCCCCTGGCGCGCCGCGACGCCTTCGGGCGGAAAGGCGGCGAGTTCGCCCTGGAAGATCTGAAAGAAGTTGAGCTCCGCCTGGAGATGGAGAAGGACCGCGCCGAGACCCACCGCGGCGCGGTCCATGAACACGAACTCGCGCGGCACCGTCACCGGGCCGCGCTCCTTCAGCGCCTGGTGCACCTTGAACGCCTCGCGCCGCCCGTATTCTCCGGGCTTGGTGCCGTCGGCGAGGCTGCGCACGCGGTCGTCGAGGATCGGGCCATAGATGAAGCGGGCCCAGATGTTGAGGATCTCGATCAGCTCCTTGGAGAGGCCCTTGAAGCCCCAGGTCTCGTAGGCGTGGACGACGCGCGCCTCCTCGCCGTGGAGGAGGCCTTCGTAGAGATCCACAACGCCCTCGACGAAGGAGGGCGGGAAGATGCGGATGCAGCCATAGTCGAGGAGGTTGATGCCGGCGGGCACCCCGTCCTCCTCGAACACGGTGTAGTTGCCGAGATGCGGATCGCCGTGGATCACGCCGATGTCGGCGAAGGGGTGCCAGTAGGCGCGAAAGAGGGCGTGCGCGATGGCGTTGCGCTCGGCGAGCGGCGCCTCTTTGAATTCCAGAAGCCGCCGGCCGTCGAGCCAGCCGAGGGTGAGGAGGCGGCGCGTGGAGAGGTCGTCGTGCACCTCGGGGACGCGGATCATCGGATCGTCGGCGAAGGTGAGGGCGTAGAGGCGGGCGGCGCGGGCCTCGCGGCGATAGTCGAGCTCCTCGCGCAGCCGGTCGGCGATCTCGACGCGGATCTCGGAGGTGTCGATACCCGGCCGCATCCGCTTGTGCAGGCTGAAGATCAGGCCGAGCTGCTTGAGGTCCGCCTCGATCGCCGAATCCATGTCGGGATATTGGAGCTTGCAGGCGACCTCCTCGCCGCCATGGGTGAGGGCGCGATGCACCTGGCCGAGGGAAGCGGCCGCGGCGGGCTCCTTGTCGAAGCGGGCGAAGCGCTTCAGCCAGTCGGGCCCGAGCTCGGCGGCCATGCGGCGCTTGACGAACGGATAGCCCATCGGCGGGGCGTTGGACTGGAGCGTCGCGAGCTCGGCGGCATATTCGGGCGGCAGCGCGTCCGGAATGGTGGACAGGAGCTGCGCCACCTTCATCAGCGGGCCCTTGAGGCCGCCGAGGGCGCGGGCAATGTCGGCGGCATTCTCGTCGTGATCGAGCGAACCGCCGAAGAGGCGCGCCCCCACCATCTTCGCCGCGATGCCCGACATGTTGCCGCCGACGCGGGCGTAGCGGCTCGCGCGGCCGGAGAATCTGTTGCGCTCTCGATCCATCCTCGTCTCCCGTCGATCCTCGATATAGAGCATCGGCGCGCGCTCCACATGCGGCGAATGGGGCGAGGCTCTGGAAAACGAGGATCGTCGGCGCTTCGTTCGTGCAGCGGCGCCCCGCGCCTGATAGGCCAGGAAAAAAGGGGTGGACTGATGGCGGACGGCATTCTGCCGCGGCAGGCGATCGATGGGCTGGTGGCGCGGGGGGCGATCCGCGCCGAGGCGGGGATTCTCGCCGATCAACTCCAGCCGGCGAGCCTCGACCTGCGCCTCGGCACCAAGGCGCATCGCATTCGGGCGAGCTTCCTGCCCGCCGAGGGCGAGGCCATCGCCGACAAGGTGGAGCGGGTGACGCTGCACACCATCGACCTCAGCGAGGGGGCGGTGCTCGAGACGGGGTGCGTCTATCTCGTCCCGCTGATGGAGCGGCTCGACCTGCCGGCGGGCCTCTCCGCCTCGACCAACCCCAAGAGCTCCACCGGCCGGCTCGACGTCTTCACCCGCGTCATCGCCGACGGGGCAGGGGGGTTCGACTTCGCGCCGGCGGGATATCACGGGGCGCTCGCGGTGGAGATCAGCCCGCGCACCTTCCCGGTGCTGGTGCGGGCGGGCTCCCGTCTCAGCCAGATCCGCTTCCGCTCCGGCGATGCGCGGCTCGACGACAAGACCCTCGCCGCGCTCCACGCTGCAACGCCGCTCGCCACCCCGGCGGCCCGGATCCAGGACGGCCTCAACGTCACCATCGATCTCAAGCCCCGCGGCGGTCCCGTCGGCTATCGCGCCAAGCGGCACACCGGGCTGATCGACGTCGACAAGCGCGACGCCCTCGCGATGGCCGACTTCTGGGAGCCGCTCCAGTCCACCGACGGCACCCTCATCCTCGATCCCGACGAGTTCTATATCCTGATGAGCCGTGAGGCGGTGGCGATCCCGCCGGCCTATGCGGCCGAGATGGTGCCGTTCGACCCCCTCGTCGGCGAGTTCCGCGTCCACTATGCGGGCTTCTTCGACCCCGGCTTCGGCCACGGCGAGGGGCAGGCCGCCCGGGCCGTGCTGGAGGTGCGCTCGCGCGAGGTGCCGTTCATTCTCGAACACGGTCAAGTTGTGGCGAAGCTGGCGTATGAACGTATGGCTGAAATTCCGGATGTGCTATATGGTCAAGACATCAAGTCCAATTACCAGGCGCAGACCTTGAAGCTCTCCAAGCACTTCATGGCGGCCCCGTGACCGACTGGTTCGACCCGGAGGACCCCGGTCCGACGCTCGATCTCACGCCCGCCTCCACGCCGGTCGGCGGCGACGGTCGCGGCGCGGAGGAGATCCTGCGCGAGGTGTTCGGCTTCGCCGCCTTTCGGCCGGGTCAGGCGGAGATCGTGGAGGCGGTGACGGGCGGCGAGGAGGTGCTCGCCGTGATGCCGACGGGCGGCGGCAAGTCGCTCTGCTACCAGCTCCCAGCTCTGATGCGGGCGGGCGTCACCATCGTGGTCTCGCCGCTCATCGCGCTGATGCGGGACCAGGTGTCGGCGCTGAAGGCGCTCGGCGTCGCCGCCGAAAGCCTCAACTCCGGCAACGACTACGAGGACAACCGCCGGACCCTGGAGCGGGCGCGCAACGGCCAGCTGAAGCTCCTCTACATCTCGCCGGAGCGGCTCGCGTCGGTGGAGACCATCGAGGCGCTGCGCGACGCGCCGATCTCGTTGCTCGCCGTCGACGAGGCGCACTGCGTGTCCCAATGGGGCCACGACTTCCGCCCCGAATATCGGATGATCGGCCAGGTCCGTGCCGATCTCGCCATCCGCCAGACGGTCGCCTTCACCGCGACCGCCGACGAGATCACCCGCAAGGACATCGCCGAGCGCTTGTTCGAGCGGCCGCCGCAGGTGTTCCTGCGCTCGTTCGACCGCCCTAACATCTCGCTCGCGATGACCGCGCGGCAGGACGGGCGCGCCCAGCTCCTCGCCTTCCTCAAGGCGCACCAGGGCGAGAGCGGCATCGTCTACTGCCAGTCGCGCCGACGGGTGGACGAGACGGCCGCCTTCCTCGCCGCCAAGGGCTACAACGCCGTGCCCTACCATGCCGGGCTGGAGCGGCAGGAGCGCGACCACAACCAGGACGTTTTCCTGCGCGAGGACGGGGTGATCGTGGTCGCGACCATCGCTTTCGGCATGGGGGTGGACAAGCCCGACGTGCGCTTCGTCTTCCACATGGACCTCTCGAAGAACATCGAGAGCTACTATCAGGAGATCGGTCGCGCCGGGCGCGACGGGCTCGCCGCCACCGCCCACGCCCTCTACGGCTTCAACGAGATCCGCCAGTTCCGCCAGTGGATCGAAGCCTCGGAGGCCTCCGAGGAGCAGAAGGAGGTGGAGCGGCAGAAGGTGAACGCGCTCGTCGCGCTCTGCGAGGCGCCCACCTGCCGGCGCCAAGTGCTTCTCGCCTATTTCGGCGAACAGTCCGAGCCCTGCGGCAACTGCGACCTCTGCAACGGCAAGGTCGAGATGTTCGACGCCACCGTCCTCGCCCAGAAGGCGCTGTCGGCGGTGGCGCGCACCCGCGAGCGCTTCGGCGTGGAGCATCTGATCTCGATCCTGCGCGGCGAGGCGAACGACAAGGTCACCTCCCGCGGCCACGACACGCTGCCCACCTTCGGCGTCGGCAAGGATCAGTCGCGCCCCTCCTGGCGCTCCATCTACCGCCAGCTCGGCGCGATCGGCTACGCCTTCCCCGATGCCGACCGCTTCAACGCCTGGCGCCTGACCGAGGCGGGCTGGCGCGTCCTCAAGGGCGAGGAGAAGGTGACGCTGCGCAAGGACGCGCTCTCCCTCAAGGAGAAGGCGTCGAAATCGGCGTCCGCCGAGCTGCCGAGCGATGCCGACCCCGCGCTCCTCGACGCGCTGAAGGCGCTGCGCCGCACCCTCGCCTCTGAGCGGGACGTGCCGGCCTACGTGATCTTCTCCGACCGCACCCTCATCGAGATGACCTCCAAGAAGCCGGAGACGCTCGGCGAGATGCGCGGCATCCACGGGGTGGGCGAGCGCAAGCTCAACGACTTCGCCCCGGCCTTCATCGAGGTGATCCGCGAGGGCGTGGCGCCCTCCTGACCACCAACGCAAAACGCGCCGGACCCGGGGCCCGGCGCGTCGAACGGGCGAGGCTCGAGGGCCTCAGAGGCCGTAGCAGTTGGCGTAGTAGGTGACGGTCGCCGGCCAGTCGGAGAACACGCCGACGACGCCCACGTCCTGGGCGAGGACGTTCAGCACGTTGTAGTAGTCGGCGTCGGTGTCGATGGCGGGGGTGATCGACTGGTAGTACCAGCCGCCGCCCGTGGCGAGCGGGCCGGAGCGCTCCAGCGACCAGGCGATCAGCTTCAGCCCGGCGGCCTTCGCCTCTTCGGCATACTTCGAGGGCACGATGTCGCCGTTCTCGTCGAGCGTCAGCATCATGAAGATCGCGGGGGCGAGGTAGTTGATGCCCATCCCGGCGATCTCGGCGGGGCTGTTCGCCCAGGTCGAGGGGTCCTGCTCGTCCCAATTGTCGTCCTGCGGCTCGACCAGGAACACGGCCTGCTTGCCGAACTCCGGCTCGTTCTCGACCCAGTAGCGCACCACGTCGAGGTTGAAGGACTGGGCGAACACGTCGCTCGCGGGGATGCCGGCGGCCTTGTACTCGTCGATCATCTTCTGGGCGTAGTCGTCCATCGTGAAGCCGTCGAAGGGCATCGTGACGGCCGGGTCCTTCAGCTCAGGCGTGAACTTCGCGCCGAGCTCCTTGAAGAGCGCGATCGACTGGGCGTGCGTCATCAGGTGCGCGCCATCGGCGTAGGACGTGGTGCGGAAGGCCGGCACGCCGCCGAGATAGGCTTCGGCGGTGGTGGCGGTCTTGTCCGCCGCGTCCATCTTCGGCTGCAGCGTCATGAACTCGGCGAGGGTGATGTCGGAGGTGCGGCACTCCGCGCTCGCCGGCTTGCCGTCGGCGGCCGGGCTGAACGGGGTGGTGCACTTCGCGGCGAGATCGCTCGCCACCATGTTGGTGGTGGTGTGGAGGTCGTTCTGCGCGTGGCGGCAGACGAGCTCCTTGTCGGCGGTGAAGGCGACGTCGCACTCGAGGATGCCGGCGCCCTGGCGCGCGGCGGCGAGGTTCGATTCCACCGTGTGCTCGGGGAACTGCAGCGGCGCGCCCCGGTGGCCGATGGAGAAGGTCGTCGTCTTGGGGGTCTGCCCGATGCAGGCCGTCAGCTTCTCCTTGAGCGGACCGTCTTCCATCTTGTCGATGAGGAAGAAGGGGCGATTGCCGTAGGTGAGGGCGATCGGGCCGTGGTCGGCGGCCTGGGCGAGGCTGATGCCGAGGGGGAGCGCGGCCAGAAGGCCGGCAAGGGCGAGGTGTTTCATCGGAGCTCTCCGGTCGAAGGTGCGCACCTTCTCCCTCGGCTCGATGACAGCACGGCGTCGGATGGATGACGCTTTTGCAAAGCCCCGACGAAAGAAGCCGCCCGTCGGGGGCGGCTTCGGGTATCGGGCGGATCGGCGGCGGGTCAGCCGGCGGAGCGCATCCGCGGCATGCCGGCGGCCGCGTCGAGGGCTTGGGTGAGGTCGGCGATGATGTCCGCCGTCTCCTCGAGGCCCACCGAGAGGCGCAGCAGGCCCGGGCCGATGCCCTGCTCGGCGCGCTGCTCGTCGGTGAGGCGCTGATGGGTGGTGGTCGCCGGGTGGGTGATGAGGCTCTTGGCGTCGCCGAGATTGTTGGAGATCTTCACGAGCCGCAGGGCGTTCTCCACCTCGAAGGCGGCCTCGCGCCCGCCGTCCACCTCGAAGGCGACGAGGGTGCTGCCCTTCAGCATCTGCCGGCGGGCGAGCTCCACCTGGGGGTGATCGTCGCGCGTCGGATACAACACGCGCTTCACCGCCTTGTGCCCGGCGACGGCCTCGGCGATCTCCTCGGCGGACGCGGTCTGGGTGCGCAGGCGCAGCGGCAGCGTCTCGAGCGACTTCAGCATCACCCAGGCGTTGAACGGCGACATCGCCGGCCCCGTCTGGCGCAGGATCACGTCGAGCTTCTCGGTGACCCACTCCTTCGACGACAGGATGACGCCGCCGAGACATCGGCCCTGACCGTCGATGTGCTTGGTCGCCGAATAGACCACCACGTTGGCGCCGAGCTCAAGCGGATGCTGCCACATCGCGGTGGCGAACACGTTGTCGACGACGATCACCGCCTCCGGCGCCAGCGCGTCGCGGATCTGGGCGACGCCGGCGATGTCGACGAGGCTCAGCGTGGGGTTGGTGGGCGTCTCCATGAAGAAGGCGCGCGTGTTGGGCCGGACCGCGGCCTTCCAGGCGTCGAGGTCGGTGCCGTCGACGATGGTCGCCTCCACGCCGAAGCGGGGGAGGTAGGTTTCCACCACGTAGCGGCAGCCGCCGAAGAGAGCGCCGGCGGCGACGATGTGGTCGCCCGCCTTCAGCGCCGCGACGAGGGCGGCGGTGACGGCGGCCATGCCGCTCGCCGTGCCGCGGGCGGCTTCGGCGCCCTCGAGCGCGGCCATGCGCTCCTCGAACATCGACACGGTGGGGTTGCCGTAGCGCGAATAGACGTAGCCCTCCGCCTCGCCGGCGAAGCGGGCTTCCGCCTCCTCCGCGCTGTCGTAGACGAAGCCCTGGGTGAGGAACAGCGCCTCCGACGTCTCGCCGAACTGCGAGCGCATCGTGCCGTCGTGGACCATGCGCGTGGCGAGGCCCCAGTCGGACGTGTCCATCAATCCCTCCAAAACACCGGTGTGAACAGGATCAGCACCGTCATGATCTCGAGCCGGCCGAGGATCATGACGAATGACAGAAGCCAGAGCTCGAACTCACCGAGCGGTGCGAAGTTGCCCGCCGGTCCGATCGTCTCTCCGAGCCCCGGTCCCACGTTTGTGAGCGCTGTTTGGGCCCCGGTCAACGCCGTGATGAAATCTTGGCCGGCGAGGGACAAGGCGAGGATGGTCAATCCGTACACCAGAAAGAAGGCGATGAAGAAGATGACGACGCTGTCGTAGACGTCCTGATCGATCACCCGCTCGCCGAACCGCAATGGCTGCACGGCGGATGGATAGACGAGCCGCGTGAACGCCCGACGCAGCGCCTGAAACACGATGATGAAGCGGTAAACCTTGATGCCGCCGGCCGTCGATCCCGACGAGCCGCCGATGAAGGTCAGGATGTAGAAGACGCCGTAGGCGAAGGGGCCCCAGTAGGCGTAGTCGTCGGAGGCGTAGCCGGTGGTGGTCACCACCGAGACGACGTTGAAGGCCGACTGGGTGAAGGCGCTCAGGATGCTGATGTTGCGCGTCGCCTCCAGCCACAGCGCGAGCACGGTGATGACGACGGCGAGGCCGGCGAGGAAGGTGCGCACCTGCCAGTCGCGCCACATCGTGAAGCGGCCGCGCACCAGGATCTCGACGTAGAGCACGAAGGGCATCGCCCCGAGTGCCATGAAGAACACCGCCGCCCACAGGATGCGGGGGTCCTCGAAGAAGCCGAAGGAGCGGTCGTGGTTGGCGAAGCCGCCCGTGGAGAGGGTCGTCATCGCGTGGCAGATCGCGTCGAAGAGGCTCATCCCGAGCGCGGCGTAGACGATGGCGCACAGGAGGGTGAGGAGCACGTAGATCAGGCAGAGGGCGCGGGTGATGGAGACGAGACGGGGCAGCGCCTTCTCCGACCGGTCGGACGACTCGGTGCGGAACACCTGCATGCCGCCGATGCGCAGGAACGGAAACAGGAAGAGCCCGATGGCGATGATGCCGATGCCGCCGAACCACTGCAGCATGGACCGCCACAGGAGGTAGGAGCGGGCCATCGAGTCGAGCTCGGACAGGACCGTCGCCCCGGTGGTGGTGAGCCCGCTGACGGCCTCGAAGAAGGCGGCGGCGCGCGTCATGTCGAGGTCGGACAGCCAGAAGGGCAGGGCGCCGATGACGCCCGACACGAGCCACAGCACGGTGGTGAGGAGGAAGCCGAAGCGCGGGGTGAAGGCCGGCATCGGCTGGCGCAGCGACACCACGCCCAGCACCGAGACGCAGAACACGCCGCCGGACGAGACCGCGAACACGGCCCAGCTCTCGCGGCCGTCGGCCGCATCGAGCAGGGCCGGAACGATCATCGCCACGGCGAGGATCAGTCCGAAATAGCTCGATATGTACAGTGCCGGGCGCAACTGCTGCACGGCGCGGGGGACGTGCCGGTGACGCTCGGGCGTTCGGGTCAGCTCAACCACAAAGGTTCCGCCTTGAGACGCGATCCGAGGGACAAAGTGCGGCGCAAATAGACGAGCCGTCCATCCGGCGGAAGCTCAACCGGGGGCTCGGGGACCAAACGGTCCGCCGCCGTGGCAGGACCGCCACAGGGTGGAGAGGCCTCCCGGCGCGTTCCGTCGGAGCCTAAAATGCGGGTGTGACTAGGATTTCGCCCCTCCCGCAGGCTATGAGAAGGGGCGGATTCCGAGCGGAGTAGCCGATGGAGCATGAAGCCACGCACGCGCTGCCTCACCTCAAGGAGGCACTGATCTTCCTGGTGTCGGCCGGTGTGCTGGTGCCGATCCTGCAGCGCTTCGGCCTCAACCCCATACTCGGCTATCTCGTCGCGGGCGTTCTCGTCGGACCGTTCGGGCTCGGCTCGGTGCGGCTCGAGATCGCCGGCCTGCCGCTTTCCGAGCTCGGCATCCCCGACATCGAGGGGGTGCGACAGATTGCCGAGCTCGGCGTGGTCTTCCTCCTCTTCCTGATCGGGCTCGAGCTTTCCGGGCCGCGGCTCTGGGCCATGCGGCGGCTGGTGTTCGGTCTCGGCGGGCTGCAGGTGTTCGCGACGGCCGCCGCGCTCGCCGCGGCGGGCGTGCTCGCCGGCCTCACCGCCGGCGCGGCGATCGCGATCGGAGCCTCGCTGGCGCTCTCCTCGACGGCCATCGTGGTGCAGCTCCTCATCTCCGGCGGCCGCCTCGCCTCGCCGCCGGGGCAGGTGATGTTCTCCGTGCTCCTGATGCAGGACATCGCGGTGGTGCCCGTCCTCCTCGTCATCGGCTCGATGGCGGGGGGCAGCGAGGAGGCGCTCATCAAGAGCCTCGTCGTGAGCCTTGCGGCGGCGGCGGTGCTGGTGCCGGCGATCCTCTTCCTCGGCCGGCGCGTGGTGGGGCCGGTGTTCCACTTCGTCGGCGCCCGGCGCGACCGAGACATGTTCACCGCCGCGGCGCTCCTCGTCATCATCGGCACGGCGACGGCGACGTCGATGGCCGGGCTCTCCATGGCGCTCGGGGCCTTCCTCGCCGGCCTCGTCTTCGCCGACACCGAGTTCTCCCACCAGCTCGAAGCGGAGATCGCGCCGTTCAAGGGCCTGCTCCTCGGCCTCTTCTTCCTCTCCGTCGGAATGACCATCGACCCGCGCGTGGTGATCGACGCGCCGCTGACGCTGCTCGCCACCATCGGCGGGGTCATCGCGATCAAGGCGGCGGTGCTGCTCGTTCTCTGCCTCGCGATGCGCCAGCCTTTGGCGGTGGCGGTCGAGAGCGCGCTGATGCTCGCGCAGATCGGCGAATTCTCGCTGGTGGGTCTCGCGCTCGCCTCCTCCACCCACGTGGTGCCGCTGGAGGTCGCCCGCATTCTGGTGGTCGCCTCCGGCATCACCATGGCGCTGACCACCGCGCTCGCCGGGCCGATCCACGCCCTCGCCCTGCGCATCGCGGCCCGCAGCTCGGTGGCACCGGTGTCGGCGAGCCTTGCCGGGCAGCACCTGTCGGGTCACGTGGTCATCGCCGGCTTCGGCCGCATCGGCCGGGCGATCGGCGAGCTGCTCGACAAGCGCCGCATCCCCTATATCGCGCTCGACCAGAACGCGACGTCGGTGGCGCGGGCCCGCAAGGCCTCGAAGCCCGTGTTCTTTGGCGACGTGCGGCGCGCCGACGTCCTCACCAACGTTCACGCCGCCGATGCGGTGGCGATCATCCTGACGATGGACGATCCGTCGGCCAACGTGGCGGTGCTGCGCAACCTGCGGCATCTGGAGATCTCCACGCCGGTGGTGGCGCGGGCGCGCGACAAGGTGCACGCCACCGAACTCTATGGGCTCGGCGCCGACGAGGTGGTGCTCGAAGCCTTCGAAGCCTCGCTGCAGATGGGCGAGGAGACGCTGGTCGCCCTCGGCTTCCCCCGCGAGGCGGCTCACGCGATGATCGGCGAGGAGCGGGAGGCCGGCAAGCGCGAGCTCGCGACCGCCCTGCCGCGGCGGAGGGCGTAGGCGATGCGCTGCCTCGTCATCGGCCGGTCCGGCCAGGTCGCGACGGCGCTCGTCGAGCGCGCCGCCGCCCATACCGGTCCGAGCGCGGCGGACGTCGTGGCGCTCGGCCGTCCCGACCTCGATCTCTGCCGGCCGGAGAGCATCGCCGCCGCGATCTCCCGCGTCGAGCCCGACGTGGTGGTGAACGCCGCCGCCTACACCGCCGTCGATCAGGCCGAGAGCGAGCCGGAGGCCGCCGCCGCGCTCAATGCGGCGGGGCCGGCCGCGCTCGCCGGCCTCTGCGCCGCGGCCGATATTCCGCTCGTCCACCTTTCCACCGACTACGTGTTCGACGGCACGCTCGACCGGCCCTATCGCGAGGACGATCCCATCGCCCCGGCGAGCGTCTATGGCCGCACCAAGGCGGAGGGGGAGGCGGCCGTCATGGCGGCCGGCGGCCGCGCCCTCGTGCTGCGGACGGCCTGGGTCTATTCCCCCTTCGGCAAGAATTTCGTGAAGACGATGCTGCGCCTTGGGGCCGAGCGCGATCGTCTGCGCGTGGTGTCCGATCAGGTCGGCAACCCGACGAGCGCCCTCGACATCGCCGACGCCGTCCTGAGGCTTGCCGCCATGCGGGACGGGTGGGGGAGCGGCGGCGAGATCCTGCACCTTGCCGGCACGGGGGAGACGAGCTGGCACGGTCTCGCCGAAGCGATCTTCGCCGGCACCGCCGCGCCGCCCGTCGTGGAGCCCATTCCGACTTCGGCCTATCCGACGCCCGCCCGGCGGCCGGCCAATTCGCGTCTCGACACCACCCGCCTCGCCGAGCGCTACGGCATCGTGCTGCCGCCCTGGCGCGAAAGCCTCGCCGTCACGCTCGACCGTCTTGCCGGCGCCGCCCCGCGCTGAGGACCGCCGCCCAGCCGGGGCCGCTCGGGACAAAAAAAATGGGGCCGCGGGATGCGGCCCCAAAGAGCAGGCTGTCGAAGGTGGATGCGCGGACCGGAAGGGGTGGGTGCGGTCCGTGCCGACGAACAACGGCGGCGCGCCCGATTGGTTCCCGGACGGTGACTATTTTCCTCGGAGCCCGTTCGCCGTTGGCGGCGGCGGGCGTGAGGCGGGCTCGGCGCGGGCCATGCGCGCGGCTGTCGACGGAAGCGGAAGGGAGGGGGTGGAGCGGGCGATGGGGATCGAACCCACGACATCAAGCTTGGGAAGCTTGCGTTCTACCACTGAACTACACCCGCGCGGCGGTGGCAGCCGGTCACTCTGAGTACAGGAGGGCGGGCGCCTTGTCCATCACTTGTCCATCGTCCTCGCGTGCCGGCGACGGCTTGACGGCGCGGGGCGGGGGTCGCACATCTCGCGCCGTGGTGCGGTGCATCACGACTGTGCGTGCGCGAGAGGCGGCGCGGCCGGGAGCGCCGCCCGTGCCCGGGAGGTGTGTGTGCTCGAGCCTGTCCGCCGGCTGGTGGAGTCCCGCGAGTGGGAATATTTCATCGTCGGCATCATCCTCGTGAACGCCGTCATCCTCGGCATGATGACCTCGGGCACCTTGATGGCGAGCGTCGGCCCGCTCCTCAGCGTGATCGACACCGTGATCGTCGGGGTGTTCGTCGCCGAGATCCTGATGCGCATCGCCGTCTACCGGCTGCGCTTCTTCACCGACCCCTGGAGCATCTTCGACTTCCTCGTGGTCGCCATCGCGCTGGTGCCGGCGAGCCGTGAGTTCTCGGTGCTGCGGGCACTGCGCATTTTGCGAGTGCTGCGCCTCATCTCGGTGGTGCCGACGCTGCGCCGCGTCGTCAACGGCCTCATCGCCGCGCTGCCGGGGATGGCCTCCGTGGTGTTCCTGATGGCCATCATCTTCTACGTCTTCGCGGTGATGGCGACGTCGCTCTATGGCGCCTCCTTCCCCGACTGGTTCGGCTCCATCGGCGCGTCGGCCTACTCGCTGTTCCAGATCATGACGCTGGAATCCTGGTCGATGGGCATCGTGCGGCCGGTGATGGAGGTCTATCCCTCCGCCTGGCTCTTCTTCGTGCCGTTCATCATCGTGACGGCCTTCGCGGTGCTGAACCTCTTCATCGGTATCATCGTGTCGGGCATGCAGCTCGAGGTGGAGGAGGAGGCCGCGGCGAGCCGCGACCAGCTCCACGACGACCAGGTGGCGATGGCCGACGAGGTGAGGGCGCTGCGGGCCGACATCGCGCGCCTCACCGAAGAGCTGCGCGGCGCGCTGCCGCCGCGGTCCGGCGCGGGCTGACCCTTTCTCCGAAGCCGTCTTCCCCCAAGCCTTCCCCCGAGGAGCCTTCCCCGAGGAATCATTCCTAGGAGCGCCCATCCGCCGTGACCCCCGACGCCTCATCCGCCGACACGCACCGCATCGTCTGTCTCCACGCCGTCACCCGCGATCGGCACGACTTCGCGGGTCTCGCCGCCGCCCTCGCGCCGCATGAGGTCACGCCGCGCGATCTCAGCGGTCACGGCGACGCGCCGCGGGCGGACGACTACACGGTTGCGGGCCTTGCGGACGCCGTCGACCTCGGCGCGGGGGCACCGCCGATCCTCTACGGCCACTCGCTCGGCGGGGTGGTGGCCCTCGCCCTCGCCGCGCGCCGTCCGGGCAGCGTGGCGGCGCTGGTGCTCGAGGATCCGCCGCTCTTCGAATCCGACATGCCGCGCCTCGGCGAGACGCCTTTCTATCGCGGCTTCGTCAAGCTGAAGGCGTTCATCGACGGCGAGGCGCACGCCTATAGCCTCGCCGACTGGGAAGTGGTGGTCGCGAGCTGGGGGTCGGGTCACGGCCGCCGCACGATGCTCGACGTTTTCGGGCCCGAGGGGGTCGCCCTGCGCGCCCGCCAGCTCGCCGCCTTCGACCCCCATGTCCTCGACGCGCTCATCGAGGGCACCCTCCACGGCGCGTTCGACGTGCTCGCGGCGATCCGCGCCGCGGGGGTGCCGATCCGCATCATCGCCGGCGATCGCGGGAAGGGCAGCGCGCTGTCGGCCGAGGATCTCCGGCTTCTGGCTCGCGAACTCGACGTGTCGATTGATCGGGTCGCCGAGGAAGGGCACTTCATCCACGAAGTTCTTCCCGAACGCTGCGCCGCGGCCGTCCGCGAGGTCAGCGCCACGTTGTGAGCGGCCGCCGCGCGGGCGGATCCGCGCGAGGTCCGTCATGTCTCTTCCACTCCGTATGGATGGCCCGGCGTGGGCCATGCTCGTCGCCTTGTCGGTTCTCTGGGGGGCGTCCTTCATCTTCTCGGAGGTGATGCTCGCGGCGCTGCCGGTGCTCACCCTCGTGACGCTGCGGGTCGCGATCGCCGCCGTCATCTTGTGGGGGCTCGTGCTCGCGAGCGGCACGCCCGTGCCCCGCCGGCCCGGCACGATAGCGGCGCTCGCCGCCATGGGGCTCCTCAACAACGCGCTCCCCTTCTCGCTCATCGTCTGGGGGCAGACGTCGATCACGGCGGGTCTCGCGGCGATCCTCAACGCCACCACGCCGCTCTTCACCGCCGGTCTCGCCGGCATCTTCCTCGCCGACGAGCGGCTGACGCGGCGGCGCGTCGGGGGGCTCCTCCTCGGCCTCGCCGGGGTCGCCGTGATGGTGGGTCCCGACGCCCTCTCGCGCCTCGGCAGCGACCTTCTGGCCCAGGGCGCGGTTCTCGCGGCCGCCTTCTCCTACGGCTGCGCGGTGGTGTTCGGGCGACGCTTCAAGCGGCTCGGCATCGCCCCGATGATGGTGGCGACCGGGCAGACGAGCGCCGCGGCGCTGATCCTCGCCCCGTTCGCGCTGATCCTCGACCGCCCGTTCTCGCTGCCGATGCCGGGGGCGGGGGTCTGGCTCGCCGTGGTCGCCAACGCCGCGTTCGCGACGGCGTTCGCCTACATTCTCTATTTCGCGATCCTCGCCCGCTCGGGCGCGACCAACGTCGTCCTCGTGACCGTCCTCGTCCCCGTGGTCGCCGTGCTCGTCGGCGCGGTCGCGCTCGGTGAGACGGTGAGCACCGGCCAGCTCGCCGGCATGGCGCTGATCTGCGCGGGCCTCGCCGTGATCGACGGGCGCCTTCTCGGCTGGCTGCGGGTCGACCCGAGCGGGGCGAGGCGGAGCCTCTGAGCGCTCTCGCGGAGCCGCGCCGCCGGACTTCCAGCCCTGCGCAATCATCTCACGTTACGTCATCGTCGGGGCGGACGCCGTGCGCCGTCCCGCACACGAGTGGCGTCTCGTCGGACGCGGCGTCGGCCGCGGCCAGGCGGCGCGGGAGAGGCAAACGGGGGCGACGATGCGGCGAGGACGGAGCCTATTGGCGCGAATGGTGCTGGCGGCGAGCCTGTCGGTCGGCGCCGCGGAAGGCATCGAGGCGGCACCTTCGAGCCGGCTCACTGCTCAGCCCTTAAGCGAGCCGACGATCGAGCTGATCGACGCCGAGCTCGTGGAGCGCATCCGCGGGGTGCTCGAGAGCGAGATCGTCGTCCTGGCGGTGGAGAACCAGAACCGGCGGCGGGCCAATCCGCCGCAAAGCGTGATCGACGCGCTCGACGCGCAGTGGCGGGCCGAGCGCGAGCAGACCAAGCAGCCGCTGATCGCCGTGACCCTCGCCAGCCCGACATCGAACTATCTGACCCGCATCCAGGCCCACTCGCTGGGGCTCTTCACCGAGATCATCCTGATGGATGCGAGCGGCCTCAACGTCGCCCAGAGCAACATCACCTCCGACTACTGGCAAGGCGACGAGGCGAAATATCAGCGCACCTATAAAGTGGGTCCGAACGCCGTGTTCATCGACGAAGCCGAGTTCGAGGACACGACCGGCACCTGGCGCGCCCAGGTCAACCTCGCGGTCAAGGATCCGCAGTCGGGATCGGCGATCGGCGCGGCGACCTTCGAGGTCAACCTCACCGAGCTCCAGCGCAGGAAACACGCACGATGATGGCCAATCTCTCGATCTATCGGAAGGTGCTGATCGCCTTCGGCGCCATCCTGAGCGTGACCGTCGTCGCCGCGGGCCTGATCTTCTTCCAGTCGCTGCGGCTGCAGCGCGACGTCGTGACGGCCGACGCGATCACCGGGCGCGCCGCTGCGTTCGAGAAGTATCGCAGCGCCCTGCAGGATGCGCACAAGACCGTGCTGCGTCTCCTGAACTCCAGCGACATCGAGTATCTGGGCGTTCTGAGCGACCATCTCGCCGCGATCGATCGGGAGCGCGACGACGTGCTCGCCCAATCGGAGGACGGCTCGAGCGCACATGCGACGGCGCAGGAGATCGCCGCTCTCGTCGAGCGCTGGCGCCGGCAGGTCGTCGAGCGCCAGATCGCCGACACCGAGGATCCCTACACCGTCGACATCGCGCGGCTGCGCGAGGAATCGGTGCAGAACCGCTCGCTGTGGGACAAGATCGACAGCGCCTTCTCGCGCCAGCGGGCCGCGAACGTCGCGGCCCTGCACAACGCCCAGCAGCGCCAGGCCGGCAATCTCATCCTCCTCGAGGTGATCTCCCTCGGCTCCAGCCTGATGGTGGTGATCTTCTGCGTCATGATGGCGATGATGGTGCGCGGCTCGGTGGTGCTGCCCCTGCGGCGCTTGACCGACGTCACCGAGAAGCTGCGCGACCACGAGTGGTCGGTGGAGATCACCGGCGTGTCGCGCCAGGACGAGATCGGCGACATGTCGCGCGCGCTGGAGGTGTTCCGCGAGGCCGGCATCGAGAACGAGCAGATCTCGGCCCGGCAGGTCGCCGAAGCCGAGGAGAAGGCCCGCCAGGCCCAGCGCGTTTCGGAGGCCGTGGCCGAGTTCCGCGGCCAGTCGAGCGACCTCCTGCGGGCTCTCGCGGACGCCGGCTTCAGCCTCGGCAACGCCGCCCACTCGCTCGAGGGCGTCGCCGGCGACAGCTTCGACTACACCCAGAGCGTGAGCAGCGCCGCCGAGGCGACCGGCTCCAGCGTGCAGAGCGTCGCCGCGGCGATCGAAGAGATGTCCATGTCGATCCGGGACATCTCCACCCAGCTCCAGAATGTCGCGCGTCTCACCCGTCTCGCGACCGAGGCCTCGGCTCAGGCCGACCGGAAGGTGAGCGGTCTGCAGACCCGCTCCGAGCAGATCCACGAGGTGATCGACCTGATCAACGGCATCGCCGGACAGATCAACCTGTTGGCGCTCAATGCCACAATTGAATCCGCGCGCGCGGGTGAGGCGGGCAAGGGGTTCGCGGTGGTCGCCCAGCAGGTGAAGCAGCTCGCCGACCAGACCGGCAAGGCGACCGAGGACATCAGCCGCGTGATCGGCCAGGTGAGCGGCGACGTGTCGGAGGTCGTGCAGGCGATCCGCACCATCGACAACGCGATCGGCGAGGTGAACACCAACTCCGCCGCCGTGTCCGCCTCGGTGGAGGAGCAGAGCACCGCGCTCGACGAGATCTCGCGCAACGTGTCGATCGTCTCCAACCAGACGCGCACCGTCGCCGGCAACGTCAAGGGCGTGGAATCGAAGGTGGGCGAGACGCGATCGGTGGCGGGCAACGTCTCCAGCCTCTCCGATTCCCTCAAGGAATCGAGCGAGCGGCTCGGCGCCACCATCGAGCGCTTCATCGGCACCGTCGCGAACGACAGGCGCCCCACCGTCCGCAGCGCCTGACGCGCCGCTCCTCGCCCGAAGGAGCCTCGCCCGCGCCGGCCGCGTGAGCCGTCGCCCTCCCGCCGCGATCGGCCGCGGGGGGAAGGGGCGGGCCGTCGCGGCAGGCGCATTTTCGTTCGCCCATCGCGCTCTCGTCGTGGGCTTTCGCCCGATCGGCGCCGGGCCGGCGTTGCGCCCTCCGAAACCCTATGCTATCGGCCCGCCGATGATGGCGGCTCGTGTGAGGGCCGCGCCCGACCACGAAAGAGCACGCTCCTTGGCCGATTTCGAAACCTCCGGCGTTGCCCACCGCTATGCCTCCGCGCTGTTCGACCTTGCGCGGGACGACGATGCGCTCGAAGCCGTCGAGGCGAACGTCGCCACGCTGCGCGCTTTGCTCGATGAAAGTGCCGACCTGCGACGCCTGGTCGCAAGCCCGGTCTTCGCCGCCGAAGAGCAGATCAAGGGCCTCTCCGCCGTGATGGAGAAGGCCGGCGTCACCGGCCTCGTCGCCAATTTCATCAAGCTCGTCGCCAAGAATCGCCGCCTGTTCGCCCTGCCGGGCATGCTGAAGACGTTTGATGCGCTCCTCGCCAGCCATCGCGGTGAGACGATCGCCATCGTCACCAGCGCCGAGCCGCTCACCGAGGAGCAGCAGAAGGCACTCGTGGGCGTGCTGGCCGAAAAGGCCGGCGGAACCGTTAAGCTCGAGACCCACGTCGACGCGTCGCTGATCGGCGGCCTCATCGTGCGTCTCGGCAGCCAGATGATCGACACCAGCGTGCGCACCCGCCTCGCGGCCCTGCGCAATGCCATGAAGGAAGCCGCATAAGATGGACGTCCGCGCCGCCGAGATCTCGGCCATCCTCAAGGATCAGATCAAGAATTTCGGCCAAGAGGTCGAGGTTTCCGAAGTCGGTACGGTGCTGTCCATCGGTGACGGCATCGCCCGCGTCTATGGTCTCGACAAGGTGCAGGCCGGCGAGCTGGTGGAGTTCCCGGGCGGCATCCGCGGCATGGCGCTGAACCTCGAAGTCGACAATGTCGGCGTCGTGGTGTTCGGCGACGACCGCGCGATCCGCGAGGGCGACACCGTGAAGCGCACCGGCGCCATCGTCGACGCCCCGGTCGGCATGGGCCTTCTCGGCCGCGTGGTCGACGCGCTCGGCAACCCGATCGACGGCAAGGGCCCGATCGAGTACACCGAGCGCCGCCGCGTGGACGTGAAGGCGCCCGGCATCATCCCGCGCAAGTCGGTGCACGAGCCGATGTCGACCGGCCTCAAGGCGGTGGACGCGCTGATCCCGGTGGGCCGCGGCCAGCGCGAGCTGATCATCGGCGACCGCCAGACCGGCAAGACCGCGATCATCCTCGACACCTTCCTGAACCAGAAGCCGTTGCACGACGCCGGCGCCGAGAGCGAGAAGCTCTACTGCATCTACGTCGCCGTGGGTCAGAAGCGCTCCACGGTCGCCCAGTTCGTGAAGGTGCTCGAAGAGTCGGGCGCGCTGCCGTACTCCATCGTCATCGCCGCCACCGCCTCCGATCCGGCGCCGATGCAGTTCCTGGCGCCCTTCACCGGCTGCGCCATGGGCGAGTTCTTCCGCGACAACGCCATGCACGCGGTGATCGGCTACGACGACCTGTCCAAGCAGGCCGTCGCCTACCGCCAGATGTCGCTGCTCCTGCGCCGTCCGCCGGGCCGCGAAGCTTACCCGGGCGACGTCTTCTACCTCCACTCCCGCCTGCTGGAACGCGCCGCCAAGATGAGCGACGAGCACGGTGCCGGCTCGCTCACCGCGCTGCCGGTCATCGAGACCCAGGGCAACGACGTGTCGGCGTTCATCCCGACCAACGTCATCTCGATCACCGACGGCCAGATCTTCCTCGAGACCGACCTGTTCTACCAGGGCATCCGCCCGGCGGTGAACGTCGGCCTCTCGGTGTCGCGCGTGGGCTCCTCGGCCCAGATCAAGGCGATGAAGCAGGTCGCCGGCAAGATTAAGGGCGAGCTCGCGCAGTATCGCGAGATGGCCGCCTTCGCGCAGTTCGGCTCCGACCTCGATGCGACGACCCAGCGTCTCCTCGCCCGCGGCGCCCGCCTCACCGAGCTTCTGAAGCAGCCGCAGTTCTCGCCGCTGACGACGCCCGAGCAGGTCGCCGTGATCTACGCCGGCGTGAACGGCTACCTCGACGGCATCCCCGTCGGCGACGTCGGCCGCTACGAGGAGGGCCTGCTGATCCTGATGCGCGGTCAGCACAAGGACATCCTCGACGGCATCTTCAAGGAAAAGCAGCTCACCGACGAGCTCGGCGCGAAGCTGAAGGCCGCCGTGGAGAGCTATACGAAGACGTTCGCGTCGCAGGAGACGGCGAAGGCGGCCTAAGGCCCC
Organism: Acuticoccus mangrovi; assembly: GCF_016411865.1. Taxonomy (GTDB): domain Bacteria; phylum Pseudomonadota; class Alphaproteobacteria; order Rhizobiales; family Amorphaceae; genus Acuticoccus; species Acuticoccus mangrovi. The sequence goes on along the minus strand of NZ_JAEKJA010000003.1, from coordinate 492,685 downwards.
TTTGCCGCCGGCCAGGAAACACAGATGCCGTCTCTCAAGGATCTCAAAGTCCGCATCGCCTCGGTGAAGGCGACGCAGAAGATCACCAAGGCCATGCAGCTCGTGGCCGCGGCGAAGCTGCGCCGTGCGCAGGAGGCTGCCGAAGCCTCCCGCCCCTATGCCGAGCGCATGGCCGCCGTCCTCGCCAACCTCGCCCAGATGACGGCCGGCGACCCGGACGCTCCGGTCCTGATGACCGGCAACGGCAAGTCGGACACGCACCTGCTCGTCGTCTGCACGGCCGAGCGCGGGCTCTGCGGCGGCTTCAACTCCTCGATCGTGCGCAAGGCGGTGTTCGACGCGCGCGACCTGATGGCCGCCGGCAAGGAGGTCAAGTTCCTCTGCGTCGGCCGCAAGGGCTTCGACATTCTGCGGCGCCTGTTCCGCGAGCAGATCGTCGGCCTGATCGACTTCAAGTCGGTGCGCCGCGTCGGCTTCCAGCAGGCGCACGAGGTCGGCGACAAGCTGGTGGACATGTTCGAGGCCGGCGAGTTCGACGTCGCGACGCTCTACTACGCCGAGTTCCGCTCGGTGATCAGCCAGAAGCCCACCGGTCTCCAGCTCATTCCGGCCGCCGCCGAGGTGCACGCCTCCGAGGAGGACACCCACGCCGGCAACGCCGTCTACGAGTACGAGCCGGACGCGACGGACATCCTCGACGCGCTGGTGCCGCGCAACATCCGCGTGCAGATCTTCCGAGCGCTGCTCGAGAATGCTGCGTCGGAGCAGGGCGCACGCATGTCGGCGATGGACAATGCCACCCGCAATGCCGGCGAGATGATCGACCGGTTGACGCTGCAGTACAACCGAACCCGCCAGGCGCAGATCACCAAGGAGCTGATCGAGATCATCTCCGGCGCCGAGGCGCTCTAGGAAGCCGATCGCGCCGCTTCGGCGGTGCCGTTCGACAGGAGTTCGGATGCTTCGTCTCATCGTCACCCTCGCCGTGTTCGGCCTGCCGGCGCTGTTCCTCGGCGTCGCGCATTCGGCCGCCGACGCCAAGGTGGAGACGATGTGCGAGCGATACGTCGCCGCCGACGCGCACGCCCAGTCGGTGGTCGCGGAGTTCATCCCGCAAGGGGGCGACTATTGCGGCTGCATGGCGCGCTATCTCGCCGACGACCCGGCCCGCGCCGCCAAGGTGGCCGAGGCCTACGACATGCTCGTCTCCCTCGCCAAACAGACCGGCATGGAGATGACCGCGGTTCGCCGTGGTGTGCGGGAGGGGACGCTCGCCGTCGAGCTCTCCCCCGACGAACGTAAGGAACAAGCCGACCTCCTCGCGACCCTTGCCAACGTGGAGCGGGTTGTCGGTCAGAATTATCGCACGAACGGCCGATGTCCGGCATGATGTGCGCAAGATCTCTTGCGCGTTCCGCCGAAGCCGTTCAAAGCATTCATCACGTCAAGATCCCAAGGACCCCGCCCCATGGCTGAGACTGCAACCGGAGAAATCACCCAGGTGATCGGCGCCGTCGTGGACGTGAAGTTCACCGACCACCTGCCGGCGATCCTGAACTCGCTGCATACCGACAACAACGGTCAGCGCCTGGTTCTGGAGGTTGCGCAGCACCTCGGCGAGAACACGGTCCGCACCATCGCCATGGACGCCACCGAGGGCCTCGTGCGCGGCCAGACGGTGACCGACACCGGCACGCCGATCGAGATGCCGGTGGGCGACGGCACGCTCGGGCGCATCATGAACGTCATCGGCGAGCCGATCGACGAGGCGGGCCCGATCACCTACGACACCACCCGCCCGATCCACGCCCCGGCTCCGTCCTACGTCGAGCAGTCGACCGAGGCGGAGATCCTCGTCACCGGCATCAAGGTCGTCGACCTGCTCGCCCCCTACGCCCGCGGCGGTAAGATCGGCCTCTTCGGCGGCGCCGGCGTCGGCAAGACGGTGCTCATCCAGGAGCTCATAAACAACGTCGCCAAGGCGCACGGCGGCTTCTCGGTGTTCGCCGGCGTCGGCGAGCGCACCCGCGAGGGCAACGATCTCTATCACGAGATGATCGAGTCCGGCGTGAACAAGCTGGGCGGCGGCGAGGGCTCCAAGTGCGCCCTGGTCTACGGCCAGATGAACGAGCCGCCGGGCGCGCGTGCCCGCGTCGCCCTCTCCGGCCTCACGATCGCCGAGCACTTCCGCGACCAGGGCCAGGACGTGCTCTTCTTCGTCGACAACATCTTCCGCTTCACCCAGGCGGGCTCCGAGGTGTCGGCGCTGCTCGGCCGCATTCCCTCGGCGGTGGGCTACCAGCCGACGCTCGCGACCGACATGGGCGCGCTGCAGGAGCGGATCACCACCACCACCAAGGGCTCGATCACCTCGGTGCAGGCGATCTACGTGCCGGCCGACGACCTGACCGACCCGGCCCCGGCCACCTCCTTCGCCCACCTCGACGCGACCACCACGCTCAACCGCTCGATCGCGGAAAAGGGCATCTATCCGGCGGTGGACCCGCTCGACTCCACCTCGCGCCTCCTCTCGGCGCAGATCCTCGGCGAGGAGCACTACAAGACCGCCCGCGACGTGCAGCAGGTGCTGCAGCGCTACAAGTCGCTGCAGGACATCATCGCGATCCTGGGCATGGACGAGCTCTCCGAAGAGGACAAGATGACGGTGGCGCGCGCCCGCAAGATCGAGCGCTTCCTGTCGCAGCCCTTCCACGTCGCCGAGGTGTTCACCGGCAAGCCGGGCGTGTTCGTCGAGCTCGCCGACACCATCAAGGGCTTCCGCGGCCTGGTGGACGGCAAGTATGACGACCTTCCGGAGGCGGCCTTCTACATGGTCGGCACCATCGACGAGGCGATCGAGAAGGCTCAGGAGCTCGCCGAAGCCGCCTGATCCACGCCCCGGCGCGGCGTTCCGGCGCCGCGCTCCGCGCATTTGACCTGCCCTTCAAGGACCGACGACCATGGCCGCCACCTTTCCCTTCGAACTCGTCTCGCCGGAGAAGCTCTTGTTCTCCGGTGATGTGGAGGCCGTGCTCCTCCCGGGGGCGGAGGGCGAACTCCAGGTGATGGCCGGCCACGCGCCGCTCCTCGCCCTGCTCGAGCCCGGCATCATGGAAGTGACCGGCGGCCCCGCCGGCAAGCAGCGCGTCTTCATCGACGGCGGGTTCTGCGACATGAACGGCGAGAGCTGCACGGTGCTCGCCGAGGCCGCGACGGCGGTCGAAGACCTCTCCGCCGAGGCGATGGACGAGATCATCGCGGAGGCCGAAGAGGCCGCCGCCGCGCTGGAGGGCGGCGAGCGCGACGAGGCCAACCGCCGCATCGCCACGCTGCGCACCGTGAAGGCCGCCATCTGAGGCGTCCGCGCGGGGAGGGCGGCTCCGCCGTTCTCGACCATCGTCGAAGTTCAATTCGGTTCGGCCGCGTCGTCACGATCGCGGCCGAATTCGTTTGAGGCGATCTCCGACGGCACGGCCGGGGCTCCGACGACGTCGTCGCCATGCGCTGAATGGCCGCCGTGCGGGATGCTCGAGGATGTTGCGCCGGTTCGGGGAACGTGGAAGAGGCAAGCCATAGCCGTTTTGTTCGGCAATGGAGTTTCAAATGACGAAAGCCATGCTGGCGATCGTGGCCATCGCCGCGCTCGGCGCCACAACCGCAGCGGAGGCCGCCGGCCCCAAGCCGCTCCCCGAAAAGAACGCCGCGCATGGCGCGCCGTCGCAGCAGGCCGAAGCGCCGCAGGGCAGCGGCAACGTGCTCGGCGAGACGCTCGGCACCACGCGCCCCGAGGATGCTCGCGGCGACGAGACCAACCCCGTCGTCGAGGCGATGGAAGGCGAGAAGAACGAGCGCCTGCCCGTCGAGCGCGTCAAGCCGAAGTGACGCTGTCGCCGCGCGGCGGTCGACGTCGCGCGGCTCCGCTTCGGCCTATTCGGCCGCCAGCGCCGGCGTCGCCGGTTCGAACGGCAGGGAGGCGATCTTGGCGTCGATCGCCTTCAACACGTCCCGGGAGAACGGCCCCGTGTGGGTATAGGCGGCGAGCGATAGGAACACCGCCTCCAGCGAGCGCGTGTCGCGGCGCGCGGCATGCAGCAGCGTGCCCCAATAGAGCCGCTTGCCCTCCTTGGCGGTAATCCCCATCACCCAGGAGAGGCGCAGGACGAACAGCGCATTCTTCATGAAGCCCGAGCGCAGCACGTCGATATTGGCGTGATCGAAGCGCAGTAGATCGGCGAGGCGCCGCACCCGGCGGTGATAGGCCTTGAGGTCGTAGGTGCGGGCCACCACGGTGCGGAAGTCGCGCAGGATCTCGGCGCGCGGGCGCAGCGTGTCGAAGTTGAGGCCCTGGGTGCACTGGTCGGCGCTGCCTTCGGCGAGAGCCTCTTCCATCGAAAGCGGGGGGTGGAGCCGCCCTTCCTTCGCAAGACGGCGCGTGAGCCCGGTCTCGGGCAGGGCGTAAAGTAGGCCCACCATCGCGATGGGGATCGCCGCTTCCTCGATGAGGTCGGCGATGGCGTCGCCCACCGACCCCTTCTCCTCGTCGAAGCCCACGATGAAGCCCGCCAGCACCGCGAGCCCCGAGGCGTACACCTTGTGCACGCTCTCGGCGATGTTGCGCTTGGTGTTCTGCTTCTTCTTGGTGGCGTTGAGAACGTTGTCGTCCGGGCTTTCGATGCCGATGAACACGCCGAGGAAGCCGGCCTTCGACAGCATCGCCATCAAGTCGTCGTCGTCGGCGAGGTTCAGCGACGCCTCGGTGGAGAAGTCGAACGGGTAGTTGCGCTCTTCCTGCCAGCGGATCAGCTCGGGCAGGAACTGCTTCACCGCCTTCTTGTTGCCGATGAGATTGTCGTCGACGAAGTTGACGTGGCCGCGATAGCCGAGGGCGTGGATCGCGTCGAGCTCGGAGAGGATCTGCGCGTTGGTCTTCGTGCGCGGCTTGCGGCCGAAGAGCTCGATGATGTCGCAGAACTCGCAGGTGAACGGACAGCCGCGCGAATATTGCACGGTCATCTGAAGATATTTCTCGCGCTTCAGCAGCTCGAAGCGCGGGATGGGCGAGTGCGTCACGTCGGCCTTGAACTTCTCGGCGTCGAAGCGGCCGCGCTCGGCGCCGTTCCGCCAGGCTGCGATCACCTCGCCGATGACGCTCTCGGCTTCGCCCACCACGACGAAGTCGACATGGGCGAAGACGTCGGGGCTCGACATGATGTCGGGGCCGCCGATCATCACCTTCTTGCCGAGGCTGTGGGCCCAGTCGATCACGTGCAGCAGGTCGGCCCGCTGCGGCAGCATCCCGCCCGTCATGATGAGGTCGGCCGCCTCGATGTCGGCATCGCTCAAGGTCTCGATGTTGCGGTCGACGATGCGCACGGGCCAGTCGTCCGGTAGCATCGCGGCAACCGTGGCGAGGCCGAGCGGCGGCATCGGATACTCGGCGCCGTACATGCGCGACGTCTTCTCGAACGACCAGAAGGATCCGCCCATGAAGCGCGGGTGGATCATCAGCACACGCGTGGGACCGGGCCGCGGCGGGCCGGTCATCTCGACGAAGGAGGTGGTGGCTTCGTCGGCGTTGGTCGAGGGGAGACTCATGCGCTAATCCTTTGTCGACCGGCAATCGCCCCGCACTATGTCACACGTCCTGCAGGTGGCCCACCCCCCCTCGGTGCGTCGGCACGGTCATCGGCCAGGGGCGGCGAGCGGCCGCACCGCGTTGGAGCGGCAGGGCGAATCCGCCCCGCCGTCGGCATCGGGGCCGCAGGGTGGTCGTCTGCGCACATGAGATATCGGCATAATGATATCTTTATGTCGTTGCATGCGCGCCGGAGGCACCCTATACACCGCCCAACAGACCCAAGGGAAAGATCCATGACGCTTTCGGACGTGAACTACGTCGTCAAAGACATCGAGCTCGCCGACTACGGCCGCACCGAGATCGGAATGGCCGAGGTGGAGATGCCCGGCCTGATGGCGGTTCGCGAAGAGAACGCCGCTGCGCAGCCCCTCAAGGGCGCCCGGATCGCCGGCTCGCTGCACATGACCATTCAGACCGCGGTGCTGATCGAGACGCTCGTCGCTCTCGGCGCCGAGGTGCGCTGGGCGTCCTGCAACGTCTTCTCCACCCAGGACCACGCCGCCGCGGCCATCGCCGCCGCCGGCATCCCGGTGTTCGCCATCAAGGGCGAGACGCTGCAGGAATACTGGCAGTACGCCGACCAGATCCTCGACTGGGGCGACGGCGAGACCTGCAACATGATCCTCGACGACGGCGGCGATGCGACGCTGCTCGTCATGCTGGGCGCGCAAGCCGAGACCGACCCGTCGGTTCTCGAGAGCCCGTCCAACGAGGAGGAGACCTACCTCTTCGAGACCATCAAGGCCCGCCTCGCCACCGACCCGACCTTCTATTCGCGCTGCAAGGCCAACATCCGCGGCGTGTCGGAGGAGACCACCACGGGCGTGCTGCGCCTCTACCAGATGGAAAAGCGCGGCGAGCTCGCCTTCCCGGCGATCAACGTCAACGACTCGGTCACCAAGTCGAAGTTCGACAACAAGTATGGCTGCCGCGAGTCCCTCGTCGACGCGATCCGTCGCGGCACCGACGTGATGATGGCCGGCAAGGTCGCCATCGTCTGCGGCTACGGCGACGTGGGCAAGGGCTCGGCCGCCTCGCTCGCCGGTGCCGGCGCCCGCGTGCTCGTGACCGAGATCGACCCGATCTGCGCGCTTCAAGCTGCGATGGACGGCTTCGAGGTCGTGACCGTGGAAGACGCCGCCCCGCGTGCCGACATCGTCGTCACCGCCACGGGCAACAAGGACGTCCTCACGGTCGACCACATGCGCAAGCTGAAGGACATGGCGATCGTCTGCAACATCGGCCACTTCGACAACGAGATTCAGGTCGCCGGCCTGAAGAACATGAAGTGGAAGAACGTGAAGCCGCAGGTGGACCTCGTCGAGTTCCCCGACGGCAAGCGCATGATCCTTCTGTCCGAAGGCCGCCTCGTGAACCTCGGCAACGCCACGGGGCACCCCTCCTTCGTGATGTCGGCGTCGTTCTCCAACCAGACGCTCGCCCAGATCGAGCTCTGGAACAACGGCGGCGCCTACGAGAACAAGGTCTACGTGCTGCCCAAGCACCTCGACGAGAAGGTGGCCGAGCTGCACCTCGCCAAGCTCGGCGCCAAGCTCACCAAGCTGTCGCAGGAGCAGGCCGCCTACATCGGCGTCGAGCAGGACGGCCCGTACAAGACCGAAGCCTACAGGTACTGAATGACACCGCCGTTCACGCCCCTCGTTGCGCAGCTTCCGGCCTCGGTCCCCTTCGTGGGGCCCGAGGCGCAGGAGCGCGCCCGCGGCGCCGCCTTCACGGTGCGCGCCGGCGCCAACGAAAACGCCTTCGGCCCCTCGCCGAAGGCGATCGCCGCCATGAGCGAGGCGGCGGCCGGGGCGTGGATGTACGGCGATCCTGAGAACTTCGACCTCAAGGCCGCGCTCGCCGCCCATCACGGCGTCGCGGTCGAGCGCATCGCGGTGGGCGAGGGGATCGACGGCCTCCTTCAGAACCTCGTCCGCCTCTTCGTCCGCGAGGGGACGCCCGTCGTCACCTCGGCGGGCGCCTATCCGACCTTCAACTACCACGTGAACGGCTTCGGCGGCCGCCTCGTGACGGTGCCCTATGCCGGCGACCACGAGGACCCGGACGCGATCCTCGCGGCGGTGCGGGCCGAGGCGGCGCCGCTCGCCTATTTCGCCAACCCCGACAACCCGATGGGCTCCTCCCATCCGGCCGGGCGCATCGCGGGGCTGATCGAGGCGATGCCCGAAGGCGCCGTCCTCGCCCTCGACGAGGCCTATGCCGAGTTCGCCGACCCGTCGGCGGTGCCGCCGATCGGGCTGGAGCATCCGGGCCTCATCCGCCTCAGGACCTTCTCGAAGGCCTATGGGCTCGCCGGGATGCGCATCGGCTACGCGATCACGACGCCGGAGCTCGCCAAGGCGTTCGACAAGGTGCGCAACCACTTCGGCGTGAACCGCGTGGCGCAGGCCGGCGCCCTCGCCGCGCTCGGCGACCAGGCCCACCTCGACGCGGTGCTCCACGCCGTCGCCGCCGCCAAGGCCCGCATCGGCGACATCGCCGCCGCCCACGGCATGACGGCGCTGCCGAGCGACACCAACTTCGTCACCATCGACACCGGCTGCGACGGGGCGGTCGCCCGGGCGCTCGTCGCCGCGCTCGCCACCCGCGGGGTGTTCGTGCGCATGCCGTTCGTGGCGCCGCAGGATCGCTGCATCCGCGTGACGGCCGTCTCCGACGCGCTGCTCGACCTCTTCGAGGCCGAGCTCGGCCCGGCTCTCGCCGAGGTCGCGCCGATGGCGAGCGTCGCCGCCGGCTGAGGCGCCGCCTCAGTCCTGGTAGCTGCGCCGCCCGAGCCGGCTCGCCGCCCGGTCGGCGTCCTGATAGATCTGGTTGGAGATGCGCCCGTCGTTGCCGATGAGGTTGGGCGAATCGGTGCGCCGGTAGTCCTGATAGCTGGAGGAGCCGGCCTGCTCCTCCACCAGGAAGGGCGAGTTCATGCCCACGCCGGGCACGAGATCGTCGTCGTAGACGACGCCGTTCTTATAGGCGAGCTGGGTGTCGCCGAAGCCGTTCTGGGCCTGCGCGGCGGCCAGGGGTGCCGCGACGAAAAGTGCCACCATCGCCAGTCTCGCCGTCATCCGATCCTCCTCGATCCGCACCGAGTGTGCGGGGGTTTCGCGCGTGTCGTGCCGCTCTCGATGAACGTCTATCCCGCCGATGCTTTCCACCCGGTTAGCCGGCAAGGGGTTTCAAACGGCGTGCGGTCTGCCACATAGGGAAGCCGAAGATCCTCCCTTGCGACAGGACGACCCCCATGGAAGTCGAGCTCACCGTCTACCTTTCCGGCGAGATCCATACGCAGTGGCGCGAGCAGATCGCCGACGGGGTGGACGAGTTCGATCTGCCGGTGGACCTCACCGGTCCGGTGGAAGACCACTCCGCCTCCGACGACTGTGGTACCACCATTCTCGGGCACGAGGACAACCCGTTCTGGAAGGACCACAAGGGCGCCAAGCTCAACGCCATCCGCAATCGCACCCTGATGGGCGAGGCCGACCTCGTGGTGATCCGGTTCGGCGAGGACTATCGCCAGTGGAACGCGGCGTTCGACGCCGGCTATGCCGCCGCCCTCGGGACCCCCTACGTCGTGATGCACGCCAAGGAGCACACCCACGCCCTCAAGGAGGTGGACGCGGCGGCGCTCGCGGTGTGCGAGACGCCGGAGCAGGTGGTGGCGATCCTGCGCTACGTCACGCGCGGGGAGCTGATGCGTCCCTCGCCCTCCCTGTCGCTGGTGCGCTGAGCCGGGCGGCGCCGGAGCCGCCCCGGATCCGAGCCGCGAGGAGCCGAGCCACGAGGATCGGGGCGAAGAGGGGCCGTGCCACAAAGGGGTGGGCCGCCCGCCACGGGGCTTGCGGTGGGCGCCCGCCCGGCTAGGGTCGGGGCCATGACGAAGATCGTATCCGCCATCGTCCTCATCGCCATGGCCGCCCATCTCATCCGGCCCCTCGGCCTGCCGGGACTGCGCCGCCGCGGCGACGTGTGGAAGCTCGCGGTGGTCGCGTTTCTCGTCATCGTGGCGGTGGTGGCGGTCCGGCCGGAGGGGTGAGCCGGCGCAGTTTGTTTCGCTTTGATGGAACCTTCCTGCCCGGGCAGTGATTTTTCGGTCATCGAACCTGATGGAGCGTGACCGATGGACTTCCTTACCTGGGCGATTATTTTCGCCGTCGTCGCCGTGATTGCGGGCCTCTTCGGCTTTACCGGCATTGCCGCCGGAGCGGCGACCATCGCGCGGATCTTGTTTTTCGTCTTCCTCGTCATCGCGGCGATCTTCATCGTCCTCGTGGTGATCGGCGGGGCTGCCGTTTCCGGATGAGGCGGGCGCCGGCGCGTGGGACGAGTCGCCGCGCGCCGGCGCGATGAAATGGCCGTGAACATCGCGGACGCACGGCCTTCGCCACCGTAGATGGGGGACGGACCCTTGAGGTGGCGCCATGGGACGGCTCGACTCCTTCCTGACCTTCGACAGTTTTGCCGACGTGACCGACGGCCACGTCTATCGCAGCGTGCCGGACGACTGGGTGCTGGGGCTCACCGACGTGGTGAACTCCACCGACGCGGTGGCACGCGGCGATTATAAGGCCGTGAACATCGCCGGGGCTTCGGCGATCAGCGCGATGATCAATCGCCTCGGAACGCGGGACTTTGCCTTCAGCTTCGGCGGGGATGGCTGCGCCTTCGCCCTGCCCGGCGCCGACCGGGAGGCCGCCGCGACGGTGCTCGGCGAGACCGCCGCCTGGGTGCGCGACGATCTCGGCCTCGATCTGCGGGCGGCCCTCGTTCCGGTGGCGGCGGTGCGTGCGGCGGGGCGGGACGTGCGGGTCGCCGTGTTCCGGCCGACGCCGCATGTCGCCTACGCGATGTTCGACGGCGGCGGCCTCGCCTTCGCCGAGGCGCGGATGAAGGCGGGCGACTTCGCCGTGCCGCCGGCGGGGGAGGGGGCGCGGCCCGATCTCAGGGGCTTGTCGTGCCGGTGGAAGCCGATCGCGGCGCGCAACGGGCGGATGCTGTCGATGGTGGCGCGGCCGGGGCCGGCGGGTGACGCGGCGTTTCGTGCCGCGGTCGACGGGGTGCTGGCGCTCGTGGGCGAGGTGTCGAGCCGGCCGCTGCGGGAGGCGCCCGAGATCGCCGCCTTCTCGGCGCGGGGGGCGCGGCTCGAGGCGCTGGCGACGCGGGGCCGGGCGCCGGCGTGGCGGCGGACGCTCCGGGTGATGGCGCACCAGGCGCTCGGCTGGCTGGTGTTCCGCACCGGCATCCGCATCGGCGTGTTCGATCCGGCGGCCTACCGGGCGCTGGTGGCGCTCAACGCCGACTTCCGCAAGTTCGGCGACGGGCTGCAGCTCACCCTCGACGGCGACGCGGCGCTGGAGGCGGCGCTCGTCGACCATCTCGACGCGGCCGAGGCGGCGGGGGCGCTGGTCTACGGCCTCTTCGGCCAGGACGCGGCGCTGATGACCTGCATCGTGCCCGCCCTCGGCGACGACGGGCACTTCCACTTCATCGACGGGGCGGGCGGCGGCTACACGGCGGCGGCGCGGGCGCTGTCGGCGAAGGGGTGAGCCTGCGCGAAGAGCGCCGGCGCGGCGGCCGCGCGGCGGTGTGGTGGGGCGGGACGGGACGCATGGCGCGACCTCGTGATGATAATGGTGGGTCGCTCCATGCGTCCCGCCGTTCGGCAGCTGGCTCGGTCGGGGGCGTACTCGCCGCGCGGGACGAAGCGTCCGCGTGCCCGCTCAGCGGTTGGCATCGGCCGTGCCGCCAGAGGTGCTGCAGCCGTGGCCCGCACTTAGGGTCGGTGCGACGCGCCGCTGAGGGCCCATCCGATCCGCCGGCCTTCCGCGGTGTGCGTTGCTCCGCGAAAAGGCCGACCGCCGAAGCCCTCGATCCTCGCATCGGCCGGTCCGGACACGCCTCCCCTCGGCCGAGGGCAGGGGGAGTATGGCATCGTGGACCGGGGCGGGGATAAGACGGGCGACCCGACCCCTCCGGCATCCGCGGCTCCTCGCCGGCGGGCTTGAGCTACCGGGAGATTGGCGTGGGGAGGGATGCGGGGCGCTCTTGCCGGGCGCCGAGGATTTCGATGCCGACGACCCGGTCGCCCTCGTCATGGTCGAAGACGACGCCCGGTCGGAGCTTCTCGCTCTCGACGAGCGCGCCGTTGGCGAGCGTGAGGGAGGCGGCGTCGTACCGCGCTTCAGTGGTCACAGCGGCCCCTCGCATTTCGGTCGAGGACGCTGGGAGATGCTTCGTAGCGACGAAGCGCGATCAGCTGTCGACCTTCAAGGCGGCGATGAACGCCTCCTGCGGGATCTCCACCTTGCCGAACTGGCGCATCTTCTTCTTGCCCGCCTTCTGCTTTTCCAGAAGCTTGCGCTTGCGGGTGGCGTCGCCGCCGTAGCACTTGGCCGTCACGTCCTTGCGCAGGGCGCGGATCGTTTCGCGGGCGATGATGCGGCCGCCGATCGCCGCCTGGATCGGGATGACGAACATGTGCTGCGGAATCAGCTCCTTGAGCTTCTCGCACATCGCCCGCCCGCGCCGCTCGGCCTGGGAGCGGTGGACGAGCATCGCGAGCGCATCCACCGGCTCGGCGTTGACGAGGATGTTCATGCGCACGAGGTCGCCGGCCCGGTAGTCCGAGATCTGGTAGTCGAACGAGGCGTAGCCCTTCGACACCGACTTCAGCCGGTCGTAGAAATCGAACACCACCTCGTTGAGCGGTAATTCGTAGGTGACCATGGCGCGGCTGCCGACATAGGAAAGCTCGGTCTGGATGCCGCGCCGCTCCTGGCAGAGCTTCAGGATGCCGCCGAGATATTCGTCGGGCGTCAGGATGGTTGCCTTGATCCAGGGCTCGGCGATCTCCTCGATCTCGTTGGGCTCGGGCATGTCGACGGGGTTGTGGAGCTCCCGTTCCTCGCCGCTGGTGAGGAGGAGCTTGTAGACCACCGACGGCGCCGTCGCGATGAGGTCGAGGTTGAACTCGCGCTCGAGCCGCTCCTGGATGATCTCGAGGTGCAGGAGCCCCAGGAACCCGCAGCGGAAGCCGAAGCCGAGCGCGGCGGAGGTCTCCATCTCGAACGAGAACGAGGCGTCGTTGAGGCGCAGCTTGCCCATGGCCGCGCGCAGGTCCTCGAAGTCGTTGGCGTCGATGGGGAAGAGGCCGCAGAACACCACCGGGATCGCCGGCCGGAAGCCCGGCAGGGGGGCGGCGGCGGGGCGCTTGTCCTCGGTGATGGTGTCGCCGACGCGGGTGTCGGCGACCTCCTTGATGCCGGCGATGAGGAAGCCGATCTCGCCGGGGCCGAGGCTGTCCACCTCGAGCATCTTGGGGGTGAAGACGCCCACCTTGTCGACGCCGTACTTGGCGCCGGTGCGCATCATGCGGATGGTCTGGCCCTTTTTCAGGTGCCCGTCGATCATCCGCACCAGCGTCACGACGCCCAGATACGCGTCGTACCAGCTGTCGATCAGCATCGCCTTCAGCGGCGCGTCGGGGTTGCCGTGGGGGGCGGGCAGGCGCTTGACGATCGCTTCGAGCACCGCCGGCACGCCGAGGCCGGTCTTCGCCGAAATCTCCAGCGCGTCCGAGGCGTCGAGGCCGATGACCTCCTCGATCTGGGTGCGGATGCGCTCGGGTTCGGCGGCGGGGAGATCCACCTTGTTGAGGACGGGGATGATCTCGTGGTCGTTGTCGATCGCCTGGTAGACGTTGGCGAGCGTCTGGGCCTCGACGCCCTGGGAGGCGTCCACCACCAGGAGCGAGCCTTCGCAGGCGGCGAGCGAACGGTTCACCTCGTAGGCGAAGTCGACGTGGCCGGGGGTGTCGATCAGGTTGAGCTTATACTCTTTGCCGTCCGAGGCGTGGTAGATCAGGCGCACGGTTTGCGCCTTGATGGTGATGCCGCGCTCGCGCTCGATGTCCATGGAATCGAGGATCTGGTCCTTCATCTCCCGCTCCGTGAGGGAGCCGGTGACCTGGATCAGACGGTCGGCGAGGGTGGACTTGCCGTGGTCGATGTGCGCGACGATCGAGAAGTTGCGCACGTTTTCGATGGGGCGAGCGTCACCCGCGCTGTTGGCGCTGGCGGCGGCGTCGGCATCGGGCAAAGGGGCGAGGTCATCCATCCCCCCTAGATAGCAGCGCCGAGGGGGGATCGGAAGGCGCCGCGAAGGGGTGGGAGGCGAGTTTCGCGCCGCCCTACGCGCCCTCCTAGTGGTGGCAGTGGAAGGCGCCGCGGATGGGTCTGTCGGCGCACAGGATGCCGCCCCACTGGTAGCCTCTGCCGCCGCGCCAGGCGATCAGGAACCAGTCGTAGCCGTTGAGGTGGACGCCGGTGTTTTCCAGGATGCGGATCGGGGTGCCGTCGCCGAGGCCGGCGACGCGGTGCGAGCGGGCCGAGGGGCGGGCGCGCACGTTGCCGCCATAGGAGCGGCCGGAGACGGGCAGGACCTCGCGGCCGGGGCCGCCATAGCCCGGGCGCGGGCCGGGGCCGCCATATCCGGGGCCGCCATGTCCGGGGGTTGGGCGGGGGCCGGGGTCGGGCCGGCCGTAGCCCGGATCGGGATTGGGGCCGGGGCGGGGACCGCCGCCATAGCCGCCGCAGGTGCCGGGGATCGGGGTGAGCGTGATGTAGCCGTCGCCGCAATAGCCGGAGGAGATCGAGCCGCGCAGCTCACGGCTTCCCGGTGCGGCGAACATCGTGCCGGTGATGCCGGAGACGGACGGCGGCGAGACGCGCACCAGGCGGTAGCTGGCGTCGGGGCCGTGGCCGCTCTTCTGCCAGAAGAAGGTGCGGCCGTCGCTTTGGAAGGTGATGCCGCCGGTCGAGGTGCTGGCCTCGAAGCGGTAGGCGGCGCGACATTCGTTGCCGCGAGGCTGATGGTAGCCGCGCACGCCGCTGTACTCGCAGGCGAGCGCGGAGCCGGCGGCGACGAGGCCCGCGCACACGGCGAGGGCGAGACTGATCGGTCGCATGGGCGTCCTCCACGGATGTCGATGCCGGGGAGGATGGAAGGGCGAGACCCGGTCCGCAGGAGCCGGCGCGCCCCGAGCCCTGTCGGCAGCGTTGTTTTGCCGCAACGATAGGTGGCCGAGGCGCGGTGGAAAAGCCTAGATGCAACGCGGGCGCGGAGGGCGGCACCTCAGCCGGTGCGGGCGCGCGACAAGGCGGCGGAGAAGGCGTCGGCGAAGGAGGCGCGATCGTCGGGGTTGAGGAAGGCGCCGATGGTGATCGAGCGGCCGTGCGAGCCGAGGTCGAGCCGGGTGACGCCCTCGTCGTCCACCCGGGTGACGGAAAGGCGGGCCCACATCGTCTGAAACCGATGCTCGGTGACGCGGCCGGCGGGGGTGACCTTGCGCACCAGCACCTCCGCCGGGCTCACCGACACCTCCTCGAAGGCGCGGCCGGAGCGGTAGGAGAGGCGGAAGGCGCCGTAGAGAAGGGCGACGTCGAGAACGGCGAAGCAGGCGACCGGCCAGGCCCCGAAGGCGAGCGCGCGCAGGCCGGCGAAGCCGAGCGCGGCCGTCACGATGCCCATCGTGATCCAGAAGCCGCGACGGCTGAGCGAGCGGTGCGGGAACAACACCGCGTGAAAGGATTGCGCGGACGAATTCGGCATGAAGGAACTATAGACCGCCCCGCCTGCGAAACGAAGACCGATATCGGCATGATTCCTCGCCTCCGCCAGCCGCCGCAAGCACGTGGCAAGACGCCGTCCGCGTCCCCGGTCGCAAGGCTCGGGGCGGCGGACGGGGCGGGTGCGCCGGCCTCGTTCTCTCCGGCCTCGTTCTCTAAGGCGAGGACGTTCCCCGTCGCGCTCCCGCCGGCGTCCGCCGGCGCAAGCTTCGGCCTTGCCGGATCGTCCGACCGCCGGGCGCGACGGTGGGATGGGTCGACGGCGGGTGGGGGTTCCAGACACGCGGTCGCCGTGCGCCCGGCGCTCCTGCAACCTCGCGTCGGCGTCGGCGTCGGCGTGGGCGTGGGCCGGGGGGCGGGCGCGTCACGGCCGGGCCCTTCCGGCGGCGGCGCCGGCCTCGGCCCGCGCGCCTGCCTTCGTTCGGGGCCCCGAACGAGGAGGGGGACGAGGAAGGCGATGGCGACGGCGGCGGCGGCGTGAGCGGGCGGGGATGGCGGGTCGCCGCGGCGATGGTGGCGCTCGCGGCGATGCTGCCGGTGGCGGCGGGGCTCGTCGGCATCCTCGCGCCGGCGTTCGGCCACCTGCCGGCGCTCGGCCATCGCGGCGTGTCGCTGGCGCCGTTCGCCGCGCTCTTCGCGGCGCCGGGGATCGCGACGTCGGTGCTCCTCAGCGCCGCGACGGGACTCGCGGCGACGGCGCTCGGCGTCGGCCTCACGATGCTCCTCCTCGCCGCCTCCTATGGCGGGCGCTCGCTCGTCGTCGCCGAGCGGCTGCTCGCGCCGATCCTCTCGGTGCCGCACGCGGCGGCGGCGGCGGGCTTCGTGTTCCTGTTCGCGCCGACGGGGTTCGTGCTGCGCCTCCTCTCGCCGTGGCCGAGCGGGCTCGAGGCGCCGCCCGATATCGCCCTCGTGGGCGACCCCTACGGCATCGCCCTCGTCCTCGCGCTCGCCATGAAGGAGACGCCCTTTCTCTTCATGATGGCGCTGGTCGCCCTGTCGCAGGTGGAGGCGGCGGGGCGCGTCGGCGTGGCGCGCAGCCTCGGCTACGGGCGGATGGCGGCCTTCCTCCACGCCGCCTGGCCGCTCGTCTATCGCCAGATGCGGCTGCCGGTGCTCGCCGTCCTCGCCTTCGCCGCCTCGGTGGTGGACGTCGTGATGATCCTCGGGCCGCGCCAGCCGGCCCCGCTCGGGGGGCGCATCGTGACCTGGCTGCAGGCGGCCGACCTCGACGGATGGTTCCTCGGCAGCGCCGGGGCGGTGGCGATGATGGGGCTGGTGCTGCTCCTCGTGGGGCTGTGGCGCGCCGGCGAGGCGGTCGCCGGGCGGGCGGCGGCGCGGCTGCGCCTCGGCGGCCGCAGGTGGCGGCGCGACCGCGTGGCGCGGGTCGCCGTGCTCGGCTTCGGCGCCGTCGCGGTGGCGGCGATGGCCGTCTCCTTCGCCGGGCTGATGCTCCAGTCGGTGGCGGGCTACTGGCCGTTTCCCGACGTCCTCCCCGCGACGGTGGGCCTTGCCGTGTGGCAGCGCCGCTTGGCGATGGCGGCGGCGACGCTCGGCGACACGCTGACGATCGCCCTCGCGGCGACGGCGGCGGCGCTTCCCCTCGCCGTCGTCCTGGTGGAGGCGGCGCGGCGGGGCGGCGTCTCCACCCGCCTCGTCTACGTGCCGCTGATCGTGCCGCAGGTGGCGTTCCTCTTCGGCCTCGACGTGCTCGCGATCCGGGCCGGGCTGACGCCGGGGCTCGGGGCGGTGATCCTCGCCCACATGGTGTTCGCCTTGCCCTATCAGGTGATCGCGCTGGCGGGGCCCTGGCAGGCGCTCGACCCGCGCTTCGAGGCGGTGGCGGCGAGCCTCGGGGCGGGGCCGGTGCGCCGCTTCGTGACCGTGCGCCTCGCGATGATGACGGCGTCGCTCCTCGTGACGGCGGCGGTGTCGGTCGCGGTCTCGGTGGGGCTCTATCTGCCCACGCAGATGATCGGGGCGGGCCGCGTCGCCACGGTGACGACGGAGGCGGTGGCCGCCGCGACGGGCGGCGACCGGCGCCTCCTGGGGCTCTATGCGACGCTGCAGCTCGTCATTCCGCTCCTCGCCTTCGCCGTGGCGCGCTGGGTGCCGGCGCTCCTGTGGCGCCGCCGGCGCGGCATGCGGCCGGTGCGGTGGGCGGCCTGATGCTGCGCTTCGATGAATTCGCCGTGGCGCTCGGCGGGCGCACCCTGGTGCGGCTCGACGGGACGGTGGCGGCGGGCAAGGTGCTCGCCGTGATGGGCCCGTCGGGGGCGGGCAAGTCGTCGCTTCTGAAGGCGGTGGCGGGGCTGATCGGGCCGCCCTTCGTCGTCTCGGGGCGGGTGCTCGTCGGCGAGGAGGACATCACGCGTCTGCCCGTCGAGGCGCGCGGCGTGGGGCTGATGTTTCAGGACGCGCTGCTTTTTCCACACATGTCTGTGGTGGGGAACGTGATGTTCGCGGTGCCGCGGCGGGTGGCGCGCTCGCGGGGGGCGCGACGGGAGGTGGCGATGGGCCATCTCGGCCGCGTCGCGATGGCGCACCTTGCCGAGGCCGACCCGGCGACGCTGTCGGGCGGGGAGCGCAGCCGCGTGGCGCTTGCCCGCACGCTCGCCGGGGCGCCGCGGGTGCTGCTCCTCGACGAGCCCTTCGCCGCGCTCGACCAGGCGCTCAAGGCGCGCACCCGCGACATCGTGTTCCGCCTCGCCGCCGAAGACGGGCTGCCGGTGGTGATGGTGAGCCACGATCCGGCCGACGCGGAGGCGGCGCGAGCGCAGGTCGTCGAGATCCGGCCTTGCCAAGAGGGGGAGGGATCCTGATATTGCGGCCTGGGAGGTCGGCGGTGGACGGGCCGCTCGCCAACCGGGTCAGGTCGGGAACGAAGCAGCCCTAACGATTCCGGTCCGGGTCATTTCGCCGGCCTCCTAATTGTTCTTCTTCCCCATGCGCGCCGAGCTCGTCGCGCGCCCGCGCGAGCGAGGAGCGATTGGCGGACGATCTGGCCGACCCCTTGGCGAAGCTGGCAGACCCCTTGGCGAAGAAGGAGGGCGGCGCCGGCTACACGGTGCTGGCGCGCAAGTATCGCCCGACCCATTTTGGCGAGCTGATCGGCCAGGGGCCGATGGTGCGCACCCTGCGCAACGCCTTCGCCCACGACCGCATTCCCCAGGCCTGGATGCTGACCGGCGTGCGCGGCGTCGGCAAGACCACCACCGCCCGCATCCTGGCGCGCGCTCTCAACTACGAGCGCGAGGGTGAGGAACGGCATCCGACGGTGGACTTCACCGCCCCGGGCGTCCACTGCCAGGCGATCATGGAGGGGCGGCACGTCGACGTGATCGAGATGGACGCGGCGAGCCACACCGGCATCGCCGACATCCGCGAGATCACCGACGCGGCGCGCTACAAGCCCGTCTCCGCGCTCTACAAGGTGTACATCATCGACGAGGTGCACATGCTGTCGACGGCGGCCTTCAACGGCCTCCTGAAGACGCTCGAGGAGCCGCCGGCGCACGTGAAGTTCATCTTCGCCACCACCGAGATCCGCAAGGTGCCGGTGACGGTGCTGTCGCGCTGCCAGCGCTTCGACCTGCGCCGCATCGAGACGGAGGAGCTGACGCGCCACCTCTCCGGCATCGCCGCGAAGGAGGGGATCGACGCCGACACCGAGGCGCTGCGGATGGTGGCGCGGGCGGCGGAGGGGTCGGTGCGCGACGCGCTGTCGCTCTTCGACCAGGCGATCTCGCACGGCGGCGGGCGGGTGAGCCCGGAGGACCTGCGCGACATGCTGGGTCTCGCCGACCGGGCGCGCGTGGTCGACCTCTTCGAGCTCGTCATGAAGGGGGAGGCGGCGGGGGCGCTCGCCGAGCTCGCCGCCCAGTACGAGGTGGGGGCGGACCCGGCGGTGGTGCTGTCCGATCTCGCCGCCTTCACCCACCAGGTGACGCGGCTCAAGGTGACGAACGCGGCGCCGGAGGAGGGCGAGACGCAGGAGGTGCGCGAACGGGCGGCCGACTTCGCCGCGCGCCTCGGCATGGCCTCGCTGAGCCGCATGTGGCAGGCGCTGCTCGCCGGCATCGCCGAGGTGCAGGCCGCGCCGAAGCCGGTGATGGCGGCGGAGATGGTGCTGATCCGCCTCTGCTATCTCGCGAACCTTCCCGATCCCTCGGCGCTGCCGCTGACGGCCTCGCCCGACGCGCCGGCGCGCTCCGCCGCGGCCGGCGGCGGCGACGGGCCGCGGGGCGCGGCCGGTCAGGATGGGGTGGCGAGGGGCGAGGCGTCGCGGGATGTGGCGATGCGGGGCGAGGCGTCGCGCGTGGTGGCGGTCGCGGGCGCTCGGGAGGCCGGCGCGACGGTGCCGCGTGCCTCGACGTCCGCGCCGGTGCCGGGGAGTGCGCCGCCGGTCCGCGCGGCCGAGCGCGGGGCGCCGCCGGCCGCGAGCGAGACCGATATGGAGGTGGAGACCGGGGCTGAGGAGCCGCCGCCGATCGACGCCTATCCCGACATGATCGACGACGATGACGGCGCGCCCTACGGCGAGGCCGGCTATGGCGCCGATTCCTATGGCGCGGATCCCTACGGTGCCGACGCCTACGGCGCGTCCTACGACGATCCGTTCGCCGGGCCGTTCGACGACGACGCCGGGGCGCCGGTGGAGAAGGCGCCCAATCCGGAGACGTTCGCCGAGATGGCCGCGCTCATCGGCCGCCATTCGGTGCGGCTGAAGCACGCGGTGGAGCGCTCGATGCGGGTCAAGCGCTTCGAAAAGGGCCGCATCGAGGTGTCGCTGGAGGCCGGCACGCCGACCGACATCGCCGGCGCGCTCGGCGCCAAGCTCACCGAGGTGACGGGCGAGCGCTGGCTCGTGATGGTGTCGGAGGGCAGCACCGCCCCGACGCTGCGCGAGACCTACGAGGCCGAGCAGGCGCGCCTCATCGAGGAGGCGAAGGGGGACCCCCTCGTGCGGGCGCTGCTGGAGCGCTTCGACGACGCCGAGATCACCGCCGTGCGGACCGGTGAGGTTGGCGGCCCCGCTGCCGACGCACCGAACCGGCGGGCGCACGGCGAATCCTGATACACGCCGACAGACACACGCCGACGGGGAAGTCCGATGGACATATTCAAGATGATGGGCAAGGCGCGCGAGATCCAGTCGCGCATGGGCGAGCTTCAGGAGGAGCTGAAGCTTCTCGAAGCGAGCGGCGAATCGGGCGCCGGCGCCGTGACCGCGCGGGTCAACGGCCAGATGGCGCTCGTGGCGCTGACCATCGATCCGGACCTGATGAAGCCGGACGAGAAGGAGATCGTGGAAGATCTCGTGATCGCCGCGGTCGCCGACGCGCGCGCCAAGGTGGAGGCCCTGGTGCAGGAGAAGACGCAGGGGATGATGGGCGATCTCGGATTGCCGCCGGGGCTGAAGCTGCCGTTCGGCGGCTGACCTTGGCGGCGGCCGGGTCCGAGATCGAGCGGCTGATCGCGCTGCTCGCCAGGCTGCCGGGGCTCGGGCCGCGGTCGGCGCGGCGGGCGGCGCTGACGCTCGTCAAGAAGCGCGAGACGCTGCTTCTGCCCCTCGCCGCGGCGATGGCGGAGGTGGGCGAGCGCGTGACGGTCTGCAGCGTCTGCGGCAACGTCGACACCACCGACCCGTGCACGGTGTGCGTCGACGCCTCGCGCGATCCCTCGGTGATCATCGTGGTGGAGGACGTCGCCGACCTCTGGGCGCTGGAGCGGGCCTCGGTGATGCGGGCGCGCTACCACGTCCTCGGCGGCACCATCTCCGCGCTCGACGGGACGGGGCCGGAGGACATCGGCATCGGCCGCCTGGTGGAGCGCGCCTTGGACCCCGCCGTGCGCGAGGTGGTGCTCGCCATGAACGCCACGGTGGAGGGGCAGACGACGGCCCACTACATCACCGAGCGGCTGGAGCCCCTGGCCGTCACCGTGTCGCGCCTCGCCTCGGGCGTGCCGATCGGCGGCGAGCTCGACTATCTCGACGAGGGCACGCTCGCGGCCGCCCTCAACCAGCGCCGGCCGTTCCGCTGAACCCGCCCGCCGCGGAAGGCGAAGGGGCGGCTCACGACTTGCCGTAGAACGCCTTTTCCCACTCGCGGTGCTTCTTCACCGGCTCGGTGACGAAGGGCATGACGCGGGCAACGCGCAGGATGGCGCGGTTGAGCCGGTCGAGCGCCGCCGGCAACGGGCGGTGCACGTCGAGGAGGAGGACGACGCGGACCCCGTCGGTGTCGTTCCACACCTCGTGGCGGAAGGTGTCGTCGAACACGACGCAGGTGCCCTCCTTCCAGTAGATCATCTCGTCGCCGACGCTCATCCGCACGTCTTCCGACGGGGCGGGCACGATGAGGCCGAGATGGGCGCGCAGGAGGCCCTTGTAGACGCCGCGATGGGCGGAGATGTGCGAGCCGGGGGCGAGGATCGAGAAGAAGGCGAGCTCTAGATCGGGGATGCGCTCGAGGAGACGCGCGGTCTCGGGGCAGCGGCGGCAGTTCTCCTCGGCGCGCTGGCCGTAGGCGCGGAAGAAGTAGGTCTTCCAGCCGTCGGTCTTGATGATCTTGCGCTGGGTCTTGGAGATGTACTGCATGGTCGGCAGATCGCCGGTGGTGGGCAGCACGCCTTCGAGCTCGCCGCGGATCGTCTCCCAGTTCTCCTCCAGCATCCTCGCCCAGGGGAAGTCCTTGTTGTCGAACACCGGCTTGTCGCCGACGAGCGAACCCTTGCCCATCCACGCCTCGAGCTGGCGTGTGGCGGCCTTCCCCGGCCAGTTGACGGCTTTCTTGATCCGGCTGCGCACGGTCGGGCGCTTGGGTTTTGCCGGTCCTAAGGTCTGTTGCATGACCCGCATCCTTCGGCAGCTTCCAGCACAAAGGATGGGAAGGAGGCTGGCGACGTCAACGGACGACATGTCACGCCGACGCGAGGTTCGGGGGCGTCAGGTCCGGCGGGAGGCCAGGGCGGCGGCCTCGATTCGGGCGATCCAGGCGGCCTTGCAGTCGCCGTAGGCGTGCGAATCCTGCGGGTGGATGCGCCGGCAGCGCCGCTTCTCGCGCTCGTAGGCGCGGGCGAGGCCCGGATGGGCACGCAGATGATCGCGGAAGGCGAGGTGGCGGTCGATCTCGGGCGAGCCGCGGGCGTAGGCGTGGAGCTGCTCGAGGCGCCGGCCGCCGGTGTCCGCGAGGGTGAAGTAGCGCCGGCCGGGGAGGCCGAGCTCGCCCCAGGCGGCGTAGCCGAGGGCTTCGAGGGCGACTTGCCGGCGGTCGAGGCCGGCAAGGTCGCGCACCACCAGGAAAAGATCGAGGACGGGCTTCGCCGCGATCCCTGGAACGGCGGTCGATCCGATATGATGGACGGCGAGGAGCCTGTCGCCGAGGGCGGCGGCGAGGACGGCGCCGCGTCGCCGGGCACGGGCGGCGAAGGCCGGATCGTGGGAGCGCAGCTCGACGGGAATGGGCGGCGGCATCGGCGTGTCCGGGCGGTGGCGGTGGCGGAAGCGATAGCCCCTTTCGGGGGCGCCGTGCGAGAGGGGTGGTGCGGCCCGCGGCGGGCTATGGTGTTGACCATCGCGCCCCGCCCGTGTTGGTTCGCGCCCGTAAACAGGGGATTTTGATGACCGACGCGCGCTATGACGTTCTGGGGATCGGCAACGCGATCTTCGACATTCTGGGCCATGTCCACGACGACACGCTCGTTGAAAACGGCCTGGTGAAGGGCTCCATGCGGCTCGTCGCGGCCGACGAGATCGACGCGGTGGACAATCTTCTGACCGATTCGGTGCGCGTCTCGGGCGGATCGGCCGGCAACACCATCGCCGGCGTCGCCTCCTTCGGCGGCAAGGGGGCGTTCATCGGCAAGGTGGCCGAGGACGCCTTCGGCGAGGCCTACCGCAGCGACATGCACCACCTCGGCATCGAGTTCCGCACGCCCGCCCTGAAGGGCGGCGCGCCGACGGCCTCCTCGGTGATCCTCGTGACGCCGGACGGCGAGCGGACCATGAATACCTTCCTCGGGGCGAGCCAGCTCCTCACCATCGAGGACGTCGACGCCGAGCTCGTCGACAACGCAGCGATCACCTTTCTCGAGGGCTATCTGTTCGATCCCGCCGAGGCGAAGGAGGCGTTCCGCGTCGCCGCCGAGCGGGCGAACGCGGCCGGGCGCATCGCCGCCCTCACCCTCTCCGACGCGTTCTGCGTGGAGCGCCACCGCGACGACTTCCACGACTGGCTGAAGCGCGGCCAGATCGGCCTGCTCTTCGCCAACAAGGCCGAGGCGCTGTCGATGTTTGAGACCGACGATCTCGACGCCGCCTGCCGCGGGCTCGCCGAGATGGTGCCGCACGTGGTGGTGACGATGAGCGGGGACGGGGCGCGCATCATCGTGAACGGCGAGACGACGGACGTGCCGGCGGTGGGCACCAAGGTGGTGGACCTCACCGGTGCGGGCGACCTCTTCGCCGGTGGCTACATGTTCGGCATGGCGCGCAGCTTCGGCCCGGCCGATTGCGCCCGCCTCGGCGCGCTGGCCGCCTCGGAGGTGATCTCCCACTTCGGCGCTCGGCCCCAGACGACGCTCGCCGAGCTCGCCGTGGACGCCGGCTTCTCGCTCTAGCCTCAAGCGGCGCCGGGCCGTTTCCGATGCGCCTCGATTGACGGTGAGGGCGGGGCGGGCGCAATAGGGAGCATCCACCTCGTTCGGAGAGCGCGTCGCTCATGTCTTCTCTTCCAGGCGGTGCGATCGGCCGCCGGGCTCGACGCTGGGGGCGCGGCGCGATGCTGCTCGCGGCCCTTGCGACCGTGTCGGGAGGGAGCGCCCGGGCCGGCTGCGGGGCGATGCCGGACGATGCGACGCTGCTCGCGACGCCGCGCGCCGAGGCCGCGATCGCCGCCGGCGCCAAGATGGTGAACGCGGACGGTCGGCTCTACCGGATCGAGACGGACCCGCCGTCCTATCTGATCGGCACCTTCCATACGGCGGCCGGGGGGATCGACGAGCCCGGGCCGCTGTTGACGAGGATCGTCGCGGGGGCGCGCCGCCTCTACGTGGAGGTGGTGGAGGCCGAGCTCGCCGCGGCGCTGAAGCGGTGGGCCGCCGACCCGGAGCGGCGCGTGCGCTCCGACGGCCGGCTCCTGTCGGACGGGATGAGCCTTGAGGAGATCGCCGTGGCCGAGTCGGCGCTCGCCGAATATGGGATGCCGCTGGTGGTCGCCGACAACATGGCGCCGATCGCGCTGATGTCGCTGCTGGCGCGGCCGCCGTGCGCGCAGGACACGGTCGAGCGTCCGGGTCTCGACGTGCGCCTCGAGCGCGTCGCGCGCGGCGCCGGCGTGCCGGTGAAGGGGCTCGAGAGCGCCGAGGAGCAGTTCGCCGTGGTCGACGGCGAGCTCGCCGACGCGCTCCTCAAGGTGGGGCTGTTGACCGACCCGGGAGACGTGGAGCGCTGGTTCGTGGGGCTCGCGCTCTATCGCACCCGTCATATCGCCGCGATCTGGGCCGAGAGCTTCGCCGGCGTCGACGACATTCTGGGCGCGCGAGCGGCCGCCGAGCTCGACGCCGCGGCCTGGGCGAGCGTGATCGCGACACGGAATCGGCGCATGCGCGACCGCCTGCTGCCGGCGCTCGCCGAGGGCGGCGTGGTGGTGGCGGTGGGGGCGCTGCACCTGCCGGGCGAGGACGGACTGGTGCAGCTCTTGCGCGAGGCCGGCTTTAACGTGCGTCCGATGAGCGAATAAAGACTTGCGCACTTTGACCTTAGAACGCTTCAACGCTACTGGAGAGCGGGAATTGCAAGGGGAGATCCATGGCGAGCGCTGATCTTGATGCGAACGGCGGGCGTCGCCCGCGACCCCTGTCGCCGCATCTGGGCATCTATCGGCCCATCGTGACGATGGTGATGTCGATCATGCACCGCGTGACGGGCATGATGAACATTGGCGGGCTGCTTCTGGTGGTTGCCTATCTGCTGGCGCTGGCGGCGGGCCCGGAAAGCTTCGCCACGGCGCAGGCCTTCTTCGGCCACTGGCTCGTGCGGGTGGTTCTGGTGGCCTTCACCTGGTCGCTGATCCACCACGCGCTCGGCGGCGTGCGCCATGCGATCTGGGACCTCGGCCACGGCTTCGGCAAGGAGCGCGAAAATCTCGCCTGGATGACGCTCGCCGGCTCGATTCTCATCACCGTGGCGCTGTGGGCGCTGATCGTGGTTCTGGAGGTCATCTGATGCGCGATCCACGCGACAATTCCGACGGGTTCAGCGCACCGCACCGCACCTCGCTGAAGACCATCCGCGGCCTCGGCTCGGCGCGCTCGGGCACCGAGCATTTCATTCAGCAGCGCTTCACCGCGCTCGCCAACTTCGTGCTGGTGATCGTGCTCGCCTTCGTCGCGATCGCGATGTCGGGCCGCTCCTACACGGAGGCGGTGGCGCTCATCGGCAGCCCGTGGGTGGCGGTGCCGCTGGCGCTGGCGATCATCTCGGTCTGCCTCCACATGAAGATCGGGGTGCAGGTGGTCGTGGAAGACTATGTGCACGGGCTGGCGGGGCTGACGCTCCTCATCCTGAACGCCGTGTTCGCGGCGCTCGTCGGTGGAGCGGCCCTGTTTGCGGTGGTGAAGATCTTGCTGGCGGCCCTTTCGGTCCAGGTCGCCGAGTGAACGCGGGAGCGGTGTGATGGCAACGAATGGTTCGAACGGTCACGCGACGGGGCCCGCCTACAACGTGATCGAGCACGAGTACGACGTGGTCGTGGTGGGGGCCGGCGGCTCGGGCCTGCGCGCCGTGGTGGGCTGCGCCGAGGCGGGTCTCAGGACGGCCTGCATCACCAAGGTGTTTCCGACGCGCTCGCACACGGTGGCGGCGCAGGGCGGCATCTCCGCCTCGCTCGGCAACATGGGGCAGGACGACTGGCGCTGGCACATGTACGACACCGTGAAGGGGTCGGACTGGCTGGGCGACCAGGATTCCATCGAGTATCTCGTGCGCAACGCTCCGGCGGCTGTCTATGAGCTGGAGCACTGGGGCGTGCCCTTCTCGCGCACCGAGGAAGGCAAGATCTACCAGCGCCCCTTCGGCGGCATGACCACCCACTTCGGCAAGGGCACCGCCCAGCGCACCTGCGCCGCCGCCGACCGGACCGGCCACGCCATCCTGCACACCCTCTACGGCCAGTCGCTGCGCCACTCGGCGGAGTTCTTCATCGAGTACTTCGCCCTCGACCTCATCATGGAGGACGGCGCCTGCCACGGCGTGATGGCGATGTGCCAGGAAGACGGCACCATCCACCGCTTCCGCGCGCACAAGACGATCCTCGCCACCGGCGGCTACGGCCGCGCCTACTTCTCCTGCACCTCCGCCCACACCTGCACCGGCGACGGCAACGCCATGGTGTTGCGCGCCGGCCTGCCGCTGCAGGACATGGAGTTCGTGCAGTTCCACCCGACGGGCATCTACGGCTCGGGCTGCCTCATCACCGAGGGCTCGCGCGGCGAGGGCGGCTATCTGACGAACTCCGACGGCGAGCGCTTCATGGAGCGCTACGCTCCGTCGGCGAAGGACCTCGCCTCGCGCGACGTGGTGTCCCGCTCGATGACCATCGAGATCCGCGAGGGGCGCGGCGTCGGCAAGCAGTCCGACCACATCCACCTTCACCTCGAGCATCTCGACCCGGCGATCCTGCACGAGCGGCTGCCGGGCATCTCCGAGTCGGCGCGCATCTTCGCCGGCGTCGACGTGACGCGCGAGCCGATCCCGGTGCTGCCGACGGTGCACTACAACATGGGCGGCATCCCGACGAACTTCCACGGCGAGGTGCTGACTAAGGTCGAGGGCGACCCCGACAAGGTGGTGCCGGGGCTGATGGCCGTCGGCGAGGCGGCCTGCGTGTCGGTGCACGGCGCCAACCGTCTCGGCTCCAACTCGCTCATCGACCTCGTGGTGTTCGGCCGCGCCACGGCGCAGCGCTGCGCCGATACGCTGAAGCCCGGCGAGAGCCTGCCGCCGCTCTCCAAGGAGGCGAGCGAGCCCGCTCTCGCCCGCCTCGACCGCTTCCGCTACGCCTCCGGCGGCACCCCCACGGCCGAGCTGCGCGACAAGATGCAGCGCACCATGCAGTCGAACTGCGCGGTGTTCCGCACCGGCGACGTGCTGGCCGAGGGGCATACCCTCATCCACGACGTCGCCAAGGGCCTGCCGGACATCCACGTGACCGACAAGACGATGATCTGGAACACCGATCTCATCGAGACGCTGGAGTTCGACAACCTGATCGGCCAGGCGGTGGTGACGATGGACTCGGCGCTGAACCGCACCGAGAGCCGCGGCGCCCACGCCCGCGAAGACTATCCGGAGCGCGACGACGCCAACTGGATGAAGCACACCCTCGCCTTCCTCGATCCCGCCACCTACGAGGTGCGGATCGACGATCGCCCGGTGCACGCCTACACGATGTCGAACGAGATCGAGTACATCGCGCCGGCGAAGCGGGTGTACTGACGCGACCCCCCGCTGCGCGGCTGGCGATGCTTCGAAGGCTCTCCCGGGGACGGGGGAGCCTTTTTTCGATGTGGCAGGGCGGCAGCGGACGGTGCTGCGCGCCCGGCGGTCCTGCGATCCTCGGCCGGCTCGCGGGATGCGGGCGCGTCGAGGCCAGGCCGCTCCGGGCGGCTGCGCCGGACCTCGCCCCCCGCGTCGCTCGCGCTCTGCGGGGTTCGGTGGGGACGGTTCGGGGCGACGCCCGCGCGCCGAAGCGGGCGGGATGGGTCAGGTGAGCTTGCGCATGAGGCGGATGAGGGTGTCGCGCTCGCGTGCGGTCAGGGGGGAGAGGGTGTCCTCGGTGATCGAGGCACCCATGCGGTGAAGCTCGGGAAGGCGGGCGCGGCCCTTCTCCGACAGCGCGATGACGCGGCGGCGACCGTCCTTCTCGTCGGCGGAGAAGACGATGAGGTCCTTCGCCTTGAGCCGGTCGACGACGCCCTTGACGGTGGCGACGTCCATCGCGACGAGACGGCCGAGCTGGTTCTGCGACGACGGCCCCACCTCTGCGAGGCGGGCGAGGACGGCGAACTGGGTGGGGGTGAGGTCGTCCATGTGCTCGGCGAAGATCGCGGTGTGCCGCTGGCTCGCGAGGCGCATCAGGTAGCCGATCTGGTCGTCGAGAACGTAGGCGTCGGTAGCGGTCATAGGGCGAGGGTCGCCTGGGCGATGTCGGGGTTGGCGTCGAGGTCGGCGAAGGTGCCGGTGAAGCGCACCGCGCCCTTTTCGATGATCACGGCGCGGTCGGACACGATTCGGGCGAAGTGAAGGTTCTGCTCGGAGATGAGCACGGCGAGACCTTCGCGCTTCAGCTCCTTGATGACCATCGCCATCTGCTCGACGATCAGGGGGGCGATGCCCTCCGACGGCTCGTCGAGCAGGACGAGGCGGGGATTGCCCATGAGGGTGCGGGCGATGGTGAGCATCTGCTGCTCGCCGCCCGACATGCGGCCGGCGGGATGGCGGCGGCGCTCGGCGAGGTTGGGGAAGAGGGCGTAGAGGCGCTCCGGCGTCCACTCCGACGCGTCGGCGCGCGGCGGCCGGCGGCCGACCTCGAGATTTTCCTCCACCGTCAGCTCGGAGAACACGCGGCGCTCCTCCGGCACGTAGCCGATGCCGCGGCGGCAGACGCGGTAGGGCTCGTCGCCGGCGATCTCCTCGCCCTGGTAGACGACCGAGCCGGAGCGGGGGCGCACCAGCCCCATCACCGACTTGATGGTGGTGGACTTGCCGGCGCCGTTGCGCCCGAGCAGGGCGACCACCTCGTTGCCGCCGATCGCGAAGGCGACGTCGGAGAGGATGTGGGCGCCGCCGTAGTAGGTGTTGAGGCCGCTGACGGCGAGGAGATCGTCAGCCATGCGCGCCTCCCGCCTCGCCGTGGAACACCGAGCCGCCGCCGAGATAGACCGCCTGCACCTCGGCGTTGGCGCGGATCTCGGCGCCGGTGCCTTCGGCGATGAGGCGGCCGCGGTTGAGGACGAGGATGCGGTGGGCGTGGGTGAAGACGACGTCCATGTCGTGCTCGGTGAAGAGGACGGAGACGCCCTCGGCCTTGATGATGTCGCCGGTGAGGGCCATCAGCGCGATGCGCTCCGAGGGGGCCATGCCGGCGGTGGGTTCGTCCATCAGGAGCACCTTGGGGCGGTGGGCGAGGGCGACGGCGAGCTCCAGGCGCTTCAGGTCGCCGTAGGCGAGCTCGGAGGTGGCGCGGTCGGCGTCCGCCGCCATGCCGACGCGGGCGAGGAGGGCGTCGGCCTCCGCGACGTGGAGGGCGCGGGCGCGGTGGGTGATGTCGAGCGTCTGCCGATGGTGCGAGATCAGCGCCATCTGGACGTTCTCGCGCACCGTCATCGAGGCGAAGGTCTCGGTGATCTGGAAGGTGCGGCCGACGCCCATGCGCCAGACCTTGCGCGGGCGGATGCCGACGAGCTCGGTGCCGTCGAGCTTCACCGACCCGGCGTCGGGGCGCAGGTAGCCGTTCAGCATGTTGAAGCAGGTGGTCTTGCCGGCGCCGTTGGGGCCGATGAGGGCGAGGAACTCGGCCTTCTCGAGGTCGAACGAGACGTCGGAGACCGCCTTGATGCCGCCGAAGGTCTTCGTCAGGCCGCGGACGGAGAGGACGCTCATGCCGGCCTCCCGGAGCGCGGCGTGCCTGGCCGCACCAGGCGCCAGAGGCGGGAGAGGCCGCCGGCGATGCCGTCGGGCGCGGCGATGCAGATGAGGAGGATGATGGCGCCGAAGATGAAGCGCCAGTAGTCGAGCCGGGTCACCCAGTCCTCGATGAGGACGAAGGCGGTGGCGCCGAAGAGCGGCCCGAGGAGGGACTGGACGCCGCCGAGGAGCACCATGATGAGGGCGTCGATGGAGTGGCCGATGGCGAGCGTCTCGGGGAACACCGAGCCCTTGGCGAAGGCGAAGAGGACGCCGGCGACCCCGGCGAGGGCGCCGGCGATGATGAAGCCGAGCCACTGGTGGGCCTTGAGGTCGATGCCGATCGCCTCGGCGCGGGTGGGCGAATCGCGGCCGCCGCGCAGCGTGTAGCCGAACGGGGAGTTGGCGATGCGGCGGATGAGGGCGAGGCCGACGACGGTGACGGCGAGGGCGAGGTAGAAATAGACCTCGCGGCTCGCCCAGCTCGCCGGCCAGACGCCGAGGATGCCGTCGTCGCCCCCCGTCACCGACTGCCACTGGAAGGTGACGCCCCACAGGATCTGCGCCGCGGCGAGGGTGAGCATCGCGAGATAGACGCCGGAGAGGCGCACGCAGAACCAGCCGAACACCGCCGCGCCCAGCGCCGCCGCGAGCGGGCCGAAGAGCATCGCCGGCAGCATCGGCAGGCCGAGCGTTTTGACGGCGAGCGCCGCGGCGTAGGCGCCGAGGCCGAAATAGGCGGCGTGGCCGAACGAGACCATGCCGCCCACCCCCATGATGAGGTGAAGGCTCGCGGCGAAGAGCACGGCGACGAAGAGGTCGACGGCGAGGACGAGGATGAAGCCGTCGTCGACCACCGGCAGAGCGGCGAAGGCGACGACCACCAGCGTCATGGCGACGATGCCGGCTTGGTTGAGGGGGCGCATCGGGGCTTCGGGCACCG
Source organism: Acuticoccus mangrovi (assembly GCF_016411865.1). Classification (GTDB taxonomy): domain Bacteria; phylum Pseudomonadota; class Alphaproteobacteria; order Rhizobiales; family Amorphaceae; genus Acuticoccus; species Acuticoccus mangrovi. The sequence goes on along the minus strand of NZ_JAEKJA010000003.1, from coordinate 461,774 downwards.
GCGGCGCGCCGTGGGCGGAGGCGGGGCTGCCGAAGAGGCCGTAGGGTCGCACGACGAGCACGATGGCCATGACGAGGAAGGGCAGGATCAGCGAGATCTGCGGGAAGACGAGGACGCCGAAGGCGTTGAGCACGGAGATGATGATCGCCGCGACGAAGGCGCCGCCGACCGAGCCCATGCCGCCGATGACGACGACGACGAACGCTTCGCCGATGACGGAGAGGTCCATCAGGAGGCTGACCGACTCGCGCGGCACCTGGAGGGCGCCGCCGAGCCCGGCGAGGAAGGCACCGAGCATGAAGGCGGAGGTGAAGAGCCAGCGCTGGTTGACGCCGAGGGCGCCGACCATCTCGCGGTCCTGGGTGGCGGCGCGCACGAGGACGCCCCAGCGCGTCTTGCGGAAGACGAGGGTGATGAGGCCGAGCACCACCGGGCCGATGACGATGAGGGCGAGGTCGTATTCGGGGATCGGCTCGCCGAAGATGCGCACCGCCCGGTCGAGGCCGGGGGCGCGGGGGCCGAGGAGGTCCTCCGCGCCCCAGATGGCGAGGGTGGCGTCCTGGATGATGAGGAGGACGCCGAAGGTCGCGACGAGCTGGAAGAGCTCGGGCGCGCGGTAGATGCGGCGCAGGATGAGGATCTCGATGACCGCGCCGACGAGGGCGACGGCGGCGGCCGACAACAGGACGCTCGCCCAGAAGCCGAACGGCCCAGCGTGGATCGTGGTGACGAGCGTGTAGGCGATGTAGGCGCCGAGCATATAGAGCGAGCCGTGGGCGAAGTTCACGATGCGCGTGACGCCGAAGATGATCGACAGGCCACAGGCGATCAGGAACAGCGAGGAGGCGTTGGCGAGACCGGTGAGGAGCTGCGCGAAATAAAAGCCCATGGATGCTCCGGGGTTGGCGGGGCGCGCCGGCGTGGATGCGGTGTGGGTTCGGACGGCGCTGCGCGCCGGCATTGCTTTCTAAGAAAGACGAGGGGCGTTCCTCCCCTCGTGCTCCCCTCCATCTCGCCGATGGGCAGGGTTCCAGGAAAGATGACCGCGGTGCGGTCCTCTTGCCTGGGACCCTTTTCAAGGCTGGGGAGGGCTTCGGCCGCGTCAAGGACAAGCCCTGCGGGCGCCTGCGGCGTCCTTGACGCGGCCGAAGCCCTCCCGTGCCCCGCTCCGACGCCTCGGCCGGAGCGGGGGGTGGGAAGGGGACGGCTACTCGGCCGGGCGCAGCTTGGCGGCTTCCTCCTCGCTCGGCAGGAAGTCCTCGCCGGGGGCGTAGAACCAGTCGACCATACCGGGCTTGCCGTCGACGAGGGCGGTCTTGCCGACATAGGCGCCCATCGTCGACTGGTGGTCGGCGGCCCGGTAGAAGAACGGGCCCGTCGGGCTCGTCGGGACCTTGAGGCCCGCCATGGTGGCGACGAGGTCCTCGGTCTCGAGCGAGGGGGAGGCCTCGAGCAGCGCCTTGACCGTCAGCATCGAGTTGTAGCCGACGAGGGAGCCGGTCTTCGGCGCCTCGCCCCACTTGTCGACATAGGCCTTCTCGAACGCCTCGTGGGCGGGGGTGTCGACGGCGAGGCCGGGGTAGCCGGTGACGATCCAGCCGTCGGGGGTCTCGTCGCCGAGGGGATCGAGATATTCGGGCTCACCCGTCAACAGGCCGACCACCACGCGATCGTCGAAGAGGTAGCGCAGCGAGCCTTCGCGGACGAACTTCGCGAGGTCGCCGCCGAAGGTGACGTTGTAGATGCCGTCGGGCTTGGCGCCTTCGAGGGCGCGCACGGCCGAGCCGGCGTCGATCTTGAAGAGGGTCGGCCACTGCTCCTCGACGAACTCCACCTCCGGCTTCAGCTTCTTGAGGTTCGCCTTGAAGGCCTCCACCGCGTCGGTGCCGTAGGCGTAGTTGGGGGCGATGGTCGCCCACTTGACGGCGTCGGTCTTGGCGGCCTCGGCGGCGAGCATCGCGGCCTGCATGTAGGTGGAGGGGCGCAGGCGGTAGGTGTACTTGTTGCCGGCCGACCAGACGATGGCGTCGGTGAGCGGCTCGGAGGCGATGAACAGCACCTCGTTCTGCTTGGCGAAGTCGGACACGGCGAGGCCGATGTTCGACAGGAAGGTGCCGAAGATCAGCGCGACGTGGTCGCGGTTGACGAGCTCGTCGGCGATGCGGATGGCGGTGGCGGGATCGCCGGTGTCGTCGCGGCTGATGACCTCGAGCGGGCGGCCGCCGACGCCGCCGGCGGCGTTGATCTCCTCGAGCGCCAGCTCCCACCCCTTTTTGTAGGGGTCGGTGAAGGCGGTCATGCGGGTGTAGGAGTTGATCTCGCCGATCTTGATGGGGTCCTGGGCGAGCGCCGCCGAGGCGGCGAACGGCGTGGCGACGAGAACGGCGGCGAGCGCCTTGTGAAGTCCGCGACGTGTCAGCATGGCTACTCCTCTTCGAGGGCCAGGGGTTGGGGCCGGGGTGGGGTCAGCGAAGGCCATCTTCGCCCTTGATCTCATCGTGCTTCAGGCCGCCGACGCGCGGCAGCGGGCGGCCGCTGTCGGTGACGGCGACGGCGACCATGATCTCGCCGGCGCGGGGGGCGTCGTTGAGGCGCACCTCCATGCCGTCGAAGTGGGAGCGGACGTAGGCGGCGTCCTTGTGGCCGAGGGGGATGTCGAGGACCTGGCCGGGGCTGCCCATCTTCTTGGAGGAGGGGACGAGGGCGGCGCCGCCGCCGACCTCGGCGCGCAGCGGGGCGCCGAGCTTGGGGTGGAGGATGGCGGCGGCGTGCTCGAGCTCGCCCGCCTCGCCCACCATCGCCGCCTTGCCGTAGGACTGGGCGGCTTCGGGGGCGATGCCGAGGGCGGCGACGCAGCGCCGGCCGAGCATCGCGCCGAGCTCGGCACCGATCTCGATCAGCTCGGAGAGGTCGTGCTGGTAGCGGCCGGCGAACGGGTTGGCGATGACCGCGATGGCCGCCGCGCGCCGCGTGGGCGGGGCGATGATGCGGCCCATCTCCTTGTGGGTCTCGTCGAGGATGACGGTGATCTTACGGATATCGGCGGGCATCGTCGGTCCTATTCTTCGGGGCGCTCGCGGACGATCTGGCGACCGCCGCCAAGGATGCGGGAGCGGCCCTGCAGGAAGAGGGCCGCGCCGCGGATGAGGCCGGCCGCCATCATGCGGCGGGCGGTGGCGGCGCCGTCGGCGAGGGCGAGGCGCTTCTCGTCGTCGCGCAGCGGGCCGCAGTGGGTGGTGACGAGGCGGCTGCCGAGGTCGGAGTCGGGATCGAGCGTGTCGGCGGGAGCGCGGGTGACGGCGGGGTGGTCGGCAAGGTCGACGGCGTTGGCGATGAGGGTGGCGGCGGCGTCGGCCTCGGCGGCGCTCGCGGCGAGCACGGTGACGGCGTCGGCGATGCCGAGGGAGAAGGAGCGGCCGTCGCGGCCGGAGGTGGCGATGCCGCCGACCCCGTCGCCCGACACGATGGCGGCGCGGCCGATTTCGGTGCCGTCGTGGGCGGCGAGGCGGGCATGAGCGCGCTGGCCGCCGGAGAGATGGATGGCGATGTCGCCGCCGTTGTTCACGAACACGCGGGTGAGCGGCGCGGCGGCGGTCATCACGTCGAGGATCTCGTCGGCGACGGCGCCGGCGACGGCGGCCATCGGGGTGATGAAGGTCGCTTCGGCGTGGGGCACGACGGCGGCGACCATGCGGCTCGCGACGAGGCCGGTGGCGTGGGTGTCGGCGCGGGCGGGCCAGCGCAGCAGGGGCAGCTCGTCGACGAGCTCCACCAGGATGGTGGCGAAGCGGCCGGCGGCGGCTTCGAAGGCGAGCTCCACCGCCTCGGGGGCTCCGTCGGCGCTGATCACGAGGTCGATGGGGCCGTGATTGAGATGGAGGCGCCCATCGGGAAGCAGCGAGGCGGTGGGTTCGGTCATGGGGAGACCTCTCCGGGCTGGCGGGTTGGTTCGCCCGCGCAGCATCCTCGCAGGCGCCGACGCGGACCGTCGGGCGCGATGATGAGGGTGGAGCCGGCCGCGTCAAGCCGTCGGCCGGCCGAAGGGGGTCGGAAGGACGTGATGCGACGGCCGGCGGGCGAGCGCATCAGGCCGCTTTTCCGGGGTGGCTCGGGGTGTGGGCGGCGGCGGGCTCGTCGCCCGTCGAGGGGGCCGCGACGTCCTGCGGCGCTTCGCCCGGGGCGGCGCGGCGGGTGACGCGCAGGCCGCGGCGGCGCTCGCTGGCGAGGACGTCGTCGAGCGGCTGGATCTCGCCGACGTGGCCGCCGAGCGCGGCGTAGTCGTCGCGCGCCATGGTGAACTCGATGGGGGCGACGAGGGCGGGGGTGGGCACGTAGCCGAACGAGTTGGTGGGCATGTCGAGGACATCGACCATCACGGTGATGCCGCCGCCCGGCCAGACATAGGTGTCGGCGCCGCCGCAGGTGACCTTGGTGAGGGCGGCCTTGACGGAGCGGGTGAGGCCCACCGGGTTCTCGGTGACGCCGGCGCGCAGCGAGCCGCCGGCGCCGCCCATGAAGAGGACGGAGCAGGTGGCGGGCTCGCAGTTCTCCGCGATGCGCTCGGCGACGGCCTGGAGCGCCGGCGTGAGCGGTGCGGGCTGCGGGACGAGGGCGTCGTCGAGCACGTAGTAGGCGGCGTGCTCGCCGGTGGTGGAGACCATGAAGAGGGTGAGGCCCGGCCAGGCGACCTTAGGGTCGAAGGGTCCGAGGATCGCGAGCGGGTCCTCGATGTCGGTGCCGCCCCAGGAGGTGCCGGGGTTCGCCACCTGGAAGTAGCGTCCGGGGGTAGAGCGGCGGCCCTTCATCTTGATGCCGGTGGGCGGGATGCCGAGGAGCTTGCCCGACTGGTGCTCGGAGAGGACGCCGGTGATGTGGTCGTCGACCACCACCACCTCGTCGACGAGGCCGAGCCACTGGCGGGCGAACATGCCGATGGTGGCCGAGCCGCAGCCGACGCGCATGCGCGCCTCGGTCACGCCATCGATGATCGGCGGCTTGCCGGCCTGGACGACGAGGCTGGCGCCGTCGTCGATGGTCATCTCGACCGGCTCGCGGTTGCAGAGGGCGAGGAGGGCGGCGCAGGTGACGCGGCCTTCCTTCTTGGAGCCGCCGGTGAGGTGGTCGACGCCGCCGAGCGAGAGCATGCGCGAGCCGTATTCGGAGGTCATGACGTGGCCGATGGGCTCGCCGTCGACGCGCACGACGGCGCGCTCCTCGCCGATGTGGCGGTCGGTGTCGATCTTCACCTTGACGCCGCAGTAGCTGAAGATGCCTTCGGTGACGACGGTCACCATGTCGGCGTCGTCCGTCGGCTGGGAGATGATGAAGGGGGCGGGCTTATAGTCCGGGTAGGTGGTGCCGGCGCCGACGGCGGTGACGAAGGGGCGGGAGGCGTGCACGAGGTCGCCGTCCCACTCGCCGCCGGCGTCGAGGAAGGGGACCATCTTGGCGCCCTTGTCCGCGGTCTCCTCGATCACGGTGAGGAGATCGAGGCGGACGAGCTCGCCGCCGTGATTGGCGTAGCGGTCGCAGGCGCCGGTGCGGCCCTCGGCGATGTAGCAGAGGACGGGGCAGGCGTCGCAGCGGATCTTGTCGGGCTTTGCGGGGGTGTCGGGGGTGCTCATTGGGCCTCCTCGGCCGCGCGGATGGCGGCGCGGACCGCCGACGGAGTGGCCGGCACCGTGGTGAGGCGCGCGCCGCTCGCGTGGCGGATGGCGTTGAGGATCGCGGGAGCCGTGGGGATGAGGCAATGCTCGCCGAGGCCCTTGGCGCCGTGCGGGCCGTGGGCGTCCGGCTCCTCGATGATGAGGGTCTCGACCGGCGGCATGTCGCCGATCGTCGGGATCAGATAGTTGTGGAGGTCCTCGGTTTGGCCGGGGATATAGGCCTCCATGAGCGCCATGCCGGCGCCCTGGGCGATGCCCCCTTCCACCTGGCCTTCGACGAGGAGCGGGTTGATCGCCTTGCCGACGTCGTGGGCGGCGGTGAATTTTTCGAGCCGCACGGTGCCGAGGGCGGTGTCGACGGTGAGCTCGCAGAGGTGGGCGGCGTAGCCGAACACGGCGTAGGGGACCCCCTGGCCGTTCTCGTCCATCGGCGCGGTGGGCGGGTCCCAGCTCTCCTCGGCGGAAAGGGTGTAGCCGAGGCGGTCGACGGGAAGCGCGGCGAGGTCGAGCGGGCGCGAGGCGGCGCCGTCGTGGATCACGAGGCCGGCGGCGGTGGGCTCGATGCGGGCGTCGTCGCCGGCGTTCGCCTGGCGCAGGATCATGGCGCGCAGGGCGGCGCCCGACAGGCGGGCGGCGTTGCCCGAGATCAGCGTCTGGCGCGAGGCGGAGGTCTTGCCGGCGTCGGGGGTGACGTCGGTGTCGGGGCCGACGAGGGCGACCGCCGCGACGGGTACGCCGAGGGCGGCGGCGAAGATCTGGGTGATGACGGTGTTGGCGCCCTGGCCGATGTCCATCGCCCCCTGGTGGAGGACGATGCGGCCCTCCGGCGTCACGCCGGAGCGGATGGTGGAGGGGTTCGCCATCGAGGTGTTGCCGCAGCCATACCAGCCGGCGGCGAGGCCCGCCCCGCGGCGCAGCGGCGAGCCGGCGGCCCGGGCCGCGGCGTTGAACGCCTCGGCCTCGGCGCGGGCGCGGGCGAAGTGCGGGGCGAGGGCGTCGAAGCAGGCGCCGATGCCGACACCCTGCTCGAAGATCTGGCCGCAGACGGTGGGGACGCCGTTCTCGAGCGCGTTGCGGCGGCGGAACTCCAGCGGGTCGATGCCGAGGGCTTCGGCGAGATCCTCGAACAGCACCTCCTGGGCGATCGCCGACTGGGGCACGCCGAAGCCGCGGAAGGCGCCCGAGGGCGGGTTGTGGGTGTGGATCCCGGCGCTCTTTGCGAGATAGTCGTCGACGCGGTAGGGGCCCGAGGCGTGGACGGGGACGCGGTTCGCCACCGTCGGCCCCCACGAGGCGTAGGCGCCGGTGTCGAAGTCGCCCTCGAAGTGGAAGCCGCAGATGCGGCCGTCGCGGGTCGCGCCGATGCGGGCGACGATGTCCGACGGGTGGCGCTTGGTCGAGGACTGCATGGATTCGGTGCGCGAGTAGGCGAGGCGCACCGGGCGGCCGGTCTTCATGGCGCCGAGGGCGATGTAGGGCTGCACCGAGAGGTCGAGCTTGGAGCCGAAGCCGCCGCCCACCGCGGTCGGGACGATGCGCACCTTCTCGACCGGCAGGCCGAGGATGGGGGCGAGGCCTTCGAGGTCCATCACCGGGGCCTGCGTCGAGGCGTAGACCTCGACGCGGTCGCCGACGCAGACGGCGTAGCCCGCCTCGGGCTCGATATAGGCATGCTCGACGAAGGGGGAGCGGAAGCGGCCCTCGGCGACGACGTCGGCGCGGGCGAGGGCGGCATCGGCGTCGCCGCGGCGCACCAGGCCGCGGCACATGACGTTGCCGGGGCGGCTCTCGTGGAGGCGCGGCGCGTCCTCCGCCTGCGCAGCGGCGGGGTCGGTGACGGCGGGGAGCGGCGTGAAGCTCACCGGGAAGGCGTCGAGTGCGGCGATGGTGTCGGCCTCGCCGACGACGGCAGCGACGGCTTCGCCGCGGAAGCGGGCCTCGCGCTCGGCGAACACCGGCTGGTCGGCGAAGGGCGGGATGACGCCGAAGCGGTTGACGCCGGGAATGTCGGCCGCCGTCAGCACAGTGACGCCGTGGCGGGCGGCGTAGTCGTCGAGGTCGCCGAAGGTGAAGGCGGCGCGGGGGTGAGGCGAGCGGACGACGCGCACCACGAGAGCGTCCGCCGGGGCGACATCGTCGCCGAAGCGCTCGGTGCCGTGGATCTTGGCGTGACCGTCGATGCGGGGGATGCGGGCGCCGACGCCGTCGGCCTCGGCGGGGGCGTCGGCGGCGGGGCCCGCGGCGTCCATCACGGCGGCGATGATCTTGCGATAGCCGGTGCAGCGGCACAGGACGCCGCCGAGGGCGTCCTTCACGGCGGCCTCGGAGGGGGCGGGGTCCGCGGCGAGGAGCGGCACGGCGGCGACCATCATGCCCGGCGTGCAGATGCCGCATTGGGCGGCGCCGTGGCGGGCGAAGGCGTCGGCGAGGCGGTGGCCTTCGGGGGTGTCGAGGAGGCCGGCGAGGGTGTCGACGCGCTTGCCCTCGACCTGGCGCGTGGCGACGAGGCAGGCGCACACCGCCGCCCCGTCGAGAAGCACGGTGCAGGCGCCGCAGTCACCGGCGTTGCAGCCCACCTTGACGTCGCGCGTCGCCAGATGCTGGCGCAGCGCCTCCGACAGACGCATGCCGGGCGAGACGGCGGCCGACACGGGGCGGCCGTTGAGGACGAAGCCGATGGCGGCGGTGGCGTCGGCCGCGGCTTCGGCTGCGTCCGGGGCGAGGGCGGCGTCGCTCATGGGCGGTCTCCCGAAAGGGCGGCGCGGCCGACCTCGCCCAGAAGACGGGCGAGCAAGGTGGCGGCGGCGTCGAGGCGGTAGAGGGCGGTGCCGCGCACGTCGTCGATCGCCGAGAGCGGGGCGAGGTGCTCCGGGGCGACGCGCTCGGCGAGGCGTTCGAGGGGAGCGCCGGCGAGCGCGTCCTCGAGGGCGGGAAGGCGGCTCGCGACGGGCCCGCAGGAGCCGACGGCGACGCGGGCGCTCGCGGCGCGCCCCGCCTCCGGCACCACCACCGCCGAGGCCATGGCGATGGAGATGACGAGGTAGCGCCGGGCGCCGAGCTTGGCGAAGCCGCCAACCGCGTGCTGCGGGTGCGGCGGGACGAGGATCGCGCTCACCATCTCGCCCGGCGACAGGGCGGTGCGGCGCGGGCCGGTGACGAACTCGGCGAGCGGCACGGTGCGGCGGGCGCCGCTGCGGGCGATCTCGACGTCGGCGCCGAGGGCGAGGAGGGCCGGCACGCCGTCGGCGGCCGGGGAGGCGTTGCACAGATTGCCGGCAACGGTGCCGGCGTTCTGGATCTGCACCGAGCCGACCTCGCGGGCGGCGGCCTTCAACCCGTCGAACGCGGCGGGCAGGGGGGCGTTGACGATGTCGGTCCAGGTGGCGGTGGCGCCGATCCGCCAGCCGGCGGCGTTCTCCTCGATGCGCCGCAGCTCGGCGACGCGCGAGATGTCGAGATAGGGACGCGGGGCGGGACGCTCGCCGAGGGCGGGAAAGACGTCGGTCCCGCCGGCGAGGATCGTGACCGGCGGACCAGCGAGCGCCGCCAGGGCATCGTCGAGCGTCGTCGGTCGCAGATACGTCACGAGCAGGCTCCGCAAGATCGTTTGTATGCAAACGATATGCCCGATTTGTGCGGTGTGTCAATTGGTCTTTGGAGCTGCTCTCGTTCGAATTTGTCGATCCGAGCAAGATGGATGGCTGGGCGGCGTTCGCGGACGTTCGACAGGACGGTTCGGTATGATAGGCGAGAAGGGCGACCAACCCGGACGCGGGCCCGGCCGTGACGGGAGCGGCCGATCCTCGGTGCTCCGAGCATGAGGGGGGAGCCGATGAACGGCGCCGAAAGTTTGGTTCGCACGCTTCACGGGGCGGGCGTCAGGGTCTGTTTCGCCAATCCCGGGACATCGGAGATGCAGTTCGTCGACGCGCTCGACCGAACCGGGCTGATGCGCTGCGTGCTCGGCCTTTTCGAGGGCGTGGTGACGGGGGCGGCCGACGGCTATGCCCGCATGACCGGGGTGCCGGCGGTGACGCTGCTCCATCTCGCCCCCGGCCTCGCCAACGCCAGCGCCAACATCCACAACGCGCGCAAGGCGCACACCCCGATGCTGAACCTCGTGGGCGACCACGCGACGCGGCATCTGAGCTTCGACGCGCCGCTGACGGCGGACGTCGCCGGGGCTGCGGCGCCGTTCAGCGACTTCGTCCGCGTGGCCCGCTCGGCGGCGAAGTTGGGCCTCGACGGAGCCGAAGCGCTCGCCTGCGCCATGGGAGCGCCGGGGCGCGTGGCGACGCTGATCGCCCCCTCCGACACCGGCTGGGACGAGGGCGGCGAGGTCGCCGCACCTATCCCGCCGCAGGGGCCGGCGCCGATCGAGCCGCGCGCCGTGGAGCAGGCCGCCAAGGCGCTGCTATCCGGCGAGCCGACGCTGATCTACGTGGGCGGCAAGGTGCTCGAGGACACCGCGCTGACGGGCCTCCTCTCGGGGATCGCCGCGGCGACGGGGGCGAAGCTGATGGCGCCGACCTCCAACCGGCGGGTGGAGCGCGGGCGCGGTCGGGCGAATGTGCCGCGGTTGCCCTACCCGGTGGACCTCGCGGTGGACGCGCTGAAGGAGTTCCGCCACACGATCTTCATCGAGGCGCATCAGCCGGTGGCCTTCTTCGCCTATCCGGGCAAGCCGAGCCTGCTTCTGCCGGACAGCTGCCAGAGGATCAATCTGTGCGACCTCCACGAGGATGGAGCGGCGGCGGTGCATGCGCTTGCCGACCGGCTGGGGGTGAGAGCGCCCCGGGTCGTCGATGTGCCGGCGCCCGTCGCACCGCAGGCCGGGCCGATCACGGTGCCCGCACTCGGGGCCGCCTTCGCGGCGGCGCTGCCCGAAGGCGCCATCGTGACCGACGAGGGGGTGACCGTGGGCCGCGACGTGTTCGGCGCCACCGCGGGCTCGCCGCCGATGTCGTGGATCGCGATCACCGGCGGATCGATCGGCATCGGCCTGCCGCTCGGCCTCGGGGCGGCGATCGCCTGTCCCGGCCGCCCGGTGGTGGCGCTGCAGGCGGACGGGTCGGCGATGTACACCATTCAGGCGCTGTGGTCGCAGGCGCGCGAGGGCGCCAACGTGACGACGGTGATCCTCGCCAACCGCGGCTACGAGATCCTGAAGCAGGAACTCTACCGCGTGGGCGCCAATCCGGGACGCGGCGCGCTCGACATGCTGGAGATCGACCGGCCGACGCTCGACTTCGTGTCGCTGGCGCGCGGCATGGGGGTGCCCGGCAAGCGCGTGGAGGACGCCGCCGAGCTGACGCGGACGATCGCCGCGGCGACGCAGGAGCCCGGACCCTTCCTCATCGAGGCGGTGATCGACTGACGCGACCGCCGGCCCCCGCCCCTTCGTGGGGCGGTCAGTCCTTGTCGGCGAGGGGGCGGGCGGCGAAGCGCGGCTCGACCCGCGGGTCGGGCTCGATGTGGGCGTCGAAGCTCGGCACCAGCGCGTCGATGAGCGCCCCGGGGGCGAGCGGGGCGAGGTAGGCCATCGCCGCGAAGGGGAAGGGGAAGATGGTGGTGCGCCGCCCCGCCTCCACCGCGCCGATGATGCGGCGGGCGGCGGCGTCGGCGCTCACCTCGAACGGCTTGGCGCCCTTGTGGCGGGCCGACATCGGGCTCGTGATGAAGCCCGGGCAGATCACCGACACCGTGATGGCGTCGCGCTTGAGGCGCGGGCGCAGAGCGTGGGCGTAGGCGACGAGGCCGGCCTTGGTGGCGCTGTAGACGGCGAGATCGGGCGTCGGCAGCAGGCCGGAAACGGACGAGACGATGCCGATCCGCCGCGCCGTGTCAGGCCGCTTCTCCGCCGCCCGCATCGCGCCGACCACGGCGCGCACGCAGGCGATGGTGCCGACGAGGTTGGTGGCGACGAGGCGCTCGGTGTCGGCGGCCGATTCCAGCTCGCGCGGGGTGGCGGGGCCCGCCGAGAGGCCGGCGTTGGCGTAGAGGCCGACGACGGTGAAGCGCTCGGCGACGTGCTCCACCCAGTGCTCGAAGGCGTGGGTGGCGAGGTCGATCCGGCTCGAGATGGCTCGTCCGCCACGCGCCTCGACGGCGGCGGCGGCCCGATCGAGGCCTTCCGCGTTGCGGCCGACGAGGCCGAGGTGGAGGCCCGGCCGGGCGAGGCGCACCGCGATCGCCTGACCGATGCCGCTCGACGCGCCGGTGACGATGACGAGCGGCGGCCGCTCCTTCGGCGGCGCCGCGTCGTCGGCCGGGGGCTCGGCGGCGACCGCCATCTCAGCCCCGCTCGCGCAGGAGGCGAGCCTTGTCGCGCTGCCAGTCGCGCTGCTTCTGGCTCTCGCGCTTGTCGTGGGTCTTCTTGCCGCGAGCGAGGCCGAGCAGCACCTTCGCCATGCCGCGGGCGTTGAAGTACATGCGCAGCGGCACGATGGTGAGCCCCTCCTGGGCCACCGCGCCGATCAGCTTGTTCATCTCGCGCCGGTGGAGCAGCAGCTTCCGCGGCCGCTTGGTCTCGTGGTTGAAGCGGCCGGCCTGCTGATATTCGGGAACGTAGGCGTTGTAGAGCCACAATTCGCCGCCCGACTCGCCGGCGTAGGATTCGGCGATGTTGCTGCGGCCCTCGCGCAGCGACTTCACCTCGGTGCCGGCAAGCTGGATGCCGGCCTCGATGGTGTCGAGGATCTCGTAGTTGAAGCGCGCCTTGCGGTTCTCCGCGACCGTGCGCGCGTTGGGATCTGGGTTCTTGGGTTTGGCCATGGGCTCACTCGCGCGCCAGGCGCCTCTAGTAGGCGCAGATGGCGAACTGCGTTGCGTCGGAGATCCAGCACGCCCGGTCCGAGCCGGAGCGATAGAAGGTCCCGGGAAGTGGAACGTTGCGGTCGCCGTAGTTGACGAAACCGTCGGCCGCGTCCCGGGCGAACAGCGACACCGTGTAGGTCGGGCGCGCCGGGGCGGTGATGGTGAACGAGCCGTCGCCGCCGAACTGGCGGAAGTCGCAGCTATAGTGGCCGTCGTCGCTGTTGAAGCAGCGGGCGGACTTGGCCTCGGCCGTGGCGGAGACCAGGAGGCCGCTCCCGAGGACGGCGGCTGCAGTGAAGAGACGGACCATTCCGAACGCTCCTTGGAAATGCCGCCATTCTAGGCGTCGTGCGGGTGTCGCGCCAGCGCCGGCGCGATACCCGCACGGGCCGGTCAGTTGACGAGGCCGGCGTGGACCATCGCCTTGTCGATCAGCGCCGCGGTATGGGCGCTGACGGGCAGGATCGGCTCGCGCAGCTCGTTGGCGATGCGCCCGAGGCGAGAGAGGGCGTATTTAGCGCCGCCCGGGCTCGGCTCGATGAACATCGCGTCGTGCAGCGGCATCAGCCGGTCCTGCAGGGCGAGGGCGGCGGCGAAGTCGCCGGCGGCGCAGGCGTCCTGGAAGGCGGAGCATTCCTTGGGCGCCACGTTGGCGGTGACGGAGATGCAGCCGACGCCGCCGTGGGCGTTGAAGGCGAGGGCGGTCGCATCTTCGCCCGAGAGCTGGGTGAAGGTGGGGCCGCAGGCGGCGCGCTGGCGGCTGACGCGGGCAAGGTTCGCCGTCGCATCCTTCACCCCGACGATGTTGACGTGCTCGGCGGCGAGCTCGGCCATCGTCTCCACCGTCATGTCGATCACCGAGCGGGGCGGGATGTTGTAGATGATGATCGGCAGCGACGTCGCCTTGGCGATGGCGGAGAAGTGGGCCTTGAGGCCGGCCTGGTTGGGCTTGTTGTAGTAGGGCGTCACGACGAGCACGCCGGTGGCGCCGGCGGCCTCGGCGTGCTCGGCGAGGGCGATCGCCTCGCGCGTGGAGTTGGAGCCGGCGCCGGCGATCACCGGAACGCGGCCCGCCGTCGCCTCGACGCACAGCTCCACCACGCGGCGGTGCTCGGCGTGGGTGAGGGTGGGGGACTCGCCCGTGGTGCCCACCGGAACGAGGCCGTGGGTGCCGGAGGCGATTTGCCACTCGACCAGCTGCGTGAAGGCGCGCTCATCCACGGCCCCGTCACGAAACGGTGTCACGAGTGCCGTCAGGGATCCTTTGAACACGGCTTTGCCTCCGCTTATGGTTCGTTATGGCCGCCCCCTTGGTAGGCGCGGACCATGATCGCTTCAAGGCCACGGATCCGGTTACTAAATTGGCAAGGCCGTTTTGGTAAAGCGATCTCGATGTATCGAGTAGAGTCGGGGGTTGGCATGCGGATGTCGGGTTGGAGCGCGCTCATTGCAACCGGAGGATCGGTTTTGGTGAGCGGCGCGGTGTTCGCCGGCCCGTTGCCCCACCCCTATCCGGAGCGCGACGGCGCGGTCGCCGGCGCGCTCGTGCGCCGCGTCGCCGACGTCCCGGTGCCGCCGCGCCGGCCCTACCAGGCGAAGATCGTGGGGCGCGTGGAGGACGGGCGGATCGTGCCGATCACGCCGAGCGCCTTCGCCGCCCGCTCCGAGGGGCCGATCGACAACCTCTTCGCCGCCGCCGAGGAGGCCGCCGCCGCGGAGGCCCCGGCGGGGTCCGCCGCCGTTCCGGTGAAGACCGTCGCCCCCGTCGCCTTCGCCCCCGTCTCCGCCCCGGCCCCCGTTTCCGTGGCGCCGGAGCCGCAGACGGTCAGCCTCTTCGCCGGCCACGGCGGGGCGTCCGACGCCGCCGCCGACTTCTCGCGCTACGGCAATCGCTCCGGCTCGCTCAAGCAGGCGCTCGATGCTCTGCGCGCCGACGACTACAAGGAGACCATCGCCCGCCGCAACGGCCTCTCCGACCCGCTCGATCAGAAGATCGTCGACTATTTCCTGGTGCGCGCCGGCGACAACAGCGTCACCTCGGCGATGGTGATCGACTTCGCCCGCCGCGCCCCGGGCTGGCCCTCGCCGGAGCTCGTGCGGATCCGCGCCGAGGAGGCGCTGTCGCGCGAGAACCCCTCGCCCGACACGGTGATCCGCGCGATGGGCGGCAAGGCCGAATCGGCGGTGGGGGCGCGCCTTCTCGCCAAGGCCTACCTCGCCAAGGGCGACCGGGGGCGGGCGAAGGCGGTCGTCGACGGCGTGTGGCACACGACGGCGATGGGCACCTCGCTGGAGCTCGCCTTCGCCTCCGACTTCAGCTCGATCCTGACGATCGACGACCATCTCACCCGCATCGACAAGCTGGTCGCGCTGCATCGCTTCGACGAGGCGTCGGCGCTGAAGGTGCGGCTCGGCAGCGGGCCGCGCGCCTATCTCGCGGCACGGATCGCGGTGGCGACCGGCGCGAGCAATGCGCCGACGCTCCTGCGTCAGGTACCCTCGGACTATCGCCGACGGCCGGGCTATCGGCTGGCCGAGGTGGAGTGGAAGCGGCGCCAGGAGGACTACGAGGGCGCGGCCCGGCTCATCGAGGGCGTCAACCGCCGCGGCATCGTGGACAGCGACGCCTGGTGGGTGGAGACGCGCATCGTCGCCCGCTCGCTGGTGGAAAAGGGCGACGCCCGCGCCGCCTACAAGCTGGTGAGCAAGGGCTTCGCCGACGGCACCACCGAGAGCGCCGACGAGGCCTTTCACGCCGGCTGGATCGCGCTGCGGCTGAAGGACGGGCGCGCCGCCGACCGCCACTTCGCCGACCTTCAGAAGATGGCGACGACGCCGATCTCGCTGGCGCGGGCCGGCTACTGGCGCGGCCGCGCCGCCGAGCTCCGCGGTGACAAGGGGGGCGCGCGCACCCAGTATCGGGCGGCCGCGGCGTACGGCTTCACCTACTACGGCCAGCTCTCTCGCGCCGCGCTCGGCGAGACGAGCACCGGCGTCGGCCGTCCGCCGATGCCGACGGCCTCCGACCGCGCCGCCATCGCCAAGAGCGAGGTGGCCGAGGCGGTGCGCCGGCTGATCGCGGCGGGGCACGGCTATCGCATCTATCCGCTCCTCGACCACCTCGCCGAGACGGCGCCCACGGCGGGCCAGATCGTGCTCGTCGACGAGCTCGCCGCCAAGGCCGATCAGCCGCATCTGGGGCTGATGGTGGCGAAGGAGGGGCAGCGCCGCGGTCTGCCGGTGGGGCGCCTCGCCTATCCGACGAGCGCCATCCCGCGGACCGCCAAGATGCCCCAGGGGCTCGACCGGGCGCTCGTCTACGCGATCGCGCGGCAGGAGTCGCTGTTCAACTCCGGCGCGGTGAGCCCGGCGGGGGCACTCGGGCTGATGCAGGTGATGCCGCAGACCGCGGCGGCGATGGCGCGCGAACTCGGCATCTCCCATTCCACCGGCCGGCTCACCTCCGACCCGGCGCACAACGCCACCATCGGCGCGGCCTATCTCGCCAAGCGCCTCGGCCAGTTCGACGGGTCCTACATCCTCACCTTCGCCGCCTACAACGCGGGGGCGGGGCGGGTGAGCGAGTGGATCGACCGCTTCGGCGATCCGCGCGACCCCCGCGTCGATCCGGTCACCTGGGTGGAGGAGATCCCCTATCCGGAGACGCGCAACTACGTGCAGCGCGTGATGGAGAATGTTCAGGTCTATCGCGAGGGGCTCGGCACGGGTCATCTCGCCATCGGGTCCGATCTTCAGCGGGGGAGGGCGAGCTGAGCCGCACCATGACATTCGAGACGGCCGACGGGGTGCGTCTCGTCGCCGACGCCTATGGGCCGGAGGGCGCGATGCCGCCGGTCGTCTGCCTGCCGGGGCTGACGCGCAATGCGCGCGACTTCGCCCACCTCGCGGCCACCCTCGCCAAGGCCGATCCGAACGGGGCGCGGCGCGTCATCGTGCTGGAGTCGCGCGGCCGGGGGCGCTCGGCGTATGCCGATCCCGAGACCTACACGCTGCCGCAGGAGCTCGCCGACCTCGTCGCCGCGATGGACCATTGGGGCATCGAGCGCGCCGACGTCGTGGGCACCTCGCGCGGCGGGCTGATGGCGATGCTCCTCGCCATGACCGAGCCGCGCCGGCTCAACCGCGTGGTGCTCAACGACATCGGCCCGACGATCGAGCCGGCGGGTCTCGCGCGGATCGCCAAGGGCGTCGGCACCACGATGCATTTCGCCTCCTTCGAGGTGTTGGCGGAGGGGCTGAAGCGGGTCAACGCCTGCCAGTTCCCGCGGCTGACCGATGCGCAGTGGCGCCGCTTCGCCGGCCAGCTCGCGAGCCCGGACGGCGACGGCGTGTCGTTCGACTACGATCCGGCGCTGGCGGAGGGGTTCGCGAGCTTTTCCGCCGACCAGGCGGCGCCGGACTTCTGGCCCGCCTTCAACGCGCTGGTGGACCACAAGGTGATGGTGGTGCGGGGCGCGAACTCCGACATCCTGTCGGCGGCGACGGTGGAGGCGATGCGGCGCCGCCATCGCGGCCTCCACGCGCTGGTGGTGGCCGACGAGGGCCACGCCCCGCTGCTGTGGGACAAGATCAGCGTCGACACCATCAAAGAGTTCCTCCGCTCCTGACGCGCGCGGCGGGGGCGGCGCCCGCTCGCCCGCGTGCGACGCCGGGACGCTTCCACCCTCGGGCACCCGGCCCTATGTCCTGCCGATGACATCCGATCCCGCAGTTGCGTCCTCACCCCTCCGTTCCCCGCCGGCCGGAGAGGAGCAGCGGCGATGAGCCACGCGGAGGCGCATCACGAGCGGATCGCCTGGTCGGCGTCCGTCCTCGCGACGGTGCGGCAGGCGCCGGTGCCGACGCTCTTCGCGGCGGCGCTGACGCTGGTCCTCTACCATCTCGCCTTCGCCGAGCCGCGCACCGCGTTCGATACGGTGCTCGCCTATATGGCGGCCGGCGGCTTTCTGGCGGCGGCGACGGGGCAGGTCGTCGCCGGGTCGGTGGGCGCGCTCGTGGGCGGGGCCGGCGCGGTGGCGCTGATGGCGGGCGCCGACGTGCTCTTCGTGTCGCGTGCGCTCCTCGCCTTCTCCCTCGCCATCGCCGCGATCGGGGTGCCGCTGATCGGCCCGCCGATGGACCGGCAGGCGGCGTGGCGCTCGCTGGTGCGCTCGGCGACGGCGGCGCTCCTCGCGCTCGGCGGGGCGGGTGTGGTGATCCTCGGCGTGTGGTGGGTCGCGGCGGGGGTCGCCGCGCTTCTGGGGCTCGGCGTGGGGGTTGCGGCGTGGCGCATCGCCGGGCCGGTGGCGCTCGGCCTCCTCGCCCCGCTGATCTTCCTGACCTTGTCGGAGCGGGGCGCCGAGTCCGATCGCGTCGCCGACGCGCTCGGGAGCGTCGCTCAGATCCTCACCCGCCTGGTGGTGCTGCCGCTCCTCGCCTTCTACACCGCGGTGCTCGCCATCTATATCGGCCGCATCGTGGTGACGGGGACGATGCCGTCCAACGAGGTGGGTTGGATCGTGCCGCTCTTCGGCGTCGCCGGGGCGGCGTCCTACCTGGCGGTCGCGGGCAGCGCGGCGCCGGGGAGGATGGGGCGGCTGTTCCTCGTGAGCTGGTTTCCCGTGACCATCGCGCCGCTGGTGCTCTACGGCATCGCGCTGTGGATGCGGGTCGCGAGCGCCGGGGTCACGCCGGCGCGCTATCTCGGGGTCCTGTGCGGGGTCTGGCTCGCGGCGCTCGCGCTCGGAGCGTTGCCGGCGGGCCGGCGGTTCGACCCGCGCCTCATCGTGGTGACGCTCGCCCTGGTGCTGGCGCTCGGCGCCGTGGGGCCCTGGAGCCTGCGGCCGGTGGTGGCGAAGAGCCAGGCCGATCGGTTCGTCGAGCGGCTCGACGTGGCGGGCGTCGCGGGGCTCGCCGCGCTCGAGCCCAACGAGCGCTGGCGCGTCTGCTCGTCGATGCAGGCGGTGGAGGAGGTCGGCGGCCTGGACCGCCTCGCCCGCCGTCTCGGGGTGAGCGCCGACGCGCTCGCCGAGGCCTGCGGGCGGCGCATCCCGGGTCGCACGATGATCCGCTTCGCCGCCAAAGAGGCGGCGATCCGCACGTCGGGCCCCGCCTGGGTGTGGGGGCCGGTGGAGATCGGCGAGGGCCGCCGGATGGCGCGCGACCCGTCGGGCATCACGATCGACGTCGCCGCGGGGGTGGCGACGGTGACGGCGGGCAAGGCGAGGCACCGCTTCGACCTCGTCGCGGCCGCCCGGGAGCTCAAGGCGAGCCGGGCCGCCGAGACCGAGGCCGAGCCGGAGGTCGCGGCGGACGCTTCGACGCGGGAGTCCCGCGCGCAGGACGCTTCGGCGGAGGACGACGCGCCGGCCGGCAGCGATCCGCTCGTCTTGAGCGACGGGCCCGTGAGCCTCTGGGTGTGGTCGCTCGTCGCCTTGGAGGATCCCCGCCAGGCGGTGCTGCGGTCGGCGCGCGTCTCGGTGGTGGTCAGCGAGAGGGATGAGCCGCCACGCTGAAGGGCGCGGCGATCGCGTCCCCGGCGACGGCGGTGGTCGTCCGCTTCTTGGCGTTCGAGCGGTCCGCGTCGCGCTCCTGCGCGGCGATGGTCTGCAGCGCGCTTTCCGCCTGGGCGGCGACCTCGTCCTGATAGTTGACGAAGGGAATGGTGAGCCGGCAGCGGGTGCCTTCGGCCCCCGACGTGCGGTCCATCTTGCCGTCGAGGGCGCGCAGATACATGTCGACGAGGCGCATGCCGAGCCCGGTGGACTGGGCTTCGGCGTCGCCTTCGAGGCCGATACCGTCGTCGCTCACGTCGATCACGAGCTCGTCGTGGCGGACCGCCGTGGTGACGCTGATCGTACCGGGGGTGGTGCGGTTCTGGAAGGCGTACTTGGTGGAGTTGGCGATCAGCTCGTTGACGATGGCGCCGACGGAGATCGCCTTGTCGATGCTGATGGTGGCGGTGTCGCCGCTCACCGTGATGCGCCAGCCGTCGACGACGGGGCCGGCCATCCGCTCGATCGAGGTGCAGATGCTGCCGATATAGGGCTTGAGGTCGACCTCGCCGGTGTTCTCGTTGACGGCGAGGAGATCGTAGAGGGCGCCCATCGATTCCACGCGCGTGGCGATACGCTCCACCACGTCGCGGGCGGTGCCCTGGGGAATGCTGCGGCTCTCGATGCGCAGCATCGAGGTGATCGAGGCGATGTTGTTCTTCACGCGGTGGTGCACCTCGGTCATCATCGCGTCAATCTTGCGGATGTAGAGGGCGGCGGCGCGGTGGGCCATTTCGGCCTTCGTCACGTCCTGCACGGTGATGAGGATGTGATCCGTACCCGCCCCGTCGCGCACCACGCGGCGGGCGGTGAGGGCGAGGATGCGACGGCCGATGACGGGGAAGTGCTGCTCCATCAGGAAGCCGTTGATGGAGACGTCGTGCGGCAGCACGGCCTCGAGCAGGGTGCGCAGGGCGCCGGTGTCCCAGACCCCGCGGCAGAGGCGGAAGAAGCCCTCGCCGAGCGTCTCGTCCTCCGTGCCGTCGAACATCTGATAGTAGGCGAGATTGGCGTAGTGGACGACGAAGGCCTCGTCGATGACGAGCTGCGCCTTCGGCGAGGAGTTCACGATGTCGCGATAGCGCACCGTGCGGTCGTCTGCTCCGCTGTGGCCCATCCTGCTCCTTTCAGGCCGTGACGGAGGGTCCTCGCCGCGGCCTATACTCAATCGCGGCGGCCGGCCGAACCGGCGGCGCCACGTCACACGGTCCGTTCACGACTGCATCGAAGCGTTCCTCGTCGACCCGGTGCGACGGGCATAGCAGGTCGACCCGTCGCGGGGCTGGCATCGCGCGGGCGGAGCGGCGCCGGTGCGGCTCAGGCGCCGACGCGGCCTTCGGCTTGCCAGGCGGCGAAGTCGGCGCGGGCGCGCGTCGTCCACATCGCCTTGCGCTGGGCCTTCTTCTCGGCGCGGCGGCCGCGCAGGCGCACCGGCTCCTCGAACGGCGGGAACAGGCCGAAATTGATGTTCATCGGCTGGTAGGAGCGCGGCCGGCCCTCGGCCGCGTCGGCGGAGAGGTGGCCCCCGGTGATGTGGCCGAGGAGGGCGCCCATCGCCGTGGTCGGCGGCGGCGGGGCGAACGGCCGGCCGCTCAACTCGCCGCCATAGAAGCGGCCGGCGAGGAGGCCGGTGGCGGTCGCTTCGACGTAGCCTTCGCAGCCGGTGATCTGGCCGGCGAAGCGCAGGTTCGGCGCCACCGTGAGCCGCAGGGTCGGGTCGAGGAGGCGCGGCCCGTCGATATAGGTGTTGCGGTGGAGGCCGCCGAGGCGGGCGAACTCGGCGCCTTGGAGGCCCGGGATCATCCGGAACACGTCGGCCTGGGCGCCGTAGCGCAGCTTGGTCTGGAAGCCGACCATGTTGAAGAGGGTGCCGAGGGCGTTGTCCTGCCTCAGCTGCACGACGGCGTAGGGCTTGACCGTGGGCGCGTGCGCGTTGGTGAGGCCGAGCGGCTTCATCGGGCCGTGGCGCAGTGTCTCGCGACCGCGCTCGGCCATCACCTCGATGGGCAGGCAGCCGTCGAAATAGGGGGTGTCCTCGAAGTCCTTGAACGACACGCGGTCGGCCGACAGGAGGGCGTCGATGAAGGCCTCGTAGGTGTCGCGGTCCATCGGGCAGTTGAGGTAGTCGGCACCGGTGCCGCCGGGCCCGGGCTTGTCGTAGCGCGACTGGAACCAGGCGACGTCCATGTCGACGGTGTCGCGATAGACGATGGGGGCGATGGCGTCGAAGAAGGCGAGGGAATGGGCGCCGGTGCGCACGGTGATCGCGGCGGCGAGGGCGTCGCTCGTCAACGGGCCGGTGGCGACGATCGCGGCCCCGTCCGGCAGCGCGGCGATCTCCTCGCGCACGACGGTGATGTTGGGATGACCGGCGATCGCGGCGCCGACGGCGGCGGAGAAGGCTTCGCGGTCGACCGCCAGCGCGCCGCCGGCGGGCACCTGATGGGCGTCGGCGGCACGCATGATCAGCGAGCCGAGGTCGCGCAGCTCGGCGTGGAGGAGGCCGACGGCGTTGGTCTCGGCGTCGTCGGAGCGGAAGGAGTTGGAGCAGACGAGCTCGGCGAGGCCGTCGGTCCGGTGCGCCGCCGTGGTGCGGGTGGGGCGCATCTCGTGGAGGCGCACGCGGTGGCCGGCCTCGGCGAGCTGCCAAGCCGCCTCCGACCCCGAGAGCCCTCCGCCGATCACGTCGATGTCTGCCATGGGCGCCTACATGGCCGAGAGGGGCGCCGGGTTCAACCGGTGAAGTTGGGGAAAAGCGCGGCGACGGAGCGACCTCGCCAAATCGTTAACCAACATGATGCCGCGTCACGGCCAAGATCGGGGCAACATGGGGGCAATACGGGCCGGATCGTCGCGGTCCGGTGCCGGCAGGGAGAGTATTGTTGCTTCGTTTCGCCGTCCTTGCCGTCGTCCTCCTCGTCGGCGGCTGCATCAACCAGTATCGCGGCGAGCCGCGCATGTGGTTCGCCTCGCACGACGGCGTCGCGCCGCGCGAGGCGGGGCGCGTCAGCGTGTGCCACGGCTTCGGATGTCAGCTGAAGACGGGGATCGTGTTCAATGCCGAGGATCTCGCCGAGATGGGCAAGGTCATGGGCACGCCGGAGACGGCCGACGAGGAGCGCGCCTCGATCGCCAAGCTGATCGCCTGGATGGAGACGCGGGTCGCCGAGCCGGTCGGCTCCGCCGACGACATCGGCGGGCTCGACCTCTACAACGCCGGCAAGGCGGGGCAGATGGACTGCCTCGACGAGGCGAGCAACACCACGAGCTATCTGATGGTGGCCAACGAGGCCGGGCTGTTGCGCTTCCACAAGGTGGGCGGGCCGGTGGCGCGGGGCTTCTTCCTCGACGGGCGCTACCCGCATGCGACCGCGGTGGTGGTGTCGGAACGGGGGACGCCATGGGCGGTCGATTCGTGGCCGAATGCCAACGGCGTGGAGCCGGACGTGATGCCGCTCGCCATCTGGTTCAAGCGATCGAGCGCCCGCTGAGGGGACGTTTGGTCCGTCCTCGCGGGCGCCTGTCGCGCACGGCCGCGGGGGCCGTGAGGGGTCTCGGAGCCCGCCGCTGCCGACGGGCGTCGATCCGAACGGCGGCCTTCGTGATGGTCACGCCGTTCGAGCCGCTTGCCGGTTCCGGCAAGCGCGGGAGGTCGTCAGTGGGCCTCGTTCATCTGACGCAGCACGGCGGGGATGTCGCCGCGGCTGAGGCCGATGTCGCGCAGCTGGTCGTCGCTGAGGCGGGAGAGCTGGTCGGCGGTGTCGGCCATCTCGCGCCAGTGGTAGAGGCTGCGAAGGATGCGGTTGATCATGGGTCGCTCCGATTGATCGAGAATGTCTGTCTGGTGCGGACATAGTCGGGGCCGGAGGTGGGTTGATCCGCCACGTCGGCATGGCTGGATTGTGCATTGCGGTATGCTGGCGACGCGGCTCCGCGGAGCGCGCGAAGAACGCGACTGACCTCCCGGATTCCCTGGAAAAATCGATGGATGCTGCGACGCAGCGAGGGAGGCGTCGCAGGGTCTCTGCGCTGTGGGTTAGGCAGGCTTGCGCATGGCGCGGGGCTCGGCCGGGTCCGTCAGGGCTGAGCGGGCGCCTCGGCGGCGCGATCGCCCTCGCGCATGCGGAAGGGGGCAGGCGCTTCGGTGCGGCGCACGCGGAACGGGGCGGGCGCCGGCGAGGTGCGCCGCAGCAGGTCGCCGATGGCGTCGTGCTCGGGGGCCGCGGCGGCGGTCTGCCCGGCGTCCGCCGGCGGGGCGAGCTCGCTGCGCTCGTCCGGCGCGTGCGGTGGGACGGGAACGGCGGACGGCGTCGCTCCAGGCGCCGCCACCTCGGGCTCTCCCACCTCGGGCTCTCCCACCTCGGGCTCCTGCGGCGTCGGTGTGGTCGCCTCTGGCGTGGCCGCCCCGGGCTCGCGTGCGGGCTCATCGCCGGGGAGCGGCGGGTTGAGGGCGTCGGCTTCCGCGGCGAGCTCCTCGTTCTGCGCCTCGACCTCGTCGACCTGCCGTTCCAGTCGGGCAAGGCTCAGCCATGCGGCGAGGGCGGCGGCGTCGATGTGCCGCTGGGGCGCGTCGAGCGGGCCGGCGAAGGTGACCGTCACCGCCGGGGGCGAGCGGCCTTCGGGGGCGGCGACCGGCACGGTGAGGCTGCCGGTGAGGCGCCATGCCGCGAGGTCGGCCGTGGCGGAGAGGGTCGGCGGGCCGACCGGGGCCGACGGCAGCGCCGTGCCGAGCGCGATCTCGCGCACCGATGCGGCGCCGGCGGAGATCTCGATCGGCGTCGCGAGGGGCGTCGCGGTGGTGCCGTCGGCGAGGTGGCTCGCGACGGCCGCGGCGAGGGCGTCGGCGTCCATCGCGTCGGCGGCGGTGAGGGCGTCGCCGATGTCGAAGGGCGTCGGGCTCAGGCGCATCGTCGCGTCGGTCTCGATCTCGCCGGTGCCGGAGAGGCCGGCGATCAGGCCGGCGAGGGTGTAGCCCTCCGCCTCGGCCCGGGCTTCGAGGTCGAGCCGGCCGGTGGCGATCGGGCGGCTGTCGGTGCGCCACGCGAAGTCGCCGAGGGAGACGCCGTCGAGCGCGAGGGAGGCGGACACGCGCGCCCGTCCCTCCTCCCGGCGGATCGCGAGGTCGCCGGCGGCGAGGCCGTCGCCGAGACGGCCGCCGACCTCGCCGAGGGTCAGCCGATCGGGGCCGAGGGCGAGGGTGAAGCTCGCGTCGCGCACCAGCGTGGCGCCGAGGCGCAGCGTGGGCGTCGTGACGTCGAGGCTCGCCGGCAGGGGTGGCAGGAGGGGGGCGCCGAAGGCCGATGTCGACCACGGCGCGTCGGCCCCGGCGGCAAGGTCGGTGCCGAGGGCGAGGCGGGCGAGGGCGGCGACGTCCACCTCGCCGATCGCGAGCGAGCCGTGCACCTGCCCCGCCCCCGCGACGAGCTCACCGGAGACGCTGACGCCGTCCACCGAGCCGCGCAGATCGGTGAGGGCGAGGCCGTCGTCGCGGCTCTCCGCGTGGGCCTTGAGGCGGATGGCGGAGGCGGAGGGGAGCGGCTGCCCGAGCAGCGCGGCGAGGCGGTCGAGGCTTTCGGCGTTCGCCTCCAGATCGCCCGTCGCGAAGGGGCGGTCGTCGTAGCCGATGGTGCCGGAATAGCGCAGCGCCGCGCCGGCCGCCTCGGCGCTCGCGGTGGTGTCGAGGCCGTCGCGCGGAATGCCGGAGGCGCGCAGATGGAGGGTCGCCGGCCCCTCGGTCGCGCTGGTGTCGGTCGTGGTGTCTGTCGCGGCGTCGGGCCCGGCGTCGTGGCCGGCGTCGGGGGTGGAGAGGCCGACCTGCCGGGCGAGGACGGTGCCCTCGCGATTGGCCGCTTCCAGCGAGAGGGAGAGCGGCTGCGACAGGAGATCGGCCTGGAGGGCGCCCGTCAGCGAAAGCGCCACGTCGCTGCCGCCGAGGGTGCCGGAGAGGCGCACCGAAAGGTCCGCCGAGGCTCCGGTGGGCCGGCCGGAGAGGGAGAGGCGCACGTCGCCCGGCGCGAGCGCCGGCATCCTCGCCGCCAGCGCCTCGGCGAGGGCGCTGTCGGGAAACACCTCGCGAAGCCCCGCGGCGAGCGAGGCGCCGTCGTTGAGGAGCAGGGTGCCGTCGATCACCCCGACGGGCTCGTTGTAGAGGTCGCCGATCGAGCCGGAGGCGAACACCTGCGCGCCGGCGATGTCCTCGGCGGCGAAGGCGTCGATGGTGAGGGTGTCGCCCTTGAAGTCGGCGTCGACGGTGAGGGAGGAGCCCTCCACGCGCCCGGCGCGCAGCCGGTCGACGGCGAGGTCGACGGTGACGTTGGCGCCGCCGAGATCGGGCAGTCCCCCCGCCTCGGCGACGAGGCCGGCGCCGGAGCGGACGTCGGCCATGTCGAGGAGCGGGGCGCTGAGGCCGATCTCGAGGGCGGGGGCGCCGTCCCCCCCGTCGGCGGCGAGGCGGGCGCGGCCGGAGATCGCGGTGTCGCCGATCCTGAGGGCGAGGCGGGGCGCGTCGAGGCCGGCCGCGCTCGTCTCGACGTCGGCTTCGAGGATGATCGGGGCGACGGTGCGGCCGGTGGAGGGGGCGCCGGTCCACCAGCGGGCGAGGGCGGCGGGCTGGGCCGCGCTCGCCTTGACGTGGCCGGAGAAGCCCGCGGCGGAGATGCGCCCGTCGGCGTCGAGGGTGGTGTCGCCGGGGAGCAGCGCTTCGGCCCGCTCCAGCGCGACGCCGGAGATCGAGGTGCGCAAGGCGGCCGTCACGTCGCGGATCAGCGCGCCACCGGCGACGACGGTGCCGATGTCGAGCGTCACGCGCGCGTCCACCCCGTGCCCGCCGGCGCCCCAGAGGCTATGGGCGACGGGCGCGAGATGCGTCGCGAGGCGGCCGATCGCCTCTGCCGGCGGGGCGAGGGGGGCGGCGGCCGCCGCCTCGGCGGCGGGCACGGGGATTGCCGGGAGCGGTGCGCCGGTAATGGCGCGATCGATCCGGTCGAGGTCCACCTGGCGGGCCTCCAACGCCACCTCCAGCGGATCGGCGCCGGTGAGAGCGTAGCGGGCGCTCGCGGCGAGCTCCAGCGGGGCTGGCGCATCGCCCCACGACACCACGCCGCGCTCGACGCGAAGGGCGGTCGGATCGAGCGTCATTTCGCCGCGCGCCGACCAGCGCGGCCCGGCGGTGCTCTCCGCCGTCAGCCGGCCGGTGAGGGAGGGGGCGTCCGGGGCGGGCACCAGCGTGCCGTCGAAGCCGAGGCTCATGTCCTCGTCCTCCGGCGTGGCACGGATCGAGAGCGCCATCGAACCGTCGGCCTCGGGGGCGCCGCCGGCGATGCGCAGTGCGACGGGCGTGCCCCTCACCACGGCGGCGCCGCTGGCGTTGAAGGGACCACGCAGCGAGCGGGCGCTGCCGGTGAGGGAGACGTGCTCCAGCGTGCGGGTATGGCCGCTGCGCGCGTCGCTGAGGACGGCGCGCATGTCCTCCACCGCGATGTCCTCCACCATCACGCGGTCGACGTCGAAATAGCTGCCGAGGCGTCGCGGGCGGGTGATGTCGGGCACGGCGAGGCGCCCTGCGTCGCTCACCCGCAGGTAGACGGTGGGGCGGATGAGACGCATGTCGAGGATGTGCACCTCGCGCTTCAGGAGCGGCGTGAGGTCGACGTCGAGCTCGACGCTCTCCGCCTCGATCAGCGGGGCGTCCGCCGCGCCGATGCGCACGTTGGTGAACTTCACCCGCGGACGGGGCAGCAGCCGCACCTCCGCGTCGCCGTCGATCGCGACGTCGGTGCCGAGGATGCGGGAGGCGTTCTCCTCGATCGTCGCCCGATAGGCGGTCCAGTCGATGAAATAGGGGCCGACGACCGCCGCCGTCAGCGCCATGACCAGCGCCACCCCGATCGCAATGATCGTCCAGTTCACGCCCACTCCTCAACCATGCGCCCTCGCGGCAGGGGCTCGTCGTCTCTCAGGTGGCCACGAATGCGTGTCGGGCGATCAAAATGACGGCGAATTAATAAAAGATCTTTCCCGGGTTCATGATGCCGTCGGGGTCGAGGGCCGTCTTGATGGCCTTCATCACGTCGACCGTGCCGCCGAGCTCGGCGCGAAGATATTTCATCTTGCCTTGCCCGATGCCGTGCTCGCCGGTGCAGGTGCCCTCCATCCGCACCGCCCGCTCCGACAGGCGGGCGATGAAGGTGGCGGCCTTCTCCCGCTCGCCGGCGTCGTCGTTGTCGAGGAGGACGAGGGTGTGGAAGTTGCCGTCGCCGACGTGGCCGACGATGGGGGCGAGGATGCCGAGCTCGGCGAGATCGGCCCGCGTCTCCTCGACGCACTCGGCGAGGCGGGAGATCGGCACGCACACGTCGGTGGAGATGCCGGCGCAGCCGGGGCGCAGGGCGAGGGCGGCCCAGTAGGCGTCGTGCCGGGCCTGCCACAGCCGCGAGCGGTCCTCCGGCCGGGTGGAGAAGGCGAAGGGGCCGCCGCCGAGCTCCTCGGCGATGGCGGCGACCGCCTCCGACTGCTCGTGCACGCCGGCCTCCGAGCCGTGGAACTCCAGGAACAGCGTGGGCCGCTCCGGCAGTTCCAGCTTGGAGTAGGCGTTGACGGCGCGGATCTGCATCTCGTCGAGCAGCTCGATGCGGGCGACGGGAATGCCGGACTGGATGGTGAGGATGGTGGCGTTGCAGGCCGCCTCGACCGTCGGGAACGGGCACACCGCCGCCGAGATCGCCTCGGGGATGCCGGAGAGCTTCAGCGTGACCGAGGTGATGAGGCCGAGCGTGCCTTCCGAGCCGACGAGGAGGCGGGTGATGTCGTAGCCGGCGGAGGATTTGCGCGCCCGGCTCGCGGTGCGGATGATCTCGCCGTTGGCGAGCACCGCCTCCAGCGAGATCACGTTGTCGCGCATCGTGCCGTAGCGCACCGCGTTGGTGCCGGAGGCGCGGGTGGCGGCCATGCCGCCGAGCGTCGCGTCCGCGCCGGGGTCGATGGGGAAGAAGAGCCCCCGGTCGCGCAGATATTCGTTGAGCATCTTGCGCGTCACGCCGGGCTCGACCTTGCAGGCGAGGTCCTCCTCGTAGACCTCGAGCACGCGGTTCATGCGCGAGAAATCCACCGAGATGCCGCCGGCGGGGGCGTTGACGTGGCCCTCCAGCGAGGTGCCGACGCCGAAGCCGACGATCGGCACGAGGTGCTCGCGGCAGATGTCGACGATCGCCTTCACCTCGTCCGCGCTTTCCACGAACACGACGGCGTCGGGTGCTTCGGTGGTGAGCCAGGTGGTGGTGTGGCCGTGCTGCTCGCGCATCGCCTGGCCAGTGTCGCACCGCTCGCCGAAGCGCTGTTTGAGGAGCGGCACCGCGAGGGCGATGCCGGCATCGTTGCGCGACACGCGCGCATGGGCGACGGCCATGATCCAAATCCTGATCCGATGTACGCCCTCACCCTATCAAAACCCGCCCGCGTCACAACATGAACACGTCATCCTCCCGACGCATCATGGCGCGGACACCCTTCTCGGCGGGGATCGGGCACGCTAAGTGCCCTCCTTCGACGAGTGCGACGGGCCGCCCGCCCGTCCGTCGGAGGCTGCGCTTGAACCGGTCCATTCGATCCAAACGACCGAGCCTGATGCGTCGCGTGCTGCAGCGGCGGCCCGGCGAGCCGCGCATGCGGCTGGTCAGCGGGCTGATCCTGTTCGCCTACGCGACGTGTCACCTCGTCAACCACGCGTTCGGCCTCGGCACCCTCGCGGCGCTGCAGAAGGCGACGGCGGTGCTCCTCGGGCCGTGGCAGACGTCGATCGGGACGGCGGCGCTCTACGGCGCCTTCGTGGTGCACATCGGGCTCGGGCTGCGCTCGATCTGGCGGCGCCGCCACCTGCGCATCCCGCCCGGCGAGGTGTGGCAGATGGCGCTCGGCCTCAGCATCCCGCTGTTTCTCATCAAGCACGTCACCGGGACCTTCCTCGCCAACGTCGCGGGGCTCGAGGTGGGCTACCCGAAAGTGCTCTACGCGATGTTCGTGTCCTCGCCGGACCAGCTTCTGCCGCAGCAGATGACGTTGCTCGTCATCGTCTGGGTGCACGGCATCATCGGGCTGCACATGTGGCTGCGCGGGCGGAACGGGTACCGCCGGTGGCTGCCGCTGTTCTCGGTCTTCGCCGTGCTGGTGCCGGTGCTCGCCCTCGTCGGCGTGTCCAACGCGGGATGGACGGTCGAGCTGATGACGGCGACCGATCCGGCGCTGCGGGCCGATCTCGGCCCGGCCGAGCCCGGCACCGCGCGCGCCGCCGCGGAGGCGTGGGTGGGGTCGGTCGATTTCTGGGCGACGACGGGCTATGCCGGCCTCGTCGTCCTGCTGCTCGGGCTGCGCTTCGGACGCGAGTGGTACGCGCGGCGCTTCCATGGCGTCGCCATCACCTATCCCGGCCAGCGCCGGGTGGTGATCCCCGCAGGCTTCACCGTGCTCGAGGCGAGCCGATGGGGCGGCGTCGCCCATGCCGCGGTCTGCGGCGGGCGGGGGCGCTGCTCCACCTGCCGGGTGCGCATCCTCTCCGGGCTCAGGAACGCGCCGCCGCCGGGGCCGACGGAGGCGGCGACGCTGCGCCGCATCGCGGCCGCGCCCGAGGTGCGGCTCGCCTGCCAGCTGCGCCCCACCGGCGCGATGCGGGTGGTGCCCTTGGCGCCCGCGGGGGAGAGCCTGCCGCGCGGCACGCTCGGCGGCGGGCCGGTCGACGACGGCGGCCGGGAGATGCTGGTGACGGCGGTGGCCGTCGACATGCGCGATTCCACCGGCCTCACCGCGGCGCGCCTGCCCTACGACGCCTTCTATATCGTCGACCGCTTCATCGCCGCCGTCGCCGACGCGATCCAGCGCGACGGAGGCGAGATCACCGGCATCGCCGGCGACGGGGTGATGAGCCTCTTCGGGATCGGCGGCGACGCGGAGGCCGGCGCGCGCGACGCGATCGCGGCGGCCCGGCACATCATCGCCAACGTGGAGCGGCTGAACCGGGAGCTCGCGGGCGAGCTCTCCGCGCCGCTGCGCTTCGGCATCGGCGTCCACTCCGGCCACTCGATCGTCGGCATGCTGGGGCCGCTGGGGCAGCGCACCTTCCAGTTCCTGGGCGACACCGGCAACATCGCCTCCCGCCTCGAGGGGCTGACCAAGGTCGACGGCACGGTGGTCGCCCTCTCGGAGGCGACGCTGGACCTCCTCGACGCGCCGGAGCCGCCGGTCGCCGCCGTCGAGACGCAGCCTCGCGGCCTGCCGAGCCGGCTCACGGCGCGCTTCTTCGACGCCGACAGCTACACCGACTGGTCCTCGCGGCTCGATCGCCGCGGCTAGAGCCGGTTCAATGAACTCGCGTTCACCGAACCGTCTCCAGCTTCCTTGTCTGCGCGTGTTCCGAGCGGAAAACCGGCTCCACTTTTCCTGAACGCGCTCTGGAGCGCGTGCCGGGGTTAGTGGGCGACGCCGAGATAGGCGTCGATCACGCCGGGGTCGGCGCGCACCTCGTCGGGGCTGCCGTCGGCGATCTTCTCGCCATAGTCGAGCACCACGACGCGGTCGGAGATGTCCATCACCACGCCCATGTCGTGCTCGATGAGGGCGATGGTGGTGCCGAACTCCTCGCGCACGTCGAGGATGAAGCGGCACATGTCCTCCTTCTCCTCCAAATTCATGCCGGCCATCGGCTCGTCGAGGAGCAGGAGCTCGGGCTCCATGGCGAGGGCGCGGCCGAGCTCCACCCGCTTCTGCAGGCCGTAGGGGAGGCGGCCGACGGGCGTCTTGCGGATCGCCTCGATCTCCAGGAAGTCGATGATGTCCTCCACCCGGCGGCGATGCTCCACCTCCTCGGCGAGGGCGGGGCCGAAGCGCACGAGCTGGAAGAGGAAATTCGCGTGCATCTTCAGCGTGCGGCCGGAAATGATGTTGTCGAGCGTCGTCATACCCTTGAAGAGGGCGACATTCTGGAAGGTGCGGGCGATGCCGGAGGCGGCGGCGACGTGCGGGCGCATGCGCCGCCGCACCGCGCCCTTATAAGTGATGGTGCCTTCCTGCGGGTGGTAGAAGCCGTTGATGACGTTGAGCATCGACGTCTTGCCGGCGCCGTTGGGGCCGATGATGGCGCGGATCTCGCCCGGCCGGATGTCGAAGGAGACGCCGCGGATCGCCTTCACCCCGCCGAAGGAGAGCGACACGTCGGCGACGGACAGGAGCGGGACGGGAGGCGCCGCCGTGACGGGGGCCGCGTCGATCGCTGGGGCAAGGCTCATGGCGGGCTTCCTCTGTCGGGCAATCAGCCTACACGGACCGTGCCGCCGCTCAAGCCTCCCGCTCAGGTCTCCGTTTCGTCGACGACGGGGGCCGTCGCCACCTCGATGGCGGCGAGCTCCGCGGCGAGCCTGCGGACCGCGTTCCGCGCGGCCGCCCCGGCGTCCGCGAGGGCGCTGGCGTCGGCGACCTCGCGGCTCAGGACCTTGCCCGGGTCGTCGTCCCAGCGCAGCGTGACGCGGGAGGTCTTCGCCGCGAGATCGTGGGTGAGGGCGGTGACGAGGAGGCGCGCCATCGCTCAGGCCTCGGCGACGGCGCGGCGGGCGGCGTCGAGCCGTCGCTTGCGGCGCGCGAGCATGTTGAGGCCCTCGACGAGGCCGGAGAAGGCCATCGCCGCGTAGATGTAGCCCTTCGGCACGTGGAAGCCCATGCCGTCGGCGATCAGCGTCATGCCGATCATCAGGAGGAAGCCGAGGGCGAGCATCACCACGGTGGGGTTCGCCTCGATGAACTTCGACAACGGGTCGGCCGCCACGAGCATCAGCGCCACGGCGACGATCACGGCGATCACCATGATGCCGATCTCGGTCGTCATGCCTACGGCGGTGATGATGGAATCGATGGAGAAGACGAGATCGAGGACCAGGATCTGCACGATCGCCGCTCCGATCGTGGTGGTCGCGCCGCCACCCACCATCATCTCCTTGGGGTCGGTCGGGTCGACGGAGTGGTGGATCTCGCGCGTCGCTTTCCAGACGAGGAACAGGCCGCCGGCGATCAGGATGAGGTCGCGCCAGGAGAAGCCGTGGCCGAACAGCTCGAACAGCGGCGTGGTGAGGCGCACGATGATCGCCACGGTGGACAGCAGTGCGAGGCGTAGGACGAGGGCGAGACCGATGCCGATGCGCCGCGCCCTCTGGCGCTGCTCCGGCGGCAGCTTGTTCGACAGGATCGAGATGAACACGAGGTTGTCGATCCCCAGCACGACCTCCATGGCGATGAGGGTGACGAGGGCGGCATACGTCGTGGGGTCGAGGAGGAAGGCGAAGAGATCCATTCCGGCTGATCCTGTTGGCGTCGGCGGGAAGCTAGAGCAGGACGGCGGAAGTGCAAACTCGTTGCGTCGGGGTGCGACGGGATCGCGTCGCGTCGCGGCGGTCGGGACGCTCCCGGCCGCCGCCGCGGGTCATTTGAAGTCGGCGTTCTGGAAGTGCAGGCCGCATTCGGTCTTGCCGGTGCCGCGCCAGCGGCCGGAGCGGGGATCCTCGCCGGGCCCGACGGGGCTCGTGCAGGGGGCGCAGCCGATCGAGGGGTAGCTCTGGGCGACGAGGGGATGGCGCACCAGCGCGTGCCGCTCGATGTAGTCGTCGACGTCGGCCTGGGTCCAGCCGGCGAGCGGGTTGATCTTCACCCGCGACCCGTCCGCCTCCACGTGGGGGATCGCCTCGCGCGTGAAGGACTGGTCGCGCCGCCGCCCGGTGATCCAGGCGTCGTACTCCTTGAGCGCCCGGTTGAGCGGCTCGACCTTGCGCACCGCGCAGCAGGCGTCGGGGTCGAACATGTGGAGGTTGTCGTCGGGATCCTCCTCCAAGAGCACCTTCTTGCCGGCCCGCACGTCGATCACGTTGGTGAGGCCGAGGGCGCGGGCGGTCGCGTTGCGGTAGGCGATCGTCTCGGCGAAGTGCATGCCGGTCTCGATGAAGAGGACCGGGATGTCGGGGGCGACGCGCGATACGAGATGGAGGAGCGCCACCGAATCCGCGCCGAAGGAGGACACCATCGCGATGCGGCCCGGGAACACGTCGCGGGTCATCACGGCGAGCAGGTCGTCGGCCGCCATGGTGCCGAAGCGCGCGTCGAGAGCGGCGGCCGCGTTGCGTACCGAGCGGCCCGGAACATCAAGCATGGCGATTTCCTTGCGATCGGGGGGTGACGGGACGGTGACGCCGGCTCAACCCACGAAGGCCTTTTCGACGACGTAGCCGCCGGGCGACGCGTTCGAGCCTTCCTCCAGGCCGGCCCGTTCGCACAGGGCCTTGGTGTCGTTGATCATGGCGGAGGAGCCGCAGATCATCACCCGGTCCGCCTCGGGCGACCACGCCGGCACCCCGGCCACCTGGAACAGCTCGCCGGTCTCGATCAGCTCGGTGACGCGGCCGGTGAGCTGGCCCGGGCCGGCGTCCTCGCGCGTCACCGAGGCGATGTGGGTGAGGCGGTCGCCGACCACCTCCGAGAGCACCTCGTCCTTGCGGATGCCGTCGACGACGTCGATGCCGTATTGCAGCTCGGCGGTGGTGCGGCAGGTCTGGGTCAGCACCACCCGGTCGAAGCGCTCGTAGGTCTCCGGATCGCGCGCCACCGAGGTGAAGGGGGCGATGCCGGTGCCGGTCGAGACGAGCCAGAGGACGCGGCCGGGCAGCAGCGCGTCGAGCACCAAGGTGCCGGTGGGGCGCGGCTTCAACAGGATCTCGTCGCCCGGCGCGATGTGCTGCAGGCGCGAGGTGAGCGGGCCGTCGGGCACCTTGATGGAGAAGAACTCCAATTCGTGCGCCCAGTTGGGGCTCGCGATGGAGTAGGCGCGCAGCAGCGGCTTGCCGTTGTCGCCCATCAACCCGAGCATCGCGAACTCGCCGGAGCGGAAGCGGAAGGACTGCGGCCGCGTGGTGCGGAAGGAGAAGAGGTCGTCCGTGTAGTGCCGGGTCTCCAGCACGGTCTCGGTCGGAATGCTCGTCATCACACTTGCGGGGGGCTGCCCCGCCTCCGTGTTCGAGAAAGGTTCAGTCCGCGTGGCGGGCGGCCCAGATGCCGCGCTCGGGGCCGCGCGAGCCGGGCTCGGGCATGTAGAGCTCCTGCACCGAGCGGTGGATCGCGTTGCGCCAGGCGTCCTCGCCCTGGCGCTGCACCTGGGCGTCGGACACGAGCACGGCGTCGAAGCCGGACTGGAAGGCGTGGCGAGCCTGGTCGGGCATCAGCGGGCCGGCGGCGATCAGGCGGCCGTCATAGCCTTCCGCGCGCAGCCGGTTGGCGGTGGAGAAGCCGCGCCCGTCCATCGCCCCGCCGAAGCGGATGGTGACGACGGGATCGGCCGGGCGCTCCGCGGGCGGCGCCTCGCCAGGGATTTCGAGGCCCGTCGCGATGTCGTCGTCGCGGGTGAAGGACCCGTCGGTCTCAAGCAGCCACACGGGGCGCCTCCTCGTAGACGGCGGCCTTGAACACGGCCTTGCCGAGCCGCTGATAGGCGTCGGTGAAGCTCTCGCCCTCGAGGCGGTTCGCCTCCCAGGCCTCGATGATCTTCTCCACCGCGTCCGGCACCTCCTCGGCGGTGAAGCCGGGACCGAGGATCTCGCCCACGGCCGCCCCGCCGTCGGCGCGCCCGCCCAGCGTGATCTGGTAGCTCTCCTCCTCCGCCTTGGTGAGGCCGAGGATGCCGATGTTGGCGGCGTGGTGGTGGCCGCAGGCGTTGATGCAGCCCGAGATGTTGAGCGTCGGCCCCTTCACGGTCACGCCGGCGGCGCGCGCCTTGGCCTCCCGCTCGCGCAGCCGATCCGACAGCGCCTGGGCGATGGGGATGGAGCGGGCCGTCGCGAGGGCGCAATAGTCGAGCCCGGGGCAGGAGATGATGTCGCTCGTGAGGCCGACATTGCCGGTCGCGAGCCCGGCCTCCACGAGGCGACCATAGAGCGTCGCGAGCGCGCTCTGGGGTACGAAGGGGAGCACCAGATTCTGGCGGTGGGTCACGCGGATCTCGCCGGCCGAATAGTCGTCCGCGAGGTCGGCGACGAGGCGCATCTCCTCGCCCGTCGCGTCGCCCGGAATAGCGCCCTTCGCCTTCAGCGAGATGGTGACGACGGCGTGGCCCGGCACCTTGTGGGCGCTCACATTCTGGTCGAGCCACTCGGCGAAGGCGCCCTCGCCCGCGACGGGCACGTCGTCGATCGGGGCGACGGGGCCGCGGTCGAAGAAGGCGGCGATGCGGTCATATTCCTTGCCGGCGACGGCGAAGGCGGCGGGGTCGCGCTCGGCCATGTCGGCGTAGACCTCGTCGCGGTAGGCGTCGAGGCCCATCTCGGCGACGAGGATCTTGATCCGCGCCTTGTACTTGTTGTCGCGCCGGCCGTGGAGATTGTAGACGCGCATCATCGCGTCGAGCGTCGGCAACAGCCGCTCGAACGGCACGTCCGCCTCGAAGAGCTGGGCGACGCGCGGGGTGCGGCCCTGGCCGCCGCCGACCCAGATGTCGTAGCGCGGGCGCTGGACGTCGGGCTTGGCGCGCAGGCCGATGTCGTGGAACTTCATCGCCGCGCGGTCCTCGGCGGCGCCGATCACGGCGATCTTGAACTTGCGCGGCAGGAAGGCGAACTCGGGGTGCAGCGAGGACCATTGGCGCAGGAGCTCGCAGGTCGCCCGCGGGTCGACCTCCTCGTCGCCCGCCGCACCGGCGAAGGCGTCGGTGGTGACGTTGCGGATGCAGTTGCCCGACGTCTGGATCGCGTGCATCCCCGCCTCGGCGAGGATGTCGAGCATGTCCGGCACGTCCTTCAACTCGGTCCAGTTGTACTGGATGTTCTGGCGCGTGGTGAAATGGCCGTAGCCGCGATCATAGTTGTCGGCGAGGTGCGCGAGGGTGCGCATCTGGCCCGACGACAGCACGCCGTAGGGGATCGCCACGCGCAGCATGTAGGCGTGGAGCTGCAGGTAGAGGCCGTTCTTCAAGCGCAGCGGCTTGAACTCGTCCTCGGAGAGCTGGCCGGCGAGGCGGCGCGCCACCTGGTCGCGGAACTCCGCGGCGCGGGCGGCGACGAACGCCTGGTCGTGACCGTCATATTGATACATTCGTAGCCTCGTCGATCGATCAGGCCGCTCGGGGCGTCGAGATGGGGAGGATGATGGAGGGGCCGCCGAGGCGCTGACGCTCGCGCAGCGCCACCGGCGCGCCCGTCTCCGGGTCGAGGGCGAAGAGGTAGGCGCCGACCACGCGGTTGGCGTCCTCTTCGGTGCGGGCGGCGGCCTCGAGAGCCGCGCGGGACGCCTCGTCGTCGGCGCGCAGGGCGTCGTGCATCGAGGCCGACCAGTCGTCCCCCGTCCAGTAGACGATGGTGCCCGTCAAAAGGTCGTTCGCGGTGAGGACCGAGGGGCCCTTGGGTACGCGTTGCTTGGCCATTCCTATGCCGCCTCCGAGTGGTGCTTGGGCGTGCGGCCCTTCTCGCTGAGGAAGAGGGTGAGGGGGTTCTTCGCCTCGGCGCGGGAGTGGACGCCGACGAGGATCATCAGCGGCCCAGTGCCGCCGAAGTTCTCGACGCGTTGGCCGAGCTCGGCGAGCGTGGCGTGGCCGATGCGCTCGTCCTCGCGGCCGGCATTCTCCACGAGCACCACCGGCGTCATCGCCGAGCGGCCCATCAGGATCAGCCGGCGCTGCACGCCGCGGGCGCTGCGGCGGCCCATGTAGATGGCGAGCGGGGCGGTGCCGCGGCCGGCGGCGGCCCAGTCGACGCTTTCGATGTCGTCCTCGCCGCGGACGCCGTGGGCGGTGATCATGCGAAGCTCCTGGGTGCGGCCGCGCTCGGTGAGGGGGGCGAGGGCGCTCGCCGCGGCGACGCTCGCGGCGGTGACGCCCGGCACCACCTCGAGGCGCAGGCCGGCGGACTGAACGGCGTCGATCTCCTCGGCGAGCCGGCCGAAGATCGACGGGTCGCCGCCCTTGAGGCGGACGACGCGGGCCCCGCCCTCGGCGTAGCGCACGATGAGGGCGTTGATCTCGTCCTGCTTCAGCGCGTGGCGGCCGGCGCGCTTGCCGACGTTCACCATGGTCGCCTCGCGGCGGGCGAGCTCCAGGATCTCGGGGGCGACGAGGGCGTCGTGGAGCACCACGTCGGCCCGGTCGATGCGCTGGCGGGCGCGCTCGGTGAGGAGGTCCGCCCCGCCGGCGCCCGCCCCCACGAAGGAGACGAGGCCTTCGGGCCGCGTGTCGCGGGCAAGCAGCGTCTCGGCCGCATCGGCGAAGCCGCCGCGCTCGAAGGCACCGTCGAGCGCGGGGCCGAAGAGGGCGTGCCAGAAGCGGCGGCGCGGCTCGCCGGGGGTGATGGCGGCGGCGACCCGCTCGCGCAGGGCGGCGGCCTTCGTCGCCACCTCGCCGAGGCCGGCGGGGAGCATGCGCTCCACGCGCGCCTTGATCTCGCGGGCGAGGACGGGGGCGGTGCCTTCGGTGCCGATCGCCACCACGACGGGGTCGCGGTCGACGAAGGCGGGGGTGATGAAGTCGGACACCGCCGGCTGGTCGGCCGCGCACACCGGCACGCCGAGGCGGCGCATGTGGCGCGCGATGGCGGCATCCTTCGCCGGCTCGCCCGTCGCTGCATATGCGAAGGCGGTGTCGGCGGGAAGCGTGTAGGCGAGCGCGTCGCCCGTCACCGCCTCGACGCCTTCGAGGTCGATAATCTCGGAGAATTCGTCAGCAATGACAACGACTTGGGCGCTGGTCTTCTTCAGGAGGCGCAGCTTGGCTGCGGCCTCGTCGCCGCCCCCGAACAGCACCACGGTGCGGTTCCTGACGGACCAGAAGATCGGAAAGGTGTCCACGGCAAACTCCCGGCTCAGCGGTCTACAAAGGATGGCGCTGTCCCGCGGAAGCCGCAATGGACGGGACAAAATAAGCCAGAGAGTGACGCGAGATACGAAAATGCGTAATAATTTCCTTTGACCGACCTCGCCACCCGGAAGATTGACCATGGATGACCTCGACCGCAGGATCCTCGCCATATTGCAGCGCGATGCGACGCTCCCCGTGGAGCGCATCGCGCAGATGGTCAACTCGTCGAAGTCGCCGGTGTGGAGCCGCATCCGCAAGCTGCGCGAGGCGGGCATCATCGACCGTCAGGTGGCGATCCTGAACCCGGCGAAGGTCGATCAGGACGAGGTGTTCTTCGTCACCATCAAGACCTCGAGCCACTCCAAGAACTGGCTGGAGCGCTTCGCCGCCGCCATCGCCACCATGGACGAGGTGCAGGAGGCGCACCGGCTGGCGGGCGAGATCGATTATGTGCTCAAAGTACGGGTGCGCGACACACGCGCCTTCGATGCGTTCTATAAGCGGTTGGTGGCGGAGGTGGATCTCTTCAGCGTGACCTCCAGCCTGTCGATGGAAACGCTGAAAGAGACCACGGTGATCCCCCTCGATGACGACCATGCCGATGACTGACGCCCAGCGATCCTCGAGCCCTGCGCGGGGCGTTTCGTGAGCGCCAGGGTCGGCGTCGACATCGGCGGTACCTTCACCGACGTGGCGCTCGAGGCGAACGGCGCGCTGTTCGTCGCCAAGGTGCTGACCACCCACGACGCGCCGGAGCGGGCGATCCTCGACGGGCTCGACAAGGTGCTCGCGACGGCGGGCGTCGGCTTCGGCGATCTCGGCCTCGTGATCCACGGCACGACGCTCGCGACCAACGCCCTCATCGAGCGGCGCGGGGCGAAGACCGCACTCCTCACCACCGAGGGCTTCCGCGACGTCATCGAGATGCGCACCGAGAGCCGCTTCGAGCAGTACGACATCAACATCGAGCTGCCGCCGCCGCTCGTCAGCCGCGAG
Source organism: Acuticoccus mangrovi (assembly GCF_016411865.1). GTDB lineage: Bacteria > Pseudomonadota > Alphaproteobacteria > Rhizobiales > Amorphaceae > Acuticoccus > Acuticoccus mangrovi. Next base: position 422,886 of record NZ_JAEKJA010000003.1, on the reverse strand, counting down.
CATCGCCACGTCGCGGGTGGCCGCATCTCCGCCTCCGGTCGCGAGCTCCTGCCGCTCGACGAGGACGCCGTCGCCCGCTTCGCCGAGCTCGCGGCGACGGCCTACGAAAGCGTCGCCGTCGGCTTCATCCACGCTTACGCCAACCCGGCGCACGAGCGGCGGGCGCGCGACATCATCACGGAGCGCGCACCGCACCTTGCCGTGTCGCTGTCGTGCGAGGTGTCGCCGCAGATGCGCGAGTTCGAGCGCTTCAACACGGTGTGCGCCAACGCCTTCGTGAAGCCGCTGATGGCCTCCTACCTCGCCCGGCTCGACGAGCAGCTGAAGGCCGCCGGCACCACCTGCCCGCTGGTCCTGATGCACTCCGGCGGCGGGCTGATCGGCGTCGAGCAGGCGATCGAGTTTCCGGTGCGGCTCCTGGAATCGGGGCCGGCGGGCGGGGCGATCTTCGCCGCGGATCTCGCGATGCGGCACGGCCTCGACCGCGTCCTCTCCTTCGACATGGGCGGCACCACGGCGAAGATCTGCCTCATCGAGGACGGGACGCCGAAGACGGCGCGCACCTTCGAGGTCGCCCGCACCACGCGCTTCAAGAAGGGCTCGGGCATGCCGATCTCGATCCCCGTCATCGAGATGGTGGAGATCGGTGCGGGGGGCGGGTCCATCGCCCGGGTCGACACCATGCGGCAGATCCGTGTCGGGCCGCAGAGCGCGGGCTCTGAGCCCGGCCCCGCCGCCTACGGGCGCGGCGGCGAGAGCCCCACCGTGACCGACGCCGACCTGCTCCTCGGCCTGCTCGACCCGGAGGGCTTTGCCGGCGGCACCATGACGCTCGACACCGCCGCCGCCGCGGCCGCGATGGTGCGCGACGTCGGCGAGCCCCTCGGCATGGACGCCCACACCGGCGCCATCGGCGTGAAGGAGGTGGTGGACGAGACGATGGCGAACGCCGCCCGGGTCCACGCGGTGGAGAACGGCAAGGACCTCGCCGCCTTCACCATGATCGCCTTCGGCGGCGCCGCGCCCCTCCACGCCGTGCGTCTCGCCCAGAAGCTCGGCATCGGGCGGCTGCTCGTGCCGGTCGGGGCGGGGGTGGGCTCGGCGATCGGCTTCCTGCGCGCCCCCTTCGCCTACGAGGCGGTGCAGGGGGTGCATGTTCGCCTCTCCGCGTACGACCAGCGGGCGCTCGCCGCCGCCTTCGCCGACCTCGCGGTGGAGGCGGAGAAGGTGGTGAAGGCGGGGGCGCCCGGCGCCACCCTGTCGCGCACGCACAAGGCCTACATGCGCTATCGCGGGCAGGGCTGGGAGATCCCGGTGGACCTTCCGGATCCCGACCTCTCCCACGAGGCGCTGATGGAGCTTTTCGAGGCGGCCTACGTGACCCTCTTCGGCCGCGCGCTCGAGGGGATCGACGTGGAGATCATGACGCTCGCCGTGCGCGTCGCCTCCCCGGTGCCGGCGGTGGAGGCGGTCGCCCCGCGCCGGCTCGAGCGGGCGGTGACGGGCGAGACCCGCCGCGAGATCTACGACGCCGGCGCGGGGAGGACGCTCGCCGCCGCCGTGGTGGCGCGCGACGTGCTGGGCCCCGGCGAGGGCGTCACCGGTCCCGCCATCGTGACCGAGCGCGAGACCACCACCATCGTGCCCGAAGGGGCCGAGGCCGTCGCCGAGGACGACGGCTCGCTCACCATCACCCTCGGAGACGCCGCATGACCGCTCTCGCCGATGTCCACAATCAGGTGATGTGGAACCGCCTCATCTCGGTGGTGGAGGAGCAGGCGCTCACCCTGGTGCGCACCGCCTTCTCCGCCTCGGTGCGCGAGGCGGGCGACCTCTCCGCCGGCGTGTTCGACCGCGAGGGGCGGATGATGGCGCAGGCCGTCACCGGCACCCCCGGCCACGTCAACTCGATGGCAGCCGCCGTCGGCCACTTCATCCGCGAGATCGGCGAGGCGAACATCGAGGAGGGGGACGTCTACATCACCAACGACCCCTGGCTCGGCACCGGCCATCTGCACGACATCACCTTCGTGACGCCCTCCTTCCGCAACGCCACCCTGGTGGGCTTCTTCGCCTCCACGGCCCACGTGGTCGACGTCGGCGGCCGCGGCTATGGGCCCGACGCGCACGAAGTCTACGAGGAGGGGATCTGCATCCCCATCATGCCGTTCGCCAAGCGCGGCGAGGTGGATCGCGGCCTCATCAAGATCGTGCGCGCCAACGTGCGCGAGCCGGACCAGCTCATCGGCGACTTCTATTCGCTCGCCGCCTGCAACGAGACCGGCCATCGCCGCCTGATGGACATGATGGACGAGTACGGCCTCGACGGTCTGGAGGCGCTGCGCGACTTCATCTTCGAGAACAGCCGCGCCGCGACGCTCGATGCGCTGAAGGCGATCCCCCACGGTACCGCCGCCAACACCATGACGGTGGACGGTTTCGGCGCTCCGGTGACGCTCGCCGTGACACTGAGCGTCGGCCCGGACGGCGTGCATGCGGACTACGAGGGCACCTCGCCCGTCGCCGATCGCGGCATCAACGTGCCGATGATCTACACCACCGCCTACACCGCCTACGGGCTCAAGTGCGTGCTGGCGCCGGAAATCCCGAACAACTTCGCCTCGCTGGAGCCGTTCACCGTGTCGGCGCCGGAGGGCTCCATCCTCAACGCGGTGCACCCGGCGCCGGTGGCGGTGCGCCACATCCTCGGCCACTTCATTCCGGACACGGTGTTCGGTGCGCTCGCCCGGCTGATGCCTGACGTGATCCCGGCGGAAGGGGCGGGGTCGCTGTGGAACATCATCGTTTCCATGCGGCCGATCCCGGGTGCCCAGGCCGCGCCCGGCGAGACGCGCCAGAGTACGGAGGTGATGATGTTCAACTCCGGCGGCTCCGGCGCGAGACCCACCAAGGACGGCCTCTCCGCCACGGCCTTCCCGTCCGGCGTGATGGCGATGCCGGTCGAGGCGATCGAGCATACCGGCCCGCTGATCTTCTGGCGCAAGGAGTTTCGCGAGGGCTCGGGCGGCCGCGGTCGCCAGCGCGGCGGGCTCGGGCAGGTGGTGGAGATCGGCGCCGACGTCGGCCACCACTTCCACTTCAACGCGATGTTCGACCGCGTCGATCACCCCGCGCGCGGCCGCGAGGGGGGTGAGGCGGGGGCGCCCGGACGCGTGATGCTCGACGACGGCACGCCGATGGCCGCCAAGGGCCGCCAGTACGTGCCGCCGGAGCGCCGTCTGGTGCTGGAATTGCCCGGCGGCGGAGGCTTCGGCCCGCCCGAGGAGCGCGACGCGGAGCTCGCCGAGCGCGACCGGGTGCGCGGCATGACGGACGAGGGTTGAGGCTCTCCGGCCGGCAAGGGCCGGCCCGGTTGGAAACCGGCCCGGCTCGGGGTCGGCCGGGGAGCGACGCGCGTGCGGCTACTTGAGGGGCGCGTTGTCAGACGGTGGGGCGGCGACGCTGCGTCTCCGGCTGCGCAGCGCCACGACCGCCGACGCGCCCACCACGATGACCGCCCCGGACACGGCGAGCGGCGTCGGCACGGCGGCGAAGATCACGATGTCGGCAGCGAAGGCGAACACCATCCCGGCATATTCGAACGGGGCGAGCAGCGAGATCGGCGCCCGCGCGATCGCCTCGGCGAGGGCGATGTGGGCGAGCGCTCCACAAATGCCGGCGCACAGGAGATAGGTGAACGAGGTTCCATCGAGCGGCGCCCAGCCGAACGGCAGCGTGACGAGGCCACCGGCCGAGCACACCACGGTGAAGTAGAAGGCGATGGTGCCCGGGTGCTCGGTCGCCGTCAGCTCCTTGATCTGGATGCGCACCGACACGTTGGTGAGCGCCGAGACGAGGCCCGCGATGACGCCGGCGAGCATCGCGAGATCGAGCACCGGCCCTTCGAAGGCGGGCCACAGCATGAGCCCCACGCCCACGAACCCGGCGACGGCGGCGCCGACGACCACCGGCCCGGGCCGCTCGTCGAGGAAGATCGCCCCGGCCGGCACCGCGATGAGCGGCGCGAGGTAGACCAGCGCCGTCGCGAGGCTCAGCTCGAGATGGGCGACGGAGAGGAAGAAGGTGTACATCGACACGCAGCCGACGACGCCGCGCATCAGATGGCCGATGGGGCGGCGGGTGACGAGGGCGCCGGGCATCTGCCCGAGGATGGCGAGGTAGATGACGATGGGGATCGCCGCGGTCACCGAGCGCCAGAAGACGATCTGACCCACCGGCATCTCGAACGAGGCGAGGCGCACGAAGAGCGACATCGTGGTGAAGAGGAGCGCGGAGGCGACGCGCAGCCCGATGGCGGTCGCGTAGGAGGGGGCGGCGCTGGTGGCGGGAATGGTCAAGTGAGTGAGAGCTCCGCGTCGGTGGTGGCGATGGCGCCGACGAAGGCGGTGAGGAGATCCTCGGCGAGCCGGTTCTGGCGGCGGATGCCGGAGCAGAGGTCGAGGCCGAAGGGGCGGACGGTGCGGATCGCCTCGGCGACGTTGCCCGGATTGAGGCCGCCGGCGAGGAAGACGGGCCGCGGCGCCGCCGCCACGATGCGGGCGCTGACGTCCCAGTCGTGCACCCGGCCGGTGCCGCCGAGCTCGGCGACGGAGGGGCGGCCGGAATCGAGCAGGAAGGTGTGCGGGCGCTCGCCGTAGGCGGCGACCACGTCGAGCGCGTCGTCGCCTTCGACGTGGATCACCTGCACGCGGCGCAGCCAGGGCGCGCGCTCGGCGAGGTGGTCGTGCACCTCCGGCGCGATGTGGCGCACGAGCTGCACCGTGGTCACGGCGCAGCGCTCGGCGTGGTCGAGGATGGTATCCGCCTCGTCCTCGGCGGTGAGGAGCCAGGGCGAGATCGGCGCGGGCACGGTCGCGGCGATCTCGCGGACGTCGGTATCGGGAATGACGCCGGGCCCCGTCGGCATCTCACCGACGAGGCCGACGGCATCGGCACCCGCCGCGACCGCCATCGCGGCCTCGGCCTCGCTCCGAATGCAGCAGACCTTGAGGCGGGTGCGGCGCATCGGGGCGGTCAGCCCTCGCGCCGCGCCCCGATGAAGCGCCAGGCGAGCGGCAGCAGGGCCGTCGCGAGCAGGATCTTGAATACCGCGCCCGGCAGGAAGGGCGTGAGGCCGAGCTCCAGCACCGGCTTGTCCCAGCCGATCAGCGCACCGAGGTAGAGGACGCCGAAGACCAAGATGATGGCGGTGCCGAGCGCCATCGCGGCGAGGGTGGAGAGGATCCCGCGATCCCAGCGCCGCTCGGCGAGGAAGCCGACGACGACGGCCGATACCAGGAAGCCGAACAGGAAGCCGCCCGTCGGGCCCATCATGTAGGCGAGGCCGATACCGCGCTCGGGCGTGCCGGAGAACACCGGCAGGCCGGCGAGCCCTTCGGCGAGATAGAGGGCGACGGTGGCGCCGCCGAGACGCCAGCCGAAGGTCATGCCGATCATCAGCACCGCGAAGGTCTGCATGGTCATCGGCACGGGATAGAAGGGGACGTGCAGCTTGGCCGAGATCGTCAGCGCCAGCGAGCCCGCGATGGCGAGGACAATGTTGCGCGTCAGGCTCGGAGAGACCAACTCGTCGGCGAGAAAGGTTTCGGTTCTCGTCATGAGACTTCCTTCGGGATGGGGTCGCGGCGTGACCGGGCCGACCGCCGGTCCGGCGGCGCCGGGCTCGGTCAGGATCGCAGCGACGAACCTTTCCGTCATCCTCCCAAGCGGCTGTCCGATCAAGCCCTCTCGACGAAAAGAGCTGGGGGTGCCCGCTCAGGCGGCGTCGAGCCAGGGCGTCACCGCGTCGTTCACCGCGGCGGCGATGGCGGCGGCGTTGGGCGTGTCGGAATGGACGCAGATGGCGTCCGCACGCACCGGGATGTCGCGGCCGGAAATGGTGGTGGTGAGCCCCTCCGTCACCGCGCGCACGCAGACGGCGGCCGCGGCGGCGGGATCGAGCTCGGGGTGCTCGCGGGTGATGATGACGAGGCCGTCGTCGCCATAGTCGAGGTCGGCGTAGAACTCGGCGATGAAGGGGATGCCGCGGGCGGTGTAGATGCGCTCGTGGCAGGAGTTGATCATGCCCATGAGGGGCAGGCCGAAGATCTCGGCGGCGTCGCAGACGGCGTGGGCCACCGCCTCGTCGCGCGCGGCCATGCCGTAGAGGGCGCCGTGCGGCTTGATGTGGCTCATCTCCATGCCCTCGGCCTTGAGGAAGCCTTGCAGCGCGCCGACCTGGTAGATGATGCAGTTGGTGAGCTCGTCGCGGCCGATCTTCATCTCGCGGCGGCCGAAGCCCTGGAGGTCGGGCAGCGAGGGGTGGGCGCCGACCTTGACGCCGTGCGTCTTGGCGAGCTGGCAGGTGGCGCGCATGTGGTTGAAGTCGGAGGCATGGAAGCCGCAGGCGACGTTGGCCACCGAGATGTGCGGCATCAGCGCCGCATCGTCGCCCATGCGATAGAGCCCGAAGCTCTCCCCCATGTCGCAATTGATAATCGTCATTCGATCCCTCCGTGCCGGCGCCCGCATTATGCAGGATTGATACCGCGATGGGGGAGGGAGCCGCGGCACGGTGCGGCGAGACATCCGCGCCGCGGGTCTCGCCAGCGCCGGGTCAGCGGGCGCCGGGTCAGCGGGCGCCGGGTCAGCGGGCGCCGGGTCAGCGGGCGCCGGGTCAGCGGGCGCCGGGTCAGCGGGCGCCGGGTCAGCGGGCGCCGGGTCAGCGGGCGCCGGGTCAGCGGGCGCCGGGTCAGCGGGCGCCGGGTCAGCGGGCGCCGGGTCAGCGGGCGCCGGGTCAGCGGGCGCCGGGTCAGCGGGCGCCGGGTCAGCGGGCGCCGGGTCAGCGGGCGCCGGGTCAGCGGGCGCCGGGTCAGCGGGCGCCGGGTCAGCGGGCGCCGGGTCAGCGGGCGCCGGGTCAGCGGGCGCCGGGTCAGCGGGCGCCGGGTCAGCGGGCGCCGGGTCAGCGGGCGCCGGGTCAGCGGGCGCCGGGTCAGCGGGCGCCGGGTCAGCGGGCGCCGGGTCAGCGGGCGCCGGGTCAGCGGGCGCCGGGTCAGCGGGCGCCGGGTCAGCGGGCGCCGGGTCAGCGGGCGCCGGGTCAGCGGGCGCCGGGTCAGCGGGCGCCGGGTCAGCGGGCGCCGGGTCAGCGGGCGCCGGGTCAGCGGGCGCCGGGTCAGCGGGCGCCGGGTCAGCGGGCGCCGGGTCAGCGGGCGCCGGGTCAGCGGGCGCCGGGTCAGCGGGCGCCGGGTCAGCGGGCGCCGGGTCAGCGGGCGCCGGGTCAGCGGGCGCCGGGTCAGCGGGCGCCGGGTCAGCGGGCGCCGGGTCAGCGGGCGCCGGGTCAGCGGGCGCCGGGTCAGCGGGCGCCGGGTCAGCGGGCGCCGGGTCAGCGGGCGCCGGGTCAGCGGGCGCCGGGTCAGCGGGCGCCGGGTCAGCGGGCGCCAGGTCAGTGGGCGGCGGGTCAGCGGGCGTTGGCGCGGGAGCCGCCGGCGATGACGATGACGGTGATGATGATGAGGCCGGTGAGGACGAGGCGGACGCCGGCGCCGAGGCCGAAGGTGTTGAGCATCGTCACGAGCAGGAACAGGAAGAGGGCGGCGCCCCAAAGGCCCGGCACGTTGGCGAAGCCGCCCGCCACGGACGTGCCGCCGATCACCACCACGGCAATGGAGCTGAGGAGATATTCCTGGCCCATGTTGAGCGCCGCGCCGCCCGAGAAGCCGGCGAGCACGTAGCCGCAGGAGGCGGCGAACACGGCGCACATCACGTAGGTGGCGAGGCGCACGCGGCCGACGTCGAGCCCGGCGAGGCGGGCGGCGCGGGCGTTCTGGCCGATGGCGATGACGGTGCGCCCGTAGACGGTGCGCGTCAGCACCACGTGCATCACGGCGGCGATCAGGATGACGATGATCGCGAGCACCGGCAGGCCGAAGATCTTGGCGGTGGTGAAGTCGGCGAGCAGCGTGGGCGGCTTCACCCGCAGGCCGCGATTGTACCAGATGGCGGCCGACTGGATCACGAAGCTCGACGACAGTGTGGCGATGATCGGCGGGATCCGCAGGAGGCGGATCAGCGCCACGTTGAAGAGGCCGACGACGAGGCCCACCGCGACGGCGATCAGGTAGCCCGGCAGGATCATCCAGTTGGCCCCGTCCATGATCTTCATGGAGACGGTGCCGGCGAGCGTCATGGTGGCCGGGATCGAGAGGTCGACGTTGCCGGGGCCGAGGGTGACGACGAACATCTGGCCGATGGCGACGATGACGAAGAAGGTCGCGAAGGTGAAGGCGACCGAGAGCACCCCGCCGGCGCCCTGGCCATGGGTGAAGGCGGCGGTGGCGAGCCACACCGCGACCGCCGCCACGAAGGCGAAGATCCACGGCTGGCGGGCGAGTTTGGCGATCGCGCTCATCGGTCTTTCTCCGCGCGTCCGATCAGCGCCCTGAGCGCCAGCACCAGGATGAGGATCGCCCCCTGCGCGCCGATCTGGAAGTCGGGATTGAGGCGCAGGAAGGAGAGGAAGGAGGCCGCGAGGGTCAGCGTGATGGCGCCGATGACGGCGCCGATGGGTGACACGCGCCCGCCCACGAACTCCGACCCGCCGAGGATCGCGCCGGCGATCGACAGCAGCGTGTAGCGCAGCGCGATGTTGGCGTCGGCCGAGGTGGTGAGGCCGACGAGGGCGATGCCGGCGAGGGCGCCGACGAAGCCCGCCGCCATGTACATCGTCACCTTGACCCGCAGGAGCGACCAGCCGGCCCGCGCCACCGCCCGCGGGTTGCCGCCCGCCCCGCGCAGCACGGCGCCGTAGGGCGAGCGCATCAGCGCCACGTGGGCGAGCGCGGCGATGACGACGCAGGCGATGATCGGAAACGGCACGTAGGGCGGCTTCCACGTCATCAGCGCGCGCACGATGTCGGGCGCCTTGCCGCCGGGGGTGGGCAGCACGAGGATCGCGAGACCGAGCCACACGAAGCTCATGCCGAGGGTGACGACGATGGAGGGCAGGTTGCGCAGATGGATGAGGGCGCCGAGCGCGCCGTAGGCGAGGACGCCGCCGCCGAGCGCCAGGAGGCCGAGGAGCGGCGTGTCGCGCAGCCAGGTGGCGGCGATGCAGGCGGTCAGCGAGACGTAGCTGCCGATCGACAGATCGAGGTCGTTGACGGTGAGAATCAGCATCTGCGCCACGGTGGCGAGCGCGATCGGCACGGCGAGATTGAGCAGCAGATTGAGCCCGAAATAGCTCATCGTGCGGGGCTGCAGATAGAAGATCGCGCCGAGGAGGAGGGCGAGCGACAGCGCGGGCAGCGCGCCGCGCAGGAGGCGGGCGAAGGCGGGTCCCGTCATGGGGGCGACAGCTCGTTGGGGGGCGACAGCTCGTTGAGGTGAGAAAGCGCGTGGGGCATCAGGCGTCGTGACGGAAGGAGGCTTGGATCACCGCTTCCTCGGTGAGGTCGGCGCGGGCGAGGTCGGCGACGATCATGCGGTCGCGGAAGACGTAGACGTGATCGCAGATCAGGAGCTCGTCCATCTCGGTGGTGTACCAGAGGAAGGTGCGCCCCTTGTCCGCCTCCTCGCGCAGGATCTTGTAGACCTCCTGCTTGGTGCCGACGTCGACGCCGCGCATCGGGTCGTCCATCAGGATGATGTCGGCGTCGGAGGCGAGGGCGCGGGCGAACAGCACCTTCTGCTGGTTGCCGCCGGAGAGCGACAGGAGGGGGTTCCACACGTCGGGGGTGCGGATGCCGATGCGCTCGCGCCAGCGCGCGGCGAGGGCGTCCTCGGCGGCGGTGGAGATGAGGCGGCCTCGGCGCAGCGCACCGAGCGAGCTGATGCCGAGATTCTCGGCGATCGACCAGAGCGGAAAGGCGCCGTCGGTCTGCCGGTCGCCGGCGATGAAGGCGACCGCGCCCTCGACGCGGTCGCCCGCGCCACCGCCGTCGAAGACGGTGAGGAGGGCATCGGTCTGGCCGTGGCCGGCGAGGCCGGCGAGGCCGACGATCTCTCCGGTGTGGGCGGTGAGGCGCACGGTGGAGCCGCGGCCGGCGTCGATGTCGACCCGCGGGGCGGCGGTGCGGCGCGAGGCGGCGGGCGCCGCGCTCGCGGCGGCGGCGACGCTGCCCATCGCGGCGACGAGGCCGTCGCGGTCGAAGTCGCGCGCGGGCCGCTCGGCGACGACCTTGCCGTCGCGCATCACCACGACGCGGTCGGAGATCTCCAGCACCTCGCCGAGGAGGTGGGAGATGAAGATGGCGCTGCCGCCGGCCTCCACGAAGCGGCGGATGTGGGCGAGGAGCTGCTCGGCGATGGTCTGATCGAGCGAGGAGGTTGGCTCGTCGAGGATCACCACGTCGACCGGCGAGGCGGTCACGGTGAAGGCTCGGGCGATCTCCACCATCTGCCGGCGGGCGATCGACAGGTCGGCCACCATTGCGCCCGGCCGGATGCCGTGGCCGGGGAAGATCTCGTCGAGCTTCTGGCGGATCAGCCGGCCGGCGTCGGTGCGCCAGGAGAAGCCCGTCAGCGAGGGGTGCTCGATGCGGGCGTTCTCGGCCACCGTGAGGTTGGGGCAGAGCGAGCCTTCCTGGAAGATGCAGCGCACGCCGTTCTCGCGGGCGGTGGCGATGGCGTAGCCGGCCGTCACGTCGCGGCCGGTGATCGCCACGCTGCCGGTGTCGGGGGCAAGGGTGCCGGCGAGCACGTTCATCAGGGTGGACTTGCCCGCCCCGTTGTGGCCGACGAGGCCGACGCACGCCCCCTTCGGCACGGCGAGCGAGACGCCGGCGAGCGCCGTCACCGCACCAAAGCGCTTCTCCACGCCGGCGAGCGAAACCGCCGCCGGCGCGAGGGCGGGCGCGGGCCCGCTGTCGACCTCCTGCAGGCTCACGGGCGGCCTTAGTCGCCCTTCGCCTCGGCGATCACCTTCTTGGCGTCGTCCAGCGCATATTCCACGTTGGCGACGCCGCCCTTCTGGGTGGTCTCGAGGTTTTCTTCCAGATTGTCCTGGTCGATGCGCAGGAAGGGCACGGTGAGGTCCTTCGGCACGTCGGCGCCGTCGAGGATCTGCTGGGCGACCCAGAAGGCGAGGGTGGAGACGCCCGGGGCGATCGAGACCGACATCGTCTCGTAGCCGTTGGCGTCCTTCTGCTCCTTCCACCAGGCGAGCTCGTCCTGGCGGTTGCCCATGACGATGATCGGCATGTCGCGGCCGGCGGCCTTGAAGGCCTGGGCGGCGCCGTAGCCGTCGCCCCCTTGGGTGACGACGCCGACCACTTCGGGAAGGCTCGGCAGGATGCCGGCGACGGCCTTCTGGGCGACGTCCTGCGCCCAGTCGCCATGCACCGAGCCGACGATCTTGAACTGCGGGTTCTCCGAGACGCCCTCGTGGATGCCGGCGGAGATCTCGTCGTCGACGAACACGCCGGCGAGGCCGCGGATCTCGAGGAGGTTGCCGCCGTCGGGCAGCTTCTCGGCGAGGTAGGTGACCTCGTCCTTGCCCATCTTCTTGAAGTCGACGGCGATGCGCCAGGCGCAGTCGGCCGTCACGATGCCGTCGAAGGACACCACGGTGAGACCGGCGTCGCAGGCCTCCTGCACCGCGCCGTTGAGGCCTTCGGGCGAGGCGGCGTTGATGACGATGGCGTCGTAGCCCTGCAGGATGAGGTTCTGGATCTGGGCGGCCTGCTCCGTCACCTGGTTCTCGGCGGTGGTGAAGGCATCGGCGGCGGCGACGGCACCGTCTTGCACGGCCGCGCTCGTGACCTTGTCCCACGACTGCAGCATCGCCTGACGCCAGGAGTTGCCGGCGTAGTTGTTGGAGAGGGCGATGCGCTTGTCGGCCGTGTCGGCCAGAGCGGCGAGGGGGGTGAGCGCGGTGGCCGTGATGAGGGCGAGCGCAAGCGACGAGACGCGAACGGTCATCGATTTCCTCCAGCTATGTTCTTCTTGTCCGGCAGGCTAACGCTGCCTTGATGCGGCGATGAGTAGCACACCGCCCCGCGTGATCAAACCGCTTTCACGTTGAATACGGCCCGCTTTCTCAAGAGCGAGCGGCGGTTACTTGTCCTTGCGGCGGCAGTAGAGCTCGAGACGGTGGCGCACGACGTCGTAGCCGAGCTCTTCGGCGATGGCGGCCTGCAGGCGCTCGATCTTGTCGGAGCGGAACTCCACCACCTCGCCGGTGTCGAGGTCGATGATGTGGTCGTGGTGGGGAAGGTCCGCGGTCTCGAAGCGGGCGGGCGTTCCCTCGAAGGAGTGGCGGTGGACGATGCCTTGCTCCTCGAGCGCCGTCAGCGTGCGGTAGACGGTGGCGAGCGACACCGATTCGTCGATGTCGCGGGCGCGACGATGCAGCTCGGTCGCGTCGGGATGGTCCTCGGCTTCCGACAGCACCTTGAGGATGGCCGCCCGCTGGCGGGTGATGCGCACGCCATCGGCGCGCAGCGCCTCTTCCAGTTTCTTGGCCGTTGCGACGGTGTGCGTCATGGCGATGGAAAATACCGGGTTCGCGGGGACTCGACAAATCGCCCGAACGCGGTCGTTAGCAACTCGCCGACCGCGATGGCAATCCGCGACGGCGGCGGGGACGGGCGGCGCCATCCGCGGGCCCGCTCCACGATGCGTCGACGGCGCGCGAGCGGTGTCGGTCGCCGGCCGACAAATTCGGTTCAGCCATTTTCGTTTTGTGGTTATTATCTTTCGAAACGAAGGGGATGCGCGTGGCGATGAACGATACGGCGGGGCGCCCCGTCGACGTGGCGGCTCGGCAGGAGGCGATCGTCGGGCTCGCCAGAGTGAACGGGCGGGTGACGGTGGACGATCTCGCCGCCTACTTCGGGGTGACGCCGCAGACGATCCGCAAGGACCTCAACGACCTTGCCGGCCGCCGCCTGCTGACCCGGGTCCACGGCGGGGCGGTCAGCCCGTCGGGCACCGCCAACGTGGAATATGAGAAGCGGCGCCTCATCGCCTCGGGGGAAAAGGCCGCCATCGGCCGGGCCGCGGCGGCGATGATCCCGGACGACGCGTCCCTCTTCATCAACATCGGCACCACCACCGAGGCGGTCAGCGAGGCGCTGGTGCATCATGGCGCGCTGATGATCATCACCAACAACATCAACGTCGCGAACCGCATGCGGCTCTATCCGCAGTTCGAGGTGGTGATCGCCGGTGGGGTGGTGCGCGGCTCCGACGGGGGCATCGTCGGTGAGGCGGCGGGCGATTTCATCCGTCAGTTCAAGGTCGACTACGCGGTGATCGGCGTATCCGCCATCGACCGGGACGGCTCGCTTCTCGATTTCGATTTTCGGGAAGTGAAAGTTGCTCAGGCGATCATCGAGAACGCGCGGCACGTGATCCTCGTGTCCGACTGCTCGAAATTTGATCGTGGCGCGCCGGTGCGCATCGCGCATCTCAGCCAGATGGACACGTTCGTCACCGATCGTTGCCCCGAGCCGCTGCGGCGGGTCTGCCGCGACCACGAGGTGCGCCTGCACGAAGTCTGTCCCGACTGAGCGCGCGATTTTTCCCATATGTCTTTCGTTTGACATTCGGTTCTTTTCGAGCGAGCCTCACCGAAAAGAACGGGGAGGGGTTGCGGTCGTGGATCGCGACGTGGACGTCTTCATCATCGGCGGCGGCATCAACGGGTGCGGCATCGCGCGTGATCTCGTCGGCCGGGGTTACAGCGTCGCCCTCGCGGAGATGAACGACTTCGCCTCCGGCACGTCCTCCTGGTCCACCAAGCTCATCCACGGCGGCCTGCGCTATCTGGAGCACTACGAGTTTCGCCTGGTGCGCGAGGCGCTGCTCGAGCGCGAGGTGCTGTGGCGCATGGCGCCTCACATCATCCGCCCGCTGCGCTTCGTGCTGCCGCATCACGGCGGCCTGCGCCCGAGCTGGCTCCTGCGCCTCGGCCTTTTCCTCTACGACAATATCGGCGGGCGGGACCGGCTGCCGCCGACGCGCACGCTGGACCTCACGCGGGACGAGGCGGGCGCGCCGCTGAAGCCCTCCTTCACCAAGGGTTTCGAATATTCCGACTGCCGCGTCGACGACGCGCGCCTCGTGGTGCTCAACGCGCGCGATGCCGCCGACCGCGGCGCGACGCTGCTGCCGCGCACCGAGGTGACGGCGATGCGGCGCGAGGGGGCGGGGTGGGGCCTCACCCTCACCGACGGGGCGGGTGCCCGCTCGGAGTGGACGGCGCGGCTCGTGGTGAACGCCGCCGGGCCGTGGGTCGACCGGGTGCTGAAGAGCTCGTTCGGCCGCGCCGACGCGCACAATGTGCGGCTCGTTCAGGGCAGCCACATCGTCGTCAAGCGGCCCTTCGACCACGACCGGGCCTATATTTTCCAGAACGCCGACGCGCGGATCATCTTCGCGATCCCCTACGAGGACGATTTCGTTCTCATCGGCACCACCGACCGCGACTTCGAGGGCGATCCGGCCGACGCCACCATCACGGCCGAGGAGCGGGACTATCTCCTGCAGAACGCCAGCGCCTATTTCCGCCATCCGATCCGCGTGGAGGACGTGGTGTGGACCTTCTCCGGCGTGCGCCCGCTCTACGACGACGGTGCCTCCAAGGCGCAAGAGGCGACGCGCGACTACGTGCTGCGCACCGACGGGACGGCGGGCGAGGCGCCGCTTCTCAACGTGTTCGGCGGCAAGCTCACGACCTATCGCAAGCTCGCCGAGGCGGCGGTGGAGAAGGTGGGCGAGCTGATCGGCGTGAAGGGCGAGGCGTGGACCGAGGGGGCGTCGCTGCCCGGCGGCCACATGCCGGTGTCGGCGGCGGAGACGCTGCACCAGCACCTTTGCGAGACCCATCCCTTCCTCGATCCCGCTCTCGCGAAGCGCCTCGCGCGGCTCTACGGCCTGCGGGCGCAGGAGATCCTGCGCGACGCGAAGGGGCTCGGCGATCTCGGCCGCCACTTCGGCGCCGATCTCTACGAGAGCGAGGTCGCCTACCTGATGGATCAGGAGTGGGCGATGCGGGCCGAGGACGTCGTCTGGCGCCGCACCAAGCTGGGCTTGCGGATGAGCGAGGCGGAGGTGGCGGCGCTCGACGCCTTCATGACCGAAGCCGCGGCGGCAGCCCCCGACGGGCAGACACAGGGCGAGACCTCCGGCGCACGCTAGCGCCGGCGACCCCGCGGGGCAGCCAGCCCGGCGGCGGTGAGACGGGAAGCGACCTCGGTCGCTTCAGATCAGGAAGAAGCGACCTCGGTCGCTGCGCACGACGAAGAAGCGACCGGGATCGCTTCGGGCAACGAAGAAGCGACGTCGGTCGCTTCGGGCAATGAAGAGGCGGCCGAAGTGTCGCCGTGGGATGGGCGGCCGCGGCTGCCGGGAAACGATTGGCGGCGTACGCGTCGCACCAAGGGGAGAGCGAATGCTCGAGCTGCGCGAGGTCTCGAAGCGGGTCGGCGATGCCGTGCACATCCGTGATGTGTCGATACGGCTCGAGCCGGGGACGCTCAACGTGCTCCTGGGGCCGACGCTCGCGGGCAAGACCACGCTCATGCGCCTCATGGCCGGGCTCGACCGGCCGACCTCGGGCACCGTGTGGGCCGACGGCGTCGACGTCACCGGCCTCGCCGTCCAGAAGCGTGACGTGGCGATGGTCTACCAGCAGTTCATCAACTACCCGGCGCTGACGGTCTACGAGAACATCGCCTCGCCGATGCGCATCGCCCGCCGTCCCAAGGCGGAGATCGACGAGACCGTCGCCCGCGTCGCCGCTCTTTTGAAGCTCGAGCCCTTCCTCGACCGGCTGCCGCTGCAACTCTCCGGCGGGCAGCAGCAACGCACCGCGCTCGCCCGCGCGCTCGCCAAGAATGCGCGCCTGGTGCTCCTCGACGAGCCGCTCGCCAACCTCGACTACAAGCTGCGCGAGGAGCTGCGGGCGGAGCTGCCGAAGATCTTCTCCCAGTCCGGCGCAATCTTCGTCTACGCCACCGCCGAGCCGGAAGAGGCGCTGCTTCTCGGCGGCCACACGGCGACACTGCACGAAGGCAGCCTCACCCAGTTCGGCCCCACCGTGGACGTCTACCGCCGGCCGAACACGCTGCTGACGGCGCGCACCTTCTCCGATCCGCCGCTCAACTGGGCGCGGGTGCGCAAGGTCGGCGGCGTGTTCCACACCCACCTTCCCGACGAGCCGCCGGAGGGCGAGGCCGACGTGCCCGTGCCGCCGGCCTATGCGGGTCTCGCCGACGGGGCCTACGTCATCGGCCTGCGCCCGCATCATCTGGCGCTGTCGCCGACGGGGGCCGACGACGTCGCCGTCGACGGCTACGTGCAGGCGATCGAGATCACCGGCTCGGAGACCTACGTGCACCTCGATTGCCTCAACACCGACTGCATCATGCTGACCCACGGCGTGCACGAGCTGCCGCTCGGCAGCACGGTGACGGTGCATTTCAGCCTATCGCGCCTGATGGTGTTCGATGCCGAAGACGTCGCGGTCGCGCCCCAGGCCGAGGATGTCGCGGTCGCGCCCGACGCCGGGAAGGGGGCGGACTGAGATGGCCGAAATCACCCTCGATCACATCCGCCACGCCTACGGCCCGGCGAAGAGCCGCGACGACTACGCGCTGAAGGAGCTCAACCACGTGTGGTCCGACGGCGGCGCCTATGCGCTGCTCGGCCCCTCCGGCTGCGGCAAGACCACGCTCCTCAACATCATCTCCGGGCTGCTGACCCCCTCGGAAGGCCGCATCCTCTTCGGCGGCAAGGACGTGACGGGGCTGCCGCCGGAGGCGCGAAACATCGCCCAGGTGTTCCAGTTCCCGGTGGTCTACGACACCATGAGCGTCGCCGAGAATCTCGCCTTCCCGCTCAAGAACCGGGGCGTGCCGGCGGCGGAGATCAAGGCCCGTGTCGCCCGCGTCCTCGACATGCTGCGCCTCACCGCCATCGCCGACAAGAAGGCGGCGGGGCTGACGGCCGACAACAAGCAGAAGATCTCGCTGGGCCGCGGCATGGTGCGCGACGACGTGGCGGCGATCCTGTTCGACGAACCGCTCACCGTCATCGACCCGCATCTGAAGTGGGAGCTGCGCGCCGGGCTGAAGCGGCTCCACCGCGAGTTCGGCCACACCATGGTCTACGTGACCCACGACCAGACGGAGGCGCTGACCTTCGCCGACAAGGTGGTGGTGATGTACGCCGGGGAGGTGGTGCAGGTGGGCACGCCCGAGGAGCTCTTCCTCACCCCGACCCACACCTTCGTCGGCTACTTCATCGGCTCGCCGGGCATGAACGTGCTGCCGGTGACGCTGGAGGGGACGACGGCCCGCGTCGGCGGCGAGGAGGTGGCGCTGCCGGCGGCCTTCGCCGCGCCCGCCGGCGCCCGCGTCGAGCTCGGCGTGCGGCCGGAGTTCGTGACGCTCGGCGCCGAGGGGCTCGCCTTCACCACGACCCGGGTCGACGATGTCGGGCGCGAGAAGATCGTGCACGGCACCATCGCCGGGCGCGACGTGGCGGCGATCCTGCCGGAGGGGGCGGAGGTGCCGGCCGAGCCGCGTGCCCGCTTCCGCCTCGACCGCATCAACCTTTATGCCGACGACTGGCGGCTCGCCCCGGCGACGAAGGAGCCCGCCGCATGACCAAGACGCAGAACAACCGCGCCTGGTTCCTGGTGCTGCCGGTCCTCGTGCTGGTGGCGATGAACGCCATCATCCCGCTGATGACGGTGGTGAACTACTCGCTGCAGGAGACCTTCGGCGACAATCTCTTCTTCTGGTCGGGCACCGACAACTACGTGGCGGTGCTGCACTCCCCGCGCTTCCACGCCGCGCTGCTGCGCCAGTTCGCCTTCACCTTCATCATCCTGCTGATCGAGGTGCCGCTCGGGGTGGCGATCGCGCTCGCCATGCCGCGGGCGGGCGTGTGGTCGTCGGTGTGTCTCGTCCTGATGGCGCTGCCGCTGCTCATCCCGTGGAACGTGGTGGGGGCGATGTGGAACATCTTCGCGCTGCCCGACATCGGCCTCCTCGGCTGGGGCCTCAACGCGCTCGGCATCAACTTCAACTACACCAACCAGCCGGTGTCGGCCTGGTTCACCATCGTGCTGATGGACGTCTGGCACTGGACCTCGCTCGTGGTGCTCCTCGCCTTCGCCGGCCTGCGCTCCATCGACGAGGCCTACTATCGGGCGGCGAAGATCGACGGTGCCTCGCGCTGGGCGGTGTTCCGCTACATCCAGCTGCCGAAGATGCGGCAGGTGCTGATCATCGCCATCCTGCTGCGCTTCATCGACAGCTTCATGATCTACACCGAGCCGTTCGTCTTGACCGGCGGCGGGCCGGGCAACGCGACGACGCTCCTCTCCATCGACCTCGTGAAGGCCGCGCTCGGCGAGTTCAACCTCGGCATCGCCGCCGCCATGTCGATCATCTACTTCCTGATGACGCTGTTCGTCTGCTGGCTCTTCTACACGCTGATGACCCAGGGCAAGGAGGATGCCGCATGAGATGGAAATGGCTCGTGCCGACGCTCTACATCGTCTTCCTCATGTTGCCGATCTATTGGCTCATCAACATGAGCTTCAAGACGACCAATGAGATTCTGGCCGGATTCAGCCCCTTTCCGCAGAAGTTCACCATCGAGTCCTACGTCGAGATCCTGACGAACCCGGTCTGGTACTGGGGCTACATCAACTCGATGATCTACGTGGTGCTCAACACGGTGATCTCGGTGGCGGTGGCGCTGCCGGCGGCCTACGCCTTCTCGCGCTACCGCTTCCTCGGCGACAAGCACCTCTTCTTCTGGCTCCTGACCAACCGCATGGCGCCGCCGGCGGTGTTCGCGCTGCCCTTCCTGCAGCTCTACTCCTCGGTGGGGCTGTTCGACACGCACATCGCCGTCGCGCTCGCCCACTGCCTCTTCAATATCCCGCTGGCGGTGTGGATCCTGGAAGGCTTCATGTCCGGCGTGCCGAAGGAGATCGACGAGACCGCCTATATCGACGGCTACTCGTTCCCGCGCTTCTTCGTGAAGATCTTCATGCCGCTGATCGCGTCCGGCATCGGCGTCACCGCCTTCTTCTGCTTCATGTTCTCCTGGGTGGAGATGCTGCTCGCCAAGACGCTGACGTCGGTGGCGGCGAAGCCCATCGCGGCGGTGATGACGCGGACCGCCTCCACCTCCGGCTACGAGCTGGGACTGCTCGCGGCGGCCGGCGTCCTCACCATCATTCCGGGCGCGATCGTCATCTATTTCGTGCGCAACTACATCGCCAAGGGCTTTGCCCTTGGGCGCGTCTGAGGGAGGGCACCATGGGTCTCGCATGGATGGCGTGGACATGGCAGACGGCGGTGTTCTTCGCCGCGATCGCCGCCGCCCTCGCGCTGATGACGGTGTGGGAGATCGCCCGCCCCGGCGGCCACCCGCGTCACGGCGTGCTCGGCCTCCACACGACGCGCGGCGATCGGCTCTTCATCTCGCTGCTCGCCGCCGCCTACATCCATCTCGGCTGGCTCGCCTTCGCCACCGGCCCGCTGTGGATCGCCTCGATCGTCGCGATCGTCGTCGCGATCCTCGTGTTCTCGTTCGTATGAGCGCGCCGGCGGCGGCGGAACGGGCGCTACTTCACGCGCGTGCAGGCGAGCGTCTCGCCGCTGCCGTGGGCGTGCCAGGTGATCGAGTTGCGCTGGGTGTCGAACACCGAATAGTGCGCCCCCTTGGTGGTGAAGAGGCCGTAGTCGGCGTTCTTCGCCATCTCGATCCAGGCGATGTTCTCGGTGATGCCGTCGGCGGTGATCGTGCGCGTGGTGAGCTTCAGGTCTTTGCCCGCGCAGTTCCAGTCGCCCACGAAGACGTCGTCGCGCAGATCGATCTTGTCGGCACACCCGGCGAGCGCGGCAACGGCGCACCCCAGAAGGGCGCCGCCGGCGAGCCGGCGTGCAGTGGCGCTCTGTTTCATACCCATCCTGTCTCTGCATGGCAGCGTGCGGGGACTGGCCCCTGGCCGCGCGATCCTAGCGCGGCCACCACGGCGACACACGCCCAACCATAACGAAGGGAGACGTTACGCTCATGAAACGCCTATTGCTGGCATCCACGTGCCTCGCGGCCCTCGTCGGCACGAGCCCTGCCTTCGCCGACATGGCCGCCGCCGAGCGCTGGGTCGACGAGACGTTCAAGCGCTCCACCCTGACCCGCGACGAGCAGATGGCGGAGATGCAGTGGTTCATCGACGCCGCCAAGCCCTATGCGGGCATGGAGATCAACGTCCTGTCGGAGGCGATCCCGACCCATGCCTATGAAGCGGAGACCCTCGCCAAGGCCTTCGAAGAGATCACCGGCATCAAGGTGAACCACCAGCTCCTCGGCGAAGGCGAGGTGGTGCAGGCGGTTCAGACCCAGATGCAGACGAACCGCAATCTCTACGACGCCTACGTCAACGATTCCGACCTCATCGGCACCCACTCGCGCCTGCAGAGCGCGGTGAACCTCACCGACTTCATGGCCGGGGAGGGGGCGGACGTCACGAGCCCCACCCTCGACCTCGAGGACTTCATGGGGATCTCCTTCACCACCGGTCCCGACGGCGACCTGTGGCAGCTTCCCGACCAGCAGTTCGCCAACCTCTACTGGTTCCGCAAGGACTGGTTCGACGACCCGGACATCCAGGCGAAGTTCAAGGAGAAGTACGGCTACGACCTCGGCGTGCCGGTGAACTGGTCGGCCTATGAGGATATCGCCGAGTTCTTCACCAACGACATCAAGGAGATCGACGGCGTCCGCATCTACGGTCACATGGACTACGGCAAGCGCGCGCCCGACCTCGGCTGGCGCATGACCGACGCGTGGCTGTCGATGGCGGGTGCCGGCTCGAAGGGCCTGCCCAACGGGCGCCCTGTGGACGAGTGGGGCATCCGCATGGAGGAGGGCTCGTGCAACCCCGTCGGCGCCAGCGTGACGCGCGGCGGGGCGACCAACGCGCCCGCCTCGGTCTACGCCATCCGCAAGTGGGACGAGTGGCTGCGCGAGTACGCCCCGCCGGCGGCCGCCTCCTACGACTTCTACCAGTCGCTGCCGGCGCTCTCCCAGGGCAACGCCGCCCAGCAGATCTTCTGGTACACCGCCTTCACCGCCGACATGGTGAAGCCGAAGTCGGAGGGCAACAACACCGTCGACGACGAGGGCATGCCGCTGTGGCGCATGGCTCCCTCGCCGCACGGGCCCTATTGGGAAGAGGGCATGAAGATCGGCTATCAGGACGTCGGCTCGTGGACGTTCATGAAGTCCACCCCGGTCGATCGTCGTAAGGCCGCCTGGCTCTACGCCCAGTTCGTCACGTCGAAGACGGTGGACGTGGAGAAGAGCCACGTGGGGCTCACCTTCGTGCGCGACTCCACGGTGCGCGACGAGAGCTTCACCAAGCGGGCGCCCAAGCTCGGCGGCCTCGTCGAGTTCTACCGCTCGCCCGACCGGGTGATGTGGACCCCGACCGGCGTCAACGTGCCCGACTATCCGAAGCTCGCGCAGCTCTGGTGGCAGTATATCGGTGACGTGAACTCCGGGAACCTGTCGCCGCAGGAGGCGATGGACCGGCTCGCGGGCGAGATGGACCAGATCATGGGCCGCATGCAGGTGGCCGACGAGCGGGCCAACGTCTACGGCGGCTGCGGCCCGCGCCTCAACGAGGAGCGCGACGCGTCCTACTGGCTGAACGAGGTGGAGGGCTCGCCCAAGCCCAAGCTCGACAGCGAGAAGCCGCAGGGCCAGACGATCGCCTACGAGGAGCTGATCAAACGCTGGCAGTAGGCTTTCGCCGCGGGCGCCATCGCTCGCGCGAGCGCTGTCAGGACCCCCCGCGCGAGTGCTGTCGTGCCCGCGCGGGCGCTGTCGGTGCCGCCGCGGTGGCCCGGAGGGCGCGCCCCAAGAGAGAGGCCGGCCTCGTGCCGGCTTCTTGATATCGAGGCAAGTTGTCCGCATGCTTGGCCCATCGCTCGCCGGCTTCGGCGGCGGGCGGGCCGGCTTCGTTCGCGTGCCTTGTGGGAGAGAAGCGATCGCTATCGGGCTGATCCAGCCGTTTTCGGATCGGGAGTGGGGCGGATGAGCCGCGACGTGCTCAAGGTCACGCTCCTCGGCGACAGCCATTCGCGCAGCTTCGAGGATCGCAAGACCCGCTCGCCGGTGACCCTCGCCGACGGGCGCGTGCTCGACCTCAACGTGGTGAAGCTGCGCGGTGCGACTGTGCGCGGCTTCGGTCGGCGCACCTCGGTCCTGCAGGTTCGCCGCCGGGCGCTGGGCGCGATCCGGGACGACGACGCCGCCGTCGTCCTCGCCTTTGGCCAGGTGGACGTGGAGGTCGGCTACTACTACCGCCGGCTCGTCAAGGGCGACGACATGCCCTTCGACGCGTTCGCCGAGGCCCTCGCCGAGGACTATGTCGCCGACATCGGCGCTCTCGACATTCTCCAGACGAAGCTCGCGAAGGGCATCTTCCCCTCGACCCTCACCCACTGGCCGCGGCAGCGCTTCGCCTATCTCGCCATGCTGATCGCGCGCAGCGAGGGGACGGCGGAGCCGACCGACCTCGACGAGGCCGAGGTCACCGCGGGGCTGCGCGACATCTACCCGGAGCCTGCCGAGATGGACCGTCGCCACCGCTTCTTCAACGCCGCGCTGCGGCGCCGCTGCGAGGCGGAGGGCATCGGCTATTTCGACATCGACCGGGCGCTGGTGGGGCGTCGCGGGCGGCTGAAGTCGCGCTTCGTGCGCTGGCGGATCAACCATCACATGTACCGCTCGCGCCGACTGCAGGAGGCGTCGTGGTGGGGTCTCGCGGCCGCGCTCGACGGGCTCGCCCTGCCGGCCGGGGAGGCGGCGCCCGCGACCGTCATCTGACCATCATCAACGGCTGCTACGTCCTCGACGCTTCTGCGAGGACACCATGACCATCAAGCACCTGGCCGTCACGACCATGATCGTCGCCGGCGCCGCGATCCCGGCGCACGCCGACACCTTCAACCGCATCGCCAGCTTCTCCGTGGCCGACAACCTGCCCAAGGGCATGGATCCGGCCACCGAGAGCTCGTCGGAGATCATCGATGCCACCGACGACGGGATGACCCTCGTCTATTCCGACAGCCCGCTCGGCGCCGTCGGCATCGTCGACATCTCCGACCCCGCCGCACCCAAGGCCGGCGGCGCGATCATGATGGACGGCGAGCCCACCTCGCTCGTCATCTCCGGCGGCACGGCCTACGTCGCCGTCAACACCTCGGCGAGCTACACCGAGCCGTCGGGCGTCCTGAAGCTCGTCGACATCGCCGCGAAGACGGTGACGGAGAGCTGCGACCTCGGCGGTCAGCCGGACTCCGCCGCCATCGCCGCCGACGGCTCCTTCCTCGCGATCGCCATCGAGAACGAGCGCGACGAGGACCTCAACGACGGCGCCCTGCCGCAGCTTCCGGCCGGCACCGTGGCGATCATCCCGCTCACCGACGGCGCGCCCGACTGCGACGCGGCGATCTTCCCCGACCTCACCGGCCTCGCCGAAGAAGGCGCGGACGATCCGGAGCCGGAATTCGTCGACATCAACGCCGACGGCGCCATCGCGGTGACGCTGCAAGAGAACAACCACATCGTGATCCTGTCGCCCGCGGGCGAGGTGCTGTCGCACTTCTCGGCGGGCAGCGTGCGCCTCACCGGCGCCGACACCGAGGAGGAGGGCGCGCTCACCTTCGCCGGCACCGTCGAGGCGCCGCGCGAGCCCGACGCGGTGAAGTGGCTCGACACCGAGCACCTGATCGTCGCCAACGAGGGCGACTACAAGGGCGGCACGCGCGGCTTCACCGTGTTCGACCGCGACGGCGGCGTCGTCTACGAGGCGGGCCTCGCGTTCGAATATGCGGTGGCGGCGGCCGGCCACTACCCGGAGAAGCGCTCCGGCAACAAGGGCGTGGAGCCCGAGGGCCTCGCCTTCGGCACCTTCGCCGGGACGCCCTACGCCTTCGTCCTCGCCGAGCGCGCCTCGGTGGTGGGCGTCTACGACATGACCGACCCGTCGGCGCCGGTGCTCAAGGGGCTGCTTCCCTCCGGCATCGCGCCGGAAGGGGCGGTGGCGATCCCCTCGCGCAACCTGCTCGTGACCGCCAACGAGGCCGACCTCGGGCCGGACGGCGGCGCCCGCTCCCACGTGATGATCTATCGCCTGGAGGACGCGGCGCCGACCTATCCGACCATCGTCTCCGTCAGCGAGGGCGAGACGCCGCTCGGCTGGGGGGCGCTGTCGGGCCTTTCCGCCGACCCCGCCGACCCGACCAAGCTCTACGCCATCAACGACAGCTTCTTTAAGAGCCAGCCGACGATCTTCGTCGTCGACGTCTCCTCGACCCCGGCGACCATCGTCGACGCGATCCCGGTGACGCGGGACGGAATGCCGGCCCAGAAGCTCGATCTCGAAGGCATCGTCGCCGTCGACGGCGGCTTCTGGCTCGCCTCCGAGGGGCGGTCGGATCGCCTCGTGCCGCACGCCCTCTACCGCACCAACATGAAGGGCGAGATCAAGGAGGAGGTGCCGTTCCCGGCCGAGCTCCTCGCCGGCGAGCGTCGCTTCGGCGCCGAGGGCGTCACCAAGATCGGCGACACGCTGTGGGTGGCGATCCAGCGCGAATGGGGCGACGATCCGAAGGGTTCGGTGAAGCTCCTCGCCTACGACACCAAGGCGAAGACCTGGGGCGCGGTGCGCTACCCGCTCGAGACGCCCGAGAAGGGGTGGATGGGCCTGTCGGAGATCACCGCGGTGGGCGACTCCGTCTACATCGTGGAGCGCGACAACCAGATCGGTGCCGCGGCCAAGGTGAAGCGGCTCTATAGCGTGCCCGCCGCGGAGCTGAAGCCGGCCGCCCTCGGTGGCGATCTGCCGACCGTCAGCAAGACGCTGGTGCACGACTTCATCCCCGACCTTGCCGCCTACAACGGCTACGTGGTCGACAAGGTGGAAGGCTTCGCGGTGGCCGGCGACGGCACCGCGTACGTGGTGACCGACAACGACGGCGTGGACGACTCCTCGGGCGAGACCTTCTTCTTCCCGATCGGCAAGCTCGGCAAATAGTCAGAAGCGCTTCTGCATCAGCACGAGGTCGAGGTAGCGGCCATATTTCCATCCCGCGTCCGGGATGCGGCCCACCTCGACGAAGCCCGCCGCCGCGTGGAAGGCGATGGCGGCGGGATTGGCGCCGCTGATCCCTCCGATCAGCGAATGGATGCCGGCGGCGCGGGCGTGCTCCTCGAGCGCCGCCATCAGGCGCCGGCCGACGCCGCGGCCGCGTCCCTCCGGAGCGATCAGGATCGTGTGCTCCATGGTGCGCAGATAGCCCGGGCCGGCGCGGAACGGGCCGTAGGTCGCGAACCCTTCGACGCCGTCGGCCTCGGCGACGATCACCGTCTGGCCGGCCGCCTGACGCTCGGCGATGAGGGCGGCGATGCCCGCCTCGGTCTTCTCGATGGTGGTGAAGGTGATGAACGGGTCGCGGATCACCGGATTCCAGATCGCGACGATGGCCGCGGCGTCGGTCGCCGCGGCGGCTCGGATGCGCAAGGCTCGCTCCTCCTGAAGGCTCGCACACGGCGAGCCTAGAGGCCGGCGGGCGAGCCGTCGAGCGGCCTCAGCCGAGGTGCTCCTTGAAGAAGGCGATGGTGCGCTCCTCGGCGAGCTCGGCCGCCTCCGTGTCGTAGCGGGGCGTGGTGTCGTTGTGGAAGCCGTGGTTGACGCCCTCGTACATCTCCATCGTGTAGTCCACCCCGGCGGCGTCGAGCGCCTCCTTATAGGCCGGCCAGCCGGCGTTGATGCGCTCGTCGAGCGCGGCGTACTGGATGAGGAGGGGAGCCTTGATCGCCGCGACGTCGGCCGGATCGGGCTGGCGGCCGTAGAATGGCACGCCGGCGCCGAGCTCGGGGTAGGCGACGGCGATGGCGTTCACCACCCCGCCGCCGTAACAGAAGCCGACGGCGCCGACCTTGGTGGTCTCGTCGAGGCCCAGGAGATATTCGAAGCCGGCGAAGAAGTCGTTCATCAGCTTTTCCGGATCGACGGTGCGCTGCAGCTCGCGCCCCTCGTCGTCGTTGCCGGGATAGCCGCCGACGGGGGTGAGGCCGTCCGGCGCCATCGCCAGGAAGCCGGCCTTGCCGAGGCGGCGGGCGACGTCCTCGATGTAGGGATTGAGACCGCGATTTTCGTGCACCACGAGCACCGCCGGCATCGGCGCCTCCGCCCCGACGGGGCGCACCAGATAGGCGTTGATCTCGCCGTTGCCGTTGGGGGAGGGGTAGGTGATGCGGCTCGTCTCGATGGCCGGGTCGTCCTCCGCCACCTGGGCGGCGAGGGCGTAGTTCGGCGAGAGCTGCCGCAACAGCATCGCCGCCGTGATCCCGCCGACGGCGAATTTTGCCGCCTTGTCAAGGAATTCGCGCTTGGTGAGGCGCCCGTGGGCGTAGTAGTCGTAAAGGTCGAGAAGCTCCTGGGGGAAGTCTTTCGCGGTCTTGCGGGGCTGTGGGTTGATCGCCTGCATCGCTGTCCTCCATCGCGGGCGCCCTTGTTGGGCCGGGCGCGGCGCGATGGTCTTTGATCGGCGGCCGCGATACCAGCCCGCCTCCCGCAGTGATGACGCGTTTGTGAGCCGTTCCGGCCGATCCGGACGTTCGGTCGCAACCCGCTCGCGGCACAACCTCTCGCCGCACAGCCTTCTTCCGCACGCTCCCTCCCGGTGCGGGCGGCTCAATAGGCGACGCCCGTCGCGGCGAGGTCGGCGCGCATGCGGGCGGCGTCGGTGAAGAGGCGGCCCGTCCAGCCCGCGGCCTCGGCCGCCGCCACGTTGGCGGCGCTGTCGTCGAAGAACAGCGTCGCTGCCGGCTCGAGGCCGAAGCGGCGCGCGTGGAGGGCGTAGATCGCCGGGTCGGGCTTGGTGATGCCGACCTCGCCCGACACGGTGCGCCCCCGCGCCGCCTGAAGGAACGGAAAGCGCTGCAGCGCGATGGCGAAGGTCTCGGGGTGGAAGTTGGTGAGGAGGGTCACGTCGTGGCCGGCGGCGACGAGGTCGGCCATGATCTGCGGCGTCTCGGCGAGCGGCTCCGGCACCATCTCGCACCACGTGGCGCGATAGGCGCGGATGAGGTCGGCCTCGGCGGGAAAGCGCGCGATCAGCTCCGCCTCGCCCTCGGCCCAGCTGCGGCCGCCGTCCTGGGCATGGTTCCAGGCCGGTGTGCAGACCTCGGACAGGAACCAGCGGCGCCGCTCCGGGTCGGGGATCAGCCGCCGGTAGGGCAGCTCCGGGTCCCATTTCAACAGCACGCGGCCGATATCGAGCACGATGTGGCGGACGGTCATCGAAAGCCTCCGAAAGATCGGCATCGTGTTTGACAGAAACTGGCGAATTGCACAGCCTCGCGTCTCCAAGGGCCAACAACGACAAGAGCATGACCGCCCCCATCCTCGCCATCGATCAAGGCACGACCTCCACCCGCGCGATCGTCTTCAGCGGCGAGCGCGCCGTCCTCGGCGCCAGCCAGCGCGAGTTCCGTCAGTATTTTCCGCGGTCCGGCTGGGTCGAGCATGATCTCGACGAGATCTGGGAGAGCACCGTCCTCACCGTTCGCGAGGCGCTCGCGGCGGCGCGGCTGGAGGCGCGGGAGATCGCCGCCGTCGGCATCACCAACCAGCGCGAGACGGTGGCGGTGTGGGAGAAGGCGACGCTGAAGCCCGTCCACAACGCCATCGTGTGGCAGGACCGGCGCACCGCCGAGCGCTGCGCCGAGCTGAAGGCGGACGGGCTGGAGCCGATGGTGGCGGAGAAGACCGGCCTCCTCCTCGACCCCTATTTCTCCGGCACCAAGCTCGCCTGGCTCCTCGACAACGTGGAGGGGCTGCGGGCGCGGGCCGAGGCCGGCGAGATCGCCTTCGGCACCATCGACAGCTTCCTCATCGCCCGCCTCACCGGCGCCTTCGCCACCGACGTGACCAACGCCTCGCGCACCCTCCTCTACGACATCGGCAAGGAGCGGTGGGACGAGGAGCTGATGGGCATCCTCGGCGTGCCGGCGTCGATGCTCGCGGAGGTGAAGGACAATGCCGCCGATTTCGGCGTGACGCGGCCAGAGCTCTTCGGCGCGTCGATCCCGGTTCTCGGCGTGGCGGGCGACCAGCAGGCGGCCGTCATCGGCAACGCCTGCTTCGAGCCGGGGATGGTGAAGTCGACCTACGGCACCGGCTGCTTCGCCCTCCTCAACACCGGCACCCGCCGCGTCGCCTCGCAGAACCGCCTTCTCACCACCATCGCCTACCGCCTCGACGGGACCACCCACTATGCGCTCGAGGGGGCGATCTTCGTCGCCGGGGCGGCGGTGCAGTGGCTGCGCGACGGGCTCGGCATCATCAAGGAGGCGGCCGAGACGGGGCCGCTCGCCGAGCAGGCCGACCCGGGGCAGGAGGTGTTTTTGGTGCCCGCCTTCGTCGGCCTCGGGGCGCCCCACTGGGACGCGGAGGCGCGGGGGGCGATCTTCGGCATCACGCGGGCGACGGGACCGGCGGAGCTCGCCCGGGCGGCGCTCGAGAGCGTGGCGCTGCAGACCTACGATCTCCTTGAGGCGATGCACGGCGACTGGCGGGGCGACGCCGACACCGTGCTGCGGGTCGATGGCGGCATGGTCGCCTCCGACTTTGCGATGCAGCGTCTGTCGGACATTCTCGCCGCACCGGTCGACCGGCCGGTGATTGGCGAGACCACCGCCTTCGGCGTCGCCTGGCTCGCCGGGTCGAAGGCCGGGGTGTGGCCCGACCAGGCGGGGTTCGCCGCGGCCTGGGAGCGCGACCGCCGGTTCGAGCCGGGGATGGACGAAGCGGCCCGGATGCGGCTTATCAGCAAGTGGAAGGATGCCGTGTCGCGCACGCTGACCCGCCGCTGAGGACTTCGCGGCGGACGGTCGGCGCAGGGGAGGGCTTGTGTGCGGGATGATGTGAGGCGTCTGGTCTATGATGCGGAACGGCGCGCCGAGCGCGTCATCGGCATCATCCGCATCCTGATGGCGTGCGGCCTCGGCGTGATTCTCTACCTCACGATGGCGGGCGTCGCGCCGCCCGCCCATCTGCCGGTCTCGAAACAGGTGTCGCTCGCCTGGGTGACGCTTGCCGGCTACGCCGCGCTCGGCGTGCTCGCCATCGTGCTCTCCTTCCGCCCGCTGTTTCGGCACGCCTTCATATTCCTGTTCGTCACGGCTGACGCGGTGTTCCTGGCGATGTCGCTCGACGCGTCGCTGTCGAACTCCGGCCTCACCCGCAACTATCTGACGGCGTTGCCGGGCGTATGGCTGCTGCCCATCATCCTCGCCTTCGGGGCGATGCGCTATTCGCCCTGGCTGCAGATCTGGGGACTGGTGGCGCTGATCGGCGGCCTCGTCATCGTCGGCGTGCCGACGACGAGCGAGTGGACGCTTCCCCCCTCGACGACCATCCTCACCTCGCTGTTCGCCCATCCCCCCAACATCATGCGCTCTGCGATGATCCTGATGGCGTGCATCGTCATCGCGCTCGCGGCGGGGCGCATCCGCGGCCATCTGCGCGAGGCACTCGAAGAGGGGCTGCGGCGCCGCTCCCTCACCAAATATCTGCCGCCCAAGGTGGCCGCGCTGATCGAAGAGCGAAATAGCCATGAGCTGCGGACCGGCCGACGCCAGCCCGTGGTGGTGATGTTCGTCGATATTCGCGGCTTCACGCGGCGCAGCGAGGCGATGGCGCCGGAGGCGGTGGGGCGCTTCCTGTCGCGCTACCGCGCCGCGCTCGACGCCGCCGCGACGCAGTGCGGCGGGATCATCGACAAGTTCATCGGCGACGGGGCGATGATCGTGTTCGGCGTGCCCGATCCCCAGCCCGACGACGCCGTGCGCGCGCTCGACTGCGCCCGCATCATCAGCGCCGCCGTCGCCGAGTGGTCGGCAGCGTGCGTGGCCGCCGGCGATCCGCCCGTCGCGATCGGTATCGGGATCAACGCGGGGGAGGCCTTCGTGGGCGCCGTCGGCGACGACGCGCGGCTGGAGTTCACCGTCGTCGGGGACACGGTGAACGTCGCCGCCCGCGCCGAGGAAGAGACGCGGGCGCAGCATGCGGAGATCATCGCCACCGACGCCGTGCTCGTCGCCGCCGGCGAGCGCGACGGGGCGACCGCGGCGGGATGGCGCGCGCTGCCGCCCACGCCGATCCGCGGCCGCAGCGCGCCCGTCGCCCTCTGGATGCTCGACAGCGGCTGCGAGCGCGCCGCCTGAGCGGGCGGCCCTCGCTTTGACAGGTCGGGCCGCCCATGCCCTAATTCCTCCCACTACCAAGAGGGCCTGAAGGCCCCGGGTCCGGGGAGGACATGATGGGCACGGCACTTGCCGTCTGCCACGGCCGTTTCGGCCGGGCGTCGCTCTACCGTCTCAACAAGCCGCTCGCACCGCACGCCCATCGGGAGGGACACATCGTTCTGCTCGTCGACGGCATGCCCGCGACGGTGGCCGTCGACGGGGCCGTCCATGCGGTCGACCGCGGCCACGCCGTGGCGGTGAGCCCGTGGCAGCCGCACGAGTTCCGGCCGCGAGACCTCGGCGCGGGGGCGATCTTCCTCACCCTCTACATCTCGCCCAACTGGTTTTTGGAGATGTCGCGCCACATCGGTCAGGTGATGCGCTTCGGCGCGCCGCTGGTGGTCGTCGACGCGCGCATGCGCCGCCTCGCCGAGCAGATCGCCGAGCACCTCGCCTCCGGCCATGCCGGCGAGCATCTGCCGGGGCTGATGCACGAACTGACCGCGGCCGCCTTCGAGGCGTCGTGGTCGCTGACGTCGGACATGCCGCCGGCGAGCGGCTGGCCGCGCATCGCCGACTTCCGCATCCGCAACGCCGTGCGGCTGATGAACGAGCGGGTGACGGATGCCTGCGTGCTCGACCGCATCGCCCGCGACGCCGGCCTCTCGCGGCCGCACTTCTACAAGCTCTTCCGCCAGAATATCGGCCTCACGCCGAACCTCTATCTCAACACGCTGCGGCTGGAGCGCTCCATCCACCGGCTGACCGAGACGGACGACCCGGTGACCTCGATCGGCCTCGACCTCGGCTTTGCGAGCCAGGCGAGCTTCACCCGCTTCTTCTGCAACAACATCGGCATCGCGCCCACCGACTATCGTCGCGTGTCGCTGCACGCGGCGTGAGGCACCGGAAAAGACGAGACTTTCGGGTATGCCCCCGGCGCGGGCCGTCGATATCCTTCCGGGCAAGCCGGTGAAATCCGGCGCGACAACAACAACCGGGGGGAGGGGATCCAGGGGATGGTCCGCTTCGTCGAGCGTCACCCGATCGGTTCGGCGATCGTCGCCTTTCTCGTGGCGCTCCTCGTCTGGGCGATCTTCGCGCCGTGGCCGGACTCGCTGGAGGATCTCGTCGGCCGCAAGAAGATCTTCCTCAACGCCCTCTTCAACGGCATCACCCTCGGGGCGCTCTATTTCCTCGTCGCGTCGGGCTTCACGCTGATCTTCGGGTTGATGAAGAACGTGAACCTCGCGCACGGCTCGCTCTACATGCTCGGCGGCTATATCGGTTACGAGGTCGCCGACGCCACGGGCTGGTGGCTCCTCTCCTTCGTCGTCGCGTTCGTGGTCGTCGGGGCGCTCGGCGTCCTGCTGCAATATTTCGTGTTCCGCCGCATGGAGGGGCAGGACCTCAAGCAGACCCTCGTGACGATCGGCATCTCCATCGTCATCGCCGACGTCATGCTGTGGATCTGGGGTGGCGACTTCTATCAGATTCTGACGCCGTCGTGGCTGACGGGGCCGGTGGAGCTGCCGCTCATCACCGGCATCTCGCGGCGGTCGGGGGACTATATCTACCTCACCTATCCGGTGGTGCGCCTCGTCATCCTGCTCGCGGCCATCGCCATCGGCGTCGGCATGTGGCTGGTGCTCAACCGCACGCGGATCGGCATGCTGGTGCGCGCGGGGGTGGACGATCGCGACATGCTCTCGGCGACGGGGGTGCGCATCCAGCGCGTCTTCATCCTGGTGTTTGCCTTTGGGGCGGGACTCGCGGGGGTCGCCGGGGTGATCGGCGGAACCTTCCAGTCGATGGCGCCGGGGGAGGACATCCGCTTCCTCCTCGCCTCGCTGGTGGTGGTGATCGTCGGCGGCATGGGGTCGATCCCGGGGGCGGCGCTCGGGGCGCTGCTGATCGGCCTCGCCGAGCAATTCGGCTCGGTCTACGCCCCCACCTACGCGGTCGTGCTGACCTTCCTCATCATGGTGGTGGTGCTCGCCTTCCGGCCGCAGGGCCTCGTGGCGGTGAGGCGCTGAGATGGCGGTGATCGAGGTTCCCGCCGCCCGGCCGCTGCGCTGGTACTCGCCGCAGCGCATCGCGACGGCCTACTGGATCGTCGGCGCTGCGCTCGTGCTCCTGCCGGTGGTGGCGAGCTCCTTCGTGCTCACCCAGATCTTCGCCTGGGCGATGATCCTCGGCACCATCGCGCTGTCGCTGATGTTCCTCGCCGGCTACGGCAACATGGTGAGCCTCGTGCAGATGACCGTCGCCGGGGTCGCGGCCTACATGGTGGCGATCTTCGGCTCCTCGGCGGTCGACACCATCAGCCTCGGCTGGCCGTGGTGGGTGGCGGTGCCGCTCGCGATCCTGGTGGCGGTGGCGTTCGGCACCCTCTCCGGCGCCCTCGCGGTGCGCACCGAGGGCATCTACACCATCATGATCACCCTCGCGATCGCCGCGGCGATGTTCTACCTCGTGCGGCAGAACTACACGCTGTTCAACGGCTTCTCCGGCCTCAACCAGGTGCGCGCGCCGCGCTTCTGGGGCATCGACTGGCGCAGCCCCGTGCCGTTCTACTATCTCAGCCTCGCCGTGGCGGCGGTGAGCTATTTCGCCGTCGTCTACGTGTCGCGCTCGCCGTTCGGCCTCGCCCTCCAGGGTGTGCGGGACAATCCCCGCCGCATGGCGGCTCTCGGCTTCAACGTCACTTGGCATCGCATCGCCGCCTACGCCTTCGCGAGCCTGGTCGCGGCCGTGGCCGGGGTGCTCCTCGTCTGGCTCAACGGGCAGGTCTCGCCCGGCACCATCGCGGTGGGGCCGGCGATCGACATCCTGATCATCGCCGTCGTGGGCGGCATCTCCCACCCCATCGGCCCCTTCCTCGGCGCGCTGCTCTACGTGCTCCTGCGGACCTTCGCGCTCGACATCCTGGTGTCGCTGGGGCTCGCGGGGGAGCGCTTCCAGCTCCTCATCGGTCTCGGCTTCCTCGTGGTGGTGTTCTTCTCCTCCGACGGGCTGCTCGGGCTGTGGCGGCGCTAC
Source organism: Acuticoccus mangrovi (assembly GCF_016411865.1). Classification (GTDB taxonomy): domain Bacteria; phylum Pseudomonadota; class Alphaproteobacteria; order Rhizobiales; family Amorphaceae; genus Acuticoccus; species Acuticoccus mangrovi. The sequence continues at coordinate 389,556 of NZ_JAEKJA010000003.1, read as the reverse complement.
CGGGAGCGGGCGCGGCGCGATCCGCTGACGGGGGAGGTCGCCGATGGCTGAGACCGTCGCCGCGCGCCTGTCGGCCGCCGGCACCGCCGCGGCGCTCGAGCTGCGCGGCGTCTCGCGCTATTTCGGCGCGCTCGCCGCCCTCGTCGACATCTCGATGACGGTGCGCCCCGGCGAGCGGCGCGCCGTGCTCGGCTCCAACGGCGCCGGCAAGACGACCCTCTTCAACTGCATCACCGGCGACTTCGCGCCGACCTCCGGCGCGATCCGCCTCTTCGGCGAGGACGTGACGGCCTTTCCCCCCTACGAGCGCATCCGGCGCGGGCTGCGGCGGACCTATCAGATCTCGCTGCTCTTCAACGGCCTGTCGGTGATCGACAACGTCTACCTCGCCTGCCGCGGGGTGAGCCGGGGGCGCTTCTCGCTGATCCGGCCCCGGCGTGGCGACGCGCTCGCACAGTCGGCCGAGGACCTCGTCGCCGCCGTCCACCTCCACGAGGTGCGCGACCAGCTCGTCGCCAACCTCGCCTACGGCCAGCAACGCCAGCTCGAGATCGCTCTGGCGCTCGCCGGCGCGCCCCGCTTCATCCTGTTCGACGAGCCGGCGGCGGGCCTCTCGCCCACCGAGCGGGCCGAGCTCATCGAGATCCTCACCGGGCTGCCCGAGCACATCGGCTACATGATCATCGAGCACGACATGGACGTGGCGCTGCGCGTCGCGACACGGGTCACGATGATGCACAACGGGCGCATCTTCAAGGAAGGCGCTCCGCACGAGATCGAGGAGGACCCGGAGGTTCAGGCGCTCTACCTCGGAGGCGGTGGCGATGGCGGCCGCTAGGGGAAAGAGCGCGGCGGCCGCCCCGCCGATCCTCGAGGTACGCGGCCTCAACGTCTACTACGGCGCGTCCCATGCGCTGCAGGGCGTGGACCTCACGCTGACCGCCGGCGTGCTCTCGGTGGTGGGCCGCAACGGCATGGGCAAGACCACCCTTTGCAAGGCCATCATGGGGATGGTGCCGGCGACCGGCTCGATCCGCTTCGACGGGCACGAGATCCGCGGCCGCGGCCCCGCCGACATCGCTCGCCTCGGCATCGGCTACGTGCCGCAGGGCCGCCGCCTGTGGCGCTCGCTGACGGTCGACGAGCACCTGCGCATGGTGGCGGCAGGGCAGAGCGGCCCATGGTCGGTGGAACGCATCTACGCGACCTTCCCCCGCCTCGCCGAGCGCAAGGGCAACGGCGGCGGCCAGCTCTCGGGCGGCGAGCAGCAGATGCTGGCGATCTCCCGCGCCCTGCTCCTCAACCCCAAGCTCCTCGTGATGGACGAGCCGACGGAGGGGCTCGCCCCCGTCATCGTCGCGCAGGTCGAGGAGATGCTGGTGCGCCTCGGCGAGGAGGGGGCGCACGTGCTCGTCATCGAGCAGAATATCGGCGTCGCGACGGCGGTGGCGCCGCGGGTCGCGATCATGGTGAACGGGCGCGTCGACCGCCTGCTCGACGCCGGCGCCCTCGCCGCCGACCGCGACATGCAGCAGCGCCTTCTGGGCGTCGGCCGCCACGCCCACGACGAGACGCCGGCAGCCGAGAGGCCGGCCGAAGCGGCGGCGGCCGCGCCGGTGCCGGCCGGGCCACGCAAGGTCTATCTCTCCAACCCGAGCCTGCCGACGCGCTGGTCGCAGCCCACGCCCGTGCGTCTCATCGAGCAGGGCGCGCGCACCGAGACGGGGATCGCCGCGGCGATGGTGGAGACCGAGCTACGGCCGCTCGCGGCGCCGGGCGAGAGCGTCGTGATCGTCGCCGGCACGCTCGACACCAAGGGCGAGGAGCTGCGCTTCATGCGCGACATCCTGCGCGCCGAGGGGATCGCGGTGCGGATGGCCGACCTCTCCACCTCCGGTCGTCATTCGGGCGCCGAGATCCCGGCCCACCAGATCGCCGCCTTCCACCCGCGCGGGGCGGCGGCCGTCTTCACCGCCGACCGGGGCGAGAGCGTCGCCGGGATGACGCTCGCCTTCGAGCGCTTCATGGCGCGGCAAGGGGGGGTGTCGGGCATCCTCGCCGCCGGCGGGTCGGGCGGCACGGCGATGGTCGCCCCGGCGATGCGGCGCCTTCCGGTCGGCGTGCCCAAGCTCATCGTGTCGACGGTCGCCTCGGGGAGCGTGCGCCAATATGTCGGCGCCTCCGACATCATGATGATGCACGCCGTCGCCGACGTCGCGGGGCTCAACTCGATCACCCGGCGGGTGCTCTCCAACGCCGCCCACGCGATGGCGGGCATGGTGACGGCGGCGGCCCCGTCGCCGGCCGCCCTGCCGGCGATGGCGATCACGATGTTCGGCGTCACCACGGCGTGCGTGAACCAGATCGCGGCCGCGCTCAAGGGCGACTTCGATCCGCTCGTGTTCCACGCCACCGGCATCGGTGGCGAGGCGATGGAGGCGCTCGTCGACGCCGGCATGGTGCGCGGCGTCATCGACGTCACCACCACCGAGATCTGCGACATGATGATGGGCGGCGTGTTCCCGGCGACAGCGGACCGCTTCGGCGCCTTCATCCGCACCAAGGCGGCCTATGTCGGCTCGGTCGGCGCCCTCGACATGGTGAACTTCGCCGCCCCCGACACGGTGCCGGAGCGCTATCGCGGCCGCACCTTCTACCACCACAATCCGCACATCACGCTGATGCGCACCACCGCCGAGGAGAACGCCCGCATGGGTGCCCACATCGGCGCCCGGCTCAACGAGATGGACGGGCCGGTGCGCTTCTTCCTGCCGGAAGGGGGCGTGTCGGCGCTCGACGTGCCGGGCGGCCCGTTCCACGATCCCGTCGCCGACGCCGCGCTCTTCGACGCGCTGACGGCGACGGTGCGCGAGAGCGCCAACCGCCGGCTCGTGCGCCTGCCCTACCACATCAACGACCCGCGCTTCTCGGCGGCGCTCGTCGACGCCTTCCGCGCCCTCCACGGCGCCTCCCAGCGGAGGAAGGCCGGATGACGACGCTCGAGGAGGTGCGCGAGGTGTTCGACGAGATGCGCCGCAACGGCCTCTCCCACGTCGGCTACTTCCGCCTCATCCAGTCGGCCGAGGAGATGGCGAACGCCCAGGCCTGGCTCGCCGAGGGGAACGGGACGGCGCGCTTCGAGCCCTTCGCCCACCTGCCCGCCGCCGACTGGATCTTCGCCTATTCGCCCGCCCACGCCGGCACCGTCCTCGTCGACTATGCGCGCGCCGGCCTCGCGGTCGAGCCCCTGCCGCTCCACCGCTGGCTCGACCTCGCGCACCGCGACATGCGCGACGTCCTCGCCAACCGTTTCGACGCCATGACGGAGAGCCATTCGATGGGCCGCATCCCGATCCTGACGCGCCTGAGGGCCGAGCTCGCGGCCGGCCGCCCCATCATCGGCGGCGGCGCGGGCACCGGCCTCTCGGCCAAGTGCGAGGAGGCCGGCGGGATCGACCTCATCGTGATCTACAATTCCGGCCGCTTCCGCATGGCCGGTCGCGGCTCCCTCGCCGGGCTGATGCCCTATGGCGACGCCAACGCCATCGTGATGGAGATGGCCGCCGAGGTGCTGCCGGTGGTGCAGCGCACCCCCGTGCTCGCCGGGGTCTGCGGCACCGACCCCTTCCGCTCGATGGACGCGTTCCTCGACGAGGTGAAACGGGTGGGGTTCGCCGGGGTGCAGAACTTCCCCACCGTCGGTCTGATCGACGGCACCTTTCGCGCCAACCTCGAGGAAACGGGCATGAGCTACGCCCTCGAGGTGGAGATGATCCGCAAGGCCCGCGCTCGCGACCTCCTGACGACGCCCTACGTCTTCGGCGAGGCCGACGCGGTGGCGATGGCCAAGGCGGGGGCCGACATCATCGTCACCCATCTGGGGCTCACCACCGGCGGCTCGATCGGCGCGGAGACGGCGTTGACGCTGAAGGACTGCCCCGCCCTCGTCGACGCCTGGGCGGCGGCGGCGCTCGCGGTGAAGCCCGACGTCCTCGTCCTCGTCCATGGCGGCCCGGTGGCGACGCCCGACGACGCCGCCTTCGTCCTCGCCAACACCGAGCACTGCCACGGCTTTTATGGCGCGTCCTCCATGGAGCGCCTGCCGACGGAAATCGCACTCACCGAGAATACGAGAAAATTCAAAGAGATCGGCCAAAGCGCCGGCAACTTCGGGAGGTCATCATGACGGGGGAATTCATCGGCCAGCTCATCTTGTGGCTGATCCTCGCGGTCATCGTCGTCTTCGTCGTCTACTGGGTGATGCACTGGCTCTATCGCCGCTCCACCAAGGAGACGGCGTTCGTGCGCACCGGCTTTCTCGGCGAGAAGGTGGTGATCGACGGCGGCGCCTTCGTCTGGCCGATCATCCACGACATCACCCCGGTGGCGATGCACACGCTGCCTCTGGAGGTGATCCGCAACCGCGAGAACGCGATCATCACCAAGGACCGAATGCGGGTCGACGTCGAGGCGGAGTTCTACGTGCGGGTGCGGCCGGAGCGGGCGGCCGTGTCGCGGGCCGCCTCCACGCTCGGCCGGCGCACGGTGGACCCCGACCGGCTGCAGCCGCTCCTTGCGGGCAAGTTCGAATCGGCCCTGCGCACGGCGGCCGCCGAGATGGCGATGGCCGCCATTCACGAGCAGCGCGGCCACTATGTCCGCCGCGTCAAGGAGCTCGCCCAGGAGGCGTTGGAGCAGAACGGCCTCGAGCTCGAGAGCGTCGCGATCAAGGACATCGACCAGACGGCGCTCGAATTCTTCAACCCCTCCAACCGGTTCGACGCGGAGGGCCTGACCGAGCTGATCCGCGAGATCGAGGCGCGTCGCACAGCGCGTAACGAGATCGAGCAGGATTCGATGATCCGCATCCGCGCCCGCAATCTCGAGGCGGAGAAGGAAGCGCTCACCATCGAGCGGCAGTCGGAGGAGGCGCGGCTCGAGCAGGAGCGGGACGTGGAGTTCCGCCGCGCGCAGCAGCGCGCCGAGATCGCCCGCGAGCGCGCCGAGCGGGAGACCGAGGCCGAGCGCGCCCAGATCACCGCGCGTGAGACCATCGAGCTCGCCCGCATCGCCAACGAGCAGTCGATCGCCGAGGTGCGCATCACCTCCGAGCGCGAGATCCGCGAGCGCGAGATCCACCGCCAGCGCGCGATCGATGCCGCCGAGATCTCCTCGCGCCAGGAGACCGACACCGCCCGTATCGCCCAGGAGCGCGCCGTCGCCGAGGCCCGCATCCATTCCGAGCAGGACGTCGAGGCGCGCCAGATCGCCCGCCGCCGGCTGATCGAGGAGACCGAGATCGCCGCCCGCGAGGCGACCGAGAGCGCCCGCATCGACCAGGAGCGGGCAGTCGAGGAGGGCCGGATCGCCGCCGAGGAGACGACGCGGGCCCGCGCCATCGCCCGCCAGCGCGCCCTCGATGCGGCCGAGATCGCCGCGCGCGAGGAGACCGAGAAGGCCCGCATCGCGCAGGACCGCGCGATCCTCGAGGCGCGCCTTGCGAGCGAGGAGGAGACGCGCCGCCGCGAGATCGCCCGCAACCGCGCCGTGGAGGAGGCCGAGATCCTCGCCCGCGAGACGGTGGAGAAGATGCGCATCGCCGAGGCCGCGGTGACGTCGGAGGAGCGGATCGCCACCGACCGCCGCGTGCGCGAGCTCGAGATCGCCCGCCAGGAGGCCGTCGAGGCGGCCGCGATCGCCGCCGAGCAGGCGATCGAGGCGGCGCGCATCGCCCGCGAGAAGGTGGTGGCGGCCGAGCGCATCGCCGCCGAGCAGGATACTCGCGAGCGCGAGATCGCCCGAACCCGCGCCGTCGACGAGGCCGACATCGCCGCCCGCCGCACGGTGGAGGGCGCCCGCATCGCAAACGAAAAGGTCATCGAGGAGGAGCGCATCGCGGCGCGCGCGGTGACGGATATCTCGGCGACCGCCGCCTCGGAGCGCACCGAGGCCGCCCGCATCGGCCGCGACGAGGCGGTGCGCGCGCTGGAGATCCGCCGCAACCAGGCGCTCGACGAGGCCGAGGTGAAGGCGGCGGAGGCCGTCGAAGCCGCCCGCATCGCCCGCGACAAGATGCTGTCGGCGGAGCGCATCGCGGCCCAGCAGGACACCCGCGAGCGCGAGATCAGCCGCGAGGGCGCGGTGGAGGCGGCCGACATCCGCCGCCGCGACGCCACCGAGCGCCAGCGCATCGAGATGGAGCTGGGGCTCGAGATCGAGCGCATCGCCTCCCAGCAGGAGCGCGAGGTGTCCGACATCGACCGCCGCCGCGCGGTGGAGGAGGCCGACGAGGGCCGCGTCATCCAGCTCTCCGCCAAGAAGGCCGAGCGCGCCGTCGCCGACGCCAAGGTGCGCCGCGCCGAGATCGAGGCGGGACGCGACGTGGCGCGCTCCGACATCGAGCGCGAGCGCGCCCTCGATGCGGCGAAGCTCGAGCGCCGCCGCTCCACCGAGCAGCTCGAGATCGCCCGCGTGCAGGCTCTGCGCGAAGCGGAGATCGCCTCCACCGAGGAGATCGAGCGCGCCCGCATCGCCTCCGAGCGCGGCCTCGACGAGGCGCGCATCGGCCACGAGACCGAGCGGCGCCGCCGCGAGATCGTGCGCGAGCGCGAGGTGGAGCTCGCCAACATGGAGCGCGCCATCGCGCTCTACGCGAAGAGCCTCGAGGAGACCGCCGCCCGCATCGAGGCCGACACCGCGAAGGCCCGCGCCGCCGAGGCCGAGGAGCGCGTCAAGACGGTGCGCGAGACCGAGGAGGCGAACCGCCGGAAGTCGATCGACGTCCTGATGGCCGAGAAGGCCGCCGAGGAGGCCCGCTACGCCGCCGACGCCGAGAAGGTGCGCCGCGCGGTGGAGGCGGAGGCGCAGAAGCTCATCAACGAGGCCGAGAACGTCCTCACCGACGGCTCGCGCGCCTCGCTGTTCCGCCGGCGCCTGCTGGAGCGGATCGAGGGCATCGTGGCGGCCTCGGTCAAGCCGATGGAGCGCATCTCCGACATCCGCATCGTGCAGATGGACGGCGCGAACGGCGGCGGGGGCTACTCGAACGGCGACGGCACCTACCGCACGGCGACGGACGAGGTGATCAACTCGGCGCTGCGCTACCGCGTGCAGGCGCCGCTCGTCGACAGTCTCCTCGCCGACATCGGCATCGAGGGCGGCAACCTCTCCAAGATGGGCGGCCTGATCCGCGAGGCGAGCGACATGCAGCGCATCGCCAAGGAGGCGGGGCGTGGCGGCGCGGGGGGCGGCTCCGGCGCCGGTCCGGGTGGCGGCGGCGCCTCGGGCGGCCGCTCCGAGGGTGGCGACACCGCGACGGCGGAGCGCTCCCCGGGCAGCGCCGGCAGCTCCGGCCCCGGCAGCGGCTCGGACGGCGGGTCGCGCTGATGCCCCGCATCTACATCTCCAGCGTCGTCGACGCGCCGTCGGGGCGCGTCTGGGAGCGGGTGCGCGACTTCAACGGCCTGCCGCGCTGGCACCCGCGCATCCGCGAGAGCCGCATCGAGAACGGCGAGCCGTCCGACAAGATCGGCTGCGTGCGCGACTTCCGCCTGCAGAACGGCGACCGCATCCGCGAGAAGCTGCTCGGCCTCTCCGACTACGACCTCTTCTGCACCTACGCGATCCTCGAGAGCCCGATGCCGCTCACCGACTACGTGGCGACGCTCAGGATCACCCCGATCACCGACGGCGACCGCGCCTTCTGCGAGTGGTCGGCCGAGTTCGAGTGCGCCCCCGAGGCGGCCGACGATCTCGTCGCGGGCGTCGGCACCAACGTCTTCCAGGCGGGCTTCGACGCCTTGAAGCGCCACTTCACGCGCTGACCATGGTGAAGATCTCCATGAGCACCATCATCGAGGCGCCGGTGGAGCCGGTGTGGGCGGTGCTGCGCGACTTCAACGGCCACGACCGCTGGCACCCGGCGGTAGCCGACAGCGCCATGGAGCGGGGCGCCCCGACCGACAAGGTGGGCGGCGTGCGGCGCTTCCATCTCGCCGACGGCTCTGAGCTGCGCGAGCAGCTCCTGACGCTCTCCGACATAGACATGGCCTTCACCTACTGCCTGCTCGACACGCCGGTGCCGCTCTTCAACTACGTCGCCCACGTGCGCCTCTTCCCGGTGACCGACGGCGACCTGACCTTCTGGCAGTGGGAATCGCGCTTCGACACCCCCGCGGGCCGCGAGGCGGAGCTGAAGCGGATGGTGTCGGAAGAGATCTACGGCGCCGGCATGACGGCGATCCGCGCCCACATCGCGAGCGGAGGGAGCGAGCATTGATGGACCTTCTCCCCATCCGGGCGGCGCTGCCGCCGGCACTCCCTCCCGTTCCTCTGGAGAGTCGAGCCCCCGTCGTTCCTCCGGAGCCGTCATGCGACCGCCATCGCCCGGCGGTCCGGACGGGTCACCCGGAGGGCCGGAACGAAGTGGAGGACGGCGGAGCCGTTGACGCGTCCGGGCCGCCGGGCGATCCTTCGGGCATGAGGGCGGTGGGCGTCTGCCGCGCGCTCCCCTTCGTCGGCGCCCCCGCGCACGGAGCCGGGGAGGCCCGCCCATGGCTGTGACGGTCGAGACCTATGCGACGCTCGCCGAGGCGCAGCGCGCGATGGCCGGCGGCCGCGCCCGCTTCCTCGGCGGCGGCACCATCCTGATGCGCGCCCTCAACGAGGCCGACCCGTCGATTAGCACCATCGTGCGCGCCACCGATCCGGCGCTGCGTCAGATCCGCCCCGAGGGCGGCGAGATCATGATCGGCGCCGGCGTCACGATGGCCGAGCTCGCGCGCCACCGCGACACCGCCTTCCTCGCCCCCGTCGCGCGGGTGATCGGCGGGCCGCAGGTGCGCGCGGCCGCGACCGTCGCCGGCAACCTCTTCGCTGCCGCGCCCTACGGCGACATGGCGGCGGCGCTCCTCGCCCTCGGCGCGACGATCGAGACCGCCGACGGCCGCCGCCAGCCGATCGAGGAGCTGATGCGCCCCTCCGGCAGTGGCGCCGGCGGCCTCGTCGCCGCGGTGCGCGTCGCCGACCCGCGCGGCGCCTTCCACTTCTGCAAGGTGTCGCGGGTGAAGCCGAAGGGCGTCTCGCTGATCTCGATCGCGGCGCTCCTGCCGCGCCCCGGCGGCCGCATCGAGCGCCCGCGCATCGTCTTCAACGGCATGGGGCCGCGCCCGGTGCGGGCGGCGGAGGCCGAGCGCGCGCTCGAGGGGCGCAGCCTCGACGCTGCCGCCATCGCCGCTGCCGCGCGCGCGGCGGCAGAGGGGTTCGACCCGCCCGACGACGCCCTCGCCAGCGCCTGGTACCGGCGCGAGGTCGCCGGCGTCCACCTCGCCCGCCTCCTCACGGGGATCCGCTGATGGCCCAGAAGCCGATCCGTTTCACCCACAATGGCGCCGAGCGCGCCGTGTTCGTGGAGGAGGGCGCCAACCTCCTCGACGTGCTGCGTCGCGGCGTCGGCGACCTGACGCCGAAATATGGCTGCGGCCAGGGCACCTGCGGCGCCTGCACCGTGATCGTCGACGGCGCGCCGCGCCTTTCGTGCCTCACCCTCGCCGAGACGGTGGACGGCGGCCGCGTCGACACCGTGGCGGGGCTCGCCGAGGGGAACCGCCTGTCGGCGCTGCAGGAGGCGTTCATGAGCCACTTCGCCGCCCAGTGCGGCTACTGCACCGACGGCATGCTGATGTCGGCGACGGCGCTCCTGAAAGACAACCCGCGGCCGACGCGGGAGGAGGTGGTGGAGGCGATCTCCGGCAACCTCTGCCGCTGCACCGGCTACGAGGCGATCATCGAGGCGATCCTCACGGCCGCCGGCAGCGGCGGCGCGCGACGGGCGGGGTAGGGACATGGCCATCGAATTCCGCAAGGACCTCTTCGCCGACGAGCGCGACGACGATCTCAACGAGATCGGCAAGCCGACGCAGCGCCAGGACATGCTCGGCCACGTCACCGGCCGCTCGCCGTTCTACGACGACCACCTCTTCGACGGCCTCTGCCACATCCGCTGCGCGCGCTCGCCGCACCACCACGCCCGCATCCGCCGCGTCGACACGAGCGCGGCGGAGCGGATGCCGGGGGTGCGCCGCGTGATCACCGCGCGCGACGTGCCGCACAACCTCAACACGCTGCTGTCGCTCCTCGATTTCGGTCTCGACGACGAGGAGCTGATCGCCTCCGAGCGCGTCGCCTATAAGGGCGAGCCGGTCGCGGCGGTGATCGCCGACACCGAGCGCCAGGCGCGCGAGGCATGCCGCGCGGTGCGGGTCGACTGGGAGGCGCTGCCGCACGTCCTCGACGTCGAGGAGGCGATCAAGCCGGGGGCGCCGGCGGTGAACCCCGCCTATCCCGGCAACCTCTTCGTCTATCACGGCAAGTACGACCACCAGAAGCTGCGCTATGGCGACGTCGAGGCGGCCCTGCGCACGGCCGACCACGTCGTCACCGGGCGCTATCAGATGTCGCCCATCGAGCAGGCACCGATCGAGACGTGCGGCGCCATCGCCGCGCCCGAGACCAACGACCGCTTCGTCTGCTACACCTCCACCCAGGCGCTGTTCTTCTCGCTCGGCACCGCGGTGAAGCTCCTCGACGTGTCGTCGGCGCGGCTCCACTTCATCGGCGGCACGGTGGGCGGCGGCTTCGGCGGCAAGGTCGACAGCCTGCACGAGCCGATGGCGATCCTCGGCACCATGCTGACGGGCCGGCCCTGCAAGTACATGTTCGATCGCGAGGAGGAGATGCAGGTGGGCGCCCCGCGCGGCGCCGAGCGCTGGTATCTCACCGACGGGGTGATGAACGACGGGCGCATCGTGGCGCGCAAGTTCGTCGGCTATTTCGACGCCGGCGCCACCACGCGGCTCTCCTCCTACGCGATCATCAAGGGTGTCGGGCACCTGCCGGGGCCCTATACGATCCCCAACGTCTATGCCGACGTCTACTGCGTCTTCACCAACCGTACCCCGGCGACGGCGATGCGCGGCTTCGGCGTGACCGGCGTCGACTTCGCCATCGAGAGCCACATGGACGAGGTGGCCGACACGATCGGCATGGATCCGATCGAGCTGCGCATCCTCAACGCCTACCGCGACGGCGACATGAAGGCCCACCGCCGGCTCGCGAAGAACACGGCGCTCGTCGAGTGCTGCCAGGTGGCGGCCGGGAAGGCGGGGTGGGGACTGTCTCAGGCGGCGAGGGCGGCCTCCTCGCTGACGGGGGGCGGCGGCGCGCGCGCCGAGCTCCCCGCCTTCACCGCGACCGACGAGCACGGCCGCGTCGCCGGCTTCTCCTCCGGCAGCTACGCGCAGGGCGGGCGGCCCGCCGAGCCGACGGGCCGCGGCGACCCGCGCCCCGCACCAGGCTCCGCGCCCCGGCCCGAGCCACGCCACGAGCCGCCACGCCACGAGCCACCGCGTCATGAACCGTCGAGGACGCCCGAGCCGCGGCGCGAGCCCGCCTATGCCGGGGCGCCGCCGCGGCCGGAGCCGCCGTCGCCCGCGCCGCCGGCCCCCGGCGAGCCGCCGCGCCGCGCGCCGACGCGCTTCTCCTCGATCTCCGGGCTGAGGCGGCGGTGATGGGGACAACCCGCCATCGCACGCTCACCGCGGCGCGCGCGGGCTGCCCCGCCGGCCGGGGCGGGGCTAGAGTGGCCGCCTCCCGAGCCGCGAGGTCCGCCGATGCCCATCGCCACCTGCCACTGCGGCGCCGTGCGCCTCTCCTTCCCGCATCTCGACCTCTCGAGCGCGATCCGCTGCGACTGCTCGCTCTGCCGCCGGCGCGGCGCGATCATGGTGACGGTGCCGGTCGCCGAGCTGACCGTGGAAAAGGGCGACACGCTGCGCCTCTATCAATTCCACACCATGACGGCGAAGCACTATTTCTGCGGCGTCTGCGGGATCTACACCCACCATCAGCGCCGCTCCGATCCGCGCGAGTGCGGGGTGAACGTCGCCTGCGTCGACGGGATCGACATCCGCGCCGTGGACTGGGAGTGGGTCGACGGGGTGAACCACGACAGCGACCGCTAGCGGGCGCAGGCGCTGGACGCCTCGCCGCCCTTACGGGCGGCATCGCGGGCGCGGGGTACCGTGAGGCGACCACACCCCATAAGTCTCGCGCCGAAGGGCTCGCGCCTCAAGGCACGCTGCGCTCTTCGGCCTTGACCCGCGAGCCCTTCGGCGCGGTTCTGAGGGTGTCGGCTCCGCCGGAACGTCGCTCTCGTCTCACCACCGGAACGGGGAGGGGCACCGCCGCGGCGGCGGCACGGCAGGGGGCGGCCGGATGCGTCCTCGGGGGCTCGGGCCGACGCGGGGCGGATGGGGCGCGCGCAGGAAGCGGGAGGGCGGCATGACGGTGCACAAAGGGCGGGGCTTCGCCGCCATCAACTACCCGATCGGCATGAACCTCGGGGGCGATCCCAGCCAGGCGCTGGTGCATTCGAACCCCGACGGCAAGTTCATGGTCTCGCTCTCCTCGATCGACCTCGGCCAGGGGATGAAGTCGGTCACCCGCCAGATCGCCGCCGAGACGCTGGGGGTGCCGGTGGAGGACGTCTATGTCGACACCGCCGACAGCGACACCGGTCCGCACTGCATGGGCTCGTTCGCCTCGCGCGGCACCCACCGCGTCGGCAACGCCGTGATCGAGGCGGCCAAGGAGGCGCGCGCCGTCATGCTGGAGGCGGCCGCCGAGGAGCTCGAGGTGAACGCCGCCGACCTCGTCACCGACGGGCGCGGCAACATCCACGTGCGCGGCGCCCCCTCGCGCTCGATCACCACCGGCGAGGCGGCGATGGCGGCGCAGTTCAAGCAGGGCCGCACCGTGTCGGGGCGCGGCATCTTCCTCATCCCGCTCTCGGAGGTGAGCCCGGAGACCGGCGAGATGACGCCCGTCTCCTGCTTCGCCCACGCTGCGATGATCGTCGACGTGGAGGTGGACGACGAGACCGGCGAGGTGACCGTCGCCAAGATCAACTCCGCCTACGAGGTGGGGCGGGCGCTCAATCCGCGCCTCGTCGAGCAGCAGCTCGTCGGCGGCGCCTGGATGGGGCTGTCGCACGCCCTCTACGAGACCACCGAGCCCTATTATCCCGACCGCGCCCACGGGCCGACCGACTTCAACACCTACCTGATGCCGGGGCCGGGTGACATCGCCCCGCACGACATCGCGATTTTGGAGCGCCCGGCGCCCGACGGGCCTTATGGCGGCAAGGGGCCCGGCGAGATGTGCGCCAATCCGGTGCTGCCCGCCGTCGCCAACGCCGTGTTCGACGCCGTGGGGGTGCGGGTGCGCGAGCTGCCGATCACGCCGGAGAAGGTGCTTCGGGGCATCCGCGAGAACGGCGGGGTGCGGCCCTCGCGACGCGCCGCGTCGGGGGGATGGTGATGCGGGTCGCCCTGCCCGGCTATCTCGACGCCCTGATCGAGGGGGCGGGCGCCGTTCTCGGCATGGTCGGGGAGGGGATCCTCGGCCTCAGCGAGAGCGTCTTCGGCGCGGGGCTGCTCGCGGTGGCGGTGCCGGCCGGCACCGCGCTGATGGTGGCGCTCGCCGCGCTCTACGGGTTGATGCGCGGCGGCGGCGGGCTCTTCGCGACGGCCGTCATCTTCCTCGTCGCGGCGGGGCTCGCGCTCGCGGTGCTCCTCGTCGCCAAGCGCAGGGGATCGGGCTGATGCCGGTGACCCCGTCCATCGTCGGCATCGACGGGCCGGGTCCGCTGGCGCGCGCCCTCGCCGACGCCCAATATCTCGCCGGTGAGGAGCTCGCGACCGCGGCCTATCTGGCGCTCGCCCTCGGCAAGCCGCTGCTCCTCGAAGGCGCGCCCGGCGTGGGCAAGACCGAGGCGGCGAAGGCGATCGCGTCGGTCCTCGGCCGCCGCCTCGTGCGCCTCCAGTGCTTCGAGGGGATCGACGCCGCCGCCGCCCTCTATGAGTGGAACTATCCGCGCCAGATGCTGGCGATCCGCCAGGCGGGCGAGGCGTGGGTCAACATCTACGCCGACGACTTCCTGATAGGCCGGCCGATGCTGGAGGCGCTGCGCCATCCGCGCGACACGGTGCTCCTGATCGACGAGATCGACCGGGCCGATCACGAGTTCGAGGCGTTCCTCCTGGAGTTCCTCTCCGACTTCTCGATCTCGATCCCCGAGCGGGGGACGGTGCGGGCGGACGAGGCGCCGGTGGTGATCCTCACCTCCAACCGTACGCGCGAGCTGCACGAGGCGCTGCGGCGGCGCTGCGTCTACCACTGGATCGACTATCCCGACGCCCGCCGCGAGGCCGACATCGTGATGATGCGCGCCTCCACCGTCGCCCGCGACACCGCCGACAAGGTGGTGCGGGCCGTGACGGCGCTGCGGGCGGAGCCGCTCGCCAAGGCCCCCGGCGTCGCCGAGACGGTGGAGTGGGCCGAGGCGGCGACCCTCCTCCATGCTCAGGGGAGCCCCTGGCCCGCCGCCTTCCGCCGCGCCATCGGGGTGGCGCTCAAGGACCAGGACGACCTCGCCTTTCTCGACGGGCGGCTCGACGGGATCCTTGAGGAGGCCGCCGCGTGAGGGGCGGGCGGGGCGTCGTGCCCGGTGAGGCGCGTGATGGCTGAGCTGCCGCGCGCCGTCGCCCCCTTGGTGAGCTTCGCGCCGCGCCTGCGGGCGGCGGGGATCGCCGTGGCGCCGGAGCAGACGGCGAGCTTCGTCGCCGCCGTCGGCCTGCTGGGGCCGCGGCAGATGGGCGACATCCATCGCGCGGCGCTCGCGACCTTCGCGGTCCGGCCGGAAGACCGCGCCCGCTTCGATGCGCTCTTCCGCGCCCACTTCCTCGGCCAGACGGTCGCCGCTCCCGCCAGCGCCGAGGACGACGAGGAGACCGTCGTCAGCGAGCCGGAGGGGGAGGACGCTCCGATCGAGCCGGAGGAGGAGACGCTTTCGGGCGGAGAGGCGAGCGTGCTCGAGGCGCTCGGCGTGCGCGGCTTCGCGGCGATGGATGAGGGGGAGGCGCTGCGGCGGTTTCGCCGCGCCGCGCCCGCCGCGCTGCCCCGGCGGCGCTCGCGCCGGCTCGTGGCGCGGCGCCGGGGGGCGCGGCCCGACATGCGCCGCGCGCTGCGCGAGGCGGTCGCCCGCGACGGCGAGGTGGTGCGCCTGCCGCGCCTCGCCCGCCGCACCCGCCAGCGGCGCATCCTTCTCCTCGTCGACATCTCGGGCTCGATGAAGGGCGAGACCGACCGGGCGCTGCGCTTCGCCCACACCCTCGTCCATGCGGCCGAGCGGGTGGAGGTGTTCACCGTCGGCACGCGCCTCACTCGCGTGACCCGTGCCCTCGGCCGCCGCCACCCGCAGGCGGCGCTCGCGGCCGCGGCCGCCGCCGTGTCGGATTGGGACGGCGGCACCCGGCTCGGCGATGCGCTCGCCGCCTTCCTCGTCATCCCGCGCTACGCGGGGTTCGCGCGCTCCGCCTACGTGGTGATCCTGTCCGACGGGCTGGAGCGCGGCGACCCGGCCGCCCTCGTCGGCGCCATGGAGCGCCTGTCGCGGCTCGCCTGGTCCGTCCTGTGGCTGTCGCCGCTCGCGACCGGCGCGCGCTTCGAGCCGCAGACGGAGGCGCTGCGCGCCGTCGCCCCCTTCCTCGACCGCATCGGCGATGCCTCCTCGCCGGCGGCCGTCACCCATGAGATCCTGACCTTCGCGAGAGCTTCATGAGGATTGTCGACGCACACCACCATATCTGGCGCCGCACCGACCTGCCGTGGCTTCTGGGTCCGACCCAGCCACGCATCTTCGGCGCCTACGACGCCATCAAGCGGGACTATCTGATCGAGGAGTATCTCGCCGACATCGCCGGCTCGGGCGTCGAGAAGTCGGTCTACGTGCAGGCGAACTGGGCGCCCAACTGGTTCGTCGACGAGGTGGCCTGGGTGTCGGGCGTCGCCGGGCGGACGGGCTGGCCGCACGCGATCACCGCCTACGCCAACATGATGCAGGAGGACGCGCGCCGCGATCTCGACAAGCTCGCCGCCTTCCCGCTGATGCGCGGCATCCGCCATCAGATGCACTGGCATCACAATCCGCTCTACCGCTTCGCGCCCGATGCCGAGGCCGTCGGCAGCGACGCCGTGATCCGAAATGTGGGCCACCTCGCCGACTACGGCTTCGTGTTCGAGCTGCAGGTGTTCGCCGGCCAGGCGGAGGCGGCGGCGCGGCTCGTCGAGGCCTGCCCCGAGGTCACCTTCGTGCTGCAGCATGCGGGGATGCCGGAGAACCTGTCGGCCGAGGGCAAGGCGCAGTGGCGCGAGCGGATCGGAACCCTCGCCCGTCTTCCGAACGTTGTGTGCAAGGTCTCCGGCTTCGGCACCTTCCTGCGGCGCAACGATCCGGACCACGTCGCCTGGGCCTTCGGCGAGGCGATCGATCTCTTCGGCGCCGAGCGCTGCCTTTTCGGCTCGAACTTTCCGATAGAGAAGTTGTGGACCGACTATGCATCGCTGATTGGGGCGTTTACGACGGCCGCCAGTCCCCTATCGAAGGAAGACAGGCAGTCCGTGTTCAGAACTTGCGCGGAGAAGGTGTATCGTCTCACCGCGACATAGAGACATAGATGCGATTGATGTCTTCATTCGACGTTCAGGTTGACGCCATAGTTGAGCCATATTGGGATCGAATTGTTGGGAATTCATCCTGAGTGGGAACGATGGAGGCAAGGCGACGTTCTCTCCACCACACGCCTCGCGGCTTCGGTCGCGACGCCGGCCGCACCCGCTGCGGCCGCACAGTGAATGGAGTTGAACGATGATGACTTCCGCCAAGACCCTGATCGTTGCCGGTGCTCTCGCCCTCGGTGCGGCGGCGCCGATGATGACCGCCGCGACGCCGGCCGAGGCCCAGGTGATCCGCCTCACCACCGATTCGCCGGCAGAGAACCGCGTCGAGCGTCAGGGCGAGAAGCGGGCCGACCGCGCCGCCGATCGCGGCGAGCAGCGCGCCCGCATCGCCGAGAGCCGCGGCAACTACGCCAAGGCCAACGACATGCGCCGCAAGGGCTACAACAAGGCCGAGAAGATCGAGCGCCAGACCGAGCGTCGCGAGGACCAGGTCGAGTGGCGCGAGAGCCGCAACCGCTGGCAGGACCAGCGCGATCATCCGGACTATCACCATGATCGCGATCGCAACGACGGCGGTCTGACGATCCGCCTCGACGCCGACTGAGCGTCTCCCCCCTCGACCGACGCGAAGGCCGCCCATTCGGGCGGCCTTTTTCGTGCGCCGGGCGACTTACCCCCGCGTCTCATTTTTCGCTGCGACCGCCTGCACCCGGTCGCCGGCGCTGATAGCCTTTGTGGCCAAGGCCGCCGTCACGAGGGGCCACACGACAACAATCGACGGGACGGAAACATGGCGCTTGAGATCAAGTTGCTCGACTATGGCGACATCGAACTGGAATCGAGCTTCCTCGTTCTGGGGCGCGAGTGCGGCCGGACCCGCCGCGTCCCGGTCTACGGCTTCCTGATCCTCGGCGGGCGCTACCCGATCGTGGTCGACACCGGCTATCGCGACAACGCGATCATGGAGACGCTCGGCATGCGCGGCCTCCAGTTCCACGAGAACATGATCGAGAACCAGCTCGCCCGCCACGGCGTGAAGGTGGGCGACGTCCGCTATGTCTGCCACACCCACCTCCATATCGATCACGCCGGCAAGGACGACCATTTTCCGATGAACACCACGGTGGTGCTGAACCGCCGCGAGCTGGAGCACTCGGTGTCGGGGCTGATGTTCCCGCAATATCCGAAGCCCGACATCCAGCACCTCATCGAGCGGCTGCACACGCCGGGCGCCCTGCGGCTGGAGGACACCGAGATCACCGGCGAGATCGAGCTCATCCCGGGGGTGACGCTCGACTGGGCGGGCGCCCATACCGAGGGCTCGATGAACGTCCACGTGGAGACCGCCGAGGGGCGCGCCACCATCTGCGGCGACGTGATCTACGACTTCAACGACCAGGTGGTGAAGCCGCTCAACGAGGTGAACGACCACGAGCCGCGGGTGACCGGCAACCACTCGGTGTCGAAGCGGCAGGAGAAGGCGGCGATCAAGAAGCTCCTGAACTCCTCCCGCTTCCTGCTGCCGATCCACGACAAGCCGGCCAAGATCGAGGCCGACAAGGTGATCGGGCGGCTCGACATGGCGGTGCCGGGGCCGATCACCCAGTCGGTCCCGAACCGCGACTGGTTCCCGGCCTGAGCCATGGCCCACGACGCGCTCCGTCCCGCGTTCGCGGGTCTCCTCGACGCACACGCGCCGGTCCGTCAGCTCGGCTCGGGCTTCGAGTTCACCGAGGGTCCCGTCTGGCATCCCGACGGCTATCTCCTCTTCTCCGACATGCCCGCCGATGTGCGCCGCCGCTGGGACAAGGCCGGCGTGCGCGAGGTGCTGCGCCCGACGAACAAGGGCAACGGCATGACCTACGACGGCGCGCTCAACCTCATCGTGTGCGAGCACGCGACGTCGAGCCTCGTCCGCATCGCGCCGGACGGAAGCCGCACCGTTCTCGCCTCCCACTTCGAGGGACGCGAGCTCAACAGCCCCAACGATGTCTGCGTCTCCTGCGACGGTGCGATCTGGTTCACCGACCCCTGGTACGGGCGCATGCCCGGGTTCGGCGTGGAGCGGCCGCGCGAGCTCGGCTTTCAGGGCGTCTACCGCGTTCCTCCCGGCGCCGCGCCGGGGAGGGAGCCGGAGCTCGTGGTGGACCGCTACCAGTTCACCATGCCGAACGGCCTCTGCTTCTCGCCCGACGAGCGCCTCCTCTACGTCAACGACACCGAGCAGGCGAACATCCGCGTGTTCGACGTGCGGGACGGGCGGCTCCACAACGGCCGCGTCTTCGCCTCCGGCATCAAGGACACGCTGAAGCCCGGCGTGCCCGACGGCATGAAGTGCGATCATCAGGGCAATCTGTGGGTGACGGCGCCGGGCGGCCTCTGGGTCTACGCGCCGGACGGCACCCACATCGGCAACGTCGCGATCCCCGAGCTCGCCGCCAACTTCCACTGGGGCGGGGCGGACTGGCGCACCCTCTTCGTATGCGCCTCCACCTCGCTCTATGCGGTGGACGTGAAGGTGGGGCCGCGCAACGAGCCGTTCATGCGCGCCCGCTCGTCCCCTCCGAGCCCGGCGCGCCCCGCCCCGTCCGCAGCGGCGCCGGCGGCGAAGGGGGACGGCCTCGCCCTCGATCCGGGTCGCTGCGCGCTGGTGATCCAGGACATGCAGAACGACGTCGTGTCCGACGGTGGCGCCTTCGCCGCCTCCGGTGCTCCCGCCCACTGCCGCGCGCAGAATGCCGTCGACAACGCCCGCCGCCTCGCCGAGCGCTGCCGCGCGCTCGCCATTCCGGTGATCCACATCCACTTCGTGGTGCCGGAGGGGGCGCACGGCCTCACCCTCAACGCGCCGCTCTTCGAGGGCGTCCTCGACGAGCGGGCGATGGTGCGCGGGACCTGGGGCGCCGCGCCCGTCGCCGGCCTCGAGCCGCGTCCCGGCGACCACGTGGTGGAGAAGATGCGCATGTCGGGCTTCGAGGGGACGAGTCTCGAGACGGTGCTGAAGGCGGAGGGGCGCGACACGATCATCGAGTGCGGCGCCTGGACCAACATGAGCATCGAGCACACCGCCCGCACCGGGGCGGACAAGGGCTATCTCATGATCATCCCGGAGGACGCGTGCTCGACGATGAACGCCGACTGGCATCGCGCCGCCATCGACTACGCGCTGCAGAACGTCGCCGCGGTGACGACCACCGATCAGGTGCTCGCCGCCCTCGGCTGAGGCGGCAAAAAATCAGACGACGGGTGACGGGGGCGCCGGCCCCCCTCCGCTATCCTCACGAGACGGGCGCGCAACAACAACAAGCCCAATAAGGGAGGACATATGCGATATCTCATGACGTCCGTCGCGATGGCGGCGGCGCTGGCCGCGGGCAGCGCCGCGGCGCAGGATCCCATCAAGATCGGCTTCATGGCGACGCTGGAGGGGACCTACACCGTGCTCGGCGAGGACGGCCTTCGCGGCTTCAAGCTCGCCCTCCTGCAGCACGAGGACGAGGCGGGCGGGCGGCCCATCGAGTACGTGATCGGCGCGACGGACGCGAGCCCCGACAGCGCCGTGCGCGCCGCCCGCAAGCTGATCGAGCAGGACCAGGTCGACTTCGTCATCGGCCCGCTGTCGGGCTCGGAGGGCATCGCCATCCGCGATCTCGCCAAGGAATATCCCGACGTCACCTTCATCAACGGCGCCTCCGGGGCCCAGGAGACCACCTACGTCGACCCGTCCGAGAACTTCTTCCGCTTCAACATGGACGGCGCCCAGTGGGGCGTGGGCCTCGGCGACTACGTGGCCAAGGAGAAGGACTGGAAGTACGTTGCCTCCGTGGCGGAGGACTACTCGTTCGCCTACACCAACTTCCTCGGCTTCGCGCTCGAATACTGCAACGCCGGCGGCGAGATCGTGGAGCGTTTCTGGGTTCCGCTCGGCACCAAGGACTTCGCCAGCGTGATCGCGGCGTTGCCCGACGACGTCGACGCCATCTATCTCGGCCTCGGCGGCGGCGACGCGGTGAACTTCCTCAACCAGTACCAGCAGGCCGGCGGGTCGGCGAACCTCATCGGCGGCACCATCATGGTCGACGGCACGGTGCTGAACTCCAAGGGCTCGGCCAAGCAGGCCCTCGTCGGCACCCCCGCCTCCGGCCCCCAGGCCGACACCTGGGACGACCCCGAATGGCAGGCGTACGTGAAGGCCTACCAGGACGCCTTCCCGCCCGACCAGCGCTTCGCGAGCCCGTCGCTCCTCGGCACCGCCTACTACAACGCCACCAACGCGGCGTTGCAGTGCCTCGACGAGCTGGGTGGCGAATTGGGCGAGGGTCAGGGTGCCTTCCGCGCGTGCCTGTCCTCAATCGAGCTCGATGCGCCGAACGGCACCATCACGCTCGACGACAACCGCCAGGCGATCGGCTCCAACTTCGTGATCGAGGTGGTGGAGACCGACGACGGCAACCTCGCCACCAAGCTGGTGAAGAAGGTGGACG
This sequence comes from Acuticoccus mangrovi, assembly GCF_016411865.1. GTDB lineage: Bacteria > Pseudomonadota > Alphaproteobacteria > Rhizobiales > Amorphaceae > Acuticoccus > Acuticoccus mangrovi. Next base: position 368,494 of record NZ_JAEKJA010000003.1, on the reverse strand, counting down.
GCATCAACCAGACGCTGGGGATGTCGAAGGAGGAGTTCGACGCCATCGGCCGCCCGGGCCGGGACGTGCCGAAGTGTGAGGCGAGCTGAGAAAGCGCCCGCGGGCCGCGCGGACCCACCGCGCGGCCGACCGCTACAGTACGTCCCGCTCAAGCTGAGTCAGGTTGAGCGGGACGGGCTCGCTCTCCAGATCTGGCGCGATTGCTCTGCGCTCAGGTTGATCCAACCTGAGCGGCAAGCGCGCTAGAACAGCGAGCCCTGCCGGTCGTCGACCTTGCGGGAGCGGCTGACGCGCTTGACGCGCGACTGGGCCGGGCGCGGCGAGGTGGACGCCTCCACCACGGACACGCGGCCGTCGGCGAACTGCACCTCCAGCGCCTCGCCCTTGGCGACGGCGGCGGCGGAGCGGACGGGCTCGTCGTTCGCCCGCCATACCAGCGCGAAGCCGCGCGAGAGCACCGAGCGATAGGACACGGCGTCGAGGAGCTTCGCCGCCGCCGCGAGCCGGGTCGAGGCGTCGCCTAACAGGGCATCGGCGGCGCGGTCGCGGCGGGTGGTGAGGCGCTTCAGCTCCAGCCGTGCCTCGTCGAGGCGGCGGGTGAGGAGGTGAGGGGCGAGACGCCCGCCGGTGCGCGCCGCCGCGAGGCGGCGGTCGGCGACGATGTGGTCGACCGCGCGATGGAGCCGCCGCAGCGTGTGGGAGAGGCGCTCGCGCGCGGCCTCGACCGGACGGGCGGCAAGGTGCGGCGAAAGCCGCGTCGCGGTGGCGAGATAGCGCCGCCGGGCCTCCGCCGTCGCCCGGAAGAGGGCGGCCGACAGCCGGTCGCCGGCGAGGTCGAGCCGCTGGCGCGGGCCCTGCAGCAGCGCCGAGGCGGCGGGCAGCCCGCGCGACAGGAGCCGCAGGTCGGCGGTGCGGCGGTGGACGTAGGTCGCCATCGCGACGTCGAGGCGGCGGCTGCGGTCGGCGACGGCGGAGAGGCAGTCGGCCCGCACCGGCACCACGCGCTCGGCCGCCCCCGTGGGGGTGGGAGCGCGATGGTCGGCGGCGTAGTCGATGAGCGTCCAGTCGGTCTCGTGGCCCACGGCCGAGACCACGGGGATGGGCGAGGCGACGACGGCCCGCACCACCTCTTCGTCGTTGTAGCCCCAGAGGTCCTCCACGCTGCCGCCGCCGCGGGCGACGATGATCACGTCGGGCAGCGGTCCGCCATAGTCGCCAGCGAAGCCGCGCACCGCCGCGGCCACCTCCGCCCCCGACGTCTCGCCCTGCACCCGCACCGGCCAGACGATCACGCGGGAGGGGAAGCGGTCGGACACGCGGTGGAGGATGTCGCGGATGACGGCGCCCGTCGGCGAGGTGACGACGCCGATGACCCCCGGCAGCGACGGCAGCGGCCGTTTGCGCGCCTCGTCGAAGAGGCCTTCGGCGGCGAGCTTCCGGCGCCGCTCCTCGAGAAGCTTCATCAGCGCGCCGAGGCCGGCGTGCTCGAGCTGCTCGACGACGATCTGATAGCTCGACTTGCGCGGGAAGGTGGTGAGGCGGCCGGTGGCGATGACCTCCAGACCCTCCTCCGGCTTCACCCCGAGCCGGGCGAAGGCGCCGCGCCACACCACCGCGTCGATGGAGGCGTCGACGTCCTTCAGCGAGAAATAGCAGTGCCCGGAGGAGTGGCGGCCGCGGAAGCCGGAGATCTCGCCGCGCACCCGCACCTGGCCGAACCCGTCCTCCACCGTGCGCTTGACCGCGCGCGACAACTCCGAGACGGTGAATTCCGCCGCGTTGGAGCGCGGCCGGCCCGCCTCCTCGAACAGGGGGAAAGGGTCACTCATGGCCCCACCATAGGCGCTTCACCGATCCTCTGGAACACCGCAACCGTGCGCGACTTCAACGCTCCACGCCTCTTCGTGACCGCCGACCTGCCGGGTCCCGTCGCCTTCGATCAACGCCAGGTGAACTACCTGCGCAACGTCCTGCGTCTCAAGCCGGGCGACGCGATCCGCGTGTTCAACGGCCGCGACGGGGAGTGGCGGGCCGACATCGACGTGCTCGGCAAGAAGGACGGCTCGGCGCGCGCCGAGGTGCAGCTCGGCAGCCAGACCCCGCTGCCCGACCTCTGGTACGCCTTCGCCCCGCTGAAGCAGGCCCGGCTCGATTACATGGTGGAGAAGGCCACCGAGATGGGCGCCGGCCGTCTCGTTCCCGTCCTCACCCAGCACACCCAGGTGCGCCGCATCAACACCGAGCGGCTGCGCGCCAACATCATCGAGGCGTGCGAGCAGTGCGGCATCGTCGCCGTGCCCGAGATCGTGGAGCCCGTCGCCTTGCGCGACTTCCTCGGCGGGCTCGATCGGACCCTGGTGGTGGCCGACGAGGCGCTCGCCGGCGAGGCGGGCGATCCCGTCGCCACGATCCGCGACGCCACGATCCGCGACGCCACGCTCCGCGACGCCACGATCCGCGACGCCACGCTCCGCGACGCCACGATCCGCGACGCCACGATCCGCGACGCCACGGTCCACGACGCAGCGGTCCACGACGTTATGGGGCCGCTCGCGGTGCTCGTCGGACCGGAGGGCGGCTTTTCGCAGGAGGAGAGGGCGCTTTTCACCCCTCGCGCCGTGCGTGTGTCGCTCGGGCCACGGGTGCTGCGTGCCGACACCGCGGCCGTCGCGCTGCTTGCGCTCGTGGAGGCGGCACGGCATTAGGCGAACGGTGGTTGTGCGGCAATCCGTGTCATGGCACGTGATTGCCTCGCATCGGGTGCGTCCCTATGGTCGCGCTCCCCGCGGAACGAGGAGCCTATGGCGCGCGATACTTTGGACGAGACGCCGATCACCGGTCGGGCGGAGCTCGTGGACCACATCCGCAAGGGCGAGAAGCCGGCGGCCGACTTCCGCATCGGAACGGAGCACGAGAAGTTCGCCTTCAACCTCGCCGATCACGCGCCGGTCCCCTACGAGGGGCCGAGCGGCATCGGCCGCGTCTTGTCGGAGATGAAGACGCTGACCGGCTGGGAGGCCATCGAGGAGCGGGGCAACATCATCGGCCTCGCCGACCCCGCGGGGGGTGGGGCGATCAGCGTCGAGCCCGGCGGCCAGTTCGAGCTCTCCGGCGCGCCGCTTCAGAGCCTGCACCAGACCTGCGTGGAGGCGAACGGCCACCTCGCCCAGGTTCGCCAAATCGCCGAGCGGCTCGGCATCGGCTTTCTGGGCCTCGGCCTGGCGCCCACCTGGGCGCGGGCCGACATGCCCAAGATGCCCAAGCAGCGCTACGACATCATGACCGCCTACATGCCGAAGGTCGGCACCCGCGGGCTCGACATGATGTACCGCACCACCACCATCCAGGTTAACCTCGACTTCTCGAGCGAAGCCGACATGGTGAAGAAGATGCGCGTCGGCCTCGCTTTGCAGCCGATCGCGACGGCCCTCTTCGCCAACTCCCCCTTCATCGAGGGGAAGGCCAACGGCTACCGCTCCAACCGCGCCGCCGTGTGGCACGACGTGGACCTCGCCCGGTCCGGCCCCATCCCCTTCGCCTTCGAGGAGGGCTTCGGCTACGAGCGCTACGTCGCGTGGGCGCTCGACGTGCCGATGTATTTCGTCAAGCGCGGGGACTGCTACATCGAGGCGACGAGCGCCACATTCGCCGACTTCATGGACGGCCGGTTCGACAAGCTTCCCGGCGAGCGGCCCACGATGGGCGACTGGGTGAACCACCTCTCCACCCTCTTTCCCGAGGTGCGGCTGAAGCGCTTCCTGGAGATGCGCGGCGCCGACGGCGGCCCCTGGCGGCGCATCTGTGCGTTGCCCGCCTTCTGGGTGGGCCTGCTCTACGATCCCGGCGTGCTCGACCAGGCGATGGCGCTCGCCGCGGAGTTCACCGCCGAGGACCGCCACCACATGTGGCTGACCGTGCCCAAGGACGGGCTCGGCACCATGGTGAAGGGGCGCAGCGTCGCCGAGATCGCCCGCGACGTCGTGAACCTCTCCGCCGAAGGGCTGAAGCGGCGCGGCTACAAGAACAGCGACGGGCTCGACGAGCGGGTCTTCCTCGCGCCGTTGGAAGATGCCGCCCATTCCGGCCGCTCCCCGGCCGACGAGCTGATCACCGCCTACGAAGGGCCCTGGAAGGGCGACGTCACGCACGTGTTCACCACCAACGCCTTCTGACGAGGGCGCGGCCGGTGACGGGCGGGGCCCTCAGGCGCCCTGCTGGGTGGCGCGGGCGGCCTTGAAGGCGCGGATGCGGTCGGCAAGGGACGGCTCCGCGGGCTCCTCCGCCTCGCCGGCCATGAAGCGATCGGCGAGCTTGCGCAGCTCCTCCTTGAGCGAGGCGATCTCCGCCGCGCTCGCCGATCCGGCCTCGCTCGCCGCGGCGGAGAGGCTGGCGTTCTCGCTGGTGAGGGCGTCGATCCGCGTGCGCGCGGCGTCGAGCTGCTCGGTGAGGGCGGTGATGGCCGCCTCCGCTCCGCCCTCCTCGCCTTCGCCCTGCGTGGCGGCGAGGCGCAGCGCCTCGAGCTCGCCCATCAGTGCGCCATTCTCCTCGCGCACCTGGTCGAGCTTCCTCTGGAGCCGCTCCACCCGCTCGTTCGCCTCCGCCGCGGTGACGTTGACGGCGTTGGGGTCGATCTCGCCCGTCTCCGCCTGCGAGGCGAGGCGCGACTCGGCGAGCGTGGCGCGGCGCTGCGTCTCCACTAGCTGGCCGTGCTGCTCGCGCAGCTTGGCTTCGAGGTCGTGGATCTTCTGCAGGCGAAGCTCCAGCACGGCTTCGCGCTTTTCGACGTCGGCCTTCGATTCCCGCTCCACCCGCTCCGCGGCGATCAGGCGGTTCTTGAGCCCGTCACATTCGTAGGCGAGGCGGGAGAGGCTCTCGTGCGCGCTCTTCTCACGCGCCTCTGCCACCTCGAGCGCCTGGGACAGGCGCCCCACCTCGGACACGTCGGCGATCGGCTCGGACGTCTTCATCGACTGGCGGAGCTCGGCGATGGTGTCCTCGCGCTCCTTGAGGGTGCGGCGCAGCTTCTCCTCGCGGTCCCTCAGGCTGCCGACGTCGCCGGAGGCGGCCTTGATCTCCTCCAACTCGCGGCGCGCATCGCCGAGACGGTCGCGCAGCTGCTGCATGTCGCGGTGCAGCCCGTCGGCGAGGCCCTCGGCGTGGTTGGCCCGGGCGAGCGCGTCGTCCCGCTCGGTGGTGAGGGTGACGATGGAGGCGCCCTGGTCGGCCCGTGCCGAGGCGGCGCGCGAGAGGCTGGCGTTCGCCTCGTGCAGCTCGCGGCGCAGCCCGTCGATCGTCTCGTCCCGCTCGGCGATCTGCGAGCGTGCCCTGTCGCGCTCCGAGACGAGCTGCGGCACGTTTCGCAGCCGCTCCGCCACGCTCTCCTGCTCGGCCGAGAGGGCGGCGACGCGCTCCTCGGCCGTCGTGCGCGCCGCCTCGCTCGCCTCGAGTTCCTTGCGCAGGGTGGCGAGGGTCTGCTCCATCGTCTTGAGGCGCATGGTGGCTTCGGCCTGGCTCTGGGCGCGGGCCTGCGCGTCGGCGAGGCGGCCTTCGAGGGTCGCGATCTCCACCGCGTGGTTGGCGCGCAGCACGTCGCGCTCCGCCTGCACGGCGGCGATCACCTGCGCCTTGTCGCGCTTGCGGCCGGAGCCGCCGAGCCCTCGGAACACCCAGACCAGCAAGACGAGCACCACGAGGCTGAGGAGGACGACGGCGGGGGTGCTCATCGTGTCGGTCATGGGCATGGTGGGGCCATTCTGTGTGGACGGTTGCGCAAGGGGAGGCGAGCAACATTTAGCGCCCGCGAAATGGCACTGTCACCTCGGCGGTGCGCCCCTCTCACCAGGAAATGCATGCTTTTGGCGCGGGCTCTGGCACCCGCGCCACGCCCGCCGCCGGTACGGTGGCGTCAGAACGGGTTCCAGGTGGGCTCGGCGGTGAACTTCAGATAGCCGATGCTGACGCCGAGCCGGGCGCCGACGCCGGTGCGCACCGGCACCAGGATCATGTCGTCCGCCGCCATCACCGTCATCGACAGGCCGCCCACCACGTAGGCCGAACCGTCGACGCCGGTGAAGCGCTGATAGAGCGCGCTCGCCGACGGCAGGTGGTAGACGAGCATCATCACCCGGCTGCCCGAGCCGCCGAAGTCCCAGCCGACCGAGGGACCCTGCCAGAACACGGGATGGCGGCCCATGTCGCGCGTGTTGAGCACGCCTTCGCCGTAGCGCAGGCCGCCGATCACGGCGCCCGACCCCTCCTGGCCGAGCACGTAGCCGTTGGGCTGGCCGAACTCGGCGAAGACGTTCTGGATCATCGTGGCGAGCTCGGCGGAAGTCTCACCGAAGAAGGTGTGGCCGGCCTCGACCAGCTCGTTCTGGGTGTAGACGCTCCGCTCGGCAGGCTGCACCGGCGTCGCCTGCCCGTCGAAGGCGAGGGCGGGCGGGGGCGCCGCGAGGGCGAGGAGTAGAGCACCGGCGACGGCGGTGCGGGTCAACGAACGCAACATGGGACACCTCGGGAAAGCGGCTTTACCATTCGCTACGACGCGTGCGACGGTCACGCGCCCGCCACACGATGGATCGACGATGCCGACCGAACTCGACCTTGCGAGCCTGCTTGCCTCGCGCCTTTGCCATGATGTCGTAGGCCCCGTGGGCGCCATCCAGAACGGACTCGAGCTGATGGCCGAGGACGACGCGATGACGGACATGGCGCTCGATCTCATCAAGAAGAGTGCCGCCCAGGCGACGGCGAAGCTCCAATATGCCCGCATCGCCTACGGTGCGGCCGGTGGGGCCGACGTGATCGACCCGGGCGAGGCCGGCCGGCTGACCGCTCTCGTCTTCGCCGGCGAGCGGGCGAGCCTCGATTGGCAGTGGCAGGGCGCGGCCGAGCCGCGGACGACGGTGAAGCTCGGCATGCTCCTCGCAACCTATGCGCTGGGCGCCGTTCCACGCGGCGGCACCATCACCGTGCGCTACGAAGATGGCGTCATCGAGGTGGCGGCCGAAGGCCCGCAGCTGCGCACGCCGCAGTTTCTCGACGTGGTGACGGAGGGCGGCGAGATCGCCGACGCGCGCGGCGTGCAGGCGCTGATCATCGACCGTCTCGCCGCGAGCATTGGGACGCGCGTGGAGGCCTCCGCCGACGAAGGTCGGCTGACGCTGCGCACCACCGCGCGCTGAGGATCTCATAGAGAAAGGCGCGCACCCGGCCGATGCGCGCCATCTGCGAAGGGGAGGGGCCGCGACGCGGCCCCCGTCATGCCATCTCGCGGCGCGGCTCGGGATCGGGTTCGCGCAGCACATAGCCTCGGCCCCACACCGTCTCGATGTAGTTCCGTCCACCGGTCGCCGCCGACAGCTTCTTGCGCAACTTGCAGATGAAGACGTCGATGATCTTCAGCTCCGGCTCGTCCATGCCGCCGTAGAGATGGTTGAGGAACATCTCCTTGGTGAGGGTGGTGCCCTTGCGCAGCGAGAGGAGCTCCAGCATCTGGTACTCCTTGCCGGTGAGGTGCACGCGCTGCCCGTCGACGTCCACGGTCTTGGTGTCGAGGTTCACGGCGAGCTCGCCGGTGCGGATGATCGACTCCGCGTGCCCCTTGGAGCGACGCACGATAGCGTTGATGCGGGCGACCAGCTCGTCCTTGTGGAACGGCTTGGTGAGGTAGTCGTCGGCGCCGAAGCCGAGGCCCCGCACCTTGTCCTCGATGTTGCCGAGACCCGACAGGATCAGGATGGGCGTGTCGATCTTTGACACACGCAGCGTCCGCAACACCTCGTAGCCGGACATGTCCGGCAAGTTGATGTCCAGAAGAATGATGTCGTAGTCGTACAGCTTCCCGAGATCGATGCCCTCTTCGCCCAAATTGGTCGTATACACGTTGAAGCGCTCGGAGTTCAGCATGAGCTCGATGCTTTGGGCGGTGGCGCTGTCGTCCTCGATCAATAGAACGCGCATGCGGTTCCTCTCAAGCGGTCCGCCCGAAAGCGGCAAGGTCCTTGTCTGACGGGTACATGACCCGGCACGTTGCCGAATCGGAACTGGTTTATTGTTACCAAATCGACACGTCGCCTGACGCGCACCGGTGCGGTTGTCCTCACGTTTCGGACGGCCCCGGCGAGGCGCGTAAAGAACCATGACCGGAGGCGGTAAACGATGTCTTAAGGCGGAGGGCGGGCTCGCAGCGGCCAGGAAAACACCCCCGCAATATCTCGATCGTATCGGTTAACGCGGCCTTCGGGTTTGCCGAGACCAGGCGAACCAATTCGCAACGCCTCCCCGCTAGAGTGCTCTCGTTAGCGATTGAGGGCACGAGTATGAAGCCGCGAGAGAGCACCATTCAGGCCAAGGAATTTCAGGCGGCGGCGCTGCGTCGCCAGCTGGCACAGTTTGAGCGGATGATGGCCGATCTTGAGGTTATCCGGGCCGAATTGGGCAAGCAGATCGAAGGCGAGGAGCGCCGCAACGGCGTGACCGACCCATCCAATTTCGCCTATTCCACCGTGGCGCGGGCGGCCCGCGAGCGGCGCCGCAACCTGAGCGCCACGATCGCCGATCTCACCGAGCGACGCGATCGGGTGCTGGAAGAGCTCGGCGAGATCGACGGCTTCTTCAACGCGCTGACCAATGCCGGCGAGCTGATGGCCGACGCCCTGGGGCTGCCGAAAGCCCGCCACGCCGCCGCCTGAGCCGATCACGCAAATCGCGGAGTGTGGCACCTCTGCCACACCCCGCGTGCCGCAACGTTGGGACGTTCCGGCGATGGTTCGGCCCGCCTCAGTCGAAGAGGCTCGACACCGACTTCTCGAGCGCCGTGCGGGCGATCGCCTCACCGATCAGCGGCGCGATCGACACCACCCGCACCTTCTCCGACGCCCTGACCGCCTCCGTCGCCTCGATGGAGTCCGAGATCACCAGCTCCTGCAGCTGGGAGCCGTCGATGCGGGCGACCGCCCCGCCCGACAGAACGCCGTGGGTGATGTAGGCCGACACGTGGTGGGCGCCGCGCTTCAGCAGCGCATCGGCCGCGTTGCACAAGGTGCCGCCCGAATCTACGATGTCGTCGAACAGCATGCAGTCGCGGCCCTCGACGTCGCCGATGATGTTCATCACCTCCGATTCGCCCGGCCGCTCGCGCCGCTTGTCGACGATGGCGAGCGGGGCGTCGATCCGCTTGGCGAGATCGCGTGCGCGCACCACGCCGCCGACGTCGGGCGAGACCACGGTGAGGTTCTGCATCGAGTAGCGCTCTTTGACGTCCCGCGTCATCACCGGCGCCACGTAGAGGTTATCGGTGGGGATGTCGAAGAAGCCCTGGATCTGGCCGGCGTGGAGATCGAGCGTCAGGACGCGGTCGGTGCCGGCGCGGGTGATCATGTTGGCGACGAGCTTCGCCGAGATCGGGGTGCGTCCGCCGGTCTTGCGGTCCTGCCGGGCGTAGCCGAAGTACGGCATCACCGCCGTGATGCGCCGCGCCGAGGCGCGCACCAGCGCGTCGATGATGATCAACAGCTCCATCAGGTTGTCGTTCGCGGGATAGCTCGTCGACTGGATGACGAACACGTCCTCGCCGCGCACGTTCTCGCGGATCTCGACGAACACCTCCTGGTCGGCGAAGCGCCGCACGGTGCATTGCGTCAGCGGCAAGTCGAGGTAGGCGGAGATTGCCTCGGCGAGCGCGTGGTTGGAGTTTCCGGCAACAAGCTTCATGCTCGCCTTCCTGGCCTTCTTCGAAGGTGACCCTTCCGATCGACATCGCCACGCCGGGAGCGTGGCCGTGGAGCGTCATCGCCCCGCCATGTCCGCTTGCACAAAATGAAACTAACTTGCAATGGAGACGGGCATTCTCTCGATCACGCCGCGTGGAGCCATGCGTCGAGGAGGAGGGCGAGGCGCCGGGCGATGACGTCGAGGTCCTGCGAGGTGACGCCGGCCCAGGGGTCGCCGTCGGAATCCTCGGACCGCTTGCGCCCGGTGATGCGATGGAGGCGGCGGCCGGTGATGTCGGTCACGTCGAAGGAATAAAAGACCAGCGAGTTGGTGTCGTCGCTCACCGCGCTGAGCGAGCCCTCGACCACGAACACCGCCGGCCCGTCGGGCCGCTTCACGACGTTGAGGCCTTCCCGCTCGGCGCGCACCCAGATGCGCTGGAGGAGTTCGTCCGACACGTTGCCCGGGATCCCCTCGAACGGCTCGAAGCGAAACGTCGCCGTGGCTGGATCGGCCAGCGGTCGCCGCGGTGCCTGCGAGCGCTCCTTGAAGCCAGCGGCGATCCCCGTGAGGTTCGACCCGCTGCAGGCGGCGAGGACGAGGCCGACGGCGAGGAGGGCGAGAAGGCGCTTCATCGCGTTAGGAAGGCGGGCGGGATGGCGGAAAGCGGCTCCGGCTCAGCCTCGGTCGTGAGGTAGGTGCGGCCGAGCGCCATCGCGGTGTGGCTCTCCGGATCGACGAGCACCATGTGGGCGAAGAGCACCATGTCCGGCTCGATGATCGCTGAATTGGCGTGGTAGAACATGGGCCACTGCATCCAGGACGGCGCGAACGAGGCGCCCAGCGAGTAGCCGCACGCGTTCAGTCGGAGCCCGTTCATACCATGCTCCTGGCACACGCGGGCGTGGGCATCGAACACGGCGCCGAAGGTGTTGCCCGGACGCATCGCTTCCGTCACCGCCGCGAGCGCCTCCGCGGCGGTCTCGTAGAGCTCGCCGTGGCGCGGGCGGGGCGTGCCGAGTACCACCGTCTCCATCATGGCGACGTGGTAGCGGCGCCAGACGCCGGCGAACTCCAGCGTGATCTGGTCGTCGGCCTCGAGCCGCCGGCGGCCGGAATGGGAGCGCACCAGCATCGCGTCGTCGCCCGAGCCGACGACGAACTCGTTGGCCGGATAGTCGCCGCCCGCCGCGAACACCGCCCCCTGCATGGCGGCGAGGATCTCGCCCTCGTCGGCACCCGTCTCGATACGCGCCATGGCCGCCTCCCAGGCCGCGTCGGTGAGCTTGGCGGCCTGGCGCACGTGGGCGATCTCGGCGGGGCTCTTCACCGCCTTGAGCCGCGGCACCATCAGCGAGGCGTCCTCGATGGTGGCGAAGGAGCGCAGCTGATCGTCGAGCAGGCGGCCGTTCTGGGCGGTGAGGCCGTGGGTGTCGTACTCGACCCCGATGCGGCCGCCGAGAAGATCCATCTCGAAGAGGTGGTCCTTCAGCGCCTTGGTGGGGTCGACGTTGGCCCGGTCCGTCCACACGATGATCTCGTCGATCGTGGAGGTGTGGCGCGCCTGGCGCAGGTCGGCCGAGCGCGTCAGCAGCGCCATCCGCCGCTCCTTGGACACGACGAGGCACTGGAAGAACACGAAGCCGAAGGTGTCGTAGCCGGTGAGCCAGTACATCGACTCCTGCGAGAACAGCAGGACGGCGTCGAGCTTGTCCGCCGCCATGGCCGCCTGAAGGCGGTCCATCCGCGCGTCGAACTCGCTGCGCTCGAAGTGAAGGGCCATCGTCAGGGCTCCAGCAGGATGACGGAGATGAGCCGGCCATAGTCCGGCTCGCCGCGATGGGTGGTGCGGCGGAAGGAGAAGAAGCGCGCCTCGTCCGCGTAGGTGTCGAGCGCGAGATCGGCGACGGTGCCCACCCCGGCCGCGGCGAGGCGGCGGACCACGTAGGCGGGCAGGTCGAAGAGGCTGTGGCCGTCGCACGGGGAGGGGTGGAAGAGGTCGTCCGCGCCGGGCGAGATCGCCGTCAGCCGCTCCACGAATTCCGGCCCCACCTCGTAGGACGGCTGGGCGATGGTCGGTCCGACCACCGCCACCATCCGCTCCGTCGCGGCGCCGGCGGCGACCATCGCGTCGACGGTCGCCTCGAGCACTCCGCCCGAGGCGCCGCGCCAGCCGGCGTGAGCGGCGCCGACGACCCCGGCAACCGGGTCGGCGAAGAGGACCGGCGCGCAGTCGGCCGTCAGCACCCCGAGGGCGACGCCGGGGCGCGCCGTCACCACGCCGTCGACGCGGGGGCGCCCGTCCGGCGGCTCGGCGAGGGTGAGGACGTCGGCGGAATGGGTCTGGTGCATCGTCACGAGCCGCTCCGCCGGCAGCCCGAAATGGTTCGCCACCCGGCGGCGGTTCTCGGCGATGTTCGCCGCGTCGTCGTCGGACCCGGCGCCGACGTTGAGCGAGCCATAGATGCCGTCCGACACGCCGCCTCGGCGGGTGAAGAAGGCGTGACGGATGGGCCCGCCCGCGAGCGCGTCCGCCTCGATCGTGTCGGAGTGCGTGAGCAGTGTCTGTCGTCCAAGTTGCCGGCGGCCGAGTGGTATCAGCCGTTCGGCTGGCGAACAACTCCGAATCCCGGGAGGGGATCTGGCTGCGACGTCACGGCGAGCGCCTTGAAGAGGGTGCCCATCTCGCCCTCGCCGTCGCCCGCGAGGCGCTGGACGGCGGCCCGGATCGCCTCCTGTGTGGCCTCGGATTGCCCGGCGCCGAGGGTGCCGGCGCGCGCCAGGAGCCCGAGGTCGAGGAGGAAGCGGCCTTGGCCCACCGGCCCGTGCACGACGGCGCCCGCCGCGCGCGCCGCCGCGGCCAGCGCGGCGAAGTCGACGTGGGCGGACAGGTCGGCCTCGCCCGGCCGGTCGAGCACGTCGACATGGCTGTGGCGGCGCACCGCCTGCAGCGTCTCGCCGTGGTCGGCGTTGCCGGCGTAGCCGTAGTCGACGACGAGGGCGACGCCCGCGCCGTGGCGGGCGATGGCGGCGGCGATGTCGCCGAGGACGACGCCGGCGGCGGGACGGACCTCGCGCACCCCGCCTTCGGCGGCGCTTCCCGTGAGCGGCGCCGGATAGGGGCTGAGGCCGAAGGCGAGGCGGTCGTCGACCACCCCCACCGTGCGCTCGAACCAGCGTCCGCCCCGGAACACGAACTGGCGGATCGGCAGCGCGTCGAAGAACTCGTTGGCGGCGAGATAGATCGGCCGGTCGGTGGGCACCCGCTCGGCGAAGACGAGGCGCGGATGCAGCGGGGAGAGGCGCGCCCGCTGCACCGCCCGCAGTCGGTCCGAAGCTTCGACGAGCACGAGGCGGCTCGCCGCGATCGCCGCGGGGTCACGCTTCAGGACGCGCAGGATGTCGGCCATCAGCGTGCCGCGGCCGGGACCGAGCTCGGCGAGGGTGAAGGGGGTGGGGCGGCCGTCGGCGTGCCAGCGCTCCAACAGGAAGGCGCCCACGAGCTCGCCGAACATCTGCGAGATCTCCGGCGCGGTGATGAAGTCGCCGGCGTCGCCGAACGGCTCCTTGCGGGAATAGTAGCCGTCCGGGTCGGTGAGGCAGGCGGCCATGAACTCGGCCACCGAGATGGGGCCGGTGAGCGCGATGCGCCGCCGGATGCGCTCCTCGACCGGCGTCAATGCGGCGCCTCCGGGGCGGCGGGCGCGGGAGCCTCGGCGCCGTAGGCCGGCCGGCGCAGCGCGATCACGATGACGAGACCGCCGACGATCACCATCGGCAGCGACAACAGCATGCCCATGGTGACGGGGCCGAAGAGAAAGCCGAGCTGCGCGTCAGGCATGCGGAACTGCTCGCCGATGATGCGGGCGAGGCCGTAGCCGGCGCCGAAGAGGCCGAGGGCGAGCCCCGGCCGGCGCAGCGCGCCGAGGCGGACCGCCACGCCGACGAGGACGAGGAGGCCGATCCCCTCGAGCCCGGCCTGGTAGAGCTGACTCGGGTGCCGCGGCTCCGGCCCGGCGCCGGGGAACACCATCGCCCACGGCACGTCGGCGGGCCGGCCCCACAACTCACCATTGATGAAGTTGGCGATGCGGCCGAACAGCAGACCGAACGGCACCACCGCCGCCAGGATGTCGAACACCGCCACCGCCGACACGCCGCGCGCCCGGCTGAATAGGATGACTGCGACGATCACCCCGAGGAGGCCGCCGTGGAAGGCCATGCCGCCTTGCCACAACATCAGGGCTTCCATGGGATGCGAAGAGTAGTACATAGGGTTGTAGACGAGCACGAAGCCTAACCGACCTCCGACCACGATGCCGATGGTGACCCAGGTCACCAGATCGTCGAGATCGCGCAGCGAAGGGCGCGGCCGGGCGCCCCAGAGGCTGACTTGCCGAGCGATCCAGCGGGCATAGATCCAGCCCAGCAAGATGCCGGCAATATAGGCGAGGGCGTACCACCGGATGGCCAGCGGTCCGACACTGATCGCGACCGGGTCGAAGGTGGGGAAGGGAATGACGAGGGACATCGGGCTGCTCGCTCGGGACGATCAAGAGTGAACCTCTCCTCGCAGCCGGCTGCAACGAGAGGGTGACCGGAAGGCCGCCTTGTGCGGCCAGCCTGGTCGAACCATAGTGCTTCCCATGCGCAGCGTGTCATGCTGCTGCGCGCGACGGAGAGGGTTATGACCCAGACAAACAATCGCCTCATCGACGAGATTGCCCGCCTCGCCACCGACGCGGCTGCGGTCGCCCAAGGAGCCCGCCGCGAGGTGGAGACGGCGGTCCGCGCCCAGATCGAGAAATTGCTGTCCGAGGCGAATGTTGTCCAGCGCGACGAGTTCGAAGCGGTCAAGCAGATGGCCGCCAACGCCGCCGACGAGGTGGACGAGCTCAAGGCTCGTCTCGCCGCCATCGAGGCTCAGCTCCAGAAGGAGAGTGCCTGAGCCTGTCGTGGATGGTGGGACGCCCACCTTTCCTCGCCGCACCTAATCTGATCTCCTGTAGACGACGCTTTAGGGATTCGCACGTATCCCAACCTGGCGCTCACGCGTCGTCCCAGGCGCGGCTCGCCCCGATCTTCGGGGATGGCCGTGCGGGCCCGAAAGGATCAGCCATGAGCTTGATCGACTACGACGAATTTACACTGTCCGCCAATCCTATCGATCGTATCGAAGAGGTCGCCAACGGAAACGACTGGACCTACGAGCGCGCCGGTGACGACGAGATCACCATTTCCATCGCCGGCCGCTGGAGCGCCTACCACGTCGCCTTCACCCACATGGACGAATTCGACTCGCTCCACATCGCCGTCGCCTTCGATCTGAAGGTGACCGAGCCGCGCTACACGGAGGTCGTGCGCCTCCTCGCCCTCGTGAACGAGCGAATGTGGATGGGCCATTTCGACCTGTGGAGCAAGGAGGGGGTGGTGATCTTCCGCCACACCCAGCTCCTCGCGGGCGACGAGATGCCGGCATCGGGCCACGTCCAGGCCCTTCTCACCCACGCGGTGGAAACCTGCGACAGCCACTATCAGGCCTTTCAGTTCGTGGTATGGGCGGGCAAGAATGCGCAGGAGGCGCTCGACGGCGCCCTGTTCGAAACCGCTGGAGAAGCCTGACACGATGCTATCACCGGAGCGTCCGCTCGTTCTCGTGGGAGCGGGCAACATGGGTGGCGCGATGCTGGAGGGCTGGCTCGCCGCCGGCACCAGCCCGCGATCGATCGTCGTCATCGAGCCGAGCCCGCCCGATACGCAGGCGCTCGCGACCCCCGGCCTCACCGTGACCGCGACCGCGCCCGACGGCATCACGGCGAGCACTCTGGTGCTGGCGGTCAAGCCGCAGGTGATGGGCGAGGTGCTGCCCAAGCTCACCGGCCTGCGGGACGAGGCGACGCTGGTCGTCTCCATCGCGGCGGGCATCACCATCGAAACGCTGAAGACGCTGGGGCGCGGGCCGGTGGTGCGCGCGATCCCCAACACGCCGTCCTCGGTGGGCAAGGGCATGACCGCCGCCGTCGCCGACGGGGCGGGCGAGAAGGACGTCGCGCTCGCCGACAAGCTGCTGTCGAGCATCGGCACGGTGGAGTGGGTCGACGACGAGGCGCTGATCGACGTCGCCACCGCCGTCTCCGGCTCCGGACCCGCCTACGTGTTCTACCTGGTCGAGGCGCTCGCCGCGGCCGGCGAGAAGGCGGGCCTGCCGGCCGACGTCGCCGCCGTGCTCGCCCGCCGCACCATCATCGGCGCGGGTGCGCTGCTTGATCGCAGCCCGCTTGATCCGGCGACCTTGCGACGCAATGTCACTTCTCCGGGCGGCACCACGGCCGCCGCGCTCGAGGTGCTGATGGCCGGTGACGGCCTCGGCCCTCTGATGGAGCGCGCCGTGGCCGCCGCAACAGCGCGCTCGCGCGAACTCGGGAGCTGACGCCCGACGCGCCGGCGCCCGCTCCAGGAGGATGGCGTGTCGGATAGTGCCGATCGGATCATCGAGGCCACCATGGACCTCCTCGCCGACCGCCCGTTCGAGGAGGTCGGCCTTCGATCGATCGCCGACCACGCCGGCGTCGGTCTCGCCGAGCTTGCCGCAGCCTTTCCCTCCCGCACCGACATCCTCGGCGCCTTCGCCGCCAAGATCGATCGCGCCGTGCTCGCCGGCGACTTCTCCGACATGGCGGACCAGCCGCCGCGGGAGCGCCTGTTCGACGTTCTGATGAGCCGGCTCGACGCGCTCCGCCCCTATCGCGCGGCGCTGAAGAGCCTGATGCACTCGGTGCGCCGCGATCCGGCGCTGGCGGTCGCTCTCAACGCCGTCGCGCTGCGCTCGCAGGGCTGGATGCTCGCCGCCGCCGGCATCGACGCGCCGGGCTGGCGGGGGCGGATCATCACCCAGGGTCTCGCGCTGTCCTTCGCGCAGGTGCTGCGCACCTTCCTCGACGAGGATGATCCCGGAATGCCGCGCACGATGGCACGCCTCGACAAGGCGCTGCGCGACGCGCAGAAGCGCTACGAGCGCTTCGCCCGCGTGTTTGGCCCGGCGATGAGCAACGTCACCGAGCCGCCGGCGGCCACCGCCTCCACGACGGAAGAGGAGCCCGCGACGCCGCCCGAGCCGGCCCCCGAGCCCATCCCAGCGGCGGAGCCGGTCGCGCAGGAGCCTGCGCCGACGAAGCCTGCGGCGCGCAAGCGGGCGCGCACCCCGCGCGCGAGGAGCGCCGCCACGCCGTCGCGCCGCACCCGGTCGAAGCGCGCCGCAGCCGACGAGGCGGAGTAAGGCGCGCCGCCCCACCGCGGGCGCTCCGCGCCGCTTGCGCCTCGTCGCCAAGCCGCTTACGCCGGGCCGCGACGACACTCAGCAGCGAGCCCAGCGTGACCGACACCATCAGCTTCGACGACTTCCTCAAAGTGGACATTCGCATCGGCACGGTGGTGGCGGCCGAGCCCTATCCCGAGGCGCGCAAGCCGGCCATCAAGCTGCGGATCGACTTCGGGCCGGAGGTGGGCGAGAAGCGCTCCTCCGCCCAGATCACCCACCACTACACCCCCGAGAGCCTCGTCGGCCGCAAGGTGATGGCGGTGGTGAACTTCCCGCCGCGCCAGATCGGCAAGTTCATGTCCGAGGTGCTGACGCTCGGCTTTGCCGACGAGAGCGGCGCCATCGTGCTCGCCGTACCCGACAAGACCGCGCCCGACGGCGCGCGGCTGATGTAGCCGTCGGCCGCGACGGAGGTCGTCAGAGCGGCAGGCGGACGGTGGCGCGCAGGCCGCCGAGCGGGCTCTCGCCGAGCACCACGTCGCCGCCCTGTCGGCGGGCGATGTCGCGGGCGATGGTGAGGCCGAGGCCGGTCCCGCCGCGGTTGCGGTTGCGTGCGCTGTCGAGGCGGTAGAAGGGCTGGAACACCGCCCGCCGCTCGCTCTCCGGAATGCCGGGCCCGTCGTCGTCGACGGTGACGATGAGCGACTTACCGGTGCTCGCGCGCACCTCCACGCGGTGGGCATAGGCGACCGCGTTGCCCACCAGATTGGCGATCAGACGCCGCGTCGCCGTGGGCCGCACCGGCGCCGTCAGCTCCTCCGGCACGAAGGTCTTCACCTTGGGATAGCCGCGCACCGCCTCGGCGATGAGGCTCGCGACGACGACGTCGTCCGCATGCTCGTCGATATCGGTACGGGCGAAGGCGAGATAGTCCTCGAGCATCGCCTGCATCTCGTCGACGTCGGCGGAGAGGGCGCGCGTCTCCTCCTCGTTGCCGAGAAGGGCGAGCTCCAGGCGGAAGCGCGTCAGGATCGTCCTGAGATCGTGGCTCACGCCCGCCAGCATTGCGGTGCGCTGCTCGATGTGGCGCTCGATGCGCTGCCTCATTTCCAGGAATGCCCAGGCTGCCTGGCGCACCTCGATCGCCCCGTGCGGGCGGTAGGTGTCGACGGGCTTGCCGCGGCCGAAACTCTCCGCGGCGGCGGCGAGCTCCTGGATCGGCCGCACCTGGCCTTTGAGGAAGAGCAGGGCGACGGCGATCAGCACCAGCGACGTGCCGACCATCCAGACGAGGGTGATGTGCGAGTCCGAGGCGTAGGTGTGGCTGCGCCGGGTGATGATCTGCAGGATGCCGGCGCTCGTCTTCACGCGGATCTCCACCCAGCGCGTGCTTTCCACCGTGTCGATCCAGAAGGGGCGGGCGACCTGGCGCGAGATCTCGCGGCTCAGCGTGCGGTCGAGCAGCGAGAAGAAGCGCTTCGGATGCGGCGCCGGCAGATGCTGGCCGGGCAGCAGGTTGACGGCGCTGAAGAGATTGTCGGTCGCCGACTGCAGGATCACCGGCCGGAGCTCGGGCGGGGAGAGCTCCAGAAGCTCCACCACCGCGGCGATCTCCGAGGCGGTGGCCACCGAGAGGCGCTGCGTCATGTTCTCCCAATGGCGGTCGAGGAACACGAAGGTGACCACCGACTGGAGCACGATCATCGGCACCACGATGATGAGGATCGAGCGGGCGAAGAGCCGTCGCGGCAGCCGGCGCCGCAACCAGCGCTCCACCGGCGGCGGCAGCCCGAGCCAGCGCACGATGCGACGCCAGCGGGGGCGGTGCGGTCGGCTGCCGGCGGCGACGGTCATTGGGATCAGCTCTCCCCGGGGTCGGCGAGCAGGCGGTAGCCCTGGCCGCGCATCGTCTGAAGATATTTGGGCTCGCCCGGGTCGTCCTCCAGCTTGCGGCGCAGACGATTGATCTGCACGTCGATGGTGCGGTCGCCGAGGTCCTCGTCGGCGACGAGCTCGTGACGGGCGATGGTGGCGCCGGGTCGGCTCGCGAAGAGCTTCAGGAGATGGCGCTCGCGGTCTGTGAGGCGGACCGGGTCGCCGTCGGCGGTCAGCTCCTCGCGCCGCACGTCGAAGCGGAAGCGGCCGAAGCGGACGACGCGCGCCGGCTCGGGCCGGCGCCGCATCATGTTGGTGAGGCGCAGCGACAATTCGCGCGGCTCGAAGGGCTTGGCGAGGTAGTCGTCGGCGCCGAGCTCCAGGCCGCGGATGCGCTCGCCGGGCTCGGCCATCGCCGTCAGCATCAGGACGGGCATGTCGGGCGTGTCGGCCTTGAGCGTCGTGAGCAGGGAGAAGCCGTCCTCGCCCGGCATCATGACGTCGAGCACCAGAGCGTCGAACATGAGGCCTTCGAGCTTGCGGCGGGCATGGCCCGCGCTCTCGGCCACCGTCACGCGATAGCCTTCCTTGCGCAGAAAGCGCTCGATCAGCGAGCGGATGCGCTGATCGTCGTCAACGAGGAGGATGTGCGGCGCCTCGTCGAGGCTCTGCGGCTCGGAGGCGTCCGCCATCAGCACCCTCCCGCGATCCGTTTCAGCACGGCCGGGCGCTCTTCGTCGTCGACGAGGCCGGCGAGGAAGTCGGCCACCACCTGACGGCTTCCGGGCGGCAGCGACTCGAGCGCGCTCTCGATCCGCGCCGTCTGGAGCCGCGCGACGAAGCGCGCGAGGTCGTGCCCCATCGGCGTGGTGGACAGGCGCTTCTCGCGCCGATCGTAGGGGCCCGGCTGGATCTCGATCATTCCGTCGTCCACCAGCGTTCGCAAGACGCGCGACACGCCCTGCTTGGTCACCTTCAGGATCGTCAGCAGCTCGCCGACCGTCAGACCCGGATGACGGTCGACGAAATGCAATACACGATGATGGGCCCGGCCGTATCCGGTCTGCGACAACGCATCGTCGGCGACCCCGACAAAGTCCCGATAGCCGAAGAAGATCCGCTCGATGAGATCGAACGCAATCTGAGCATCGCTGCCTTGCAAATCGGCAGTGCGCTTTTTTACGTCAACCATATTGACGTATCACGCAAGAAGGCATACGTCTGCGGACCCCGGATCGAGAATAAATGTCCCGAACGGGAGCTTGTTTGAAATATTGTTGCGCATAGCTGATCTTTCCTTCGGCTGCCCTGCAATCGAAGCATAGAGAATGCGCAACGGGAGGGGATTCGAAATGGCTCTGTCCTTCGATCAACACGATGGTGACATCTGGATGGACGGCACATTCGTGCCGTGGCGTGAATCCAAGGTGCACGTTCTCACCCACGGCCTCCACTATGCGAGCGCCGTATTCGAAGGCGAGCGCGCCTACGGTGGCGAGATTTTCAAGTGCGAGGCTCATACCGACCGTCTGTTCGCGTCCGCCGACACCCTTGGCATGGTGATCCCGTTTAGCAAGGACGCGATCAATGCCGCCAAGCGCGAAACGCTCGTGCGCATGGGGCTCACCGATGCCTATCTGCGCCCGATCGCCTGGCGCGGCAGCGAGATGATGGGCGTCTCGGCGCAGATGAACACCATTCACGTCGCGATCGCCGCCTGGGCCTGGCCGAGCTATTTCGACCCGGCGCAGCGTGAGAAGGGCATCCGCCTCACCATCGGTGATTGGCGCCGTCCGGACCCCGCCACCGCGCCCTGCCACGCCAAGGCGGCCGGCCTCTACATGATCTGCACCATGTCGAAGCATGCCGCCGAGGCCAAGGGCTACGCCGACGCGCTGATGCTCGACTATCGGGGGCACGTGGCCGAATCGACCGGCGCCAACGTGTTCTTCGTGAAGGACGGTGCGCTGCACACGCCGACGCCGGACTGCTTCCTCAGCGGCATCACCCGCGGCACGGTGATCGACCTCGCGAAGGCCCGCGGCGTCGAGGTGATCGAGCGGACCATCATGCCCGACGAGCTCGCCTCGTTCGAGCAGTGCTTCCTGACCGGCACCGCCGCCGAGGTGACGCCGGTGGGCGAGATCGGCCCCTACAGCTTCACGGTGGGCGCCCTCACCAAGCAGCTGATGGCCGACTACACCGCCGCGGTTCAGCCGGCGGGCGCCGGCCTGCGCGAAGTCGCCTGACGCGACAGCGGTCGGACGAACAACGGCGCTGCGCTCCCTCGGGGGCGCAGCGCTTTCGTTTTCGGGCGGCGGGGCCATCGCGAGGATGCGCAGTGCCGGGCCTCAGGGGGCGCGGGTGATGCAGCGCTCGTGCGCGTCGAAGAGGTGGATGTTGTCGCGGCGGACGGTGAGGTGCAGCGTCTCGCCGGTCTTCGCCACGTGATCGCCCGGCGCGCGCACGGTGATCTCGCCGACCCCCGGCACTTCCACATAGTAGAAGCTGTCGCCGCCGAGATGCTCGGCGACGGCGACGGTACCGGTGAAGTCGGCGCCGCCGTCCTCGACGAGCGCGATGTCCTCCGGGCGGATGCCGAGCTTGCTCGGCACCGCGCCGTCCGCCACGCTGCGCTCGGTGCTGAGCGTGGTCGCCCCGACCATGACGGCGCCGTCGGCTGCGGGATCGCAATCGAGGATGTTCATCGTGGGCGAGCCGATGAAGGTCGCCACGAAGATGTTCGCCGGGTTGCGGTAGAGCTCCAGCGGCGCGCCCATCTGCTCGATCTTGCCGGCCGAGAACACCACGATGCGGTCGGCGAGGGTCATCGCCTCCACCTGGTCGTGGGTCACGTAGATCATGGTGGCGTCGAGCTTGGCGCGCAGCCGGGCGATCTCGATGCGCATCTGCACCCGCAGCGCCGCGTCGAGGTTGGAGAGGGGCTCGTCGAACAGGAAGGCCGACGGGGCGCGCACGATGGCGCGGCCGATGGCGACGCGCTGGCGCTGGCCGCCGGAGAGATCCTTGGGTTTGCGCTCGAGCAGCGGCTCGAGCCGCAGCACGGCCGCCGCGTCGTCCACCGCCGCTTTGATCTCCTTCTTGGAGGCGCCGGCGACGGAGAGCGGAAAGCCCATGTTCTCGCGCACCGTAAGGTGAGGGTAGAGGGCGTAGGACTGGAACACCATCGACAGGCCCCGCTCGGGGGCGGAGAGGGCGGTGACGTCCTCCCCGTCGATCATCACCTTGCCGGTGGTGACCTCCTCGAGGCCCGCGATGAGGCGCAGCATGGTGGACTTGCCGCAGCCCGACGGGCCGACGAACACCACGAACTCCTTGTCGGCGATGCGAAGATCGACGCCCTTGATGACCTCGACGAGGCCGAACGACTTGGTGATGGCCTCGAGGGTGATCTCAGCCATCGGTGCCTCGCGCGAAGTCGAGCCAGGCGGCGGCCGTCCAGGTGAAGTCCGCCCCGCCGAGCGGCGCGCCGGTGAGCGGGCTGAAATATTCGTAGAAGCCGCCGGCCTCCACGAGGGCGCGGGAATCGCCGCGCACCCGCTCCGCCCGCGCCGCGTCGCCGGTCTCGGCGAGGCCCAGCGCGATCAGCCAGTTGACGACGAGCCACACCGGCCCGCGCCAGTAGCGCTTCTCGTCGAAGGTGGGGGCGTCGGGATCGTAGCTCGGCACCATGTAGCGGCAGCGGGCGGCGAGACGATCGAAGTGGGCGTTGAGGCGCTCGGTCTGCGCCGCGTCGACGACGCCTGCCGCGAACGGCAGGAAGCTCGCCGAGGAGACGGCCTCGCCGCGCTTGCCGGTGCGAAGATCGAGTGTGGTGTAGGCGCCGAGGGCGTCGCTCCACAGCGCCTCCAGACCATCGCACAGGGCAGGCAGGCGCACGTCGACGTTGCCGCCGAGATCGTCGCGGCCGATCGTGCGGGCGAGGCGCTGCAGCTCGCGCTCGGCCCGCACCAGCACCGCGGCGATGCCGGGATCGCCGACGAAGAAGGGTCCCTCGACCATGATGCGCCGCTGGTCCCACCCCACCGCGATGCCGAACTCGACGAGGGCGATATAGCGTTCGTACTGCTCCTTGGTGGGGCGCATGGCGGCGTCGATGTGGCTGGTGTCGCGCCGCACGAAGGGCTTGACCTTGGAGGCGTCGACGGCGGCGAGCGCGTCGTCCCAGTCCGGCATGTTGTCGCGGCCGGACTCCCAGGGGTGCACCACGCCGACGACGTTGGTCGCCGGGTCGCGCCGCGCCTCGAAGAAGAAGGCGTGGGAGCGGTCGGCCGCCTCGAGGAGATCGGCGAGGCGCTCGCCGGCGAGGACGCCGCGATCGGCGAGGGCGGCGATCGCGATCGCGAGCACCGGCGGTTGGGTGATGCCGGAGGTGGGCGGCGTCATCGCCGTCTCCCACACCTCAGGCCCCGGGAAGTAGCCCGGATCGGGCCGGTGGAAGATGATGTGGGGGATCATGCCGTTCGGCCACTGGCCGGCGACGAGCGACTGGAGCTCCTGCACCGCCCGCTCGCCGCTCGCGTGGGCGTAGCCCATGGCGGCGAAGGCGGAGTCCCAGTTCCACTGGAACGGATAGAGGCCCTTGGTGGGGACCGAGAAGCCGCCGCGGTCGTTGGCGGCGAGGATCGCGGCGGCCTCGGTGTCGCGCTCGGCGGGACTTGCCATCATCCCTTCACCCCTCCGGCCGTCAGACCCTTCACCATGAAACGCTCCGCTAGAAGAAACAGAAAGAGGATCGGTATCGTTGTCACCACGGCCCCCGCCATCAGATATTGCCGCGGCACCTCCGAGGAGTTGAGCGACACCACCGCACGGGAGAGGGTGAAGATCTTGGGATCGTCGAGGAACATGAAGGCGAACAGGAACTCGTTCCACGCGATCATGAAGACGTAGAGGCCCACCGAGGTCAGCGCCGGCAGCGAGAGCGGCAGCGTGATGCGGCGGATGACGCCGAGCCGCGTCAGCCCGTCCATTAGCCCGGCTTCCTCGAGTTCGCGCGGCACGCCGCGGAAGTAGCCGGCGAGCATGTAGATCGCCACCGGCAGCGTGGTCGCCGGGTAGACGATGAGGAGGCCGACGAGCGAGTTGCGCAGCCCGAGCTGGGAGAACACGGCGTAGAGCGGGATCACCAGCACGATCGCCGGCACCAGATAGATGAGCAGGATCGAGCGCGACAGCGGCTGGCGGCCGGGAAAGTCGAGCCGCGCCACGGCGTAGGCGCCGGGCACCGCGAAGGCGAGGCAGATGAGCACCGTCGCCGAGGAGACCACGAACGAGATCAGCATGTAGCGGCCGAAGTCGTAGGTGGTGAAGAGCTCCAGGTAGGAGGTGAAGAGGCCGAGCCCCTTGGAAAGGTCGATCGACAGGTCGAGCGGGTTCGCGATCAGCGCCTGCTGGGTTTTGAAGCTCGTCATCAGCAGCACGTAGAAGGGCAGGACGACGATGGCGGCGAAGAAGAGATGGCCGAAGATGCCGAGGGAGGCGGCGAGCGCCGTCTCGGTGGTGCGGCGGCTCTGCCGGCCGAGGGTCAAGGGTTTCAGCGACACCGCGAGCGTCGCGACGAGCCCCGCCGCGGTGAGGGCGAGCACGACCGCCTCGCCGACGGGGGCGGTGCCGAGCCCCACCGTGTAGGGGGCGGCGAAGGCGGCGGCGAAGAGCACCACCAGGAACACCGCGCCGGCGACCACGAGGAAGGGGAGAGTGCGCTCGGCGACCGGGCGCCAGGCGATGAGGAGGGCCGTCACGAGGCCGGCGAGCCCCGCGGCTCCGGCCGCCGGCGTCATCGCCACGCCGGTGACGAGGGTGAGCGCCACGCCGCCCACGATGTGCAGGACGAAGCCCCAGAAGAGGCCCATCGGCGCGGCGACGAGCCAGCCCGGGACCGGGGTGCGGATCGCCTCGCGGCGTGTCGCCGGAGCCGGCCCGGCGTGATCCGTCGCGACGCTCACAACCCCTCCTCCTTCGGCAGGGCGCGGAAGTAGAGGAGGGCGAAGATGAGGAGCATCACGAAGATGACCACCGCCACCGCCGCGCCCGCGCCGAGATTACCGATGGCGAAACCCTGATAATAGACGTCGACGGTGAGGGTGCGGGTGCCGGCGGCGCCGCCCGTCAGCAGGAAGATGTCGTCGAACTTGTTGAACGTCCAAATGAAGCGCAGCAGGAAGAGGACGGCGATGATGCCGACGATCTGCGGCAGCGACAGGCGGAAGAACTTCTGGAACGGGGTGGCGCCGTCCATGTCCGCCGCCTCGTACATGTCGGTGGGGATCGACTGCATGCGGGCGAGGATGAACAGGAAGGACAGCGGGAAGTAGCGCCACGCCTCGAAGGCGATCACCATCGCGAGGGCGAGGGGAAAGCCGAACTCGAGCCCGAAGATCGAGACCGGCACGGCCCGCGTGCCGAAGAAGTTGATCGGCTCGCCCACCACCTCCATGCGCGACAGCATGGCGTTGATGGAGCCGGAGAAGGGGTCGAAGAGGACGAGCCAGGTGAAGGCCATCGCGATCACCGGCGCCACGTAGGGAAAGAGGTAGAGGCCGCGCAGGATCGGGCGGCCGAGGAAATCGCGGTTGAGGAGCTGGGCGGCCGCGACGCCGAGCACGATGGCCCCGGCGGTGCCGAAAAAGGTGTAGACGATCGTCACCACGAGCACGTTGACGAACTCGTCGGACGAGAACACGGCGCGGATGTTGTCGAAGGTGAAGTGGAGGTTCGTCAGGACGTTGGGCGCGTCGGCGGTGGTGAGCGCCTCGCTGTCGCGGGGGTTCGCGGGATCGGCGACATAGGCGGCGCCGGCCCGCACGGGAATCTCGACCTCGCCGCGCTCGCCGGGCCCGAAGGCGCCGAGATCGCAGGAGAGGGTGCGCCCGTCGACGGTGCAGCGCGGGTCGACGTTGAACGGCGTCAGCCCGTCGGGCAGCGTGTCGGTGAGGGTCGTCGCGGCAAGGGCGATGTCGCGCGAGGAGTTGCGCAGGCGGTATTGGATGCGCCCCTCGTCGCCCTCCGCCTCGAGATCGCCGCGCAGCCGCTCGTTGGCGAGGAGGGCGGGGGGCCGAAGGTCGGCGATCTCCACCGGCTTCAGGCTGATCCAGATGTTGGCGGCGAGCGGCAGCAGCACGATCGCCATCACGATGGCGATCGTCGGCAGCAGCATCGCATAGGCGAGACGCGCCTCGCGCCGCGCGATCGGCCCGACGCGGGAGGTGCGGGCGGAGGTCTCGGCGGTGGCGGTCATCGGCGGCATTCCTCGGTAAGGGGTCCGCGCGACGCGAGGCCGCGCGGACGGGTGGCGGATCAGATCTTGGACAGGGCGTCGTTCATCTCGGCGACGGTGGCGGCCGCGTCCTGCTCGCCGTCGAGATAGCGGCGGACGGCGCGGTTGATCTCCTGGCTGTTGATCATCTTGGAGGCGAGGGCGAGCTGGCCTTCCTTGACGCCCCAGCGGGCGGCGCTGTCGAGGCCGCCGACGATCTCGTCGATGGTCTCCGGCGCGTAGAGATCGGTGAGCGGGGCCTTGCGGTCGACGCCCACGGGGAGCGCGCGCCAGGCTTCCACATACTTCGTCGGGTTCTCCGCGTCGCCACGGCGGACGGGGAACTTGCCCTCCGGCGCCATCGACAGCGTGGCCTCGTAGCCTTCGCTCATGGCGTACTTGACGAACTCCATGGCGACGTCGGTGTTGGCGTCGGCGGTCACGCCGAGATAGCGCACGTCGCCCCAGGCGGCGCCGTCGGGGTTGGAGGGGCCGGCGAAGCGGGTGACGATGCCGGTCTTCTCGGCGAGTTCACCGGTGGTCGGATCGTCGGTGATCGTGACCGGGGCGGCGTCGCGCAGCCCGGCGAGCTCGTCGAGGATGAACGGCGACCAGATGATCATCGCGGCCTTGCCGGCGAAGTAGAGCTCGCGCGACTGCGCCCAATAGAGGTCGCCCGGAGGGGAGGCGTCGGCGAGGGCCTTGTAGAATTCGAGCACCTCGGTGGTCTTCTTCTCGTCGAGCGGCTTGAAGCCGTCGCTGTCGACCGGCGTCACCCCGTTGGCGAGGAAGACGTGCTCCAGCACCTGACTCATGAAGTTCTCGTCGACCTTGGTGGCGGCGACGAAGCCGTACATGTCCGGCGGGTTGTGCAGCTTGCCGATGGCGGCGAGCACGGCGTCGTAGGTGGTCGGCGCGGCGAGGCCGGCCTCGTCGAAGAGGTCCTTGCGGTAGACGATCATCTGCGTCCAGCCGTCGGAGGGGACGGCGGCGGTGAGACCGTCGAAGTCGGCCATACCGAGGGCGGCGGGGGCGAAGGTGTCGCGCCCGAGCTCGTCGACGAGCTCGTCGTTGGTCTCGACGTCGAGGATGCCGTCCTCGGCCCAGGGGAGCACATACTGGAGCGTCAGATAGATCACGTCGGGCAAGTCGCCGGCGGCGTAGGCGGCGGCGGCGCGGGTGCCGAGCTCGGTCTCCGTCACCGGGATCACCTCCACGGTGTGGCCGGTCGCCTCCTTGAAGGCGTCGGCCACCTCCTGGGTCTTGGCGAGGCGCTCGGGCTGCTCCTCCGGAGTCCAGAAGCGGATCGTGTCGGCGTGAGCCGCACCGAGGCCGGCCGCGAAGAGGAGGGCGGCGAGGGTACAGCGCGAGGTCGTGCCTCTGAGGGCGTGCCGGTCGGCGCGTTGGGTCATTCTGGTCTCCCGGTTTGTCGTTGGCGTGTTTGGGCGCGCGGCGGCGCGTCGGAGGCGCGGCGCAGGAGGTGAGCGCGCCAGATCTCGTGCAGGCTGTCGGGGTCGGCGCCGCCGATGAGGGCGAGCAGCATCTCGGCGAGACGCGCGCCGGCGTGACGGCTCTCGGTGGCCATGGTGGTGAGGGGGCGCGCCGCCCAGGCGGCCGACTCCACGCCGTCGCAGCCGACGATGGAGATGTCGCCCGGGATGTCGAGGCCGGCCTCGATGGCGGCGTGCATCACGCCGAGAGCCACCGCATCGGTGATCGCCACGATGGCGGTGGGCGGCGTCGGCCCGGCGAGGATCGCCCGCGTCGCGAGATAGCCGGAGCGCGGCGAGAGGTCGCTCGCGATGAGGTGGGGCGGCACCCCCATCTCGGCCATCGCGCGAACGTAGCCCACCGTGCGCAGGCGCACGAAGTTGAAGCGCTCGGGGCCGGTGACCATGGCGATGCGGCGATGGCCGAGCCCGGCGAGATGGGTCGTCGCGTCGTAGAAGGAGGCGATGTTGTCGGTGTCGAGCCAGGCGTAGCCGGACTCGTCGCGGGTGCGGCCGTGCACCACGAACGGGGCGCCCCACTCGCGCAGCCAGCGCACGCGCGCATCGTCGGTCTCGCTGCGGTAGAGGATGAAGCCGTCGACCCGCCCCTCGTCGAGCAGGCGGCGGTAGGAGGCGATGGGGGCCTCGTCCTTGGTGGGGGTGGCGAAGAGGAGGTCGTAGCCGCGCTCGGCGAGGGCCGCGCTGGCGCCGCCGATGAACTCGCCCAGAAAGGCCTCGCTCATCGGGGCGGGCTGCGCCTCGCGCACGATGCCGATGATGCGGGTGGTGCCAGTCGCGAGCCGGCGGGCGGTGGACAGCGGCGCATAGCCGTGCATCGCCGCCGCTTCGTGGACGCGGCGGCGCGTCTCCTCCGACACGTCGGGGTAGCCGTTGAGGGCGCGCGACACGGTGCCCTTCGACACGCCGATGCGGGCGGCGAGCTCGCTGATCGTCAGCCGTGCCGGGCCCTTGCGGCCCCGTTCCCGTCCGGGCTTGGCCCGGAGCGTTCCTCCGTCGTCCATCCTGTCGTTTCGCTCCTCGAGGGGCGTCTCTCGCGCCCTTGCTCGCTCAATCGTCAACGCCGCCTAGACATGCAGCAATTTCAGTGAAGACAAAACCGGTTTTGGTGTCAAGTCTGCGCGATTCGAGGGCGCCGACCGTGGCGATTATGCGTTGATGTCGAAGCGGGGCAGGTGGGCGACGAAGCGGGCGCCGCCGCCGGGCGCGGTCTCGATGGCGAGATTTCCGCCGTGCGCGGTGAGGAGGCCGTGGACGATCGCAAGGCCGAGCCCGGCCCCGCCCGTCGACCGGCTGCGCGAGGTCTCGAGCCGCACGAAGGGCTCGGTGAGGAGGCTCGCCATCTCGGCGGGAATGCCCGGCCCCTCGTCGTCGACGATCAGCGCCACGTCGCCCCCCGAGAGGCCCACCGCGACATGGGCGGTGCCGCCATATTTCAGCGCGTTGTCGACGAGGTTGGCGACGATGCGCCGCAGCGCGAGGCGATCGCCGAGCACCATCGCCCCTTTCGCCTCCGGGGCGACGGTGAGGTCGGCCCTGCCGCCCGTCGCCCGGCGGTCCTCGACCTCGGCGGCGACGATCTCGTCGAATTCCAAGAGCTCCTCGGAGAGCTCGCCGGCGCCGGCGCGGCTTGCCATCAGCGCATCGTCGAGGAGGTGCACCATGTCGACGATGTCGGCGATGGCCCGGTCGCGCGTCTCTCCCTCGGGCAGCGTCTCGAGACGCAGCCGCAGCCGCGTCGCGAAGGTGCGCACGTCGTGGGAGATGCCGCCGATCATCGCCATGCGCGCCCGCATCAGCTCCGACAGGCGCACCTGGAGGCGATTGAAGGCGGAGATGAGCGAGGTGATCTCCGGCGCGGAGGATCGGGAGGGGGAGAGCAGCGCCGGCGGACCGGAGAGGTCGAGCGCGTCGGCGGCGGCGGCGAGGCGGCGCAGTGGCCCCATCTCGCGCTGCATGACGAGGAGGGCGATGAGGGCGATGAAGGTGCCGAGCAGTCCCGCCCCGACGCCCACCGGCAGACCGATGCCGTTCACCACCTCGCCGCTGACGGTGCGGATCATCAGCGTTTCGCCCGTTCTCAGCGCGATGCGGAATTCGAGCCCGTTGGGCGTCGCGACGATACGCGGTGTCGGAAAGGGCCGCCGCGGAAGCGGGACCGCCCGCTCCTCCACCGTCGCGACACGGTCGCCGAGGGCGGGGGCGTAGCGGGCGAGGATGTCGGCCTCGCCGCCGGGCGGCGGCGGCGCGCTTTCGAAGGCGAGCGAGAGGGTGGAGGAGGAGAGGGCGTCGACCACGCGCTGCCGCTCCTCCGGCGGCGTCGCCTCGATGAGCTCCACGATGGCGGCGAGGCGAGCCGGCGTCGGGATCGCCGGATCGTCCGCCGTGTCGCGCAGCTGATAGTAGATCGAGATCGTCGCGAGCCAGCCCACCATCACCGTGGAGAAGACGATGAGGGTGAGGCGCGCCGCGAGGCTGAGGCGCAGCATCATAGGGCGGGCTTCACGGCGGCGGTGAAGAGGTAGCCGTTGTTGCGCACCGTCGTCACGAGATTGCAGCCGGGGCTCGCCGCATCGAGCTTCTTGCGCAGGCGCGACACCAGCATGTCGACGGTGCGGTCGTAGGGATCGGCGCCGCGGCCGCGGATGCGGTCGAGGATCTGGTCGCGCGTCAGGACCCGCCGCGGCGCCTGCACCAGGCACGACAACAGGTCGAACTCGCCGGTGGTGAGGGTCACCGCCTCGCCGTCGTCGCGGGTGAGCTGGCGGGCGTCGAGGTCCACCACGAAGCGGTCGAAGGCGAGGCGGCGGGTCGCCGGCGCGGCGGAGGGGGCGGCGCTCGCGCGGCGCAGCAGCGCGCGCACGCGGGCGAGCAGCTCGCGCGGGCCGAACGGCTTCACCACGTAGTCGTCGGCGCCCATTTCGAGGCCGAGCACGCGGTCGATCTCGTCGCTCTTCGCCGTCAGCATCAGGATCGGCAGCGTGTCGTGACTGCGCAGGCGGCGGCAGATGGCGAGCCCGTCCTCGCCCGGTAGCATCAGGTCGAGGATCACGAGATCGGGGTGGACCCGCATCAGGACGGCGTCCATCGCCACGGCGTCCTCGGCAAGCTCCACCCGATAGGCTTCGCCGCGCAGAAGGTCGGCGACGAGGCCGCGAATGTCGGCATCGTCCTCGACGACGAGGATTGTGGCTGGCGTGCTCATGCGTCCATCTCCGGCGATCGGGCGCGCGAAGGGAAGCGCCATCGGGCGACTTTTACATACTGTTACGCGGCGTCGACAAACCGCGACCAACCGATGCGCCGCGATCATAGGGGCTGAACATTCCACCCCCATTCTCTCCCCTGTCGCCGGGACGATGAGCCCGGACAAGACGAAAGGGCGACCCCCCGCCCGCTAACGACAGATCCGGAGACACGACATGATGAAGCTCTTCACCGCCGCCGCGCTCGCCACCGTCGTCAGCCTCGGCGCCGTCGCCGACGCCAGCGCCTTCCAGCGTACCCGCACCACCACCGGACCGGCCGGCAACAGCGCCACCTACAATTCGAGCGCCCAGTGCGCCGGCGGCGTGTGCTCGCGCTCGGCCACCCGCTCCGGCGCCTATGGCCGCTCCGCCACCACCTCGGGCTCGGCGAGCTGCGCCGGCGGCACGTGCACCCACTCGAGCACGACGAGCGGCACCTACGGCAACACCGTCACCCGCAGCGGCAGCGTGAGCCGCTACTGACGCCGCCCCAAGGGGCCAGGATCCGCCGCACCGCCGCCCGCGCCACGTACCGGCCCGGACGGTGGTGAGGCGGGCGGGTGGACGGTCGCGACAAGGCATCCCCAGCGACCGTCCCCCGCATCGGCCCCACCATCGAAACCCATCGGAGAGCGTCGATGACCCAGCCCGTCCGAGTGCCCCATCCGCAGAGCGTCGCCCGTCGGCACGGTGTCTGGCGTCGCCTGCGCCGTTCTGCGGCGATCGCCCTTCTGGCCGCATCCCCCCTCGCAGCGGCGAGCGCGCCGGCGATGGCCGCGACGCCGGCCGTCACCACCGCCACGCTCAACGTGCGGGCCGGCCCCGACACCGCCTACCCGGTGGTGACGGTGCTGCCGGTGGGCGCCGCCGTGACGATCCACGCCTGTCTCGCCGACCGCTCCTGGTGCGACATCGCCGAGCCGTCCGGCCGGGGCTGGGTGGCGGCGCGCTACCTCACCACGCTGGTCGGTAGCACTCGCGTGGTGGTGACCCCGCAAGTGGTGCTGCCGGTGCCGGCGGTCACCTACACGTCGGCCTACTGGAACACCCACTACGCGGCCTATCCCTGGTATCGGCGCGGCCCCGCCTACTACGTGCCGCATCCGGTCTACCGCCGCCCGCCGCCGCCCCCGCGCGGG
Source organism: Acuticoccus mangrovi (assembly GCF_016411865.1). GTDB lineage: Bacteria > Pseudomonadota > Alphaproteobacteria > Rhizobiales > Amorphaceae > Acuticoccus > Acuticoccus mangrovi. The sequence continues at coordinate 336,473 of NZ_JAEKJA010000003.1, read as the reverse complement.
GCCTGCGTCAACGGGTGCAGCGCGACGCGCTCCGTCACCGGTCCGCGTGGCAACACCGTCGTTCGCTCCGGCACGGTCTCGCGCTGAGCAACGAGACGCGGCGACCTTCCGCCGCTCGACGTGGGCCGATCGCATCCGGCCTGCGGGGGACCTCCGGGGCGCATCTGCGGTCCCCACCCCGGAGGTCCCGTCCACCCTTAGGAAACGGAAGAAAACCATGACATATCAGAAGTTTGCCGGGCGTGCCTTCGGCGCCCTGACGCTCGGCGCCGTGCTGTTGCCCGCCGGCCTCGCGATGGCCCAGACCGCTCAGCCCCGGATCACCCAGGCCGAGGCGATGCAGATCGCGAGCGCCTGCAAGGCCGACATCCAGCGCATCTGTCCGGGCGTGCAGCCGGGCGGCGGGCGCGTGATGGCCTGCATGCGCGCCAAGGCGAGCGAAGTGTCGCCGGGCTGCCAGGCCGTGATCGGAGAGATTTTGCTGAAGTGATGCGACTGCCCCGCCGCCGTCGCCGGTGAGCCGAGAGGAGGTGCCGATGAGCCGCTCCGACCCCATCCCATCCACCGAGGCGGTGACGCCGGTCGCCGCCGGAGCGGCGGTCCGCGCTTCGGCGGGCGTCACCGCGGTGCCGGGCCGGCCCGTCGCCGTGGGCCTGCCGAAGCGGCCGGCTGCGCGGCCGCGCCGCCTCTCGCGCGGCTTCCTCGTCCTCGTGGCGGTGGTGGTCGTCATGGCGGGGGCGGGGCTCGGCATGCGCTATGGCGTGGCGCGCACGGCCGAGCACTTCGCCGTCCTCCCCCAGTCGCTCGTCGTCGACATCGTCGGACCGGCGACGCTCGAGGCGCTCGTCGAGGCGGACGTCGCGACGACCATCGGCGGCCGCATCGACCGCCTCGAGGTGGAGCGGAACGACGTCGTGGCGAAGGGCGATCTCATCGCGGCCATCGATGCGGAGGAGATGCAGAACCAGCTCGCCGCCGCCAAAGCCTCGGAGGAGGCCTCGGACCTCGCCGTGCGCCAAGCGAAGGCGGAGCGCGCCCGCGCCGAGGCCGCCCGCGCCCACGCCGCCGAGGAGCACCGCCGCGCCGACGCGCTGCACGCCCGCGGCACCGCCGCGCCGGCGACGCTGGAGGCGGCGGCCGCCGCCCTTCTCGAAGCCGAGGCCGAGGTCGCGAGCGCCGACGCCGCCATCGCCCGCGCCGAGGCGGAAAAGCGGGCCGCCACCGCCACCGCCGCGATGCACCGCGCCCGCCTCGACGAGAGCGTCGTGCGCGCCCCCTTCGCCGGCGTGGTGGTGGACCGCGAGGAGAGCGTCGGCGACACGGTGAGCGCGGGAGCCCCCATCGTGACGCTGGTCGATCCCGCGACCCTCGTCTTCCGCGTCCGCCTCGACGAGAGCGCCATCGCCGACATCGCGCCCGGCCAGGCGGCGTCCATCGCCCTCGCCGGCGGCGGCCGCCGCGCCATCGCCGGCACGGTGGAGCGGCTCGGTCGGGCGGTGGACGAGGAGACGCGCGAGTTCACCGTCGACATCCGGCCCGACAGGCTGCCGGCGGAATGGGCGCTCGGCCAGCGGGCCGAGGTGCGCATCGCGCTCGCCGAGAAGCCGGCGGTGCTCGCGGTCCCGACCGCCGCGCTCACCTATCACGACGGTGCGCCGGGCCTCTTCGTCCAGCGCCGGGGACGGGCGCATTGGCGCGGTGTTGGCCTCGGCGCGCTCGGCGGGGCGCAAGTGGAGATCACCGACGGCCTCGCCGCCGGCGAGATCGTTCTCGCCGCTCCCGACCTCTACGAGGGCATGCGAGTGCGCCCGCCGCGGGCGGGATCATGAACCTCGCCCTCAAGGACATCGCGTTCAGCCCGGCCCGTTTCGCGTTGACCGTCGCCGGCGTCGCCTTCCTGATCACCGCGGCGGTGGGGATGATCGGCCTCTATCGCGGCATCGTCGCCGACGCCCTCATGATCGTCGACAGCGTCGGCGCCGACCTCTGGGTGGTGCAGGGCGAGCGCAACGGGCCGTTTTCCGAGGCGTCGTCGATCCCGGCGAACCTCGACCGGCGTGTGGAGGGGGTGCCCGGCGTCGCCTCGGTGCGCCGCTTCATCCAGATCAGCCAGCAATTCGACCATCGCGGCCGGTCGATGCGGGCTTCCATCGTCGGCATCGACCGTCCGGGCGACGACGGTGCCTGGATCTCCCTTCTCGCCGGCCGCCGCCTCGCCGCGGGTCACTACGAGGCGATCGTCGACGAGAGCGTCGGCCTCTCCGTCGGCGACACGGTGCGCCTCGCGCGCGACGACTACACCATCGTCGGGGTGAGCCGCGGCATGGTCGACATGTCGGGCGACGGCATGATGTTCGTGACGATCAACGACGCGATGACCATCGCGGCCCGCCGCACCGGCGAGGAGGCCCGCCTCGCCCGTGCCCGGGCCGTCGCGCAGGGGCTGCCGGCGCTTGCCGGCGAGAGCCCGCAGGCGGGCAAGGTGTCGGCGGTGCTGGTGCGGCTGCGCGCCGGCGCCGACCCGGCCGCGGTCGCCGCCCGCATCGCGGCCTGGGGCGACGTCTCCGTTCTCAGCCGGCAGGACCAGCGCGACCTTCTCCTCAACGAGCGGCTGTGGCGGCTCCGGGTGCAGATCCTCGCCTTCACGGTGGTGCTTCTGGTGGTGATGACCATCGTGATCTCGCTGATCATCTACACGATGACCATCGAGAAGCTGCACCAGATCGCCATGCTGAAGCTGATGGGCGCCCGCAGCCGCATGATCGTGATGATGATCGCGCAGCAGGCCGCCCTCATCGGGCTGACCGGCTACGCCGCGGGGCTGGCGGTCGCCGCGCTCGTCTTCCCCTACTTCCCGCGCCGGGTGGCGATGGAGGCGAACGATCTCGGCGCCCTTCTCCTCGCCGTCGCGGTGATCGTGTCGGCGGCGAGCCTCGTCGGCATCCACCGGGCGCTGCAGGTGAGGGCGCAGGAGGTGCTGGCATGACCGCCGATCCGATCCTGCGCATCACCAACGCCAGCAAGCACTTCGTGAGCGGCGACACGGTGGTGCGTGCGCTCGACGGGGTGTCCATCGAGGTGAGGCCGGGTGAGCTCGTCGGCATCCTCGGCGCGTCGGGCTCGGGCAAGAGCACGATGCTGCTTCTCGCCGGCCTCCTGGAGGTGCCGACGGCGGGAACGGTCGACCTCCTCGGCACCACCGTCTCCTACCCCGACGCCCGGCTCGACCGGCTGCGCGATCTCCGCCGGCGCCATATCGGCTTCGTGTTCCAGAAGGCGAACCTCATTCCCTTTCTCACCGCGGCGGAGAACGTGGCGCTCGCCCTCGAGATCGACGACGTGCCCGCCCGCGCCGCGTTGAACCACGCCGTCGCTCTCCTCGAGGAGCTGGGGCTCGGCCATCGCGTCGACAACCGCCCGGCGCGGCTGTCGGGCGGCGAGCAGCAGCGCGTCGCGATCGCCCGCGCCCTCGCCAACGCGCCGCCGCTTCTCCTCGCCGACGAGCCGACGGCGGCGCTCGACAGCGTGCGCGGCCGGCACGTGATGGAGCTCTTCCACCACATCAGCCGCTCCGCCGGAACCGCCGTCGTGGTGGTGACGCACGACCCCCGCTCGCTCGATCTCTTCGACCGCACCTACGAATTCTCCGACGGCAAGGTGATCGCCGAGCATCGTGGCAACCATACCGCCCCGGCGATGCCACTGTGGGAACCTCGCCCACATCTCACGGATTGACGCTGAAACGGGTGGTATTGTGCACGTCAGTCGGGTGTATGATCGCCGAGTGAATTGATCTGACCGAGGTGACGGCTTTGGGGACGCAACCTGACGTCGGCCCGTGCGGCCGTTCACCGATTTGTCGTCGGCGCAGGCTTCCGACCCTGCTGGTCGCGCTGCTCGTCTGTGCGGCGGCACTTTTTGCGGCCGCCGACGCGGAGGCGATCGACGCGCCCTTTTCCGACGAGGAGCTGATCACCGGGTTCGTTCTCACCGTGTTCGGCGCGGAGGCCGACGACGGCAGCGGGACGGCGACGCGGCGGGTGAAGAAGTTCACGGGGCCGGTGCATTTTCACATCGTCTCCACCTCGGCGATCGACCGCCGGCGCACCGTGCGCACCTTCGTCCGCTCGCTCTCGGAGAGCGTCGACAATCTCGAACTCGTCGAGACCGGGCGGTTCGAGGACGCCGACATGGTGATCTTCCTCGTCAACCGCGTGGACTACGTGCCGACGATCCGGCGGACCGTGTGGGAGGGGGCCGACACCGCCTTTCTGGAGAAGAATGCCTGCTCGGCGGTGCTCGCGGCGCGGCGCAGCGGCATCGAGCGGGCCTACATCTACCTCGTCGCCGACGAGGGATTTGCCGGCCTCTCCCACTGCATGGTGGAGGAGATCGCCCAGAGCCTCGGCCCGGCGAACGATTCCTCGCTGCTCGACGACAGCATCTTCAACGACATGTCCGAGCTCAACGCGTTCGGCCTGTTCGACTGGTTCATCCTGAACATGCTCTACGACGATCACATCGAGCCCGGGATGAGCGAGGCCGAGGTGCTGCCGCTGCTTCCCGGCGCGATCGCGGCGGCGCGCGACCGCCTCACGGCGGTGGTCAAGATGGGTCTTGCCGGCCACGACGCCGCCCCGACGGGCCGGACGTTGGTGCGCCATTAACCATTCACCTTGACAGGCTCGTAACCTTAATGGCGCCATTTTCGCCGGGATCGAGTCGTAATTCCTGACAGAATGCTTCGGGAAAGCGTAAAATTGTCCCATCTGTCCATAGGGCAGCTTGCGGGCGGACGCAGGCCCCGTGGCAAGGGATCGTTGCGAGGATGAAGGGCGGGATGTCCATAAGCATGAGACTGACAGTGTGTGCCACACTGGGCGTGGCGATGGTGGTCGCATCGGTGAGCGGTGCGTCGGCGTTCAGCACCGACCGCGCGGCGTGGCTCAACTATCTGCAAGAGCAGCGGCGGGCGCAGCGGCAGCAGACGCCGACGACCGCCTCGCTGCACGGCGGCATGGAGGCGGAGACCGGGCGGGTGATGCCCCGCGGCGTGCTTCCGGCCAAGCCCGTGCCGCATCTGACGAGCCCGGCGCCGTCGGGCGCGGCGGCGGCGCCCCGCACGGCAACGCGGGCGAGCCTCCAGATCGATCCGAAGTTCCTGCCCGCCGACGTGAGCTACAGCGGCGGCTACGCGCCGGGCACCATCGTCATCGATACCGAGGAAAAATATCTCTACCACGTCGGCCCCGGCGGGACCGCGCGGCGCTACGGCGTCGGCGTCGGTCGTCCGGGCTTCCAGTGGTCGGGCACCCACCGCGTCAGCATGAAGCGGGAGTGGCCGGGCTGGACCCCGCCGGAGCAGATGCGCAAGCGTCAGCCGGATCTACCGGCCTACATGGAAGGGGGCCCCAACAATCCGCTCGGCGCCCGGGCGATGTATCTCGGCTCCACCCTCTACCGCATCCACGGCTCCAACGCGCCGTGGACGATCGGCCACGAAGTGTCCTCCGGCTGCATCCGGATGCGCAACGAGGACGTCATCGAACTCTACCAGAATGTCGACGTGGGCACCAAGGTGGTGGTGCTGCGCTAGAGGACACGTCCCGCTCAACTGAGCGGGAACGGCGTGCTCCGGTTCGACGAGATGGAGCATTGCGCGCTCGGCGGGGCGCGGGATGCTCCAGGCCCCGAGGGACGAGGCGCGTCGAGCGCCCGTTCCGCCGAGAAGACGACGCTCGCGCGGCCCGCCCTCCGGGGTTTGGGCCGCGTCTCGTTTTAGTTGAACTGGTTGGCGCACTCGTGTTCACTGGCGCCCAGCCGGTTCAAAAATAATATGCATCCCGTTTCAAGGCGATGCCAACATATCCGGAAGAGATGTCATGCGCGTCAATCCGCAAGTCCTTTCCCAGAGCGTCACGCTTGACGGGTTGCCCGAGGATCTGGCCGAAGAACTCATCAAGGTCGCCCGAACCCGGCCGGTGAAGTCGGGGGCGACGCTGTTCGAGGCGGGCGACCCCGGTGACGGCTTCTATGCGCTGCTCGAAGGCTCGCTGCATGTGGTCCTGCGGGGCGAGGAGGGCGAGCAGGTGCTGGCGATCCTCTCGCCCGGCGCGATCTTCGGCGAGCTCTCGCTGTTCGACGGGGAGCCCCGCTCGGCGACCGTCGTCGCCGTGAAGGCGTCCCGCGTCGCCTTCTTCGACAAGGGGGCCGTGTTCCGCTTCGCCGACGAGAATCCGGCCGTCTACCGCCACATGCTGTGCATCGTCGGGCGCCGCCTCAGGGTCTCCAACGCGACGCTCGCGGCGCGCTCGCTGCTGCCCCTCACTGGCCGCGTGGCGCAGACCCTCCTTCACCTCTCCGACCTCTTCGGCAAGAATGTGGGGGCGGGCCGGGTGCTGGTGCACCACAAGATCAGCCAGGCGGACCTCGCCGCCATGGTGGGGGCGGCGCGCGAGAATGTCAGCCGCGTCCTCAACGACTGGAAGCGCGAAGGCCACATCAGCCGCATCTCCGGCTACTACTGCATCGAGGATCACGCCGCCCTCACGGCGCTCGCGACGCTCTGAGCGTCAGCGCTTGCGGCGACCCCGGCGGGCGGCGGCGCTCTCGGCGGCATCGCTCGGGATGAGGCGCTCGAGCGTCGCGAGCCGGTCCGCCTCGCCCGGAGGCTTGTCCCATCTGAGGCGCGAGATGCGGGGAAAGCGCATGGCGACGCCCGACTTGTGGCGCGTGGAGCGGTTCACCCCCTCGAAGGCCACCTCCAGCACGAGCCCTTCGCCGGCCTCGTGGACCACCTCCCGCACCGGGCCGAAGCGGTTGATGGTGTTGTTGCGCACGAACTTGTCGATCTCCTTCAGCTCCTCGTCGGTGAAGCCGAAATAGGCTTTGCCCACCGGCACCAGGCCGGGCGCTCCGTCGACCTCCGTCCACAGGCCGAAGGTGTAGTCGGAATAAAAGGAGGAGCGCTTGCCGGACCCCCGTTGGGCGTACATCAGCACCGCATCGACGACGTGGGGATCCTGCTTCCACTTGTACCAGAGGCCTTTCGGGCGGCCCGGCACGTAGGCCGAATCGAGCCGCTTGAGCATCACCCCCTCGACCGCGGCCGCATCGCTGCCGGCGCCGGCGCTCTGGGGATCGGCGCGGGCGGCAGCGACCTCCTCCCACGTGCCGAAGCGGACCGGCTCGGACACGCTGAACATCGGTCCGAGGCCGGCGACGAAAGCCTCGAGCCGGGCGCGCCGCTCGGCGAAGGGGAGGGGGCGGAGATCCTCGCCGCCGAGGGCGAGAAGGTCGTAGGCGCGCACGTGGGCGGGGAAGTCCCGCGTCAGCTTCTCCGTCACGCTCTTGCGGTTGAGCCGCTGCTGCAGGACGTTGAACGACTGCACCATCCCCTCGCGCACGATCAGGAGCTCCCCGTCGATGGCGCCGTCGAAGTCCACGGCGTCGACGACGTCGGGGAAGGTCGCGGAGATGTCGTCGCCGGAGCGCGAGTAGAGACGGGCGATATGGCGCCCGCCCGCGTCGCGCCCGGCGGCGACCTCCACGCGGATGCCGTCCCATTTCCATTCGGCGGCGAAGGCCTCGGGGGCCTCGGTGCGCGTCAACTCTTCGAGATCGGTGGGGTTGGCGAGCATCGGCGGGCGGAAGGGTGCCGGGTCGCGGCTTTCGGGGGGCGGGCTCCGACCCTCCAGCCAGTCGAACAGCGTGAGGTAGGGTGGGGCGAGGCCGTGCCACACCTCCTCCACCTCGTTGACCTCAACCGGGCCGAGGCGGGCGACGGCGGTCTTCGCGAGCCGAGCCGAGACGCCCACCCGCAGCGCACCGGTGATGAGCTTCAGGAGGGCCCAGCGGCCGATCTCGTCGAGGCCGTCGAGCCAGGCGGCGAGCTGGCCGGGCAGGGCCGCCTTGCCGGTCGTCTGCAGCCCCAAGATCACCTCCGACAGGAGCGGGCCGGGCGGGGCGTTGTGGCCGATGAGGTCGCCCTGACGCGGGCGGCGCGGCCACATTAGGGCGACGGTCTCGGAAAGGTCGCCCACATAGTCGCGCGAGAGGGCGAAGAGCACGGGGTCGGTGCGTTCGGCGACAAGCGCGCGGATGAGGCCCGGCTTGGCGTTCTGGAAGGTCAACTCGTCGGTGAGGGCGGCGAGACCGTAGCCGCGCTCCGGGTCGGGGGTGTGTCGGAAATAGTCCTCCATCAGAGCGAGCTTGCCGTTGCGGCGAGGCTCGTAGCTGAGGCGGTCGAGGAGGTTCGCGAAGGCGTGCATCACGCCGCAAGATAGCGGCTTCGGGCGGCGAAAGAAGGCACGTGCGAAAACGCCACCCCGTGGGGTGGCGCTTCGGCTTGGAAATCGGGCGGCGGGGTCAGTTGCAGACGCGGACCCGCTTGACGACGTAGGCGCCGATGCGCGGGCTCCACACCCGGGCGCGCTCGTAGTAGCAGTCGCGGGCGTAGGCGCCGGAGGCACCCGCGGCGACGGCGGCGCCGAGAGCGAAGGCGCCGAGGCCGATGAGGGCGCCGTTGCGATAGTGGCGGCCGTGGTGGTGGTGGCGGCGCCAGCGGCGCACCTTCTCGACGCCGGCCGCTCCGGTGCCGATCTCGACCTTGCTGAACGAGGCGAGGGGGGCGGCCTGAGCCGACGTGATGGGGGCGAGGGCACCGATGCCGATCACGAGCGCGGTGCCGAGGGCGATGACGTTGGTCTTGATGGTCATGGGTCGTCTCCAGTGTCTGTGATTGTGTCGGCATCCCTCCGACGACACTGGGAGAACGGAGCGGCCCGGACGACTATTCCGGGCCGCTCGTATTTTTTTCCGCCATCGCGCCGTGGCGGTGGGACGGCTACTCGGCGGCCGGGGTCTCGGTGGCTGTCGGAGCAGCGGTTTCGGGGGCGGCGGTCTCGGGGGCTGCCGGCGCGGCGGGGGCCGCCTCGGCCGGGGCGGGAGCCGGCGACTTCGCCGCCTCGCGCAGGCGGTCGATGTCGGCGATCAGCTCGTCGCGCTGGCTGCGCCACAGGTCGGCGTCGCGGCGGAGCTGCTCGATCTCCTGCTCCAGCGTCGCCTTGCGGCCGCCGAACTCGGTCTCGAGATTGGTGAGCTGGCGCTGCAGGTTGGAGAGGTCCGCGTTGGCGCGGGCGATCTGCTCCTCAAGCGTGTCGCGCTCCGACTTCATCGAGTCGACGCTGGCGGCGAGGTCGTCCCGCTGCTTGGTCAGCTCGGCGATGGTCCCCTTCACCGCATCCTGCTGCTCGGTCAGGCTCGCGGTCACCTCCTCGAGGCTGCCGCGGGCGGCGGTGAGGTCCTTCAGCGCGGCGGCGATGGTCTCCTGCTCGCTGGTGAGGGCGGCGACCTCGGAGGCGAGCGCGTCGCGGCTGTCCTTGGTCTCGGAGAGGTCGGCCTCGGCGGCCTGCTGGTCGCTGCGGGCGGCTTCGAGCGCGCTCGCGACCTCCGCCTGCTCGTCCTTGAGGCCGGCGATCGCCTCGGTGAGGCCGGCTTCCTCGTCCTTCAGCGTCGCGACGGCGCTCGCGGCGTCGTCGCGGTCGGCGGTGAGGCCGGCGAGCGCCTCGCGTGCCTCGCTGGTGGACTGCTTCACGTCCTCCGCCTCCGCCTGGGCGGCGGCGAGGTCGTCCTGGGTGTCGGCGAGGGAGGTTTCGAGGGTGGCCACCTCGTCGGTCAGCGAGGCCTTCTTCTCCTCGAGGGCGGCAATGTCGGCGGCAAGGCTCGTCTGCTGGTCCTCGAGCGCGGCGACCTCGTCGGCGAGGCCGGTGCGCTTGTTGCCGAGGGCGGCGACCTCGTCGGCCATCTCGTCCCGTTCGCCGGTGAGGCTCTCCACCTCGCTGCGGGTCGCTTCCACCGAGGCGCTGAGCTCGTCGAGCTCGGAACGCGTCTCGGTGACGGCGGCCTCGGCGCTCGCGTGATCGGCTTCGAGGCCGGCGATGTTCTCTGACAGCACCTCCTTGCGGGCGGTCGCCTCGGAGATGGCGGTGCGGGTGCTCTCCAGAGTGGCTGTGAGGGTCGTCAGCTCGCCGCGCGCGGCCTCGATCTCCCCTTCGGTCGTCTCGAGCGTGGTGCTCACGTCCTCGGCCGCGGCCTGGAGCTTGGCGAGCTCCTCGCGGGCGGCGGTCTCGTCGGCGGTGGCCTCGTCGGCGGCGCTGCGCGAGGCGTTGGCGGTCTCCTCCGCCTCGGTAACCGCCTGACGCGCGGCCTCGAGGCTGCTCTGCACCTCCGCGAGGTCGCTGGTCGCCGTGTCGGACGCGGTGCGGGCCGCGTCGAGGTCGTCGTTCAGGCCGGCGATGGTGGACTCGAGCTCCTGCTGGGTCGCCTGTCGCTCGCCGATAGCGGTCTCGGCGGTGCTGATCGCGTCGTTGAGCTCGGCCTCGCGCGCCGACAGCGACTCGATGGTCTCGTTGAGCTCGTCGCGATTGGCGGTCGCCTCGGCGACGGCGGTTTGGATCTCCTCGAGGGTGCCGGCGGCTTCGGTCTGCTCTTCGAGGGCGGTCGTCAGCCGGTCTTCCTCCGCCTCGGCGGCGGCGGTCACATCGGCGAGCTGTCGTGTCAGCGTCTGATTCTCAGTGTAGAAATAAACGCCGGCCACAAGCGCCGCGACCGTGATCACAGCGAGGACGACGACGAATGGGCTTCGAGCATACATATCGGCTTAGGCTTCCTCTTGCGCGGCGGGTCACGCCTCTATGGCGCCGGCGCAGTTCTTTGTCGACCACCACACGGGAGGCGCGACGAATTTCATCGACATGTAACATTGAAGCCCCAGCGAAACTCGCCGGTTCGATCTTTTCAAGTTTCATTTTGTTGTCGCAGATCTGTGGCGCTACTGCTTTCGCGGCGCCCTACACAGCCGCTTCACCGTGCTGCGTGGTCACAACCGGCCGGGTCGACACCGAGTCTGCCCGCCGCCATCTGCAACACATCGCAAACGTGACGACCGGCGAGGGTCTCGCCGCGGGCGAAGATGGCCGCATCGTGGTCGCCCAAAACACGGCCGCGAGCGATGCGGCGGCGGCTCCCGGAGCGGTGACGCTGCAGCTCCTCCACGCATCCGATCTCGAAGGCAATGCCGACGCCGTCGAGAGCGCGCCCAACTTCGCCGCCGTCGTCGATGCGCTCGAGGACGACTACGACACCACCCTCGTGATCTCCTCCGGCGACAATCTCATCCCGAGCCCCTTCTCCAACGCCGCGGGCACGGCCGACCCGGCGGTGCAGCAAACTCTCGCCGCGGTGCTCAACGACGTGATGAGCCGCGCGACGGGCGACACCTACGCGAGCCTTCAGAGCGGATCGGGTCGGTTCGACATCGCGATCATGAACGTGATCGGCTTCGACGCGTCGGCGGTCGGCAACCACGAGTTCGACTTCGGTCAGGACACGCTGGCGGGGATCATCGGGGCGGCGGACGCCGGCACCCCGGCGACCGAGGACGACACCTGGATCGGCACCAAGTTTCCCTATCTGTCGAGCAATCTCGCCTTCGGTGAGGAGAGCCCGCTCAACGCCATCCGCCAGAGCGACGGCGTCGCCGCCGGCGACAGCGGCGCGGGGGTCGTCGCCCCGTTCGCGATCATCGAGAAGAACGGCGAGACGTTCGGCATCGTCGGCGCCACGACGCCGCTGCTGGCGACGATCTCCTCCACCAAGGGCGATCCCGACAACGCCAACGACGACGTCACCGCCGAGCCGGGCGAGAACGACATGGCCGCGCTCGCCGCGATCATCCAGCCGGTGATCGACGCGATGACGGCCGACGGGATCGACAAGATCATCCTGACCTCGCACCTCCAGCAGATTGCGCTGGAGGAAGAGCTCGCGACGCTGCTCGACGGCGTCGACATCATCATCGCCGGCGGTTCCGACACGCGCCTCGCCGACGCGACCGACCATCTGCGCGAGAAGGACGAGGCGCAGGGGCCGTACCCGGTCCTCACCAAGGACGCCGGCGGCAACGACGTCGCGATCGTCTCCACCGACGGCCAATATACCTATGTCGGCCGCCTGGTGGTCGCGTTCGACGCCGACGGCAACCTCGTTCCGAGCTCGATCGATCCGGAGGTCTCGGGTGCCTATGCGACCGACGAGGCGGGCGTCCTCGCCGTGACCGGCGCGGCCGATCTCGAAACCGCGCTCGCCTCCTCGGACAAGGCGAGCGCGGTGCGCGACCTCGCCAAGGCCCTCGCCGACACCGTGCTGGAGGTGTCCGGCAAGAACTACTTCGCCAATCAGGCGGTGGACCTCAACGGGGCTCGCGAGCCGGGCGTGCGGACCGAGGAGACCAACCTCGGCAACCTCACCGCCGACGCCAACCTTGCCGCGGCCAACGCGCTGTCGGACGAGCCGGTGCTCGTCTCGCTGAAGAATGGCGGCGGCATCCGTGCCGCGATTGCGCTGGGCGACGGGCTGATCTCCGAGCTCGAGATCGAGCAGGCGCTCGCCTTCAACAACTCCCTGTCGCTGGTGTCGCTCACGCCGGACCAGCTGCTTGCGATCCTGAACCACGGCGTCGCCGCGAGCAGCTACGATGCCGACGGCAACCCGACGAACGCCGAGGGCCGCTTTCCGCAGGTGGCGGGCATCAGCTTCTCGTTCGATCCCTCGCTGCCCGAGGGGAGCCGGGTGCAGGACGTGACGCTGCTGGGCGCCGGCACCGCGGGCGAGAACGTGAAGATCTTCGACGACGGTGTCGCAACCGACGCGGCCGCCGACTTCGCCGACGGCATCCGCGTGGTGACGCTGAGCTTCCTCCTCGCCGGCGGCGACGGCTATCCTTATGCCGAGTTCGTGGCCGCCGACCCGGGGTTCGCCGGCGTGGAGGACCTGTTGCTGCCGGACGTGATCGCCGACGGCGCCGCCCGCTTCACCAACGTCGGCACCGAGCAGGATGCGCTCGCCGAGTATCTGGCGGCGAACTTCGGCGTCGACGACGACGCGTCCAACGACGTCGCGATGGCCGATGTTCCGGCCGCCGACGACAAGCGGATTATCAACCTCGGGGTTCCGGGCGCGAGCGACTCCGACCTCTGATCGGAGAGCCGCCGCTCGGAGAGCGGCTCATCAGAGAGCGGCCTGGCGCTCGGCGCCAGAGGGTCGCTCGTCTCACCGCGGCGGACCTTTTGCCATCGAGCGGCGAGCCGGCCTTCGGGCCGGCTCGTTGCGTTGGGGCGGGCGGCGGGCACCGAGCGTTCGCACCTGTTCTCATCGGGGGTGCCGCGCTAAGATAGAGGTTGTGCAGTCCGTTCTTGATCCACCCCGGCTCGCTGCCTTGCCCGAGCCCTTCGCCGGTTGGTTCGCCAGCCGCGGATGGGCGCCGCGTCGGCACCAGCTCGACCTCGTGGAAAAGGCGGAGGCGGGACGCTCCACCCTACTGATCGCTCCCACCGGGGCGGGCAAGACGCTCGCCGGCTTTCTGCCCTCGCTGATCGAGATCGCGCGCGACAATCGCGGCCGCAACGCGCCGCTGCGCGAGGGCCCGCACACGCTCTACATATCCCCCCTCAAGGCCCTCGCCGTCGACATCGCCCGCAATCTCGAGGCACCTATCGCGGAGATGGACCTCCCGGTGACGGTGGAGACGCGCACCGGAGACACGCCGCAGAACCGCCGGCGGCGGCAGAAGGAGAGGCCGCCCGACATCCTGCTGACGACGGCGGAGCAGGTGGCGCTGCTCGTCAGCCAGGCCGACGCCGAGCGCTATTTCTCCGAGCTCAAGGTGGTGATCGTCGACGAGCTCCACTCCATCGTCACCTCCAAGCGGGGGGACCTCCTCGCCCTCGGGCTGGCGCGGCTGCGCCGGCACGCGCCGGGGCTGCGCACGGTGGGCCTGTCGGCGACGGTCGCCGACCCGCAGGAGCTCTGCGGCTGGCTCGTCGCCCAGGCGGAGGGGCACGCGAGCACGCGGGCCGACCTTCTGGTGGTGGAGGGCGGCGCGAAACCCGACATCACCATCTTGAAGTCGCAGGCTCGGGTGCCCTGGTCGGGGCACATGACGCGCTGGGCGCTGCCGGACATCTACGCGCTGATTAAGGCGCACGGCACGACGCTGGTGTTCGTCAACACCCGCAGCCAGGCCGAGATGCTGTTCCACGAGCTGTGGCGCATCAACGAAGACACGCTGGCGATCGCCCTCCATCACGGCTCGCTCGACCGCGCCCAGCGCCGCAAGGTGGAGGCGGCGATGGCGGCCAACCGCCTGCGCGCGGTGGTGTGCACCTCCACCCTCGACCTCGGCATCGATTGGGGCGACGTCGACCTCGTGATCCACGTCGGCGCGCCGAAGGGCGCCTCGCGCCTCGCCCAGCGCATCGGCCGCGCCAACCACCGCATGGACGAGCCCTCGAAGGCGGTGCTGGTGCCCTCGAACCGCTTCGAGGTGATGGAGTGCCAGGCCGCGCTCGACGCCTCCTATCTCGGCCATCAGGACACCCCGCCGGTCGGCGACGGGGCGCTCGACGTCCTCGCCCAGCACGTCCTCGGCATGGCCGTCGCCGCGCCGTTCGACCCGCTGCTCCTCTACGAGGAGATCGTCTCGGCCTACCCCTACCGGCGGCTCGACTGGGAGACGTTCGAGCGCGTGGTCGACTTCGCGGCCACGGGCGGCTACGCGCTGCGCGCCTACGAGCGCTACGCCAAGATCCGGCGCCGCAAGGACGGGCTGTGGCGCATCTCCCACCCGAAGATCGCCCAGCAATATCGCCTCAATGTCGGCACCATCGTGGAGATCCCGAACCTCACGGTGCGCCTCGTCGCCCGGCGCGGCAGGACGCTGACGCGTGGCGGCAGGGTGCTCGGCACCATCGAGGAATATTTCCTCAACACGCTGGCGCCCGGCGACACCTTTCTGTTCGCCGGCGACGTCCTGCGCCTCGAAGGGGTGCGCGACAACGAGGCGCTGGTCACCCGCTCCAAGCAGAAGGAGCCGAAGATTCCCTACTATGGCGGCTCGAAGTTTCCGCTCACCACCTATCTCGCCACGGTGGTGCGGGGCATGCTCGCCGATCCCGACCGCCGCCGCGCGCTGCCCGAGCAGGTGCGCGACTGGCTCGACATCCAGGCCGAACGCTCGCTGCTGCCCAAGGCGGACGAACTCCTGGTGGAGACCTTCCCCCGCGGCAACCGGCACTATCTCGTCGCCTATCCCTTCGAGGGACGGTTGGCGCACCAGACGCTCGGCATGCTCCTGACGCGGCGGCTGGAGCGGATGGGGCTCCATCCGATGGGCTTCGTCGCGTCCGACTATGCGCTGGCGGTCTGGGGCCTCGCCGACCTTTCGACGGCCTTCGACGGCGCCGAGCGGGCGATGGGGGACCTCTTCAACGAGGACCTTCTCGGCGACGATCTCGACGAGTGGCTCGCCGACTCGGTGCTTCTGAAGCGCACCTTCCGCGCTTGCGCCGAGATCGCCCAGCTCATCGAGCGGCGCCATCCGGGCACGGAGAAGACCGGGCGGCAGGTCACCGTGTCCACCGACCTCATCTACGACGTGCTGCGCACCCACGAGCCGGACCACATCCTGTTGCGCGCCACCTGGGCGGACGCGGCGACGGGCCTTCTCGACATCCGCCGTCTCGGCGAGATGCTGGCGCGGGTGAAGGGCGACATCGTGCACCAGCGCCTTGAGAAGATATCCCCGCTCGCGGTGCCGGTGATGCTCGAAATCGGCCGGGAGATCGTTCATGGTGAGGCGTCCGAGCTCCTCATGTCGGAGGCGGCGGACGCGTTGGTGAGGGAGGCGTTGGAGTGAGTGCGGGCGCGTTCGGACTATCGGCGATGCATGCCTTTTCCTTGCCCGGTCCCCGTCCCGAGACCCCAGCCGCCGAGGGTGGCGTCGCGGTCACGGCGCGGGCACAGGTCGTCGGCATCGAGGCGGTGCTCGATCCTTCGGGCGCCCTCTATTGGCCGGCGGAAGAGACGCTGGTGGTGTCCGATCTCCACCTCGAGACCGGCTCGTCCTACGCCCGCTCCGGCCAGATGCTGCCGCCCTACGACACGTGCCTGACGCTCGGCCGCCTCGCCGATGCGGTGGCGCGCCACGCGCCACGCCGGCTGATCGCGCTCGGCGACTCTTTTCACGACCCGTTCGGCCCGGAGAGGCTGGCGGACGATCATCGGGCCCTTCTCGCCGCCTTCTGCCGGCGCATGGAGGTGGTGTGGATCACCGGCAACCACGACCACGCGGCGGCCGAGACGCTGGGCGGCGCGGCGGTGGAGACGCTGCGGCTCGGCGGGGTGACGTTCCGCCATGTGCCGGGCGGGGAGGGGGTGGAGGTCGCCGGCCATCTCCATCCCGCGGCGCACGTGGTGGTGCGCGGCCAGTCGCTCAAGCGGCGCTGCTTCGTGGGCGATGCGCGGCGGCTGGTGATGCCGGCGTTCGGCGTTCTGACAGGCGGCCTGCCGGTGACGGACGCCGCCTTTGCCGGTCTCTGGCGCGAGCGGCCGCGGACCTGGGCGATCGGCCGGCGTCGCGTCTATCCCGTGTGAGGCGGCCCGCCGGGGCGGCTACTCGGCCGCCTCGCGCGCGTTCGAGCGCCGATCGAGAAGCTCGGCGAGGAAGTGGCCGGTGTGGCTGCGGGCGGTCTTGGCGATCTGCTCCGGCTTGCCCGCCGCCACGATCTCGCCACCGCCGTCGCCCCCTTCCGGGCCGAGGTCGATAACCCAGTCGGCGGTCTTGATGACCTCCAGATTGTGCTCGATCACCACCACCGTGTTGCCAGTGTCGACGAGCTGGTGCAGCACCTCCAAGAGCTTCGCCACGTCGTGGAAGTGGAGGCCGGTGGTCGGCTCGTCGAGGATATAGAGGGTGCGCCCCGTCGCCCGCTTGGAGAGCTCCTTGGCGAGCTTGATGCGCTGCGCCTCGCCGCCCGACAGGGTGGTCGCCTGCTGGCCGATGCGGATGTAGCCGAGCCCCACCTCGTTGAGCGTCTTGAGCTTGTCGCGCACCGAGGGCACGGCGGAGAAGAACTCGCAGCCCTCCTCCACCGTCATGTCGAGAACGTCGGAGATCGACTTGTTCTTGAAGGTGATCTCCAGCGTCTCGCGGTTGTAGCGGGCGCCTTTGCACACGTCGCAGGTCACGTAGACGTCGGGCAGGAAGTGCATCTCGATCTTGATGACGCCGTCGCCCTGGCACGCCTCGCAGCGCCCGCCCTTGACGTTGAAGGAGAAGCGGCCCGGCCCGTAGCCGCGCGCCTTCGCCTCCGGCAGTCCGGCGAACCACTCGCGGATGGGGGTGAAGGCCCCGGTGTAGGTGGCCGGGTTCGAGCGCGGCGTGCGGCCGATCGGCGACTGGTCGATATCGATGATCTTGTCGAGATGCTCGAGCCCCTTGATCGCCTCGTGGGGGGCGGGTTGCTCGCGGCTCTTGTTGAGCTTGCGGGAGAGGGCGCGGTAGAGCGTCTCGATGACGAGGGTGGACTTGCCCGAGCCCGACACCCCGGTGACGGCGGTGAAGAGGCCGAGCGGGATCGCCGCCGACACGCCCTTGAGATTGTTGCCGGTGGCGTTCACCACCTCGATCGTCCGCCCCTTCTTCCGCGCCCGCCGCTTCGCCGGAACGGGGATCTCCCGCGCCCCGGACAGATATTGGCCGGTGAGCGAGTTGGGGTCGGCGAGGATCTCCGCCGGCGTGCCTTCCGACACGATCCGCCCGCCGTGGACGCCGGCGCCGGGGCCGACGTCGACCACGTAGTCGGCGGCGAGGATCGCGTCCTCGTCGTGCTCCACCACGATGACGGTGTTGCCGAGATCGCGCAGCCGCTTCAGCGTCTCGATCAGACGGGCGTTGTCGCGCTGATGCAGGCCGATGGAGGGCTCGTCGAGCACGTAGAGCACGCCGGTGAGGCCGGAGCCGATCTGGGAGGCGAGGCGGATGCGCTGGCTCTCGCCGCCCGAGAGGGTGCGCGAGCCGCGCGAGAGCTGGAGATAGTCGAGACCCACGTCGATTAGGAAGCGCAGCCGCTCGTCGATCTCCTTGAGGATCGCGCGGGCGATCTCGGTCTGCTTCTCCGTCAGCTTGTCGCGCAGCGCCTCGAACCAGGGGGCCGCGTCGCGGATCGCGAGCGCCGTGATCTCGCCGATGTGGCAGCCGCCCACCTTCACCGCCAGCGCCTCGGGCTTGAGACGGTAGCCGCCGCAGGCCTCGCACGGGGCGTCGGACTGGTAGCGCGACAGCTCCTCGCGCACCCACTCGGAGTCGGTCTCGTTCCAGCGCCGCTCGATGTTGGTGATGACGCCTTCGAAGGTCTTCTTGGTGGTGTAGGACCTGAGGCCGTCGTCGTAGGTAAAGGAGATCTTCTCGCGCCCCGAGCCGTAGAGGATCACCTCGCGCACCTTCTCCGGCAGGTCGTGCCAGGGGGTGGTCATGTCGGCGCCGAAGTGGGCGCAGATCGCCTGGAGGGTCTGCGTGTAGTAGGGGCTGGTGTTGCCGGTGCGCGCCCACGGCAGGACGGCGCCGCCGGTCAGCGTCAGGCTGGTGTCGGGCACCACCAGCGCCGCCTCGAAGCGCATCGTCGTGCCGAGCCCGTCGCACACCGGGCAGGCGCCCGTCGGGGCGTTGAACGAGAAGAGCCGCGGCTCGATCTCGGCGATGGTGAAGCCCGACACGGGACAGGCGAACTTCTCCGAAAACACGATGCGGCGGGGCTGATCGCCGTCCATCTCGTCGGCGAACTCGGCGACGGCGATGCCGTCGGCAAGGCCGAGCGCGGTCTCGATGGAATCGGCGAGGCGGGTCGCAAGGTCCGCCCGCACCGAGACGCGGTCGACCACCACGTCGATGTCGTGCTTGTACTTCTTGTCGAGGGCGGGAGCGTCCTCGATCTCGTAGAAGGTGCCGTCGATCTTCACCCGCTGGAAGCCGCGCTTCTGGAGGTCGGCGAGCTCCTTGCGGTACTCGCCCTTGCGCCCGCGCACCATCGGGGCGAGGAGATAGAGCCGCGTCTTCTCCGGCAGCTCCAGCACCCGGTCGACCATCTGGCTGACGGTCTGGCTCTCGATGGGGAGCCCCGTCGCGGGCGAGTAGGGCACGCCGATCCGCGCCCAGAGGAGGCGCATGTAGTCGTAGATTTCGGTGACGGTGCCGACGGTGGAGCGCGGGTTGCGGCTCGTCGTCTTCTGCTCGATGGAGATCGCCGGGGACAGGCCGTCGATCTGGTCGACGTCCGGCTTCTGCATCATCTCCAGGAACTGGCGCGCGTAGGCCGACAGGCTCTCCACGTAGCGGCGCTGACCCTCGGCGTAGATCGTGTCGAAGGCGAGCGACGACTTGCCCGAGCCGGAAAGGCCGGTGAAGACGATCAAGCTGTCCCGCGGCAGCGTGAGATCGACATTCTTGAGATTGTGTTCCCGCGCGCCGCGGACGACGAGCTTGCGCTCTGACATGGCTTATCGCATTACCCCGGGGCTGATGGGCAGAAAGTGTGCCGTCGGCGCGCCGTGGTCAATGCTGCGGCAGCAGTTCTGTTCCGCGTCGCGCGGGATACGCACCATATCCTTGTCCGGATCACTTTTACCCCGTCTATGCTCGAGCACCTCACCCTTCATATCGGCCATCCCAAGACGGGCACGAGCTCGATCCAGGCGACGTTTCAGCAGAACGCCGCCGTCCTCGGGACGGCCGGGGTCTACTACTTCGACAAGAACCGCAATCATCACCCGATCGGCCGCGTATTCCATGGCGGTTCGCCGACCAATCCGGGGCGGGACAAGTTCGACCGGGGAATGTGGGACCTGTTCTGGAAGGAGATCGAGGCGACCAAGCACCCCCGCGCGCTGGTGACGAGCGAGGTCTTCATCCGCCTCACCCCGGCCGAGACCAAGGAGTGCATCGCGAAGTTCCACACCGTGGCGAAGGAGGTGGACGTTCTCCTCTATGTTCGCCATCCGATCAGCTACGCGAGCAGCGCGGCGTGTCAGGGCGTGCGCTCGGGCAAGGCCCTCGCCGTGTCGATCGCCGAGCCGCGGGTGTTGCCGTTCCGCGAGCTGATCCGCCGGTGGAGCGACGCGGCGGGCGAGGATCACTTCAAGGTCCGTCCGTTCGATCGCGCGCAGATGGCGAACGGCGACGTGATCGACGACATCCTCGACACGATGGGGCTCCTCGACCTCGCGTCGCGCCTGAAGAAGGTGCGCTCCAACGAGGGTCTCTCGGTGATGGGCATCCACCTGCTCGACCGGGCGCTCAACATGTACGCGCCGGGCCGGATGCTGCCGCTCGACAGCTTGCGCCCGTTCGATGCGGTGGGCGGCCCGAAATATGTTCTGCCGGAGGAGGCGCTGGAGAAGGTGCGCGAGCAGAGCGCGCCGGAGCTCGCCTTCCTTAAGGAAAAATACGGCATCGTCCTGCCCGAGCCGCGGGACGTGCCCTCGCCGCCGCCGAATCTCGACGAGGAGACGATGAACTCGCTGGCGGACGTGCTTTTCCGCATGGCCCAGTATACTTTCGACGTCGACCGGTCGGTGCCGGGGCGGCTGCTCGAGATGCGCTCGCCCTTCACCGCCCGGAGCGACGTCGAGCCGCATCCGCTGGCGCCGTGGTTCCGGCGGCTGGGGATCTGGCAATCGCAGCGCATCGGGCAGAGCATCATCGCCGGGCGCTACGCCAAGAAGGCCGGCAAGCAAGGCTGAGCGGCGCCGAGCTGTGGGCAAGACTCGACGGATGGGCGCGCTGGGCGATGAAGGCTGCTAAGGGTCGTTGATCGGCCGGGCGCCGTCTGCGCCGCCACAGAAGGCCCCGAGGTTGCGACGAGCGTGGAGGGAAGACGATGGCAGGCAGCGTCAACAAGGTGATCCTGATCGGCAATCTCGGTGCCGATCCCGAGATCCGGCGCACCCAGGACGGACGGCCGATCGCCAACCTGCGCATCGCGACGTCCGACACCTGGCGCGACCGCAACAGCGGCGAGCGGCGCGAGCGCACCGAATGGCACCGCGTGGTGGTGTTCTCCGAGGGTCTGTGCCGGGTCATCGAGCAGTATCTGAAGAAGGGCTCGAAGGTTTACATCGAGGGCGCCTTGCAGACTCGCGAGTGGGAGGACCAGCAGGGCCAGAAGCGCTACACCACCGAGGTGGTGATTCAGAATTTCGGCGGCACCTTGCAGATGCTCGACGGCCGCAACGAGCGTGGCGGCAGCGACTTCGGCGGTGGCGGCGGCTCCTCCTATGGCGGCGGCGGGTCCTACGGCGGTGATCGCGGCTACTCTGACCGCGGCGGCGGTGGAGGCAGCGGCAGCGGTGGCGGCGGCGGCCGCCCGATGCCGGCCGACGAGCCGTTCGACGACGACATCCCGTTTTGACGCTGTCGATCGTCGATGCGGTGAGCGATCCCGGCCGCACCGGTCGGGCCAACGAGGACGGCTACGGCAGCGGCGGCCGGTTCGCCTGGATCATCGACGGGGCGACCGGGCTCAGCGATGCGCCGCTGCTCGACGCCCCGAGCGATGCGGCCTGGCTGACCGCCGTCGCGAACCAGGCACTCAGCGAACTGGCACCGACGGCGCTCGACGCGGGCGCTCTCCTTGCCGACGCGGCACGCATCGCCGAGCGGCGCTTTCTCGCCGAGCGCAAGCGCTCCCCCGCCGAGCGCTACGAGATCCCGACGGCCGCGGTCCTCCTCGCCGAGTTCGGCGACGGGGTCGTGGCGATCGCCGAGCTCGGTGATTGCGGCGTCTATATCGACACCGACGCCGGGCTGACACGCATCGGCGGGAGCGAGCGGGGCAAGGCGCTGGAGCAGGAGAATGCCCGCCGGCTGGGCGGTGGTCGCGGCCCCGAAGTCGTGGCCTTCCTGCGGCGACTGCGCAATTTCGCCAACACGCCCGACGGCTACGCCATCTTCGCTCCGGAGGCGAACAGCGCCGACCGTGCGCGGCGCCATCGCGTGGCGACGGAGGCGGGCCGCGCCCTCTTCGTGACCGACGGCTTCGAGGCGGCCATCGACTACGGCCTCTATGATGGTCCCGCGCTGATCCTCGAGGCGGAGCGCGAACTCGGCGGCGCGCTCGGCGCGCTGCGGGCCGCGGAGCGCGACGACCCCGACTGCACCCGCTTCCCGCGCTTCAAGCCCTCGGACGACGCGACGGCGATGCTGGTTCGTTTCGGTGGCGTTCAGCCGCGCTGAGCCATAGGCTGACGGCGACATGGGGAGCCGCCGATGAAGACGCTCGCATTTCTCGTCCTTCTTCTGCCGGCGCTGTTGGAGCCTCGACCCGCTGCGGCCGAGCTCGCGTCGGGGACCTATCGGCTCGTGCCGCAGCGCGCTGCGGCCCACATCCTCGTCACAAGCCCCATCGGGCGGGCCCGCTTGGAGCTCCCTTTCGTCGAGGGGGACATGGTGCTCGATGGCGACGGCAGGATTATCGGCGGCGGCGCCGTACTGAATGCGCGCGAGATGAGCGCCAACAACGTCCTGGTGAAAAAGGCGCTCAGCGGCGCGAACGGCTTTCACGTCGATCAGCACGCCACGGTCGGCTTCCGCGTGCTCGGCGGCGAGGTGCGGGGCGACCAGATCACCATCGACGGCGAGCTGACGGTGAAGGGGGTGACCCTTCCGGTCCGCTTCACCGGCGAGCTGCTCCGCGCCGAGCCGCAACGCATGGTCGCGCGACTGCAGACCACCATCGACCGAACGGGCTTCGGTGTCACCGCCGGCCGTCCGCTCTATTCGCGCGAGGCGACGGTGCGGCTGCGCCTCGTCGGCATGAAGCGGCGCGAACGCTGAGCCTGTCGGCTGGCCGCCGGGCGGAAGTTCGTCTAGTCATGGCTCATTCAGCGGACGAGACGGTGATCATATGCACGGGACGCGCACATGAGTGGGGAGCCTGGGAAGCGGGCCGACGTCGCGGACGATCTGTCGCTCGACATGGTGATGACGACGGAGGGCGACGACGTTCCATCGGCCTCCTTCGTGGTGACGAGCCCCCTCGGCAGGGTTCGGGCGACGATGCCGTTTCGCGAGGGACACCTGATCGTCGGTTCCGATGGACACTTGATCGAGGCCTACGCCGTTCTCGACGCCAACGCGCTGACGTCGAAAAGCGGCGTGGCGCAGAAGAGCTTGCGTCACTCGTCCGGCTTCAGCCCAGGCCGCTATCCGACCATCGAGTTCATCGGCACCGCCGGCGCGCGGGACGGCATCGCCATCTGGGTCGAGGGCGACCTCACCGTGAAGGGGAAGACGCGGCCCGTCCGCTTCGAGGGGCAGATCCTGCGCCTCGGCCGCAAGCGGGCGCGTGCGGTGCTGACGGCGACCATGGATCGCACTGCCTTCGGCATCACCATCGGCCGTCCGCTCTATTCGCGCATGGCCGAGGTGAGGCTGAACCTTTCCGGCGCCCGCCGCGATGTTGCGAAGCTCGGAGCTACCCGCAGCTAGATGGGTGAATCGCGCGCAGCCGGTGGCAAATCGCGGTTGAATCGCCTAGCTAGAGCGGACACTCCCCAATAGATAGGCAGATCTTTCGTGAGCGATGACAACCCCACCGCAGACGCAGGTTCCGGCGGGCCGATGGACCCCGGCGGCGGCGGCGCGGGCCTCGGTGGCGAGGGCATTTCGGGGGTCTCGATCACCACCGAGATGGAGAAGTCGTTCCTCGGCTACGCGATGAGCGTCATCGTGAGCCGTGCGCTGCCGGACGCGCGGGACGGTCTCAAGCCGGTGCA
The DNA here is from genome assembly GCF_016411865.1 of Acuticoccus mangrovi. Taxonomy (GTDB): domain Bacteria; phylum Pseudomonadota; class Alphaproteobacteria; order Rhizobiales; family Amorphaceae; genus Acuticoccus; species Acuticoccus mangrovi. The sequence continues at coordinate 312,806 of NZ_JAEKJA010000003.1, read as the reverse complement.
CCGCCGCATCCTCTACGGCATGCACGAGGGCGGCTACGAGTGGAACCGCCCCTACAAGAAGTCGTCGCGCATCGTCGGCGACGTCATGGGTAAATATCACCCCCACGGCGACCAGGCGATCTACGATGCGCTGGTGCGCATGGCGCAGCCCTTCTCGATGCGCGTGCCGTTGGTCGACGGGCAGGGCAATTTCGGCTCCGTCGACGGCGATTCCCCCGCGGCGATGCGATACACCGAGGTGCGTCTCGAAAAGGTCGCGACGCAGCTCCTGGAAGACATCGACAAGGACACCGTCGACTTTCAGGACAACTACGACGGCTCGGAAAGCGAGCCGTCCGTTCTGCCGGCGCGCTTCCCGAACCTTCTCGTCAACGGCGCCGGCGGCATCGCCGTCGGCATGGCGACCAACATCCCGCCGCACAATCTCGGCGAGGTGATCGACGCGACCATCGCGCTGATCGACGATCCGGCGCTCAGCATCGCCGAGTTGATGGAGATCGTGCCGGGACCGGACTTCCCGACCGGCGGCATCATCCTCGGCCGCTCCGGCATCCGCTCCTCCTACGAGGTCGGCCGCGGGTCGCTTCTCATGCGCGGCAAGGTGCGCGTGGAGCAGATGGGGCGCGACCGCGAGGCGCTGATCGTGGACGAGATCCCCTACCAGGTGAACAAGGCCACCATGGTGGAGAAGATCGCCGACCTCGTGCGCGAAAAGCGCGTGGAGGGCATCTCCGATCTGCGCGACGAGAGCGATCGGGACGGCATGCGCGTGGTGATCGAACTGAAGCGCGACGCCAACGCCGACGTCGTGCTGAACCAGCTCTACCGCTACTCGCCGCTGCAGACGACGTTCGGCGCCAACATGGTGGCGCTCAACGGCGGGCGGCCGGAGCAGCTCAATCTCAAGGACCTTCTGACCGCCTTCATCTCCTTCCGCGAGGAGGTGATCGCCCGGCGCACCAAGTTCCTGCTCGCCAAGGCGCGCGACCGGGCGCACGTGTTGGTCGGCCTCGCGGTGGCGGTCGCCAACATCGACGAGGTGATCCGCCTCATCCGCACCTCGCCCGACCCGGCGACCGCGCGCAGGGCGCTGATGGAGCGCAACTGGCTGGCGGAGGAGATGGCCCCGCTCATCGCCCTCATCGACGATCCGCGTCACCGCCTCAACGAGGACGGCACCATTCGCCTCTCCGAAGAGCAGGCCCGCGCCATCCTCGATCTGCGCCTGCAGCGCCTGACCGCCCTCGGGCGCGACGAGATCGGCGACGAGCTGCAAAAGCTCGCCGAGGAGATCGCCGACTATCTCGACATCCTGTCCTCCCGCGCCCGGGTGCAGACGATCGCGAAGGACGAGCTCGGCGCGGTCAAGGAGCAGTTCGCGACGCCGCGGCGGACCGAGATCGTCGAGGGCGGCCCGGATCTCGAGGACGAGGACTTCATCAACCGCGAGGACATGGTCGTGACCGTGTCCCACGCCGGCTACATCAAGCGCGTGCCGCTTGACACCTACCGGGCGCAGCGGCGCGGCGGAAAGGGCCGGTCGGCGATGTCGACCCGCGACCAGGACTTCGTGACGCGCCTGTTCGTGGCCAACACCCACACGCCGGTGCTGTTCTTCTCCTCGCGCGGCATCGTCTACAAGGAGAAGGTGTGGCGCCTGCCGCAGGCGGCGCCGCAGGCGCGGGGCAAGGCGCTCGTCAACATCCTGCCGCTGCAGGAAGGCGAGACGATCACCTCAATCCTGCCGTTGACCGAGGACGAGACGACGTGGGCGGACTACGACGTCCTCTTCGCCACCACCGCCGGCAACGTGCGGCGCAACAAGCTGTCGGACTTCACCAACGTGAACCGCGCCGGCAAGATCGCCATGAAGCTCGAAAACGGCGACGGGATCGTCGGCGTGCAGATCGCGACGCCGGACGACGACGTGCTCCTCACGACCGCCTTGGGGCAGGCGATCCGCTTCCCGGTGTCCTCGCTGCGCGTCTTTGCCGGGCGCACCTCGATGGGCGTGCGCGGCATCGCCCTCGGCAAGGGCGACACGGTGATCTCCATGTCGATCCTGCGCCACTTCGAGACGACGCCCGCCGAGCGCAGCGCCTACCTGAAGATGCGGCGCGCGGTGGCCGGCGAGGCGGCCGAACCCGCCGACGCCGGATCCGAAGAGGGAAGCGACGAGACGGTGGTGCTCGGCGACGAGCGCTATGCGGTGATGAGCGCGGCCGAGGAGCACATCATCACCGTGTCTGAGAACGGCTACGGCAAGCGCACCTCGTCCTTCGAGTTCCGCGTGACGGGCCGCGGTGGCAAAGGCATCGCCGCGATGGTGGTGAACGAGCGCAACGGCCCGCTGGTGGCGAGCTTCCCGATCGACGACAACGACCAGATCATGCTCGTGACCAACGCCGGCCAGCTGATCCGCGTGCCCGTGGACGGGGTCCGCATCGCCGGTCGCAACACGCAGGGCGTCATCGTGTTCAGCACGGCCGACGACGAGCATGTCGTCTCAGTCGAGCGCGTCACCGAGGACGAGGACGAAGACGGTGATGAGGACAGCACCGGCGAGGCCGGGAGCGACGGCGAGGGCGAGGCCGAATAAGGCCTCACCTCACGCTGTCGGGGTGTGTCCGCCGGCCGGTGCCGGGGCGGACGGGGGTGTCGTCCTCAGTTGGTCACCCCGGCGGCGCTGACGCGGGTCAGCGTCGAGACGCCACGGACGGCATCGTGGTCGGCGATGGTGATGAAGCGGACGTGCTGGCTCGACGCTTCGCCTTCGGACCAGGCGAGGCACTCGGACGTGATGTTCGGCCAGGACTGGTTGGCGCACAGGGTATCGCTGACGATCTTGAAGCGATCGCCCTTCCTGGCAGGCGCATCGGACGCCATCGACCCGCCGAGCGTCGCGGCGGCAACGAGAACACCGGCGACGATGCTGGCGGTGATCGGGGTCAGGATACGGCGATCTGCGTTCATGGTTACCCTCCAAAACTCGGTTGCGGCATACCCAGTAGTTAACCTTGCACCGGGCTTGCCGCTGTGATCCGCATCACAGCTCGGACGATCGGGGCATCGAGCTGGTGTTGCGATATCAACGCTACTAAGTGGCTCTCTATTCCCACCCCCGTGCGGTTTTCGCAGAACCGCCGGCGACGGTGGGTCTCGAGCGCCAAGCGGCACACGGTGGGAACAACGCAGAAATAATGAACCGGTTCCGAGAGTAACAATGCGAATTTGTTAGCTCTGATTTACCCTGGGCAAATGAGTCGTCGACGCGGCTCGTTCAGAATCGTTAAGATAATCTGGAGAGCGATCTCGGTTTTCGGCAGGTCGTTAACAAAGTGGACGAGACTATGCGCGTGGCGTTCTACCCTGGTTCCTTTGATCCCGTGACCAACGGACACATGGATGTGTTGCGACAGGCCTTTCGCCTCGCCGACAAGGTGGTGATCGGGATCGGCGTCCATCCGGGCAAGACGCCGATGTTCTCGTTCCAGGAGCGCGAGGACATGCTGCGCGAGTCGCTCTACACCGTCGCCGGCAATCTCGGCGATCGGCTCGAGGTGGTCTCGTTCCGCAATCTCGTGACTCAGGCGGCGGCGGACGTCGGGGCGACGCTGTTGATCCGGGGGCTTCGCGACGGGACCGACCTCGACTATGAGATGCAGATGGCCGGCATGAACGCCACGTTGCAGCCGCGGCTGCTCACCGTCTTTCTTCCCGCCTCGCCGCCGGTGCGCCATATCACCGCCACGCTGGTGCGGCAGATCGCGCAGCTCGGCGGCGACGTGACCGCGTTCGTGCCGGAGACGGTGGCCGAACGACTTCGGTTGCGTTACCCCGGCTGACCGGGCCGCAGCCGGTGGCGGTCGCAGAACCGCATCGGCCAGACGACCAACAATGAGGAGCCAATCGATGATTTCCCGCCTGCTCGCAGCCGCCGCCATGGCGCTGTGCACCACCGCCTACGCGGCCGCCGCCGATCCGGAGAACACGCTCATCCTGGAGCTCGAGGACGGCAACGTCATCATCGAGCTCCTGCCGGACCTCGCGCCGAACCACGTCGAGCGCATCAAGACGCTGGCGCGCGAGGGCTTCTACGACGGCGTGCCCTTCCACCGCGTCATCCCGGGCTTCATGGCCCAGACCGGCGATCCGACGGGCACCGGCGCCGGCGGCTCCGACTATCCGGACCTGAAGCAGGAGTTCAACAACGAGCCGCACGTGCGCGGCATCGTGTCGATGGCCCGCACCATGGATCCCAACAGCGCCAACTCGCAGTTCTTCATCATGTTCGACGCGGCGCCGAGCCTCAACCGCCAGTACACGGTGTTCGGCCGCGTGCTCGACGGCATGGAGTATATCGACGGGCTGAAGGCCGGCACGATGCAGAACAACGGTGCGGTGTCGAACCCCGACCGCATCCTCAAGGCGCGCATCGGCGCCGACGGCTGATTGAGCGCCGTGCCAGCGGGGGTCGCCGACGGCGACTCCCTGTCCGACTATGATTTCGAGCTGCCGGACGCGCGCATCGCGCTGCGCCCGGCCGAGCCGCGCGATGCCGCCCGGCTCCTGACCTCCTACGCCGACGGGCGCCTCGAGGACAGGATCGTGCGCGACCTGCCGCAGATCCTCGCCCCCGGCGACCGTCTCGTGGTGAACGACAGCCGCGTGATCCCTGCCCGCCTCGTGGGCGAGCGGCTGCGGCCGGCCGGCACCGCGCGGGTGGAGCTCACCCTCCTCGTGGAGGACGAGCCCTTGCGCTGGACGGCGTTCGCCAAGCCCGCCAAGCGCATCGGCGAGGGCGACACACTGCGCTTCCCCGTCCCGGGCGGCGTGGTGGAGGGGCGCGTGGAGGCGCGCACGGGGCCGACCGTGACGGTGCGCTTCGCGGCCGATCCGCTCGCCGCCGGCGCGATGCCGCTGCCCCCTTATATCGCGGCGAAGCGCGCGCCCGACGCCCGCGACGAGAGTGACTACCAGACCGTCTATGCCGACCCTCCGGGCTCGGTCGCCGCCCCGACCGCCGGGCTCCATTTCACCGACCGCCTGTTCTCGGCGCTCGCCGAGCGGGGGATCGGCCTCTCGCGGGTGACGCTCCACGTCGGGGCGGGCACCTTCTTGCCGGTCAAGACCGAGCACCTCAACGAGCACGAGATGCACGCCGAGTGGGGCACCGTGTCGGCCGCCACCGTCGCCGAGATCGCCGCGACCAAGGCGGCGGGGGGGCGGATCGTCGCCGTCGGCACCACCTCGCTGCGGCTTCTGGAGAGTGCGGCGGGGGAGGGGGTGCTCGCGCCCTTCACCGGCGACACGCGCCTCTTCATCCGCCCCGGCTTCCGCTTCCACGTGGCCGATGCTCTTCTCACCAACTTCCATCTGCCGCGCTCGACGCTGCTGATGCTGGTGGCAGCGTTCGCGGGGCTGGCGCGCATGCGGGCGATCTACGCCCACGCCCTTCGCCACGACTATCGTTTCTATTCCTACGGCGATGCGTCGCTGATCTTCGCGGACCCCCGATGAGCTTCACCCTTCTCGCCCGCGACGGGGGCGCCCGACGTGGCCGCCTCGCGACGCCCCACGGTGTCGTCGACACGCCCACCTTCATGCCCGTCGGCACGCAGGCGACGGTGAAGACGATGCAGCTGCGCGACGTCGCGTCGACCGGCACCCAGGTGGTGCTCGGCAACACCTATCATCTGATGTTGCGACCCGGCGCCGACCGCATGGCCCGCCTCGGCGGCCTCCACCGCTTCATGGGGTGGGACAGCACCATTCTGACGGACTCGGGCGGCTTCCAGGTCATGAGCCTGTCCGACCTGCGCCGCGTCGACCCGGAGGGGGTGACCTTCAAGAGCCACGTCGACGGCTCGATGCACCGCCTGACGCCGGAAAAGGCGGTTGAGATTCAGCTGAAGCTCGGTGCCGACATCCAGATGCAGCTCGACGAGTGCGTGCGGCTGCCCGCGCCCATCGAGGAGGTGAGGCGGGCGAACCGGCTGTCGCTCGACTGGGCGGCCCGCGCCCGCCGTGCCTTCCGCGCCGAGGCCGCGGAGGGGCTCCTCCAGTTCGCCATCGTGCAGGGCGGCACCGATCGCGACGAGCGGGTGCGCTCTGCCGACGGGATCGTCGACATCGGCTTCGAGGGCTACGCGATCGGCGGTCTCGCGGTGGGCGAGCCGCAGGCGGAGATGTTCGAGACCGTCGAGATCACCGAGCCGCATCTGCCGGCCGACGCGCCGCGCTATCTGATGGGTGTCGGCACCCCCGCCGACATCATCGGCGCGGTGGAGCGCGGCATCGACATGTTCGACTGCGTGATGCCGACGCGCGCCGGCCGCCACGGCGTCGCCTACACGTCTGAGGGCAAGCTCAACCTCAAGAACGCCCGGTTCGCCGAGGATATGTCGCCGCTCGATCCAGAGAGCGACTGCCCGGCGGCGGCGGACTATTCGCGTGCCTATCTGCACCATCTCGTCCGGGTGGGCGAGCCGCTCGGGGCGACGCTCCTCTCCTGGGCCAACATCCATTTCTATCAGCGCCTGATGCGCGAGCTGAGAGAGGCGATCGAGGCCGGCCGCTTCGCCGAGACGGCGCGGCGGTGGCGCACCGTCTGGCCGTAGGCGCCGCCAGCCCGCCGTAGCGGGCGCCTCTACGCGAGGCGCGTCGGGTGGGGCCGCCGCGCGCCGCTAGAACACGTCCCACTCAACCTGGATCAGGTTGAGTGGGAAATGCGTGCTCGCTCTCCAGATCTGGCGCGATTGCTCTTCGCTCAAGTTGATCCAACCTGAGCGGCAAGCGCGCTAGACGAGGATGTCGCCGACGATGTCGTTGAACGTGACGTTCTCGATGGTGACCGATTGGCCGGCGGCGAGGGCGATGACGAGATGCGGCCCCTGTTGCGTCGCCGCCGCCCGCGCGGACTGCAGCGTCATGTCGAAGAAGCCGAGGTGCAGCCGGTCCACCCCTTTCTGGAAGTCGTGGATCACGTCGTGGTCGGTGCGCGGGACCATGTAGAAGGTGTCGGCACCGGGGCCGCCCCAGAGATCGTCGTTGCCCGGGCCGCCGTTCAGCACGTCGTTGTGCGCGCCGCCGTCGAGGCTGTCGTTGCCGGGCTCGCCGAACAGTCGGTCGGCGCCGTCGTGGCCGGCGATGCTGTCGTTGTGGTTGCCGCCACGCATGAAGTCGTCGCCCTGGGCGCCGAGGAGGAGATCGTTGCCTTCCTCGCCCTTCATCAGGTCGGCGCCGGCGAGGCCGGAGAGGGTGTCGCTGCCCGGACCACCGTCGAGCTCGTCGGGTTGCGGGCTGCCGACGAGATAGTCGTTGTTGGCCTCGCCGTAGAGAAAGTCGCCGCCGGTGCCGGCATAGAGCGTGTCGGCGCCGATGCCGCCATAGATGGTGTCGCGGCCGGCATCGCCCTTGAGGAGGTCGTTGCCGGTGGCGCCCCAGAGAAAGTCGTTCTCGCTGCCGCCCTCGAGGACGTCGTCGCCTTCCTGACCGTTGAGGCGATCGGCGCCGGCCTGACCGAGGAGCGTGTCATCGCCGCTGCCGCCTTCGAGGGTGTCGAAGTCGGCGCCGCCGTCGAGCTCGTCGCGATCGCCGTCGCCGCGCAGGAGATCGCGCCCGGGACCACCGCGCAAGGTGTCGTTGCCCGACCCGCCGACGGCGCGATCGTTGCCGCCTTCGCCCTCGATGAGGTCGGCTCCCGGACCGCCGTTGAGGCCGTCGCCCCATTCGCCGCCGTAGAGACGGTCGTGACCGCCTTGGCCGAACAGGGAATCGAAGCCGTCGCCGCCGTAGAGGATGTCGTTGTCGTCGCCCCCGTCGAGATAGTCGTTGCCGGCGCCGCCGTTGATCATGTCCGGGCCGATCTCGCCGGCGATCCGGTCGTTTCCGTCGTCGCCGAAGAGCGCGTCGTTGCCGTGGGCGCCCTGAAGGGTGTCGTTGCCGGGGCCGCCCCGCAGGATGTCGCGGTCGGCTCCGCCGTTGAGGAGGTCGTTGCCGTCGTTGCCATGGAGGGTGTCGACGCCGGCGTCGCCGAACAGGCGGTCGTTCTGGTCGTTGCCGCGCAGGCTGTCGTTGCCGGCGCCGCCGAAGAGGCGGTCGGCACGCCCGGCCCCGATTAGCGTGTCGCGCCCGTCGCCCCCGGTGAGGATGCCCACGACGATGCCGGCGCCGGTGAACTCGAACTTGTCGTTGCCGTCGCCGAGGTCGACGTCGCCACGGATGACGCCCCAGTTGGTGACGACCTCCTTGCCGTCGCCGCCGGAGATCGCGACGCCGGTGTCGGTCGCGGCGTCGATGGTGCCGGCGTTGATGATGGTGGCGTTCTGGTCGGCGTCGGTGTCGGTGCGCACGGTGGGGCCGGAGGCGGTGAGGATGGTGCCCGTATTGCGCAGCACGGTGCGGTTGCCGGCGCCGGTCTCGACGCCGCCGAAGGTGCCGATGATGGTGCCGGCGTTGGTGACGTCGGTGCCGGTCCCGTCGATGCGCAGGCCCACGTCACCGGCCTCGATGGTCCCCTCGTTGGTGAAGGTGTTGAAGTTGCCGTGGACGTAGACCGCCGAGAGGCCGGAGCGCAGCGTGCCGGTGTTGAGGCCGACGCCGAAGTGGCCGCCGAGGAAGATCGCGTTGGTCGCCCCCTCGATGAGGCCGCCGTTGGAGTAGGTGGCGTTGTTGCCGGTGAAGGCGACGGCGTTGGCCCGGTCGGAGACGAGGCGGCCATAGTTGTGGACGACGTTGTCGGCGCCCTCGATCAGCATCGTGACGGACGAGGAGGTGAGGGTCGCCTTGGTGCCGAGATAGACCGTGTTGCGCCCGGCGCCGGCAAGGTGCAGCGCCGTCGCCGCCGTGGAGGTCAGCGTGCCGTGGATATCGATGAAGTTGTCGGTGTAGCCGATCCCCAGCACCGCCTCGGCGGAGGCCGTGACCACGGCCCTCTCGTCGAAGACGTAGCGGGTGCCGCTTGCCGAGATGATGTAGCCCGCATCGGAAAAGCCGAAGGCTCGGTGCAGGCCGGAGATTGAAATCGTCTCCATGCGCCGGCTCCTCGTTGAGAAGAACGTGGCGCATCAGGGTGCGCCGCCCCCAATGTGGAGGCGGCACAACCGAGGGTAAACGCGTCTCGACTTAGACGGGCAAGCCTCGCGCAGCGTAGCGGGCGCTGGGACCCAGCGCTTCTTCGATCCGCAAAAGCTGATTGTACTTTGCCGTGCGATCGGCGCGGGCGAGCGAGCCGGTCTTGATCTGGCCGCAGTTGGTGGCGACGGCGAGGTCGGCGATGGTCACGTCCTCGGTCTCGCCCGAGCGGTGGCTCATCACCGCGCGGTAGCCGCTGCGCTGGGCGAGGTCGACGGTATCGAGCGTCTCGGTGAGGGTGCCGATCTGGTTGACCTTCACGAGGATGGCGTTGCCGACCTTCTTCTCGATGCCTTCGGCGAGACGGGTCTCGTTGGTCACGAAGAGGTCGTCGCCCACGAGCTGGCACTTGGCGCCGAGGCGCTCGGTCAGCATCGCCCAGCCGTCCCAGTCGTCCTCGCCCATGCCATCCTCGATGGAGACGATGGGGTAGGCGTCGACGAGCTCGGCGAGGTAGTCGACCATCTTCGCCGGCTGCAGCGTGCGCTGCTCGCCTTCGAGACGGTATTGGCCGTCGGCGACGAACTCGGTGGCGGCGCAGTCGAGCGCGAGGAACACGTCCTTGCCCATGTGGACGCCGGCCTGGCCGGCCGCCTCCATCACGAAGTCGAGCGCGGCGCGGGCCGAGGGCAGGTTGGGGGCGAAGCCGCCCTCGTCGCCCACATTGGTGTTGTGGCCGGCCTGCTTCAGCTTCGACTTGAGCGCGTGGAAGATCTCCGCCCCGGCCCGCAGCGCCTCCGCGAAGGAGGGGTAGCCGATCGGCATCACCATGAACTCTTGGAAGTCGATGGGATTGTCGGCATGCACGCCGCCGTTGAGGATGTTCATCATCGGCACGGGCAGGCAGGTGGCGTTGACGCCACCGACGTAGCGGTAGAGCGGCATGCCGGCGGAGGCGGCGGCCGCCTTGGCGACGGCGAGCGACACGCCGAGGATGGCGTTGGCGCCGAGCTTGGCCTTGTTGGGCGTGCCGTCGAGGCTGATCATCAGCTCGTCGATGTGGCGCTGGCGCTCGGCGTCGAGACCGGCGAGAGCGTCGAACAGCTCCCCGTTCACCGCGGCGACTGCTTCGCTGACGCCCTTGCCGCCGTAGCGCTCGCCGCCGTCGCGCTTCTCCACCGCCTCGTAGGCGCCGGTGGAGGCCCCGGACGGAACGGCCGCGCGGCCGATGGTGCCGTCCTCCAGCGTGACGTCCACTTCTACTGTCGGATTGCCGCGGCTATCCAGGATCTCGCGACCCACGATGTCGATGATGGCTGTCAAGCGATCCCCCATTTCGTCAGGTGGCGCCCGGCGGCGCCGATCGGTTGCCGTCCTGATAGCCGATGGCGGGGCGCGAACCTAGACCCGGATATGCGTGAAATTGATGGCGTGTGCCGTCAGTGCCGCGGCATGAGGCGCCCGCGGTCGGGTGCCGGTTCGAAGCTCACCTTGCGCAGCGCCTCGCGGGCTTTCTGCGAAAGGCTCGGCCGCGTCTCGCCGATGACCTCCTCGAGGAAGGGTGCGACGCGGGCGAAATGGCTCTGCCAGGTGGGTGCCGCGAAGCGCTGGGCGCGGGCGAGGGCGGCGGCGCGGCGCGGCGAATCGGGCGCTGCATAGTCGAGGATCGCGGCGCGCCAGGCGGGGCCGTCCGTCGGGTCGATCAGCTCCGCGGCGTCGCCCACGACTTCGCGGAAAACCGGTATGTCGGATGCGATCACCGGGGTGTCGACGGCGAGCGCCTCGGTGACCGGCATGCCGAAGCCTTCCACGAAGGAGGGCATCAACAGCGCGGTGGCATTGCGCCGCAGCACGTCGAGCGCCTCGTCCGGCACGGCGCCGGCCTCGTAGACGTGGCGGTCAAGGGCGCGGGCCCGGTCGAGCATCGCGAGGGTGGTCTGGGCCTCCCAGCCGCGCTTGCCGGCGATGATGAGCTTGGGCGCGGCGTCGCCGAACTCGGCCACGAGACGCTGCCAGATGTTGAGGAGGAGCAGGTGGTTCTTGCGCGCCTCGATGGTGGAGATGATGAGGAAATAGGGCGTGCGGACGAGGTCCGGAAGCTCGCTCATCCGGCTGCCGCCCGTCGTGTCCATGCCGATGTGGGAGATCGTGAGGAGCGGCGGCTGGGGGCCGAGCCAGGGGGCAAGCCGATCGGCGACGTAGCGGGACGTCGCGATGATCCCGTCGGAATAACGCGCCATCGTGCGGATCCGCGCGGCGCAGACCTCGGTCGATTTCGGGCGCACATATTCCGGATGGTCGACCGGAATGACGTCGTGCGCCAACGTCACCATCTTGATGTTGGGAAAGGTCTTCAAGCGCCCGATCGGCGACGGATTTTCCATCTTGTCGGGCGAGACGCGCAGGTAGACCACCGAGCGGCGACGGCTGGAGCGCTGCAGCAGCGGGCTGAGCGGCTCGCCCGCCCAACGGCTCGCCATCTGCTGGGCCCAGTTCGCAAGCGTGGAGGGCTTGCCGCTGTGGCGGCGGGTGCGGCGCTGAATGCGCTCCTCGCGCGACAGGTAGCCGAGCTTGGGCGCCGGCACCAGCTCGCCGCCGGAGAGGAATTTGTTGATGTTCTCGATCGCCTTGGCCGCGGAGAAGCCCTCCGCGCCGGCTGCCCAGGTGCGCTGCTGACGGTCGAGGAAGGTGGGGACCTGGTTGTCGGCGACGAGGCGCACGCTGCTGTTCAGCGTGACGACGAAGCGCGCATGGACGCTGCTGTGGCCGAGCAGCCAGCGGGCGTAGGCATATTCCACCCGCTCGATGCCCGTTGGGGCCGAGCGCCCCGCCGCACTGAAGAGGCGGGTGAGGTCGAGCAGGACGAGGGGTCGGCTCACGCGTAGGGACTCCGCTTTGCCATCGCGCTCCCAACGTCATACACGCTAATGGCAACGAGCCAAAACACTTCGGAGCCTCGCGTGGAGATCGTCCCGCTGGAAATCAAAGACGTTGTCCTCTTCCGGCCGGGCCGCTTCCAGGACGACCGCGGGTGGTTCGAGGAGACCTACAACGCCCGGCGCATGGCCGAAGCGGGCCTCGCGCTCGACTTCGTACAGGATAATCAAAGCTTGTCCAGGGCTGTGGGCACCATTCGCGGGTTGCATTTTCAGGCCCCCCCGTATGCTCAGGCGAAGCTGGTGCGCGTGGTGCAGGGGGCGATTTTCGACGTCGCCGTGGACCTGCGCCGCGCCTCGCCCACCTACGGCCGCTGGGTGGGGGCCGAGCTCAGCGCCGAGAACGGGGCGCAGCTTCTGGTGCCGCGCGGATTTGCGCACGGCTTCGTCACGCGCGAGCCCGACACGGCGGTCTGCTACAAGGTCGACGGCTTCTACGACAAGGCGAGCGAGGGCGGGATCCGCTTCGACGATCCCGACCTCGCCATCGACTGGGGCATCGATCCGGCGGCGGCCATGCTTTCGGAGAAGGATCGGGAGCTTCCCGCCTTCGGCGCGCTTGGCCCGATCTTCGCCTGACGCGGCGGCGGCGCTCGCCGCCTTCGGTGGCACGGCTCGGCTCGACGGCGCGGTCGTCGCGGATGGTGAGGTCCTGGACTTCGCGCCCCGAGCCGGCTTCGTGGTGGTGCGGGTGGCGCTCGCGCCGGGCTGCTGGCGCCTCCGCCTCACCCTCGCAGACCCCGCGGCCCTGAGGGTGGACGCCCTCACCGGCGACGGCCCGATCCCCCTGCCGGTGCCGGCGGTCGCGAAGGTGGTCGAGGCGCGCTTCGCGCTGTCGGCGCCGCTCGACGCCATCCGCCTCGCGCCGGTCAAGGCGGCGCGCCTCAAGATCGTCGCCTTCTCCGTGGAGCCGGCCCCGGCCTGGGCGTCGCTTCTGCCCGATTGGCGGATGGGGCCGGTGGCGTTGCCGCCGCGCCAGGCGGGCGAGGCGTCGCCCGAGACGGAGGTGGCGGGTCGGCGGCCGCCGGGCTGGGACGAGGCGATCACCATCGACGCGGTGGAGGCGGTTCGGATCGCGGGCACCCGCTTCGAGGTGGAGGAGGCGGGGGCGGTGCGGCTCGCCTTCGCGCCGCCGCTTCGCCCCGGCCTCTGGAGCTTTGCGGTGAAGGCCCTCACCGAGGACGGTGCGCCGGCTCTCGTCGAGCCGCGCATCCTGGCGCAGGGGGCGGCGTCTCCCCTCGACACCGCGGCGATCCTGCGGCCGGTCGCCGGCGCGCTGCACCGCGGGGTGGTGCGCCTCGATCGGCCGACGCCCGTCGTCGTGCTGCGTCCGCGCACCCAGAGCGGCGTCGTGGATCTGCGGGAGCTCCGCGTGCGGCGCTTGTCGCCGTGGGGGCGGATCCGCCTCGTCGTCCGGCTCGCGGGGGAAGCGGTCGGGCGACGGCTGCTCATGGCGACGAGCCGCCTCGCGACGAGCCGCGGCGGTGGTCTCGAGGCGGTGGCGCGTCTCGCGACACCGGCCGATCGGCGGCACCGCCGGGGGAGGGGCGAGGAAAGGGCGGCTCTGGCGCGCTGGCTCGCCCGCCCGGTGATGCGCGAGGGGCCGGTGCGGGTCGCGACGAGCGGCACGGTACCGCTGCCCGCCGGTGCCGTCGCTGCCGACGCGGCGCCGGCAGACGTCACCCTTCGGCCCGGCGAGCGTCTGACGGAGCCGGCCGTTGAGGCCATCCGCCGCGCGCCGCCCGGACCGGTGAGCGCCGACGCCGCGTGGCGCGTTCTCGGGCTCTCGTCCTCGCCGGAGCGCTTCGCCGCGCCCGACCCGATCCGGCAGCGGGCGGGCGGAGGGCCACTGCCGCTCGCCGCCGACGGCGCGGCAGGGGGCACCCACATTCCCTTCGTGCTGGTGGAGCGGCGCGGCGGCGTCTCCGTGGCGGCCCCGGCGGTGCGCCCCTCGACGGCGCGTCCGCCGGTTTCGCTGATCACCCCGACGCGGGATGCGCCCCACCATCTGGCGCGGTTCCTCGCGACGCTCTTCGCGCCCTCGGCGGACCCTCCGGAGTTGATCCTCGTCGACAACGGCAGTCGCGACGCACGCGCCTTGCGCCTTTTGGAGGAGGCCGCCGCCCGGCCCGAGGTGACGCTGATCCGCGACGACCGCCCCTTCAACTTCGCGGCGCTCTCGAACCTCGGCGCCGCCGCGGCCCGCGGCGACATACTGATATTCGCCAACAACGACATCGCCTTCACCGATCCCGCCGCCATCGACCGCCTCGCCGTCGCGGCGGCGCGTCCACAGGTCGGGGTCGCCGGGGCGCGCCTGCTCTATCCCGACGGACGCGTTCAACATGCGGGGCTGGTGCTCGCGGGAGAGGCGCGGGTTCGCCACCTCGAGCGCTTCCTCTCGGGCCGGGCGGGCGGCTACATGGGCCGGCAACGGATCGCGACCAGCGTCTCGGCGGTCACGGGGGCGCTGATGGCGCTTCGGGCGGAGCTGTTTTTTGCGCTTGGTGGCTTCGACGCGGCACGCTATCCGGTGCTTTATAACGACATCGATCTCTGCCTGCGGGTGCGCGAGCGGGGGCTCGCCAACTGCCTCGTGCCGTCGGCGACCGCGGTCCACCACGAGTCGGTCAGCATCGGCCAACAGCCCTCCGACGCGCTGTTTTCCCGCGGCGGCGCCATATGGCGTTGGGCACGGGCGGTCGAGGCGGAGCGGTTCCGCATGGACTGGGGCCCGGTGCTCGACCTTGATCCGTGCTATCCATCCGCGTTCGACCCGCTTGAAGCCGCCTTCGTGACACGGCGATGATGCGGACCATATGGCACGGGATCGATAAAGCGACGGGCCGGCATCGCCGGCCGAAGTGGAGTGCAAGTCGATGATCGGCAACGCGATCAGCGCGCAGGCGCGCATTCTCTACGCGGTGGCGGCGCGAGACGTCATGCTCAAGCACCGCGAGTCGCCGCTCGGCGTCTTGACCGCGGTCGTCGAGCCGCTGGCCACCATCGGCATGATGACGCTCGCCTTCAGCCTCATCCGTCTTCGCGACCCCGGTCTCGGCGACTACCTGATGCTCTTCCTGATGACGGGCATCATCCCGATCTCGATCTTCCGCCTGTCCTCCCTCGGCGGCGAGCGGACCTTCATGAAATTGCGGCGCTCGCTGGTGCTTCCCCACCTCGGGGTGCTGGATCTCGTCATCGGCGGGATCCTGGCGAACTTCCTCACGCTGGCGGCCCTGTTCCTCCTGATCACCGTATTCTTCAAGCTGGTGTTCAAGGTCGTGGAGCCGGAGTACTGGATTCTCTCGCTTTTCCCAGGCTTCTGCAATGCGCTGATCGGCTTCGGTTTCTGCATGGTCAACATGACGATCAAGTCATGGTTCCCGTTTTGGGGGAACATCTTCAGCATCATTACCACCCCGCTGGGCATCGCATCGGGGATGTTCTATACGGCTGATCGGCTTCCTCCACAGGTTGTCGCCTATCTGTACTACAATCCATTCATGCATTCGACGGAACTCACGCGGACGTTCTTCTTCCCTGAATATACAAGCCAATTCTTCGATCCGATCTACTATGGCGGGTGGGTCGTCGGATCGGTCGCCGTCGGGCTGCTGTGTGAGTGGATCTTTCGCTATCGGCTGATTGGCAGTAAGGCTTGAGTGGTGGTCGCCCGCGGTGGCCGCATATATAAAATAGTATAAGGCGACCCCATGCAGCCCGTTCGTAAAGCCGTGTTCCCCGTTGCCGGTCTCGGTACACGCTTTCTTCCCGCCACGAAGGCATTGCCGAAAGAGATGCTGACCGTGGTGGACCGGCCGGTTCTCCAATATGTCGTCGATGAGGCCATCGAGGCGGGCATCGAGGAATTCATCTTTGTCACCGGCCGCAACAAGGCGGTGATCGAAGATCACTTCGACATCGCCTACGAGCTCGAGGAGACGTTGCGGGCTCGGGGCAAGACGGCCCAGCTCGAGGCGCTGACGGCGGAGCTGCCGGAGGCGGGGACGGTGTCGTTCACCCGCCAGCAGGCCCCGCTCGGCCTCGGCCACGCGGTCTGGTGCGCCCGCAACCTCGTGGGCGACGAGCCGTTCGCGCTGCTGCTGCCGGACGTGATCATCAAGGCCGAGCGCGGCTGCCTCGCCCAGATGATGGACGTCTACAACACCCACGGCACCAACGTGATCGCCGTCGAGGAGGTGGCGCCGGAGCGGACCGACCAGTACGGCGTGGTGGAGATCGACGGCGACGGCGACGTCTTCAACGTCACCGGCATGGTGGAGAAGCCGCCGAAGGGAACCGCCCCGTCCAACCTCATCATCACCGGCCGCTACATCCTGAAGCCGCGCATCTTCGGCCTCCTCGAGACGCAGGAGAAGGGCGCCGGCGGCGAGATCCAGATCACCGACTCCATGCTGACCTTGATGCGCGAGGACGGCTTCATGGGCCTGCGCTTTGCCGGCACGACCTACGACTGCGGCTCCAAGATCGGCTTCCTCGGCGCCAATTTCGCCTATGCGCTCGATCGCGACGATCTCGGACCCCAGCTGCGCGCCCTGGCGGCGGATCTCCTCGGCTGAGCGGCCGCCGGGGAGCTTGTCCACACCTTGCGTCGCCTCTGTTGGGGGTGCGACGATTGGGGTGGCCTAACGGCATGGGCCTTGCTACGCTTCCATCTCCTCGAGTGGAGGGTGGCCATGAAGCTTGCCGTTTCGGCCTTTCTTGTGGCGTTTCTCGCCTTGAGCGGCGCCGCCCAGGCGGATCCCGATGCGGTGCGGCAAACGATCCGCGCCCAGCTCGACGCTTTCAAAGCCGGCGATGCGAAGGCCGCATACGCTCTGGCCGCGCCCTCCCTCAAGCGCATGTTTCCGACGCCCGAGCGCTTCATCACCATGGTGCGGCGAGGCTACGCGCCGGTCTATTACGGCCGCTCGCCGGTCTTCCTGCGCTCCCATGCGATCGACGACGGGCGGTTCGCCCAGGAGGTCGGCATCGTCGACCAGTCCGGCAAGGCGTGGACCGCGCTCTACACGCTGGCGCGGCAGCCCGACGGGAGCTGGCGCATCACGGGATGCTATCTGCGCGAGGCGGCCGGGCAAAACGTCTGAACCTTTCCACCCTCAGCGGTTGACGCGAGCCGATCGGTCGACTATTTCGGCGTCTCACCGGGGGCGCATAGCTCAGTTGGTAGAGCAGCTGACTCTTAATCAGCGGGTCCAAGGTTCGAGTCCTTGTGCGCCCACCATCCCCCTCCCATCCCGCTGTGACGATCGCCGCCCGGCGGATCGGCACGCCGATGCTCCGTCGTCCGGCCGAAATGCCGATGGCGCATGCTCCCGCGCCCGCACGCCCTCCCGGCACCGCCGGGATGATCCGCCTGCCGGCCATCGCCACCATGCGAACGGCATCGCCACGCAAACGGCATCGGCCGCCTTCGCGCCGAGCCTTCCCGGTACGCCATGGACGGAGGCGCTATGGACGAAGGCGTGAGGAATCGGATCAAACAGTCGTTGCGACGAGAGAGCCGGACATGTCCGTGCCGGCGTGGCGCCGCCCCTCCCCAGACGTCGACAATGGAACGAGACATGACAAGCCTTCCGCAAAGCCGCCGCCGGCGTCCGTTGACAGCTCTCGTCCGCCGCGCGGTGTGGCTCGGCGCGCTGGCCGTCGTCGGCGTCCTGACGGGCTCTGCGTCGTCGTGGGCGCAGACCCCCGACGCCCTCACCGAGGTCTATCGCGACTGGACGGTGCGGTGCGCCAAGCAGAACGACACGCGCCGCTGCTGGATGGTGCAGGCGCTGTCGCGGGGCGAAGCCGGCGAACGCATCCTGCAGATGGAGATCGCCCTCCTCGACGACGACGTGACGATGGTGCTCTTGACGCCGCTCGGCGTGCTCCTCTCCGAGGGCACCGCCGTCAAGGTGGACGAGAACGCGGAGCGCACCCTCTCTTACCGGATGTGCGTGCCGGCGGGTTGCATCGTCGAGACCAAGCCGAGCACGGCCGAGATCGCCGAGCTGCAGCGTGGCGGCAAGATGAGCGTCCGCTTCGTGCTGGCGCAGAACAACGCCAAGCTTCAGCTCGACATCTCGCTGGCGGGCTTCTCGGCCGCCTATACCCGCCTCACCGCCCTCGCGAAGGGCTGACGACGGTCAGTGCGCCGGGCCGAAGCGCTGGGAGAAGCGGCGCAGCGCCATCCGCGGATAGATCGAGCCCGCGTTCTGCGGCGGCGTTCCCGACACGCCGAGGGATAGGAGCTGCGCGGCGGCGAGGGAGACGGCGTTGTCGTCGACTGCGGTCAGGGTGGCGCCGGGCGCCTGCGGCCCCGCACCGGTCAGGAGGGCGGCGAGGATCGTCGCCGGAAGCGCGGCATCCGGGCAGCCCTGCCGGTTCCACGCCGCACGGTCCACCGTGGTGCTCTCCCACGTGAGCGTCGGCGCTTCGGGCAGGATCAGGCCACCGCGGTCGAGGACGAGAAGATCGGCCGCGTCCTCCCAGCGCTCCGTCGCCGCGGCGGTATCGAGAGCGCCGGGCAGCGGATCGTTGATCACGATGGCGCCCGCCCGCAGCGCCTCCGGTATGACGACGTCCGCGGCCCCGGCGGTGAGGATCACGAGGCTCGCCTCGTTGATCGTCGGGTCGACCTGACGCGTGCGCGAGAGGGCGAGCTTCGTCTCGCCCGCAAAGCCGAACTCGCCCCTGAGGTCGAAGGCCAGCGCTTCCACGAACGGCTCCTTCGCGGCGAGCTCGGCGAGGATCATCGCGTGAGGATGGCTGGTGCGGCGCATCAGGCGGCGCACCACGCCGGTGCCGATCGAGCCGAGCCCGATCACGGCGACGTCCTCCTCGTCGATGGCGCGGCCGGTGTGGGCGAGCGCCGCCTCGATGGCGAGGGTGATGCTGGCGACCTCGTAGGCGTGGCCGGTGGTGATGATCGTCGTGCCGCCCTTGCCGCGCGCGCTGTCGGCCACCGCCGCGCCGTAGCGCGAGACGGCGGGGAGGAGCCCGGTCAGCGCGACGCAGCGCGCCCCGTCCGCTTCGGCGAGGAGGCAGGCCTCGCCGGCGAGCTCCACGGCGTCGGCCCGGCGGGCGCCGACGTCGTCGGCGAACATCGGCAGAGCGAAGAGGCCGATGCGTCCGGCGAAGGTCTCGATGCTGGCGACGCGGTGCGGCCGGCCCTCCATGAGCCCCTCGGTGAGCGCGGTGCGGCCGTCGGCGGCGATCGGCGCGTTCGCGGCGAGGGGGATGATGGCGGCGGCATCGAGGGGAGGGCGCTCGGCGTGCCGCCGCACCGGGGTGGATGCGCCGAGAGCGGCACGGTCCGGCGCGATGCTGAGCGCGGCAAAGGCGCTGAGGGCGTCGAGAGCCATGTCCGTCTCGACGCCGAAATCGACGAGGCCGGCGATCTCCGTCACACCGGCGTCGGCGAGCGCGGTCACGACGGCGCGGCAGTGCGCCCGATCGCCGATCAGCGACGCCGTCTCGACGATGTCGCGACAGCGCGCGGCGGCGGCCTCGCCGCGCCGCGCCGTCAGCCACCGGCGCAGCGGCGCGACGGCGGAGCGCTCCACCCGCGCCGCGTCCTCGCTCACGAAGGTGGGTGCGGTGACCGTCACCACGCCGCCCGAAGGGTCGAAGCCGTGCTCGCCGAGGCTCGTATGGTAGGCGCCGACCATCGCGCCGATGCGCTCCACCGACGTTTCGGTGAGGTCGACGAGCACGTTGGTGCCGAGACGGCCGGCGAGCACGAAGCCGGCCTCGTCCTGCGGGGCGAGCCACAGGGTGAGGTTGCGCTGCAGCGGTGCGCCCGCGCGGTGCGACGCCTCGGCGGGGATGCCGCGCCAGACGCGGCGCACCGTGTCGGCGGCCTCGGCGAGTGCGGTGGTCGCGTCGGCCGTCAGCGCGAGATCGATGCGGCCGCCGGAGAGATGGTCGACCATCGCCCAGTCGCGCACGACGGCGGCCGGATCCTGCGGCAGGCGCAGCGGGCCGGCCCGCAGGCGGATGCGGCGGGTGAGCACGGCGATCGCCGCGGCGGCGATCGCCGGATTGGGCGAGGGCGCTGCGACGATGCGGTGATCGTTGGCGAGCCACACCGCGCGCAGTCCGGCGACTTCGGCAAAGCGTCCCGCCTCGGTGATGAGGCGATGTCCGTCGCCGCTGCCGGCTTCGGCGCCGCTGCCCGACAGGGCGAGGCTCAACGTCGGATCGGACCGCACGATCACTCCCGTTCTTCCCGATCCCGCGCCGGAGAGGCGCGGGGCTCGAGCACCAGTCGGCACGCCACAGTCGACCGGACGGGCGGGGTGGGCGCCACCTCGCTCCCGGTCCATTCTGCCGGCCTACCCTGGAACCTCAGCAGACGGAGCGGCTCACGTCGAGCCTCCCGCGGCACACCCTCCGACCGTCCGACGCCGTGACGCGGTCGCCCGACCGGAGGTCCGCCGGGTGCAATAGGCCGAATTGGCGCGCAAGGGGAAGGGGTCAGCCTCTCCCGCGCACCAGCCTCGCGAGGAAGATCAGCAGGCAGGCCCCGAGGATGCCGGTGATGAGGAAGGCGACCCAGCCGACGCCCAGACTCGTGTCGAGCGCGGCGAGGATCGCGTTGAGCACGACCGCACCGACGATGCCGAGGATGATGTTCATGAGGAGGCCCATGTCGCTGCGCATGGCCTTCTCGGCGATCCATCCCGCAAGGCCGCCCACGATGATCGCCGTCAACCATCCGACGCCATTGATGTCCATTTTCCGTCCTCCTCTCGGTGCGATGAACTCGCAAGGAAAATCAGCTCGGGGGTCCGCAGTTCCAATGCGCACAGCATAAGCCCACCGAGGAGCGGGCACGAGCCCTCTTGCGCAGCGCGCGGCGGGAGGTTAGATAGCTACATAATAGTTAGCATAGTACCTATTAGGTCGATATCCTTTCATGGATGCTCCCGAGACATCGCGCTTCGTCCGCGACCTCTCCACCGTCGCCCGAAAGATGCGGACCCTGTTCGATGCGCGGGCGCGCGAGAGCGGGCTCACCTACGCGCGGGCCGGGCTGTTCCTCTATCTGGTGCGCTGCAAGTCCCCGACCCAGGCCGAGCTCGCCGATGCTCTCGACGTCGAGCGGCCGACCATGGCGCGGCTGATCGACGGCATGGAGCAGGCGGGTCTCGTGGTGCGCGAGACGTCGGACAGCGACCGCCGGGTGCGCCATGTGGTGCTGACGCCGGCGGCGCAGGAGCAGGCGAAGGACGTGGTGCGCATGTCGGAGACGATGCGCGAGCAGCTTCTGAAGGGGATCGACCCGGAGGACATACGGATCGCCCACAAGGTGCTGCACAAGATGCTCGCCAACATCCAGGAGGCCTGAGGTGGACGCGCGCCCCGGGCCGATCGCCGAGAAGACCGATCCCGCCGACGCGGCGTCGCGGGGGCCGGACGCGAGCCCCGAGCGGCCGTCCGCCGCGTCCCCGGCCCCTGCCGCGGCGGGGGCGCCGCAGGCGGAGGCGGCCGCGGCACCAGGCGCCCCGGCGGGGCCGTTCGCCTATATTCCGATGCCGCCGTTGCGGGCGGCGGGCTACTGCGCCACCTCGGTGGTGCTCGCCCTCGCGCAGGGCTTCGGGCAGAGCCTCGTCTCGAGCAACGTCAATGTGCTGCAGGGCAGCTTCGGCGCCACCCAGGCCGAGGTCACCTGGCTTGCGGCCGCCTACCTCGCGCCCAACGTCTCGCTGACCTTGGCCCTCGTGAAGATCCGCGCCCAATACGGGCTGCGCAACTTCGCCGAGCTGTCGATCCTCGGCTTCGTGCTGGCGGCCATCCTCAACTACACCGCCCACGACCTCGACGCCGCGATCGCCGTGCGCTTCATGAGCGGCATGGCGGCGGCGCCGATGACCTCGCTCGCCTTCCTCTACATGCTGGAGCCGCTGCCGCCGCGGCTGAAGCTGGGTGTGGGGCTCTCGGCCGCGCTCACCTTCATCATGCTCGGGCCGACGGTGACCCGCCTGATCTCGCCCCACCTCCTCGACATCGGCCTGTGGCACGGCCTCACGGCGATGGAGATGGCGCTCGCGATGATCGGCTTCGGCCTCATCTATCTGCTGCCGCTCAACTCGCCGCCGCGCCACAAGGTGATCGAGGCGGCCGACGTGGTGAGCTATTTCCTGATCGCCATCGGCTTCGGCTCGGTCGCCGTCGTCCTGACGCTCGGCACGCTCTATTGGTGGCTCGAGGCGCCCTGGCTCGGCTGGCTCGTGGTGGTGGCGGCGGCGACGCTCACCCTCGCGGCGGTGATCGAGCTCAACCGCAAGAATCCGCTCCTCGACATCCGCTGGCTCGCGAGCCCGCAGATCGTGCACTTCGCCGGGGCGCTTCTCCTCTTCCGCATCGTGCTGTCGGAGCAGACGTCGGGCGCGGCGGGTCTCTTCCGCACGCTGGGCTACCTCAACGCCGACATGCAGACGCTCTACGTGGTGATCCTCGTCGCGAGCCTTGCCGGCGGCCTCGTCTGCGCCGTGAGCATGCGGCCCGGCAAGGAGCCGTGGTTCCACAGTGTCGCTCTCCTCCTGATCATCGTCGGCGCCGTGATGGACAGCACCATCACCAGCGCCACGCGTCCCGACGATCTGCTGCTCAGCCAGGGGATGATCGCCTTCGCCTCGGCGCTCTTCCTGCCGCCAGCGATGATGCGGGGGCTGATGGCGGCGCTCGCCAAGGGGCGCGAGTACATTCTGTCCTTCATCATCGTGTTTCTCGTGACCCAGAAGCTCGGCGGTACCCTGGGAGCGGCGGTGTTCGGAACGTTCGTCCGGTTGCGCCAGCAGCTCCACCTGACGCGCATCGTGGAAGGGTTCGCGCTCGGCGACACTCTCGTCACCGAGCGCCTCGCCACGCTGACGGGGGTCTACGGCGCCACGATGCCCGATGCGGCGAACCGCGCGGCCCAAGCCGCCGCCCAGCTCAAGAGCGAGGCGACGCGCGAGGCGGTGGTGCTCGCCTACGCCGACGCCTTCCGCGTCATCGCGGTCATCACGGCGTTGGCCCTTGCCGGTCTCTTCATTCACCTTGCCGCCGACTATGTGCGGGCGCGCCTCGCGCCCGGCCGGGCGGCAGAAAGGGCGTGATCGCCATGCTGTCCAGCTTTGCTCGCCACATCGCCACCCTCTTCGCCCTCGCGATCGGCCTGGTCGGGGTCGTCGCCGCGCTCTACGCCTGGCGCCTGCCTCCTTTTGCGAGCAGCGTGCACCTGACCGAGGACGCCTACGTGCGCGGCAAAGTGACGGCGCTCGCCCCGCAGCTGTCGGGCATCGTCGCCGACGTGGACGTCGCCGACTACGACCGCGTGTCGGCCGGCGACGTGCTGGTGCGCATCGACGATCGCATCTATCGCGAGCGCCTCGCCCAGGCCGAGGCGGCGCTCGACGGGGCGAAGGCGGCGCTCGCCAACGCCGAGCAGGACCGCAGCACGGCCGAGGCTAAGATCGCCTCCGCCGACGCCGGTGTCTCCTCCGCCGAGGCGGCGCTCAAGGTGGACGAGGCGAACCTCCAGCGGATCGAGAAGCTGTCGAAGCGGGGCGTCGCTACGGTACGTGCCGCCGACGAGCAGCGCCTCGCCCGCGATCAGGCCCGCGCCGCCCGCGATCAAGCGAAGGCCGAGGCCGAGAGCGCGCGGCAGAACCTCGCCTCCGTCGTCACCAACCGCCGCTCGCTCCAGGCGGCGGTGGAGAGCGCGGCGGCGGCGGTGAAGCTCGCCCGCATCGATCTCGAGAACACCAAGGTGACCGCTCCCGTCGACGGGCGTCTCGGCGAGGTGGCCGCCCGCATCGGTCAGTATGTGACGGCGGGCACGCGGCTCGCGATGCTGGTGCCCGACCGCATCTGGGTGGTGGCGAACTTCAAGGAGACGGAGATCGGCGACATGCAGGTCGGTCAGCCGGTGCGCTTTTCGGTGGACGCCCTGGGCGGCGAGGAGCTGACCGGGACCATCGAGCGCTTCTCGCCGGCGACGAACTCCGAATTCAGCGTGATCAGCTCCTCCAACGCGACGGGGAACTTCGTGAAGGTGGCGCGGCGGCTGCCGGTGCGGATCGCCATCGACCCCGATCAGCCGCTCGCCGATCGCCTGGCGCCCGGCATGTCGGTGGTGGCGAGGATCGACACCGCGCCTGAGGAGAAGATCGCGACCATGGAGGCCTCGATGACGCCGCGCGGTCGCCGTCATACCGACTGAGGCGACCGTTGCGTGGGCCGGTGGCGGCATGCGGCGCGGCCTTCCTGAAGCCGCCCGTCAGTCGGTGGCGGGGCGGGAGCCCACCGCCTCCAGAATGGCGCTGACGATGGCTTCCGCGTCGTAGGGCTTCTTGATGGCGGCGGAGCTGGGCCGGGCGTCGTCCGGCAGGTCCAGCCGCTCGCCGTAGCCGGTCACGAACACGTAGGGCACCTCTTGGGTGTTGAGCGTGCCGATCAGGCCGAAGCTCGTCTCGCTGCCGAGATTGACGTCGAGCAGGGCGACGTCGACCCGCTCGCTCTCCAGGATGCGCTTGGCGTCGGCGACGCTCATGGCGCTGAACACGGCGTCCATACCGTTGTCGGTGAGGAGCTGGTCGGCATCGAGCGCCATGATCATGTTGTCCTCCACGATCAGCCCGTGGAGGCCTTCCAGATTGCCCTCGGCGCGGGCGAGGCGCGGGGTCGCCGCCGCGGTCTCGCGGGCGGGCGCCGGTTCGTCGGAGACGCGGTAGAGGTCGGGCGGCAGGCTGAAGCGGGCGCGCAGGCCCGAGAGGCGATAGTCGAGCGAGACCTCGCCGCCGAGATCGTAGGGGATCGAGCGCTCGATGATGGTGGAGCCGAAGCCGCGCCGGGTCGGCGGCGTCACCGGGGGGCCGTTGCTCTCGCGCCAGTCGATGGCGACGCAGTCGTTGTCGTCCACCCCCCAGGTCACGTCGACGACGCCGGAGGAATCGGAGAGGGCGCCGTATTTCGCCGAGTTCGTCACCATCTCGTGGAACACCAGGGCGAGGGGGGAGAACGCCCGCGCCTCCACCATCACCTCGGGGCCGATGAGGTTTACCCGCCCCGCCTTCTGGCCGACGTAGGCCTCGACCTCGGTCTGGATGATGCGCTTGAGGCTCTGGGCGGCGTAGCTGTCGTCGGTGATCTGGTCGTGCGCGCGGGCGAGTGCCTGGATGCGACCGCCGATGATGTCGGCGAAATCGTCCACCGTCTGCGCTCCGGCCCGGCTCTGGGCGATCAGCGCCCGCATCAGCCCCAAGATGTTGCGCACACGGTGGTTGAGCTCGGCGATCAACAGATCCTGCCGCTGGGTGGCGAGGGTGCGCTGGCGCGCCGTCTCCTCGGTGAAGCGCAGGAGCACTTCGAGGATCGCGACGCGCAGCGCCTCACCGGACTTCTTCTGCGACAGCGTCCACGGCGCGCTCTTGCCGCGCACCGTCTCGCGCCACGCCTCGAAGCTCTTGCGCGGGCTGAGGCGCGGACCGTTCGGCCCGTACTCGGCGATCTTCTCCGCCGGATTGCCGGCCCAGGTCACGTGCTCGATCATCTCCTTGCGGAAGAAGAGGAGATAGTCGCGCGGAGTGCGCGAGATCGGGATCGCGAGGAGGCCGGCGCCGCTCGCGGTGAACTCGGTGGCGTGCGGGTAGACGGCGGACAGCTCGTCGGTGGCGTAGACGCGGCTCGACGCGGCGCGGTTGAGGAAGCGGGCGAGGGCGGGCATCTCGTCGGCGGACGGGCAGGCGCCCACGGTGCGGATGGCGCCGTTCGCCCACACGGCGAAGCCGTCGCAGGCGATGAGGTCGCGAAAGTCCTGGGCGAAGTCGATCAGCTCGTCGACGGAGGGGGCGGTGGAGACGAGGCGGCCGACGACCTTGTCGTGCAGGTCGCGGGCGATCTCGTCGGCCTCGCGCAGCTCCGTGGCGAGCCGCCCCTCGATGATGAGGCCGACGATCTGCCCGAACAGCTCGGCGCTGGAGCGAACCTCCATGGAGAGCCGGCGGGGGCGGTAGTGGTGGAGGGCGAAGAGGCCCCAGAGCTTGCCGTCGATCACCACCGAGATCGAGAAGGAGGCCGACACCCCCATGTTCTTCAGATACTCGATGTGGATCGGCGAGACGGCGCGCAGCACCGACAGCGACAGGTCGAGCGGCTCGCCGTGCGGGTTGCGGAGGGGCTCGACGGGCACGCGCTCCGACCCGACGTCGGCGATGATGCGGATGGGATTCTTGACGTAGAGAGCGCGCGCCTGGCTCGGAATGTCGGTCGCCGGGTAGTGCAGCCCGAGGAAGGATTCGATGCCGTGGGTGTGGGCTTCGGCGATCACCTGGCCCGCGCCGCTCTCGGCGAACTTATAGAGCATCACCCGATCGAAGCTGGTGACGGCGCGCAGCTGGCGGACGCACTCGTTGTAGAGCTGCGGCAGCGCCGTGCAGCGCTGGACCCGCGCCAGCATCGACTTCACCACCGTGTCGGTGTTGCGCCCGGGCTGGTGTTCCGACGGCTCGGCCTCGATCACGATCGAGGCGCCGGAGATGTGCACCGAGAGGTCGAACAGGCGGCCGGTCCCCACGAGGTCGATGCCGAAGATGCGCTCCGAGCCCTCGTTGGGGGTGAGAAGCTGCAGCCGCTCGCGCACCGCGGCGATGGTCGCGACGGGGAAGGCGTCGGAGAGCGGGGCGCCGAGCAGCTCGTCGGGAGTGCGGCCGAGCACGTCCGCCACGTTGATGGAGACGTGCTGGATCATCCAGTCCATCGACACGGCGAGGAGGATGCCGAAATCCTGGATGTGGCCGAGAAGATGGATGGGCTCCCGATCACAGTTGCTGAGATCAACGGTGTAGGGCAGGCGATGGTCGCTCATACTGTCTCGAACACGCTCCGTCGGGAGGCGTCGTCGGCGCGCTCGGCGTCGTCGGCGGCGGCTTCGTAGAGGCCGAAGGCCGCGCGCGCGGCGCGGACCGCGCCGCCGCGTCCCTCGGCGCCGCACCGGCACAGGTTGCGGAAGGCGAGGCTCGGCCCGCTGGCGGCGGCGTCGAGGAAATGGGTGGAGATCCCGTCCCAGCGACGGGCGGCGCCGCTCGCGGCGAGCTCCTGCGCGATCGCCCGCGCGCCGAAGCGCGAGCCGTCCAGCACGTAGATGACGCCGGCGGCCTCCGCCGCGTCGTCGGCGCGGGCGAAGGGGCGGCGTTCGAGCGGGGCGAGGTGGAGGGCGTCGAGGTCGGCGGCGAGCGCCGGCACGAGGCTGGAGCGGCTTGCGCAGAGGGCGCGCGACGCGCTGTCGCGGAGCGTCGTGAGCCAGCGTTCCAGGGCGCTCTGGGCGGCATGGTTCATGCGCAGAAAGCGGTGATAGAGCTCGGGCGTCGCGGCGCCGGTCATCGCCTCGAACCGACGGTCGAGACGGCGGTGCGCGGTGGCGGTGGCGCGGCGGAGAGTGTCTCGCAGATCAGCCCGCGAGCGCGCATCGCGGTGAAGACGACGAGTGTCGGATGGTGTCATCCACGGTGGAAATGCGGCACTCGCCCGTCTTGGCAAGGCCTGTCCGACCCGGAATGTGACGCCGTCACGAGGCCGTGAGGATCACGCCCCGTCCTGTCGGGCGAGCCAGGCGTCCACCACCTTGGCGGTCCCCATGAGGTGGTCGGCGAGAACCTCGCGTGCCGTTTCCGGTGCACCGTCGCGGCAGACCTCCACGAGGATCTCGTGCTCCTGGCGGGCCGACTGGCTCACCGCCGAGTAGGAGGTCGCCCGCCAGCGGGCATGCCGGAAGCGCTCCGACTGATCGTAGACGGCTTCGATCGAGGTCAGCAGCGAGGGCGAGCCCGCGCCGCGATAGATCGCCATGTGAAAGGCGCGGTGGCACTCCTCCCAGGCGTCGGCGTGGAGGCGGTAGGCGTGGTCGGTGACGTCCGCCTCCGGCGGCTGGTTGGCGATGAGGCCGGCGAGCCGCAACGCGACCTCCTCGCACCAGTCGGGCCCGCGCCGGGCGACGGCGCGGCTGATCGCCTCGCCCTCCAGGAGAACCCGCAGGCTGTAGATGTCGGCGAGCTCGGCGCGCGTCGGTCGTCGCACGCGGAAGCCGCGATGGCCCTCGGCTTCGATGAGGCTCTGTCCCGAGAGCCGGCTCAGTGCCTCGCGCAGGGGGCTGACGCCACAGCCATATCGCTCCTGCAACGCCTTGTTGCCGAGCCGCGCGCCGGGCTCGAAGACGCCGTCGAAGAGATCGCGCTTGATCGCGCAATAGATGCGCTCCGCGGTGGTCGTGCCGTCCGCTGCTGTGCCTTGTCGTGCCATCGCCCCAACATTTTGGAATCTTCTGGACAGAGTTATCCAAGTGCGTCAATCTGACCGCGTTCTGGCTGCCCGATCAAGCGAATGGATGTCGCTGGCGCGGGCGCCTGCCGAGGCGATTTCGAGAGATCCGGCGATGACGGCGCTTGCCACACTTGCGACACCCACCGGCCCCGTGGGCTGCCTGAAGATCGGCGAGGCCTTCTATTCGGCGTCGGCCGTCGCCGCTCTCACCGGCATCGCGCTGCCCGCCGCGGTGGTCGACATCGTGCCCGTCTGGGCAGCGCTCGCGGAAGCGATCGCGGCGGCCGAGGCGCTCGTCGTGGCGAGCCTCCCGCCGGTCGCCACCCTCGGCGATGCGGCATTCCTCGCCCCGCTCCTGTGGCCCGGCAAGGTGCTCTGCGCCGGCGCCAACTACTACGACCACCTGGCCGAGATGGGGATGCCCGGCGCCACCAAGGAAGGCCAGCGGCTGTTCTTCTTCATGAAGCCGCCGCGGCAGGCGGTGGTGGGGGCGGGCGCCACCGTGCGCATGCCGCTCGATTGCGAGAAGTTCGACTGGGAGATCGAGCTCGCCGCCGTGATCGGCACCACGGCGCGGGCGGTACCGGTCGAGACGGCGCTCGACCATGTCGCCGGCTACACCGTCGCCCTCGACCTCTCGGCCCGCGACAAGAACCAGGCGCCCGACCAGTTCTACAAGCTCGATTGGGTGGCCGGGAAGGCGAACGACACCACGTGCCCGCTCGGCCCCTGGATCGTCCCGGCGTCGGCGATCCCCGATCCGCAGAATGTCGGCCTGAAGCTGTCGCTCAACGGCGATGTGAAGCAGGACGGGTCGAGCCGGGACATGATCTTTTCCGTGGCCGAGCAGATCGCGATCGCCTCGCGCATCATGACGCTCGAGCCGGGCGACGTGCTTCTCACCGGCACCCCCGCCGGCGTCGGCGTCCCGAAGGGCGCGTTCCTCGCCCGCGGCGACACCATCGAAGCGACCATCGAAGGCATCGGGACGCTCACCGTCTCGGTGCGGCCGGACTGACCCCAGCGTCTCAACCCCTTTGCGAGAGGACATTTGATGTTCACGACCCGCATCGCACTCGCTGCCGCCGCCCTCGCCGTCACGTGCGCGATGGCCGAGGCGGAGACCATCCGCTTCTCCACCGCCGGCCCGGCGCCGGACTTTCTGGCGAAGTCGCTGGAGAGCTTCGCCACCAAGGTCGCCGATGCCGATGTGGGGGTGGAGGTCGAGGTCTATCCGGGCAGTTCGCTGTTCCGCCAGGGCACCGAGGTGCCGGCGATCCAGCGCGGCAATCTCGAG
Source organism: Acuticoccus mangrovi (assembly GCF_016411865.1). Classification (GTDB taxonomy): domain Bacteria; phylum Pseudomonadota; class Alphaproteobacteria; order Rhizobiales; family Amorphaceae; genus Acuticoccus; species Acuticoccus mangrovi. The sequence continues at coordinate 283,184 of NZ_JAEKJA010000003.1, read as the reverse complement.
ATGAGCACCATGACCACCTTCGAGATCGCCGCCCAGCTCCCCGAGTGGGGCTTCCTCAACCGCGCCTATCTGTTCCGCGACTACGATCACATGATGAGCGTGATGGAGGGCCCGGTCGGCGACGCGCTGAAGGAGGCGGTGGCCGACGGGATGGGCATCGAGATCCTCGCCGTCGCCTATCTCGGGACGCGGGAAGTGAATTTGCGCGAGGCACGCGACGTCAGCGGTCCGGCCGACCTTGACGGCGTGAAGATGCGCATGCCGGCGAGCCCGGAGTGGCTGCTCCTCGGCGACACGCTCGGCGTGGAGCCTACCCCGATGGCGATGCCCGAGGTCTATGTGGCACTCCAGACCGGCGCCATCGACGGCCAGGAGAACCCCCTCACCATCACCAACGCCGCCAAGTTCTGGGAGGTGACGCAGCAGATCGTTTTGACCGACCATCTGGTGCAGCCGGTGTTCTACGCCATCGGCAAGGACTTCTGGGATGGGCTGTCGGACGAGCAGAAGCAGGCGGTCGCGACCGCCGCAGTCGCCGCCGCCGACGAGAACAACAAGGGCCGGCGGGGCGACGAGATGACCGTCGCCGCCACGATGAAGGACAAGGGGCTGCGGGTCGACGAGATCGACCTGACCCCGTTCCGCGACAACGCCGATGCGATCTATGCCGACGCGCCGCTCGCCGAGCCCTGGAACAAGGAGATGATGGCCGAGGCGATGAAGTAGGCCGATGGCCGCCGCGATCCGCCTCGCGGCCGCGACGGCGCGCCTCGTCGGCCGCCTGGCGGAGGGCGTCGCCGCGCTCGCCTTCGCGGCGATGGTGCTCCTCTTCGCCGCGGCCATCGCCAGCCGGCACGGCCTCGCCGCCCCGATCCGCTGGTCCGACGAGGTGGTGACGCTCACCTTCATCTGGATCGTCTTCGGGGCCGCAGCGTTCGCGATCCCCTATCGCGAGCACATCGCCGTCGGCCTTCTCTACGATCGCCTGTCGCCCGGCCGGCGGCGCTGGATGGAGGCGGGGGGCACCCTCGCCGCCGGCCTGGTGCTCGCCGCGACGCTGCCGGCCACCATCGACTACACCGCCTTCCTGTGGCGCGAGCGGACCCCCGCCCTGATGTGGCCGCTCGACCGCGCCTATGCGGTGTTCGCCGTGTTCCAGGGGATGATGGCGCTGCGCCTGTTGGTGCGTGCCGGCGCCGCCGTCCTCGGCCGGCCGCTTCCCGCCTGATCCGACCGAGCCCGCCCCCCCGATGAGCCTCGCCTTTCTCGCCCTCCTCGCCGTCCTTCTGGGGCTCGCCGTGGCGCGGGTGCCGATCCCCTTCGCGATGCTCTCGGCGGGTTTCGTCTATCTCGCCGTGTCGGGGCAGGATCTCGGGCTCGTCACCGACCAGGTGATGAACAGCCTCTTCAACAACTACGTGCTCCTCGCCATTCCGATGTTCGTGCTCGCCGCCAACGTGATGAACGCCGGCACCATCTCGGAGCGGCTGTGGCGGGCGGCGGACACGCTGGTGGGGCGGGCGCGCGGCGGGCTCGGGCACGTCGCGATCCTCGTCTCGATGGTGTTCTCCTCGATGTCGGGCAGCGCGGTGGCGGACGCCGCCGGCCCGGGGCTCGTGTCGATCCGCATGATGCAGGAGGTGGGCGGCTATCGTGGCGGCCTCGCCGTGGCGATCACCGCGGCGGCGGCGGTGATCGCGCCGATCATTCCGCCGTCGATCCCGATGGTGCTCTACGCGCTGAACTCCGGCGCCTCGGTGGGGGCACTGTTCCTCGGCGGCGTGGTGCCGGGGCTCTTCATCGGCGTGTCGCTGATGGCGACACTCGCCCTCGTCGCGCGGCGGGCGGGGCTGCCGGCGGGGAGCCGGCGCTCGGCGGCTGAGACGCGGGCCGCGCTCGGCGGCGCGCTCGTGCCGCTGTCGCTGCCGGCGATCCTCCTGGGCGGCATCTGGTCGGGGATCTTCACCCCCACCGAGGCCGCCGCCGTCGCCGCGCTCTGGGCCTTCTTCCTCGCGATCGTCGTCTACCGCGCGCTGACCCCGCTCGGCGTCTGGCGCGTCCTCAGGGACTCGATGACGAGCTCGGTGGTGGTGATGCTCCTGATCGCCGGCGCCTTCCTCATCAACTACGCGGTCACGGCGGAGCGGCTCGACCGCGGCCTCGCCGATCTCGTCACCGGGGCCGACCTTTCGGCCTGGCAGTTCCTCGCCATCGTCAACGTGCTCTTCCTGCTGCTCGGCTGCATCATCGACACCGGCACGCTGCTCCTCGTGCTCGTGCCCCTCCTGATGCCCACCGTGCATGCCCTCGGCATCGACCCGGTGCACTTCGGCGTCGTCATCACCGTCAACATCATGATCGGGCTCGTGACGCCGCCCTTTGGGCTGCTGCTCTTCGTGCTCGGCCGCCTCACCCATGTCGGAGTGGGGGCGGTGGTGCGCGATCTCTGGCCGTTCGTGCTGACGCTGATCGGCTGCCTCGTCGTCCTCACCTACGTGCCGGCGATGGTGCTGGCGCTGCCCCGCGCGTTCGGGTTCGACTGACGCGCCGCGAGGATCGCGGAGAGGTCGAAGGCGGCGGCGATCAGCTCGCGCGTGTAGCCCGTGGCGGGCGCCTCGAAGATCCGCGCCGTCGGACCCTCCTCCACCACGCGGCCGTCCTTCATCACCATCACGCGGTCGGCGACGGCGCGGATCACGGCAAGGTCGTGGCTGATGAAGACGTAGGCGAGGTTGTGCGCGGCTTGGAGTGCCAGGAGGAGGGCGAGCACCTGCTTCTGCACCGAGCGGTCGAGGGCCGAGGTGGGCTCGTCGAGGACGAGGGCGGCGGGCTTCAGCACGATCGCCCGGGCGATGGCGATGCGCTGGCGCTGGCCACCGGAGAATTCGTGCGGGAAGCGCCGCGCCATGGCGCCGTCGAGGCCGACCTCGGCGAGCGCGGCGACGGCACGGGCGCGCCGCTCCGCCGCGCCGAGCTCGGGGGCGTGGACCGTCAGCCCTTCGGCGACGATCTCGCCCACCGTGAGGCGCGGCGACAGGGCGCCGTAGGGATCCTGGAAGACCATCTGGAGCGCGTGGCGGTAGGGGCGCATCTGCCGGCGGGAGAGGCCGGTGATCGGCGTGTCGCGAAAGCGCACCTCGCCGGTCGCCGGCAGGAGGTTGAGGAGGGCGCGGGCGAGGGTGGACTTGCCGGAGCCCGACTCGCCGACGATCCCCACCGTCTCGCCGGGCGAGAGGGTGAGGCTGACGCCGTCGACCGCGGCGAGCTGCGCCCCGCGGCCGATGGCGAAGTGGACGCCGACATTCTCGGCGCGCAGGATCGGTGGCGCCGGCGGGGCGGTGGGCTTAGTGCCCTCGGGCTCGGCGGCGAGGAGCATCCTCGTGTAGTCCTCCCGCGGCGCGGTGAAGATGGTGGCGACGTCGCCCTCCTCCATCACGCGCCCGTCGCGCATCACCATGACGCGCTCGCAGAAGGCGCGGACGATCTGCAGGTCGTGGGTGATGAAGAGGATCGCCATGCCGAGCCGGGTCCTGAGGTCGGCGATGAGGGCGAGGATCTCGGCCTGGATCGTCACGTCGAGGGCGGTGGTGGGCTCGTCGGCGATGAGGATGTCGGGCTCGTTGGCGAGCGCCATCGCGATCATCACGCGCTGGCGCTGACCGCCGGAGAGCTCGTGCGGATAGGCGCTCACGCGGCGCTCCGGGTCCTTGAGGCGCACGAGGTCGAGGAGCTCCACCGTGCGTCGCCGGGCGGCGCGGGCGGAGAGGTGGGAGTGGACGCGCAGCGTCTCGGCGATCTGCCGGCCGACGGGCTGGAGCGGGTCGAGCGAGGTCATCGGCTCCTGGAAGATCATGGTGATCTTCGCCCCGCGCACCCGGTTGAGACGGCGCGCGGGGAGGCCGATGAGCTCCTCGCCGCGATAGCGCGCCGAGCCGCGCGCCGTCCCGTTCTTGGCGAGAAGGCCCATGGCGGCCATCATCAGCTGGCTCTTGCCCGACCCCGATTCACCGACGACGGCGAGCGCCTCGCCCGCGGCGAGATCGAGATCGATGCCCTTGACGGCCTCGACCGGGCCGTCGGGGGTCGCGAAGCTTACGCGCAGATCGCGGATCGAGAGGATGGGGGCCGTCATCGTCCGGCCCGCCCGGTTGCGCCGGTGGGATGATCAGGACGGCGCTGCGCGCCGACATTCTTCCTCGCGGGGCGAGGGGGGTTCCCCCCTCGCGCTCCCCCCGCCTCGCCGGCGGGCAGGGGTTCGGGCCATCCAGCCGCTTCGCGGCCGGCTCTCCCGATCTCCTGCCGTGAGGCTGGGTCGGGCTGCGACCGCGTCAAGGGTCCGGCTGCGCCCGGCTGCGCCGCCCTTGACCCGGCCGCAGCCCTTCGAGGCCGACAGGCGGCGCGGCGGGCGGCGGCGAGGCTAGCGGTCGCGGGGGTCGAAGGCATCGCGCAAACCGTCTCCGAGGAAGTTGAGGGCGAAGAGGAGAAGGGTGAGGGCGGCGGACGGGTAGATCAGCATCCAGGGGGCGTTGCGCATGTTGCGGGCACCCTCGGCGATGAGCACGCCGAGGCTCGTCAGCGGCTCCTGCACGCCGAGGCCGAGGAAGGAGAGGAAGCTCTCGAGGAGGATCACCTTGGGCACCAGGAGCGTCATGAAGACGATCACCGGGCCGGACACGTTGGGGATGATGTGGCGGCGCAGGATCGCCCCCGGTGGCACCCCCAGCGCCTCGGCGGCCTGGACGAACTCGCGGCGCGAGAGGGAAAGGGTCTGGCCGCGCACGATGCGGGCCATGTCGAGCCACTCCACCGCCCCCACCGCGATGAACATCAGCACGACGTTGCGGCCGAAGAAGACCACCAGGAGGATGACGAAGAAGACGAAGGGGAGCGAATAGAGGACGTCGACCACCCGCATCATCAGGTTGTCGATGCGGCCACCGAGAAAGCCGGCCGTCGCGCCGTAGAGGACGCCGATGACGAGGGCGACGCCCGTCGCGAGGGCGGCGATCATCAACGAGATGCGGATCGAGATGAGGATGCGGGCGGCGAGATCGCGGCCGTTGGCGTCGGTGCCGACGAGGAAGGTGTGGCGGGCGACGTCGGCGGCGAAGGTCGCCGACAGGGCGTCGTCGGCGAGGCTGACGAGGCGAGCGTCGGCGAAGAGGTCGGAGCGGTCGAGATAGCGCGTCACGCGTGGGTCGATGGGCCGCGCGGCATGGACGGTGATGGTCGCGGTGTCGCCGACGACGGTGACGTTCTCGACGGTGAGACGGGCGCGGCGCAACGCCGCCGCGGCGCCCGGCAGGATCTCCTCGGCCCGGGGATACGGGGTGAGGCTCGCCGGCACCTTCACATAGTTGGCGTAGACGGTGCGATAGTCGTGCAGCCAGACCATCGGCCCGACGATGCCTGCGACGACGTAGAGGGCGAGCACCACGGCGCTCGCGATGGCGGCCCGGTTGCGGGCGAGGCGCAGCAGGGCGCTCAGAAGGAGGGAGCGGCCGGCGACGGCCTCAGTCATAGCGCACGCGGGGATCGATGACGGCGTAGAGGAGGTCGACCACGAGGTTGAAGACGACGATGAACACCGCCACCACCACCACCGTACCCATCACCAGCGTGTAGTCGCGGTTGAGGGCGCCCTGGACGAAGTAGCGGCCGATGCCGGGGATGCCGAAGATGCTCTCCACCACAACCGAGCCGGTGAGGAGGGCGGCCGCCGCCGGGCCGAGATAGGAGACGACCGGCAGGAGCGCCGCGCGCAGGGCGTGGACGCCGACGACGAGGCGCGCCGGCAGCCCGTAGGCGCGGGCGGTGCGCACGTGGTCGGAGGTGAGCGCCTCGAGCATCGCGCCGCGGATGAGGCGGGCGACCACCGCCACCTGCGGCAGCGCCAAGGTGACGACGGGCAGCACCATCGGTGCGAGGTGGCCGGTCTGCCAGCCGCCGGCCGGCAGCACGTCGAGCCACACCCCGAAGACGAGCGACAGCACCGGCGCCACCACGAAGTTGGGCACGGTGATGCCGAAGGTAGCGACGGTGACGACGAGGTGGTCGACGGCGGAGTTCTGCCGCAGCGCGGCGACGACGCCGAGCGCGCCGCCGACGAGGAAGGCGAGAAGGAGGGCGAGGCTGCCGAGGGTGACCGACACCGGCAATCCCGCCTTGAGGAGCGTGCCGACGGTGAAGTCCCGATAGATGAAGCTCGGTCCCATGTCGCCCTGGAGGAGGTTGCCGAGATAGGTGAGATATTGCCGCCACAACGGGTCGGAGAGGCCGAACGCGGCGTTGAGGTTCTCCATCACCTGCCCCTCGAGCGTGCGCTCCTGATCGAACGGGCCGCCGGGGGCGATCCGCATCAGGAAGAAGGCGGCGGTGATGACGACGAAGATCGTCGGCACCGCGCCCGCGAGGCGGCGGAGGGCGTAGCCGAGCATCGGCCTCGGCCGAGATTCTCAGTCCGCGAGGCTCAGATAGCGCGTCGGGTGGACGTGGCGCACGTTGTCCTCCCACCCCGAGAGCTTGGAGGAGACGAGGGCGGTGGAGGAGTAGTGGAGCAGCGGGATCTGCGGCATGTCGCGCAGAAACAGCCGCTCGGCGTCGGCGAGGAGCTCGGCGCGGGCGGCAAGGTCGGTCTCCTCGCCCGCCTCCGCCATCAGCCGGTCGTACTCGGGATTGTCGTAGCGGCCGTAGTTGAAGCCGTCGTTGTCGGACAGGTTGAGGAACAGGAAGTTCTGCGGGTCGGAGTAGTCGCCGATCCAGCCGGCGCGAGCGACGTCGTAGTCCTTGGCGTCGCGCAGGTTGGCGTAGTGGGCCGGCAGATCGCGGACGTTGAAGGTCACGTTGATGCCGAGCGGGCGCCACATCTCGGCGATGGCGGTGGCGGCGTTCCGATGGTCCTCGGAGCTGTTGTAGGAGATCTCGATGTCGAGCGGCTTGTCGGGGCCGTAGCCGGCGTCTTCGAGGAGGCGTAGCGCCTCGTCCTCGCGGTCGAGCATCGGGGTGTCGGCATAGTCGAGCACCGGCGCCTCGTCCTCCGGCACGTAGTTGGCGATGCCGGGGGGCACGAGGCTGTAGCCGGCGAGCATCGAGCCGGAGAAGATCTCGGCGGCGAGGAACTCCCGATCGATGGCGAGCGACAGGGCGCGGCGGATGCGCGGATCGTCGAACGGCGCGCGGGCGGAGTTGATGGCGTAGTAGTAGGTGCCGAGATAGGGGGCGATGTGGAACTCGTCGCCGAGCCGCTCGCGGATCGAGGCGATCTGCTCGCGCGGCACCTCGGCGCAGGAGTGCACCTCGCCCGCCTCGAAGCGGCGCAGGCACGTCGCCCGCTCCTCGAACGGAATATATTCGACCCGATCGATCGCCACCTCGTCGGCGTCGTGGAAGGTCTCGCTCTTCTCCATCACCAGCTTGTCGTTGGGGGCGAAGGAGACGAGGTGGTAGGGGCCGTTGGTGACCATGTTCTCCGGCTGCACGAAGGCGGCGCCGTGGGCCTCGATGCTGCCGCGGTGCACGGGCAGGCCGGTCTGGTGGGTGAGGAGCTCCAGGAAGTAGGGCGCGGGGGTGCCGAGGGTGATGACGACCGTGGAGGGGTCGGGGGCGGCGACGCCCAGCTCCTCGGGTGGCAGCTTGCCGGTGTTCACCGCCTCGGCGTTGCGGATCGGGTAGAGGATGTTGGCGTACTTGGCGCCGGTCTCGGGCGTCATGATGCGGCGGAGAGAATAGACGAAGTCGTCCGCCGTCACCGGGTCGCCGTTCGACCACTTGGCGTCGTCCCGGAGGGTGAAGGTGTAGGTGAGGCCGTCGTCGGACAGCGTCCACTCCTTGGCGACGCCCGGCGCGATGCCGGCCTTGGCGTCGTTGATCACGAGGCCTTCGAGGAGGTCGCGCAGGATCGCCGCCTCGACCACCGTCGACGTCTTGTGCGGGTCGAGCGTCTCGGGGTCGCCCTGTTCGCCGCGCACGTAGGTGGCGGCGCGCGCCGGCGCGGTCGCGGCGACGACGGTGAAGATGGTGACGGCAAAGGCGACGGCGGCAAGGGCGGTGGCGTGGCGCGGAAACCGGGCGAGCATCGCATCCTCCTCTGATCGGCGCGGCCGACACGGCCCGTCACCGCGCAGGAGGGAAGTCTAGCGCATGGTGACCGGTCCCCGTCAACGCGTTCGGTCCGCGACGGCACGCCTAGCGGCCTGAGGCAATTCACCGACTGCTGAAGTGAGGCGGCGGACGAGGCGGTCAGATGAGGAAGGCGTAGACCCCCCAGCCGGCGAGGGCGACGACGGTGAAGAGGCCGAGGAGGAAGCCCATGTTGGAGCCCCAGGTCAGCCGCTCGATGGGGACGTCGAACATCGAGGAGGCGGTGAGGAGGGCGACCGAGGCCGGGCTCAGCATGGAGCCGAAGCACCAGCCGACGAGGACGAGCATCGTCATCAACAGGTCCGCCCCGTCGGAGTGGCCGGAAAGGTTGGCGAAGATGGCGAGGACGAGGGTGGTCGGCAGGATCATGTGGATGCCGATCATCGGCAGCGCGGCGATGAGGGCGGCGCCGATGACGAAGAAGACGTAGGACGGCCGACCCTCGCCGATGAGGCTGCCGAGCGCCTCGAGGAGGGACGGCACGTCGAGCACCAGCCCGGCGAGGACGAGCGACATGGTGAAGAGGGTGATGTCGTCGGCGAGACGATCGAGCGAGCGGATGGTGCGGCGGCCGATGTTGGCGATCGCCTTGCGGCTCATCGTCTTCGACCACACGAGGCAGACCGGCGGGATGACGAGGATGCAGGCCCTGAGCGCGCCGAGGCCGAACGCCACCGACACGATGATGGTCACGATGGTGAGGAGCAGGAGGGGCAGCCCGATGGGGGTGATCGCCTTGAGGACTTCACCGAGCGCCCGCGCGCCGATGCGGAACTGGCCGAGGAGGTAGCCCGCGCCGAGGGCGCCGAAGGCGATCACCGCACCGGCGAGGGAGATCTGCCAGATGGGCAGGTTGGGCATCGAGGCGTTGACGGTGGCCATCGCCACGGTGAAGGGCGACCAGAAGGCGATGAGGGAGAAGCCGCGCATCGACAGCTCGGCGGCCTGGAGGCGCTGGTCGCCCTTGGCGCGGCGCATCAGCGGGGCGAACACCGACATCACGCCGATCGTCATCACCGAGCCGAGGAGATGGCTGACGAGGATGATGCCGCCGTTGCGGTCGCGACTGTCGATCGCCTCGAAGCGCGTCTGGATGGCGCTGAGGCGGGGATGCTCCTCCACCGTCGCACGCAGCAGGATGAGGGTCTGCAGGAATGCGCCGACGAGGGCGCCTTGGCGCAGCTGAGCGAGGCCCGCCTCGATCGAGGCGCCGGCGAGGAGGGCGCACGCCGACAGCACGATGAGGCCCGTGGCGAACGCCATCGTCCAGCGCCGAATGCGGGTGAGGCCGACGAGGAGGAGGCCGCCGAGGGCCAGTTCGGCCACCGTCTGCAGCACGGTGCCGGGCAGGATGAGCGACACGAACTCGCACAGCCACATGATGATCGCGAGCGTTCGAAACGCGGCGACGGTCGTCGGCATCAACAGGCTTTCCTGGCCTCACCGAAGGGGTGGCCACCGCGGTACGCGGCGGCGGGTGTCGATCGAAGACCGCGCGTGCACGAGGCTGCGGCTGCAGGCGCCGGCCGGGGCTCGGCGCGGATCGAACGTCGCATCGGTCGCCAAAGGGGTAGTCCCTCGCGCGCCGCATGGGAAGGGGCGGCAGGCACGAAGGCATGCATCGTTGCCGACCGGGAGGCGCGGGCGCGCGACCGGCGTCCCCTTCCGCCGCGGCGCGAGCGTTCGTCGTCGGGCGCTCGGGGCGGGGCCGTCCCGCCGGCGCTCAGAAGCTCTTGCCGCGCGCGTCGATGGTCCAGATGTCGACGACGCGGTCGCCCTCCACCACCACCATGTGGTCGTAGAGGTTGCATGTCGGGTCGCAGTGGCCGGGGATCAGGCGGACCTGATCGTTGATCTTGAGCGTCCCGTCAGGATCGCGGATCACGCCGTGCTCGTCGCTCGCGCCGGTGTAGACGATGTCGCCGCGGCCGAACACGGAGGGAAGGCCGGAATCGACGGCGAGCGACTTGAGGCCGGCATCGCACACCGCCTGCCCCGGGATCGCCGTCGACATGATGGAGGCGAGCACGAACAGGCTGTTGCGAAAGGGCGTCAGGCCGGCCAGCGGCTCGATGCGACCATAGTCGACGTCCATGAACGCGTAGGTGCCGGCCTGCATCTCCTGATAGAGGCCGGAGGCGGCCTCGTAGGCGAAGGAGCCGGTGCCCGCACCCGTCACCGTGGGGCAGGGGATGCAGCGGGCGCCGAGGGCGGCGAGCGTCTCCCTCACCCGGTCGAGAGCGCCGCCGATCGCCGTCTCGCGCTCGGCAAGGCCGCGGATGTGCTGGGCCGGGCCGTGGTAGGCCTGCAGTCCTTCGAAGGAGAGGCCCGGCAGCTCGGCGATGTGGGCGGCGAGCTCGGCCGCCGGCGTTCCGGCGGCGATGCCGCAGCGCCCCGCGCCGACGTTCACCTCCACGTAGCAGGCGATGTTGGCGCCGTGGCGCGTCGCCGCTTCGGAGAGGCGCGTGGCCGCGGCCTTGTCGTCGACGCAGACGCCGAGGCGGATGCGCGTCGCGAGTGCCGCAAGGCGCTCGATCTTCGCCGGCTGCGTGACCTCGTTGGCGATGAGGATGTCGTCGATGCCGGCGTTGGCGAAGGCTTCGGCCTCCGACAGCTTCTGGCAGCAGATGCCGGTGGCGCCGCCGGTGAGGAGCTGGCGCTTGGCCGCCTCGGGGCATTTGTGCGCCTTGCCGTGCGCTCGGAGGCGGACACCGTAGCGGGCGAGCGCCTCGCGCATGATCGCGAGATTCTCGTTGAAGGCGGCGAGGTCGAGGATGAGGGCGGGGGTCTCCACCTCGGCGACCGGCATGCCGATGGTGGCGGGAATGTCGTAGCCGACGGTGCTCATCGGCGGGCCGCCTTCAGCGCGGCGTCGAGGGTGTTTCGCATCAGCATCGCGATGGTCATCGGACCGACGCCGCCGGGGACCGGGGTGATCGCGCCGGCGTGCGCGGCCTCGGCGAAGGCGACGTCACCGACGAGGCGGGTGCCCTTCGCAGCGCTCGGGTCGTCGATCCGGTTGATGCCGACGTCGATCACCGTTGCGCCGGGCTTGATCGCCGCGCCCTTCAGCATCTCGGGCCGGCCGATGGCGGCGACGAGGATGTCGGCGCCGGCGCACAGGCGCTCGAGATCGCGGGTGCGGCTGTGGGCGATGGTGACGGTGGCGTTGCGCTTGGTGAGGAGGAGGGCGGCCGGCAGGCCGACGAGGCGGGAGCGTCCGACGACGACGGCGCGGAGGCCGGAGAGATCCTCGCCGCGCACGTCCTCGATGAGGTGCATCGCCCCGAGCGGGGTACAGGGCACGATGGCGTCGGGATCGCCCACCGCGAGGCGGCCGGCGTTGACGATATGAAGGCCGTCGACGTCCTTGTCGGGATCGATGGCGGCGATGACGCGCGACGCGTCGAGATGGGAGGGGAGGGGAAGCTGCACGAGAATGCCGTGCACGGCGGGATCGGTGTTGAGGGTGTCGACGAGGGCGAGAAGATCGGCCTCGCTGGTGTCGGCGGGCAGCGTGTGCTGGACGGAGTGGAAGCCGCATCGCTCGGCGGTGCGGGACTTGTTGCGGACGTAGACCGCGCTCGCCGGATCGTCGCCGACGAGGACCACGGCGAGGCCCGGCCTCACCCCTTCGGCGGCGACGCGCTCGGCGATCCCGGCGGTGATGGCGGCCGCTGCGGCCTTTCCGTCGATGATCGTGGGTCCCGCCGCTTTCGGCGCCTCATTTAAAGACAATGGTGCGGTCTCCGTTTTTGAGAATGCGTTGCTCCAGATGGAAGCGGACGGCGCGTGCGAGCACGCGGCTCTCGATGTCGCGACCGGCGGCGACGAGATCGTCGGGCGACATCGTGTGGTCCACCCGCTCGGTGTCCTGCTCGATGATCGGCCCTTCGTCGAGGTCGGGCGTCACGTAGTGGGCGGTGGCGCCGATGATCTTCACCCCGCGCGCATGCGCCTGATGGTAGGGCTTGGCGCCCTTGAAGCTCGGCAGGAAGGAGTGGTGGATGTTGATCACCCGCCCTTCCAGGCGCCGCGACAGGGCATCGGACAGGATCTGCATGTAGCGGGCGAGGATGATGAGCTCGACGCCCTCCTTCTCCACGAGCTCCAGGAGCTGCGCCTCCTGGTCGGCCTTGGTGTCGGCCGTGATCGGCAGAAAGTGGAAGGGGATGCCTTCGGCCTCGACGCGCTTGCGCCAGTCCTCGTGGTTGGAGGCGACGGCGACGAGATCCATCGGCAGCTGGCCGATGCGCCAGCGATAGAGCAGGTCGTTGAGGCAGTGCCCGGTCTTCGACACCATCAGGAGGACGCGGGGGCGCACCGCGAGATCGGTGATCTCGGCGTCCATGTCGTAGGCGAGGAGGGTGGGGCGGAAGCCGTCGCGGAAGCGCTCCGGCGTCATCCCCTCCGGCGCGGCGAAGTGCACGCGCATGAAGAAGCGACCCGACGGGCGGTCGAAATATTGCGCGCTTTCGAGGATGTTGCAGTCCTGCGCGGCGATCGACGAGCCGACGGCGCCGACGATGCCTTTGCGGTCGATGCAGGAAAGGGTGAGGACGAGTTCGGGCACGGGAGCTGGGCCATGTTGGGATGATCCTGGCCGCTCCTAAGCCGAACCGTCCGCGCCATCAACCCGGATCGCGTCGGCCGGGGGTGGGCCGACGCGATGTCGCGGCGATGTTCAGTATTCGAGAAGGTTGTCGCGGAACGTCTCGTGTGTGTAGGTCGAGCGGGTGAGGCCGCGCTTCTGGAGCACCGGGATCAGCCCGTCCTCGATCTCGGCGAGCGTGCGGCGGGTGACGTTCGGCATCGAGAACAGGAAGCCGTCGCCGCCCACCTCGCTCATCACCTCCTCCATCTTGGAGGCGACCTCGTCGAGGCTGCCCACGAGCTCCACGCTGCCGTCGACGGCGTTGGGGTCCTGCATCGCCTGGCGCAGCGTCTTGCCTTTGGCCTTGGCGATGAACTCGTCGAGCGACTGCTGGTGGCCGTTGGTCTTGAGGCCCGGGCGCAGCGGCTCGTCGAGGTCGAACTCGGAGAAGTCGATGTTGGTGATCTTCGAGAAGTGGGCGAGCTTGATGTCGATGTGGGCGTGGGCGCGGGCGAGGAGCTCGGCCTTGCGCTCGCGCGCCTCCTCCGACGTCTGGCCGATGATCGGATTCACCAGATAGAGGAGCTTGCAGCTGTCGGGATCGCGGCCGGCCGCCGCCATGCGGGCGCGGATGTCGTCGCGGTACTTCTTCATCGCCTCGGGGCCACGGGTGTGGACGACGATGGTGTCGGCGTGCTCGGAGGCGAATTGGCGGCCGCGCGAGGAGCCGCCGGCCTGGGCGATCACCGGCCGGCCCTGCGGGGCGGGGCCGGAGTTCAGCGGGCCCCGCGTCTTGAAGTACTTGCCCTCGTAGTTGAGCGGGTGAACCTTGGTCGGATCGATGAGAACGCCGGACTCCTCGTCGGCGATGATCGCGCCGGGCTCCCAGGTGTCCCACAGGCCCTTGACGCAGGCCATGTACTCGTCGGCCATCTCGTAGCGCATGTCGTGCTCGGGCATGCCGTCGAGGCCGAAATTCATTGCCGCGAAGTCGGAGCTGCCGGTGACCGCGTTCCAGCCGCCGCGCCCGCCCGACACCTGGTCGAGCGTCGCCACGAGCCGGGCGAGGAGGTAGGGGTGGTAGGCGAAGGTGCCGAAGGTGGGCACGATGCCGATCCGCGAGGTCTGGGCGAGCATCAGCGAGGCGACGACGGACGGGTCCTGCCGCGGCACCGCGATGCCGTTCTTCAGATAGATGTCGGTGTTGCCGCCGTAGCTCTCGCCGACGTAGGACGAGTCCTCGATGAGGATGTAGTCGAAGCCGCAACGCTCGAGGGCACGTGCCATGTCGAGAAAGAAGGTCGGCTGCATCCAGGTGGTGCCGATCTTCCCGGTCCACGGCTCTCCCCATGCCTGGACGCTCGATCCCTGCAGGAACCAGGCGAGATGGAACGGTTTGGCGGACATGGATGACCTCTCGCGTCGGCGCACGACCCCTGTCGGGCGGCGGTGCGACGGGCCGTCCGGGCCGTGCCAATCGGTTGCTGGCGTGGCACGCGCGGCCCCTGACGGGCCACGAACCCTTCAAGGCCTACTGGAGCTTGGAGTCGACTTCAAGATAGACAAATTCGGCATGCTGCCGCTTTTTCGGGCAGCTTTTCCCGGCGCCGACAGGGGCATCAATCGGCACCGCAATGGCGGCGGATGAGGTGGCGATAGAGGCCGGAAAGGCGCTCGGTCATGGGGCCGGGGGCGGCGGGCATCGGCCGCTGATCGATGGCGCCCACGGGGGTCAGGCCGCCGAACGAGCCGGTCATGAAGGCTTCGTCGGCGCCGTAGGTGTCGACGAGCGAATAGTTGCGCTCGAACACCGGAATGTCGTTCTCGCGGCACAGCTCGATGACGTGGCCGCGGGTGATGCCGTTCATGCAGTAGTCGCCCGTGGAGGTCCACACCGCGCCCTTGCGCACGATGAAGAAGTTGCACGAGTTGGTCGTGTTGACGAAGCCGAAGGGGTCGAACATCAGCGCCTCGTCGGCGCCGGCCTTCTCGGCGGCGATGCAGGCGAGGATGCAGTTGAGCTTGGAGTGGGAGTTCAGCTTCGCGTCCTGGGTCAGCGGTAGGCCGCGGTGGTGGGCGACGCTCGCGAGGCGGATCGGGCGTGGGATCGCTGGCTTGGAGTGCTCCACGATGATCGCCACCGTCGGGCCGGAGCGCGACAGGCTCGGATGCTGGAAGGGGTGCGTCTTCACTCCACGCGTCACCATCAGGCGGGCGTGAGCATCGCTCGTCATGCCGTTGGCGGCGGCGGTGTCGGCGAGTGCCGTCTTCAGCGCGGCGCGGTCCATGCCGATGTCGAGGTCGAGGGCGAGCGAGGCCTCGAACAGGCGGTCGAGGTGCTGGTCGAGGAAGGCCCACACGCCGTTGTGGAGGCGCACGCCCTCCCAGATGCCGTCGCCGAGCATGAAGCCCGAATCGTAGATCGACACCACCGCCTCCGCCTTCGGCACGATGGCGCCGTTGAGGTAGAGCTTGAGGTCGGCGTTGCGGGCGTCTTCGGCCGCCTGGTGGGCGGTGACGGAGGAATCGGCGGGGCTCACGGCAGCGGCGTCCAGGTCGGCATCAATGGTGCACCAAGGGAGGGATCGACCCCGCCAGCTTGCAGACCCTTGGCGCGGATGCAAGGGACGGAGCGCGGGCACCACGTCTTTGAGGAGCGCAGGATGGAGCGGTTCGACGTCATTGTTCTCGGCGCGGGGATGGTCGGCATCGGCACGGCCGTGCATCTGCGCGATCGGGGGCGGCACGTGGCTCTCGTCGACCGGCGGGGGCCGGCCGAGGAGACGTCGTTCGGCAACGCCGGCCTCATCCAGTCCGAGGCGATCATGCCCTACGCCTTCCCGCGCGACCCCAAGGTGATCCTCGGCGTGATCACCGGGCAGCGGACCGATGCGCGGGTCGTCTGGCACGCCTTGCCGGCGACGGCGCGCTGGCTCCTCGCCTATGTGGGCCAGTCGGGGCCGGCGGCGGTGCACCGCACGGCGATCGCCAACGTGCCGATCCTGGCGCGGGCGCTGCCGGAGCACATGCGGCTGATGGAGCGGGCGGGGGCGACGGACCTCCTGCGCTCCGGCGGCTACATCCGCGTCTATCGCGAGGCGCGGGAGATCGAGGCGGCGCTCGAGGTCGACGAGGCGGTGAGGCGCGAGTTCGGCGTTCCCTACGAGGCGTGGGACGGCGCGCGCCTTCGGGAGGAGGAGCCGCACATCGCCTCCACCCTCGCCGGCGCGGTGCATATGCCGGAGCCCGGTCGGGTGATCGATCCCTCCGACACCGGCAAGGCCTATGCGGCGCTGTTCGAGCGGGAGGGCGGCACCTTCCGCATCGGCGAGGCGGCGAGCCTTGCGCGGGACGGCTCGCTGTGGCGCGTCGAGACCGAGGCGGGGCCGATCGCGGCGCCCGACGTGGTGGTGGCGCTCGGCCCGTGGTCGGGCGACGCCTTGGCGCGCGAAGGGGTGCGCGTGCCGCTCGGCGTCAAGCGCGGCTATCACCGCCACTATCGGCCCGCGCGGCAAGGCGTTCTCAACCATCTGGTGCTCGATCCGGCGGTCGGCTACGCGCTCGGCACCAACAAGCGAGGCTTCCGCCTCACCACGGGGGCCGAGTTCGATCGCCGCGACGCGCCGCCGACGCCGGTGCAGCTCGCCCGGGTGGAACAGCGCGCACGCGAGATCTTCCCCCTCGGCGAGGCGATCGACGAGCCGTGGCTCGGCTCGCGCCCGTGCCTGCCGGATCTCCTGCCGATGATCGGCCCGGTTCCCGGCAAGGCCGGCCTGTGGGCCCATTTCGGGCACCATCATCTGGGCTTCACCCTCGGTCCGGCGACGGGCCGCCTCCTCGCCGAGATGATGACCGGTGAGACGCCCTACGCCGATCCGACGCCCTACCGGGTCGATCGCTTCGCCGCCTGATCGGTGCGTCGCGACTTATCCCCGCCCGCCGGGGCGGGTGATAATTTTCACGGCATCGATCACAGCGAGCACGAGGACCATCGATGCCGGCGCAAGACCCTTTCCAACTCTATCAGCGTGGCGCGTCCGCCCCGGCGGCCGACGCCTTCTCCATCACCCCGAACGACGGCACCGATCTCGCCACCGCGGCGCGGGCGATCTATGTCGGCGGCGGCGGCGACCTCGCGGTGGTGACGCTCGGCGGCACCAGCATCACCTTCGTCTCGGTGGCGGCCGGGTCGGTGCTGCCGTGCTCGGTCGCGCGCGTCCTCGCCACCAACACCACGGCGACCGATATCGTCGGCCTCGTCTGAGGCCTTGCGGACGGCCGGGCCTCAGCCGCGCTCCGACTTGCCGGAGCGCTTGCGCAGGAGGTTGCGAATGGCGACCGGGCGCACGGGGAGGTGGGTGGTGAAACCCGGCACCTGCAGCGCCTCGTCGATCGCGGCGGCCACCGCCGCGCCGATGCCGGTGACGCCGGCGGTGCCCGCCCCCTTCATGCCGAGCGGATTGGTGAGGCTCGGCGCGTCCTCGGTGATCAGCACGTCGACACTGGGGCTCTCCGTCGCGCTCGGGATGAGATAGTCGGTGAGGCCGACGCGCAGCGGCTCGCCGGCCGGGCTGACGTCGAGCGAGGTGAAGAGGGCCGAGGACAGGCCCTGCACCGCGCCGGTGGCGATCTGGCTCTCCACCAAGGCGGGGTTGATGGCGTTGCCGACGTCGTAGCCGATGAACACCCGCGGAACCCGCACCAGCCCGGTCATGGCGTCGATCTCGGCGACGGCGACTGCGACGCCGTAGGGGAAGGTCATGCCCTCGCCCTCGACCCAGCCCTCGGTGACGAGGCCGCGGCCGTCAGCGCCGGCGAGCGGACCGCCCGGCAGCATCTTGCGGGCGAGATCGGCGAGCTCCAGCGCCGTGCCGAAGTGGCGGTCGGCCTCGCGGATGCGGCCGGAATGGATGGTGAGGCGCTCGCGCGGCACCTCGAGCAGCGCCTCGGCACCGGCGAGGATCTTGTCGCGCATCAGTTCGGCGGCATATTGGGCGGCGGTGCCGGCCATCACGCTGGAGCGGGCGAGAAAGGTGCCGACTCCGTCGCCGAGGCGCGTCGAGGCCCCGTGGGTGACGCGGATGCGCTCCGGATCGGCGCCCACGATGTCGGCGACGATCTGGGCGAGCAGCGTCGAAAGGCCCTGGCCGAGCTCGCTCGCCGTGGTGACGAGCTCGAGGTTGCCGGAGGGATCGACCGACAGGGTGACGTGCTCGTATTTTCCCGCCGCCGAGGTCTCCACGAAGACGGCGGTGCCGACGCCCGCGAGCTCGCCGTGCGCGCGGCGGTCGATGGCCCGCCGGTGGACGAGCTCCAGGGAGAAGCGCTTGGTGAGCTGGTCGATGAGGCTCTGATAGCGGCCGGAATCGATCGTCATGGGGACGCCGAGCGTCGTCATGTGCCGATCCGCCGGCATCTCCTCAGGGGTGAGGAAGGAGCGGCGGCGCACCTCCAGCGGCGGGCTGCCGGTCGCCGCGGCCACCGCGTCCATCAGGCGCTCGCGGACGAAGGTCGCCTCGACGCGGCCCGCGCCGCGGTAGGCCCCGGCGGGGGTGCGGTTGGTCATGCGCACCCGGCCGACGGCGCGGAAGGCCTCCAGACGATAGGGGCCCGGCAGCATCGCCGCGGTGAGGTCGGCGACCATCGTGCCGGTCGGCCGCAGATAGGCGCCCTGATCGATGGCGAACTCCACGTCGAGGGCGAGGAGGCGGCCGTCGGCGGCGACGGCGGCCTTGGCCGTCGCCGCCATCGCCCGCGCCTGGTCGGCGGCGATGAGATGCTCCCGCCGATCCTCGATCCAGCGTACCGGCCGCTCCAGGGTCCGCGCGGCGTAGGCGACGAGCACGTCCTCCGGATAAAGCTCGCCGCGCATGCCGAAGTCGCCGCCCACGGCGACCGCGTTGATCTCGACGCCCGCGAGGGGACGGCCGAGCATCGTCGCGAGTGCGTCGCGGTTCGCCGGCGCGAGGCGGGCGTCGCCCCAAATCTCGATCACGTCGCGGCCGCCGTCCCAGCGAGCGACGACGCCGCGCGTCTCGCCGGGTACCGCACCGTCGCGGTCGAGGCCGACGCTCACTTCGACCACGCGGTCGGCCCGCGCCATGGCGCCCGCGAGGTCGCCGAACGCCTTGCGCACCGTCGCCGCCTCGGCCGGCCGCGTCTCGCCCTCGAAGCCGCGCGAGGAGCCCGTCAGCGTCAGAACCGGGGCGAGGAGGTCGATGTCGAGCGCGACGAGCTCGGCGGCGTCCTCGGCGGCCGTCGCCGTGGTGGCGAAGACGACCGCCACCGGCTCGCCGACATAGCGCACCACATCCACCGCGAGCACCGGCTGGCAGTAGGGCTCCAGCGTCGGCGCCGCGGCGAGGCGGAAGCCGACCGGCGGCAAGGCGGCGACGTCCTCCGCCGTCCACACCGCCACGAGGCCCGGGACGGCGAAGGCCGCGGCGGCGTCGATGCCGCGCAGCCGGCCGAACGCGATCGGCGATCGCACCACGCGCATGTGGAGCTGGTCGACGAGGGCGATGTCGCCGACGAAGCCGGCCTTGCCGGTGAGGAAGGGTGTGTCGCCGAGGCGGGGGTGGGAGCGGCCGACGTGCTTCATTCGCGCCCCGCCCGCATCGCCGTCTGCGCCGCCCGCACCGCCTTCACCACCGCGTGGGCGTCGGTGCAGCGGCAGGAGTTGGCGGCGACGACGCGCTGGATCTCGTCCTCGTCGATCTCCGGGCTGCGCTCCAGGGCGCCGAGCGTCAGCATGAGGAGACCGGGCGTGCAGTAGCCGCAGCCGACGGCGTGATGCTCGTGGAAGGCCACCTGCAGCGGATGCAGCGTGATGCCGTCGGAGAGGCTCTCCACGGTGCGCACCGCACGGCCGTGAGCCTGCACGGCGAACATCAGACAGGACCGGATCGGCTCGCCGTCGACGAGCACGGTGCAGGCGCCGCAGACGCCGTCCTCGCAGCCGGTCTTGGTGCCGGTGAGATGGCACCCCTCGCGCAGGGCGTCGGCGAGGGTGGTGCGGGCCTCCACGACGATGGTGCGATCCTCCCCGTTCACCTCCATGGTGATGCGGATGTTGCGGCTCATCCCTCGAGACTCCGGTCGAGCGCCCGCGTCACGACCGCCCGCGTGAGGTCGCGCTGATAGGCCTCGTCGCCGTCGGCGGTGACGAGTGGATCGGCGATCTCGGCGGCAAGGTCGGCGGCCTCGCGGAAGAGGCGGCGGGAGGGCTGGCGGCGCTCCAGGAGCTCCTCGACCGCGCCGAGGCGACGGGGGACCGCCTCCACCCCGCCGAGGCCGACGCGCACCTTCACCATCTCGTCCTCGTCGCGCTCGTAGACCACGAGGCAGAGGGCGAGGCCGTAGTCGCCGGAGCGGCGGGCGATCTTGTGGAAGCCGTAGCGGACGAACGGGGAGAGCAGCGGAATTTGTACCTCGACCAGCATCTCGTCGTCGGCGAGCGCCGTCGTCATGATGCTTTCGTAGAAGGCTTTGGCGAGGACGTTGCGCACGCCGCGACGGGCGGAGCGGGCGATCATCTCCGCGCCGAGCACGGTGGTGGCGAGGCACCATTCGCTCGCCGGGTCGGCATTGGCGACGGAGCCGCAGAAGGTGCCGCGCAGGCGGATCGGCAGATGCGAGATGTGGCGGGTGACGTCGCGCATCAGCGGCCCGAGCGGGCCGTCGACGGCGAGCGTGTCGAAGTCCACGTGACGCATCAGCGGCGGGATACGGAGGCGGCCGGCGGAGACATGGGGGCGCTCGGCGTGGGCGATCCGGTTGATGTCGATGACGTGGCCCGGCCGGGCGAGGCGGGAGTTCATCGCCGGCACGAGGCTCTGGCCGCCGGCGAGAACGCGTGCGTCGTCACCGTGCTCGGCCAGAAGGCCCACCGCCTCGTCGAGCGACGATGGCGCATGGTAGTCGAATGCCGCGGCCCTCACATCAGCTCCCCGCCAAGGACAGAGATAGGACTGTGACCAGCGGTTATCGGGCCGTGCAAGCCGCGCTTCGCGACGCGCCTGTGGGTAAGCGACTTATCAAGGATTAAATGCGGCGTGCCGCCGCCGCGTCCCATCGCGGGCACACCAAAACCCGCCGAACGTCACCGAACGCGACGCGACCGGCCCCGACCGATTCGCCCGATCGCCGCCGGCGGCCGCGGCGTCAGAGCCGCGCGCGGGAGATCCATGAGCCATGGGCGAGGGCGTTACCGCCGCGCCCATGCCGGTCGGCCGGCCGCGTCACCCGTTCGGGTGATGCGAGGTGCGCGCTCAGACCGTACTACGGATGCTAGCGAACACCTTCAAGGATTGAAGTTCGGACGCCTGCTGCACTCCTGATCGAAATCTTTGAGGAAAAGTGTGCTGCGGGCGACAGAGAAAATTTGCAAACTTAAAGTGGAGAAAGCTTGTGCGTCTATCTATTGTACTGATCTGCCTCTCCTTGATGGGCACCTCTCCTGGATTTGCTGGAGAGGTTCAATTGTCATCGCTGGAGCAATTTTCTTTAAATAGTTCCATTGTGAAAACGATGAAAAAAGATACCGATTTTGAGAAAATTGCTGCTTCGTGTAATAAAAATACCAATGGCTTAGTGATTTGTAGCGGTGGTTATAGGCTGACATGTCATTGTCTGATTAACCCTATGGGTGGGGTGAATTGTAGCTGGAGCGGCAGCCTGCCATGCAAATAAGCTGCGATGATCGAACGGCGGAGTGTCATCTATGGTGTTCCCGCAAGTCCGCTCCGTCGTTATAGTGATGGTCCTGTTGGCCATGCAGCTCAACGTGGGCATGGCGCGCGGCGGAACTTCGCTCGAAGCTTCGCCGGATCCCGATGTCCCCTCGTGGGAAAGGCCGCCACCCCCCGTTGGGTGCGTATTCGAGAATCAAGGCATTTCTCTTCGTGTTAGTGGTTCGTCTTACCTCGACGATGAGGGGATGGCGTTTCGGGGCAGGGCACAGCTCGATGGGCGCACGGGTCTTTTTTATTCAGCTCAAGATTTGGGGAAAGTTCACCGGAATTTGTTTAGTCAATGTTTGCGAGAAGGCCAATTATCAATCTTAATACTTGGAAAAATATATTGCTATTCATACTTTACTAGCAACCACTATAAAGATAAACCATTATTGAATACATATACCTTGATTGTTGACGACCCTAGAACAACTGCCGTGTTCGTCCTCGTGAGCACCTGTCGCAGCACGCCAGCCACGAGCTCGCCTCGTGGGGCGTTGCGCATCACGCCAATGTGCAAGGACGAGGCGACGGGCCGGCTGAAGCCCTGCCAGTGAGGGCGTGACGGCCACCGTCGCTCGGCCCGAAGAGGTCACCGCCGAGGGCCGCCGCCCGACGGGGGTCGTGTCTGCCCATGAGGCGACGACGTCTGCCCGGCAAGAGACGATCCCACATCCGTCGCGCCCACTCTCCCTCGGCCGGGCGCGGAAGGGCGCCGCTACAGGCGATGGCCGCTGCGGGAGCGTTTGGTGGCGAGGTAGTTGGCGTTCTGCGGGGTGACGGGGCCGATGAGGGGCACCGGCGTCACCGTGATGCCGCAAGCCTGGAGTGCCGCCGCCTTGGTGGGATTGTTGGTCAGGAGCCGCACGTCGGAAAGGCCGAGATGGCCGAGCACGACGGCGGCGGCCGCATAGTCGCGCTCGTCGTCATGGTAGCCGAGGGCGATGTTGGCGTCGACGGTGTCGAGCCCGCGGTCCTGCAGCGAATAGGCGCGCAGCTTGTTGACGAGGCCGATGCCGCGCCCTTCCTGGGCGGTGTAGAGGAGCACGCCCCCGTCGGCGGCGATCCGCTCCAGCGCGAGGCGGAGCTGGGCGCCGCAATCACACTTCAGCGAGCCGAAGATGTCGCCGGTGACGCACGAGGAGTGCACCCGCACCAGTGACCCCTGCGACAGCTTGCCCACCGCGACCGCGCTGATGCAGCCGCCGACGGCGTTGCGGAAGGCGGTGACGTTGGCGGTCGCCCCGGCGGCGAGGGGCACTTCGGCGGTCGCGACGGGCGTCACCGTCTCGGCGAGGCGGCGGCGGAAGCTCAACACCTCGCGCACGTCGGCGGCGAGGGAATCGGCCGGCGCGTCGGCGACGGAGCCGAGCGTCATCGCCGGCAGCCGTTCGGCGAGCTTGGCGAGCTCGGTGGCGGCGTGGGCGACGGCGCCACCCTCGCGCACCGCGATGCTGCCGAGGTCGATGTCGCTGGCGCTCGCGAGGCGCATCAGGAGGGCGGCGTCGAGGGCGGGGGCCGTCAGGATGGTCGGCGTCTCGGCAAGCCCCAGATAGCCGGCGCGCGGGCCGCTGACGGCGAGATCGGAGGACAGGATCGGCCCGCCGTCGAGCGGGGAGGCGAGAACCGCCTTGTCGCCGTCGCGCAGAATGACCGGTCGGCCCGCGCCTACTTCGCCGACGAGGCGATGGGCGGCGATGAAGGCCGGGTCGGTCACCGAAAGATCAGGTCTCAGTCCGCTCAGCATGTGTGTCCTAGTTGGGGGAGAGCCTGTGTCCATGGCGGGGGCAGGGACGGGATCAACCGCACACACGCTTCCATAACCTCACGATAAGCACGATCTTATGGTCCTGACGCAAGCTTATGACCCTCACGCAAGCGGAGTGCCAGCACACCGATCGCTTCAAATGGCCGCCATGACGTCGTAGAACAACCCACGGCGGTGCATCGCTGATGGCCGGCGGGGTTGGTTCGACCCCCTGGCCGCGACTATGGTTGCCGCCGTCCGCGCCGCTGGAGCTCCCATTGAACGATATCACCACCTCCCCCGCCGAGGGTGCTGGCCCGCTCGCCGGCATCCTCGTTCTCGACATGTCGCGCATCCTCGCCGGGCCCACCGCGACCCAGCTGCTCGGCGATCTCGGTGCCGACATCATCAAGATCGAGCGCGCCGGCGTCGGCGACGACACCCGCCGCTGGGGCCCGCCCTTTCTGAAGGACACCGCCGGCAACGCCACCGCGGAGAGCGCCTACTACGTCGCCGCCAACCGCAACAAGCGCTCCCTCGCCCTCGACCTGTCGAAGCCCGAGGCGCAGGAGATCATCCGCCAGATCGCCCGCAAGGCCGACCTCGCGATCGAGAACTTCAAGGTGGGCGGGGCGAAGAAATACGGCCTCGACTATGCGAGCCTCTCCGAGATCAATCCCGGGCTGATCTATGCCTCGATCACCGGCTACGGGCAGACCGGCCCGCTCGCCCATCATGCCGGTTACGACTTCATGGCGCAGGGCCGCGGCGGCATCATGAGCGTCACCGGGGAGAGCGACGCGAAGGGCGGCACGCCGCAGAAGGTGGGCGTCGGCATCGCCGACATCATGACGGGAATGTACGCCAGCGTGGCGATGCTCGCCGCCCTCGAGGCGCGCCGGCGCACCGGGCGCGGCCAGTGGATCGACGTGTCGCTGTTCGACAGCCAGCTCGCCTGGCTCACCAACCAGGGTGCCACCTATCTCATGACCGGCGAGACGCCGGTGCGGCGTGGCAACGGCCACCCGACGATCGTGCCCTACAACACCTTCGAGGCCTCGGACGGGCTGTTCATCATCGCGATCGGCAACGACCGGCAGTTCGCGGCCTTCTGTCAGGCGGCGGGCGAGCCGGAGCTTGCCGCCGACCCGCGCTTCGCCACCAACGCCAACCGCGTGCTGAACCGCGACGCGGTGGAGGCGGAGGTCAACCGCATCACGCGTCAGCGCACCCGCGCGGAGTGGTCGGCGATCCTCGATCCGCTCGCCGTGCCGGTGGGGCCGATCAACACCATCCCGGAGGCGTTCGCCGACCCGCAGGCGATCGCTCGTGGCGCCCGCGTGACCCAGCCGCACCCGACGTCGGCCACCGGCACCATCGACACCATCGGCAACCCCATCAAGTTTTCCGACACCAAGGTGGCCTATCGCCGCCCGCCACCGCTGCGCGGTCAGCACACGCGTGAAGTCCTCGCCGAGTTGCTCGGCTTCGGCGACGCGCAGATCGATCGGCTGGCGCGGGACGGTGTCGTGGACCTCGGATCGCTGGCCGATCGGGAGTCCGCCGATGACGCTGCCTGAGGCGCCCACCAACGCCGATCTCATCGCGAACAAGCTGGCGGCGTCGGGCTGTGCCCACGCGTTCGGCATTCCGGGCGGCGAGGTCCTCGCGATCATCGACGCCCTGACCCGCGCCGGCATCGCCTTCCACCTCACGAAGCACGAGAACGTGGCGGGCTTCATGGCGGAGGGCGCCTGGCATGCGAGCGGCGCGCCGGGCATCCTCGTCGCCACCATCGGGCCGGGCGTCGCGAACGCCGTCAACGTGGTCGCGAACGCGATGCAGGATCGCGTGCCGCTGATCTTCATCACCGGCTGCGTCGACCACGTGGACGCCGACACCTACACCCACCAGGTGTTCGACCATCAGGCCCTCCTCGCCCCGGTGGTGAAGGGCACCTTCCGCGCCACCACCGGCAGCCTCGACAAGGTGATGGACAAGGCCCTCGCGCTCGCCCAGACGGGCCAGCCGGGGCCGGTGCACATCGACCTGCCCATCGGCGTCGCCACGGCGACGGCGGGCAGCGTCAGCGCGCCGCCCGCCGTCGGCGCCGGCTTCCGCCCGGTGGACGGGCCGGAGATGAAGCGGGCGCGCGCCTGGCTGAAGGCGGCGGAGCGGCCGATCGCGATCGCCGGGGTCGATGCGGTGAACGACGACGCGGGCCGGGCGGTGAGCGCGTTCGTGAAGGCGATCGGTGCACCGCTCGTCACCACCTACAAGGGCAAGGGGCTGCTCGACGAGGCCGACAGCCTCGCCCTCGGCGGGGCGGGCCTCTCGCCGCTCGCCGACACCCACCTGTTGCCGCTGATTGCGGCGGCCGACTGTATCCTCCTGATCGGCTACGACCCGATCGAGATGCGCGTCGGCTGGCGCGACCCTTGGCCGGACGACGCGCGGGTGATCGACATCACCCCGGTGGTCCGCGACCACGGCATGCACCGCGTCGGCGTGACGCTCTACGGCAGCATCCGGGCGACGCTGCACGACCTCGTTGACGGCGGCACCTTCCCGCCCACGTGGCCGGCGGGTGAGCCGAAGAAGGTGCGCGCCGCCCTTGCCGAGGCGTTCGCGCCGGAGGCGAGCGGATGGGGACCGGGCGCCGTGTTCCATGCGATGCGCGAGGCGTTGCCGGAGGAGACCGTGGTGACGGCCGATTCCGGTGCGCACCGCATCCTGCTCAGCCAGATCTGGCGCTGCCGGGCGCCGCGCGCCATGCTGCAGTCGTCCGCGCTCTGCACCATGGGGTGCGCGGTGCCGCTCGCCGCCGGCCATCGCACCGCCGCGCCCGAGACGCCGGTAACCGCCTTCGTCGGTGATGCGGGGCTCGAGATGACGCTCGGCGACCTCGCCACCATCCGCGACATGGGGCTCGCGGTTCCGATCGTGGTGCTCGTCGACGAAAGCCTCGCGCTGATCGAATTGAAGCAGCGCGCCGGCCAGCTGCCGAATGTCGGCGTCGATTTCGCCGGCACCGATTTCCCCGCCCTCGCGGCGGCGATGGGCGGTCACGGCGTGTGGATCGACGATGTGGAGACGCTGAAGCGCGAGGCGAAGGCGGCGCTCGAGCGGCCCACCTTCACCCTGCTGTGCGCCCGCATCGGCCGCCGCGCCTACGACGGCAAGTTCTGACGCCTCAGTCGGCGGCGCGCTCCACGATGGCGGCGAAGATCCCGTCGAGCGTCGCCGCCGCCTCGGCGAGGGTGTTGCCGCCGTCGTAGGGGGCGAACACGGCGCTCGGCGTCTTGTAGGCGAGGGTGGCGGTCCCGTCGGGCTCCTCCATCACCATGATGCGGATCGGCGCCTCGATCATCGCCGCGGGCGCCGCGCGGATGATGGTGACGGCGAAGTCGTTGCGGAACACCCCCACCACGCGGTTGCCGGGGATGGTCTCGCCCCGCTGGGCGGCGACCTCGGTGGGTCCCGCCTCGGTGACGACGCCCATCTTCTCGGCCGACACCGCGGCCTTGAGGTCGGTGAGGAGGCCCGCATAGGGCTTGTCGGTCGGCCTCACAATCCATCCTTCGGGGCTGCCGAGGACGGTCTCTGCCGCCGCCGGCGCCAGGAGGGCGAGGAGGATGGTGAGGGCGATGGTGAACCGGCGCATGGTCGCTCCTTTCGCTGAACCTTCGCGAGGAAACGCGCAAAGGCCGGCGGCGGCGAGGCCGGGAGGATCACATCCCGGTCAAGTTTCCGTGGCCGGCCGCCGGATCACGACTGGGCGCCGAGGACGGGGCTCGGCACCGGCGCCACCCGCGGCGGGTCCATGCCGAGCCGCTCGCGCAGCCGCACGCCGACGAGGCTGCCGAGGAAGGCGAACACGAACCATCCCCAGCCGTGCAGGCTGCCGGAGGCGATGCCGCCGAGAAGCGCGCCGATATTGCAGCCGAAGGCGATGCGGGCGCCGTAGCCCATCAGCAGCCCGCCCGCCATCGCGGTGAGGACGTCGACGGCGGAAAGGTTCAGCTTCGGCGCGAAGCGCCCGGCGAGCGCCGCGGCGAGGCAGGCACCCACGATGAGGCCGAGATTCATCACCGACGTGCCGCCGGCGAAGATCGACGCCTCGACCTGGCCCATGGCGTAGTGCCAGTACGGCCAGTCGGCGATCGGAACGCCGACGAGGTTGGCGATCTGCGCCCCCCACAGGGTGAGGCCTGAGGTGATGCCCCACGGCCGGCCGAGGACGATCAGCGTCAGCCCGCCCACGAGGGTGAGGCCGATCGCGCCCGCCCAGAGCGACCACGGCCCGTGCCACACCGAGCCCATGGCGCGGCCGTTGTCGAGGTCGCCGTGGCGCACGAGTTCGGCGCGCCGCACCGTCACGAACACCGCGCCGAGGAGGGCGAGGGTCAGGACGATGCCGCCGAGCGGCCCGGCGGGTGTCGCCGACAGGCTGATCCCCGGCAGCTTGGGCAGTGCCTGCCAGGCGTCGAAATTATAGGTGGCGAGCAGGCCGCCGAGGATGAAGAAGGCGAGGGTGATCACCATCCGCGTGGAGCCGCCGCCCACCGTGAAGAGGGTGCCCGAGCCGCAGCCCCCGCCGAGCTGCATGCCGAGCCCGAACATGAAGGAGCCGGCGATCACGGCGAGGCCGAAGGGGAACACGAAGCCGCCCGCCCGCACGCCGAAGAGGTCGCCATAGTGGATGAGCGGGATCGCGATCACAGTCGTCATGGCGATCAGGACGAGCTGCATGCGCAGGCCGCCGCTGCGCCGCTCACGGATGAAGCGTCGCCAGCCGGCGGTGAAGCCGAAAGCGGCGTGGTAGAGCGAGAAGCCCGCGAGCCCGCCGACCAGCGTCGCGAGGCCGAGCCGCACGCCGCCGTCGATCGTGGCCATCAGCGTGATGGCGGCGAGAAGGCATCCGGCGACGGCTGCGGTGCGTATCTGGGCGGGGGGGATGTCAGGCGTCATCGGTCTGGCGTCCTTGTTCTGTGGCCGGGCGAGCGGTGCGACGCGCCCGGCCGTTCAACGGGGTTTGAGAACTCGTCAACTCGTGTGGCGGCCCGCCTCCCTTATGGAATGGGGACCGCAGTTCGCGGATCGGCGGACAATTCCGCCGCAGTCGAGGAGATGATGGGATGACAGCGCACTCCCTTCCACCGGTGCCGACCTCTCTGCATGGCTGTGCCACCGAATGGTTGACCCTCGTATCGGCGTTCATGGCCCACTCGGCCTGCGTGCCCGCGCGGCTCGATGCGGCGACCGCCGCGGCCCCGCGCTCGCCGGCGCTGCTTGCGGCGAAGGGGCTGATCTTTCTCCTCCTCGGTCGCCGCGAGCTCGCCGACAAGGCCGCGGATCTCCTCGACGAAGCGAAGCTCGCCCTCGTCGACGGCGCCGATGCGCACGACCGCATGATGGTCGAGGCGCTCGGCGATTTCGTGGCGGGCCTGCCCTCGCGGGCGGCCGCCCAGTTCGATCGCATCCTGGAACGGTACCCCGCGGACGGCTTCGCGCTCAAGATGGCGCAGGCGATCCGCTTCCTCTACGGCGACTGCGCCGGGATGAGGGCGTCGGCCGAAGCCGCCATCGCCGCGTTCGCCGACGATCACCCCCACGCCGGCTACGCCCACGGTTGCCGCGCCTTCGCGGCGGAGGAGGCGGGCGACCTCGCCGCCGCCGAACGGGCCGGCGCGCGGGCGCTGGAGCTTGCCGGCGACGATGCGTGGGCGCTCCACGCCGTCGCTCACGTCTACGAGATGCAGGGCGAGGCGAAGCGGGGCCGCGACTGGCTCGCCGGCCGCAAGGCGGTGTTCGCCGGCTGCAGCAACTTCGCCCATCACGTCTGGTGGCACTCGGCCCTCTTCGAATTGGAGCTCGGCGACGTCGACGCCGTCCTCGCCCTCTACGACGGCAAGATCCGCCGCGAGCCGACCGACGACTATCGCGACATCGCGAACGCCGTCTCGCTGCTGTCGCGTCTCGAGGCCGACGGCGTCGCCGTCGGGTCGCGGTGGGACGAGCTCGCCGCCCTCGCCGAGGCGCGGGTGGAGGACGGCTGCATCGTCTTCGCCGACCTCCACTATCTGATGGCTCTCCTCGGCGCGGGGCGGGACGCGGCGGCGCAGCGGCTCGTCGCCCGCCTGTCGGAGGCGGACGAGGAGACCGAGTTCGGCGCCGTGGCGCGGCGGGAGGGGGCGCGCGCCGCCCTCGGTCTCGCCGCCTTCGCGCAAGGTCGCCATCGCGAGGCGTTCGAGGGGTTGATGGAGGCCCGCACCAGCCTCATCCGCATCGGCGGCAGCCACGCCCAGCGCGACGTGTTCGAGCGCCTCACCATCGAGGCCGCATTGCGGGCGGGGCGGGGAACGATGGCACGCGCCCTCATCGAGGAGCGGGCGCGCGGGCGCGGCGGCTACGACCGCTTCGCCACCGAGCGGCTCGCCCGGTGCGCCGCGATGGCCGCCGCGATCGCTCCGGCGGCGATGCCTGCGGCGTTCTAGTGCTCGCCTCGCCGCAACAATCCACTAAACTATACCCCAATGGGGAGGATAACAGATGAACCGATCGCCGGCTGCAACTCCGGGCCACCGCCGATGAGCGGGACGCTGCCGACGGGACGCCCGCGCGATCTTCGCCTTGATTTCTTTCGTGGACTGGGGATGTTCATCATCTTCATCGCCCACGTGCCGAACAATGCGTGGAACAACTGGATCCCTGCACGCTTCGGAGCCTCCGACGCGACCGAGATCTTCGTGTTCTGCTCCGGTATGGCCTCGGCGCTCGCCTTCGGCGCCGTCTTCCGCGACCGCTCCGCGCTGCTGGGCGCCGCCCGCACCGCCCACCGCGTCTGGCAGGTCTATTGGGCCCACATCGGCCTCTTCTGTATCGTCGTCGCGATGATCGCCTGGTTCGACACCCTCGTCGGCAGCGACTTCTACACCACGCGCCTCTACGTGCGCCCCTTCCTGGAGGATCCGGCGAGCCACCTCATCGGGCTGATGACGCTGCGCTATGTGCCGAACTATTTCGACATCCTGCCGATGTATCTCGTCCTCCTCGCGATGATGCCGATCATCGCGACGCTCGGCCTCGCCAACCGGTGGCTCGCCTTCGCGCTGATGGCGGGGCTGTGGCTCGTCGCCCAGGCCGACTATCTGTCGCTGAGCGCGGAGGTGCGGGCCGGCGTGGAGCGGGAGTGGTTCTTCAACCCGTTCGGCTGGCAGCTCGTCTTCTTCACCGGCTTCGCGTTCATGATGGGCTGGATCAAGGCGCCGCCGATCAAGCGCTCGCTGGTCGTGCTCGCGGTGGCGATCCTCCTCCTCAACGTGCTGTTCGCCTCGCGCTTCGGCTGGGAGAATTTCGACTTCGTCTACCAGACGCGCGACCTGGCGATGTGGACGTTCGAGAAGACCGACTTCGGGCTCATGCGCTACGTCCACTTCCTGGCGCTCGCCTATCTCGCCTACGTCGCGGCGGGGGAGGGCGGGCGGCGGCTCGCTGGCGCGGGGGCGTGGG
Source organism: Acuticoccus mangrovi (assembly GCF_016411865.1). Taxonomy (GTDB): domain Bacteria; phylum Pseudomonadota; class Alphaproteobacteria; order Rhizobiales; family Amorphaceae; genus Acuticoccus; species Acuticoccus mangrovi. Next base: position 252,457 of record NZ_JAEKJA010000003.1, on the reverse strand, counting down.
GCGCCTTCGTGCGGACGGTGCGCCGGGTGGGACAGCAGTCGCTCGCCGTCTTCCTGTCGAGCATGGTGCTTGCGCAGATCGTCGGTGCGCTGCTCGACGTCACCGGGCGGACGCCGCTCACCATCGCCTTCTTCAACCTCGCGGGCTTCGCGACCCTCGTGGTGGTGGCGACGACGGTCGCCTGGTTCAAGCACCAGCCCTGGCGCCGGCCGCATCAGCCGGCGGCGGGGGCCGCGAAGGTGGAGCGGGCGAGCGGCGTCGAGCGGCTGACGCTGGAGCCTGCCCGCTGAACCACCTTGTCCCACCCGCCGTGGCGGGGTAGGGGGCGGGCGACCCTTCCTCCAGGACATCGATCTATGCGCATCCTCATCACCAACGACGACGGCGCGCGCGCCGACGGCATCAAGCTGCTTGAGGAGGTCGCCCGATCGATCACCGACGACGTCTGGGTCGTGGCGCCGGAGTTCGATCAGTCGGGCGTCAGCCACTCGATCAGCCTGCACGAGCCGCTGCGGGTCCATCAGGAGGGGGAGAGGCGCTTCCTGGTGAGGGGAACGCCGGCCGACTGCGTGGTGCTCGGCGTCGAGCACCTGCTCGATCGGCGGCCCGACCTCGTGCTCTCGGGCGTCAATCGGGGCGGCAACATGGCCGATTCCATCGCCTATTCCGGCACCGTCGGTGCGGCGATGACGGCGCTCGCCGTCGGCGTGCCGGCGATCGCGCTCAGCCAATTCTTCCAGGGCGTCGACATCCATTGGGAGACGGCGCGGGTGTTCGCCAAGCCCCTCATCGAGCGGCTGTTGGAGATTGATTGGGAGCGGCGGGTGGCGCCCAACGTGAACTTCCCCGCCTGCCCGCCGGCGGAGGTGACGGGAGTGGCGGTCTGCCATCCGGGGCACGGCTTCATCGACGGCGTGCGGGTGGAGGAGCGCGTCGATGTGCGCGGCGGCTCCTACTACTGGCTGCAGTTCCGCCGGGCGAAGGAGCCGGTCGATGACCCCACCTGCGACATCGCCCAACTGTGGCAGAACAAGATCACGGTGACGCCGCTGCGCCCGGACCGCCACGGTGAGGGCGACTGGGGCGGCTTCGAGGCCCGCTTCGCCGATCTTCTGCGCACCGGAACAGCGCCGGATCTCTCCTGATCACGCCACCAATCGCACGACTTCGGCGGCGCGGCGCTTGACGGATCGGCGGATCGAGGGTGGACTTCCCCGATGCGCCGGTTTGATCGGGTCATGTCGATGGGGGCGGGCGCGGCGATCCTCGCCGCGGCGGTGGCGCTGTCGCCCGGTTCGGCGGCGGCGGAGGGGCGGATCGTCGTGCGCGACGGCACGCCGCGCTTCGTCCCGCCGCCGGCCAAGCCCGGCTGGTCCTATCCCGACTGCTACTGCACCGACAGCGAGGGCACACGGGTGGAGATCGGCGATCACGCCTGCCTCACCATCGGCGGCCGCGAGGTGTTCGCCCTGTGCGACATGTCGCTCAACAACCCCGCCTGGCGCAAGGAGGCGGACGGCTGCCCGAGCGTCTGAGGTGACGCCGTTCCGCTGCCCTCAGCGCTTCTCCTCGGCGGCGTAGACGAAGCCCATCCGCCGCTCGATCTCGGCCGGCAGCTCCGGCAGCGCGTCGCGGGGGATGAGGTAGGTCGACAGGCGGAAGAGGTCGGAGAACACCCGATGCTCCCGCGCGGTGCGGGAGAGATAGTCGTGTCCCGACGAGCCCCCGGTGCCGGAGCGCATGCCGATCATCCGCTCCACCATCAGCGCGTGGCGGTGGCGCCAGAGGGCCATCGCCTCGTCGATGTCCATCAGCGCGCCGAGCAGCGCATTAGGCATGTGGAGCGCGGGATGGTCGCGGTAGACGGTGATGAAGAGCGCCGCCTCTACCGCCTGGGGCGACATGATCCAGCCCGCCTCGGGGTTCGGCTCGAAGATTGCAGCGAAGGCGCGGGCGGCGCGCTCCAGGGCCTCGGCGGCATCGGTCTGGGCGACGTCGTCGGCCCATTCGCGCTCGCGCGCGAGCATCGCCACCACGGCCTCGCGGTAGGCGGTGCGGAAGGCGTAGCGCTCGCCGGTGACGAAGGGGGTGCGCATCAGCCAGGCCTCGAGCTGTCCGCGCAGCGTCGGACCGACCTCGGCGGCCCGGAAGGCGGCGCGCTCGGCCTCGCTCATGTCCGCGTCGACGGTCTTGCCCTCGTAGAGCAGGCGCCGCGTGCTGCCGAGGCCGAGCCGGGTCTCGAGCAGACGGAACTGCAGCGACTGGAAGCCGGAGGAGGTGGAGAGCAGGCCGCGGAAGTCGAGGAAGTCCTGCGGCGTCATCGTCTCGAGGACGTCGAGCTGGGCGATGCCGAGCTTCAGGATCTCGTGCACCCGGTGGAGCGAATGGACCATGCGGCGCATGCGCCAATCGTCGACCGGGGTCTGGGCGAAGTCCGACTGCACCCGGTCGAGCTCGTGGAGGATCTGCCTGAACCAGAGCTCGTAGGTCTGGTGCACGACGATGAACAGCATCTCGTCGTGGGCGTCGACGCCGAGCCGGTCGCTTTCCGGCTCCTGCGCCGACAGGATGCGGTCGAGCTTCAGATAGCTCGAATAGGTGATCTCGCCGGGCCCCGCGGGCCTGGCGCCGCGCCTCATGCGGCGGCGTCCGCCGCCTGCGCCCGCTTCAGAAGCGCCGCCACGGCGTTCTCGATGATGTGATGGCCGACGTCGCCGCGCAGCGACATGATGCTCTCGGGGTGGAACTGTACGGCGAGCATCGGCGCCTCGCTGTGCTCCACCGCCATGATCGCGCCGTCCTCCGAGCGGGCCGTCACCTTCAGCGTGTCGGGAAGGTGGGCGGGGTCGGCGACGAGCGAATGGTAGCGCCCCACGGTGATCGGGCCGCCGATGCCGGCGAAGAGGATCGACCCGTCGCTGACCTCGAGGGTCGAGGGCTTGCCGTGCATCGGCACGTCGAGCTGGGAGAGGGTGCCGCCCGACGCCTCGACGATCGCCTGCAGCCCGAGGCAGACGCCGAAGATCGGCAGGCCGTGCGCCTCGGCGAGGCGGATGGTGGCGGTGCAGTCGAAATCGGACGGGGTGCCGGGCCCTGGCGACATCACCACGATGTCGGGCTTGAAGCGGGCGAGCGTCGCCGCCGAGACCGGCGCCCGCACGGTCGTCACGTCGAGGCCGGCTCGGCGCAGATAGCCGCCGAGGGTGTGGACGAAGCTGTCGTCGTGGTCGACGAGGAGGCAGCGCCTGCCGGCGCCGGGCTTTGGCTTGGCTGCGACGTTGGTGCCGGTCCCGCCGGCGCCACGGATCGCGGCGCGCATCGCCGACGCCTTCAGCTCCGTCTCGCGCTCCTCCGCATCGGCGTCGGAGTCGGCGAGCACCGTCGCCCCGGCGCGCACCTCGGCGACACCGTCGCGGATGTGCACGGTACGCAGGGTGAGGCCGGTGTTGAGGTCGCCGTTGAAGTGGAGCAGGCCGACGGCGCCGCCGAACCAGGCGCGCGGGCTCTTCTCGTTCTCCTCGATGAAGGCCATCGCCCGCCGCTTCGGCGCGCCCGTGACCGTGACCGCCCAGGCGTGGGAGAGGAAGGCGTCGAGCGCGTCGCGGCCCTCGAGGAGCGTGCCCTCGATGTGGTCCACCGTGTGGATGAGGCGCGAGTACATCTCGATCTGCCGCCGCCCGATCACCCGCACCGAGCCCGGCACGCACACCCGGCTCTTGTCGTTGCGGTCGACGTCGGAGCACATCGTCAGCTCCGTCTCGTCCTTCTTGGAGTTGAGGAGCTTCCTCACCTGCTCCTCGTCCTCGATGGCGTCGCGGCCGCGGGCGATGGTGCCGGAGATCGGGCAGGTCTCGACGCGGCGGCCGGTGACGCGCACGAACATCTCCGGCGAGGCGCCCACGAGATATTCGCCGCCGCCGAGATTGATGAAGAAGCCGTAGGGCGAGGGGTTGATCGCCGACAGGCGCCGCATGATCGCCGACGGGGCGTCGGAGAGCGGGTCGCGGAAGGTCTGGCTCGGCACCACCTCGAAGAGGTCGCCGCGGGCGAAGTGGGGGAAGGCGCGGCGCACGGTGTCGGCGTATTCGCCGGGAGCGTGGTCGTCCTCGGCGGAGTTGCGCTTGGGCGGCAGCGGGCGCGGTGCCGGGGTGCGAGCGACCCCTTCCGTGCTCTCTCCGGCAAAGCCGAACTCGTAGGAGGAGAGGATGGCGCGCTTGGCGTAGTGGTCCACCGCCAGGATCTCGTCCGGCAGATAGAGGACGATGTCGCGCTGCGACGCCGGACGCTCCAGGCGCAGCGGCACCGGGTCGAACTGGAAGGCGAGATCGTAGCCGAAGGCGCCGGCGAGACCGAGCTGGCCGTCCTCCTCGCTGCGAAAGAAGTCGATGAGGGCGCGCAGCGCGGTGAAGGTGGACGGGCGGCGGCTGCGGTCCTCCTCGGTGAGGAGACTGTCGTCGGGTTCCGGCACGGTGACCGTGGCGCGATCCCCGTCGCGCGACGGGGTGAGGCCGGCCGCCCGCAGCGCCGCCTCGGCGGCCAGAAGCAGCGGCTCGCCGCGCCGGTTGAGCGCGATGACGGTGACGGTGCGCCCCTTCGTTTCGACCGCGAGGGGCGGATCGACGAGGGCGAAGTCCCACCGGGTGTAGCGACCCGGAAACTCGTAGCTGGAGGTGAACACGCAGCCGCGCTCGTGGTCGAGCCGGTCGATCCAGCGCGACAGGGCGTTCTCGTAGGAAATGCCCTCGTCGTTGCGGATGACGCTCACGCCCCCCGCCGTCTGAAATTCGTGCTGGCTCATGGTCCGTTCCTCGGCTCGCCGGTACCCCCGTGCCGGCGTGCGGCGAAGCTCGCGCCTGCGGCGAGGCGTGTCAACTCGGCCGATTGTCAGAGGTGGCGCATCAGGATGTCGAGGATGGCGCGCTGGGTGGCGGCGGCACCGTGCGGCACCTCGATGTTGGCGTAGGTGAGGCCGTTCGCCACCGCGTAGTGGGAGAGCGAGCAATCGGTGCGCGCGGTGTCGACCGTCTCCACAAGCACGTTGACGCCCTCGGCGTTGAGCGCCTCGGTGAGGCGGCGCGTCTTGCCGTCGTCGGGGCCGGCGCGGCTCGCGAGGATCACCATCGCGTCCTCGCTCGCGAACCCGCCCGTGGCCGACGGGCTCGCGAAGGCGGTGGCGCCGGAATAGGGAGAGCGGATCGAGACGTGCCCCGAGCCCCCCGTCGCGGCGGAGCCCGGCGCGTTGGTGTGGAGGCCGATCACCGGGCTGCCGCCGGGGGCGAGCATCGCCGCCACGAAGAGGGGGCTGCCGCCCTTGCCGCAGGAGAGGCGGCCGGCGTCGAAGTTGCGGTTGGGATCGATCCCGCCGTTGGAGCGCGTGCCGCCGCTGTCGACCATCGTCGCCGCGCCCCCGTAGCGGCCGAGGCCGTAGGCGGCGGTGGCGACGGCGGCGTTCTCGTTGTCGTGCGGCAGCACGAAGAGGGGGCCGCGCTTGCCGCTCCGGAAGGTCAGGATGCGCCAGGCGACGCCGTGCTCGGTGAAGTTCGTCTCCTCGCCGCAGAAGCCGGCGAAGGCGGAGAGGTCGTCGTCGCGGTCGGTGAGGGGGGCGCAGGAGTTCGAGGCCGAGTCGGAGCCGCCGACGCAGCCCGCGAGGGCCACGGTGGCGAGGATGCAGAAGAGGAGGGCGCGTATCGTCATCCGGATCAGCCTCGTTGGCGTGGCCGCGCCGCGGCGGCGGGACGACACCGCTATCATCCCCCAGGCGGGGGTGAAAGTGTCGCGGTGCTCCTCAGATGACGAAGCCGACCGGGTTGAGCTCGTCCACCGCGAGCGGCCGGTCGCGAAGGCCGAGGGCGACGGGGACGTCGAAGAGGCGGCCGGGGGCGAAGCGCGGCTGCCAGTCCCGCAGCTCCGGCGACACCACGCGCACGACGGGGACGTCGAACTCGGGCCGGGTGAGGTCGGCGACGTAGGCGGCGATCCCCTGTTCCGCGAGCCGCGCGAGGAGGTTCGGCCAGGCGAGCGCGTCGGGCGGCGCCGCCGTTCCCTCGCCGGCGAGGAAGGGGATGGCGCGGGCGTTCGTCGCCACCGACCAGGCGAGGAGCTCGGGCACCGGGGGCGGCGTGGCCGTGCGCTGGGCGGCGCGCATGTGGGCGAGGGCGATCTCGCCCTGCAGCATCTCGAGGGTGGCGGAGAGGACCGCGGTCGCGGGGTCGAGGCCTGCGGCGGCGCCGATCGCGGGGTGGGTTCCGTCGGCGCGGGCGGAGAGGGCGACGATCGCCGTCACGCCGAGATCGCTCGGCAGGACGAGATGCCAGGTGGCGCGCCGACGTCCGGCGAGCCAGTCGGCGAGCGCGCCGGGCAGGAGCGCCATGGCGGCCGCGGTGTCGAGCCGCGGAACGATCAAGCGATTGTACCACCAGATGGCGACGTGATCGCGCTCCAGGCGCTCCAACAGTCCATGGCGGGCCGCGGCGGCGACGGTGTCGCGCAGGGCGGCGCCGGACGAGGAGGAGAAGACCGGCGGCAGACCGAGGCGAACGTCCTCGCCGAAGAGCACGGCGCTCGCCGGCAGCGCCCGCCGATCCTCGGGCGCGACCAGATTATACCCAGGAATCCACAACTCATCCACAGGATATCCACAGGATGTACTCGAATTAAACTTCGCATTAACTAACAAATTCTTCATTTGATCGGAGCTATAGTGCGACAGCGTTTCGGCCGCGATCGGGCGGCCGAGACCCGCCGGCGCGTGACGGACGCGCGGGTCCGACGGCCCGCCGGTCAGGCTGCAGGCGCGCTCGATCGCCTCGAAAACCGCGGCTCGCCTTGCTTCGGCGCGGCTCATCCCCCGACCGGCCGCGGCACCCCAGGCCCAGAGATAGGCCGCGTCCGGCGCCGCGGCGGTGGCGAACGCGGTCGCGAAACGCGCCGGGCATTCGCCGATGATGGTCTCGGCTATTTTAAGTTGTAGTTGTTGTTCATCCGTAACCTTCAATCGTATCGTGACTGTGTCACCGGGAGACAGCCACTCATTCACACGCGCTAGAAGGTCGGTGGGCATGTTTTACGAAGCAAAAATCAACTGTGATGCGTTCGATCTCTCGGAACATCTGGAAGGTTTCGTGAGGATCAACAAGGAGAATGACGATATGGCGAGAATTGCCGTGCGGCGGGCCGTCGTTCCGCAGATCGGTAAAGCGTTCGGCGAGGCGGCGAACGATCCCGCCCGGCGCGATGCGTTCCGAGCCGATCCCGTCGGCTACCTTCGCGAGGCGGGGATCGCCGAGGACAGCCTCGCCGGGCTCAACATCGTGCTGCACGAGGACGATGAGGACACCGTCCACCTCGTGCTGCCCGAGCGCGTCGATGGCGGGCGGCTGCGTGCCAACGACTACGACTATCTGAAGATGCTCGGCACCATGGCGGTGCTCGGCTGCCTCAAGCCCTTGAGCTGAGGGGTGTGCTGACGGCGCCCGTCAGCACACCGCCGCGCCGACCGGCACGCCGGCCTGCTCCAGGGCGCCGAACAGACGGCGACGCGCCGTCGGATCGCAGCTCATGTTGGACGAGACGATCCAGCGCGACAGGGAGGTTCCGTCGATGACGGCCTCCGGCTGCGCCCGGCGGATCTCCCGCTCGAACGTCGCCAGCGCGGCGGCGACGGCCGGACGGTCGCCGCGCTCCTGATGGGCGGCGACCGCGAGGATCGCCGCGTGCACGTTGCTCGGCGCGCGCTGCAGGCTGTTGAGGCAGCCGTCGAGATCGCCGCTCAGATAGGCGATGTTGGCGAGATAGGCGTGGAAGTAGGACGGCACGTAGCGTCCCGAGAGCTCCAGCGCGCGCGTCGCCAGCGCATCCGCCTTCTTGATGTTGCCGCAGTAGGCGTTGGCCTCGGCGGCCGAGATCAGCGTGCGGCTCGAATAGGGGTTGAGGCGCATCGCGTCTTCGAAGGCCGGGATCGCCCGCTCGTGCTCGCCCGCCTGCACCCGCAGCCAGCCGAGAATGATGTGGTTGAACGGCTCCAGCTCGTCGAGGCTCAGCGCCTTGAAGGTGGCGCTGCGGGCGTCCTCCAGCATCCGATCGGCGCTCTCGTCCTCGCTCGGCACCAGCAGGCGGCGCAGCATCAGGATGGAGCTGATCGAGGAGTGCACCACGCTGAGGCGCTGGCCGACGGGATCCTGCGCAAGATCGGTCAGGATGTCGAAGGCGGCCGAATCGGACGAGGGCGTCAGAAGCTGGAGCAGGCGATAGGCTTCGAGCCACCGCGAGAACGGGGAGGTGGCGTCGAGCGGCTCGTCGCTCAGAATGTCCTGCTCGATGCTGTTGATGGCGGCGGCGATCCGCGCTTCGGCCGCGGTGCGCTGGCCGAGCTCCTCATAGTCGAGGCGCACCACCGACACCGTGTCCTGCCGCCGGGCGTTGATGCAGCGCAGGTAGATCGCGTGCGCCTTCGGCTCGTCCCACAGGAGGAGGCGATAGTCGTGGTTGAGGGCGTCGTCGATCTTGATCTTGGTGCGCAGCGTGCCGTCCCGGTTCGGGGCGGGCTCGTTCCGCTCGAAGCAGCGCATCGAGCGGAAGCGGGCGAGCTGATGCATCACCTCCGAGTGGGCGTGCGAGAAGAGGTCGCTCGGCGCGTGCGTCACGCTGGGGCGCACCAGCGCGACCGTCGGCCGGCTGATCGCGATCCGCGGCTGGCGCTCGGTGACGCCGAGATTCTCCACGAACGTCGCGAGCGCGCGCGGCGGCTTCATGTCGAGCGTGTCGAGCGCGTTCTCGTAGCTCTGGAACCGCCGCTTAGCGGTGACGGCGTCCCCATCGGCCGCGCTCAGGTTGATGAGCCGCTCGTTGGCGCGCGCGTCGGCCGGTTCGATGCGGGCGATGAGCTCGCACAGCGCCGTTTCGAGCGCGGGGGCGGCCGAGCGCGCGATGAGCACGTCGAGCCGCTCGCTCAGAAGGCGGTGGGTGAGGCCGACCGTGTCGGCGCGGAAGCCGTCGAGCCACTCGTCGAACAGCGGCTCGTCGACCTCGAGGCCCTGGAGCGGCACGCCACGCCAAAGGGTCAGAGCGTCCCGATAGCTGCGCTCCGTTCCGGCTGCGATGCAGCGGTTGAAGGTCGCGAGGTCGGTGGTGGTGGGGTCGTGCGCGAACCAGAGGCTCGAGCGATCGCGACCGATCACCGTGTTGAGCGCCGGCATCGCGGTGATGAGCGACAGCGCCTTGCGCAGCGAGGCGCGCGCCAAGGCTTCCTCGGCCTCCCCCCATAGGAGGGCCGCGAGGCGGCAGCGGTCGATCCGGCGGCCGGCATGGGCTGCGAGCAAAAAGCACAGCGCTGCCGCTTTACGGGTCGGAAAATCCACCGGCCGGCCGCGCCAAAGAATGCGGGGCTCGCCGACGATTTCCACCCTAAGGTCTTCAGATTCAACGGTCACGCGGTTCCCTTCCCTAGAACCGGAGAGTGATCAATACTTCTTCATGGGCCAATTTACTGGCCGAATGAAGGCCCGCTTTCAAATACTGACTTAGATCAATTTCTAAGCGGACTTCATTTCACGATGAAATCACGGTTGCACATTATTGAGACCCTGTCACCTGCCACATTTCGCTGGAGGGAGAAATATGACCGCTACGAGAACTCCTCTGGAGACGCCGTCATTGCTGGGTCTCGCACTTCCGGATGACCACGACGTTCTTCTTCGCCTCATCGAGTATGCGCTGGCCGAAGCCGAGCATCTCAACGACGGGGCCTGCGCCGGCTTTCTCGCCGCCGCCTTGACGACGCTCAGCCAGAGCCGACGCCCCGACCCGGCCCTTCCCTGCGGCCTGCCGTGGGGCGGCGCACCGTTTCCTTCATGATGCGTCAATATGTCACATATCACGACGGCTTTTCGCCGTAGTCCGCGGGGGCGCTCCACGCTTTCGCCCCTTTCCCGTCACCTCCCCGCGACCGCCTCGTCCCGGTCAGCGGTGGCTCTCGATCGATCCAACGGAACCAAGGCTCCGTCCATGACCGACAATTCTCGCTCTTCTCGCCAGACCGTCGATCCGTTTCTTCGAGAAATCGGGGCGCGCGTTCGTGAACAACGCACCTTGAGGCGCTTGTCGCGACGCGTCCTGTCGGAGCGCAGCGGCGTGTCTCAACGCTTCATCGCCGAACTGGAAGGCGGCCGAGGCAACATCTCGATCGTCCGCCTCAAGGCGATCGCGGATGCGCTACCGATGCCGCTCGATCAGCTCGTTCGGCCCGTGCCGACGATCGAACCGCCCCCGCCTCGACCGCCGCTCGATCTGTCGGACGGGGCGCTCGCCAACGTGCTGCGCAGCGTCCCCCCGCACGAGCAGCGGGAGATGATGGAGGTCCTCATCGCCGCAATGGCGACGGAGCCGCGCTGACGAGCGAGGGCGATCGGGTTGGCGCGGATCGGACCCGAAGGGGCTGATCGGCGAGGGCTGACGGGCCGGGGCTTTCGGGCGAGGATCGCGGCGACAATCATCGCCCCGGCGATTTGCTTTGCCCTTCGATGCCTCTAAGTCTCTCACGGCGCCGGAGCGGATCCGGTCTCGTGGAGACCCCTATGGCCGAGGCCAACCTCGAAGACCTGCTCGCTCGGACGGCTCTCGGCGACCGCCGCGCCTTCCAGAAGCTCTACGATGCGTCGAGCGCGAAGCTCTTCGCCGTCTGCCTGCGTATCTTGCAGGACAGGGCCGAGGCGGAGGACGCGGTGCAGGACGCCTACACCAAGATCTGGCGCTACAGCGAGCGTTACAGCGCGGCGCGGGCGCGGCCGATGACGTGGATGATCGCCATTGCCCGCAATCTGGCGATCGACCGCCTGCGCGCCCGCAAGGCGCCGGGCGCCGCCCTCGAGGCCGCCGAGCGCGTCGCCGACGGGGCGATGCGCCCCGACGAGCGGGCGATGGCCTCCGGCGAGGCGAAGCGCCTCCTCGACTGCATCCGCGACCTCGGCGAGGCCCAGGCGCGGCTCGTGCGCATCGCCTATTTCGGCGGTCTGACCTATGCTGCCCTCGCCCAACGCGACGGTGTCGCCCTCGGCACCGTGAAAAGCCGGATGCGCCGCGCGCTCGCCTCGCTCAGAGGATGCCTTTCGCGATGAGCCTCGAAGATCCGCACGCCGACGAAAGCCTCGAATACGTCCTTGCGCTGATGGAGAGCGAGGACCGCCGGGCGTTCGAGGTGGCGCTGCTCGACGATCCCGAGCTCGCCGCCGAGGTGTGGCATTGGGAGGAGCGGCTCGTTCCGCTCGCCGAGGCGGTGCGGCCCCGCGCGCCCTCGCGCGGCGTCTATCGCCGGATCGAGCGTCAGCTCTTCGGCGCCGATGCGCGCCTGCGGCGGCGGATGGCGAGGTGGCGGGGCATCGCCGGCCTCTTCGGCACGCTCGCCGTCGCCCTCTGCCTGGCGCTCGTGGTGCTCCTCGCGCGCCCCGAGCTCATGATCGCGCCGTCGCCGCAGTGGATGGCCGGCATCGTCGGCGAGGACGGGAGCGTGGTCCTCGCCCGTCTGCGCCCCGACGGGACGCTCGCCGCGGCCCCCTATCCCGACGCCGCCGCCGACGAGAGCGCCGAGCTCTGGGTGGTGCCGGCCGCGGGCGAGCCGGTCTCGCTGGGCGTCTTCGAGGCGGGCGAGGAGACCGCGTTCACGATCTCCGATGCGGCGCGGCGTCTGTTCGCGGACGAGGCGCGTCTCGTGATCACGCTGGAGCCGCGCGGCGGGTCGCCGACGGGGCAGCCGACAGGCCCCGCCGTCGCCACCGGCGATCTCCGTCGCATCTGATCGCGTCCCCCCGCGATCACGACATCGATCACGACATCGATCACGACATTGATCACGAACTTGTGATCAATGTCCGCCGTGCGGCCGATCCGCGTCCGTCAGACCTCCGGGAGCGGCGGCGGCGCGTCGCGGGTGATGATCTTCGCCGGCTTCTTCTTGGCATCTTTTATGGCGCCCATGTAGTCCGGCGCCGTCACCCCCATGGACACGTAGATGTTGGTGAGCCCCTCCACGCCGAAGGAGGCGGGACGCACCCACTCCTCGGGCAGGAAGAAGAGCCCGCCGCCGAACGGCACCGGCGCGGTCGGCACCATCACGATGCGGTAGGGGCGACCTTCGACCTCGACCGGCTGGTCGGACGGCAAGAGGCCGAGCACGGCGGTGCGGCGCTCGTCGGAGAAGAAGCACCAGACCGGGCTCATCGACTTCACGTCGACGTCGTCGCGGCGCTCCAAGAGCTGGATGAAGCGGGACAGCGTCTTGTAGATCGTGCCGATGAGGGGCAGGCGGCCCAGCGTCTCGTCGAGAAAGTTGCTCCAGAAGATCCTGAGGCGCGTCTGCACCAGGAGCCCGACGACGTAGAGGATGCCGAGAACGATGGCGAAGCCGATCACGTAGGCGAGGCGATCGTCGACCACGAACGCGCCGATGCGCGAGAGGTTGGAGCCGAACCAGGAGCCCGGACCGAGATAGGTGGTGATGTAGGTCGCCACCCAGCCGATCAGCAGGAGGGTGAGGACGATGGGCAGGACCGCGAGAAGCCCCGTGATCATCGGCCTGACAAACGGAATGAGCAACCGCAGCACGGCGGGTCCTTTCTCTCACGAGAGCGACCAGGAACAGTCGCCGTCCGACGTCGTTCGCGTCATGGAGCATCATTAGCCGAACGGGCGAAGAAAAGGGAAACCAGCATGGCCGCCAAGGGCAATACCACCGTGATCTATGCCGCACTCGGCGCCAACGCGGCGATCGCGGTGACGAAGTTCGCCGCGAGCGCGGCGACCGGCTCGTCGGCCATGTTCGCGGAGGGCGTCCACTCGGTCGTCGACACCTTCAACCAGATCCTCCTCCTCTTCGGCCTCTCGCGGGCGAAGCGCCCGGCGACGTCCGAGCACCCCTTCGGCCACGGCAAGGACCTCTATTTCTACGCCTTCATGGTGGCGATCATGATCTTCGGCGCCGGCGCGGGCTTCGCCGCCTTCGAGGGGATCGAGAAGCTGCGCCATCCGGGCGAGGTGACGATCTCGTGGGTGAACTACGCCGTCCTCGCCGCCGCCTTCGTGTTCGAGCTGATCGCCTGGACGATGGCCTTCCGCTCGTTCCAGAAGGCGCGAGGCGGGCGCGGCTTCATCGAGACGGTGCGCCGCTCCAAGGATCCGACCCTCTTCACCGTGCTGTTCGAGGATTCGGCGGCGATGCTCGGCCTCGTCGTCGCCTTCTTCGGCGTGCTCGCCTCGAACCTCACCGGCGACGCGACCTACGACGCGCTCGCGACGCTGGCGATCGCGGCGGTGCTCGGCGCCACCGCGGTGATGCTCGCCATCGAGACCAAGGGCCTCCTCGTGGGCGAGGCGGCCGATCCGCGCGTGGTGCGCGAGCTGAAGGCGGTGGTGGAGGCCGACCCCGGCGTCCTGCGCGTCAACGAGATCCTCACCATGCACTTCGGGCCGCACGAGATCCTGGTGACGATCTCGGCCGATTTCTCCGACCGCTTGTCGTCCGCCGATGTGGAGGCGACGGTGACACGGCTGGAGAACAGCGTGAAGGCGCAGTATCCCGATGTGCGGCGCCTGTTCATCGAGGCGCAGGGCACGCGGGAGGCTCAGGCGGCGATCGCGGCGACGGCGGCGGCATCGCCGCACTAGCTTTACTTTCGCGCGCCGAGTTTATACGGGATGAGGCCATGGAACAGAGCTTGATGCAGCGCTTCGTGCAGATCTTCGCGTGGTGGACGGGCACCACGTGGGGCACGTCGTTCACGACGTGGCTTCGGGGCGAATTCGTGGGCACCGACCAGTTCGGCAACCGCTATTTCCGCACCCGTAACGGCAAGATCGATCCGGTGCTCGACATGGAGCGCCGCTGGGTCATCTACAACGGCCCGGCCGATCCCACGACCATCCCGCCCGGCTGGTATCGCTGGATGCACCACCTCGGCAACGAGGCGCCGGTGAACGACGGCTACAAGCCGCGCGAGTGGCAGAAGCCGCACCAGCCCAACCTCACCGGCACCCCGGGGGCGCATCGCCCGCAAGGCTCGATCCTGCGGCCCGATCCCGAAGCGGGCATCTCGGCCGGCTACGACGCTTGGACGCCCCAATAGGCGAAGGCCGAGGCGAAGCGCGGCAAGAAGGATTGCCGCCGGCACGCCGAACGCGGTGATGTCGGGCGGCGGGTCGGATGGTCGGCCGCGACCATCCCATAGTGAGAGCGGTCGACACCGCTCCGACGAGGGAGATCCCATGAAGCTGATCCGTTGTGGCGAGGTGCCGTCGAAGCCGGCGCCCAAAGAGCATTTCACCGGCACCGTTTGGCAGGATCCGATCAATTCCGCCGAGGCGCCGGGCCGCGCCGTCGCCGTATCGGTGACCTTCCTGCCCGGCGGCCGTACCAACTGGCACTATCATCCCTACGGTCAGACGCTGCACGTCCTCTCCGGCGCGGGCTGGTTCCAGACCGAGGGCGAGGCGCGCGTCGACATCCGCGCCGGCGATACCGTCTGGATCCCCTCCGGCGAGAAACACTGGCACGGCGCCACCGACGCCACGATGATGACCCACCTCGCGATGCAGGAGCGCGAAGGCGACGCGACCTCCACATGGCTGGAGCCGGTCACCGACGACCAATATCTCGGCAAGGCCTGACCCGCGGCCGGCGAGCCTGCGCCGCCACGCAGAGCAGAAAGAAAAGCGCCGCGAGCCTTCTCGCGGCGCTTCGTCGTTTTGGGGGCTCCGCCGTCGGCGACGATGCCGGCGTGCGTGCGTCGGAGTGGCTTACTTCCACTCGAGGCGGGCGAGCAGGGCGGAGGTGTCGTAGCGGCCGCCGCCCATCTTCTGCACGTCGCCGTAGAACTGGTCGACGAGGGCGGTGACGGGCACGCGGGCGCCGTTGCTGCGTGCCTCGTCGAGCACGATCGACAGATCCTTGCGCATCCAGTCGACGGCGAAGCCGAAGTCGTACTTGTCCGCGTTCATCGTCATCCAGCGGTTCTCCATCTGCCACGACTGGGCCGCGCCCTTGGAGATGACGGCGATGACCTTCTCGATGTCGAGGCCGGCGGTCTTG
Source organism: Acuticoccus mangrovi (assembly GCF_016411865.1). Lineage (GTDB taxonomy): Bacteria > Pseudomonadota > Alphaproteobacteria > Rhizobiales > Amorphaceae > Acuticoccus > Acuticoccus mangrovi. Next base: position 237,384 of record NZ_JAEKJA010000003.1, on the reverse strand, counting down.
CCGAAGTGGATGCCCTCCGACAGGCCCTGCACCAGACCGGCGATGCAGATCTGGTTCACCATCTTGGTGAGCTGGCCGGCACCGGTCGGACCCATCAGCCCCACCATCTTGGCGTAGCAGTCGATCACCGGCTTGGCGCGCTCGAACACGGCCTCGTCGCCGCCCACCATCACGGTGAGGGCGCCGTTCTCGGCACCGGCCTGACCGCCGGACACGGGCGCGTCGAGGAAGTCGAAGTCCTTCGCCGCCTCGCCGAGCTCGCGGGCGACGGCGGCGGAGGCGGTGGTGTTGTCGATGAAGACCGCACCGGGCTTCATCGCCTGGAAGGCCCCGTCGGCGCCGAGCGTCACCTCGCGCAGGTCGTTGTCGTTGCCGACGCAGCAGAACACGAAGTCCTGACCCTCGGCGGCCTCCTTCGGCGTCGCCTTGAAGGCGCCGCCGTGCTCCGACGCCCACTTCTCGGCCTTCGCCGTGGTGCGGTTGTAGACGGTGACCTCGTGTCCGCCCTTCTTCAGGTAGCCGGCCATGGGGTAGCCCATGACGCCGAGACCCAGAAATGCCACGTTTGCCATCGTGCGCTCCTCGCAGTTGTTCTTTCGGTAAGGTGGTAAGGCGCTTTGCCCGTCCTGTCAGGGGAGGGCGGCGAGAGACTGGTCGAGATCGGTGATGAGATCCTCCGTCGCCTCGATGCCGACCGAGAGGCGGAGCAGCCCTTCGGGCATGCCCGTCGAGGCGGGCTCGATCGAGTGGCGATGCTCGACGACGCTCTCGACGCCGCCGAGCGAGGTCGCCCGTCGGATCAGCGCGAGGCGGCCGGCGACGGCGAGCGCCGCCGCGGCACCACCGGCGACGTCGAACGAGACGAGGCCGCCGAAGCCGCCCGTCATCTGGCGTGCCGCCGCAGCGTGGGCGGGATGGTCGGCAAGACCCGGATAGCGGACCCGCTCCACCTTGGGGTGGGCGGCGAGGAAGGTGGCGATCGCGAGCGCCGACCGGCTCATCGCCGCGACACGAAGGTGGAGGGTGCGCATGCCGCGGGTGAGCAGCCAGGCGTCGAAGGGGCTGAGGACGCAGCCTTCGGCGGCCCGCGTCGCGAGCGCCGTCTCGAAGCCCTCGACCCGCTCTGTCCCCACCACCAGCGCGCCGGCGAGCACGTCGGAGTGGCCGTTGAGCGCCTTGGTGGCGGAGTGGATCACGATGTCGGCGCCGTGCTCCAGCGGGCGGGTGAGGATCGGCGTCGCGGCGGTGGAGTCGACGGCGAGCACTCCGCCGGCGGCATGCACCGCCTCGGCCGCGCGGGCAATGTCCACCACGTCGAGAAAGGGGTTCGACGGGGTCTCGACGATGACGAGGGCGGGCCGCTCGCGCTCCAGCATCGACAGGAGGCTGTCGAAGCGATCGCCGGCGAACGTCGCGACGCGCAGCCCGTTGGCGGCGTGGCGGGCGGCGAGGGTCTGGGTGCCGTAGTAGCCGCCGGTCTGCACCGCGACGGGGCCGGTGCCGTAGGCGCGCATCAGCGCCGAGATCGCGGACTGGCCGGAGCCGAACAGCGCGGCGCGGCCCCCTTCGAGAGCGCCGATGACGGCTTCCGCCTCCCGCGTCGTCGGGTTGTGGTCGCGCCGATAGAGGTCGCCGGAGGCGGGGAGGCGGTAGTCGGCATCGCGCAGGAAGGTGGTGGACGGCTGCCAGGCGGAGACGAGGCCGCCCGTCGCATGATCGTAGGCGCCGGCGGCGTGGGCCGCGACGGTCTCCCGCCGAAACACGTTGCCGAAGCTCATGAAGCGACCGGCTCGAGCACGGATTCCTTGCGTCGCCGCATCCGCTGCTTGCTGGCAGGGTCGAGGTGACGGGTCAAACGCGCCTCCAACAGGTTCCACACCCGCCGCAGCGTCTCCACCAGGACGAGGTAGAGGGCCGCGGCGTAGAAGTAGACGTCGAACCGGAAAGTGTCGGAAAACGCAAGCCGCGTCTCGCCGAGGAGGTCGTAGACGGTCACCACCGAGGCGACCGCCGAGCCCTTCACCATCAGGATGATCTCGTTGCCGAACGGGCGCAGCGCATAGATGGCGGCCTGCGGAACGATGACCTTCAGAAAGCCGATATGGCGCGGCAGGCCGAGGGCGGAGGCGCCTTCCCATTGGCCTCGCGGCACCGCCTCTACCGCGCCGCGGAAGATCTCGGCCTGGTAGGCGGCGGTGTTGAGGGTGAAGGCGAGGACCGCGCAGTTGAACGGGTCGCGCAGGAACCACCACAGGTTCAGCGTGCGCCACAGGCCGGAGAACTGGCCGAGGCCGTAGTAGATGAGGAAGAGCTGGGCGATCAGCGGCGTGCCGCGGAAGAGGTTGATGTAGATCGCCGAGAGCCAGCGCAGCCACCACCGCTTCGACAGGCGGGCCCGCGTCGAGAGGCTCGCGAGCACGATGCCGAAGCCGATCGACAGGCCGACGAGCTGCAGCGTGATCCAGAAGCCGTCGAGGAGATCATCGCCGTAGCGGGCGAGGATGGGGGGCAGGAACTCGCTCATCGTCCGGCGTATCCTCGGCTGTAGCGCGCCTCGAGGAAGCCGAGGATGACGCTCGAAACGAGCGACATCGCAAAGTAGATGAGGATCGCGACGAAGAAGAAGAAGAACGGCTCCTTGGTGGCGCCGACGGCGACGAAGGTGCGCCGCAGAAGGTCGGGCAGGGCGATGACGGAGACGAGCGCCGTGTCCTTCAACAGCACCAGCCACAGATTGCCGAGCCCGGGGAGCGCCAGTCGCAGGAGCTGGGGCAGCACCACCTTGCGCATGCGGGCGTAGCGCGACAGGCCGAGCGCCTCGGCCCCCTCGATCTGCCCCTTCGGGATGCCGGCGAAGGCGCCCAGGAACACCTCCGAGGCGAACGAGGCGGAGACGGCCCCGAGCGCGATCATTCCGGCGAGGAAGGAGGAGACCTCGACATAGACGTCGGACACGAGGCTGAGGAGAGCCGACAGCAACATCGAGAGGCCGTAGTAGACGATGAAGAGCGTGATGAGCTCCGGCAACCCCTTGAAGACGGTGGTGAAGATGGTGGCCGGCACGCGCAGCCGGGCGCTTTGCGACCGCCGCGCGAGGGCGAGGAGGAAGCCGCCCACGAGACCGATCGGCGCGGTGGCGAGGGCGAGGAGGAGGGTGATCCTCACGCCGGCGAGAAGCTCGTCGCCCCAACCCTGCGGCCCGAAGCGGAGAAGCGAGAGAAGGCTATCGTCCATGGCGAGGCTCTGGGGTCATGGGGCGGAAGGGGGGCGGAGGCGGTGCCTCCGCCCGACAACGCGGCTCAGTCGCCGTAGACGTCGAAATCGAAATATTTGTCGTTGATCGCCTTGTAGGTGCCGTTCTCGCGGATGGCGGCGATGGCGGCGTTGAACTTCTCCAGGAGCTCCGTCTCGCCCTCGCGCACCGCGATGCCGACGCCGGGGCCGTTGATGTCCGGGTCGATGGGCAGCGTCGTCAGGATCTTGCAGCAGTCGCCGTCCTCGCTGTCGAGCCAGTCCGACAGCACCACCACGTCGTCGATGGCGGCGTCGATGCGGCCGGAGGCGAGGTCGAGCTTATACTCTTCCGGGGTGCCGTAGCGGCGCAGCTCGGTGTCGGGGAAGTGGGCTTCGGCGTAGTTGGCGTGGGTGGTGGAGGACTGGGCGCCGAGGATGATGTCGGCGAGCGACTCCGCCGTCGCCTCCGTCAGGTCGGAGTCCTTCGGCACGGCGATGGCCGGCGGGGTGTTGTAGTACTTGTCGGTGAAGTCGACGATTTCGTCGCGCTCCGGGGTGATCGACATGGAGGCGATGATGGCGTCGAACTTGTTGGCCCTGAGGGCCGGGATGATGCCGTCCCAATCCTGGGTGACGAAGGTGCATTCGGCGTTCATTTCCTCGCAGAGCGCCTTGGCGATGTCGATGTCGAAGCCGACGAGATTGCGGTCCGAATCGAAGGAGTTGAACGGCGGATAGGCGCCTTCGGTGCCGATGCGGAGCTGCATCTTGTCCTGCGCCGCGGCCGGCAATGCTGCGGCGGCAACCAAGATCGCCGCGAGGAACGTTCGTTTCATTGGGCTTCTCCGTCACATCTTCTATAGGGGCATCTTCCCTTAATGCGGGAACGATGCAAAGAGCGCGCCGGTTGCGGCCGGCCGCGCCAGAAGAGGATGGAACGGTGCGGGTTCTGATCATCGGGCGCGGGCCGATCGCCCGCTACGTCGCCGCCCGCCTCGGCGAGCGGGCCGAGACGTCCGTCGCCGCCTTCCTGGTGCGGCCGGGCACGGCGGGGGAGGCGGCGAGCCTCGCCCTCGGCGACGTCGCCCCGGTGGTGGAAAGCCGCGAGGCGGTGGACGGGGTGGACGTCGTCGCCGACTGCGCCGGCGGCGCGGGGCTCGTCGCCCACGGCGCCGGCTGCCTGGCGCGGGGCGACGTCGTCGTCACCCTCTCGGCGGCGGCGCTCGCCGATCCCCTCCTCGAGGCGCGATTGCGCGAGGCGGCCGCGGCGGGCGGCGGCCGGCTGCGCATCGCCGCCGGCGCCATCGGTGCGGTGGACGCGCTCGCGGCGGCGGCGGTCGGCGGGCTCGACATGGTGCGCTATACCGGGGTGAAGCCGCCGGCGGGGTGGCGCGGCAGCCCCGCCGAGAGCGTCCTCGATCTCGACCGCCTCGCCGGGCCCGCCGTCCACTTCGAGGGGAGCGCCCGCGAGGCCGCCCGCCGCTACCCGAAGAACGCCAACGTCGCGGCGACCATCGCGCTCGCCGGCGTCGGCTTCGAGGCGACCGCCGTGCGCCTCGTCGCCGATCCCGCGGCGACCGCCAACACCCATCGGCTCGAGGCGGAAGGCGCCTTCGGCCGGCTCGATGCGTGCTTCGCCGCGCGCCCGCTTCCGGACAACCCGCGCTCCTCCGCCCTCGCCGCGATGAGCATGGTGCGGGCGCTGACGGATCGGACGGCGGCGATCAGGGTGGTATGAGGCGCGAGAAGGGGCGGAATCTTCGCCGTGACGCTTGACTCTGCTCGCGCGGAACCGTACCTCCCGACACGTTCACGCACCGCTGCCTGAAGCGCGTCGGCCTGTCCGGCGCGTTTGTCGTTGAAACGCCCCATGGGGGGCTCGATGATCGGATGGCGCGGATCATGGCTTTGACGAGGGGCGCGATGTTCGCGGTAATCAAGACGGGCGGCAAGCAGTACAAGGTGTCGCCCGGTGACGAGTTGACGGTCGAGACGGTCGCCGGCGCCGCTGGCGACGCGGTGTCGTTCAGCGAGGTGCTGATGGTCGGCGAGGGCGAGTCCGCCACCGTCGGGGCGCCGATCGTCTCCGGCGCCACCGTGCTCGGCGAGATCGTCGACCAGGTGCGCGGCAAGAAGATCATCATCTTCAAGAAGCGCCGCCGGCAGAACTCGCGCCGCCGCAACGGCCATCGTCAGCCGCTGACGCGCGTGCGCATCACCGAAATCAACGCCACCGCGTAACGGAGGACACTCATGGCTCACAAAAAGGCAGGCGGTTCCTCCCGCAACGGTCGCGACACGGCTGGCCGTCGTCTGGGCTTCAAGAAGTTCGGCGGCGAGGCGGTGGAGCCCGGCAACATCATCGTGCGGCAGCGCGGCACGCGCTGGCATCCGGGCGAGAATGTCGGCATGGGCAAGGACCACACGCTGTTCGCGCTCGTTCCGGGCAAGGTCGCCTTCAAGAAGAAGCTCGGCCGCACCTACGTCAACGTCGCCGCCACCCCGGTGGCAGACGCGCCGATGGCGGCGGAGTAGGCTCACCCTCGTCTGTCACCCCGCGTGCCGGTGTGGCCGGCGCGCGGCGATGGAGAACACCATGGGGCGGACGGCAGCGCAGTCGTATCCGCCTCGTGATTTCGCTTCCCCGCGCGGCGGCCGCGGCACGGTCCGCCGGCTAGTCCTATGAAATTCCTCGACCAAGCCAAGGTCTATGTCCGCTCCGGCAACGGGGGCAACGGCGCCGTCTCGTTCCGCCGCGAGAAGTTCATCGAGCACGGCGGTCCGGACGGCGGCGACGGCGGCCGCGGCGGCGACGTGTGGGTCGAGGCGGTCGACGGGCTGAACACCCTCATCGATTTCCGCTATCAGCAGCATTTTCGCGCCGGCGCCGGCGAAGGCGGGTCCGGGCGCAACCGCACCGGTGCCGACGGCGCCGACGCGGTGCTGAGGGTTCCCGTCGGCACCGTCGTGCTCGACGAGGAGAAGGCGCACGTGATCGCCGACCTCACCGAGGCGGGCCAGCGGGTGCGCCTTCTCAAGGGCGGCAACGGCGGCTTCGGCAATCAGCGTTTCAAGTCCTCGATCAACCGCGCGCCGCGCCACGCCAACCCCGGCCAGGCGGGCGAGGAGATCGGCATCTGGCTGCGCCTGAAGCTGATTGCCGACGTCGGCCTCGTCGGTCTGCCCAACGCCGGCAAGAGCACCTTCCTCGCCGCCGTATCCGCCGCCAAGCCGAAGATCGCCGACTATCCCTTCACGACGCTCCACCCCAATCTCGGTATCGCCGAGATCGACACGCGCCGCCTGGTGATCGCCGATATTCCCGGCCTCATCGAGGGGGCGAGCGAGGGCGTCGGCATCGGCGACCGCTTCCTCGGCCACATCGAGCGCTGTCCGGTGCTCCTCCACCTCGTCGACTGCACGGGCGAGGACATGGTGGCCGACTTCCTGACCGTCGACGCCGAGCTCGAAGCCTACGGCGAGGGGCTTGCGGAGAAGCCGCGCGTCGTCGCCCTCTCGAAGCGCGACGCGATGACCGTCGACGACGTCGAGGCGCGCGCCACGGCGCTCTCCGAGGCGATCGGCCGACCCGTGCTCGCGCTTTCGGCGGCGACGGGGGCGGGCGTCGCCGACGCGCTGCGTGCGCTCCTCGGGGTGGTGCGTGAGGTGCGGCTCGAGGAGGCAGCCGACGACGCGCCCGAGGAGGCCGCGCCATGGCGACCCTGAGCGCACCCGAGACCGCGGCCGTCGTGGTAACCGGGGCGCATCTCAAAACGGCGCGGCGCGTGGTGGTGAAGCTCGGCTCCGCCCTTCTCGTGGGTGCCGACGGAGCGGTGCGCCGGGCGTGGCTGAAGACGCTGGCGGCCGACCTTGCCCGCCTCCACGCCCATGCCGAGGTGGTGGTGGTCTCCTCCGGCGCCATCGCGCTCGGCCGCACGCCGATCGGCTACGGCGCCCGAGCGCTGCGGCTCGAGGAGAGCCAGGCCGCCGCGGCCGTGGGCCAGATCGCGCTTGCCGCGGAGTGGACGAGCGCGCTCGCCGGGGAGGGGATGCGCGCCGCCCAGGTGCTCCTGACGCTGCGCGACACGGAGGAGCGCCGCGCCTATCTCAACGCCCGCTCCACCATCGGCGAGCTTCTGCGCGCCCGCGTGGTGCCGGTGATCAACGAGAACGACACCATCGCCACCAGCGAGATCCGCTACGGCGACAACGACCGTCTCGCCGCCCGCGTCGCCACCATGATCTCGGCCGACTGCCTGGTGCTCCTCTCCGACATCGACGGCCTCTATACGGCCCCTCCGAAGGATAATCCCGACGCCGAGCTGATCCCCGAGGTGAGCCACATCACCGACGAGATCGCCGCGATGGCGGGCGACGCCGGGTCCGCTCTTTCGCGCGGCGGCATGAAGACCAAGATCGACGCCGCCCGTATTGCCACGGAAGCGGGCACGCGCATGGCGATCGCCTCCGGTCATGTGGACCATCCGCTGCGCGCCATCGAAGAGGGGGCGCGCGCCACCTGGTTCCATCCCCGCTCCGATCCGGTGACGGCGCGCAAGGTGTGGATCGCCGGATCGCTGCTGCCGATGGGGGCTCTCACGCTGGACGACGGTGCCGTCGCGGCGGTCAAGCGCGGCCGCAGTCTGCTGCCGGCGGGGGTCGCCGCGGTGGAGGGTCAGTTCGCCCGCGGCGATGCCGTGCGCCTCGTCGATACGGCTGGTCGCGAGGTGGGTCGCGGCCTCGTTGCCTATGATGCGGACGATGCCCGCTTGATTGCTGGGCAGAAAACGAAAACACTTCGTCAACTGATCGGCGCGCGGGCGCGCGCCACCATGGTCCACCGAGACGACATGGCGCTGTTCACGGCGCCACCGGAGGGTTTGTGAGCGCTGTTCGACCCCTCGACCGCGAGGATAACGAAATCGAGGCGATCGTCGCCCGGCTCGGCCGCAAGGCGCGAGCGGCCCAGGGGCACCTCGCCCTTGCGAGCACCGAGGAGAAGCGCGCCGCCCTCGCCGCGATGGCCGCGCGGGTGCGCAGCGAGACCGAGCGGATCCTCGCCGCCAACGCCACCGACCTCGCCGCGATGACCTCCGGTGACGCGATGCGCGACCGTGCCACGCTCGACGCCGGCCGCCTCGACGCGATGGCCGGCGCCATCGAGACCGTCGCCGCGCTGGCGGATCCGGTCGGCCGCATCCTTGCCGCCTGGGATCGGCCCAACGGCCTCTTCATCGAGCGCGTCGCGACCCCGCTCGGCGTCATCGGGGTGATCTACGAGAGCCGCCCCAACGTGACGGCGGACGCCTCCTCGCTGTGCCTGATGTCGGGCAACGCCGTGATCCTGCGCTCCGGATCGGAGACGCTCGGCACTGCGACCGCCATCGTCGACGCCTTGCGGGCGGGCCTCGCCGACGCCGGGATGCCGCAGGATCTCGTCCAGCTCGTCCCCGTGAAGGACCGGGCTGCCGTGGGGGCGATGCTCGCCGGCGCCGACGGCGGCATCGACGTCATCGTGCCGCGCGGCGGCCGCACGCTGGTGGAGCGGGTGGAGGCGGAGGCCAAGGTGCCGGTGTTCGCCCACCTCGAAGGGCTCTGCCATGTGTTCGTACATGCCGAAGCCGATCGCGACATGGCCGTCGCCGTGACGCTCAACGCCAAGATGCGCCGCCCCGGCATCTGCGGCGCTGCCGAGACGCTGCTCGTCGACGCCGCGGTCGCCCGGAGCCACCTGCCGGCGATCGCCGAGGCGCTGGCGGCGGCCGGCTGCACGCTGCGCGGCGATGCCCGCGCCCGCGCGCTGGCACCGATGGAGGAGGCGACGGCGAAGGACTTCGCCACCGAATATCTCGCGCCGATCCTGTCGGTGGCGGTGGTCGACGGGCTCGACGGAGCGCTCGCCCATATCGCTCGCTACTCGTCCGGACATACCGAATCGATCATCACCGCGGACGAGGCCGCGGCCACCCGCTTCCTCACGGAGGTGGACTCGGCCATCGTGATGCACAATGCTTCCACCCAGTTCGCTGACGGCGGCGAGTTCGGCATGGGTGCCGAGATCGGCATCGCGACCGGCCGCATGCACGCGCGCGGGCCGGTGGGCGTGGAGCAGCTCACCACCTTCAAGTACCGCGTGCACGGAAAGGGCCAGACGAGACCGTGAATGCGCCGCACCCCGGCGAGTTTTCCGCGACGGCCCTCAAGCATCAATATCTCAAGGTGCCGAGCGCCGGCATCGGCCAGCGGATCGCCCTCTTCGGCGGTTCGTTCAATCCGCCTCACCGCGGCCATCGCCACGTGGCGTTGGAAGGGCTCGCCCGCCTCGGCGTGTCCCAGGTGTGGTGGATGGTGACGCCGGGCAACCCGCTGAAGTCCAACTCGGACCTCGCGCCGCTCGATCGGCGCATCGCCCTCACCGAGACGTTCGCCGACCATCCCCGCATGGTGGTGACGGCGTTCGAGGCGGCGATCGGCACGCGCTACACCGCCGACGCCATCCGCTTCCTGAAGCGGCGCTGCCCGACGGTGAAGTTCGTCTGGCTGATGGGGGCCGACAACCTCGCCACCATCCACCGCTGGCAGAAGTGGCGCGATATCATGCGCCAGGTGCCGGTGGCGGTGGTCGATCGCCCCGGCTCCTCGCTCGCGGCGATGAATTCGCCGGCGGCGCGGGCCTATGCCTCCGTCCGTCGGCCGGAGGAGCAGGCCGCCGCCATCGCCGACGCGACCGCCCCGGCGTGGGTGTTTCTCCACGCCCCTCTCGACCCGACGTCATCCACACTTTTGCGCCGTCGTGAAGCACGCTGAGCGACGACGTCTTGAAACAGACATGGACACAAACCTATCTTTTTGGCAGGCGGCCTCGATTCGAGGCGCCGCCGATGCGCTCTTGGGGAAAGGAAACCGCGCACACATGGCATTGACGTTCGATGGGATGTCGCACGCATCCCATAGCGAGATGACCGGCGACACCGCCGTACCCCTCGCCGTCGTTCTCGACAGCCTGGAGGATTCCAAGGCCGAGGACATCGTCGCCATTGATGTGACCGGCAAGACGCCGATCGCCGACCACATGGTGGTGGCTTCAGGCCGCTCTCATCGCCACGTGGGTGCCATCGCGGATCATCTTCTTCGCGATTTGAAGAATGGTGGCGCGAAGGGCGTCCGGGTGGAAGGCCTGAACGCTTGCGACTGGGTGCTGATCGACGCCGGAGACGTGGTGATCCACGTGTTCCGGCCCGAGGTCCGCACCTTCTACAACCTCGAGAAGATGTGGCAGATGGAGAGTTCCGCGAACGTGGAGCTCGTCGTCTGAACATCCTCGTCCTTGCCGTCGGCAAGGCGACGAAGGGGCCGGAAAGGGAGCTGTGCGCCCGCTATGCCGAGCGCGCGGTTAAGGCCGGCCGACAGCTCGGCATCGCCGCGGTGTCGGTGCGCGAGTGCGCCGACGCCCAGGGGCCGACGCGCGCCGCTCTGGAAGGCCGCGCGCTCCTCGCGGCGCGCCCGCCGGGAGTGCTCGTCGCCCTCGACGAGACGGGCGAGGAGTGGACGAGCCGCGCCTTCGCCGACCGTCTCCAGGGCTGGCTCGATCGGGGCGAGCCCAATCTCGTCTTCGCCATCGGCGGGGCGGACGGGCACGACGGGGCGGTGAAGGAGGCGGCGCGGGCGACGTTCTCGCTCGGGCGCATCACCTTGCCTCATCTCCTCGCTCGGGCGATCCTGCTCGAGCAGATCTATCGGGCGGTCACCATCCGCCTCGGCCACCCTTATCATCGGGAATGATGGCGCTTCGCTCTCTCCTCCTCGCCGTGACGATCTTCGCCGCCTTCGCAGCGGGCGGGAGCGTGCGGGCGCAGGACGCGGCGACCGAGGACACCGCCGCCGCCGTCGCGCGCGAGCGCGAGCAGCTCCTGACCCGCCTGGAGCGGCTGCGAGAGGAGACCTCGGCGACCCAGTCGCGCGCCTCCGAGCTCGGTGAGGCACTGGTGGATCTTGCCGGCGACGAGGCCAAGTTGCGCCAGCAGCGCGAGGACATCGCCGAGCGGGTGGCCGCGCTGGAGCAGTCGATTTCCGAGGAGGAGGAGGAGCTCGAGGCGCTGACCGACGGTCAGGCGCGGATCCGCCACCAGCTAGCCGAGAAGCGCACCGAGCTCGCCACGGTGCTGATGGCGCTGCAGCGGATCGGCCGCCGGCCGCCGCCGGCCCTCTTCGGCGAGACGGGTCGGCCGACCGACACGGTGCGCGGGGCGATCCTCCTCAACGCGGTGGTGCCGACGCTCGACGACAAGGCCGCCGCGCTTGCCCGCACGCTGACCGAGGCTGCCCGCCTCGCGGCCGCCGAGCGCGACCGATGGACGCGTCTCAAGGCCGATCTCGAGACCGTCGACGGGGAGCGCCGCCGCCTCGAGGAGCTCGGCGAGGAGCTCGAGCGGCGTCGCGCCCTGTCGCTCTATGAAAGAGACCGGGCGGCCGCCGATCTCGCCCGACTCGCGGAGGAGGAGGGGAGCGTGTCGGCGCTGCTCGACCGGCTCTCCCGCTCGGGGGCGGCGCCGGCCTCGCCCGGCGATCTCGGCTTTGCCGCGCGGCGCGGTTCGCTCGTCGTGCCGGTTGCAGGCCGCGTCGTGTCGCGCTACGGCGATCTCACCGAGACCGGCAACCTGTCGGAGGGGATCACCATTGCGGCGCTGCCGCAATCCACAGTGTTTTCCCCCATGACGGCGACGGTGCTCTTTTCCGCGCCATTTCGGGGTTATGGTCACGTATTGATCCTCGACGCGGGCGACGGCTACCATATGGTCCTTGCCGGCCTCGACGAAGCGTCCGTCGCGCCGGGGGACGAGGTGTCGACGGGAATACCGGTCGGGCGGATGGGGCGGTCGAGCCGTCGTTCCGCCGTTGCGGCCGCGGGCGTGAACGGGTCGGCCCTCCTTGGCGCAAGACCCGCACTATATGTTGAGTTGCGCAAGGACGGCGCGGCGATCGATAGTCATGGCTGGTGGCGGGACGCCGCCAACGATGTCGGAAGGACAGGTGGATGATTCGTCGGATTGGTTTGGTGTTGACCGGCGCGGCGTTCGGTGCGGCGACGATGATCGCCGTCGCGGACCCTTACGCCCTGTTGCCGATGCAGGCGAATGCCGCCTCGTCGGACACCTATCGACAGCTCAATCTCTTTGGGGACGTGTTCGAGCGCGTGCGCGGCGACTATGTCGAGGAGCCGGACGAGAAGGCGCTCATCGCGAGCGCCATCAACGGCATGCTCGCCTCGCTCGACCCGCACTCCAGCTACATGCCGCCGGACGATTTCCGCGACATGCAGGTGCAGACCCGCGGCGAGTTCGGCGGTCTCGGCATCGAGGTCACCATGGAGGGTGACTTCATCAAGGTGGTGACCCCGATCGACGACACGCCGGCTTTCGACGCGGGCGTGCTCGCGGGCGATCTCATCACCCGTCTCGACGGCGAGGAGGTCGCCGGCCTCACCCTCGCCGAGGCGGTGGAGAAGATGCGCGGTCCGGTGAACACCGACATCGTCATCACGGTGCGGCGCGAGGGGGTCGAGGATCCGATCGACATCACCATCACCCGCGACATCGTGCGGATCCAGTCGGTGAAGTGGGAGAAGGAGGGCGACGATGTCGGCTACATCCGCATCTCCCAGTTCAACGAGCGGACCTTCGAAGGGCTGCGCAAGGCGCTCTCCGAGATGAGCGGCGACGCCATCAAGGGCTACGTGATCGACCTGCGCAACAACCCGGGCGGCCTGCTCGACCAGGCGATTTCGGTATCCGACGCCTTCCTCGACCGTGGCGAGATCGTCTCCACCCGCGGCCGCGAGGACAACGAGACGCAGCGCTACGCCGCCCGCCCCGGCGACCTCACCGATGGCAAGCCGGTGATCGTGCTGATCAACGGCGGCTCGGCCTCCGCCTCGGAGATCGTGGCCGGCGCGCTGCAGGACCATCGCCGCGCGACGATCATCGGCAGCCAGTCCTTCGGCAAGGGCTCGGTGCAGACGATCATTCCGCTCGGCTCCAACGGGGCGATCCGCCTCACCACGGCGCGCTACTACACGCCGTCGGGCCGCTCCATCCAGGCGCGCGGCATCGATCCGGACCTCGAAGTGATCCAGCCGCTGCCCGAGGAGCTCCAGGGCAAGGTGGAAGCGCGTGGCGAGGCCTCGCTGCGCGGGCACCTCGTGTCCGAGGACGGCGCGGACGAGGAGCGCTCCGGCTCCTTCGCCTACGTCCCGCGCGATCAGGGCGACGATCAGCAGCTTCAGTATGCGCTCGAGCTGCTGCGGGGCATCAAGGTCAACAAGGTGTTCCCGCCGGACCCCAACGCCGGCGTTCCGAACTGATCCGACACGACGCCGACGTCGCGGATGGCGGCCGACAGAATGATCGAGGCGGGCTTTCGGGCCCGCCTTTTTCTTGGCCGACATGGCGCTTTCGCGGCGGAATCCGGGCAACATCTGTGGGCGGACGTCAATCTCCGCGCAACAAGAAGGCGATGGGGGCGGACATCGCGCACGGATCTTGCTAGGCCGGAAGGGCGGGACGGCCGGCGTGACGACACACCGGACGATACCGGTGAGAACGCGGCTCGACAGAAATAAGAACGAGGTTTCGCATGCGGGTTGTTTTGGTGGGCGCACTCAATGGCGCCGTCGCGGTGGCGGTGGGTGCCATCGGTGCGCACCTTCTGGAGGGTCGCCCCGGCGCGGCAAACCCGGAGCTCATCCAGACGGCGGTGATGTACCAGCTCTTCCACGCCGCCACGATGGTGGGCATGGGGGCTCTCAAGGGCCACGTCCTGCCGGCGATGCTCGGCGCCGCCTCGTGGGCCTTCGCCATCGGCATCGTGCTGTTTTCCGGCTCGCTCTATGCGCTCAGCCTCGGTGCGCCCCATGAGGTCGCCTACGTCACTCCCGTCGGCGGCGGCCTCTTGATCATCGGCTGGCTGCTTCTGTCCGTGGCGGCGGCCCGGCGGGTCTGACCACGACGGCATGGCGTTGCGATGGCCCCTCCGTCTCGGAGGGGCGACGACCGACCCCGATGCCGTCTATGTGTTCCTGAAGGCGGAGGGGATCGCCTACGGGCGCATTCCCAAGGCGGCGAACTCGCAGATGCGCGCCCGGCTCGCGGCGCGTGCGGGGCTCGACCAGGCCGGTCGCTGGAGCGTCAATCAGGATCAATATTGGGCCGACCCTCGACGGCGGGAGGTGGCGCTCCTGACCGGCGGCGAGTTGCGTCGGCGCTATCCCGACGCCGCGGTGTTCACCGTGGTGCGCAATCCGTTCGACCGCCTCGCCTCCTGCTATCGCAGCAAGATGCTGGAGGAGACGGGCAAGGTGGACTTCGGGCCGGGCTTTGCGCGGGGGATGGCGTTCGACGCCTTCGTTCGCCGCGTGGCGGAGACGCCCGACCGGCGCGCGAACAAGCACTTCCGCGCGCAGACCTCGATCCTCTTCCGCGGCGGAGAGCCGAAGAGCCTCTTCGTCGTCCGCCTCGACCGGCTCGCCGACGAGTGGCCGGCGCTGCGCCGCCATCTGATCGAGGCCAGAGGGTTCGACATCGGCCCGGTGCCGGGGCCGGAAGGAGCGCCGCGGCCGGACAGCCTCGCGCGCGTCCAGTGGACCGACGAGCTGATCGCCCTCGCGCGCGAGCGCTATCGCGACGATCTCGCGCGCTTCTTTCCGCAGGTGGAGGGGCCTGCCGCCGCGCGCTGAGCGCGCTCGCACCACGTCGGCTCGACGCCGGTCCGGATGGAGTGTGGGGATCGATGGTCGTCCGGCCCGGAGGCGGGCCGATGGTGCCGCAGGGGAGGATTGAACTCCCGACCTCACCCTTCATACCACTACGACTTTCGCCGCCACACCCCGATGGTGCGTTTGTGGTCTGGACTATCCCTTCACCCTTTCCGCGTCGCGGAGGAGGGTGCCGCCCGTCTAGTCTCTACACCGTCCCGCCGCGGCGGGCTTGGCTCGGGATCGGCAACGACAGGTCGTAGCTTTCCCCGAATTTGAGCGGTTTGCACCCCAAGGTTTCCCTCGGGGGAGGCAATGTGTTACCAAGGGTGCGCTCTACCACTGAGCTACTGCGGCAACGCGAGGGGCCATAGCATCGCTCGCCGCGGTCGTCCAGAGACTTTGAACCGCGAATTGGCCCGAGGTGTGGATGAGCTGCCCATGAAGCGGGCGGTGGGAATTCGGAGCACGGTGGCGGAGCGGCCTCGCACCGTCATCGGAACGCTCTGATTTCAGAAGAGATTGGCGAGACGGCCCAGCGTTCACTCGCAATTCGATGGCCTCTGCTGCCTCGCAGAAATGCACGGATGCCTGTCGTTACGGCATCGAAACTTCGCTTCGTCGGTCGTCGCGGAGTTCTCACGTCAATCCAGTGCACCGAGAAGTAGACGGATTTGTAATGTTTTTTCATCGGATAAGAAGCCGTTATGGGTTGTCCTGCGAACGCGCGTCAGTTAATTCGTGCTTATCTGAAACGAGGTAGCGTGTACTCACGCGCCGCCCCGCTTCGTTCCGTGAGGCACAAACGCCAAAAACATGGTCTCCGGACCAATGTTGGGTCGGGCATCAAGCAGACGCTCCCGCCAGCGGAATCTGTGCGCTTGACAACCCTTGGGGGGGCCAGACGATGACGACTGCGTCGACAGATCGTAACCCTGTGCACGAGCCGCGGTCCGAGAATCTCCCCAATCAGCGCTCGGCCAACTCGGTGGACAGCCACGTCGGCTCTCGGGTGCGCCTTCGCCGCCTCGAGCTGGGGTTGAGCCAGGAGAAGCTCGCCGACCAGCTCGGCATCACCTTCCAGCAGGTTCAAAAGTACGAACGAGGCACGAACCGCATCGGCGCGAGCCGGCTGCATCAGATCGCCCTCGTGCTGCAGGCGCCCATCACCTATTTCTTCGAAGGTGCGTCCGAAAGCGCTCTGCCGCGCACCAGCGAGACCTCGCCTTTGGCGGACGCGCTCAGCGATCCCGCCACGGTCCGCCTCGTGCGCGCCTTCGCCAGCATCGGCGACCCGCACCTGAAGCAGAAGGCCGTCGGCATCATCGAGGCGATCGCCGACACGGCCGGCCACACGAACGACGAGCGCTACTGACCTCACCCCAGCCTCGCGCAGGGGTGAGGGGCGGAACGGCGTTGGACGACGCCGCCAATGCTGCTATCTGGAGCCAACATTGAAGAGGCCCCCGGATGAGCACGAGAACTGAAACCGATTCCTTTGGCCCGCTCGAAGTCCCGACCGAGCGATATTACGGCGCCCAGACCGCGCGGAGCCTCATCAACTTCAAGATCGGCACCGACACGATGCCGCCGCCGATCATCCGGGCGCTCGGCGTGATCAAGAAGGCCGCCGCGCTGGCCAACGAGGAACTCGGCAATCTCGATCCGAAGCTCGCCGAGGCGATCGCCAGCGCCGCCGACGAGGTGATTGAGGGCAAGCGCGACGTCGACTTCCCGCTGGTGATCTACCAGACCGGCTCCGGCACTCAGTCGAACATGAACGCCAACGAGGTGATCTCCAACCTCGCCATCGAGCGGCTCGGCGGCACCATCGGCTCCAAGGATCCGATCCACCCCAACGACCACGTCAACCGCTCGCAGTCGTCCAACGACACCTTCCCGACCGCGATGCACGTCGCCGCGGTGGAGGAGATCGCGAACCGCCTGCTGCCGGCGATGGCGCACCTGCGCGAGACGCTCGACGCGAAGGGCAAGAGCTTCGCCGGCATCATCAAGATCGGCCGCACCCACACCCAGGACGCGACGCCCCTCACGCTGGAGCAGGAATTCTCCGGCTATGTCGCCCAGCTCGACTTCGCCATCGAGCAGGTGAAGGCCTCGCTCGGCGGCCTCTATCCGCTGGCGCAGGGCGGCACCGCCGTCGGCACCGGCCTCAACGCCAAGCCCGGCTTCGCCGAGGCCGTGGCGCGCCACATCGCCGAGATCACCGGGCTGCCCTTCACCTCGGCGAAGAACAAGTTCGCCGTGCTCGCCGCGCACGACGCCTATGTCGCCGCCCACGGTGCCCTCAACACGGCGGCGACGGCGCTCTTCAAGATCGCCAACGATATCCGCTTCCTCGGCTCCGGCCCCCGCTCCGGCCTCGCCGAGCTGGCGCTGCCGGAGAACGAGCCGGGCTCCTCGATCATGCCCGGCAAGGTGAACCCCACCCAGTGCGAGGCGCTGACGATGGTCGCCTGCCGCGTCTTCGGCAACCAGACGACGGTGACCGTCGCCGGCAGCCAGGGCCACTTCGAGCTCAACGTCTATAAGCCCGTGATGGCCGACGCCTTCCTCCAGTCCGTCCGTCTCCTCGCCGACGGATCGGTGAGCTTCGCCGACAACTGCGTGAAGGGCATCGAGGCGAACCGCGAGCGTATCAAGGACCTGATGGAGCGCTCCTTGATGCTCGTGACGGCGCTTGCGCCCGAAATCGGCTACGACAACGCCACCAAGATCGCCAAGACCGCCCACAAGAAGGGGACGACGCTGCGCGAGGAGGCCGTCGGCGGCGGCTACGTGAGCGAGGAGACCTTCGACCGCGTGGTGCGGCCGGAGAAGATGATCGGCCCGGCCTGAGGCTCGCTCGCCGACGTGGGCGACATCGTCAACCTGAAGCGGGCGCGCAAACGCCGTGCCCGCGAAGCGGCCAAAGCGGAAGCGGCGGAAAGCCGCATTCGCCACGGCCGAACCGCGGCGCAGAAGGTCGACGATCGCTCTACCGCAGAGAAGCGTGATGCCCAGCACGAAGGCCACCGGCTCGACCGGCCTGACTAAGCGCTCCGTCGTCCTCCACGGACATGCCACCAGCGTGGCGCTCGAACCCGCCTTCTGGGCGGCGCTGAGCGCCTGGGCGGAAGAGGAGGGGCTGTCGCTCGCCGGGCTGATCGCCGCCATCGACCGCGGACGCGAGGCGGGAACCCTCGCCTCCGCGATCCGCGTCGCCGTGCTCGACTACGCCTTTCGCACGCCCCCCGCCCGCTGAGCGGGGTCAGGCCTTCTTGTAGGTGTCGGCGTAGGCGTTGCGCAGCGTCGCCTTCTGCACCTTGCCCATGGTGTTGCGGGGCAACTCCTCCACGAAGAACACGCGCTTGGGCTGCTTGAAGCGGGCGAGCGTGTCGGTGAGGGCGCCGAGGATCGCCTCCTCGGTGATCTCCGCCGTGCCGTCGGGCACCACCACCGCCGTCACCCCTTCGCCGAAATCGGGGTGGGGCAGGCCGATCACGGCGCTCTCGCGCACGCCGGGCATGTCGTCGATCAGCTCCTCCACCTCCTTGGGGTAGACGTTGAAGCCGCCGGTGATCACGAGGTCCTTGGAACGGCCGACGAGGGTGAGGTAGCCGTCGGCATCGTAGACGCCGAGGTCACCGGTGATGAAGAAGCCGTTCTCGCGCTTCTCCTCCGCCGTCTTCTCCGGCATCCGCCAGTAGCCCTGAAACACGTTGGGGCCGCGCACTTCGATGGCGCCGATCTCGCCGGTGGGAAGCGCCTTGCCGGTGGCCGGGTCGGTGACGATCACCTCCACCCCCGGCAGCGGCATCCCCACCGTGCCGGCGCGACGATCGCCGTCGTAGGGGTTGGAGGTGTTCATGTTGGTCTCGGTCATGCCGTAGCGCTCCAGGATCGCGTGGCCGGTCGTCTCGCGCCACCGGTCGTGGGTCTCGGCGAGGAGCGGGGCCGAGCCGGAGATGAAGAGACGCATGTTGGCGACCGCCGCCTTGGTGAGGCCCGGGTGGTCGAGGAGGCGGGTGTAGAAGGTCGGCACGCCCATCATCGCGGTGGCGCGCGGCATCGCGGCGAGGATCGCGTCGGGATCGAAGCGCGGCATGAAGATCATCGAGCCGCCCGCCACCAGGGTGACGTTGGTCGCCACGAACAGGCCGTGGGTGTGGAAGATCGGCAGCGCGTGGATGAGGACGTCGTCCCGCGTGAAGCGCCAATAGTCCTTCAGCGTCTCGGCGTTGGAGGCGAGCGCGTCGTGGGTGAGCATCGCCCCTTTGGAGCGGCCCGTGGTGCCGGAGGTGTAGAGGATGCCGGCAAGGTCGTGCGGCCCGCGCGGGACGAGCACCGGTTCGCTCGGCGCGGCGGCCGACTTCTCCGCCCAGCTGCCGCCGCCGTCGGCGCCGAGCGTCTCGAGCTGCGCGCCGGCGGCCGCCGCCACCGGGGCGAGCGCCTCGGCACGCGCCGGATCGCAGACGAACACGGTCGGCTCCGCGTCGTTCAGGAAATAGGCGATCTCGTTCGGCGTGTAGGCGGTGTTGAGCGGCAGGATCACGCCACCCGCCCACATGGTGCCGAGAATGAGGGCCAGCGCGTCGATCGACTTCTCCACCTGCACGGCCACCCGGTCGCCGGGCGTGACGCCCGCGGCGATGAGGGCGGCGGCGTTCTGGTTCACCCGCGCCCAGAGCTCGGCGTAGGTGACGACGGTGCCGTCGGGCAGTTGGACGAAGGGAGCCTCTCCGCGTCCTTCCGAGGCGACGGACAGGCGGTGGGCGATGTCGTTGACGGTCATGGCAAGCCTTGCGTGGGTCGGGCGGGGCTCATCGGGCGGGCCCCATCACGGCGTCCGGCAGGCCCGTGACGAGGCCGGGGAACACCGAAAGGATGACGATTGCCGCCACCATACACATGACGAAGGGTAGCGACCCGACGAGGATCGTCTTCAGCTTCACGTCCGGTGCGATGGAGTTGATGACGTAGAGGTTCAGTCCCACCGGCGGCGTGATGAGGCCGATTTCCATGTTGATGGTGAGGATCACCGCGAACCAGTAGGGGTCGAAGCCGGCCGCCGTCACGATCGGCAACAGGATCGGCGCGGCCATCAGGATCACGGCGACGGGCGGCAGGAAGAAGCCGGCGACGAGCAGGAAGACGTTGATCGCCCCCATCAGCACCCAGCGGTTGACCTCGAGGCCGCCGATCCACGCCGCGATCGCCTGGGTGACGAAGAGGTTCGACAGCATGAAGGAGAACACCCCCGCCGCGCCGATGATGAAGAGGATCATCACGCTCTCGCGGGTGGAGTCGCGCAGGATCGTCCACATCGCGCCGAAGCTGAAGAGGCGGTAGACCACCACCGCCACGATGACGCAGAGGAGGGCGCCCACCGCGGCGGTCTCCGACGGCGTCGCGACGCCGCCATAAAGGGCGTAGAGCACGCCGAGAATGATGAGCAGGAAGGGGATGACGCGGGGCAGCACCTCCACCTTCTCGCGCCACGAATAGTTGATGCGAGCGAGCGCCGTCTGGCCACCCCCCTGGCGCCAGGTGTCGAAGATCGCCCAGGCCATGAAGAGGGCGACGAGCAGGACGCCCGGAACGACGCCGGCCATGAACAGGCGGCCGATCGAGGTCTCGGTGGAGATGCCGTACACGATCATGGTGACGGACGGCGGGATGAGGATCCCGAGCGTGCCGCCGGCGGCGATGGAGCCGGCCGCGACGGTTTCGGGATAGCCGCGCTTGCGCATCTCGGGGATGCCCATCTTGCCGATGGCGGCGCAGGTCGCCGGCGAGGAGCCTGACATCGCGGCGAAGAGGGCGCAGGCGCCGAGGTTCGACACCACGAGCCCGCCCGGCACGCGGGTGAGCCAGCGCTCCAACGCCTCGTAGAGGTCGGCGCCGGCGCGGGTGGAGGAGATCGCGGCGCCCATGATGATGAACATCGGGATCGACAGCAGGGCGAAATTGTCGAGCTTGCCGAAGAAGATCTCCGGCAGGAGCTCCAGCGCGCCGAACCCGTCGAAGACGAGCAGGAAGCCGGCGGAGACGATCAACAGGCCCGCGGCGACCGAGACGCCGGAGAAGAGAACGATGACGGTGGCGACGGCAACGAGCGCGCCGAGGGTGAGGGGTCCCATCAGTCGGCATATCCGGGGTCGGAGGTGTGGGCGGCGGGCACTTCCTCGGGCAGGTAGACGAGATCGGCGGCGAGCTGCACCAGATAGAGGCCGAAGCCGATCGGGATCGCCGCGTAGGGCACCCACAGCGGCGCGCCCCACACGGTGTCCGACTTCCAGTTGCGCTCGAAGGCGAAGTGGAAGAGCTCGTAGCCGTACCAGGTCATGATGGCGGCGACGGCGGCGGTGGCGAGAAGGGTGATCGCGCCGAGGACGCGGCGGGCCGTCGGCGGCAGCATCATCGGCAGGAGGTCCACGTTCACGTGCCCGCGCAGGTGCTGCACATAGGGTAGGCCCAGCATGGTGGCGCTGATCATCAGATAGGTGACCACCTCGGTCTGCCAGATGGTGCTGTCGTTGAGGACGAAGCGCACGAAGATGAGCTGGCAGGTGATGGCGACGGCGGTCAGGATCATCAGCGCGGCGACGATGCCGCAGACGAACGAGACGGCGGCGATGACGCGCAGGAAGAGGTTGCGCGGCGGGGCGTCGGATGGGCTCATCTAGCGTCCACTCTCGCGAAAAGGGGGCGGGGCGCCGCAGCGCCCGCCGCCCGGGACATCACTGAACCTCGAGCGCCATGTCGAGGAGCTCCTGACCGTTCGGCGTCTCCTCGACGAACGCCTTGTAGGAGGTCTCCTTGGCGATGCCGCGCCAGGCGTCGAAGTCGGCGTCGCTCATGGTGGCGATCTCGACGCCGTTGTCCTCGAACACCTTGGTGGCGGCGGTGTCGGCCTCCTTGGCGCCTTCCAGATAGAAGGCCTCGGCCTTCTTCGCCGCTTCGAGAAGCGCGGCCTGCTGCTCCTCGGTGAGGCCCTCGAAGGTGCTCTTGTTCATCAGGAGGGGCTGGTACATGAACCACAGCGCGACGTCGCCCGGCGGCGTGTAGCAGCCGAGCTGCTCGTAGAGGCGGTAGGACACGAAGCTCGACGAGGAGGTGTTCACCGCGTCGAGAATGCCGGTCTGCATCGCCGAATAGACCTCCGAGGAGGGCATCGAGGCGATCGAGGCGCCGGCGCCGACGAGCATCTGCTCGAACGACTTGCCGGCCGCGCGGGTCTGCAGCCCGGCGACGTCCTCCGGCTTCACGATGCACTTGTCCTTGCCGGCGAAGCCTCCGGCGAGATAGCCGTGCACGAGCACCATCACGTCGTCCCCGGCCATGATCTCCTCGAGCTTTTCCATGAACGGAGAGTGGGAGAGGCGGGCGCCGTGGTCGTGGTTCTTCACGAGGCCGGGCATGAGGGTGAGGTTGTAGGCGGGCTGCTGGCCGCCGGCGTAGGAGAGCGGCAGCACCGTCATGTCGAGCCGGCCGCGGGACAGCGGGCTATATTGCTCGCGCGCTTTGAAGAGCGAGCTCGACGGGTAGATGGTGATGTCGAGATCGACGTCGGCGGCGGCCACCTCGTCGGCGACCATCTGAGCGACCTTGTGGCGGATGTCGCTCGTCGACCACTGATGGCTGAGCTTCAGGTCCGTGGCACCGGCGGCGGTTGCCGCGAGTACCACCCCGCACGTCGCCGCAATGGCGAGCGTCGTCGTCTTCATGGCGTTTCCTCCCTGTCGCCTCCTTGTCATGGAGGCTTGTCGGCGTCCGGGCGGAAGCCCGTCGCATCGTCTTTCGCGGCATGCTGACAGCGCCGAGGCGAGAGGTCAATCGGTGTATACACGAAGGTGCCGAATGCATACGCCGCGTTGCGCGGATCGGTGGGCGGGGACTATCGTGGGCGCCGCAGAAGGAGAAGAGGCGTGGCGAATCGGGCCGACGCCCTGCGCGATGCGCTGGAGGAGGAAATCGTGATGGGAGCGCTCCGGCCGGGGGATCGGCTGGAGGAGCCGGCGCTCGCCGCCCGCTTCGGCGTGTCGCGCACTCCGATCCGCGAGGCGTTGCTGCAGCTCGCCGGGGCCGGGCTCATCGAGATCGGACCGCGCCGCGGCGCGTCGGTGGCCGCCATCGGTCCGCGCCGCCTCGTCGAGATGTTCGACGTCATGGCCGAGCTCGAGGCGATGTGCGCGAGCCTCGCCGCCCGCCGCGCCAGCGCCGAGGAGATCGCCGCCATTCGCGAGGCGCACGCCGCCTGCGGCGCGGCGACAAGGACGAGCCTCGACGCCTACTATTACGAGAACGAGGTGTTCCACGAGCGGATCCGAACCGCCTCGCACCACGGCTTTCTGATCGAGCAGGCGACGGCTCTGCAGAAGCGGCTGAAGCCCTACAGGCGGCTGCAGTTGCGCGTGCGCGGGCGGATGGACGCCTCGTGGGCGGAGCACGCGCGCGTGGTGGATGCGCTCGCGGCGGGCGACGCGGAGGCGGCCGCCGCCGCGATGCGCGACCATGTGGTGGTGCAGGGCGCGCGCTTCACCGACCTCATCGTATCGATGGAGGCGGAGGCGGCGCCCTGACGCGCCCGCGGCCTAGAGCCGGGGGCGTGGGCACACGCGGATCGTCTCGAGGACGATCTCGCCGGTGTCGGGGTCGACGACCTCCACCACTTCGCTCCTGCAATGGCGCGAGGGGGTGAAGGGGCCCGGGTCGGGATCGATGTTCGGCCCGGGATAGCCACTGTGGCGCGGGTTCTGCACGACGAGGAGCCCGGGTCGGGCGAGGGTCTTGGAGCCGCCACCGAGGAGGGCGGCGCCGGCGGGTGAGCCGGCGATCGCGAGAAGGCCGACGGCGATGCCCGTGGTGAGGGCGAAGGCAACGAGGCGGGTCATGATCGTCTCCACGAGAGAGGGTGCGGACCCCTGAGCTAAGGTGGGACGGGCCGGGACGGTGTGACGGAGGTCATGGCGTGGCGCTTCGGCCGGCGCGCGGGCGCGCACGAAAAAAAGGCCGCCCGGAAGGGGGCGGCCCGTTTGTCGACGGCGGGGGCTCAGCGGCAGACCTTGCGGCGCTCCACATAGTAGCCGCCGTAGTAGGGGTCCCATACGCGGACGCTCTTGAAGAAGCAGTCCCGGTAGATCGGCCGATAGGCTCCCGGATAGTACACGTAGCCGGGCCGGTAGCGATGGCCGTAGCCATGACCGTGGCGGCCGTGGTGACCGTGATGACCGTGATGGCGATGGCCGCCGACCTTAACGATGTTGGTGTCGACCGTCTGCGCGGCCGCGCTGGCGGCGAGGGGAGCGGCCCCGGCGGTGCCGGCGGCGGTGAGGGCACCGAGGCCGATGATGGTGGCGGTGCCGAAAGCGATGATGCGGGTCTTGATGGTCATTGTCGTCTTCCTCGGGGTTTCCGTTGCCGGTTCGTCCGGCGACACGAGGAAGATGGCGGTGCGGCGCCGCGCCACACGTGACCGTCGTCACAGGCTGACCACTTCTCCTTCAGGCGGCAAACAAGCGGGGCCAACCCTCGCTTTCATCGAGATTGGGGCGTCTTGACGCATTTTTGCCTTATTTCGTTCATGTTTAAGGCCGTATTGCTCCATTTTAACTTGACAATAGGACAGGTGACCCCCTCCGAATGTTATCGTGTGGGTCTCGGACCAGCGATTCTGTGCAGGTGGCGGATGATCGGCACATCGTCTTTATCGACGCCAGTCAGGATTGCGTAATGGTCCAGGTGAAGAAGGCGGAGGTGCGCGAATCGATCCTCGAGGCAGCGTACAATCTGTTTCTGACAAAGGGGTATGTCGGGACCTCGGTGTCGGAGATCGGCCGGATGGCCGGCGTGGCGCCGTCCGGCATCTACGTCTACTTCAAATCGAAGCTTGCGCTGTTCTACGCCCTCTACGAGCCGTGGATGAAGGAGCGGCTCGACGGGCTCGATGCCGAGGTCCAGACCCTCGCGGACCGGCGGATGCGCGTCCGTCGCATCGTCGAGGTCATCTGGCTCGACATTCCCGAGGACTACTCCTTCTTCGCCAGCAACTTGATGCAGGCGGTGTCGACCACCCCACGCGGCGAGCTCGATAGTACGCACCTGCTCGACTGGTGCGAGGACCGCCTCGCCGCCACCATCGAGACGGCGCTCGATCGCCGGGGGGTGGATCGGGACGCCTGCCGCAATGTCGCCCACATCATCCTGATGGGTTTCGACGGTTTTGCCGTCCGCTCCTACATGGGCGTCAACATGGAGAAGATGGAGGCCATCATCGAGACGATGACGGATCTCGTCCTCTCGCTCGCACCGCAGCCCACGCCGGCGCTGTCGAACTGAGCCTCATCGCATCGTCGAGGGGAGCCAGAGCGCGAGCGACGGCACCGCCACGAGGAGGGCGAGGCGCACCGCGTCGGCGATGAGGAAGGGGACCACGCCGCGCATCACCGTGCGCGAGGCGAGGTCCGGCGCGACCCCCTGCAGCACGAAGAGGTTCATGCCGATCGGCGGGGTGATGAGACCGATCTCGGCCACCGTCACCACCAGGATGCCGAACCAGATCGGGTCGTAGCCCATCGCCGTCACGACCGGAAAGATGAACGGCACGGTGAGGAAGATCATGGCCATGGAGTCCATGAAACAGCCGAGCACCAGATAGAAGACGATGACGAGGAGGAGCACCGTCCCCGCCGAGAAGCCGCTCTCGGCGATGGCGCCGACGAGATATTGCGGCAGTCCCGCCGTCTCGACGAAGAAGTTGAACAGTGTGGCGCCGACGATGATGAAGAACACCATGCCGGTGGTGGAGACCACCTCCATCACCGCGGCGCCGAGGATCGGGCGGGTGAGCGCGCGGCGGGCGAGGGCGACGAGCAGCGCCCCCGCCGCCCCGACGGCCGCCGCCTCGGTGGGCGAGAACAGGCCGAACTGGATGCCGCCGATCGCCACCGCGAAGATCAGCGCCGCGGGCCAGGCGGCGAGCACGTCGGCGCGACGCTCGCGGCGGCCGAGTGCGCGGGGCGGTCCGGCGAGCTCGGGCATCAGCCGCACCTGAATGGCGACCGACAGACCGTAGAGGAGGGTCGCGAGGAGCCCCGGGATGATCGCCGCGGAAAACAGCGCGCCGATCGATTGCTCGGTGAGGATCCCGTAGATCACGAGAAGGATCGACGGCGGGATGAGGACGCCGAGCGTCCCGCCGGCGGCGATGCTCGCGGCGGAGAGGCGGTCGTCGTAGCCCGCGGCCCGCATCTCCGGCACCGCGACGCGACCGATGGTGGCGACCGTCGCGAGCGAGGAGCCGCAGATCGCCCCGAAGGCGGCCGACGCCACGATGGTGGCGAGCGCCAAGCCACCCCGCAGCCGCCCCACCAGCGCGTCGGCGGCGGAGTAGAGATCGCGCGAGAGGCCGCAGCGGGCGGCGAACACGCCCATCAGCAGAAACAGCGGGATGACGGAGAGGGTGTAGGGAAACATCGCCTCGAACGGGGCGGAGGCGAGGACGAAGGCCGCCCCCGACACGCCGTTGAGGATGGCGAACCCCACCGCGCCGACGAGCCCGAGCGCCACCGCGACCGGCATGCCGACGAGGATGAGCGCGAGGGCGACGACGAAGCCCAGCAGGCCGACGAGCGGATCAGACATCGCCGAGCTGCATGGGGCGCGTCCCGAGCCACAGCTCCACCGCGGCGAGGAGGGCGGCGATCACCGAGAGGGCGAGCCCCGCGATCAGCGGCACCCAGTACCACACGTAGGAGATGCCGAGGGTGGCCGAGAGGGTGGTGTATTGAAGCTGCGCCCGCATCTCGCCGACACCGGTATAGAGGCAGAGGGCGGCGAGCGCCGCCCCGCCGAGGGCCGCCACCACGGCGAGAAGCCGCCGCGTCCCCGTCGGCAGCCCGCTCGTGAGGAGATCCACCGCCACGTGGGTGCCGCGGTGGAAGGCGACGGCGATCGCGAGCGATGCCGCCGTCATCACCGCAAGCTGCGTGAGGTCGACGAGACCGGGCACCGCCCAGCCGGGGCGCCCGCCGGCGAGCGCGGTGATCCGCGCCGCGAGGCGCAGCACGATGTCGGCCACCGTCAGCCCCATCGCGGCGACGATCGCCAGGAAAGCGAGCGTCGCCGCGACGAGGAACAGCCGGTCGACGACCGAGCGGATCAGAGACATGGCGGTCAACGTGTCCGAAAGCGGGCCCTTATTCGCCCGCCCTTTCCTGCATCGCGGCGTAGATCTCGCGCGCGTTGATGCCCTTTTCCTCGAGCTCGGCGAGGTAGGCTTCGATCATCGGTTGCAGCCGGTCGCGCCAGGCGGCCCGGTCGGCCTCGCCGAGCACGACGATCTCGTGGCCCTCCGCCTTGACGCGCTCGAGGCCGATCGCGTCCCACTCGTCCCACCAGGGGCCGAACTTGGCGGCGAGAGCATCGCCCGACAGGTCGTCGACACACTGCTTCACGTCGTCGGGCAGGCTTTCGTAGGTGTCCTCGTTCATGGCGAACCAGAATGTAGTGACGTAGGCGCCGGCGTCGAGGTGGTGCTTCATCACCTCGGCGAGGTTGAAGGAGGCCATCGTCTCCCAGGTGAAGACGGCCCCGTCGATCACGCCCTTCTCGGCGTTCTCGTAGACCTCGCCGGGGGGCAGGCCCACCGGGGTGCCGCCGAGCGCTTCGATCATCGCCCGGCCGGCCGCCGTCGGAAAGCGCAGGCGCAGGCCCCGCAGGTCTTCCGGCCGCGTCACCGAGGCGGTGGTGGTGTGGAACTGCCCCGGGTTGTGGGCGTGGATCGCGAGCACCTTCAGCCCCTCATAGTCGGGCGCGAGATAGTCCGGATAGAGCGCCCAGAGGGCTTCGCTCGCCTCGCCGGCGGAGGAGAACAGAAACGGCAGCTCGGCGATGCGGGTGCGCTCGAAGCGGCCGCCCGGCAGGCCGGAGAGGCCGTGGGCGATGTCGACCACGCCGCGCCGGACCGCGTCGTGCAGCTTGGCGACGTTGCCGAGCTGCGTGCCGCCGGGAAAGATCTCCACCGCCACCTTGCCGCCGGAGCACTCCTCGAGCGCCCGCGCCCACGGCTCCATGAAGGTGTGGTGCATGCCGTTGGCCGTCGGCAGGAAGTGGGCGAGCTTCAGCTCGATCTCGGCCGCGCCGGCGGGCGCCGTCAATCCGGCGAGCCCCAGCGCTGCGGCGAGCGCCATCCTCGTACGTCGCGTCATCGCACGTCCTCCCATCCGCGTCGGGTTCTTGCCCGATCGTCTCGTTGGCCCCTGTCCCGGAGCATCTCAGCAGACGATAGCGGTCGCGGGCATGACGGTCAGCGCATTTTTTCGCGGAAGGGCTCAGGCGACGAGGGTCGCGAGGGTGCGCAGCATCAGGAGGGCGCCGCGCTCGATGTCGGCCCAGTCGGTCCACTCCTGCGGGGCGTGGCTGATGCCGTCCCGGCTCGGTACGAACACCAGAGCGGAGGGGCAGAGAGCGGCCATCGTCTGCGCATCGTGGCCGGCGCCCGAGGCCATCGGCTTCGCCGGCAGGCCGAGCGCGGCGGCCTCGGCCTGCACCGTGGCGAGGAGGTTGGCGTCGAGCGGCGTCGGATCGATCCAGCTCCGCTCGTCGAAGTGGACGCCGAGATCGTGCTCCTCGGCGACGCGGTCGACGAGGCCCTCCACCTCCGCCTTCATCACGCGGACGGCGGTGCGGTCGGTGTCGCGGATGATGACGGTGAAGTGCGCCTCTCCGGCGATCGTGTGCGGTGCGTTCGGGACGAGCTCGACGTGGCCGATGGTGAGGCGCGTCTCCCGGGTGCCGCGCCGGGCGAGGCCGGGGAGGGCGGCTCCCACCTTGGCGAGGCCGGTGAAGGCGTCGCGGCGCAGGTCCATGGGGGTGGTGCCGGAGTGGTTGGCGGTGCCGGTGAGGGTGACGGCGAGGACGCAGACGCCCGACACGACGTTGGCGAGCCCGATCGGCAGCCCCTCCGCCTCGAGCACCGGGCCCTGCTCGATGTGCATCTCGAGAAAGGCGGCGACGCTGCCGGGCGCTCGCCGCGCCGAGGGAATGGCGGCGGGATCGAGGCCCGCCGCGCGCATCGCGTCGGCGAGGCGCACGCCGTCGGCGTCCCGCGCGCGCTCCACCCAGGCGGGTGACGCCGTGCCCACCAGCGCCTGCGAGCCGAGCATGCCGCCGAACCGACCCTCCTCGTCGGCCGTCGCCACCACCTCCACGGCGACGCGCGGCACGATCTGCGCGTCGCGCAGCGCCCGCACGCACTCGAGCGCCACCGCACAGCCGACCGTCCCGTCGAACGCGCCGCCCGAAGGGACGGTGTCGAGGTGGGAGCCGATCATCACCACCGGCCCCGCCGCCGGACCGAAGCGGCCGCAGACGTTGCCGGCCCCATCCATCGCCACCTCGAGCCCGTCGCGGCGCATCTCGTCGGCGAAGAAGGCGCGGGCCTCCATGTCGGCGGGGCTGAAGGCGGGACGGTCGAAGCCGCCGGTCTCGGCGTCGAGGCCGAAGGCGTTGACGGCGTCGAAGAGGGCCCTCAGGCGCGCCGAATCCGGGGTCGGCTTGGCGGTCGTCATGGCTCCGTCCCGTCGGTTCGCGGCATCGTCGGCCCCATCCAGCATTCCCCGTCGCGGGCCGCAAGGTTGATGTATTGCAACGAAACGTGGTTGGTTCGGTTCAAATTGCAGACACGGAGAGCGCCATGAAACGCTTCCTGGCCGCAGTCGCCGCCGCGTTGGGCATCGTCCTGACCGCCCCCGCGATGGCGCAGACGCCCCCCGGCGTCCTCGTGGTGGGGCAGATCGCCGAGCCCAAGTCGCTCGATCCTCACGCCGTCACCGCGGTCAACGACTTCCGCATCCTGGTGAACCTCTACGACGGTCTCGTGCGCTTCAAGGACGGGACGCTGGAGGTGGAGCCGGCGCTCGCCGA
Source organism: Acuticoccus mangrovi (assembly GCF_016411865.1). Lineage (GTDB taxonomy): Bacteria > Pseudomonadota > Alphaproteobacteria > Rhizobiales > Amorphaceae > Acuticoccus > Acuticoccus mangrovi. The sequence goes on along the minus strand of NZ_JAEKJA010000003.1, from coordinate 207,473 downwards.
GAGCTACGAGGTCTCGGACGACGGCACGACCTACACCTTCACCCTGCGCGGCGGGGTGACCTTCCACGACGGCACCCCGTTCGACGCGGAGGCGGTGGTGTTCAACTTCGAGCGCATGCTCGACGAGAGCCATCCCTTCCACGACACCGGCCCGTTCCCGCTGTCCTTCTTCTTCTCGGCGATCGACACGGTGGAGGCGAAGGACGCGCACACCGTGGTGTTCACGCTGAAGGAGCCCTACGCGCCGTTCCTGTCGAACCTTGCCTATCCGACGGGGCTCATCGTGTCGCCGGCGGCGGTGGAGGAGTACGGCAAGGATTTCGGCCGCCATCCGTCCGGCACCGGCGCCTTCAAGTTCGTCGAGTGGCAGCCCAACTCGCGCGTGGTGGTGGAGAAGAATGCGGACTGGTGGGGCGGGGCTCCGCCGCTCCAGGCGGTGGTCTTCCGGCCGATCACCGACGCCAACACCCGCCTCGCCGAAATGCTTTCCGGCGGCATCGACGTGATGGTGGAGACGCCGCCCGACGCCGTCGCCACCTTCCGCGACGATCCCGCCTTCACCGTCTACGAGCAGGCCGGGCCGCACCTCTGGTTCCTGATCCTCAACGCCAAGGAGGGGCCGTTCGCCGACAAGCGGGTGCGGCAGGCCGCGAACTACGCCATCGACAAGCAGGCGCTGGTGGAGAACATCCTCCAGGGTACGGCCGAGATCGCGGCCGGGCCGACGCCGCCCGCCTTCGCCTGGGCGCACGACGACGGCCTCGAGCCCTATCCCCACGATCCCGACAAGGCGAAGGCGCTGCTCGACGAGGCCGGCTACGACGGTGCGCCGCTCACCTTCTACGTGACGGAGGGCGGCTCGGGCATGCTCGACCCGGTGGCGATGGGAACCGCCATCCAGGCCGATCTCGAAGCCGTCGGCATGCCCACCAGGATCGAGACCTACGAGTGGAACACCTTCCTCGGCGAGGTGAACCCGGGCCTCGAAGGCAAGGCCGACATGGCCGAGATGGCCTGGATGACCAACGATCCCGACACGCTGCCCTTTCTGACGCTGCGCACCGCCGCCTTCCCCGATAAAGGCGGCTTCAACTCCGGCTACTATTCGAACCCGCAGGTCGACGAGCTGCTCGAAGCCGCGCGCCGCAGCACCGATCAGGACGAGCGGGCCAAGCTCTACAAGGAGATGCAGGAGATCGTGGTCGACGACGCCCCCTGGGTGTTCGTCGCCAACTGGAAGCAGAATGCCGTGACCAGCGATCGGGTGGAGAACTTCAAGCTCCAACCCTCCTTCTTCCTGATGCTGCAGGAGGTTGCGAAGAACTGACGATGCCCGCGGCGAGGCTCGAGACCATCTGCCTCGCCCTGCCGGAGGCCACCCTGGTGCCGGCCTTCGGCGGCATCACCTATCGGGTGCGCAACCGCATCTTCGCGATGCCGCGCGAACGGGAGGGGCGTCCGGCGGTGTGGCTCAAGGCGCCGCCGGGCTCGCAGGAGATCCTGACCGGCGCCGACCCTGACCGCTTCTTCCGTCCGCCCTATGTAGGCCCCAAGGGCTGGGTCGGCATGATGCTCGACGCAGACTGCGACTTCGAGGAGGTCGCCGTGCTGGTGCGGCGCAGCTACCGCCTGATCGCGCCCAAGCGCCTCGGCGCGCTGGTGGAGGGCTGACATGATCGCCTACGTCGCAAAGCGTCTCCTCGCGGCGGTCCCGGTGCTGTTCGGCCTCACCATCATCGTCTTCCTGATCATGGCGATGATCCCGGGCGATCCGGCGACGGCGATCCTCGGCTCCTATGCGACGCCCGAGAATGTCGAGCGTCTCAACCGCCAGCTCGGCCTCGACCGCTCACTGGTCGAGCAATATCTCGTCTGGATCACCAACCTCTTCCACGGCGACTTCGGCCGCTCCTACGCGCTCAACCGGCCGGTGATCGACGAGGTGATGGAGCGCCTGTCGGCGACCCTTCTCCTCGCCGGCACGGCGCTGGTGCTCGCGAGCGTCCTCGGCCTTCTCGCCGGCGTCGTCTCGGCCGTGCGCCAATATGGCTGGACCGATCGCATCGTCACCTTCCTGGTGCTCGTCGGCATCTCGATGCCGGCCTTCTGGCTGGGGCTCCTGCTGATCCTCCTCTTCGCCGTCACCTGGCGCCTGTTTCCCGCGAGCGGCATGGTGGCGATCTACGGCGGCGGCGGGCCGCTCGACATTCTCCGGCATCTCGTCCTGCCGGCGGTCACGCTGGCGGTGGTGGCGACGGGCGTCATCGCCCGCCTCACCCGCACCGCGATGCTGGAGGTGCTGCGGCAGGACTATATCCGCACCGCCCGCGCCAAGGGGCTGCGCGAGCGGCGGGTGATCTTCCGGCACGCCTTCGTGGCGGCGCTCGTCGCGGTGGTGCCGGTCATCGGCATCCAGGCGGGCTTCGTGCTCGGCGGCGCGGTCTACGTCGAGACGGTGTTCCAGTGGCCGGGCATCGGCTCAATGCTCGTCAACGCCATCGCGACGCGCGACATCCTGCTGGTGCAGGGCGGGGTGCTGGTGGTGGCGGCGGCCTACGTGCTCTTCAACCTCGCCGCCGACGTCGTCCAGACGCTGCTCGACCCGAGGCTGCGCTGATGGCGAACGCCGGGCGCTCGGGCGCCGTGAGCCTCCTCCTCAACAACCGCCTCGCGGCCGCCGGTGTCGCGCTCCTCGCCCTCATCGTGGCGGTGGCGCTTCTCGCTCCCGTCCTGCCGCTCGCCGATCCCAACGCGACCGCCCCCGCCGACCGACTGATGCGCCCCTTCTCCCCGGACCATCTCCTCGGCACCGACGCGCTCGGCCGCGACATCCTCGCCCGGCTCGTCTGGGGCACCAGGGTGAGCCTCATGGTCGGAATCTCGGCGACGGCCATCGCCGCCATGGTCGGCTCGGCAATCGGCCTCGTGGCGGGCTTCGTGGGCGGGCGCATCGACGGGCTGCTGATGCGCGGCATCGACATGGTGATGGCCTTTCCCTACATCCTCCTGGCGCTCGCCATCGTGGCGGTGCTCGGGCCGGGGCTTCTCAACGCCCTCTACGCCATCGCCGTCGTCAACGTCCCCTTCTTCGCCCGCAATGTGCGCGGCATGGCGCTCGGCCTGTCGCGGCGCGAGTTCGTGGACGCGGCGCGCCTGTCCGGCCAGAGCGGCCCGGAGGTCCTCTTCGCCGAGGTGCTGCCCAACGTGATGCCCGTCATCGTCGTCACCATGTCGACCACCGTCGGCTGGATGATCCTGGAGACGGCGGGCCTCTCCTTCCTCGGCCTCGGCGCGCAGCCACCCCAGGCCGACCTCGGATCGATGCTGGGGGAGGGGCGCAAGGTGCTGTTCAATGCTCCGCACGTCTCGGTGGTGCCGGGGCTGATGATCTTCGTGTTGGTGATGAGCATCAATCTCGTCGGCGACGGGGTGCGCGACGTGCTCGACCCGCGCCTCAAGTCCGGCGCGCTCGCCCGCCCGTCGGCCAGAACACGGGTGGAGCGGGCCGACGCACCGGTCGCCACCACGCCGGCGGCGGTGCTGGAGCTTAAGGGGCTGCGCACGCTCTTCGGCCTCGGCGGCCGCGAGGTGGCGGCGGTGCGCGACGTCGATCTTCTGATCGGCGAGGGCGAGTGTCTCGGCCTCGTCGGCGAATCGGGGTCGGGCAAATCGGTCACCGCGATGTCGATCATGGGGCTCGTGCCATCGCCGCCGGGGCGGATCGGCGGCGGCGCGGCCTTCTTCCGCGGCCGCGATCTCTTCGCCCTGTCCGACGGCGAGATCCGCCGCATGCGCGGCAGCGCCGTCGCCCACGTCTTCCAGGACCCGCTTTCGACGCTGCATCCGCTCTTCACGATCGGCGACCAGCTGATCGAAGCGATCCGCGCCCACCGCCCCCTCCGCCGGCGCACCGCTCGGCAGGAGGCGGCGGATCTCCTCGCGCTCGTGCGCATCCCGAACCCGCGTCTGCGGCTCGAGGCCTACCCACACGAACTCTCGGGCGGCATGCGCCAGCGCGTGGCGATCGCGATGGCGCTCGCCAACGACGCCGACCTCGTCGTCGCCGACGAGCCCACCACCGCGCTCGACGTGACGGTGCAGGCGGAGGTGCTGACCCTTCTCAACCGGCTGCGGCAGGAGAAGAACGCGGCGGTGCTCTTCATCACCCACGATTTCGGCGTGGTGTCCGCGCTCTGCGACCGCGTGGCGGTGATGTATGCCGGGGAGATCGTCGAGACCGGCCGCACCGAGGCGGTGCTCGCCGCTCCCGCGCATCCCTATACGCGCCGCCTCGTCGACTGCGTGCCCGTGCTGGGGGAACCGGAGCGCCGGCTCGACGCCATCGAGGGCCGCCCCCCGCCGCCCGGCGCGCTGCCCAAGGGCTGCGCCTTCGCGCCGCGCTGCCCGAGCGTCGCGCCCGTCTGCCGCGAGGCGCCCGTCGCCGTGCGCGAGCTGGCGGCGGGTCGGACGGCGCGCTGCCTCTTCCCCCTCGTCGGAGCCGGCCATGTCTGACCCGTTGGTCGAGGTGCGCGACGTCACGCGGCGCTTCGGCGGCGGCCATACCCTCTTCGGCAACCCGCGGCCGCAGGTGCACGCGGTGCGTGGCGTGAGCTTCGACGTCATGCGCGGCGAGACGCTCGGCATCGTCGGCGAATCGGGCTGCGGCAAGTCGACGATCGCGCGCATGATGGTGGGCCTCGACGTGCCGACCGACGGTACGCTGCACGTCGCGGGTGTGGGCGGGGGTCGCCTCGCCCGCACCGTCCAATATGTCTTTCAGGACTCGATGGCGGCCCTCAATCCGCGCAAGCGGATCGGGGCAATCCTGGCGGTGCCGCTGAAGCGCCTCGCCGGCCTCGACCGGCGGCAGCGGGAGGAGCGCATCGGCGCGCTGCTCGACGCGGTGAGCCTCGACGCCACCTTCGCCGAGCGCTATCCGCACGAACTGTCCGGCGGGCAGGCCCAACGCGTCGGCATCGCGCGGGCGCTCGCGGCCGAGCCGTCGCTGGTGGTGCTCGACGAGCCGGTCTCCGCGCTCGACGTCTCGATGCAGGCGCAGGTGATCAACCTGCTCGCCGACCTGAAACGGCGCTTCGGCCTCACCTACGTCTTCATCAGCCACGACCTGTCGGTGGTGGAGATGGTGAGCGACCGCGTGGCGGTGCTCTATTTCGGCAAGGTGGTGGAGATCGGCCCGGCCGCGGCGGTGTTCGGTCGGGCGCAGCACCCCTACACCGACCTTTTGCTGCGCTCCGCCCCCGCGCCGGGACGACCCCTGAGGGTCGTCGACGACGCCAGCGCCGAGCTTCCCGACCCTTACGATCCGCCGGAGGGCTGCGCTTTCGCGCCCCGCTGTCCGCGCGCTGCGAACGTCTGCCGCAGCGAGGACCCGCGGCTGGTGCCGAGAGGGGGCAAGGCGGATCAGCTGAGCGCCTGCCACTTTCCGCTGGCGGCGGAGCTCTAGGCCGGCGTTGACGGTGCGTGGCTGAGGGGGAGGGAGGTGGGCGAACGCGTCAGGCGGTGGCGGGGGAGGCGGTCTCGGACACCACGGCGCGATAGAGCCAGACGCGGGCCGGCGGCAGGTTGGCGAGCACCCAGCGGGTGCGCGAGATGGTGTAGCCCATGGCGCGCTTCACCGGCGGCACCAGCGCGTAGGAGAACTGGATGAAGGGGGCGCCCGGACCCATCAGCCGCATGGCGTCGGCAAGGAGGGCCTGGCGCTCGGGCAGCGGCCGGGTGAAGAGGGGAAGGCCGGAGATCACCGAGGCGATGGGCGGGTTGCCGAGCTCGGCCATCACCTCGCCGAGGGCGTAGGCGTTGCCGCACAGGATGCGCGCCTTGGGAAAGCGTTCGCGCAGGAGGGTGCAGAAGTCCGGCGAATACTCGATGAGCACCAGACGCTCCTCGTCGACGCCGCGCTCGACCAGCGCCTGGGTCACGGCGCCGGTGCCCGGCCCGAGCTCCACGATGACGCCCGGCCGATCGGCCTCGACGAAGTGGGCCATCAGGCGGGAGAGCTCCTGGCCCGACGGGGCGACGGCGCCGGTCTTCAGCGGATTGCCGGCCCAGTTGCGCAGGAAGCGCGCCTCGTCGATCACCTTGAGCTGCAGCTTCTTCGCCTTCTCCCGCGCCGAGGAGGACGGGCGCATCTCACCTTCGGCGCGCCGCGCCAGGAATTTCAGCTCTTTGAGCAGGCGAAGCTCACGCCGGTTCGGGCTTCGATCGCCCCCAACCAATATGTCCTCGTGACTGTCGACGGTGTCACTGACGGGGACATCGATCGCTTTCGCGTGGGGGCGTTTGTGGTCGTTCATCTACGGCTCCGAGGCGCGCCACCATGGCGCAGGAGGAAGGCGAGCGCTACTGGCTCAGGTTATCGAAGAATTCCTTCGCGCGGGAGAAAAACCCATGACTTTCTGGATGATTCTCGGTGGAAGAAAGTTCCTCAAATTCGGTGAGCAGCTCGCGCTGCCGGCGCGTCAGCTTCTGCGGCGTTTCCACGACGACCTGAATATACATGTCGCCCGTCTGTGACGAGCGCATCACCGGCATGCCTTTGCCGCGGAGCCTGAACTGGCGTCCGGTCTGGGTTGCCTCGGGGATTTTGACCTTCGACTTCTCGCCACTGATAGTCGGCACCTCCACGCTGCCACCGAGGGCGGCGCGCGCCATCGAGATGGGCACGCGGCAGTAGAGGTCGGCGCCCTCGCGCTGGAAGAAGTCGTGCGGTCGGATCGACAGGAAGATGTAGAGATCGCCCGGCGGACCGCCCATCACGCCGGCTTCGCCCTCGCCGGCGAGGCGAATGCGGGTGCCGTCCTCGATGCCGGCGGGGATGTTCACGGAGAGCTCGCGTTCGGTCGCCACTCGACCCGTGCCGCCGCAATTCTCGCACGGATCGCGCACGATCGTGCCGCGGCCCTGACAGGACACGCAGGTGCGCTCCAGAGTGAAGAAGCCTTGGGCGACGCGGATGCGGCCGGACCCGGAGCAGGTGGGGCAGGTGACCGGGCTCGTGCCGGGCTTGGCGCCGGTTCCCTCGCAGACCTCGCAGGTGGAGGAGGTGGGTACCTTGATCTCCACCGTCTTGCCGGCGAAGGCGTCCTCCAGGCTGATCTCGAGGTTGAAGCGGAGGTCGGAGCCGCGCTGGCGGCCACCGCCGCCGCGTCCGGTGCGCGCGCCGCCGAAGAACTCGTCGAAGATGTCGGACATCGCCGACGCGAAGTCGGTGCCGAAGCCGCCGCCGGGGCCGCCGGCGCGCCCGTCGAAGGCGGCGTGGCCGAAGCGGTCGTAGGCGGAGCGCTTCTGCGGATCGCGCAGCACCTCGTAGGCTTCGGAGACTTCCTTGAACTTGAGCTCCGCCTCGGCATCGCCCGGATTGCGGTCCGGGTGGAACTGCATGGCGAGCTTGCGGTAGGCGGACTTCAGCGCCTTCTCGTCCACCGAGCGCGTGACACCGAGGAGCTCGTAATAATCGCGCTTGTGTGTTGCGGCCATGGGGTCTTCGGGCTGGGGCGCCGAGCGCCGTGGTAATCAGAAAGGGGCCGCGCCGGTGGCGCGACCCTCTAGCGGATAGGAGCGTTTAGGCGGAACGCTTCTGATCGTCGTCGCTGACCTCCTCGAAGTCGGCATCGACCACGTCGTCGTCCTTCGCGGCCTGGGCCTCACCGTCACCCTGAGCTTCGCCCTGGCTGGCGTACATCGCCTCGCCGAGCTTCATCGACGCCTGGGCGAGGGCCTGCGTGCGCGCCTCGATGGCGGACGGATCCTCGCCCTCCAGAGCCGTCTTCAGGTCGGCGATGGCGGCCTCGACGGTCGACTTGTCCGACGCGGCGATCTTGTCGCCGTTGTCGGCCAGCATCTTCTCCGTCGAGTGGACCAGCGCCTCGGCCTGGTTCTTGGCCTCGACGAGGGCGCGGCGGCGCTTGTCGTCTTCCGCGTGGGTCTCGGCGTCCTTCACCATCTGCTCGATGTCGGAGTCCGACAGACCGCCCGAAGCCTGGATGCGGATCTGCTGCTCCTTGCCGGTGCCCTTGTCCTTCGCCGACACGTTGACGATGCCGTTGGCGTCGATGTCGAAGGTCACCTCGATCTGCGGCACGCCGCGCGGGGCGGGGGGAATGCCCACGAGATCGAACTGGCCGAGCATCTTGTTGTCGGCGGCCATCTCGCGCTCACCCTGGAAGACGCGGATCGTCACGGCCGACTGCGAGTCCTCGGCGGTCGAGAAGACCTGGGACTTCTTGGTCGGGATCGTGGTGTTCCGGTCGATCAGGCGGGTGAACACGCCACCCAGCGTTTCGATGCCCAGCGACAGCGGGGTCACGTCGAGAAGGAGGACGTCCTTCACGTCACCCTGCAGCACGCCGCCCTGGATCGCGGCGCCGATGGCGACGACCTCGTCAGGGTTCACGCCCTTGTGGGGCTCCTTGCCGAAGAAGGCCTTCACCGCCTCGTGGACTTTCGGCATGCGCGTCATGCCACCGACGAGAACCACCTCGTCGATCTGACCGGCGGAGAGCTCGGCGTCCTTCAGCGCGGCACGGCACGGGCCGATGGTGCGCTCCACGAGGTCCTCCACCAGGCTTTCGAGCTTGGCGCGGGAGAGCTTCATCGTGAGGTGCTTCGGGCCGGTCTGGTCGGCGGTGATGAACGGCAGGTTCACCTCGGTCTGCGTGGCCGACGACAGCTCGATCTTCGCCTTTTCGGCGGCCTCCTTCAGGCGCTGGAGGGCGAGCTTGTCCTTGCGGAGGTCGATGCCGTGCTCTTTCTTGAACTCGTCGGCGAGGTAGTCGAGGATGCGGATGTCGAAGTCCTCACCGCCGAGGAAGGTGTCGCCGTTGGTGGACTTCACCTCGAACACGCCGTCGCCGATCTCGAGGATCGACACGTCGAACGTGCCGCCGCCGAGGTCGTAGACCGCGATGGTCTTGCCGTCCTTCTTGTCGAGACCGTAGGCGAGCGCGGCCGCCGTCGGCTCGTTGATGATGCGCAGCACCTCGAGGCCGGCGATCTTGCCCGCGTCCTTGGTGGCCTGACGCTGGGAGTCGTTGAAGTAGGCCGGCACGGTGATGACGGCCTGCGTCACCGTCTCGCCGAGATAGGACTCGGCGGTTTCCTTCATCTTCTGCAGGATGAAGGCGGAAATCTGGCTGGGGCTGTAGTTCTTGCCGCGCGCTTCGACCCAAGCGTCGCCATTGTCCGCCTTCGTGATCTTGAAGGGGACGAGGCCCTTGTCCTTGGCCACGGTGGGGTCGTCGAAGCGACGGCCGATGAGGCGCTTCACCGCGAAGAGGGTGTTCTCGGGGTTCGTCACCGCCTGGCGCTTGGCCGGCTGGCCGACGAGACGCTCGCCGTCCTCCGTGAAGGCGACCATCGACGGGGTGGTGCGCATCCCCTCGGCGTTTTCGATGACCTTGGCGTTCTTGCCGTCCATGACGGCGACGCACGAGTTGGTCGTGCCCAAGTCAATGCCAATGACTTTGCTCATGGGTTCTCCTTACATGGCGGACCGGTGGGACCCGAAAGGCGTCCCGTCGATTGTCGCGAGACCGGTCCCCGGTTCGCGTGATTGAACGGAGCGCGACTGCCCCCGTACACAGCCGAGATATAAGCGCAAGGGGGCTTCGCACAAGTCGATGTGAATGCTCCTCAACGCCCGATTTCGCCTTTTACCCCCGTCCGAAGCGCTTCGAAGTGAATTGAGACGATCGTCTCGCCCGGTTGGCACCGCCCGTCGTGCGACGCCGAGCGGCGCCGAAGTTGGTGCTCTATTGTGCCGACGATACGCCGCTCGTCGCGATCGGCAAGCGGGAAGGTGCGGCGTTGCCCCGTCAGAGCGGCGGACGCCTCACCGGATCATCGTCCACCGACGCGTTCCCGTCCGCCGTGGCGGCATCTTCCGGGCCCGTCGGTGCGGCGGGGACCGTCTCGGACGGCCCGGTCTCCTCACCCGACGCCTCGACCGCCTCGTCGAGGCTCTCCCCCTCGTCGCCCGTGGCCGGCGCGGCTTCGCCGGCGGTTTCGGGCAGGTCGATGGGAGCTGCGTTCGATCCGGCGGTGTCCGGCTCGTCGGCTCGGTCACCCGCAGTCGGCTCTACGGCTTCGACGGACGCCGGCGATGCCGTAGGCTCGCCCTCGCTTGCGTCGCCGAGGCTTTCCGCTACGGCAGGCGCCCTCTCGGCGACGGGCTCCGGCGCGGCGGTCGTCGGCGCAGCATCGAGCCCGGTGGTGTGTGGCGCGGTGGCGCCCGGCGTATCGGGCGCGTCGGCCGCGGGCGGCTCCGGGGTCTCGGGAGAGGCTGCGGGTTCGGCCGATTCGGCCGCGCCTTCCTCGCCCGAGCGCTCTCCTTCGGTGATGAGCGGCGGCACTTCGGCAATCGGCTCGGGGGAGGCGGTGACCGGCGCGGCAGCGCTGGGCTCTTCCGGCACCGCGACGTCTTCCTCGGAGACTTCTGCCTCGGAGGTCACGGACACCTCGTCGGCCGCGGGCTCCGCCGATGTAGTGACCGGCGCAGCCTCAGGCTCGAGGGTGCTCGGCTCGTCGGGCACGACGGCCGCAGGCGGCTCCGCGGGAGTGGCTGTCGGCGGGGGCGTCGCGAGGCCGGTCGGCACGGCGTCGCGCTCTTCGGCGGAGCGTTCCGCCTCGGACGTGGCAGGCGTCACGTCGGCCCCGGGCTCCGGCGAGGTGGTGGCTGGTTCGGCCTCAGGCTCGAGGGTGCTCGGCTCGTCGGGCACGACGGCCGCAGGCGGCTCCGCGGGGGCGGCTGTCGGCGAGGGCGTCGCGAGGCCGGTCGGCACGGCATCGCTCTCTTCGGCAGTGCGTTCCGCCTCGGAGGTTGCTGGTGTTACGTCGGCAGCAGGCTCCGGCGAGGTGGCGGCTGGTTCGGCCTCAGGCTCGAGGGTGCTCGGCTCGTCGGGCACGACGGCCGCAGGCGGCTCCGCGGGGGCGGCTGTCGGCGAGGGCGTCGCGAGGCCGGTCGGCACGGCATCGCTCTCTTCGGCAGTGCGTTCCGCCTCGGAGGTTGCTGGTGTTACGTCGGCAGCAGGCTCCGGCGAGGTGGCGGCTGGTTCGGCCTCAGGCTCGAGGGTGCTCGGCTCGTCGGGCACGACGGCCGCAGGCGGCTCCGCGGGGGCGGCTGTCGGCGAGGGCGTCGCGAGGCCGGTCGGCACGGCATCGCTCTCTTCGGCAGTGCGTTCCGCCTCGGAGGTTGCTGGTGTTACGTCGGCAGCAGGCTCCGGCGAGGTGGCGGCTGGTTCGGCCTCAGGCTCGAGGGTGCTCGGCTCGTCGGGCACGACGGCCGCAGGCGGCTCCGCGGGGGCGGCTGTCGGCGAGGGCGTCGCGAGGCCGGTCGGCACGGCATCGCTCTCTTCGGCAGTGCGTTCCGCCTCGGAGGTTGCTGGTGTTACGTCGGCAGCAGGCTCCGGCGAGGTGGCGGCTGGTTCGGCCTCAGGCTCGAGGGTGCTCGGCTCGTCGGGCACGACGGCCGCAGGCGGCTCCGCGGGGATGGCCGACGGCGCTTCGTCTTCGCCGGTGGAGCGCTCCGTCGGGGGGCTGGTGGGCGTCGCGTCGGTGGTGGGCTCCGGCGCGGCGACGGCCGGCGCGGCATCGGGTTCGGCGATGCCATCCTCGTCGGGCTGGTCTGCCGTTGGTGATGCCGCGGGTTCCTCGGGCGCGGCACCGCCATTGTCGGTCGAGCTGTCCGACTCGGGCGCGGCGGGTGCCGGCTCGGCGGGGGGCTCGGGCGAGGCGGCCGCATCCGGTTCGGCGGCGCCGGGGTCGCTCGGCGTGGCGGCCGTAGGCGGCCCCGTCGGCTCGGGGGAAGTCGGGGGCGCCGTCGGCGCCGTCGGCACAGCGTTGCCCGAGCCGTCCGCCTCGGGGGAGACGGGCGTTGCCGCGGTGCCGGGTTCGGGCGAGGTGGGGGCGGGTTCCACGTCGGTGGGGCCGGTCGGCGCCGCGGTTGCGGACGATTCTTCGGGCTCGATGGCGGGCTCGGCGGGAGGCGCGGGCCCGGCCGGCACGGCGTCGCCTGCATCGCCGGGGCCTGGCATCGACGAGGGGACGGTGGTCGCGTCGGGTGTCGGCTCCGGGGCGGTGGCGATCGGTTCGCCTCGAGGCTCGGCGGTGGCGGGCTCGCTCGGCACCGCCGTCGTTGGCGACGCGGGGGGAGCCGGGGATGCCGCGGGCTCGGCGGCAGACGACGTGACGGCGGGGGAGGCGGCAGCCGGGGTGGCGGTGGTCGGTGCGGCGTCCGCCGTCGGGCGGTGGGCGAGGAGGTCGAACGATACCACCACGTCCTTGCCGAGCCAGTCGCCCGTCGCGTCGCTCTCGGCGCCGATGCCGTAGGCGAAGCGGTCGAGCGTTAGCGAGCCCGACGCCTCGGCCGTGTCGCCGTCGATCGCCAACGCGAAGGGGAGGGACTGCGGCGCGGCGACGCCCCGGATCGTCAGCTCGCCCTCGGCGACGTAGCCGCTCGCCGTGTCGCGGATCGTCTCCGCGACGAACGCCGCGCTGGCGTGATCGGCGGTGGCGAAGCCGTCCGGCCCGTTGAGCTGGGCGCTGCTGATCGCCTTCGACGACAGGCTCGCCGAGCCCGGCGCCACGCGCACGGCGATGGACGAGGCGGCGAGATTCGCGGGGTCGAAGCGGATGTCCGCCGACCAGTCGCCGAAGACGCCGGTCACCTCCTTGCCGGAATAGGTGACGGCGAAGCCGAGGCGGCTCGCCTCCCGGTCGACGATCCAGCGCGCCGGCGCCGACGCGATGGGCGCCGACGCGACGGGTGCCGAATTGGTGGGTGCGGATGCGACGGGCGCGGCGACGGGCGCGGCGGTTACATCGAGCGAGGCCGCAGGTTTGGAGAGGTTCGGCTGACCGTCCGGAGCGATGGCGGCGCCCGAGCCGAGGACGCCCGCCTGGTCCGGCGAGACGCTCGCGACCTCGTCGCGTTCGGCGGGCGCGCGGGCGGCCGTGGTGGCGACGATCACACCGCCGGTCACGACGATCGTCGCGAGCCAGGTCGTGACCTGCCCGTAGGCGCGGCGCGGCCCGTCGCCACCCGCAAACGGCGACATCCGGGCGATATAGTGCCCGTCGGCGAGATGATGCTTCAGCGCGCCGGCAACATGGAGGGCGAGGAGGCCGGCCATGGCGTAGGCGAGGATCGCGTGCGCCTCCTCTACGGCCTCGGAAAAGGTCCGGCGCGCCGCGGCGTCGAGGCCGTCGAAGCCGGGAAGGTTCGGCCACGGCAGCCAGTCCTGGAAGTAGAGGATCGTCTCCACCTGCACCGGTGCCACAGTGATGAGCAGCCAGCCCGACAGCGGGATCACCACGAGGAGCAGATAGAAGAGCATGTGCACCACGTGCGAAACGTGGCGTTCCAGGCGGTTCACCGAGGCAGGCTCGGGCGGCGGCGGATTGAAGCCGCGCCACAGGATGCGCGCGAAGGTGAGCACCAGGACGGTGATGCCGAGGCTCTTATGGAGCTGGAACGCGTCGTACTGGAGCGGATCGCCCGGGGCGAGGAGCTCGGTCATGGCGAGACCGCCGGCGAGCTGCAGCACGATCAGGAGCGCGATGCACCAGTGAAGGATGATGGCGCCCGTCGTGTAGCGCGAGGCTTTGAAGGGCGGCTGTGCGGTGGTGGTCACGGGCATCCTTCTGCCGCTGCTGGGGCGTGCTGCGGTCACGCCGTTCCATCGTCGCTGATTCGCGGGCCGCGCGCCCGGCCGATGGAGGCGGCGCGCGGCTGTGGGCGGGGCGGCTGCCCCGCCGGCCCATTGTCGACCGGCCGCTCGGATCCGCCAAGGGTCCGGCGGCCGGCCGCAACGAGGCGGCCTACTCGGGAATGAACTCGGCCTGCACTTCGATCGTCACCTCGGTGCCGATCGGGCCGGCGAGCGAGGTGACGCCGTATTCCGTCCGGTCCAGCGTGCCAACGGCGGAGATGCCGATGGTGGGGTTGCCGCTCATCGGATGAGTGGCCGCCCGGTTGAGCGTCGCGGCGAGGGTGAAGGGGTGGGTCTGGCCGTTGACGGTGAGCTCGCCGGCGACGTCGGCGGTGTTGTCGCCGGTGAGGGTGATGCCGGTGCTCTTGAAGGTGATCTCGGGGTGGGCGACCGCGTTGAGGAACATGTCGGACGCGATCTCGGCGTCGAAGTCGGTCGGTCCGGGGTGGAGCGTGCGCACCGCGTTGCCGTTCAGCGTGACCTCGACGGAGGAGTTGGCGACGTCGTCGGCGTCGAGCTCGACCGTGGCGGCGATGGCCTTGCGCTCGAAGTTGCCGGTGTAGGTGGAGTAGCCGAAGTGGGAGAGCTTCCAGACCACCGACGTGTGGGTGGGATCGGACACGTAGGTGCCCGAGGGGACGTCGAGCGACTGCGCTGCAGCAGGCGCAGCGAGCACGAGGGTGGTGAGGGCAGCGGCGAGGAACTGGCGCATCGGAGATCCTTTCGGTTTGCTGCACCGCAGGATGCGGCGTCAGTCGGGGGGCGATGTAGGGGGCATCGCGGCATCGCGGAACCCGAGGAGGCCGCCTCGGCCCTTGCACCGACGCCAACGCGACGTTGCGTCGCTGAAAGGGGCGCTCCGGATCGGCGGAACGGGGGCCGAAGCCGGCGCATCGGCGCGGCGGGCCGCGGTCGCTGCGTGACGTCGCCGGGCCGCCCCCGTCCTCACAAGGGCGTGAGGCGGCGGCGACCGCGGCCGCCTTCGAGGCCGATCGTCCCTTGCGGGGCGGCGACGGGCGTGCTTGGGGTGGGGCGAAGGTGGTTGGCTCGCAGCGGTTCGGTGGAGATTTCCAGTGACGGTGGCAGCGATCAGCGATGGCGTCGCCTACTATCCCGGCCGCATCTCGGCGACCGACCAGCGTAGCCTTCTCGCCGAGATCGAGCAGGTGATCGCCGAGGCGCCGCTCTTCGTGCCGCGCATGCCGCGGACCAATCAGCCCTTCTCGGTCGAGATGACGAATTGCGGGTCGCTCGGCTGGGTCGCCGACCGGACCGGCTATCGCTACCAGCGCACCCATCCCGACACCGGCGAGCCGTGGCCGCCGATCCCGCAGCGCCTCGTCGCCCTGTGGCGATCGCTCGGAGCACCGGGAGAGCCCGAGGCCTGCCTCGTCAATCTCTATCGGGGGACGGCGAAGCTCGGGCTCCACCAGGATCGCGACGAGGCGACGTTCGACGCGCCGGTCGTGTCGGTCTCGCTGGGCGACACGGGCGTCTTCCGCATCGGCGGCACCACGCGGCGCGGACCCACCCGATCGCTTCGTCTCGCGTCAGGCGACGTGATCATGTTCGGCGGGGAGGCCCGCCTCATCTACCACGGCATCGATCGCATCATTGCCGGCTCCTCGCGCCTTCTGCCGGACGGCGGCCGGATCAATCTGACGCTGCGCCGGGTCAATCCGCTGAGCGTCGATTGATGGCGGATCGTCGCGCTCCAGATCGTCGATCGGTCGATGCGGCGCTGCAGCAATCAGTGGTGGAGGCGATCCCCATCGCGCTTAGTATTCGTATTTCGGATAGCAGCAATGTTCGATTGTTAATTAATTTATAAACTATGGTTGATTGTTGTTCTAAGTGTTTGATCCGGTTTTGGTGGGCGTTCGATGCGGCGCTTTGCCGTCTGCGCATCTGCACAATTCGGCAATTGACCCTCGCTTGTAAACCAATGTAAGACCTTGCACGACCATACCGTTTCGGCAATGGGCGAGCTTTGCGTGAAGAAGATGATTTTCAACTATAAATTTAGTGAGCGCTTGGCCAAGGGGCGGTTGGGACCGTCTCGGGCATGCGAGTTGGCGCGTGCCGAAACGCGGCGCCTTCGATGGACGTGTCGGAAAACGGAACATTGATTGATGCAACGAGGTAGTACTTTGGTTAATGCGCAAGGCGACGCCGATCTCGACTATCCGGTGGATACGGCGGACGAGGGCACGCTGCGCCTCTCCCCGGAGCAGATGACCGAGCTCGTGTCGCGAACCGTGTCGGTGCTTCTGACGAGCGATGCCGATGCCACCCTCGACCTTTCGCAGACGAAGCGCTCCGGCACGGCAATGTCCGAGGCTCTCGCCAACGGCTATCTCGCGACCCTGTCGGCCCTCCTGCCGGATAAAGCGCCGGACGACGACCCCTACGGCACCGTCATCAAGGCGCTGATGCGGCGCGTGGCGGCCCTCGAGGCCGACCTCCTGCTGATCAAGTCCAGCCTGGCGTCCGACCGGAAGTTCGTGTTCGGCGAGGGCAAGGGGTACGCCGACCCGATCGTCGCCCTGAACGCTCTTCATGCCGATCTTGAGGGCCTTTCCACGGGTCCGACGATGACCCACGTCGAGGTGCCGCTCGGCCACAACGTGCTCGGCCGCGGCTGGCACCCGGTGGAGGAGCTCCCGAGCGGCAAGTTCTGGCGCTGGTCCGGCCCGGATCTTCGCGCATCGTTGCTGCTGCCGAGCCTCGGCGTCGGCCACTATGAGATCGGTTTCGATTACCAGGTGCTCGATCCGACCCAGCTCGACGAACTGACGATCACCGTGAACGGACACGCGGTGGAGAACATCGTCTTCGCGGATCCGAAGCCGGTGAAGGGGTATCTCAGCTTCGAGATCGACATCGCGGAAACGGAGCAGTCGAGCTTCCTCTTCCTGGAGCTGACGATGGCACGCTGTGTGCAGCCGAGCGCGATGCTGGGCTCCGCCGACACGCGTTTCCTCGGGATCGGTGTCGGCACCGTGTTGATCGATCGGGCGCCCGCCTGACCGGGCGGGTTCCCCGGATTATTGGCGGACGGATGATGAACACAGCGCTCGGTTCGACTTCCAAGACGCCCGCGCATGCGCACGCCTCCGGCGCGCGACGGCCGGTCGTCGTCATTTTGACGGACATTGATTTCTGGCAGCAGACCTACGGCAGTCATGCCCGCATCATTCTCACGCTCAAGGCCATCGAAGAGCATTGCGATCTGAAGGTCTTCTGCTTCCGGTCGGTCGGCCAGAACGTGAAGGCCGCGTTCAAGGCGCTCGGCCTTCAGGCGGAGCTGGTCTCCTATAAGGTCTACGAAAAGACGGCCCCGGCGGTGCCCGTTGGGCGGGGCGGCCACCGGGAGCTGCGCAGCTTCTACAAGCACTCCTGGGTGGCGGCGGCGGCCGACTATCTGGAACGTACCCGGCCGGATTTCGTCCTCATCGAGTATATCGACCGGAGCTACCTCCTCGATGCGGTGCCCGAGGGCACGATGACGATCCTCGACACGCATGACGTCATGAGCCATCGGGCGATGGCGTTCCAGCACTATGGGCGCTCGGTGCGGCTGCAGTTCTCGGCCGCGCAGGAGGCGGAGATCCTGCGCATGTACGATTCGATCCTCGCGATCAGCCAGGCCGATTGCGAGACCTTCAAGACCCGCCTCGGGATGCGCAACGTGATCTACGCACCGCACACGGTGCTGCTGGCCGAGCGGACGGTGCGCGAGCGGGACGGGCGCCGGCTGATCTTCACCGGGTCCGACGCCGAGGCGAACGTGATCGGCCTGTTGTGGTTTCTCGACCAGGTCTGGCCGATGCTCGAAGACCACTTCGTCCTCGACGTGGTGGGTAAGGTGAGCAACGCCGTCGCCGAGGCCCCGAAGAACGTCAATCTGCACGGCAGGGTCGACAGCCTCGATGCCTACTACGAGGCCGCCGACATCGCGATCAATCCGGTGTTCGTCGGCGGCGGCATCAAGATCAAGACGCTCGACGCGATGCGCTACGGTGTGCCGTGCGTGACGACGGCGGAAGGGGCGCGGGGGCTGGAGGACGCCGTTGGCAAGGGTCTCTTCCTTGTGGGCTCCCGCGGCGAATTCGTCCAGACGATGCTCGACCTCGCCGTGCAGCCGGACGTGCGTCGCCGTGCCGAGATCGACGCCCAGACGTATGTTGCGACGCGCCATGCACCGGAAGTTGCTTTCCGTGATCTCATCATGTTTCTCAAGAATGCTTAGCCCATCATGCCGCTGAAACGCATCGTCTTCACCGGAGACCTTCTGCGTCCCAGCTGGGACAGCACTCGCCCCACGCAGCACTACAACATCCAATGGGGACACGACCTCATCGGCCGTCAGATGGCGGCGGCTACCGGGCTGCCGGTGGAAATGGCGGTCTGGAACTTCGCCGGCGTCACCGCCGGCGGGATCGACTACGAGACCGTCCGCGGCATCTATGGCGCGCACGGGCTGGCCACCTCGATCGAGGCGTGGGCGATGCTCTACGAGGAGGCGCTCGCCCCCGCGGCGGAGGCTTTCTTCCGCGAGATCTTTCGCGACGCGCTCGTCGTCGCCTTCGAGCTGCCGCCCTATCTGGAGAAGATCCTCCAGAAGTACGGCATTCCCTACGTCGACGTGATCGTGCATCCGGTGCGCTTCCTCGACGACATCTTCCTCGCCGTGCGCACCAGCAGCGGCGCGGCGAACGCCGTGTTGGCGAGCCACGCCATCTCCGAGGAGCTCATCGAGACGGTCGCCGGGGTCCAGTCGGCGTCGGCGCGTCGCGGCTTCACCTTCGCGCCGATCCCCAACAGTGCGCTGCTGCTTCTGCAGACCCGCTTCGACCGCACGCAGATCCGGGACGGCGGCTTCATCGGCGCCAGCAACTTCCTGGAGAAGATCGCCGACGTCACGGCGGACTACAACGCGCTCTACGTCAAGGAGCATCCGCTGGAGCGGGGCTCGGTGCACACCCGCACGCTGCAGGCGGCGTTTCCGAAGATCCAGCTGATCGATCACAACGTCTACAGCCTGTTGTCGACGGAAAATATCACCGGCGTGTTCACGCTGTCCTCGAGCGTCGGGATCGAGGCGCCCTATTTCGGCAAGAAATCGAAGTATATCTACAAGGCGCCGAACCTCTTCGCGCGCGATGGGAAGGTGCCGGAGGGGGAGGAGTTCGCCGGGGTGTTCGACGCCTTCCTCGGGCCGGACTTCTGGCGCGACGTCTTGGCGCCGATGACCGACGTGACGGCGAAGACGGGCGTCACCGTGCCGTTCAAGCCCAACCGGCTGCGCACCTCGCTCCGCTCCTTCTGGGCGTTCAACGAGATCGACACCGACGCGGCGGTGATGGCGGCGAAGCCGCGCGCGGCGTAGGCGCCGGCCTCAGGCCGTGATCGGCACGACGTCGACGGCCTGCTTGCTCGTGTGGTCGCCATGGCTGCGCATCACGCCGCGCACGGGAGCGACGTCGGAATAGTCGCGGCCGTGGGCGATCACGACATGGTCGGCGCCGGCGAGCACGCGGTTGGTGGGGTCGTATTCGACCCATCCCACCTCGCCGCCGCACCAGGCCGAGACCCAGGCGTGCATCGCGTCGGCGCCTTCGAGGCGCGGCTCGCCGGCCGGCGGGTTGGTGCGCAGGAAGCCGCTCACGTAGCCGGCGGGAATGCCGACGCCCCGCAGGCAGGCGATCATGATGTGGGTGAAGTCCTGGCACACGCCGTGCCGCTTCTCGAAGGCTTCCAGCATCGGCGTTTCCACCGTGGTGGCTTCCGGATCGTAGCGCATGTCGCCGTGGATCGCTTCGCCGATGGCTTTCACTGCGTCGAGCGTGCTCATGCTCTCGCGGAGAGTGTCGCGGGCGTAGCGCGTGGTGCGCGCGTCGAGCGTCACGCGGCGCGTGTTGCCGGCGAAGTGGTAGGGCGAGCGGGGGTCGAGCATGCGGTGCGCCGCGATGTCGGCGGCGAGGTCCCCGATGCGGGGCGACATGTCGAGGAGCGGCGCGCCTTCGAGCCGTTCCACGCGCGACTTCACTTCGAAGTCGATCTCCTCGTGCGGCTCGCGGAAGGCGACCTCGACGGTGGCGTTGCCGAAATAGTCGGTCCAGTTGAGCCATTCGGCGGGTTTCGGGGTGACGGAGAGGGTGCCGGCGACGAGGCGCTGCTCGCCGGCGATGTCGGCCGGCATCAGGCGCACCACGTGCCGGCTCTGGGCGGCGGGGTAGTCGTAGGCGTAGCCGATGGTGAGGGTGATGTTGTAGAGCACGCCACCCCTCCCTAGCGCAGATAGGTGCTGGCGATGTGGCCAGACAGGCTGGCGATCTCGTCGCCGAGGCGGGTGAGGGTCGCGCTCGTCAACGTCTCGGGGGTCTCCACGGCGAGGTCGGTGCGCGCTTGCAGCACGGCGCGCTGGAGCGGCGAGAGCTGACGGTGAAGCTCCGAGCCCGGCAGCACCGAAATGTGCTCGGCGATCTCGTTGAGCTGATAGATGACCGCCCGCGGATTGAGTGGGTCGAGGGCGAGGAGGTCCACCACGGTCGCCCGGTTGGTGGCGACGGCATAGCGGCGGCGGTGGGTCATGTGGCTGTCGGCCACCTCCACGGCGAGGTCGAGGCTGCCGTCGGGAGCGGCGGGATCGGCGAAGGTGGCGAGGAGGGCGGTCAGCGATAGGGCACGCTCCAGCGACCGGCCGCACGACAGGAAGCGCCAGCCCATGAAGCGGTACATGTTCTCGTGCACGAGGCCGGAGAAGCCGGAGATCTTGCGCAGCAGGATGCCCATGGCGAGCGCCGTGTCGTCGCCGGGGCGGGCGGTGCGCATCATCTTGCGCACCGTCTTCGACAGATCGTCGAGCGCCATCCATCCGTCGACCGAGAAGCGGTCGCGGATGTTGTCGGCGGCGGTGCTCGCCGAGGCGAGGGTGTCGACGAGACCTTCGGGAAGCCCGTCGATCGGATCGGCGCCGAGCTCGGCGAGGTAGGTCTCGAGGTGGGCGACGAGGGGGCTCGCCTCCTTCGGCGCCTCGGCGAGACGGAGATGGTAAGCGCGTAGGAGACGCACGAGATTCTCCGCCCGCTCCACGTAGCGGCCGAGCCAGAACAGATTGTCGGCCGCCCGGCTCGGCAGCACGCCCGGCTGCTGGCGCAGATAGGGCGTGGAGGCGGTGGCGAGCATCGTCTCCGCCGGCACGTCGTGCGGGCTCACCACCCACACGTCGGCCGCCGACCCGCCCTGTTGCATGGCGAGCTTGGCCGAGCCTGCGGTGCGGCCGATGCGGGCAAAGCCGCCCGGCATCACCTGCCAGCCGTCGCGGGTGCGGGCGAGGAACACGCGCAGGCTCATCGGCCGCGGCACCAGGGTGCCTTCCTCGAAGGCCGGGGTGGTGGACAGCGTTACCGCCTCTTGTGCGACGAGCTGGCCGGCGCGGGCCTCGATCCAGTCCTCCACCGTCATGTCGAGCGGGCGGGTGAAGGCTCCGGCGACGGCGGACACCTCGTCGAGGTCGAAGAGGTGGCGCGTGGCGTAGGCGCTGCCGATGGTCATGCGCTGGGCGTTGGCCTTCACGTAGGCCCGCTCGCTCGCCTGACCGCACCACCAGGTGGCGATGTTGGGCAGCTTCAGCGGCGCGCCCGTCACCTCCGCGCAGATCCGGGGGAGGAAGGCGAGCAGGCCGCGCGTCTCGAGCACGCCGGAGCCGAGGGCGTTGACCATCGTGACCGAGCCGGAGCGGATCGCCCCGAGCATGCCGGGCGTGCCGAGGGCGGACGTCTCGTCGAGCTCCAGGGGATCGGCCCACGCCGAATCGAGACGGCGCCACAGGACGGAGACCGGCGAGAGGCCGTCGACGGTGCGCACCATCAATTGGCCGTCGCGCACCGTGAGGTCGTCGCCCTCGAGGAGCATGAAGCCCAGATAGCGAGCGATGTAGGCGTGCTCGAAATAGGTGTCGTTCATCGGCCCCGGGGTGAGGATGCCGACGCGGCCGTCCTCGTGCTCGCGCATGCCGATGAGGGCGTCGCGGAAGGTGCGGAAGAAGCCGGCGAGGCGATGCACCTTCGACTGGGAGAGGTGGTCGGCGTAGACGCGCGAGGTGGCGATGCGGTTCTCGAGCGCGAAGCCGGCGCCGGAGGGGGCCTGGGTACGGTCGCCGAGCACCCACCACTCGCCGTGCGGACCGCGGCCGATGTCGAAGGCGACGAAGTGCAGGAAGTGGCCGCCGCGGGGCGTGACGCCCACGAGCGGGCGCAGCCACTCCGGATTGTCGGCAACGAGGGCTGGCGGCAGGTAGCCGTCGGCGACGAGGCTGTTGTCGCCGTAGAGATCGGCGACGACGCGCTCGAGGAGATCGGCGCGCTGGATGAGGCCGTCGGCGATCTCGTGCCACTCGTCCTCGGCGATGAGCACGGGCAGGTGGCTGAGCGGCCAGTCCCGCTCGGCCGCATCCTGCGGTCCGTACTGGCGGTAGAAGACGCCGGCGTCGCGCAGATATTGATCGCCGCGGGCCTGGCCGGCGGCGAGCTCCTCGGGCGACATGTTGGCGATCGCCTCGATGAGGGTGGACCACACCGGGCGCACCTCGCCGTCGGCGCCGAACAATTCGTCCGGGACGCCGGAGATCGGGCGATAGCCCGCAAGCAGGCGAGCGACCGGATCCACAATGGCGGGTCGGCCTTGCATGGCCATTCGTATCAGAGCCCCGGGGACCGCCGGAGGTCGAGTGTCATCGGAAACTCGGGATGCGGCGCTTCCGGCTGCGGCGCATACGATCCCGGACTATGGCCACGCGGCTCGAAGCGCGCAAGGCGACGGGCCTCGGCCTCGTTGCCATTCACCGGGAATGTCTCGTAGCTGCGGCCTCCGGGGTGGGCGACGTGGTAGGTGCAACCGCCGATGGCGCGGCCGCTCCAGCTGTCGAACACGTCGAAGGTCAGCGGCGCGTTGACCGGCAAGACCGGGTGAAGCGCCATCGCCGGCTGCCAGGCCTTGAAGCGCACGCCGCCGACGGAGACGCCGTTGGTGGCGGTCGGTGTCATCGGCACGCGGCGGCCGTTGCAGGCGACGATGTAGCGCGAGGGGTCGCTCGTGCTGAGCTTCACCTGGACGCGCTCCACCGATGAATCGGTGTAGCGCACCGTGCCGCCGATGGCGCCGACCTCGCCGAGCACGTGCCAGGGTTCCAGCGCCTGGCGGACCTCGAGGTGCGTGCCTTCGAACTCCACCTCGCCGCAGAAGGGGAAGCGGAACTCGGCCTGCGCCTCGAACCATTCGGACCGCAGGCGGAAGCCGTGGGAGTCGAGATCGGCGAGGACGTCCATGAAGTCCTCCCACAGGAAGTGGGGGAGCATGAAGCGGTCCTGCAGGGTGGTGCCCCAGCGGGTGAGGTTGCCCGTCGCCGGGGAATGCCAGAGGCGGGCGATGAGCGCGCGGATGAGCACCTGCTGGGCGAGGCTCATGCGCGGGTCGGGCGGCATCTCGAAGCCGCGGAACTCGACGAGGCCGAGGCGGCCGGTGGGCCCGTCGGGCGAATAGAGCTTGTCGATGCAGATCTCGGCGCGGTGGGTGTTGCCCGTCACGTCGACGAGGAGATTGCGCAGCAGGCGGTCGGTGAGCCAGGGCAGCGGCGCCGCGCCCTCGCCGGGGCGGGGGATCTGGGCGAGCGCCATCTCGAGCTCGTAGAGGCTGTCGTGGCGGGCCTCGTCGATGCGCGGAGCCTGGCTGGTCGGCCCGATGAAGAGGCCGGAAAACAGGTAGGAGAGGCTCGGATGGCGCTGCCAGTGGATGATGAGGCTCTTGAGAAGATCGGGCCGCCGCAGGAAGGGCGAGTCCATCGGCGTCTCGCCGCCCACCACCACGTGGTTGCCGCCGCCGGTGCCGGTGTGGCGGCCGTCGATCATGAACTTGTCTGCGCCGAGGCGGGACTGGCGGGCTTCCTCGTAGATCGCCTCGGTGGTGGCGACGCACTCCTCCCATGAGCCGGCGGGGTGGATGTTCACCTCGATCACGCCGGGGTCGGGGGCGACGCGGATCACGTTGATGCGCGGATCGGTCGGCGGGGCGTAGCCTTCGATGTGGATCGGCATGCCGAGCCGCTTGGCGGCCGCTTCGGCGGCGGCGACGAGCTCCAGATAGGCCTCGACCCGCTCGACCGGCGGCATGAACACGCAGAGCCGCCCGTCGCGGGGCTCCACGCTCATCGCGGTGCGCACGAAGCCGCTGATCTCGGAGATCGTCTGCTCGTTGCGCGCCTGGGTGGCTCCCGCCGCCACGAAGCTCGCGATGGGCTGGGTGCGCTCGGCCGCCTCCCCGGGGGCGGCGGCCGAGGCGGCGCGATAGTCGGGCAGCGGCCCGCGCGGCACCGTCGGGTCGGCGGTGTTGACGTAGGGATATTGGGCGGGGGTGACGTAGGGGAGCGAGCTCAGCGGCAGGCGGTATCCGACGGGGCTGTCGCCCGGCACGAGGAAGATGTGGCCGCGCCGCGTGCGCCACTTCTCCGACATCCAGTGGCCCGGCTCCGACCGGCCCTGCCAATGCTGTACCGGCAGGACGTAGCCGGCGGGCGCGGTGAGGCCGCGCTCGAACACGCGGGCGATGCGGTGGCGCGCCTCGGCGTCCTCGAGCTCGGAGTTCGCCGGCGTCACGTTGTCGGGAAGGTTCGCCTCCTTGAGGAGCCACTCGGCGGGGTCCTCGTAGGCGGGGGCGACATAGTCCTCCTCGATGCCGAGCTCGTCGGCGATCGCCTTCATCAGCGTCTCGGCCGTCTCCGGCGTCGCACCCGTCTCCGCGCCCTCCTCGGCGACGAGGCTCTCGTCGGACCAGATCGGCTGACCGTCGCGCCGCCAATAGAGCGAGAAGGTCCAGCGCGGCAGTGTCTCGCCCGGATACCACTTGCCCTGGCCGTAGTGCAGGAAGCCGTTGGGGGCGAAGCGCTCGCGCAGCCGGCGGATCAGCCGGTCGGCGAGGATCCGCTTGGTGGGGCCGACGGCGGCGGTGTTCCACTCGGCCGATTCGAAGTCGTCGACGGACACGAAGGTGGGCTCGCCGCCCATCGTGAGGCGCACGTCGCCGGCGGTGAGGGCGACGTCGACGTCCCGGCCGAGCTTGTCGAGGGCGGCCCAGGAGTCTTCGGAGAACGGCTTGGTGATGCGCGGATGCTCGGCGACGCGGCTCACCGTCATGTCGAACGCGAAGTCCACCTCGGCGTAGCTCGCGAGGCCGCTGATGGGGGCGGCGTTCTTGTAGTGCGGGGTCGCCGCGACGGGGATGTGGCTCTCGCCGGTGAGGAGGCCGGAGGTCGGGTCGAGGCCGATCCAGCCCGCACCAGGGATATAGGCTTCGGCCCAGGCATGGAGGTCGGTGAAGTCGTGGTCGGTGCCGGAGGGGCCGTCGAGCGCCTTGAGGTCGGGCTTCAGCTGGATCAGGTAGCCCGACACGAAGCGCGCCGCGATGCCGAGATGGCGGAGCGTCTGGACGAGCAGCCAGGACGAATCGCGGCACGAGCCCGAGCCGCGCTCGAACGTCTCCTCCGGCGTCTGCACGCCGGGCTCCATGCGGATGACGTAGCCGATCTCGCGCGCGACACGGGCGTTGAGGTTGACGATGAAGTCGACCGTGCGCTGCTTGGAGCGGTCGATGGACGCGAGAAACTCCTGGAAGCGCGGGCCCACCACGTCGGTGGCGAGGTAGATCGACAGGTCCGGCCGCACGTCGCTCGGGTAGTGGAAGGGATAGTGCTCGGCGTTCTCCTCCACGAAGAAGTCGAACGGGTTGTAGACCGTCATGTCGGCGACGAGATCGACCTCGATCTTCAATTCGCGCACCGGATCGGGGAAGACGAAGCGGGCGAGCCAGTTGCCGTAGGGGTCCTGCTGGTGGTTCACGAAGTGATTCGTGGGGCTCACCTTCAGTGAGTGGGAGATGACGCGGGTGCGGCTGTGCGGCGCCGGGCGAAGGCGCACGATCTGCGGGCCCAGCTGGACGGGCCGATCGTAGCGATAGTGGGTGAGGTGATAGATCGCGGCCTTGATCGACATCGGTTCGCCTCGCTGGTCCCCGTCAGGTTGGCGGCGTTCCGCGCATTGCTCAATGGACGAACGCCTTAATGGCTGCGTTGAACCGAAGAAAGGTCGAACTTCGGGGGAAGGCCGGGCTTCGTCGGCGTCGGAAGGGGCGTGGTGCGCCCGCTCGGGCTGTTGCGGAGGGTGGGAAGCGGTGCCTCTCGGGAGGCTATCGGCTGGCCTCGGCGACCACCTCCTTGAAGCGGCGGGTGTCGTCGGAAAGGGCGGCGGGGTCGATGGCGCGACCCTCCGCGACAAGGCGCTTGGACAGCATGAACTCGGCCGGCCGGTTGATGCAGTCGGCGGCGATGATCTTGCCCTCGCGCAGATAGAAGGCGGCGAAGCTGCGCCCCGCCTCGGGGTCGCCGCGCAGCGCGAGGGTGTCGTAGCCGTGATTGAGGCCGGCGATCTGCAGCTTGAGGTCGAACTGATCGGACCAGAACCAGGGGACGGAGTCGTGCGGCCGCTCCTTGCCGCACAGCGTGGCGGCGGCCGTGCGCGCCTGCTCCACCGCGTTCGCCACCGATTCGAGGCGGAGCCAGCCGTAGAGCGGCGAGGGGTGCATGGTGCAGTCCCCGGCGGCGACGATGTCGGGATCCTCGGTGCGGGCGAACTGGTCGACGACGATGCCGTTGTCGGTCTTGAGGCCGCAGCCCTCGGCGAGCTCCACGCGCGGGGCGACGCCGATGCCGGCGATGACGAGGTCGGCGGGCAGGTTGGTGCCGTCGGAGGTCGTCACCGTGTGGGCGGTGCCCTCGCCGAGGATGTCGGTCACCGTGGCACCGGTGACGAGGTTGACGCCCTCCTCACGATGCACCCGCTTGTAGAAGGCGGAGACGGCGGGCGCGGTGACGCGGGCGAGGACGCGGGGGGCTGCCTCGAGAACCGTCACCTCCAGGCCGGCCGCCTTGAGCGAGGCGGCGGTCTCGAGCCCGATATAGCCGCCGCCGATGATCACGGCGCGGGCTCCGCCGACGGCGGCGCGGCGAATCTCGGCGACGTCGGAGAAGGTGCGCAGGTAGAAGACGTTGGTGAGGTCCGGCCGGCCGATCGGCAGCGTGCGCACGCTGGCGCCGGTGCACAGGGCGAGCTTCTCGTAGGGGCGGCGCGTGCCGTTCGACAGGATCACCGACTTGCCCGCCCGGTCGATCGCGGCGACGCGCACGCCGGTGACGACGTCGATGGCGTGGCTCTTATACGCGGCGGCGTCGCGGATCAGGATGTCGTCGAGCGTCTTGTCGCCCACGAAGAAGCCCTTGGACAGGGGCGGGCGGTGATAGGGGAGCCAGGGCTCCTCGCCGATGAGGGCGATCGGACCGCCCCATCCTTCCTGGCGCAGGCTCACCGCGAGCTGGGCTCCGGCGTGGCTCGCGCCGACGATCACGCATTCCCCGTTCACCCCGTTTCCCCGCTTCTCGTTTCTGCCGACGCCCGTGCGCGGCCTTTCTGGCGCGTGATCACGGTATCGTCAAACTGGCTTCCCTTTATGCCAGTTTAATGTACGAGTTGAACAATTCCAATCACTTACAGCCACGATATTGCCTCTTGCCGATCATGGTTAAGGGTGCCACCTGTCGCTTCGGCACGATGTTGAGTGTCCAAAGAGGGAGACTGATATGCAGGCCGTTGCCACCATGATCACGCCGAAGGCCGAGCGTTATGCGGCGCAGCTGTGCAAGCACTTCGCCCATAAGGTGGAAGCTCGATACGAAGACGGCGAGGGCCAGGTGGCCTTTCCGTTCGGACGGTGCACCATGCGCGTGGCGGGCGAGGCGCTGACGCTCGTGGGAGAGGCGGACAGCGTGGACGATCTCGCCCACTTGGAAGAGGTGGTCGGCACCCACCTGGAGCGCTTCGCCTTTCGTGAAGAGCCGCGTATCATGTGGTCGCGCATCGTCGCCTGAGGGCGGCGGCGCTGTTGCCTGACGCGGCCGGGGCCGCTAGTCGGGACGGATGGGCGCCGCCTCGGCGGAGCGCCCGGTCGGGGGGAGTAGCTTAACGGTAAAGCCCGCCGCTCATAACGGTTTAGATGCAGGTTCGAATCCTGCCTCCCCTACCATCAGGCGGTTGGCCGGATCATGCGGAGTGCGTGACAGACGCGCGGGCGGCAGCGCCATTATCCACCCCCCGATTTGACCGTGGCTCCCGCCGGTGGCGGCGGGAGCACCCCACGCGCATCGGCCGAACCCGGCCGGCGATGCGCCCACAAGCGGCCGGGCAGGGAGAAGACGATGCGCCGACTTCTGGCGATGATGGTGGTGGTCGGGCTCGGTGGAGCGCTGGCGCTGCCGATCCAGGCGATGGCCGACGGGGCCCGCATCACGGTGACCGGCATGGGCGAGGCGAGCGGCGTGCCCGATCTCGCGACCCTCACGCTCGCGGTGGAGACGGATGCGGCGACGGCGGCTGAGGCGGTCTCCGCCAACAGCGAGACGATGAGCGCGGTGACGGCCGGGCTGAAGGCGGCCGGCGTCGCCGACCGGGACCTGCGCACCACCGGCGTCGCGGTGATGCCGCGCTACCGCAACAGCGACGATCCCGGCGCCGCGGACGATCCCGTCGCCGGCTATCAGGTGGTCAACCGGGTGGAGGTGCGGGTGCGCGATCTCGCGGCGCTCGGCGGTCTCATCGACGGGGCCATCGCCAAGGGGGCCAACCGCATCGACGGGCTGAGCCTCGGCTTCGCCGATTCCAAGCCGCTCGAGGACGAGGCGCGCAAGGCGGCGGTGGCCGACGCCATCGCCAAGGCCAAGCTCTATGCCGACGCGGCCGGGGTGAAGCTCGGCGATCTGCAGCGCCTCTCCGATCAGATGCGGGGGCCGGGGCCTCAGCCGATGCTGATGGCGCGGGCCGCGGTGCCGGTGGAGACCGGCGAGATGAGCGTGTCGGCGACCGTGGTCATGAGCTGGGCCATCGCCGACTGAGGCTCATGCCGAAGGGCGCGCCCGAGCGAGGCTCATTCGGGCGCGACGAAGACGAGGCCCTGGGAGACGCCGTCGTCGGTCTCCGGGTCGAGGGGACCGTCGCCGGGGACGAACACCGTGAGGGGCCGGTCGAGGCCCCGCACCGCGTGCGCGCCGGCATCGGTCATCGGCTGGCCATGGGCGCGGGCGATGTCGGCGACGGCGGCGGAGACCAGGAAGTTGCGGCCGAGCCGGCTGCACAGCGTGCCGATGCGGGCGGCGATGTTCACGTCGCGGCCGATGACCGTGAAGTCGAGCCGATTGCCGGATCCGACGTTGCCGTAGACCGCCTCGCCGATGTGGAGGGCGATGCCGAAGGTGATGGCGAGCTCGCGCCCGTTCACCTCGAACGGTCCGTCGTTGGCGGCAAGGGCCGCGCGGGCGGCGTCGAGCGCGGCGAGGGTGGCGGTGGCGTCGTTGTTGCCGTTGACCGGGAACACCGCGAGCACCGCGTCGCCGATGAACTTCAGCACCTCGCCGCCGCCGGCTTCGATCGCCGGCACCACCATGTCGTAGTAGCGGTTGATGAGGTCGGCCGTCGCCTCGGGCGGAAGCTCGGTGGAGAGCTGAGTGAAGCGTCTGAGGTCGGCGACGAGGATCGCGGCGCGCATCGCCGTCACCTGACCGCGATGCACCGTGCCCTGGACGATCTCGCGGGCGGCCGCGCGTCCCACGTAGGCGCCGAGCACGTCGCGCAGGGTGAAGCGCAGCGTCTTGATCTCCAGCATGGCGACGATCGCCGGCGACAGGGCGTCGAGCAGGTCGTACTGCGCCGGGGTGAAGTCCGCCGCGTCACGCGTCGCGATGGTGAGGTACATGTTGGTGCCGACCGAGTTGCGCAGCGGGAACACCGCGTAGTGGCACAGCCCCTCCGCCTTGAGCTCGGGGATGACGCCGAAGGCGTCGTCGGGCGTCGCGGCGACGTCGATGGAAATCCGGCGGCCCTCCTTCTCGGCGAGCTTGAAGGGGCTGCGCTCGTACATGCCGGAGTCGCGGTTGGCGTAGTCGTAGCGCACGAAGTCGATGGGCCGGCCGGGGCGCCAGATCAGACCCGCGGCGAGCAGTGACGGATTGATCAGCCCGAAATTCACCGTGAGGCGGTGGACGGGAACGCCATACTTCAACAGCCGATATCCGAGGCCTTCGACGATGGTGGACAGCTCGCCGGTGATCGCATCACCGAGCAGCCAGTTGCGGATGACGTCGATGGGGGCGCCGTTGGCTTTCAACGCGCGGCCTTTCTCTGTCCGTTGGCGGTTTCTGCGAACATAGCGCGCGCGACCGCCATCTCACCCGGCACGGCATGTCAGCATGCCATGCGGGATCGCTGGACGGAAGCGCCGCGGGATCGGGCGCGTCGAGGGCGCCCGACGAGGGGAGGTCTTAGCTGTCGAGGAACGAGCGCAGCTTGCGCGACCGCGAGGGGTGCTTGAGCTTGCGCAGGGCTTTCGCCTCGATCTGACGGATGCGCTCGCGGGTCACCGAGAACTGCTGACCCACCTCTTCGAGGGTGTGGTCGGTGTTCATGCCGATGCCGAAGCGCATTCTGAGGACACGCTCCTCACGCGGGGTGAGGGAGGCGAGCACCCGCGTCGTCGTCTCACGCAGGTTGGACTGGATCGCGGCGTCGATCGGCAGCACCGCGTTCTTGTCCTCGATGAAGTCGCCGAGGTGGCTGTCTTCCTCGTCGCCGATGGGCGTTTCGAGGGAGATCGGCTCCTTGGCGATCTTCAGGACCTTGCGGACCTTCTCGAGCGGCATCGCGAGCTTTTCGGCGAGCTCTTCCGGGGTCGGCTCGCGGCCGATCTCGTGGAGCATCTGGCGGCTCGTGCGCACGATCTTGTTGATCGTCTCGATCATGTGCACCGGGATGCGGATGGTGCGCGCCTGGTCGGCGATCGAGCGAGTGATCGCCTGACGGATCCACCACGTCGCGTAGGTCGAGAACTTGTAGCCGCGCCGGTACTCGAACTTGTCGACCGCCTTCATCAGGCCGATGTTGCCCTCCTGGATGAGGTCCAGGAACTGCAGGCCGCGGTTCGTGTACTTCTTGGCGATGGAGATCACGAGGCGCAGGTTCGCCTCGACCATCTCCTTCTTGGCGCGGCGGGCTTCGCGCTCGCCCTTCTGCACCTTCTGCACGAGCTGGCGGAACTCGGTGATCTCGAGGCCCGTCTGGGTGGCGAGCTCCTGGATCTCCTGGCGGATGCCGGTGACGGTGTCCGCCTCGTGCTTGACGAACTCGCTCCAGCCGCGGCCGGGGAGCTGGCCGACACGGCCGATCCAGTTCGGGTCGAGCTCGTAGCCCTGGTAGTGCTGCAGGAAGTCGGCCCGGTCGACGCCGTAGGAATCGGCGAGGCGCATCAGCCGGCCTTCGAGGCCCATCAGGCGCTTGTTGATGTCGTAGAGCTGCTCGACGAGGCTCTCGATGCGCTGCGGGTTGAGGAGCAGGCTCTTCACCGAGGCGACCACGTCCTCGCGCAGCTTCTTGTAGCGCTTCTGCTGGGCCTGGGTGAGGGGCTCCTCGTTGGACAGGTGATACTCGACCACCTGCTCCTGCAGCTTGCGCAGCTTCTTGTAGTTCTCGGCGATGGCCTCGAACGTCTCGAGCACCTTCGGCTTCAGCTCCGCCTCCATGGCGGCGAGCGACATGGAGCTCTCGAAGTCGTCGTCGTCGGACTCCTCCTCCGACTCGTCCTTCGCCTCGGCGCCGCGGCCGTTGAGCTGAATGACGTTGCTCGACGCGCCCTCGTCGCCTTCGGACTGGGAGAGGTGGTTCTTGCCTTCCGGGTCAGCGTAGGTCGCCTCGAGATCGATGATCTCGCGCAGCAGCACCTTCGAATCCACCAGCTCGTCGCGCCAGATGATGATGGCCTGGAAGGTGAGGGGGCTCTCGCAGAGCCCGGCGATCATGAAGTTGCGGCCCGCCTCGATGCGCTTGGCGATGGCGATCTCGCCCTCGCGCGACAGAAGCTCCACCGAGCCCATCTCGCGCAGATACATGCGCACCGGGTCGTCGGTCCGCTCCGCCGGCTCGCGCGTCGTGGTCTTGGCGACGGCCTTGGTGCCCGCTTCCGTCAGCTCGCGGCTTTCCTCCGAATCGTCCGACTCCTCCTGCTCGTCGTTCTCCACGACGTTGATGCCCATGTCGTTGAGCATCGCCATGGTGTCCTCGATCTGCTCGGAGGTCACCTCTTCGGAGGGGAGGACTTCGTTCAGCTCATCGTGGGTGACGTAGCCCCGGCGTTTCGCCGTCTTGATGAGCTTTTTGACAGCCGCGTCATTGAGATCAAGGAGCGGACCGTCGGAAGTTTCGGGCTGGGCGTCCTTGTCTTCTGCCGCGTTTGCCTTGGTCGCCATCGAGCCTCCAATACCGTTGCATCGTCGCGCGCGGTGCGCGTTGCCTACATCCGACGATCGGTCCGCGTCACGAAACTTTTTTCGGGCCGCGGTACGCTCTCCTGCGAAACAGGCGGCACCGCAGGCCGGATCGGCCGAGATTCATCCTATGAGGGAAAGTAGATAACGCGCTGGAGGCATGGTGCAAGAACCAGAGCATCTATAAGAGCGACTTCGACGGCGAAACGGTTCCGGCGAGTGCTCTCGTGCGGCGGATTGCCGCAGCCTCGTCGGCGAGCGCCCGTTCGGCGTCCTGGACGGCTGTGGTGTGGGCGTGCACCGCGGCCGAGAGGGACAGAAGCCGGCTCTCTCCGTCGGCGCCGGAACCGGCGAGACGGCTCGGCTCGTTGGCGAGCTCGGCCACTTCCGCCCGCAGCGACAGGCGGTTGAGGAACAGCGTCATGCAGCGGGCGAGGAAGTCATCCCCGGGCTCGCAGGTGAGGATCGAGAAACGCTCCAGGAGCCGCGGCCCGACGGCGTGACGGCCCTCGCCCCAGACTTCCGACAGGCACATGCGCGCGTGCGGCGGCAGCGCTTCGGTGAGGTCCTCCGGCGTTTCGGGAAGGGCCTGCGCGTAGGTCTCCATCACCAGCGACAGGAAGCCGGCGTGGGCGTCGGACACGAAGATGCCCTCGCCGAGCCGCTCCCCGAAGCGCTCGATGAAGGACGGCCGCAGGATGAGGAGGCCGAGGGTGATGCGCTCGAGATCGAGGAGGGCGCGGTCGAGCGTCGCGGGGGCCGGCAGGGGCGGGGCGGCGAGGGTGGCGCGGCCGCGCTCCTCGCGTTTTGCAGGGCGGCTCTGCGCCCGGCGCAGAGCGAAGAGGCGGTCGCGGAAGGCGCGGTGGTAGAGGCGGGAGACGCGCTCGTCGCCGATCTGGCCGGCGATCGCGTCGAGCCGGCTCTCAAGGGCGGCGAGGCGTTCGGGCGTGTCCGCGCCCTTGTCCGCCTCGCGCTCGAAGACCGCGTCGACGAGGGGCACCGCCCGCTCGGCGAGCGCGTCGAAGGCGGCGCGGCCGCCGGACTGGATGAGGTCGTCGGGGTCCTGCCCTTCCGGCAGCGCCAGGAAGTGGAAGGAGTGCCCGCCCGACAGGAGCGGGATGATGCGGTCTATCGCGCGGTGGGCGGCGGAGCGGCCGGCATTGTCGCCGTCGAAGCAGAGGATCGGCTCGTCGGCGAGGGTCCAGGCGAGCTTGATCTGCGCCTCGGTGAGGGCGGTGCCGAGGCTCGCCACCACCTCGTCCACTCCGGCGGCGGCCACCGCGACGGCGTCGAGATAGCCCTCCACCACGAAGAGCCGGCCGGAGCGGTGGGCCGGACCGCGGGCGCGGTGGGCGTTGAAGAGCAGCGTCGACTTGTCGAAGAGCGGAGTCTCGGGGGAATTCAGATATTTGGGGTCGCGCCCGTCGAGGGTACGGCCGCCGAAGCCCACGATGCGGCCGCGCGGGTCGTGGATCGGCACCATGAGGCGCCCGCGGAAGCGGTCGCGCAGTGGGCCGCCGTCGCGGCGCACGGCAAGTCCGGCGCGCTCCAGCTCGCGTTCGGCGACGCCCTCGCGCGCGAGGTGGCGCACCAGGAAGCCTTGCGTGTTGGGGGCGAGGCCGAAGCCGAAGGTCTTCAGCGTCTCCTCGGAGAAACCGCGGCCGGTGGCGTAGTCGCGGGCGGCGCGGCCGCCGGTGCCCCAGAGGGTCGATTCGTAGAGCGCGGCCGCCGCCTCCAGGGCGCTGCGCTCGGAGCGGCGCTCGCGGAAGGCGGCGGGCTCGGGCCGGTCGGGCTCGGGCAGCGGCACGCCGGCGAGATTGGCGAGCTCCTTCACCGCGTCGACGAAATCCATCCCGTCGTGGTTGGTGAGAAAGCTGATGTGGTCGCCGGACTCGTGGCAGCCGAAGCAGTGATAGTAGCCCTTGCGGTCGTCGACGTGGAAGGACGGGGTCTTTTCTTGATGGAAGGGGCAGCAGGCCCACAGGTCGCCCCGGCCGGGCTGCGACTTGCGCTTGTCCCACGACACCGCGCGGCCGACGATCTGCGACAGCGGCACCTGCTCGCGCAGGGAGGCGAGGAATTCCGGTGAGAAGCGCATGGCCGTTCCCAATTCAAGATCGACCGATAGCATGGTTCGGCGGGCGTCGTGCCCGTCATGTCGTCGGGGGTGAGGTCTTTCCCCGTTGTTCGCGATGCGCCGAGGGCGCTGGCGGAGGCTGTGGGAGAGGCGGAGCCGGCGCGTCGGACGCTAGCGCAGCATGCCCTTCACGACGCAGCTCGCGCGGCCGAGGTCGAGCTGGCCGGGGTAGCGTTTCTTGAGCGCCGAGATGGTGCGGCCGACATCGCGGAGCCCTGCGGCGCCGATTTCGGTGACGACCTGTTTACAGGCGGTCCGCAGCGAGCTGTCGTCCATCAAACGCGGGACGAACTCGCGGATGGTCTCGATCTCGCGTCCGATCTGCTCGTCGTTCTCGGCCGTATTTCGAGCGGCGAGCTGTTCTTCTCGCTGCTTGATCATTCGGTCGAGCAGGGCGGCGACCTCGCTCTCGGTGATCTTCTCGCCATTGCCGACGCAATGGGCCTGATCGCGATCGCGGATCGCGGTCTGAATCAGTCGGAGCGTACAGAGGCGACGTCGATCGTCACGCTCGGCAGCTTCACGGATGGCGGTTTGCAGTTGCTCTCGCACAATCATGATGACACCCAGCTGACACGGTAAGGCGCGGCGTGGCGATTAACACCATCATACACCGGCGCCAACAGCCAAATCAGGTCAATGCGCATATTGGTCATGTCGCAAACGGTGTGACGTGACGCAAAAGCATCGTCCAATGGCACCGTTAACGCTTGGCGACTAAAAATGGCACAGATTGTTAAGAATCCAAGGGAGGGTGGTTGATCCCATTCTGCATATCCGGATTGCTGCTGTGCACGGTGGGTGTTCAACGCCTATATCACCCTTTAAGCATTGAGGTCGGCGTCCGTGTGCCCTAGCCGGTGCGTCCACCCCAGTCCCCCGCGTGAAAAGGACCTCTCGATGAGTGCTGCCCCCTGGGCCGAATTACGGCCGACCGCTTGCCTGGCGCTTGCCGACGGGTTGGTGTTGATGGGGGAGGGCGCCGGCGCGCGTGGCACGGCGGTGGGCGAGCTCTGCTTCAACACGGCGATGACGGGCTATCAGGAGATCCTCACCGATCCGTCCTATGCGGGGCAGATCGTGACCTTCACTTTTCCACATATCGGCAATGTCGGCGCCAACGAGGATGATGTGGAAACCGTCGCCGCCGAGGCCGCCAACGCGGCGCTCGGGTGCGTTCTGCGGGCGCCGATCTCCGCGCCGCAGAACTGGCGCGCCGGCGAGAGCTTCGCGACCTGGCTCGAGCAGCGCGGCATCGTCGCCATCACCGGCGTCGACACGCGGGCGATCACCGCGCGCATCCGCGACAACGGCATGGTGAATTGCGCGCTGCAGCACGATCCGGACGGCAACTTCGACGTTCCCGCCCTGCTCGCCCTCGCGCGGGGGGCGCCGGACATGGCCGGGGCGGAGCTTGCCACCAGGGTGTCGGGCCGCGAGGCGGTGCCGTGGCAGGCGGGCGTGTGGAAGTGGGGCGAGGGCTTCGAGGACGCCAAGCACGGCGACGGGCCGCGCATCGTCGCGCTCGACTACGGCATCAAGGGCAACATTCTGCGCCTGCTCGCCTCGCGCGGCGCCCAGATCACCGTGCTGCCGGCGAACGCCACGGTGGAGGAGGTGCTGGCGACCGAGCCCGACGCGCTGTTCCTGTCCAACGGTCCCGGCGATCCGGGGGCGACGGCGCAGGTGATCGGCGACACCTTGCGGGCGCTGATCGACCGACGCCTGCCGACCTTCGGGATCTGTCTCGGCCACCAGCTCCTGGGCCTCGCCATCGGCGCGAAGACGCGCAAGATGCGGCAGGGCCACCACGGGGCGAATCATCCGGTGCTCGATCTCGACACGGGCACGGTGTCCATCGTGTCGATGAATCACGGCTTCACCGTGGACGCCGACACGCTGCCGCCCAACGCTCGCGAGACCCATCGCTCGCTGTTCGACGGCAGCAACTGCGGCATGGCGCTGACGGATCGGCCGGTGTTCTCGGTGCAGTATCATCCGGAGGCCTCGCCCGGGCCGCACGACAGTCACAACCTCTTCGACCGCTTCCTCGGGATGGTGATGGCCGAGAAAGCCTCGACGGCACCTTGATGTCGGGCGTCCAGTCGGTCGTCGAGCCCGCCGACCTTCAGCGCGACGGGCCGGACATCCTCGTGATCAACAACGCCGCGGTGCCGGCGGTGAACCTGCTCGACCTGCCGCGCCTCGAAGCGCTCGTCGCCATGGGCTGGCTCGATGTGGTGCGCCGGGACGACGTCGTCGCCGGCTTCGCGCTGACGATGCCCGCCGGGCGCCCCTACGACAGCCTCAACTATCGCTGGTTCGACGCCCGCTTCGACAGCTTCCTCTACGTGGATCGCGTCGTGGTGGCGGAGGCGGCGCGCGGCACCGGCGTCGGCCGCCTCCTCTACGAGGCGGCCATCGAGCGGGCGAGGGCGCTGTCCTTCCCGCGCGTCCTCAGCGAGGTGAACGTCGACCCGCCCAACCCCCAGTCGATGGCGTTCCACGCGCGGCTCGGCTTCGGCGCGGTCGAAGAGCGGCTCAACGAGGCTGAGGGCAAGACGGTCGCGATGATGGTGCGGCCCCTCTGAGGGATCGCCGCATCGCACGGCCGTTGCGTTCGGCGCGGTCGTCCCGGCAGGATATCCAAGGCGTGCATGGCCGCTATGCGCTCCCTCACAGGGTGGCGGGGGAGAAGGTGTCGCAGTCGGCGGGATTGCCGGAGCGGTAGCCGGTTTCGAACCATCGCGCGCGCTGTGCCGAGGTGCCGTGGTTGAAGCTCTCCGGCACGACATAGCCCTGCTGGCGGCGCTGCAGCATGTCGTCGCCGACGGCGGAGGCGGCGTTGAGCGCCTCCTGGATGTCGCCCTCCTCCAGGATGCCGATGTCGTCGGCGGCGTGGGCCCAGATTCCGGCATAGCAGTCGGCCTGCAGCTCGACCTTGATGCTCTCGCGGTTGGCGGCGGCCTCGCTCATCGACTGGCGCGCCTGATGGTAGCGGCCGAGCACGCCGGTGAGGTTCTGCACGTGATGGCCGATCTCGTGGGCGATGACGTAGGCCTGGGCGAAGTCGCCGGGAGCGCCGAGGCGCTGCGACATCAGGCCGAAGAAGGAGAGGTCGAGGTACACCTTGCGGTCGTTGGGGCAGTAGAAGGGGCCGGTGGCGGCGCTCGACAGGCCGCAGGCGGACTGGACGGAACCGTCGTAGAGCACCAGCCGGGGCTCGGTGTAGGTACCGCCGTTCGCCTGGAAGATCCGACCCCAGGTGTCCTCCGTCTCGGCGAGGACGACGCCGACGAAGGCGCTCTGGCTGTCGTTGCCGGCTTGCTGGGTGGGTGTGCTGGTGGAGGGGCTGCCGACGACGACGGACCCGTCCTGCCGCGCCAGCATGTCGAGCAGCTGGAGCGGGTTGATGCCGGCGAAGGCCCAGAGGCCGACGGCGATCACGATGATGAGGAAGATCGAGCCGCCGCCGGCGCGGCGGGCACCCCCCGCGGACCCGCCGCTGGGGATGCGAATGCCGGGGATCCGGCGCATTCCGCCGCCCCGCAAGAGGCCGCCGCCGCGGCGGTCCTCGATGTTGTCGCTGCGGCGGCGGTTCTCCCAACGCATTGGCGCATTCCCTTGTCTCGGCCCGTGCGGGGCCATCTACGAGAAGTTTAGCGCCAAGGCGATCGATTGGGTTCCCTTAAATCAGCAATTCGGTTCAGCGGCCGGCCGGCTTCGCAAAAGGAGCGGTCGCCTTGGGCGTCGCAGGACGCGCGATGGTCTCCGGCGTGGCGCGGACGAGAGCCTGTCCGAGAACGAGGTGGCTAAGCATGGCGTGATCTCCTTTCATTCGGATCGCGTGGTTGAGTGCTGAAACGTCTGGCGTTCGCGTCTTTTCCTTTGTACGTGTCACGCAATCAGTGCGCCTCACACTCCCCATATACGCACCCCGTGCGCCTTTTAAAGGGGGTAAGTGCAATAAGTGCGCTTGTTGAAGGACGGGTAATGACACCGGAACAGTTCCGCAATTGGCGAAAGGCCAACGGCTGGAAGCAGAAGGAGCTGGCCGCGCGGCTTGGGTTGAAGCGGCGGATGATCCAGTACTATGAGCGTGGCGACCGGGACGGGAAGCCGGTCGAGATCCCCAAGACAGTGCGTCTTGCCTGCTATGCCATCGCCTGCGGCGTCGAGGAGTTCGACGGGCGCACGGTGGAATGGTCGATGCCGGGCGAACCCGAGCCGGCACCCGTTCAGGACGACGAGGACGACGACGAGGAGGACTGAGCGCCTTTTCGTGCGGGGAGGAAAGGCTTATAGCGGGCGCACTCTTCCCCCCGCACCAACCCAACGGCTCAGCGGTCCTTCATGCCGAAACGCACCGACCTATCGACGATCCTCATCATTGGCGCCGGCCCGATCATCATCGGGCAGGCCTGCGAGTTCGACTATTCGGGCACGCAAGCCGTGAAGGCGCTCAAGGAGGAGGGCTACCGGGTGGTCCTGGTGAACTCCAATCCGGCCACCATCATGACCGATCCGGAGCTCGCCGACGCCACCTACATCGAGCCGATCACGCCGGAGATCGTCGAGAAGATCATCGCTGCGGAGCGCCCTGATGCGCTCCTGCCGACGATGGGCGGGCAGACCGCGCTCAACTGCGCCCTCGCGCTGTTCGATGCCGGCACGCTGGACAAGTACGGCGTCGAGATGATCGGCGCCAACGCCGACGCGATCGACATGGCCGAGGACCGCGACCGCTTCAAATCGGCGATGAACGAGATCGGCCTGGAATCGCCGCGCTCCGAGATCGCCCACAACCTCGCCGACGCCATGAAGGCGCTCGACGTGATCGGGCTGCCGGCGATCATCCGCCCCTCGTTCACGCTCGCGGGCACCGGCGGCGGCATCGCCTACAACCGGGAAGAGTTCCTGGATATCGTCGAGCGCGGCCTCGACGCCTCGCCCACCACCGAGGTGCTGATCGAGGAATCCGTGCTCGGCTGGAAGGAGTTCGAGATGGAGGTGGTCCGCGACCGTGCGGACAACGCCATCATCATCTGCTCCATCGAGAACGTCGACCCGATGGGCGTGCACACCGGCGATTCCATCACCGTCGCCCCGGCGCTGACGCTGACCGACAAGGAATATCAGCGTATGCGGTCGGCCTCGATCGCGGTGCTGCGCAAGATCGGCGTCGAGACCGGCGGCTCCAACGTCCAGTTCGCCATCAACCCCGACGACGGGCGCATGGTGGTGATCGAGATGAACCCGCGCGTGTCGCGCTCCTCCGCGCTCGCCTCCAAGGCGACGGGCTTCCCGATTGCCCGCGTCGCGGCGAAGCTCGCCGTGGGCTACACTCTCGACGAGCTCGAGAACGACATCACCAAGGGCGCGATGCCGGCCTCCTTCGAGCCGACCATCGACTACGTGGTGGTGAAGGTCCCCCGCTTCACCTTCGAGAAGTTCCCCGGCGCCAACCAGACGCTCACCACCTCGATGCGCTCCGTGGGCGAGGTGATGGCCATCGGCCGCACCTTCGGCGAGGCCATGCAAAAGGCGCTGCGCGGCCTCGAGACCGGGCTGACGGGCTTCGACGACATGGAGATCGAGGGCCTCGGGGCGGGCGAGGACAACCAGGCGATCCGTGCCGCCATCGGCGTGCCGCGCCCGGACCGGATCCTCAAGGTGGCCGAGGCGATGCGCCGCGGCTTCACGGTGGACGACGTCTACCGGGCGAGCCGCATCGACAAGTGGTTCCTGGAGGAGATCGCGGCGATCGTGGCGCTCGAGGAGCGGGTGCGCGCCTACGGGCTGCCGGAGACGGCGGGCATGCTGCGCCGCCTCAAGGCGGCGGGCTTTTCCGACCAGCGTCTCGCGAGCCTTGCCAATCTCAACGGGGCGGAAGAGGTGGCGGCGCTGCGCGACCGGCTCAACGTGCGCCCGGTCTACAAGCGCATCGACACCTGCGCCGCCGAGTTCGCGGCGCCGACGGCCTACATGTACTCGACCTACGAGGGCGAGTTCGGCGACGCGCCGCAGGACGAGGCGGCGCCCTCCAACCGCAACAAGGTGGTGATCCTCGGCGGTGGTCCGAACCGCATCGGCCAGGGCATCGAGTTCGACTATTGCTGCTGTCACGCGGCCTATGCGCTGGCCGAGGCGGGCGTCGAGACCATCATGGTCAACTGCAACCCGGAGACGGTCTCGACCGACTTCGACACCTCCGACCGGCTCTATTTCGAGCCGCTGAGCCTCGAGGACGTGCTCGAGATCCTGCGGGTAGAGCGGTCCGCCGGGCGCTTGATGGGCGTCATCGTGCAGTTCGGCGGCCAGACGCCGCTGAAGCTCGCCGAGGGGCTCGTCGACGCGGGCTACACCATCCTCGGCACGAGCGTCGATGCCATCGACCTCGCCGAGGACCGCGACCGCTTTCAGAAGCTTCTGACCCGGCTCCGGCTGCGCCAGCCCGACAACGGCATCGCCTACTCGGTCGAGCAGGCGCGTCTCGTGACGGCGGACGTCGGGATGCCCCTCGTTGTGCGCCCCTCCTACGTGCTCGGCGGGCGGGCGATGGAGATCATTCGCACCGAGGACAGCCTCGACAAATATCTCTTCGGCACGCTGCAGGACCTCATTCCGCCGCACGTCCGCTCGAAATATCCGAACGACAAGACCGGGCAGATCAACATGCTGCTCGGCAAGAATCCGCTGCTCTTCGACCGCTATCTCGATGGGGCGGTGGAGGTCGACGTCGACGCTTTGTCGGACGGCGACGAGGTGTTCGTGTGCGGCGTGATGGAGCACATCGAGGAGGCGGGCATCCACTCCGGCGATTCGGCCTGCTCGCTGCCGCCGCGCACTCTGTCGCACCAGGTCGTGGAGCAGCTGCGGGCGCAGACTTCGGCCCTGGCGCTCGCGCTCGGCGTGGTGGGACTGATGAACGTGCAGTTCGCGGTGAAGGGCGGCACCATCTACATCCTGGAGGTGAACCCCCGCGCCTCGCGCACCGTGCCCTTCGTGGCGAAGACCATCGGCGTGCCGATCGCCAAGATCGCCGCCCGCGTGATGGCGGGCGAGCGCCTCTCCACCTTCGGTCTCAGCAACCGCCCGCTCGACCACGTGGCGGTGAAGGAGGCGGTGTTCCCGTTCGCCCGCTTCCCCGAGGTCGACACGGTGCTCGGCCCGGAGATGAAGTCGACCGGCGAGGTGATGGG
Organism: Acuticoccus mangrovi; assembly: GCF_016411865.1. GTDB lineage: Bacteria > Pseudomonadota > Alphaproteobacteria > Rhizobiales > Amorphaceae > Acuticoccus > Acuticoccus mangrovi. The sequence goes on along the minus strand of NZ_JAEKJA010000003.1, from coordinate 165,995 downwards.
AATCGACAAGACCTTCGCCCTGGCGTTCGCCAAGTCGCAGATTTCCGCCGGCAACGCCTTGCCGCAGAAGGGCACGGTGTTCATCTCCGTGCGCGACGGCGACAAGGCGGCGATCCGCGTGGCGGCCACCCGCCTCGTCGAGCACGGCTTCTCGCTGATGGCGACGTCGGGCACCCAGCGCGAGCTGGAGGCCTCGGGCATCCCGTGCCAGCGGATCAACAAGGTGTCGGACGGCCGGCCGCACATCGTCGACGCCATCAAGAATGGGCAGGTGCAGCTGGTGCTGAACACGGCCGAGGGCCCGCAGTCGCTCGCCGACTCGCGCGAGATGCGGCGCACGGCGTTGTTTCACAAGGTGCCCTATTACACGACGCTTGCCGGTGCACTCGCGGCGGTGGAAGGTATCGCGCGACAGGGGGCGGGTGAACTTGAGGTTCGTCCCATGCAATCCTACGTCAGCGCGTTGCTGACACCGTGAGCGAGTGCTTGCATTTCGATCACACCTTGTTGGACAGTGAACCGATTCGCTCACTGAGCGGCGTCTGAGAAAGTTCGAACCATGGAAAAGATCCCGATGACGGCGCAGGGGTATGCGTCGCTCGAAAGTGAACTGAAGCGGAGAACTTCCGAAGAGCGCCCGAAAATCATCGCGGCGATCTCGGAGGCGCGCGCCCATGGCGATCTCTCCGAGAATGCGGAGTACCACGCGGCGAAGGAGGCCCAGAGCCACAACGAGGGACGCATTGCCGAGCTGGAGGACATGCTGTCGCGCGCCGAGGTGATCGACGTGCGCAAGCTGTCCGGCACCACGGTGAAGTTCGGCGCGCACGTGACTCTGGTCGACGAGGACACCGAGCAGGAACGCAAATATCAGATCGTGGGCGACGTCGAGGCGGACGTGAAGGCGGGGCGGATCTCGATTTCCTCGCCGATCGCCCGGGCGCTCATCGGTAAGGCGGTGGGCGATTCCGTCGAGGTGACGGCGCCGGGTGGCGCGCGCGCCTACGAGATCACCGAGGTGCGCTTCAACTGACGGCGGCGGCCGCGACCGCGCGGGGCGTTAGGCTTCGCGCCTCCAGCGCGACCGCCGGCGGCTCGGGCCGCACCGGAGCGTGCGGCCTGCGCTCAGGCGCGGCGCCTCAGCCTCAGTGAGGCAAGCAGCGAGACGAGGGCGCGGCGCCACCCGGGGAGGGATTGCGGCGCCGGCTCGCCCGGCATCGGTTCCGGCCGAGGATTGACGAAATGGGTGCGACCGATCGCGCTCGCGCCCACCCCGACGAGCATCATGCTTTGGCCCATTTTGCGGCCTTCGCCGACGGCGATGAGGCAGTTCTCGCCCGCCTCGCGGATCGCGATCTCGCTCAAGGCGATGGCGAACCGGAGGTCGATCCCGTCGGTCCGCGGGTCGAAGCCATGAATGGTGACATGGCTGCCCTCCGTCCGGCGCAATCCGATGAGGCGTTGCGGCGGGCCGGGTGGGGCGGCGCTCTCCGAAAGGGTGTCGCCCGGGGAGATGCGCTGGTCATCGTTGGTGGGATGGTGCTGATCGCTCGCCATGGAAGGTGCTCGTGAAGGGCTTCGGGCCGGCTCCGGGGACGCTTTCCTACGGCGTCATCCGTGCGCTGAGCTGATCCGAGGACGTCATTCTTTCGCGGCCGGCCGAAAGGCCGTAGGGAACACTGATACGGGCCCGGCGGGGCGCCGGATGACGGGATGTGACGTCGAGAGCGAATTGGCGACGCCTTGCCGTCGATGTGGGCGAGGCAGCAGACGAGGGCGAGGGCGGGAGGCTGCGGCGCGGCGACCTGCCGCGCCCGCTGAATGGATAGCGAGGAAGGGCCGGATGGCACGGCAGTACATCTACCACATGCAGGGGTTGTCGAAGACCTACGGGTCGAAGAAGGTGCTCGACAACATCCACCTGCAATTCTACCCGGACGCCAAGATCGGCGTGCTCGGGCCGAACGGCTCGGGCAAGTCCACGCTCCTCAAGATCATGGCCGGGCTCGACAAGGAATATAACGGCGAGGCGTGGGTCGCGGAGGGCGCCAAGGTGGGCTACCTGCCGCAGGAGCCGCAGCTCGATCCGGACAAGACCGTACGCGAGAACGTGATGGACGGGGTGGCCGAGAAGCAGGCCAAGCTCGACCGCTACAACGCGCTCGCCATGGACTACTCCGACGAGACCGCCGACGAGATGGCACGTCTCCAGGACGAGATCGACGCGCAGAATCTGTGGGACCTCGACAGCCAGATCGACCAGGCGATGGACGCCCTGCGCTGCCCGCCGGACGATGCCGACGTCGCGAACCTCTCCGGCGGCGAGAAGCGCCGCGTGGCGCTCTGCCGCCTGCTCCTGGAACAGCCCGACCTCATCCTTCTCGATGAGCCCACCAACCACCTCGACGCCGAGACCGTGGCCTGGCTCGAAAACCATCTGCGCGAATATCCAGGCGCGATCCTGATCGTCACCCACGATCGCTACTTCCTCGACAACGTGACGGGGTGGATCCTCGAGCTCGACCGCGGGCGGGGCATCCCCTACGAGGGCAACTACTCGGTCTATCTGGAAAAGAAGGCCAAGCGGCTGCAGCAGGAAGGCCGCGAGGCGAACGCCGAGCAGCGCGCTCTGATGCGCGAGCGCGAGTGGATCCAGTCCTCTCCCAAGGCGCGCCAGACCAAGTCGAAAGCCCGTATCCAGGCCTATGAGGAGCTGCTCCAGCGCAACGAGGAGCGCCAGCGCTCCTCCGACGCCCAGATCATCATCCCCGCCGGGCCGCGCCTCGGCGACACGGTGATCGAGGTGGAGGGGCTGAAGAAGTCGTTCGGCGACCGCCTCCTGATCGACGACCTGACCTTCAAGCTGCCGCCGGGTGGCATCGTCGGCATCATCGGCCCCAACGGCGCCGGTAAGACGACGCTGTTCAACATGATCACCGGCAAGGAGACGCCCGACGACGGGTCGATCCGCGTCGGCGACACGGTGAAGCTCGGTTACGTCGACCAGTCGCGCGACACGCTCGACGGCAAGAAGACCGTCTGGGAGGAGATCTCGGGCGGCAACGACGTGATCGAGCTCGGCAAGCGGGAAATGAACTCGCGCGCCTATGTCGGCGCCTTCAACTTCAAGGGCGGCGACCAGCAGCAGAAGGTGGGGAACCTGTCGGGCGGCCAGCGCAACCGCGTGCACCTTGCGAAGATGCTGAAGTCGGGCGCCAACGTGCTGCTCCTCGACGAGCCGACCAACGACCTCGATACCGAGACGCTCGCGGCGCTGGAAGACGCGCTCGAGGACTTCGCCGGATGCGCGGTGGTGATCAGCCACGATCGCTTCTTCCTCGATCGGCTCGCGACCCACATCCTCGCCTTCGAAGGCGACAGCCACGTCGAGTGGTTCGAAGGCAACTTCCAGGACTACGAGGAGGACAAGAAGCGCCGCCTCGGGCCGGATGCCATCGTGCCGCGCCGGGTGAAGTACAAGCGCCTGACGCGCTGACCGGCGGCACAACCGACCGAGGGAAGGGCCTGCCCGATGGCGGGCCCTTTCGTTTTGGAGACGGGGTGGGGAGCAGGACGGCGCTGCGCGCCGGCTTTGTTCTCCACGAAGGGCGAGGGTGTTCCCCCTCGCGCTCCCCCGGTTCGCCACCCGGCAGGGGTTCAGATCAGACGGTCGCTGCGCGCCCCTCTGTCCTGAACCCCTGTTGCGAGCGTGGGGCGGGATGCAGGCGCGTCAAGGACAAGCCCTTCGGGCGCCCTGCGGGCGTCCTTGACCCGCCCGCATCCCTCTGACCATGGCGCGGCCGCGCGTCGTCAGAAGAGCATGTCGGCGTCGAGGGTGGTGAGGGCGAGGTTTAGGAGCGTCACCGTGTCGCCGGACCCGTTCAGCGTCAGGACGACGTCGCGTCCGACCTGCTCCGCGCTCGCGAAGGCGGCGGCGGGGTCGTCGACGTCGAGCCGGTCCTGGCCGGGGGTGAAGTCCACGATGACGTCGTGGAAGGTGCGGCCGGTGAGGTCGAAGATGTCCGATCCCGGGCCGCCCGCCATCCGATCGTCGCCCCAGCTGCCGACGATGCGGTCGTTGCCGGCGTCGCCGGTGAGCTGGTCGTCGCCGACGCCGCCGTGGACGAGGTCGTCACCCGGGCCGCCGCGGGCGATGTCGTCGCCGGCGCCGGCGGCGAGGAAGTCGTTGCCGACATGACCCTCCAGGCGGTCGTTGCCCGCGCCGCCCCACAGCCGGTCGTTGCCGGTGTGGCCGGCGAGAAGGTCGTTGCCGGACTGGCCGAAGAGCACGTCGTCGTCGAAGCCGCCGAGGAGGATGTCGTTGCCGGCGCCGCCGTCGAGACGGTCGTTGCCGGCGTCGCCGGCGATGGCGTCGTCGCCGTCGCCGCCGAAGGCGAGGTCGCCCTGGGCGCCGCCGAGGATGGTGTCGTTGCCGATGTCGCCGAAGAGGCGGTCGAAGCCGGCGCCGCCGACGAGGCGGTCGTCGCCGTGGTTGCCGAAGAGGCGGTCGTTGCCGGCCTCGCCGTTGAGCGTGTCGTCGTCGGCGTGGCCGTTGAGGACGTCGTCGTGCGCGCCGCCGGAGATCTGGTCGCGGCCGGCACCGCCGTTGAGCGTGTCGTTGCCCTCGCGGCCGAGGATGGTGTCGTCGCCGGCGGCGCCGTTCACCGCGTTGGCGAGGCGGTTGCCGATGATCTGATCGTCGCCGGCGCCGCCGACGGCGTTCTCGATGGCGGAGCGCCAGTCGCCCCGGTGGAGGTAGGCGTTGTGGACTGCGCCGTCCGCGAGGGTGGGGGCGACCCCCTCCGACAGCGCCTGGGCGCGGGTGAGTTGGGGCTCCTGGCCCGTCACCGAGTGGCCGCCGGGCGTGAGGTCGATGGTGAGGGGGGTGATGTAGCGGCCGAAGTCGTAGGTGTCGTTGCCGCCGCCGTCCCAGATGGTGAGCTGCATCACGCGCTCGGTGGGATCGAACACGTAGCGGTCGTTGGCGCGATCGGAGTAGTCGGCGCCGTAGAGGTGCTGCAGCGCGGCGATGTCGTAGGGCATGAAGGTCTCGGCGTGGCCTTCGGGATCGGTGCCGAGCCCGTTGGCGTCGGCGCCGGCGGCGGAGCGGGCGCTCATCACCGAGTGCTCGGCGCTGTCGAGGATCGCCGGCAGCGTCGCGAACGGGCCGGCCTCGTCGGGGTGCTTCAGGCCGAGGGCGTGGCCGAGCTCGTGCAGCACGGCGCGATAGCCGAAGTGGCCCGGCGTGAGGCTGCTGAGGAGGCCGTTGCCCATCCAGATGTCGCCGCCGTCGGGCTGGACGGAGGGGAAGAGGGCGTAGCCGCCGAGGGTCATGCCTTCGCCGCCGATGGTGACGCCGTCGGCCTGGAAGACGCGGATGTCGGCGTTGGCCGCGGCGCCGCCGGTGACGGTGCGGATGCTGAGATTAGTGAAGCTCTCGACCTCGGCGACCGCGGCCTCCATCGCCCGCACCAGGAGGGAGGAGGGGGCGCTCATCCCGTGACCCGTCGCGGCGCTCGTCATCGGCACGGCGCTGAGATAGCCGAGGGTCACCGGGCCGGCCCACGCCTGATCGGTCAAAAGGGCGTTGATCGTGAGTGAAGCCGAAGGCGTCGTCGCGCGCGTCCCAGTCATCCCGGTACTCCCACACTGTCAGGCGTGTTGCGGGAGCTGAACGTCGGCGGAGAGTACGCGTTCTGATCGAAGAGTGGGGATCGGTTATCGAGAAAAATTCAATTTCTACGGGAAACCAGCGGACATCATAGGGCGTTCATCTGCCTTGCCGGAGGGATTGCCTCCGGTGTGCAGGGCGGGGTTCCATGAATATTTTGGGAATGCAGATTTGGTCGTCGACGAGGACGACGTCCGCCAAGATGGGGCGCGACGGGCCGGCGGCCGAGGGGTCGCGCGGGCGAGACTGCTATCGCCGCGCGGCATGGGGCGGCCTTCGCCGCGCGTGGTGTGGCGGGGCGGCGCTCTTCTGCGGAATCGGAAAGACGTTAGTGGGGAAAGCGGATGGAACCGCGGAGCATCTCTGGCGTTTCCACTCGTCGCGCCGGCCGGCGGAAGGCGCTGCCGGGCCCCATCGGCCCGGGGGGAGTGGCGGCACGGGGCGGCGCGTGATGCGCGCCGCCCCGCCCGGCGGGTCTAGTGGTTCGCGCCGGCGTCCTTCATCGCCCCCATGTTCGCCTCGATCGAGGCGGCGAGGATGTCCACGATCTCGTCCGCCTCGGTGGTGGTGAGGCAGAGCGGCGGGGAGAAGGCGAGCGAGTCGTTCATCATCGGCCGCAGGATGAGGCCGCGGGCGAGCGCGTCGGCCTGCACCTTCTTGGCGATGCCGGCCGCGGGCTCGAACGAGCGCTTGGTGGCGCGATCGGCGACGAGCTCGACGGCGCCCATCAGGCCGACGCCGCGGATCTCGCCCACCGCGGGGTGATCGCCGAGACGGCTGTGCAGGGCGGCGTGGAAGTGGGCGCCGGCCGTCGCCGCGTTGTCGAACAGCTTCTCCCGCTCCATCAGCTCGATGTTGGCGTTGGCCGCGGCGCAGGCGATCGGGTGGTTGGTGTAGGTGTAGCCGTGGCCGAAGGTGCCGAGATAGTCGGAGCTCTCCAGGATCGTCGACCACACCTCCTCGCACACGATCACCGCAGAGAGCGGCTGGTAGCCGGAGGTGATGCCCTTCGCCACCGAGATCATGTCGGGCACGATGCCGAAATAGTCCGATCCGAACGGCGTGCCGAGACGGCCGAAGCCGCAGATCACCTCGTCGGCGATGAACAGGATGTCGTTCGCCTTGAGGATCTTCTGGACCTTCTCGAAGTAGCCCTTGGGCGGCACGATGACGCCGCCGGCGCCCATCACCGGCTCGGCGATGAAGGCGGCGATGGTGTCGGCGCCCTCCGCCTCGATGGTGGCCTCGAGCTCGGCGGCGAGACGGTCGGCGAACGCCTCCTCGCTCTCGCCGGCCTCCGCCTCGCGGTAGAAGTGGGGGCAGCGCACGCGCACCACCTGCGGCAGCGGCAGGTCGAACGCCTTGTGCACGGTGGGCAGACCCGTCAGCGAGCCGGAGGCGACGGTGACGCCGTGATAGGCGCGATCGCGGGCGATGATCTTCTTCTTCTGCGGCCGGCCCTTGAGGTTGTTGTAGTACCAGGCGAGCTTCACCTGGGTGTCGTTGGCGTCGGAGCCGGAGCAGCCGAAGAGGACGCGGGCCATGTTGCCCGGCACCATGCGGCGCACGGTGTCGGCGGTGTAGACGCCGGGCTCGGTGCCCATCGAGGCGAACGAGTGGTAGTAGGGCAGCAGCGCGGCCTGCTTGGCGATCGCATCCACGATCTCCTGACGCCCGTAGCCCGCGTTGACGCACCAGAGACCGGCGAGACCGTCGAGATAGACGGTCCCGTGGTTGTCGGTCAGGCGGACGCCCTGACCCTTCACCATGATCTTCGGGCCGTGCGCCATGTGCTCGGACGGCAGGGTGAAGGGATGGAAGATGTTCTCGCGGTCGAGATCTTCCAGCGACTGGTTGTGGGCCGGGCTCAGATCCATGGCATGTCCTTACATGACCCGCCGGGTGCGGGCGTTGAAGCGGGGCTGTCGCCGCGGTTCGCGGGCGCCTCGCGCTGATCCTCGATCAATTCGCACCATACACTCTTCGTGCCAGAGAGGCTAAGGAGGGGGCGAGCTTTTGCTTCGTTAGAGACCACTCAAATAGGAGATCCAGATGAGCGCCACCGAAGGGGGAGCGATCCCCACCCTCCAGGTCGATGAGGACCACGTGCGTGTGACCGAGTGGCGCTTCCCCCCCGGCACCGCCACCGGCTACCACCGGCACGAGTATCCCTATGTGGTGGTGCCCACTGTGCCGGGCACGCTGACGATGGTCGACGCCGCCGGCAAGGAGGCGCAGTCGACGCTTCAGCTCGGCGTCAGCTACTCGCGCCACTGCGGCGTCGAGCACGACGTGCAGAACCGCACCGATGGCGAGATCGTCTTCGTCGAGATCGAGCTGAAAAAGGCCTGACGCCCGGCCGCGGCGGGCCGTGAGCGGAGCGGGGAGCTCCCCGCTCTTCGGCCCGCCTGCGGCGTCCTTTGCGGCTGCGCGGGGCCGGCGCGAGCCCAGCTCCGGGGTTCCGGAGCATGCCCTAGAAGGGCTGGCCGCCGAATTCGATCGCCTCGTCGAGGGCGACGGCGGCGCTGATCATCGCGAGGTGGGAGAGCGCCTGCGGCGAGTTGCCGAGATGGCTGCCGTCGGGGGCGATCTCTTCAGCATAGAGGCCGGTGGGAGAGGCGTAGGCGAGCATCTCCTCGAACAGCCCGGCCGCCTCGCCGACCCGTCCTGCGCGGGCGAGATTCTCGATGTACCAGAACGAGCAGGCGACGAAGGCGCCCTCCGGCGGCCCGTCCACCCCCTCCACCGAGACGTGCACCTTCTGATAGCGGCGCACGAAGGGACCCGTCACGAGCCGCTCCTCGATCACCTTCAGCGTCGAGATGACGCGGGGGTCGGTGGGCGGCAGGAAGCGCACGAGGGGGATGAGGAGGGCGACGGAATCGACGAGGCTTCCCCCCTTCACCTGCGTGAAGGCGCCGATCCGGGGGTTGAAGAACTCCGTTTCCAGCGAGGTGCGGATGCGCTCCAGCGTGTCGTGCCAATAGGGGCGGGGCGTGAGGCCGGTCTGTTCGCACAGGCGCAGCGCGCGGTCGACGGCGACCCAGGAGAGGAGCCGCCCGTCGAGGAAGTGCTGGGGTGCGCCGCGCATCTCCCAGAGCCCCGAGCCCGGCTCCTCCCACGTGGCGCAGACATGGTCGATCACCCGGGCGAGGATCTCGAAGGTCTCCTCCGTGGTGCCGCCGAGATGGCGATGGGCGAGATAGAGCGTGTCGACCACCTCGCCGTAGATGTCGAGCTGGGTCTGGGTGTGGGCGGCGTTGCCGACGCGTACCGGGACGGAGCCGCGATAGCCCGACAGATAGCTGAGCTCGCGTTCTTCCAGCCCGTCGGTGGTGCCGTCGAGACGGTACATGAGCTGCAGCCGGCCGTGATCGTCCTCGGCGAAGCGGGCGCGCATCCACTTGCGGTAGTTGGCGGCCTCCTCGGTGAAGCCGAGGCTCAGCATGGCGTACACGGTGAACGCCGAATCGCGCACCCAGCAGTAGCGATAGTCCCAGTTGCGCTCGCCGCCGATCGCCTCGGGCAGGCCGAAGGTGGGGGCGGCGACGATGGAGCCGTGGGTCTCGGAGAACATCAGCTTGAGCGCGAGGGCGGAGCGCATCACCCGCTCGCGCCAACGCCCCTTGTAGGAGCTGAGCCCCACCCAGCTGCGCCACCAGTCGAGCGTCGCCGCGAGCGCCGCCTCGACCTTGCCGCAGGACACGAGGTCCTCGCCGAAATTGTCGCACACGAGGTTGAAGATCACCGCTTCGCCGGCGGTGAGCGTGGCGTCGAGCCCCGCCACGCCGTCCTCCAGGGTGAGGGGACGGTCGGCGGCGAGGCGCAGCGGCAGGTTGTCGGTGCCGTCCTCGAACACCACGCTGCGCGAGCTGGTGCGGCGCGCCACCGTGCGCCCGTGGCCGTAGTTGAACGAAGGCTTGCAGCGCGCGACGAGCTTCACCCGCCCCTCGCGGCAGCGGGCGATGCGCACGAGCTGATTTTGCGCGTCCTCGCCGCCGACGGGCATGAAGTCGGTCACCTCGAGCACCCCGTCGGGCGTCTCGAAGCGGGTGACGAGCACGTTGGTGTCGTCGTGGTAGCGCTGCCGGCCGGCCGGCAGGTCCTCCGGCGCGACGACGAAGTGGCCCGCCTTGCGGTCGAGGAGGGCGGCGAAGACGGTGGGTGAATCGAAGTTCGGATAGGAGAAGAACTCGATGGTGCCGGTGTTGGCGACGAGGGCCACCGTCTCCAGATTACCGATCGCGGCGCAGTCCTCGATGGCCGGGAAGACGAGCTCGTCCACCGGTTCGGCGGTGGCGATCGCACTCATCCGTTGCCTCGGAATTCGGGATAGAGCTCCATGCCGCCGTCGATCACCAGCGTCGCGCCGTTCATGTAGTCGGCATAGTCGGAGGCCATCCAGGCGATCGGCTCGCCGATGTCCATCGGATCGCCGATGCGGCCGTAGGGGATGAGCTTCATCAGCTCCCTCGCCTGCACCGGATCGCTCCACACCGGCTCGTTGATCTTGGTGGCGATCGCCCCCGGCGAGATCGCGTTGACGCGGATCTTCTCCGGCGCGAGCTCCTGGGCGGCCGACTTCACGAGCATCGAGAGGCCGCCCTTGGAGGTGGCGTAGTTCACGTGGAAGGCCCAGGGGATCACGTCGTGCACCGAGCTCGTGGCGATGATCTTGCCGAGGGCGCGGGAGGCGCGCATGCCCTGTCGGCGGAACTGGCGCACCGCCTGCTGCATGCACAGGAACTGGCCGGTGAGGTTCACCGCCATCACGCGGTCCCACTGCGCCCGCGTCATCTCGGTGAAGGTGGCGTCGATCTGGATGCCGGCGTTGGAGACGAGGATGTCGACGCCGCCGAAGTCCTCCACCGTGAAGGTGAACATGGCGGCGACCGCCTCCTCGTCGGCGACGTCGGCCTGAAAGGCGACGGCGCGGGCGCCCTCCGCCTCGCACTGGCGCACCGTCTCGTGGGCGCCGCTCGGATCGCCCGCGTAGTTGACGACGACTGATGCGCCCCGCCGGGCGATCGCCACGGCCGCGGCCTGCCCCAACCCGGAGCTGCCGCCGGTGACGACGGCGACCTGTCCGCTGAGAAAACGCTCGGGGGCGTCGGTCATCAAGATCTCCTCGTTCGGCGGGCGCGATGGCCCGCGGCGCCGCCTTCAATCTAGGGGGCCGGGGGTTCAGAAGTAGCCTATGTCTGACGCTAAAGTGACTGCCACGTGATCGGACGCATCCCCATCTCGGCCTCGGGCGGCGCGAGCGTGAGTGGTAAATTGCAGCCGCAACCCTTGATGGATGACAAAAGGAGATGCATGCGATGTCCCTCACCCAACGTTCCGCGACGCCGGTCGTGAGCACCGGCGGCCTCGCCCTCATGCTGGTGGGCGGGCTCGTCGCGACGGTCGCCTTCGACCTGTTCGGCCAGTGGCTGACACCGACGCTCGGCTTCGCCCGGCTCGCCCCCGTGCCGCTCGCCACGCAGACGCTGCAAGTGCTGCTCGGCCTCACCGAGAGCGCCGTGCTCGGCGGCACCATCGTGCACTGGGCGACAGGCATCCTGTTCTACCCGATCGGCTATGTGTTCATCGCGCTGCCGATCGCGCGGGCGATCATCCCGGGAATTCATTGGCTTGTCGTGGCGGTGGTCTACGGGGTCGTGCTGTGGGTGTTCGCCCTCTACGTGATGGCACACCTCGTCGCCGGCAACCCGCCCTTCCTGGGCTTCACCGGCATCACCTACGTGGCGCTAGTCGGCCACGTGGTCTACGCGGTGGTGCTCGGCGCCGTCCTCGCGGCGCGCCGCTGAGCGGCGCCGAGCGCTGCACGGCCGGTCCGATCAGGGGCAGGGCACGGCGTTGCCGTAGCCGTCGACGCAGTTCTTCGGCGTGGTGGCGCTGCCGGCGATGGCACCCGCCGCCCCGCCGATGACGCCGCCCACGAGCGCGCCGCGGGTGCCGCCTGCGGCCCCGCCGATGGCGGCACCGGTGATGCCGCCGAGGGCACCGCCGCCGAGCGCGCGATCCCGCTGGGAATCGGCCTGACAGCTCGCCAGCACGAGGGCCGCGAAGAGGATCGGAAGAAGTTTCATCATAAACGAGGTCCGTAAGACAGAGGTACGGGCTGCTCCAGTCTCCGGCGACGTCGGACGCCACGGCGAGAAGCCATGGAGAGGCCTCGTGCCGTGGCGATCGCGCCATCCGATGGCCGCTCGGCGAGGCAGCCCCTTGCCGAGGATATGTCCCAGCCGATCGCCGCTTCAAGTTCCGAAAGGCTTGAGGCGTGCGGCGTGGCGAGGGCGTGAAATCGGTGGTGGCGCCGCGCTCAAGCCTTGCCGATCTCGACGCCTCCGATAAGTCTCTAGGGGAACCGGACGGAACTGTCGGAGCCTCGATGGACGCTTTGAAAACCCATCCCGCGACCGGGCCGCGCAGCCGCGGCACGCCCGCTCCGCGCCGCCATGGCGGGGTCGGATGGAGCCCTCGTCCGGTTCCTCCGCGCAACAGACTGCCGAGACGCTCATGAGCGAAACGACTGCCGCCCGTAAGCCGAGGCGAGCTCCCAAGCGCGCCACCGCGGAGGCTGCGCCGCAGCCGTCGCGGCTCGAAATGTTGGCCGCGAACCGCGTCGCCATCGAGGGGGTGGACCCCGAAATCGACGGCGGCCGCTTTCCGGCGAAGACCGTCGCCGGCCATCCCTTCGTGGTGGAGGTCGACGTCTTCGGCGACGGCCACGACAAGGTGAGCGCGGCGATCCTGTGGCGCCCCAAGGGCGTCGACAACTGGGACGAGGCGCCGCTCGCCCCGCTCGTCAACGATCGCTGGCGTGGACATTTCGTGCCGACCGACGTGATGGGCCACGAGTACACCATCATCGCCTGGCGCGACACGTTCGAGAGCTGGCGGGAGGAGGTCGCGAAGAAGCACAATGCGGGCGTCCCGATCGCGCTGGAGCTCGAGGAGGGGGTGCACCTGGTGCGAGGCTCCGTCGGCTGCGGCCGCGGCACCGTCGCCGAGCAGGCCCGTCTCGCCGAGCTCGCCGCCGCCATGGAGGAGGCGGGCGAGAACGAGCGCTTCGCCGTTCTCATGACCGACAAGACGGCGGCGCTGATGCGGCGGGCGGGGCGGCGGGCGAACCTTTCCCACTACGAGCGCATCCTCAGCCTGACGGTGGACCGCAAGGCCGCCGCCTTCTCCGCCTGGTACGAGATGATGCCGCGCTCCCAGTCGGGCGACGTGACGCGCCACGGCACCTTCGACGACGTGATCGCCCGGCTCCCCTACGTCGCCGGCCTCGGCTTCGACGTTCTCTACTTCACGCCGATCCATCCGATCGGGACGACCAACCGCAAGGGGCGCAACAACTCGCTGACGCCGGCGCCCGACGATCCCGGCAGCCCCTACGCCATCGGCAGCGCGGAGGGCGGGCACGACGCGATCCACCCCGAGCTCGGCACGTTCGACGACTTCAAGCGCCTGGTGGCCGCCGCCCACGACCACGGCCTCGAGATCGCACTCGACTACGCGATCCAGTGCTCGCCCGACCACCCGTGGATCAAGGCCCACCACGACTGGTTCGACTGGCGGCCGGACGGGTCCATCAAGTTCGCCGAGAACCCGCCGAAGAAGTACGAGGACATCGTCAACGTGCGCTTCTACGAGGGCGACCGGCCGCTGCCGGCGCTGTGGCGGGCGCAGCGCGACATCATTCTCTTCTGGGTCGCGCATGGGGTGAAGATCTTCCGCGTCGACAATCCCCACACCAAGGCGTTCCCGTTCTGGGAGTGGATGATCGACGACGTGCGGACGAAGCATCCGGACGTGATCTTCCTCGCCGAGGCGTTCACCCGGCCGAAGGTGATGCACCGCCTCGCCAAGATCGGCTTCAACCAGTCCTACTCCTACTTCACCTGGCGCAACACCAAGGCCGAGCTGACCGAGTACATGACGGAGCTCACCACCACGGAGAAGCGCCACACGATGCGGGTGAACTTCTTCGTCAACACGCCCGACATCAACCCGGTGTTCCTGCAGACCTCCGGCCGGCCCGGCTTCCAGTCGCGCCTGGTGCTCGCCGCCTCGCTCGCCGGCAACTACGGCGTCTACAACGGCTACGAGATCTGCGAGTGGGAGCCGGTGCCGGGCAAGGAGGAGTATCTCAACTCCGAGAAGTACGAGCTGCGCGCCTGGAACTTCGACCAGCCCGGCAACATCCGCGAGGACATCGCGCTGATGAACCGGCTGCGGCAGACCCATCCGGCGCTCCAGGAGTTCGCCAACATCGCGTTCTACCAGATGTGGAACGACCAGATTCTCTACTACGGCAAGCGGACGGCGGACCTCTCGTCCTTCCTCCTCTTCGCCGTCAGCCTCGATCCGCACAACGGCCAGGGTGCCCACTTCGAAGTGCCGCTGTGGGAATTCGGCCTCGGCGACGACGCCTCCATCGAGGTGGAGGACCTCGTCGCCGACTACAGCTTCACCTGGCACGGCAAGGTCCAACACGTGTACATCGATCCGCACCAACGGCCCTATTTCATCTGGCGCCTGGTCGACCCGAGAGGGCAGCGCTGATGGACGCTGTCGCTCCCGTCACCGAAACCGTCGACGCCCTGCAGGACGCGCCCCAGGACGCCGGGGTCGACGGCATCATCGATCGCTCCGTCACCGACTGGTACAAGGACGCGATCATCTATCAGCTCCACATCAAGGCCTTCTACGACGCCGACAACAACGGCTACGGCGACTTCCGCGGGCTGATGCAGAAGCTCGACTACGTCCAGGCGCTGGGGGTGACGGCGATCTGGCTCCTGCCCTTCTACCCCTCGCCGCTGCGCGACGACGGCTACGACATCGCCGACTACAACAACGTCAACCCGCAGTACGGCGACATCGAGGCCTTCCAGGTGTTCGTGAAGGAGGCGCACGCGCGCGGGCTGCGGGTGATCACCGAGCTCGTCATCAACCACACCTCGGACCAGCATCCCTGGTTCCAGGCGGCGCGTCAGGCGCCGAAGGGCTCGCCGGAGCGCGACTATTATGTCTGGTCCGACACGGACGAGAAGTACGAGCTGACGCGCATCATCTTCCTCGACACCGAGAAGTCCAACTGGACGTGGGATCCGGTGGCCGAGCAGTATTTCTGGCACCGCTTCTATTCGCACCAGCCCGACCTCAACTTCGACAACCCGAAGGTGATGGAGGAGGTGCTCACCGTCATGAACCAGTGGCTCGACATGGGTGTCGACGGGCTCAGGCTCGACGCGATCCCCTATCTCGTCGAGCGCGACGGCACCAACAACGAGAACCTGCCCGAGACCCACGACGTGCTGAAGGCGATCCGCAAGGCGCTCGACGCGCGCTACTCGGACCGCATGCTGCTCGCCGAGGCGAACCAGTGGCCGGAGGACACGCGCCCCTATTTCGGCGAGGGCGACGAGTGCCACATGGGCTTCCACTTCCCGCTGATGCCGCGCATGTACATGGCGCTGGCGCAGGAGGATCGGCACCCGATCACCGACATCATCCGCCAGACGCCGGAGATCCCGGACGACTGCCAGTGGGCGATCTTCCTGCGCAACCACGACGAGCTGACGCTCGAGATGGTGACCGCCGAGGAGCGCGACTATCTCTGGCGCACCTATGCCGAGGACGCCCGCGCCCGCATCAATCTCGGCATCCGCCGCCGCCTCGCGCCGCTGATGCAGAACGATCGGCGCAAGATCGAGTTGATGAACGCCTTCCTCTTGTCGATGCCCGGCACCCCGGTGCTCTACTACGGCGACGAGATCGGCATGGGCGACAACTACTATCTCGGCGACCGCGACGGGGTGCGCACGCCGATGCAGTGGTCGGCCGACCGCAACGGCGGCTTCTCGCGCGCCAACCCGCAGCAGCTCTACCTGCCGCCGATCATGGACCCGGTCTACGGCTACCAGGCGATCAACGTGGAGGCGCAGGAGAACGACCCGTCCTCGCTGCTCAACTGGATGCGGCGCATCATTCTGGTGCGCAAGCAGCACCCGGCCTTCGGGCGCGGCACGATGCAGTTCATCTATCCGCGCAACCGCAAGATCATCGCCTATATCCGCGAGTATCAGGGCCAGGCGATTCTCTGCGTCGCCAATCTCAGCCGCTCGGCGCAGGCGGTGGAGCTCGATCTTTCGGCGCACCGCACCAAGGTGCCGGTGGAACTGACCGGACGCACGCCGTTCCCGCCCATCGGCGACCTTCCCTATATGGTCACGCTGCCGGCCTTCGGCTTCTTCTGGTTCGTGCTGGCGGGGCCGGAGGAGGCGCCGCTCTGGCACGAGGCGACGCCGGAGCCGCTGCCCGACTTCGTCACCCTCACCACCCGCGGCGGTGGTATCGAGGGGGCGATCCGCGGCCGCGAGAAGAGCCAGCTCGAGGCGAGCACGCTGCCGCAGTTCCTGCCGCTGCAGCGCTGGTTCGCGGCGAAGGACGAGCGGATCGAAGCGGTGCGGCTGGAGCCGCTCGCCATTCTCGACAAGGCGAGCACCCACGCCTTGGCCGCGCTCGAGGTCACGCTGGCCTCCGGCGTCCAGCGCTACCTCGCCCCGCTCTCGGTGCGCTGGGGCGAAGAGAATCTGCGCATGGGCGCGCCCAAGCTCTCCTATACCCTCGCCAAGGTCCGCTCCGGCCCGCTGGTGGGCGCGCTCATCGACGGTACCGTCGACGAGTCGCTCGCGGCCGAGCTCGTCCAGCTGATGATCCGCGGCGAAACGCGGGGGAGGGTGCACTTCAAGGGCTCGCCGGCGCTGACCGAGATCGAGGAGCTCGCGCCGGCGCGACCCCTCGGGCTCGAACAGTCCAACGTCTCGATCGTGTTCGGCGAGCAGATCATCCTGAAGATCTACCGCCGGCTGCGCGAGGGCGAGCAGCCCGACGTGGAGGTCGCCCGCCACCTGACCGACGTCGGCTATTCCCATACCCCGGCGCTCGTCGGCACCATCGAGCTCGACGGGGACGGGGCGCCGGCGGTGCTCGCCGCCGCCTTCTCCTTCGTGCCCAACCAGGGCGACGCGTGGTCGTCGGTGCTCGACGCCTTGGCGCGGCACCTCGAAGGCGCGGACCTCATCGAGGCCGACACGGCCGAGGGGGAGGAGCCCATTCTCACCTTCCCCCTCAACATCGGCGCGCTCGCGGGTCAGCGGACGGCCGAGCTGCATCTCGCCCTCGCGGCGGACGAGACCAGCGAGGCCTTCCGCCCCGAGCCGATCGGCGCCGACGATCTCGCCCGCTGGGCCGACGACGCGACGGCGGAGGCCGATCGGGTGTTCGCCCGTCTCAAGGCCCACCTCGCCCAGCTGCCGGAGGACTCCGCGGCCGACGCCCAGGCGCTCATCGAACGGCGCGACGAGGTGGCGGCGCGCTACGCCGCGGTGCGCGACGCCGCCCCGTCGGGCGTCAAGACGCGCATCCACGGCGACTATCATCTCGGCCAGGTGCTGGTGGCCCAGGGCGATCTGGTGGTGATCGACTTCGAGGGGGAGCCCGCCCGCACGCTCGACGAGCGCCGCGCCAAGTCGGCGCCGCTGCGCGACGTGGCGGGGATGCTGCGTTCGTTCGACTATGCCGCCGCGATGGCCCTGTCGCGCTGGCGCGGCACGCACGAGGCCAACCTCGAGGAGGCGAGGGTGAAGGCCCTCGCGTGGCGCGACACCACCCGCCGCGCCTTCCTCGGCGCCTATCTCGCGGCGATCGGCGAGAAGGCGCCCGCCCCGGAGCTGACCGCCGCGCTCCTCGATCTCTTCACGCTGCACAAGGCTATCTACGAGATCGGCTACGAACTCGCGAACCGTCCGACGTGGGTGCGCATTCCCCTTGCGGGGGTGATGGACGTGCTCGCCGATGCGCGAGGCGTGTCGGCGTGGGCGGACGAGACCATCGCCGAGAACGACGTCGGAGAGAGCGAATGAACGATATCCGCCAACGCGACGATCTTCTGCCGCAGGCGGCGGAGGCGATCGTCACCGGTCGCCACGGCGATCCCTATGCCGTCCTCGGCATGCACGGCGGGGGCGATCGCGCGTTGGTGGTGCGCACCTTCGCGCCCCATGCCGACAAGGCCGCCGTGGTTGATCTCGACGGCGCCGTGGTGGCGCCGATGGAGAAGGTGCACCCCGACGGGCTGTTCGTGGCGGTGATGGAGGGGAAGCCGTTCGCCTACCGACTGAAGCTCTGGTCGGGAAAGCACAGCTGGGAGGCGGATGATCCCTACCGCTTCGGCCTGATCCTCGGCGAGCTCGACATCTATCTGATCGCCGAAGGCCGTCACCATAATCTCTACGAGCGGCTCGGCGCGCACCCGACCACGATGGAGGGGGTGGACGGGGTCGCCTTCGCCGTCTGGGCGCCGAACGCGCGCCGCGTGTCGGTGGTCGGCGACTTCAACGGCTGGGACGGACGACGCCACGTCATGCGCCGCCGCACCGAGGCGGGCATGTGGGAGATGTTCATCCCCGGCCTCTCCCGTGGCCTCTATTACAAGTTCGAGATCGTCGGCCCGCACGGCAACACGCTGCCGCTCAAGATGGACCCGTTCGCCTTCGCCACCGAACAACCGCCGGCCACCTCGTCGGTCGTCCACGGCCTCGTCGAGCACGACTGGCAGGACGCGGGATGGATGGCCGCGCGGGCGCCGCAGAACGACCGGGCCGCGCCGATTTCGATCTACGAGGTGCATCTCGGCTCCTGGCGGCGCGGCTCGGGCAACACCCTCCTCGACTACGACGCCCTCGCCGACGAGCTGATCCCCTACGCCAAGGAGCTCGGCTTCACCCACGTCGAACTCTTGCCGATCTCCGAGCATCCCTTCTCCGGCTCGTGGGGGTATCAGCCCATCGGCCTCTATGCCCCGACCTCGCGCTTCGGCTCGCCGGAAGGTTTCGCCCGCTTCGTCGATCGGGCGCACCGGGAGGGCCTCGGCGTCATCATCGACTGGGTGCCGGCGCATTTTCCGACCGACGCGCACGGGCTCGGCGAGTTCGACGGCACCCACCTCTACGAGCACGCCGACCCGCGCGAGGGTTTTCACAAGGACTGGAACACCCTCATCTACAATCTCGGCCGGCGCGAGGTGGCGAACTTCCTGGAGGCCAACGGCCTCTTCTGGCTCGACCGCTACCATGTCGACGGGCTGCGCGTGGATGCCGTCGCCTCGATGCTCTACCGCGACTACTCGCGCTCGCACGGCGAGTGGGTGCCCAACGTGCACGGCGGGCGGGAGAATCTGGAGAGCATCGCCTTCCTGCGCTCGCTCAACACGCGCGTCGCCGAGGACGGGCGCGGCGCGCTCACCGCGGCGGAGGAATCGACGGCCTTCCCCCAGGTGTCGCGGCCGGTGAACGAGGGTGGCCTCGGCTTCGACTTCAAGTGGAACATGGGATGGATGCACGACACGCTACACTACATCCAGCGTGAGCCCATCTACCGCCGCTATCATCACAACGCGATGACCTTCGGCCTCCACTATGCCTTTTCAGAAGACTTCATCCTGCCGCTCAGCCACGACGAGGTGGTGCACGGCAAGGGCTCGCTGCTCGGCAAGATGCCGGGCGACCGGTGGCAGAGATTTGCCAACCTGCGCGCCTATTTCGCCTTCATGTGGACCCATCCCGGCAAGAAGCTGCTCTTCATGGGCGGGGAGTTCGGCCAGGAGCGGGAGTGGAATCACGACCAGAGTCTCGACTGGCATCTACTCGTCGATCCTTTCCACAAGGGGGTGCAGACGCTCGTCGGCGACCTCAACCGCCTTTATCGTGGGGAAAAGGCGCTGCACGAGAAGGATTGTGATCCCGACGGGTTCGAATGGATCGATGCGGCTGATGCGGACGGGTCGGTTTTCGTGTACGCCCGCTTTGCCGCGGACCGCAGTCCGGCCGTGGCGGTCATGAACTTCACGCCGGTGGTACGGTCGAACTACCGGATCGGTCTCCCTTCGCCGGGACGCTGGCGCGAGGTGCTGAACACCGACGCGGCGATCTATGGCGGCACCAACGTAGGCAACGCCGGTGAGATTGTCGCCGAAGCTATCCCCTATCATGGCCGCCAGCAGTCGGCCGCAATCACCCTGCCGCCGCTCGCCGGCCTGGTGTTCGTTCCGGCCTGACGCCTATGCGGGTTGAGGCCGGGTCGCCGACGCCGCTCGGCGCCAAGTGGGATGGCTCGGGGACCAACTTCGCCATCTTCTCCGCCAACGCCGAGCGGGTGGAGCTGTGCTTCTTCGATGCGACCGGCCGGCGCGAGACCGATCGGATCGCGCTGCCGGAAAAGACGCACGACATCTGGCACGGCTACTTTCCCGAGGTGCGGCCGGGGCAGCCCTACGGCTACCGCGTGCACGGGCCCTACGATCCCGACGCCGGGCATCGCTTCAACCCCAACAAGCTCCTGATCGATCCCTATGCGCGGGCGCTCTGGGGGGAGCTGCGCTGGCACGATTCGATGTTCGGCTATCGCCTCGGCTCCACGCGGGAGGATCTTTCCTACGACCGCCGCGATTCGGGTCCCGCGATGCCGAAGTGCATGGTGGTCGACGAGGCGGTGACCTGGGGCAACCACACCCGACCGGGCGTGCCGTGGCAGAACACCATCATCTACGAAGCCCACGTCAAGGGCATGACGGCGATGCATCCGGACGTGCCCGACCACCTGCGCGGCACGTTCGCGGGCCTCGCCGATCCGCGCGTCATCGACCATCTCGTCAAGCTCGGCGTGACCACGCTGGAGCTGATGCCGGTCCACTATTTCCTCGACGACCGCCACCTCCTGCAAAAGGGGCTGCGGAACTATTGGGGCTACAACACGCTGAACTTCTTCGCTCCGGCGGCGCGCTACGTCACGCCCGGCGCCAAGCACCACGAGTTCAAATACATGGTGCGGCGGCTGCACGAGGCGGGCATCGAGGTGATCCTCGACGTGGTCTACAACCACACCGCCGAAGGCAATCAGATGGGGCCGACGCTGTCGTTCCGCGGCATCGACAACCTCAGCTACTACGTGCTCTCCGAGCACAAGCGCTACTATCACGACACCACCGGCACCGGGAACACCGTCAACGTCGCCCACCCGCGGGTGATGCAGATGGTGATGGATTCGCTGCGCTATTGGGTGGAGGTCTGCCAGGTGGACGGGTTCCGCTTCGACCTCGCGCCGTCGATGGCCCGCGAGGGCGGCGGCTTCGACCGCTCCGCCGCCTGGCTCGACGCGGTGATGCAGGACCCCGTGCTGTCGGAGGTCAAGATGATCGCCGAGCCCTGGGACCTCGGCCACGACGGCTATCAGGTCGGCAACTTCCCTCCCGGCTGGGCCGAGTGGAACGGCCGCTATCGGGACGACGTGCGCTCCTACTGGCGCGGCGATCCCCACCTTCTGCCGGCGGTCGGGCGCGACCTCCTCGCCTCCGCCGACCTCTTCGACCACAATGGCCGCCGGCCCTGGGCATCGGTCAACTTCGTGACCGCGCACGACGGCTTCACCCTCACCGACCTCGTCTCCTACAACGAGAAGCACAACGAGGCGAACGGCGAGGACAATCGCGACGGTCACGGCGACAACCGCTCGTGGAATTGCGGTGTGGAGGGGCACACCGACGACGTCCTGATCCTCGACCTGCGCGATCGCATGCGGCGCAACCTGATGGCGACGCTGCTCGTGAGCCAGGGCACCCCCATGATCCTGATGGGCGACGAGGTGGGCCGCACCCAGTTCGGCAACAACAACGCCTATTGCCAGGACACCGAGATGAGCTGGCTCGGTTGGGGTGAGCACGAGACGCGCGATGCCGCCTTCCACGAGTTCGTGCGCGGGTTGATCGCCGCGCGCCGGGACATCGGCGTGTTCTCGCAGCCGCGCTTCCTGCACGGCGACCTGCTCGACGAGAACGACGAGGCGGGCGGGCGCGACGTCTGCTGGTTGCGCTCCGACGGGACCGAGATGACCGACGAGGACTGGCATCGGCTCGACCCCAAGGTCATCGGCATGGTGCTGGCAAATGGCGGGGGCGAGCGGGCCATCGTGTTCTTCAACGCCTCGGGGGAGGACGTCGTCTTCACCCTCGACGGGGCGTTGGGGGAGATCGCCTGGCGCAAGCTCTTCGGTACCGACGACGGCTCGGTCCATCCGCCGTTCGACGGGCCGGAGGTGGCGTCCCCCTTCGACGTGGCGGCCCACTCGATCCTTGCGATCACCGGCTGGAGCCGTTGAGGGGTCGCCGGCGGCGCGTTCCCCCTGTTCATCGGCACGGTCGGTGCCACACTCTTACCCATCGGAGCGACTGAGGAGGGGAGACCCTGTGACGACGAATGCCTTCCCCACCACCTGGGGTACGACGCTGCTTCCCGACGGCAGCGCCCGCTTCCGCCTCTGGGCCCCCGACGAAATGCAGGTCTCGCTGCGCGCTCCCGGCGGCGACCTCGCCATGAACCGCGACGACGACGGCTGGTTCGAGATCGTCACCAACCGCGTCGCCGTCGGCGGCGGCTACGCGTTCGTCTTGGGCGACGGGATGATGGTGCCCGACCCCGCCGCCCGCGGTCAGATCGACAGCGTCCACGGTCCTTCCAAGCTCGTCGATCCCGACGCCTACGAGTGGCAGACCCATTGGGTGGGCCGGCCGTGGGAGGAGACGGTCATCTACGAGATGCACGTCGGCACCTTCACCGAGGAGGGCACCTTCGAGGCGGCCATCGAGAAGCTGCCGCACCTCAAGGCTCTCGGCGTCACCGCGGTGGAGGTGCTGCCGCTCGCCCATTTCGGCGGCAATCGCGGCTGGGGCTACGACGGGGTTCTGCTCTACGCCCCGCACGCCGCCTACGGCACCCCGGAGGACTTCAAGGCGTTCGTGGACGCCGCGCACGCCGAGGGGCTGATGGTGTTCCTCGACGTCGTCTACAATCACTTCGGGCCGGACGGGAACTATCTCGGCCGTTACGCCAGCCCCTTCTTCCATCCCGACCGGCACACCCCTTGGGGCGCCGCCATCGCCCTCGATCGGCCGGAGGTGCGCGCCTACTTCATCGACAACCCACTCTACTGGCTCACCGAGTTCCGCCTCGACGGGCTGCGCTTCGACGCCATCGACCATATCCAGGACCTTTCCGACGAACCGATCCTGGAGGAGATGGCCCGCCGCATCCGCGCGAGCTTCGACCGGCCCATCCACCTCCACACCGAGGACGAGCGCAACATCGTGCGCCTCCACCCCTATGAGGGGGGCCGGCCACGCCTTTTCACGGCGGAGTGGAACGACGACTATCACAACGTCGTTCACCCCATCGCAACGGGCGACAGCGAAGGCTACTACATGGACTTCGTCACCGACCCCTGGCGCAAGCTGGGGCGGGCTTTGTCGGAAGGCTTCATCTTCCAGGGCGAGCCCTCGAAGATCCACGGCAACACGCCGCGCGGCGAGATCTCCACCGGCCAGCCGCTGACGGCGTTCGTCATCTTCAACCAGAACCACGACCAGGTCGGCAACCGCGCCTTCGGCGAGCGCCTGATCGACCTTGCCGAGCACGACATGGTGGTCGCGCTGACGGCGGTGCTCCTCCTCACTCCGCAGATCCCGCTCCTATGGATGGGTGAGGAGTGGGGCGAGACGCGACCCTTCTGCTTCTTCTGCGATTTCGACGGGGAGCTTGCCGCCGCCGTGCGCAAGGGGCGACGCAACGAGTTCTCGAAGTTCGACGCCTTCATCGATCCCGACACGCGCGAGGACATTCCCGATCCCAATCTCCTGTCCACCTTCGAGGCCTCGCGGGTCGATTGGGAAAAGGTCGAGACCGAGCGGGGCAAGACCTGGCTCGACCTCTATGCGACCCTCCTCGCGGCGCGGGCGGAGTGGATCGTGCCGCGCCTGGAAGGCATCCCGCCGGGCGCCGGGGAGGTGCTGCGCGCCGAGGACGGGATCGTCGACGTGATCTGGCGGCTCGGCGACGGCTCGGTGCTCACGATGGCGATCAATCTCACCACCGAGGACGCTGGACCGCGGCAGGACGGGGCAATCGTCGCCGCCGTCGCCGAGGGCCGCATCGCGGCGCCGGCGACGCGGGCACCCCATTCGGTGATCGTTACGCTGGTGCGTCCTTGAGCGCGAGGGCGCTCGAGGAGCGGGCGCGGGCGGCCGGGGTGATCCTCGACCGGCCCGGCGAAAACGCGGCGCCGGTGCCCGAGGCGACGATGCGCGCCCTCGCCGACATGCTCGGGGAGGCGCCCGATCCGCCGCCCTCCGCCCATCGCGCCGCCTTCGTGCCGGAGTGGCTCGATCACACGCGCACCTTCGGAGTGGCGCTGCAGCTCTACCAGCTCCGCTCCGCGCGCAATCTCGGGATCGGCGATCTCGGCGACCTCAAGGCGCTGATCGACGCCTTCGCCGAGGAGGGGGCGGATTTCGTGGGCCTCAACCCGCTCCACGCCCTCTTCACGGCGGATCCGGAGCGCGCCTCACCCTTCTCCCCCTCCGATCGGCGCTTCCTCAACCCGATGATCATCGCGGTGGACGAGGTGCCGGGCTACTCGGCCGATCTCCTCGGCGACGTGCTCGCGGGCCGCGGGGTGCCCCCGTCCGACGAGCGGGTGGACTACGCCGCCGTGGTGCCCCTGAAGCTCGCGGTGTTGCGCGCGATCCATCGACGCTGGCGCGCGGGCGATCGGCGGGTGCCGGACGCCGCCCGCCGCGCCGCCGTCCGCTTCGCCGACCGCGGCGGCGGCGCGCTGATGAACTTCGCCGTCTTCGAGGCGCTGTCGCACCACATGGTCGCCGCCGGCCACCCGGCGGGGTGGTGGGATTGGCCCGCCGCCTACCACGACCCGACGGGCGAGGCGGTGCGCGCGTTCGCCGCCACGGAGGACGAGACGGTCGATTTCCACGTCTGGCTGCAGTTCATCGCCGACGATCAGCTTGCAGCGACGCAAGCCGCGGCGCGGGCGGCCGGGATGCGCATCGGCCTCTATCTCGACCTCGCGGTGGGCTCGGCGCCCGACGGGGCAGCCACCTGGAGCGATCCGGGCCTCACCCTGCGCGGCCTGCGCATCGGCGCGCCACCGGATCTCTTCTCGCTCGACGGGCAGGACTGGGGCCTCGCGCCGATGTCGCCCACCGCGCTCGTCACCCGCGACTTCGAGCCCTATCTGGCGATCCTCGCGGCGGTGATGGGCAATGCCGGCGCCGTGCGCATCGATCACGCGATGGGGTTGGAGCGACTGTTCCTCATCCCCGACGACATGCCGGCCGTCGAGGGCGCCTATGTGCGTCAGCCGGGCCTCGTGGAGGAGGTGGTGGCGGCGACCCACGCCCACCGCGCCATCGCCATCGGCGAGGATCTCGGCGTGGTGCCGGTGGGGTTTCGCGAGCGCATGGTGGCGCGGCGGATCTTTTCCACCCGCATCCTCTCGTTCGAGCGGGACGGCATGCGGATGATCCCGCCGGCGCGCTATCCGGGCGACGCGCTCGCCTGTCTCTCCACCCACGACATGGCGCCGCTCGCGGCCTGGTGGCTCGGCGACGAGATCGAGTTGCGGCTCGACCTCGGCCGCATCGACGAGCGGGTGGCGCGGCACGAGCGGAGCGCCCGGCTCGTCGAGAAGCAGTTGCTGCTCGCCCTGTCCGGCCTGCCGGCGACGCGGGCGGAGGGTCGACTCGACGATGCGATCGTGGTCGCCTTCCACCGCACCCTGGCGCGGACCCGGTCGCGCCTCATGGCGGTGCGGCTCGAGGACGTCGTCGGCGGGCGCCGGCTCGTCAATCTGCCGGGAACCGACCACGAGCATCCCAACTGGCGGCACACGTTGCCGCTCGACGTGGAGGCGGTGAAGGGGTCGGAGCTGCTGCGCCGCGTGCTGCGGACCGTGCGGGAGGCGAGGGGAGGGTGATGCGGATCGGGGCCACTTATCGGTTGCAGTTTCGCAACGGAGTTGGCTTCGCCGAAGCGGCCGCGATCGTGCCGCACCTCGCCGCGGCGGGGATCACCCACCTCTACGCCTCGCCGATCTTCGCGGCGACGACGGGCTCGACCCACGGCTACGACGTGGTCGACCACAACGCCCTCGATCCGTGCCTCGGCGGCGAGGCGGGCTTCGACCGCCTCGCCGATGCGCTCGCGGCCGCGGGGATGGGGCTGATCCTCGACATCGTCCCCAACCATATGGCCGCCTCCACCGAGAATCCCTGGTGGCGCGACGTCCTGACCTATGGCGAGGCCTCGGCCTACGCCCGTCACTTCGACATCGACTGGTCGGCGGGCAAGTTGATCTTGCCGATTCTTGGCGAGCCCTACGACGTTGCGCTGGCGCAAGGCGACATCGTGCGGAGCGAGCGGGCGGACTGGGGGCCGGTCCTGCGCGTGCCGGGGATGGACCTGCCGCTCGCCCCCGGCACCGAGACGATCGCCGACCTTCACGAGTGCCACGAGGCGCAGCACTACCGCCTCGCTCACTGGCGACTTGGGCGCGACGGTCTCACCTATCGCCGCTTCTTCGAGATCACCGGCCTCGTCGGGGTGCGGGTGGAGGACGAGGCGGTGTTCGACGACGTCCACCGCCTCCTCGCCCGCCTCGTCGCGGAGGGGAGGGTGCAGGGCGTGCGCGTCGACCATGTGGACGGGCTCGCCGATCCGGCCGGCTATCTGGAACGCCTGTCGGAGCGTCTCGGCGTTCCGGTGTTCGTGGAGAAGATCCTGGAGTCCGACGAGACGCTGCGGCCCTGGCCGGTGGAGGGGACGACGGGCTACGAGTTCATCGCGGCGATGGCGGCCCTCTTCACCGACGCGGACGGGCTCGAGCGGCTCACCGAGGACTATGGCGCCTTCGCCTCCAACGACATCGAGGCGCTGACGCGGGAGGCGAAGCGCGAGATCATCACGCGCAACCTCGCCGGCGAGCTGGAGCGCTTGACGAGCCTCGCCCTCACCCTCTTCGCCGACGATCCGCGCACCCGCGACTACGGCCCGGTCACGGTGCGCGAGGGGCTCGTCGCGCTGATGCTCGGGATGCCCGTTTACCGCACCTACCTCGTCGTCGACGCGCCCACCGAGGCGGACCGCGAGGTGCTCGAGGCGGCGGTGGCGTCAGCCGAGGCCGAGCCGCTCGAGGACCGCCGGGTGCTGGAGGATCTGGTGGCGCTCCTGCTCGCCCCGCCGGAGGGCGAGGCGGCGGCGGAATTCACCACACGCCTGCAGCAGACGAGCGGTCCCTTGATGGCGAAGGCGGTGGAGGACACGGTGTTCTTCCGCCATCACCGGTTGATCGCGCTCAACGAGGTCGGAGGCGAATTGTCGCCACGACTCGGTGAAGAACGCTACCTCGAGGTGGCGCAAGACGGCGGCCTCGCGGCGACGCAGACGCACGACACCAAGCGGGGCGAGGATGCCCGCGCCCGCCTCTACGCCCTCTCCGACCCCGCCGCCGTCGCGATGTGGGAGCGGGTCTGGCCGATGCTGTCGGGCGAGCTGCCCGAGCGCTGGCGCTGGGCCTTCGGGCAGATGCTGTTCGCCTCCGCCCCGCTCGGCTGCGACCCGGCCTTTGCCGACCGCTTCCGCGAGGCGGTGCTGAAGACCGTGCGCGAGGCCAAGGAGGAAACGAGCTGGACGCGCGCCGATCCGGTCTTCGAGGAGGAGGTGGCTGCTGCGGCCGAGGCGATGGCGACCTCGCTCGACCGCCTCGCCCCGCTTGCCGACGTGCACCGTGCCGGCGCGGTGGTGGGGCTCTCCCAGGCGCTCCTCAAGACCACGGCCCGACCGGCTGCCGACATCTACCAGGGCACGTTCGGCTGGGATTTTTCGATGGTCGATCCCGATAATCGCCGGCCGGTGGACTTTGCCGCCGAGGCGAGCCTGTGCGAATCGGCGCGGGCGAGCGAATCGGATTCGCTGCGCGATGGATGGGCGGACGGGCGAATCAAGGCCCGAATCCTTCTCGAAGGCCTCGCCGCCC
This sequence comes from Acuticoccus mangrovi, assembly GCF_016411865.1. Taxonomy (GTDB): domain Bacteria; phylum Pseudomonadota; class Alphaproteobacteria; order Rhizobiales; family Amorphaceae; genus Acuticoccus; species Acuticoccus mangrovi. Next base: position 138,373 of record NZ_JAEKJA010000003.1, on the reverse strand, counting down.
GCCGGGCCCGGCCCGAGCTCTTCGCACGCGGCAGCCTCGCCCCCCTGCCGCTCACCGGTTCCGATGCCGACGCCTTCGCCGCCTTCTGGCGGGAGGACGCGGCCGACGCCCTCCTGATCGTCGTGCCGATCCGCCCCCTGCGCCTGCTCGGCTCGGCCAACAGCCTGACATTGCGTCCCGATGCTGTCGCGGAGCTTGCGGCGGAGATCTCCCGGCCGCTGCGTCTGCCGTTGACGGGGGGAGGGCTCGCGGCCGGCCACGCCTTGCTCGGCGAGGCCCTTCAGGCGATGCCGGTGCTGTTGGGAACGAGCTGGTAGCGGCCGGAGATCGCCGTGTTCCGGGGCGAATCCGATTGTTCGCGACGCCTGCCGCCGCCCCCCGATTTGTCCACAGCCCGGCCGCCTATCGTGCCGGATTTCCTAATGAACCCTTGCCCAACCGGCTGGATTTCTCCGGGTCTGCATCAAAAACGTGTTGTCCGTGCAACATCGCAGATGGAGTGCGGGGTTTAGGGGCTTCTCCTTGCACGCTTTCCGTTGCCCAGAGCGGGGCCGGTGCGCAATGTCACCTCGCGACGGGGGCGGAAACAAACCGGTCGCAGGTTTGGGCGGGCCGCAGCGGCTTCTCAAATCGAGTTGGAGATCCGGCGACTTTCGGCCCCGAGGGTCACCGCCGGAACGAAAGTCAAAGGACCTCTACAGTGAACCTCTTTGGAGATCGAGACATGAACATTAAGCGTCTTGTCCTCGGCACGGCTGCGGGTGCTCTCGCGGTGACCGGGGCGCAGGCGGCTGACCTTCCGGTCGTCGTCGAGCCGATCGACTACGTCCGCATCTGCGATGCGTACGGGACGGGCTTCTACTACATCCCCGGCACGGAGACCTGCCTGCGCGTCGCTGGCCGTATCCGCGCTGACTACAACGTCTTCTTCGACCCGGATGATGACGACTTCAACATCCTGGGCGGCTACAGCCAGGACGGCTCCAACGGCTACCGCTTCCGTGCGCGTGCCTACCTCTACATGGACAGCCGCACGAACACCGAGTTCGGCCTCCTGCGGACCTTCACTGAAATCTACTGGACCAGCCAGTTCGGTGGTAACCTCGGCGTCACGCTGAACAACGCCTTCATCCAGTTCGGTGGTCTGACCTTCGGTCGCACGCAGTCCTTCTACGACTTCCTGGACGCGTCGTACGGTTCGTCGCAGCTCTTCACCGACTCGCTGTCGGACACGAAGACCAACCTCGCCGCCTACACCTTCGCCTTCGGCAACGGCTTCTCCGCCACGCTCTCGCTGGAAGACGAGCTGACCCGCCGCTACGGCATCCAGGGTGGCACCTACCAGGGTTCGCGTATCCCTGACATCGTGGGCGCGCTCCGCGTCGACCAGGGCTGGGGTTCCGCTCAGCTGATGGCTGCCGGCCACTACGTTGAAGACATCTTCAGCGACAGCAAGTACGGCTTCGCGATCGGCGCCGGTGTGAACGTCAACGTTCCCTTCGGTAACGGCACGCAGGTCGGTATCCAGGGTGGCTACAGCCAGGGTGCTCTGAACTACACCTCCTCGGGTGCGGTGGCTCCTTACGGCCCCTGGGACGCGACGGTCGGCCCCGGCGGTAACCTGAACCTCGTCGACGCCTTCAACATCTCGGGTGGTTTCTCGACCTCCTTCACCCCGACGGTGTCCCTGGGCGTGCAGGTCGGCTACATGTACGCTGACTACGGCAACAACACCTTCGACGTGAACGGCGACGGCATCTTCAACGACGACCTCGACTTCTCGAACTTCGACGTCGACGCCTTCCTCGGCTACTCGCCGGTCGCTGGCTTCGTGCTCGGCCTGGGTGCCCAGTTCAAGTACGTCGACACCGCGGACGCTGGTTCGGGCTCGGCCCTCTCCGCCTTCTTCCGCGCTCAGCGCTCCTTCTAATCCCGTCCACCTCTCGGATGGGGAAGCCCGGCGGTCCAACCGCCGGGCTTTTCTTTTTGGCCGGCCCGCCGCGCTCCACCGCGGCGGGCCGGTGCTTTGTTTGCCAATGCCATCTTTTCCCGCCGCGCGACTGGTCCCACCCCTGAGATCGCGATAAGGAAAGGCCGGTTCCAAAACGCAGGCGGACATGGCACGTCGACTTCTCCTCTCCCTCGCCCTTGCCTTTGCCACCACGATCTCTGCGATCGCAGCTCCGGTGGATCGGCCCCTCATCATCGGCATGCGTCTTGAGCCACCGCATCTTGATCCGACCGCCGGCGCCGCCGCCGCCATCGACGAAGTGCTCTATGCCAACGTCTTCGAGGGCCTCACCCGCATTGATGCCGAGGGTCACGTGGTGCCGGGCCTCGCGACCGACTGGGAGTTCGGCGACGACGGCCTCTCCCTCACCCTGACGCTGCGCGACGGCGTCACCTTCCACGACGGCAAGCCGTTCAACGCTGACGTCGCCAAATTCTCCCTCGACCGGGCGCGCGCGCCGGGTGCCGAGAACGCCCAGCCGCAGCTCTTCGCGGCGATCGAGAGCGTCGCGGCGCCCGATCCGACGACGCTCGTCATCCACCTTTCGCGGCCCGACGCCGATCTGCCCTATTCGCTCGCTTGGGGCGACGCGGTGATGGTCCACCCCGACAGTGCCGAGACCAACAAGCAGACCCCCGTCGGCACCGGCCCGTTCCGGTTCGAGCGCTGGCGGCGCGGCGACCGCATCGTCCTCGTGCGCAACGACGATTATTGGGGCGAGGCGGCCAAGCTGCCGCGCGTGGAGTTCGCCTTCGTCGGCGATCCGACGGTGGCGCTCGCGGCGCTGATGGCGGGCGACATCAACGCTTTCCCCTCCTTCGGCGCGCCTGAGACGCTGCCGGTGATCGCAGCCGACCCGCGCTTCACCGTGAAGAGCGGCACCACCGAGGGGGAGACGATCATGGCGATCAACTCCCGCCGCCCGCCGTTGGATCAGCTCGCCGTGCGTCAGGCCCTCGCCCGCGCCGTCGACCGGCAGGCGCTGGTCGACGGGGCGATGTACGGCACGGCCACGCCGATCGGCGCGCCGATGCCGCCGCACGACCCGGCCTACATCGATCTCACCGGCGTCAACGCCTACGACCCCGCGAGCGCCAAGGCGCTCCTCGCCGAGGCGGGGGTCGAGAATCTGAAGCTCACGCTGTCGCTGCCGCCCACCTCCTATGCCCGCCGTTCCGGTGAGATCATCGCCTCGGAGCTGCGCGAGGTCGGCATCGACGTGACGCTGGAGCCGGTGGAGTGGGCCGAATGGCTCTCCCGCATCTTCCGCGGCAAGGACTACGACCTCACCATCGTCGCCCACACCGAGCCGTCGGACATCGGCATCTATGGCCGGCCGGACTACTACTTCCACGTCGACGACCCGCGCCTGACCGAGATCCTCGACGCGCTCGACGTGGAGACCGACCCGGCGGCGCGCATCGAGCTCCTCCAGGAGGCGCAGCGTCGCATCGCCGACAACGCGGTGAACGTCTTCCTCTTCCAGCTGCCGAAGAGCGGCGTCTGGGACGCCCGCCTCGTGGGCATGTGGGAGAACTCGCCGATCCAGGCCAACGACGTCACGGGCGTCTATTGGTCCAAGTGATGGGTCGGCGGGCGTGAGGGCCGGCGAGCGCGCTTGCCGCGCAAGACGGCGGTGAACGCTTCTCCAATTCGACGTCTGCTGCGCCGTCTGCTCGGGCTCGCCGCCACCCTTCTGGCGGCGAGTCTCCTCATCTTCGTGGCGATGAGCGTGCTCCCCGGCGACCCGGCGGAGGTGCTGCTCGGCATGAACGCCGATCCGGCTGCCGTCGACGCGCTGCGCACCGAGATGGGGCTCGACCAGCCGCTTCCCGTGCAATTCGCCCGCTGGCTCGGCGGCGTCCTCGCCGGCGACTTCGGCGAGAGCGCCACCTACGCGGTGCCGGTGACCGATCTCATCCTGGAGCGGGCGGTGGTGTCGGTGCCGCTCGCCATCCTCGGCGTGCTCCTTTCGGTGGGGATCGCGCTGCCGGCCGGCCTTCTCGCGGCCATCCGGCGCGACCGCGGCACCGACAATCTCGTGACCACCCTCGCCCAGATCGGCCTGTCGATTCCGAGCGTGTGGCTCGGCCTCATCCTCATCTACCTCTTCGCCGTGGTGATGAAGGTGGTGCCGGCGGGCGGCTTTCCGGGCTGGGACGCCGGGGTCGGCCCGGCGCTCAGCGCGCTGATCCTGCCCGCCGTGGCGCTCGCCGCGCCGCAGGCCGCGATCCTCACCCGCATCACGCGGACCGCCATCGTGGAGGCGATGGACGAGGACTATGTGACGCTCGCCCGCGCCAAGGGACGCAGCGTCGCCGGCGCCGTCGCCCGCCATGCCCTGCCCAACGCCTTGGCGCCGATTCTCACCATCGTGGGGCTTCAGTTCGGCTACCTCGTCGCCGGGGCGGTGGTGATCGAGACGGTGTTCTCGCTCCCGGGCGTCGGGCGGCTGCTCTTCCAGGCCGTGTCCCAGCGCGATCTGCAGGTGGTGCAGGGGGTCGTGCTGATCGTGGTCGCGACGGTCGTGGTGGTGAACACGCTCTGCGACGGCCTCGCCGTCTGGTCCAACCCCCGCCAACGCCAACGCCAACGCCAACGCCAGCAACGGCGGAGGCCGGCGTGAGGCTCTGGATCGGCGGCGGCGCGACGGCGTTTCTCGCCGGCCTCGCCCTCATTGCGGCGTGGTGGACGCCCTATCCTGTCGGCACCATCGCCATTGCGGAGCGCTTTCAGCCGCCGTCCGCCGAGCACCTTCTCGGCACCGACCACTACGGCCGCGACATCGTCTCGATGCTGATGGCGGGGGCGAGCACCTCGCTGGGCGTCGCCGCGCTCGCCGTCGCGATCGGCGTGGCGTTCGGCGTTCCGCTGGGTCTCCTCGCGGCCTCGGGGGGGCGGTGGGTCGATGCCGTGGTGATGCGCTCCGCCGACCTCGCCTTCGCCTTTCCCGCCCTCATCGTCGCGGTGATCCTCACCACCTTGCTCGGCGCGAGCGCGATGAACGCGGCGATCGCCGTCGGGATCTTCAATGTGCCGGTGTTCGCCCGCCTCGCCGCGGCGGGGGGGCGGCGGGTGCTCGCGCTCGACTTCATCGACGCCGCGCGCCTTTCCGGCAAGGGGCGGGCGCGGATCGCGCTGGAGCATGTCGCCCCCAACATCGCCCCTGTGGTGCTGACCCAGGCGGCGACGCAGTTCGCCATCGCGATTCTCGCCGAGGCGGGGCTCAGCTACGTGGGGCTCGGCGCCCAGCCGCCCACCGTGTCGTGGGGGCGGATGCTCAACGAGGCGCAGACCATGATCGCCATCGCCCCGCAGCTCGCAGTGTGGCCGGGCCTTGCTATCGTCGCGGCGGTGCTCGCCATCACGACCTTCGCCGAGGGGCTGCGCGCCCGTCTCGATCCGCGCTTCGCGCGCGCCGTCGTCGTCGACTGATGCTCGCCTACGAGAACTTCGTCGCCGCGTCTGCCGCCGGGCGCCTGGTGGACGGCATCTCGATGAAGATCGCGCACGGCGAGCGGGTCGCGCTGGTCGGCGCGTCGGGATCGGGCAAGTCGCTGACGGGACGGGCGGCGCTGGCGCTGCCGCCGCGCGGGGTGCGCTATTCCGGCCGCGTGACCTTCGAGGGGCGCGACCTTCTCGCGACGCCGGAACGGGAGCTGTGCCGGCTGCGCGGGGCGACGCTCGCGATGATCTTCCAGGAGCCCGCCACCGCCCTCGATCCGGCGATGCGGATCGGCGCGCAGATCGAAGAGCCGCTGCTGATCCACACCGACCAGCCGGCCAGCGCGCGGCGCGATCGGGTGGCGGGGCTGTTGGAGCGCACCGGGCTCGCGGCGGCGGGCGTCGGCCCGGAACGCTACCCGCACGAGCTCTCCGGCGGGCAGCGCCAGCGCGTCGCCGTCGCGATCGCCCTCGCGCTGAAGCCGCGCGTGGTGGTGGCCGACGAGCCGACCAGCGCCCTCGACAGCGTGTCGGCCGGCCTGGTGCTCGACCTTCTCCTCGCGCTCACGGCGGAGGAGGGGGCGGCGCTCCTCATCATCACCCACGACCTCGCCGTGGCCCGCCGGGCGGACCGGATCGCGGTGATGGCGGCCGGCCGCATCGCCGAGGAGGGGGCGGCGGCGGATGTGCTCGACGCGCCGAAGAGCGCGGCCGGGCGGGCATTGCGCACCGGTGGCGGGCTGACGCTTCCCGCGCGCGAGTCGACGCTGGGCGCCCCGGTGCTGGAGGGGCGGGCGATCAGCGTCGACCAGGGCGGCCAGCGCGTGGTGGATCGGGTCGACGTCGCCGTGCGCGCCGGCGAGCGCCTCGCCCTCGTGGGCGGCTCCGGCTCCGGCAAGACCACGCTGATGCGCGCTCTTCTCGGCCTCGTACCGGCGGACGGCGAGGTGCGTCTTCACGGCGCGCCGGTGACGCCCGACCCGCGGCGGACGGGGCAGGTGGCGCAGATGGTGTTTCAGGATCCGGCGACGAGCTTCGACCCGCGCCAGAGCGTGCTTCAGATCGTCTGCGAGCCGCTGCACGGGCGCGGCCTCTCGTGGGCCGCGCGGCGCGAGATGGCGGCCCACGCCCTCGTCCGCGTCGGCCTCGAGGTGGACGCTCTGGCGCGGCGGCCGCATGCCTTTTCCGGTGGTCAGCGGCAGCGCATCGCCATCGCCCGGGCGCTCGTCGGCGCCCCCGCCGCCCTCGTCGCCGACGAGGCGGTGTCGGCACTCGACGCGGCGATCCGGCGCGACATCGTGATGCTCCTCGACCGCCTGGTGCGCGAGGAGGGCATTGCCCTCGTCTTCATCGCCCACGATCTCCACCTCGTGCGCCGTCTTGCCGATCGTGTGGCGGTGATGGAGGCGGGGCGGATCGTGGAGGAGGCGCCCACCGAGACGCTGTTCGCCACCCCTCGCCACGCCGCGACGCGCGCGCTGCTCGACCGCATCGAAGACGACGACGAAGACAACAACAACCACAGGGAGGTCGACCATGGTGCATGAGGAGATGCGCGCGGCGCTGGTCGAGGCGTATCGGGCGCTGCTGCGCGAGGGCTTGATCGTCGGGCGGGCCGGCAACGTCTCGGCGCGGATCGACACGGGCTGCCTCATCACCCCGACGGCTGTGCCGCCGGAGCAGATGCAGCCGTCGGACATCGCGACGGTGGCCTTCTCGGGCGAGGCGACGGGCAAGCCCTCGTCCGAATGGCGCTTCCATCGCGACATCTTCGCCGCCCGGCCCGACATTCACGCCATCGTCCACACCCACTCGCCGAACGCGACCGCGCTTGCGACGCTGCGGATGCCGATCCCGGCCGCCCACTACATGGTCGCGATGGCCGGGGGGCACGAAATCCCCTGCGCCCCCTATGCGACCTTCGGCACGGCGGCGCTGTCTGAGGCGATCCTCGCGACGCTCGGCGGGCGCAACGCCTGCCTCCTCGCCAACCACGGCGTGGTGGCGGTGGGGGCGACGCTCGACAAGGCGATGGACCTTGCCCGCGAGGTCGAGCTGCTCGCCCAGATCCACCGCATGGCGCTCGCTGCCGGCACGCCCGTGGTCCTCGATCGCGAGGAGATGGACCGAGTGCTCGAGGCGTTCAAAGGCTACGGGCGCTAGATCCGTCCACGGTGGGGGCGGGCGGCGCGTCGCGCTCCTCGATGGCGCCGGCGACGACGAGCTGACGGTGGTTCAGCGTCGAGGCCGCCACCTGCCAGGCGAACGAGAACGAGCCCAGCGAGCGCTCCTCGATGCGGTCGTTGTCGAGATCGACGATGACCTTGCGGAAGATGTCGAAGAGGTCGTGGCGGATCGCCTCGAACTCTTCGTAGCGCGCCGCCGCTTCGACGCGGCGGAGGATCTCCACGATCTCCAGATTATAGTGGTCGGCGCGGTTCTTTCGGGCGTTGGCGAGCCACACCCGGGCCTGCCACAGGCCGGACAGGAGGAGCGCGAGGGCCGTCACCCCGAGCGCCATCGGCTCGGCATATTCGACGATGAAGAGAGGGTCGTCCTCGCGATAATAGAGGTTGGCGCCGGGATGGATGCCGAAGGCGAGCCGGTCCTGGTCGGTGGGGGCGGAGATGAAGGCGGCCTGGGGTAGGAGGCGCACCATCTCCTGGCGGTTCTCGAACAGGCTGCGGGTCAGCGCCTCGACCGTCGCGTCGCTGAGGCCGCGGCGGACGGCGAGGAGGCTGTGCACCGTCACCACCTGGATCGGCCGGTCGGGCACGGGGCGGTCGCCGGAATAGGCGCCGACGGGCACGGTGCTTGCCGAAAGGGCGGGGTCGAAAAGGGCCATCGCCTCGGCCTGCTCGATGGCGACGAGCTGCGTCGGCGTCGACTGGATGATCTTACCGATGGTGCCGTTGCCGAGCGCCACCACCATGAAGAAGGCGTCGATGTCGCCCGTGCGCAGCGCTTCGGCCTGGGTCTTGAGGTCGCCGTGGATCACGGTCACCTCGCTCATCGGGATCTCGTAGTGGGCGAGGAGGCGCTCGAAGAGGGCGTTGGAGCCGGCGCCTTGGGGCAGCAGGCCGATGCGACGCCCTCTGAGATCGCTCACCCGCTCGATGCCGGAAGCGATGCGGGCGACGAGGTGGAACGCCTCGGGAAAGAGGCGCGCGGCGATCAGCGTGTTGGGGGCGACGGGCGTGTCGCTCTGGATGAGGCCGACGTCCGCCTCGTCCTTGGCGAGCCGGTCGGCGTTCTGGTTGGCGCCGGCCGAGCTCATGATGTCGATCCGATCGAGCGGACCGACCGCGACCGTGGCCGCCAGCGCATCGGCGAAGGCGGCGTAGGTGCCGCCCGGCGTGCCGGCGCTGATCCGCAGCGTGTGATGGGCCGGCGCGAGGATCTGCCACAGGACGAGGGCCGCGGCTGCCACCGCCACCACCGCTGCCGCGAGGATGGGGAGAAGGGGTGGTCGGATGCGCATGATGGGAGCCTCGAACCTCAGCGGTCGCCGACCGCAGGGCGGCGCGGCGAGAGTAGCCTTCAATTATACGGGCGCAAACCATCGAGCGCGATCGTCGGTGGTCGCGATAAAGTGGCTCCGCTAGACCGGGCCGGCGCGGGGAGAGGCCGCACCAGGGGGACGACGATGACGGTGCTCATTTGCGGCGAGGCGCTCTACGACGTGTTCTTCGCCGGCGAATCGGTGGACGGCTTCACGCTGGATGCGCGCATCGGCGGCTCCGCGTTCAACGTCGCGGTGGGGCTGTCCCGTCTCGGCCGATCCGTCGGCCTCCTCACCGGCATCTCGCGCGACGCGCTGGGCGACAAGCTGGTGCGCTCGCTCGCCGCCGAACGGGTCGAGATCACTTATCTGAAGCGCACCCCTGCTCCCACCACGCTCGCCCTGGTGTCGGTCGAGGCGGACGGTTCGGCACGCTATCGCTTCTACGGCGAAGGTGCCGCCGACCGCCAGGTGACGCCCGCCGACATTCCCCCCCTCGACGGGATCGACGCGCTCGTCTTCGGCTGCTTCTCGATGCTGACGCGGCCCACCGGCGACACTTTCCTCGCCCTCGCCGAGGCCGCCGGGTCCGATCGCCTGGTGGTGCTCGACCCCAACGTTCGGCCCAGCGTCGAGCCCGACATGGCGGTGTGGCGCGAGCGGGTGGAGCGCTTCGCCGCCCACGCCGACATCATCAAGGTGAGCGCGGAGGACATGGCCGCCCTCTACGACGAGCCGGCCGACGTCGTCGCCCGGCGCTGGCGCGCGGCCGGCACGGCGATGGTGGCGCTGACGCTCGGGGGAGAGGGGGCGCGCCTCTTCCATCCGGCCGGCGAGACGGAGCTCGCCGCGCCGCTGATCGCCGTCGTCGACACCGTCGGAGCGGGGGACAGCTTCCTCGCCGCCCTTCTCGCCGGGCTCGGCGAGATCGACCGCGCCCATCCGCGGCGTCTCGCCACCCTCACCGAAGAGGAGGCGCGCCGCGTGCTGACGTTCGCGGTCGCCGCCTCGGCCATGACGTGCACCCGCCGCGGCGCAGATCTCCCGGAGCGGATCAGCCTCCCCGCCGTATGAGGCGGCGGCTCTAGTCGGAGTAGCCGAGGGAGTGCATCACGCGGGGCAGCACGCGCTGCGCCTCGCTGCCCGACATGCCGGGACGGATCATCGGATGATAGAGTACGTTGAGCAGCGCCTGGTCGAACGCCGTGAAGTGGGAGAGCTTGGACGAATCGTTGAACACGCTGTGGGTGAGGCTGTCGTCGTCGTTCATCGGGCCGAGACCCTGCAACACTTCCTCCACCAGGCAGCGGGAGAAGAGGAAGTCGTCGTCGGCGACGATCACGGCGGTGGAACGCTTGATGCGTCCGCCGACGGTGCTGACCCCCACGAGGCAGCGCGCGTTCATGGCGAAGGCGTCGGCCTTCAGCTCGCGCTCCACCACGGTGGAAAAGGCGTCCCGGGTGACGAGGATGACGCGGAAATTCGCCTGGCTCGCATCGTCGACCACGCTCGCCCGCAAGTGGCGGATGCGCTTGGGGAGCGATTCCAGGAAGGTCCGCGCGTCGGCCTGGCGGTTGAGGCCGGAGAGGTCCTCGATGTGGAAGGCGACGGGATCGACGTAGCGCTTCACCCGCTGCGCGTCCACGTGGCCGCCATATTCGAGGCCGAAGACGGTCTTGAAAAAGCCGCGGGTGAGTTCGTCCGGATGCACCGCGTTGTCGGCCGCAACGGCCGGGAGCGCCAGACAACAGGCGACGATAAGCGCTGTGAACCGTCCGAACATCGCTCTCACTCCCCGTTTTCGAGTGTGATTTTGTGGCAAGGGCGGGTGCCCTGACAAGCGTCCGACCGACAACTTAGTAACTATTGGTTAACCACTGAGGGCTCCGGATGACAGATGTCGACGACGGGTTGGTGACGGGTGCCGACGGCAAGCCCCGCTGCTTCTGGCACGGCGGCCTTGCCGACTATCTCGCCTATCACGACGAGGAGTGGGGGCGCCCGATTGCCGACGACACGCGTCTCTTCGAGAAGATCTGCCTCGAGGGCTTCCAGTCGGGCCTGTCGTGGCTGACCATCCTGCGCAAGCGGGAGAATTTCCGCGCCGCCTTCGCCGGGTTCGACATCGCGACGGTCGCCCGCTTCGGTGACGGCGACGTGGCGCGCCTCCTCGCCGATCCGGGCATCGTGCGCCACCGCGGCAAGATCGAGGCGGCGATCAACAACGCCCGTTGCGCCGAGCGGCTGATCGAGGAGGAAGGCTCGCTCGGCGCCTTCCTCTGGTCCTACGAGCCGCAGGAGCCGAAGGAGCCGCTCGACGCCACGACCTTGCGCGCGCGCACCGTCCTCCCCGAGGCCGCGGCGGTGTCCAAGCTATTGAAGAAGAAGGGGTGGCGCTTCGTCGGGCCGACCACGATGACGGCGCTCTTCCAGGCCGCCGGCCTCGTGAACGACCACTTCGTGGGCTGCGTGGTCCGCGCCGAGGTGGACGCGGCACGCGCCGCGTTCGAGCGCCCGCGTCGCTGACGGGCGTGCGGAGCCGGCCGGGCGGCCGGCTCTCAGAGGCCGAGGAAGGTGCGGGCGGTCGCCGACGTGATGGCGGCACGCTGATCGGCGGAGAGGCCGGCGGCGTCGAGGGTGCCGACCGGATCGGTGTCGCCCATGTCGAACGGATAGTCGCTGCCGAGCATCACGCGGTCGGCGCCGACGAGGTCGACGAGCGTGCGGATGTGGTCGGGACGGAAGACGCAGGTGTCGTAGAAGAGGCGGGCGAGATAGTCCGAGGGCGGCTTCGGCGTCAGCCGGCGCAGCTCGGGTCGCACCGTCCAGGCGTGGTCGAAGCGGCCGATATAGTAGGGCGCGAAGCCGCCGCCGTGGGCGATATAGACCTTCAGCTTCGGGAAGCGGTCGAGCACCCCGCCGAACACGAGGTGGTTGAAGGCGATCAGCTCCTCGAGCGGCTGGGCGACCGAGTTCACCATGAAGAAGGAGGTGAAGCGCTCCCCGTGCGAGAAGCCGAGGGGGTGGATCATCAGCCCCACGCCGAGCGACTGCAGCGTGTCGTAGAGCGGGTCGAGCGTCCGGTCGGAGAGCTCGCGTTCCATGCAGCGCGAATCGATCTGGAACGCCTTGAGGCCTCGGGCGACGCCTCGCTTCGCCTCCTCCACCGCCGCATCGGTGTCGGTGAGGGGGAGGGTGCCGATGCCGACGAAGCGCTCCGGAGCCCGGCCGACCAGCGCGACGACATGGTCGTTCTGCATCCGGGAGATCTCGACCAGCGTGTCGACGGGGAGCCAGTAGTGCTGCTGGCCCGGCGCCGTGGCGACGGCCTGAAGCTCGACCCCCATCTTGTCCATCTCGGCGAGGCGCCGATCGAGATTGTTGAACTTCTCGGCGAGCTGCGGCGCCTGCTCGCGATCGCGCGCCTTGCTCTCCGGCGAGATGTCCCGCTGGTAGGGCACGTCCTCCGGCCCGATCAGCCCCGCGACGATCGCGTTGACTTCGGGGCAGAGGGTGTGGGTGTGGACGTCGATGATCATCGGGTGCGCTCCAGTCCAAGCCCCATAATCTCATCGGTGGACAGAGGCCAGCCGAAGGCGGTCTTGATGCACAGAAGTGCTGCCTCGTGATGCGCGGGCGTGTCCATCGTGTCGACGCAGTCGGTGGCGACGATCACGGCGTAGTCGCGCACGTTGGCGGCCGTGGCGGTGGCGAGCACGCAGGAGTTGGTGTTCACCCCGGTGAGGATCAGCGTGTTGATGCCGTGCGCCTTGAGGTGGAAGTCGAGGTCGGTGCCGACGAAGCAGTCGTAGCGCTTCTTGGTGTCGACCACGCGGTCGGCCGGGTCGTGCAGCGTCGGCATGATGGTGCAGCCTGGCATGCCGTCGAGATTGTGGGCGAGCACGTTCTTGCGCGTCGCGCTGGGGTCCTCGTGGCGGGTGCGCCAGAAGGGGTTGGCGCGGATCTCCTCCGCGTCGCGGTAGCGTGTCACGAGATGCACGATGGGAATACCCACGCCGCGGCACCAGTCCATCAGCCGCTTGTTCGCCGCGATCACCCGCTCGGCGGCTTCGGCGGAGACGGGCATCGTGGCGACGGCCGGGTCGAGGTGGCCGCGGTGGCAGTCGATCGCCACCACCGCCGCCTTCGGATGGTCCACCCCGAGATTCATGGCGGGGCTCACAGGAGCGGCGACCAGCCGGTCTTCATCAGCGCGGCCTGGTCGATCTTGAACACGTCGGCGAGCCAGTCGGCGAGGATTTCCTGGCCGATGGTGGGGTTGTCATGCTGGCAGTGCTCGGCGCCGGTCTCCTCCGGGGCGAGGATGCGCAAGGTGGCTGGCACGCCCTTCGCCACGGCGTAGTCGTAGGTCTGGCGGGCGGCGGCGACGGTGAGCACGTCGTGACCACCGTGGAGCACCAGGTACGGGCACGTCATGTGATCGAGGTGGCCTTCGAGGGAGAAGGGTTTGGCCTTTTCCAGCGCCTCGGCCATGGTCTTGCCGCCCATCACCCAGCGGATATGCATGGCGAGGCCGAAGCTGTCGTCCTTGTCGCCCCACATGTCGTGGACCGACCAGATGGCGCCGTGGGAAACGACGGCGGCGAGGCGCTTCTCGTAGCAGCCCGCGCGCGCGGCATAGTAGCCGCCCATGGAGGAGCCGCAGCAGGCGATGCGGGACGTGTCGACGTCGTCGCGGGTCTCGAGCCAGTCGATGCAGGCGCCGACGGGCACCTCGGTGTCGGCCCGCGCGGTGAGGCCGTGACGGCGCAAGGTGCCGCCCTGGCCCGGGAGGTCCACCATCAGCACCGAGATGCCCCGCTGGAGGGCGCCGTGGGCCTGCATGAACCACATCTCGTCCTTGATGGAATCGAGACCGCCGAACGAGATGAGGACGGGCAGCTTGTCACCCGGGAACGGCGCGCGGACGAAGTAGCCGCAGATGGGCTTGCCGTCTTCGTAGGGGATCTCGACCACCTCGCCGGCGGGGTTGAGGTGCTTCAGGAAGCCGTGGCTCGACGCTTCCATCTTCTCGAAGGTGGGCAGGCGGCGGGGGTCGTCGGGCACGAGGTGAAACTCGGCCTGGCGGTAATACTCGCAGGCGCGCAGATAGCAGTTCTGCGCGGTGCGGATGTGGCCCGCCGCCTCCTCCGCGTTGGCGCGGGCGAAGTTGGCGTCGGCGACTACCATGAATTCCGCGTGCCAGCTCTCGAGGTCGCCCGGCACCATGCGCGAGGCGGCGAGGAACATTTCGGAGATCGCCCCGCCGCCCTCCTGGGTTTCGCCGAGGCTGCGGCGGAACTGGTAGGAGAGCCACGGGAATTCCGGCCAGTGGTGCCAGCCCATCGGCTCATAGTGTGGCGAGAGGTCGGTCGGGGCGACGTCGATGGCGTTCTCGGGGACCACGGTGTCGGTCATCGCGGGAGCGTCCTTGAAGTTCGAGGCGATCAGCGGGCGGCGGGGGTGGTCGTGAACCAGTCGTAGATCTCTTCGCCGGTCCAGAAGGCGACGCCGGGCTTGGCGGCCATCGTCTCGAGCATCTCTTCGAAGTAGCGGATCCGGTGCGGCACGCCGGAGATGTAGGGGTGGACGGCGACGGAGAGGATCTTGGCCCGCTCCCCGCTCTCCATATAGAGGCGGTCGAACTGGTCGAGCACGCGCCGCTTGAAATATTCCGACTCGTGATGCTGCACGACCATCATCGGGATGTCGTTGAGCTCCACCGTGTAGGGCAACGTCACGAGCGGGCCGTTGTCGGTGGTGAGCACGCACGGGTCGTCGTCGAGCACGAAGTCGCCGACATATTTCACGCCGTGCTTGGTCAGGATGTCGGGGGTCTCGTAGGTCTCGGTGAGGCCCGGGCCGAGCCAGCCGACGGGGCGCTTGCCGGTGAAGCGCTCGCACACCTCGAGCGACTTGACGATGGTCGCCTCCTGATCGTCGAGCTTGTGGGTCGGCATCTGGATGTAGGAGTGGCCCATGAACTCCCAGCCGGCGTCGCGCGCGGCGGCGGCGACGGGCTCGTAGGTCTCGCACACGCGGGCGTTGATCGACAGGGTGGGGGTGATGTTCATGCGGTCGAGCGCGGCCTTGAGGCGCCAGAAGCCGACGCGCATCCCATACTCGTGCCATGCCCAGTTGGGGATGTCGGGAGTGACCACCTGACCGGTGGGCGCGGGCAGGATCTGGCGCGCCATGGGCCGCTCGATCTCCCACTCCTCGAGGTTCACGATGGGCCACACGATGAGACGCAGTCCGTCGGGCAAGGTCAGCGGCGGACGATCGACGATCGGCGAGAAGGGCAGGCGCTGACGCGGGGTGGTGTGGGGCACGGCGGGAACTCGCTTCTTTTCTCGGACGCTCGATCGCCCTAGGGCAATGGGTGGACGGCGCTTCGGCGCGACGCCAACTCGCTAAAGCGAACTTGAGTATTTATCAAGTTTGGTGGTCGTATTGTAAACCCGCTATCGTGCCGGCGGAGTGTTAGAAGGACGTGACGATGGAGATCAAGCCCGCCGATCAGGAGGAGGGCGACGAGGTGGGAGTGGGGGTGCGGCTGCGCGAGTATCGGCGGCGCGCCGGCCTCAGGCTGAAGGACGTTGCGGGGAAGGCCAAGTGCTCGGAAAGCATGCTGTCCAAGATCGAGAACGGGCTCGTCAGCCCCTCGATCAACACGCTCCATCGCATCACCCGCTCGCTCGGCATCTCGATTGCCGATTTGTTTGCCGAGCCCGACCACAACGCGCCCTTCGTCCTGCGCGCGGGGCGGCGCCCGACGCTGGTGCGCCACCCTCTGCGCGGCGGTGACGGGGTCAGTCTCGAGAGCCTCACGCCGTTCGAGATCCACGGCATCCTGCAGGCGCAGATCCACGTCGTGGCGCCCGGCGGGGCGAGCGACGGGCTGATCAGCCACGAGGGGGAGGAGCTCGGCTACGTCCTCCAGGGGCAAATCGAGATCATCGTCGACGATCAGCACGCCGTTCTCGGGCCGGGCGATTCCTTCTTCTTCGCCTCCCAGCGCCCGCACGGCTACCGCAACGTCGGCAACGAGGAGGTGCGCATCGTGTGGGTGAACTCCCCTCCGACATACTAGGCGCGGGCCGAGGGCGCGGCGGTGCGCATCGTCCTCTCCGGCGCCTCGGGCGGGGGGAAGTCGACGCTCCTCGCCGCCCTTGCCGCGCGCGGCTTCGCCGTCGTCGCCGAGCCGGGCCGGCGGCTCGTGAAGGCCGAGCTCGCTGTCCGCGGCACGGCGCTTCCCTGGGTGGACGGCCTCGCCTTCGTGCGCCGTCTGGTGGCGCTCGCCGAGGCCGATCTCGACGCCGCCCCGGCCGGGGTGGTGTTCTTCGACCGCGGCCTCGTCGACGCGGCGATGCACCTCCACCATGTGGCCGGCGTGCCGATCCCCGAAGCGGCGCGGCGGGCCTATCGGTCCCCGGTCTTCTTGGTTCCGCCGTGGCGCGAGATCTACGTCGCGGATGCGGCACGGCGACACGGCTTTGCCGACGGCGTCGCCGAATATGAGCGCCTCGCGGCCGCCTATCCCGCGCTCGGCTACGACGTCGCGATCCTGCCGAAAGCGAGCGTCGCCGCGCGCGTCGATCTGATCCTGACGACTTTACGGCTCTGAGGCTCGCGCCTGGTGCGCTTCTTGCTTTGGAGGCGGAGAGGCACCTGCGCGACGCGAGGGTGCATCTCGGCCTTGACATCAGTCAAGTTACTTTACCAAGATGAAATTCAACTTGAATGACAGTGGCGCGGTGCGCCGCGTCGCTTGCCTCTGGGCGATGCCCGGGCGGACGACGAAGAACCGTGACGACATCGAGAGGATGGCATCAATGAAGAAGTTCCTGGCTCTGTCGACGGCCCTCGGGCTTTCCATGACGGCGGTCGTCGGCGGCGCCCCCGCGGCGTCCGCGGCCGAGTACACGCTGAAGATCGCGCACATCCTGCCGGCCGGTGATCCGCGCGACCTCGCCGCCCACAAGATCGAAGAGCTCGTCGAGGCCGACGACACCTGCGACATGGACGTGCAGGTCTACCCGGCCGGCCAGCTCGGCATGTTCAACGACATCAACGAGGGCGTGCAGTTCGGCTCGATCGAGATGAGCGTGATGCCGGCCTCCTACATCGTCGGCACCGAGCCGCTGTTCGGCGTGTTCGACCTGCCCTTCTTCTGGCCCGCCGACCCCGAAGAGCTGCGCCAGCTCCACCAGAGCCCCGCCATGGACAAGCTCGCCGCGAGCCTTGCCAAGCACAACATGGTGCTCGCCGACGTGTGGCGGACCGGCTACAAGCAGTGGACCTCCAACACCCCGCTCAACACGCTCGACGCCTATGATGGTCTCGTCGCCCGCGTAATGCCGTCCCCGGTGCTCGCCGAGCAGCAGAAGGCCCTCGGCCTCACCCCGGTGACGATGCCCTTCCCGGAGACCTATTCGGCCCTCCAGTCCGGCGCCATCGACGCCCAGGAGAACCCCAACCCCACCTCCTGGAACATGAAGTTTCACGAGGTGCAGTCGACCCTCACCATGACCAACCACGGCACGCTCGATCAGGTGATCCTGATGAACAAGCCCTGGTGGGAGGGCCTCTCCGACGCCTGCAAGGCCTCCATCAAGAACGCGATGCCGGCCGCCAACGAAGTCGCCTTCGACGAGACGATGAAGCAGGAAGAGGAAGCCATGGCCGACTTCAAGGCCAAGGGCATGACCATCGTGGAGCTGACCGACGCGGAGCGCGACGCGCTGCGCGACGCGATCCTGCCGCGGGTGCGCCAGTTCTACATCGACTCCACCGGCCCCGAGGGGCAGGCCATCGTCGAAGCGTTCGAGGCCGAGATGGCCGAGATGGAAAAGAACTGAGCCATCTTCTGAGCGACCCGCGGGCGGCGGCGCACCCAGTCGCCGCCGCCGTGCTGCGGTCCCGCCGTGAGAGCCGGGGCCGCATCTACCCGTTGTCCCCCTGAGCTTCGGAGGTCCCGATGGCGTCCCCGCTCGCGATCGCACAAGGCGCGCTGACGGTGATCGACCGGACGGTCAGCGTCCTCGCCGGCATCGCCCTTCTCGTCGTGACCATGACGATCTTCGCCAACGCCACGGGCCGCTATACCCTCGGCGTCTCCTTCCTCGGCGGGGAGGAGCTCGCCCGGCTCCTCACGGTGTGGATCGCATTCGTCGCCGCCTACGTGATGCTGCGGGCGGATCGGCACGTCACCATCGACCTCGTGCTGCGCATCGTGCCGCCGGGGGTGGAGCGCCTGATGCGCGGGCTCACGGCGCTGATCGGCGTCGTGGTGATGGCGTATCTGTCCTGGCGCGCCTACCAGCTCACCGCCTTCAGCCTCGGCACCGGTCAGCTCGGCACGACGCTGCCGGTGCCGCGGGGCCTCTTCTTCATGCCCGTCTGCGTCGGTGCCGTGCTGATGACCATCGCCTTTGCCGAGAAGCTCGTGCGCGCGATCACCAACACGCTGCCGCCGCTGCCCGCCCTCGTCGATCCGGAGGACACCGCCGAGACGATGCCCCCCGAGAAGCGGGCCGTTTGATGCCGATTCCCTTTCTCATCGCGACGGCCTTTGTCGTCCTCATCATCGGCTCGCCGATCTTCCTCGCGATCCTCGGCCCCACCTTCATCACCTTCGAGCTGTTCGCCCCGCCGATCCCGGCAATGGTGCTGCCGCAGCGTATGGTGGACGGGGTCAACAAGTTCTCGCTGCTCGCGATCCCGCTCTTCATCTTCGCCGCCGACATCATCGCCCGCGGCCAGATCGGGGCGCGGCTCGTCGCGATGGTGGAAAGCTTCTGCGGGCACCTGCGCGGCGGGCTCGCCATCGCCACCATCATCGCCTGCGCTCTCTTCGGCGCGATGTCGGGCATCGGCCCGGCGGCGGTGGTGTCGATCGGGCCCATCGTCTACCCGGCGCTGATCCGCCAGGGCTATTCGCGCGGCTTTGCGGTGGGGCTCATCGTGACCTCGTCCACCCTCGCGATGCTGATCCCGCCCTCGGTGGCGATGATCCTCTATGCGCTCCAGACCAACACTTCCATCGGCGCCGTGTTCCTGGCTGGCCTCGGCTCGGGCTTCGTGTTCTCGGTGGTCCTGTGCATCTACGCCTACCTCTACGCCCGCCGCTACAACATCGCGATGGACGAGAAGGCGCCCTGGTCGCTGCGCTGGAAACGCACCAAGGAGGCGGCCTTCGCGCTCGGCCTGCCGGTCATCATCCTCGGCGGCATCTATGGCGGGGCGTTCACGCCCACCGAGGCGGCGGCGTTCGCCTGCGTCTACGCCATGATGGTGGAGGTGCTGATCTACCGCCAGCTCTCCTTCAAGGACCTCTTCAACATCTCGTCCGCCTCGGCGGGGACGATTTCGGTCCTCCTGATCCTCGTCGCCTCGGGCACGGTGCTGACCTACTACCTCACCCTGTCGCAGATCCCGCAGCAGGTGACGTCGACCCTCGCCGGCGCCTCGGCCTTCGAGATCCTTCTCATCATCAACGTGCTCTTCCTCATCGCGGGCATGTTCGTCGATCCGAACTCGCTCATCATCGTGCTGACGCCGCTGATCTATCGGGCCGCGCTGGCGGCGGGGATCGACCCGGTGCACCTCGGCTCGGTGATCGTCGCCAACGTCGCGCTCGGCATGGTGTCGCCGCCGTTCGGGCTCAACCTCTTCATCGGCATCACCACCTTCCGCGCGTCCTATCTGGAGGTGGTGAAGGCGGTGCTGCCGTTCATCGGGCTGATGCTGATCGTCCTGTTGCTGATCACCTACATCCCGCAGATCTCCCTGTTCCTGCCGCAGGTGATCGGGTGATGACGGGGCCCTACACCCTCGTTCTGGCGCTCACCTTCGGCGTCGGGATGGTGATGGCGATCTACCTGCCGATGGTCAGCACCATGGCCCGGCATCTGGAATCCTCGGTGGTTGCGTGCGTGCCCTTCTTCGTCGTCGGACTGATCACCTCGGTGCTCTTGGTGGTGTTCTCGGGCCAGACGCGCCAGCTCGTCCGCCTCGGTGGCATGCCGCTCTGGATGCCGCTCTGCGGCATGGGGGCGTGCCTCATGATCCTCGGGACGGGCTACCTCATCCCGCGGGTCGGCGCGTCCCTCTTCTTCGTTCTCCTCGTCGCCGGGCAGCTCGCGGTGGGTGCGGTCATCGCGCACTATGGGCTGCTCAACTCGGCCGTCGTGCCCCTCACCCTGACCAAGGCCACGGGGCTCGCTCTCGTGGTGGCTGGTGCCTATCTCGCGGTCCGCTGACCGCGATCGGAGACGCCCGATGTCGCTGCTCTTCCAATCCGCCCCAGTCAGCCTGCCCATCACCGGCGCGGGCGACCGCTTCGCCGTCCGCCGCATCTACTGCGTCGGGCGCAACTACGTGACCCACATCCGCGAGATGAAGGAGGGCGACGAGCGCGACCCGCCCTTCTTCTTCCAAAAGCCCACCGATGCGGTGGTGGAGAGCGGCAGCGCGGTGCCGTATCCGCCCGCCACCAGCGACCTCCAGTTCGAGGTGGAGCTCGTCGTCGCGATCGGCGAGGGCGGCCGCGACATCGCGGTGGCGGACGCGCTCGGCCACGTCTTCGGCTATGCCGTGGGCATCGACCTCACCCGGCGCGATCTGCAGGTGGAGGCGCGGGCGATGCAGCGTCCGTGGGAGCCGGGCAAGGCGTTCGACCACTCCGCCCCGTGCGGGCCCATCGTGCCGGCGGCGGTAATCCCGGCACCGCTCGCGGCGACGATCGTGCTCGAGGTGAACGAGGAGACGCGGCAGGTCGCCTCCACCGCGGAGATGATCTGGAACGTGCCGGAGATCATCGCCAACCTCTCCGCCGCCTACGCCCTGTCGCCGGGCGATCTGATCTTCACCGGAACGCCGGCGGGCGTCGGTCCGGTGGTACCGGGCGACACCATCGCGGCGCGGATCGACGGTCTCGCGCCGCTCACCATAACAATCGTCGAAGGGACGTGAACATGCTGCCCACCGAGCGCATTTCCTATTCCGCCATCCCCGAGCGCGCGCCGCTCGTCTTGCCCGAAGGCAAGCGCATGGTGGTGTGGGTGATCGTGAACATCGAGGAGTGGAACCCGAAGGAGACGATGCCGCGCACCGTCCTGACGCCGCCCGCCGGGGGCGCGCCGAGCCCGGACATTCCGAACTGGGCCTGGCACGAGTACGGCAATCGCGTGGGCTTCTGGCGGCTCTTGGAGGTGTTCGACACGCTGAAGGTGCCGGGCGTCCTCGCCATCAACGGCACGGCGGTGACGAGCTACGAGCCCATCGCCCGCGCCGCCCTGGAGCGGGGTTGGGAGTTCATGGGTCACGGCTTCACCCAGAAGAACATGCAGAAGGTGGAGAACGAGGCGGAGGACATCCGCAGGACGAGCGAGACGATCCGCGCCTTCACCGGCGTCGCGCCGCGCGGCTGGCTCGGGCCGGGCCTCACCGAGACCTGGGAAACCCCGGACCTCCTGAAGGAGGCGGGCTATTCTTACGTCTGCGACTGGGTGCTCGACGATCAGCCGGTGCGGCTGAAGACGCGGGCCGGCGAGATCGTCAACGTGCCCTACACCCAGGAGTGCAACGACGTGGCGATGATGCTGATCCAGCATCATCCGGCGCGCGAATATTTTCAGCGCGCCTCCGACCAGTTCGACCAGATCTACGCCGACGCCAAGCACTCGGCCCGGGTGATGGCGCTGGTGGTGCACCCCTACATCATGGGCGCGCCGCACCGGGCCCGCTATTTCCGCGAGATCATGGAGAAGATCGCCGCCTACGACGACGTCGCGATCTGGACGGGCGGCGAGATCTTCGACTGGTTCGAGGGCCAAAGCCCCGCCTGAGCCGCGCCGCATCGTCGACCCCGTGCCGCGATCGCGCGGCATCCCCGTCCGAGACCCCATCCGAACGCCGCCTCGTCCCGCGAGGCGGCGTTTTTCGTGCGCCGTGCCAGCCGGCCACAGGGGCGTCGCTTCCATGACAACATGGTAATCGGTTCGTTGACGCCCATGCTGGCCCATGGTATCCCAAGCCATCCCGTTACGGAGGGGTGCGGGACCTGACGGCGGGGTGGATTCCCACCAGCGCGGGGGCTGGCGGTGAACGAGTTCGTCTCGCACTTCACGAACAAGCTGGACGCCAAGGGGCGCGTGTCGATCCCGGCGCCCTTCCGCTCCGTATTGGCGCGCGACGGGTTCGAGGGGCTGTACTGCTTTCCTTCCCCCCATGCGCCGGCCATCGATGCTGGAGGCAATGATTTGCTGCAGGAAATCCGGGCGCGCCTCGCTGGCCTCGACACGCTGACGATGGATCACGACATGATCTCCACCGCCCTCTACGGCATGTCGGAGCAGCTGAAGTTCGACCGCGAGGGGCGCGTGATGCTGTCGGAATCGATCCTCGAGCAAACCGGTATCACCACCGCGGCGACGTTCGTCGGCCTCGGCTACAAGTTTCAGATCTGGGAGCCCTCGCGCTTCGCCGCGCACCGCGCGGAGGCCATGAAGCGGGCCTTCGGCGTGCTCGGCGCCAAGGTTTCGGCGGGAGATGGCGCATGACCCATGGTCCGGCATGGGGAAACGCCCCACCCGCACCGGGCCACGCGCCCGTCATGCTGGCCGAGGTGATGGCGGCGCTGGCGCCGCAGCCCGGCGAGGTGGTGATCGACGGCACGTTCGGCGGCGGCGGCTATAGCCGTGCGATCCTCGACGCCGGCGCCGGGGTGATCGCGATCGACCGCGATCCGGCGGCGATCGAGCGGGCGCGCGCCATGGCCGAGCGGGCCCCGGGCCTCACCGTGTGCGAGGGCCGCTTCGGCGATCTCGACGAGCTTGCCGAGGCCGCCGGCCATCGCAACGTCGCAGGCGTCGTGCTCGACGTCGGCGTGTCGAGCTACCAGCTCGACGAGGCCGACCGCGGCTTCTCCTTCCGCTTCGACGGGCCGCTCGATATGCGTATGGGCGGGGAGGGGCCGACGGCCGCCGATCTCGTCAACCGCGTCGACGTGTCGGATCTTGCCCACCTCCTGCGCACCTACGGCGAAGAGCGTCGGGCCGGCGCCGTCGCCCGAGCGATCGTCGCCGCCCGTCCCATCACCACCACCGCCGAGCTCGCGGCGCTGTGCGAGCGCACCGTGCGCGCCTCGCGCGACGGCATCCACCCGGCGACGCGCACCTTCCAGGCGCTGCGGATCGCGGTGAACGACGAGCTCGGCGAGCTCGCCCGCGGCCTCGCCGCCGCCGAGCGCGTGCTCGCCGAGGGCGGTCGCCTCGTGGTGGTCGCCTTCCACAGCCTGGAGGATCGGATCGTGAAGCGCTTCTTCGCCGACCGCACCAGCACCGGGGGCGGGTCGCGCCACCTGCCGGTCGCCGCCGGACCGGAGCCGTCCTTCACCTATATCGAGCGCAAGGCGGTGGCGCCGAGCGAGGCGGAGACGCGCGCCAACCCGCGCGCCCGCTCGGCGAAGCTGCGGGCCGCCCGCCGCACCGGCGTGGCGCCGCACCCCTTTGCCTTGACCGATTTCGTGCCCAATCTTCGCCTGAGGGGGATCTGAATGATCAAGCGCCCCGTGCGTTTTGCCGTGCTGGTGATCAGCGTGTGTGCGGCGACATCGAGCGCCGCGGCCGTCTTCATGACGAAGAAGGACGCCGAGCGCGATGCGCGCGCAATCAGTGAACTCAATCGAAAGATTGCGGCCGAGAAGCAAAGAATCAGCGAGCTTTTGGCGGAGTGGAGCACGCTCGACCATCCGGCTCGCCTGCAGGCGCTGGTGACCCGGCACAACGAGGTGCTGCGCCTGGAGCCGATTACGGCGGAGCAGATCGTGAGCGTGACGGAAGTGGCCTCGGCCGCGCGTCGCAAAGCGCAGGAGGGGAAGAAATGAGGAGGGCTCAGGGCGAAGAACAGGGGGCGAAGGGGCGCATCGCTCTCCTCATCGTCGTCTGCGTCGGCCTGTTCGGCCTGATCGGGGGGCGCCTCGTTTCGCTCGGCATGACGCCGGCGGAGGCGCGCAACGCCTATCACGTCACCCCGCAGGACGAGGTGCAGGCCTCCCGTCCCGACATCGTCGACCGCAACGGCGAGGTGCTGGCGACCGACCTCGCCACCGCCTCGCTCTATGCCGAGCCGCGCAATGTCGGCCTCGTCGACGAGGCCGTGGAGAAGCTCTCCTCCGTGCTGCCCGACATCGACGTCGCGACGCTGCGGCGCGATCTCTCCGGCGACCGCGGCTTCGTGTGGCTGAAGCGGGAGATCCCGTCCCGCCTGCGCGAGAAGGTGCACGATCTCGGTATCCCGGGCGTGGGCTTCCTCTCCGAGACGCGGCGCTTCTATCCGGGCGGCCCTTCGGTGGGACACATCGTGGGCCACACCGACATCGACAATGCGGGCATCGCCGGCATGGAGAAGACCATCGACGGCGGCGGTCTCGGCGCTCTCCAGGCCGTGGGCCTTGCCCGCAAGGGGCGCTCGCTCGCCCCGGTGCGGCTCTCGATCGACCTGCGCGTGCAGCATGCGGTGCGGGACGAGCTGTCGCGTGCCCTCGAGCGCTACCGGGCGCTCGCGGCCGTCGGCATCGTGCTCGATGCGCGCACGATGGAGGTCGTGGCGATGAGCTCGCTGCCCGACTACAACCCCAACAACCCGGCCGAGGCGCTCGATCCGAACCGCCTCAATCGGGCGACGGCCGGCGTCTACGAGCTCGGCTCGGTGTTCAAGACGTTCACCCTCGCCATGGGTCTCGATTCTGGCGTCGTGACGCTCAACACGCCGATCGACGCCCGCTATCCGCTGAAGATCGGCCGCTTCACCATCCACGACTTCCACGCCACCCACCGCTGGCTCACGGTGAAGGAGGTGTTCCAGCACTCCT
Source organism: Acuticoccus mangrovi (assembly GCF_016411865.1). Classification (GTDB taxonomy): domain Bacteria; phylum Pseudomonadota; class Alphaproteobacteria; order Rhizobiales; family Amorphaceae; genus Acuticoccus; species Acuticoccus mangrovi. Next base: position 113,539 of record NZ_JAEKJA010000003.1, on the reverse strand, counting down.
CCAACATCGGCAGCGCCAAGATCGCGCTCGCCGTGGGGGCGAAGCGGCAGAAGGCCTATCTCAAGTCGTTCGGCATGTTCGACCGGATCGAGACCGAGCTTCCCGAGACGGCGCGTCCGCTGGTGCAGAAGAGCTGGCCCGACGTGACGGCGGCCACCGTCGCCTTCGGTCACGGCATCTCGGTGACGCCGATGCACGTGGCGGTGGCCGGCGCGGCGATGGTGAACGGCGGCATCTACGCCCCGCCGACCTTCTATCCGCGCTCGGAAGCGGAGATGATGACCATCGGCCGCCGCGTGATCAGCCCGCAGACGTCGGCGATGATGCGCGAGCTGATGCTCTTCAACGGCACCGACGGGTCGGGCCGCAACGCCCGCGTGCCGGGCTACAACGTGGGCGGCAAGACCGGCACGGCCGAGAAGGCGGTGAAGGGCGGCTACTCGGAGAGCAAGCGCATCAACTCCTTCCTCGCCGCCTTTCCGATCGACGATCCGCAATATGTGGTTCTCATCGTGATCGACGAGCCGAAGCCCGAAGAGGGCAAGCCCTACGCCACCGCCGGCTACAACGCCGCGCCGACGGTCGCCAACGTCATCAGCCGCGTCGGTCCGATGCTGATCAAGACGCCGCGCTTCGAGAACGACGACGCCGTGGAGCGCGCCATCACCGTGGCGTATCAGGACGAATGATGCGCCTCGCCGACCTCGTCCCCGATCGGCCCGTGCCGGCGCCCGACCTCGACGTGACCGGGGTGACCGCCGACAGCCGAAAGGTGCGGCCCGGCATGGTGTTCGCCGCCCTCAAGGGCGCGCGGGCCGACGGTGCCGCCTTCGTCAAGGAGGCGCTGCGCAAGGGGGCGGTGGCGGTGCTGGCGGACGAGGACACCGCCATCGAGGCGCCCGTGATCCTGCGCGAGGAGGACCCGCGCCGCCGCCTCGCGCTGATGGCGGCCGAGCTCGCGGGAGCGCAGCCGGAGACCATCGTTGCCGTCACGGGGACGGCCGGGAAGACATCGGTCGCCGAGTTCACCCGGCAGATCTTCGCCGCCGCCGGCAAGACGGCGGTCAGCGTCGGCACTCTCGGCGTGGAAGGGGCGGTGAGGGTGCCCGGCGGGCTCACCACGCCCGATCCCGTCGCCCTCCACCAGCGCCTCGCCGATCTCGCCGGGCGCGGGGTGACCCACGTCGCGCTCGAGGCGTCGAGCCACGGCCTCGACCAGCGCCGGCTCGACGGGGTGCACCTCGCCGCGGCGGCCTTCACCAACATCGGCCGCGACCACATGGACTATCATCCGACGCCGGAGGCCTATCTCGAAGCAAAGCTCCGCCTCTTCCGCACGCTGCAGCCCGACGCCTCCCGCACGGTGGTGAACCCCGATGCGCCCGGCGGGGCGGCGGTGCTCGCCGCGGTGCCGGGGGCGCGCACCGTCGGGCCGCACGGCGACCTCTTGCGGCTCGTGGAGGCGGAGCGCGCCGCCGACGGCGCCCGCCTCGTGGTGGAGGTCGCCGGTGCGCCCCACCGCGTCCACCTTCCCCTCATCGGCGATTTTCAGATCGACAACGCCCTCATCGCCGCCGGCCTCGCCATGGTGGCGGGCATCTCGTCGGCCGACGCGATCCGGGCGCTCAACGACCTCATCGGCGCGCCGGGGCGGCTGGAGCTCGTCGGACGGGCCGCCGGAGCGCCGGTGTTCGTCGACTATGCCCACAAACCGGAGGCCGTCACCGCGGCGCTCAGCGCGGTGCGGCCGGGGGTCAAGGGCCGCCTGGTGGTGGTGATCGGCGCCGGCGGCGACCGCGATCACGGCAAGCGCCCGCTCATGGGCAAGGCCGCCGCCGACATCGCCGACGTGGTGATCGTCACCGACGACAACCCGCGCTCGGAGGATCCGGCGACGATCCGCAAGGCGATCCTCGCCGCCGCCCCGCGCGCGGTGGAGATCGGCGACCGGGCCACCGCGATCCGGCAGGCCGTCGCCATGCTGCGCCCGGGCGACGCGCTGGTGGTGGCCGGAAAGGGTCACGAGGAGGGGCAGATCGTCGGCGACACGGTGCTGCCCTTCAGCGACCGTTCAGCCGTCTTGGAGGCCTTGGCCTCGCTATGACTGACACATTGTGGACCCTCTCCGAGCTCGCGGCCATCACCGGCGGCGAACTCGTCGGCGCCGATCCGGACACGCCCGTCACGGGCATGTCGATCGACACGCGCACCCTGCAGCCCGGCGACGCCTTCTTCGCCATCAAGGGCGTTTCGATGGACGGCCACCGCTTCGTGCCGGACGCGCTCGAAAAGGGCGCCGCGGTCGCCGTGGTGTCCGAGGGCGAGGCGGAACGCGCCCTCGGCGTCGCCGACGTGTTGCAGGCGCTCGAGGCGGTCGGCGTCGCCGCGCGCGGACGCCTTCCCCACCACGTGCCGGTGATCGCCGTCACCGGGTCGGCGGGCAAGACCGGCACCAAGGAGATGATGCGCCTCGCCTTCGGCGTCGCCGGATCGGTGCACGCCTCGGCCGCCTCCTACAACAACCATTGGGGCGTCCCCCTCAGCCTCGCCCGCACGCCGGCGAGCGCCGAGGCGGCGGTGTTCGAGATCGGCATGAACCACGCCGGCGAGATCCGCCCGCTGACGAAGATGGTCCGCCCCACCATCGCGGTGATCACCACCGTGGAGGCGGCGCATCTGGAGTTTTTCGACAGCGTGGCCGCGATCGCCGACGCGAAGGCGGAGATCTTCGAGGGTCTCGAGCCCGACGGCACGGCGATCCTGCCGGCCGACAACGCGCACATCGGCCGGCTGATGGCGGCGGCGAAGGCGGTGGGCGCTCACATCGTCACCTTCGGCACGGGGGAGGACGCCGACGTGCGCCTCCTCTCCCACGATGCCGGCGGCGTCGTCGCCGACGTGTTCGGCACCCACCTCGACTATCGCCTCGCCGAGCCCGGCCTGCACGTGGCGAAGAACTCGCTCGCGGTGATCGCCGCGCTCTACATCGCCGGCTTCGACATTCCGGAGGGTGCGGCGGCGCTCGCCGCCTGGCGCGCGCCGAAGGGGAGGGGGCGGCAGGTCCGGCTTCGCCCCGGCGGCGGCGACGCTCTCCTCCTCGACGACGCCTTCAACGCCAATCCCGCCGCGATGGCCGCGGCGATCGCCACCTTCGCCAAGGTGCCGGCGACGCGCCGCATCGCCATTCTCGGCGACATGCTCGAGCTCGGGCCGACCGCCGAGGATCTTCACCGTGGACTGGCGCCGCTCCTCGTCGATGCCGACACGCGAATCGTCCACACCGTAGGAACCATGACGAAGCACCTGCGCGATGCGCTCCCCTTCGAGCTGCGCGGCCATCACGCCGACACGGCAGCCGAGCTCATCGAGCACCTCGACCCGATCGAGGTGGGTGACGTGGTGCTCGTCAAGGCGTCGAAGGCCATGGGCCTCTCCGCCGTGGTGGAGGCGATCGAAACCCGCTACGGACTGGACCGCGCCGATGTTTGAATATCTCGCCTCCTTCGCGGGCGAGTTCTCGCCGCTCAACGTCTTCCGCTACATCACCTTCCGCACTGGCGGCGCCCTCATCACGGCGCTGTTCGTGACCTTCCTGTTCGGCCCCGCGATCATCCGCTCGCTGCGGGTGCGGCAGGGCAAGGGCCAGCCGATCCGGGAGGACGGGCCGGCGAGCCACCTTCTCACCAAGCGCGGCACCCCCACGATGGGCGGCCTGATGATCCTCTCGGGCCTTCTCATCGCGACGCTGCTGTGGGCCGATCTCGGCAATCTCTACGTGTGGCTCGTGCTGTTCGTCACGCTGGGCTTCGGCGCCATCGGCTTCTACGACGACTATCTGAAGGTGAAGCGGGCGACCCACGGCGGCTTCTCCGGCCGCATGCGGCTCGCCATCGAGGCGGTGATCGCGATGATCGCCTGCGTCGCCTTCATGCTGCTCGAGAGCCCCGAGCTGGAATCGGTGCTGACGGTCCCCTTCTTCAAGGACCTCTTCTTCAACCTCGGCCTGTTCTTCCCGATCTTCGGCGCCTTCGTCATCGTCGGCGCGGGCAACGCGGTGAACCTCACCGACGGGCTCGACGGTCTCGCCATCGTGCCGGTGATGATCGCCTCCGGCTCGTTCGGCCTCATCGCCTACCTCTCGGGCAACGCCGTGTTCGCCGACTATCTGCAGATCCACAACGTGGTGGGCACCGGCGAGATCGCGGTGATCTGTGGCGCGGTGATCGGCTGCGGCCTCGGCTTCCTGTGGTTCAACGCGCCGCCGGCGGCGATCTTCATGGGCGACACGGGCTCGCTGGCGCTCGGCGGCATGATCGGCGCCATTGCCGTCGCCACTAAGCACGAGATCGTGCTGGCGATCATCGGCGGCCTCTTCGTGCTCGAGGCCGTGTCCGTGATCATCCAGGTCGGCTCCTACAAGCTCACCGGCAAGCGCGTCTTCAAGATGGCGCCCATCCACCATCACTTCGAACAGCTCGGCTGGACCGAGCCGCAGGTGGTGATCCGCTTCTGGATCATCGCCTTCGTGCTCGCCCTCGTCGGCCTTTCCACGCTGAAGCTCAGATGATCGCGGTCGAAAGCCTCTCCGGAAAAAACGTGGCGGTGTTCGGCCTCGGCGGGTCGGGCCTTGTCTCGGCGCACGCTCTGGCGGCGGGTGGCGCGCGGATCGTCGCCTACGACGACAACCGCGAGCGCGTCGCCGAAGCCGACCGCGCGGGGGTGCCGACGGGCGACCTGCGGGTCGCCGACTTCTCCGCCTTCGCGGCGTTGGTGCTGTCGCCCGGCGTGCCGCTCACCCATCCGGCGCCGCATTGGAGCGTGGAGCGGGCGCGCAAGGCCGGCGTGCCGGTGACGGGCGACGTCGCCCTCTTCGATGCGGAGCGCCGCGCGCGGATTCCGGGGCTGCGTCTCGCCGCGATCACCGGCACCAACGGCAAGTCCACCACCACGGCGCTGCTCGGCCACCTCCTCGCCGCGCTGGGCGAGAAGGCGCAGGTGGGGGGCAACATCGGCCGCCCCGTGCTCGACCTCGACCCGGTGCCGGGCGTCGCGGTGGTGGAGTGCTCCTCCTATCAGATCGACCTCGCCCCCGAGCTGACGGCGGAGGTGGGGGCGCTCCTCAACCTGTCGCCCGACCACATCGACCGCCACGGCACCTTCGAGCGCTATGCGACCATCAAGGCAGGTCTCGTGGCGCGTAGCCGCCAGGCGGTGATCGGCGTCGACGATGCCGACACCGCCGCCGTCGCCGACCGCCTGTCGGCGGCCGGCAAGCCGGTGCGCCGCGTCGGCGTGTTCGACGCCGAGGCGGAGCTCGCGGCGCTTGCGGGGGCGGGCGTCGGCGCCGTCGGAGGCGTGCTCTTCGCGGCGGAGAACGGGGCGACGCGGGCCGTCGGCCGGCTCGACGGCATTCCCTCGCTGCGCGGCAGCCACAACGCGCAGAACGCGGCGGCGGCCGTCGCGATGGCGATGGCGCTCGGCCACACCGCCGAGGATGCGGCGAGCCACCTCGCCACCTTCCCGGGCCTCGCCCACCGCATGGAGGAGGTGGGGCGCGACGGGGCGGTGATCTTCGTCAACGACTCCAAGGCGACCAACGCGGAATCGGCCCGTCAGGCCCTCAAGAGCTTCGACAAGGTGCACTGGATCGCCGGCGGGCTGGCGAAGGCCGGCGGCATCACCGGGCTCGCCGACCTCTTCGGCCGCATCTCCCACGCCTATCTCATCGGCGAGGCGGCGCCGGCCTTTGCCGAGACGCTCGAGGGGCGCGTGCCGTTCACGATGTCGGGCACGCTCGAGGCGGCGCTCGATGCCGCGGCCGCGGGCGCGGCGGCCGACCACGGCGTGGTGCTCCTGTCGCCCGCCTGCGCCTCGTTCGATCAGTTCCGCTCTTTCGAGGCGCGCGGTGACCGCTTCCGTGCCCTCGTCACCGAGCATTTGCACAAAGGGGAGGACGCCTGATGGTCAGCCGCGCCGACGAACGCGCCTTCGCCCAATGGTGGTGGACGGTCGACCGGGTTCTCCTCGGAGCGCTCCTGTCGCTGATCGCACTCGGTGTACTCCTGTCGCTGGCGGCGTCGCCGCCGGTCGCCGAGAAGCTCGGCGTCGGCAGCTATCACTTCGTCATCCGCCACGCGATGTTCGCGGTTCCGGCGGTGATCGCCCTCATCACCTTCTCCTTCCTCAGCCCGCGGCAGGTGCGGCGCGTGGCGCTCGTCATCTTCGCCGTCGCGCTCGTGGGCATCATCGTGACGCTCTTCATGGGCGTGGAGGTGAAGGGGTCGCGCCGCTGGATCCAGATCGCCGGGCTCACGGTGCAGCCGGCGGAGTTCGTCAAGCCGGCCTTCGTGATCCTCACCGCCTTCCTGTTCGCGGAGGGTTCCAAGCGGGCGGATCTTCCGGGGCGGCTGCTCGCCGTCTTCCTGCTGGCGATGGTCATCGCGCCGCTGATCGCCCAGCCCGACTTCGGTCAGGCGATGCTGATCGCCATCGTGTGGAGCGCGATGATCTTCCTCGCCGGGCTCCAGTGGCGCTGGGTGTTCGCGCTCGGAGGACTGGGCTTCGGCGGCATCGTGTCGGCCTATCTCTACCTGCCGCACGTCACGGCGCGCTTCAACGCCTTCCTCGATCCCTCGTCGGACAAAAACTACCAGATCAACCGCTCGATCGAATCCTTCATCCGCGGCGGCTGGTTCGGCGAGGGCCCGGGCGAGGGCATCATCAAGCGCCGCCTGCCGGACAGCCACACCGACTTCGTGTTCGCCGTGACGGCGGAGGAGTTCGGCATTCTCGCCTGCGGCCTCCTGGTGCTCCTCTTCGCGGTGGTGGTGCTGCGCGGGCTGATGCACGCCTTCAAGGAGCCCGATCCCTTCGTGCGCCTGGCGCTGTCGGGGCTGATGCTCCTTTTCGGCGGGCAGGCCGCCATCAACATGGCGGTGAACCTGCAGCTGATGCCGGCCAAGGGCATGACGCTGCCCTTCATCTCCTATGGCGGCTCCTCGCTGATGGCGGTCGCGCTGGAGATGGGGCTGGCGCTGGCGCTCGCCCGTCGCCGGCCGCGGCCGGTGCGCTTCACCACGGAGCGATCGATGCGCGAGGCCTTTGCGTGATGCGCGCGCTGCTCGCCGCCGGCGGAACGGGGGGGCATCTCTTCCCGGCCCAGGCGCTCGCGAGCGTCCTCGCGGCGCGCGGCCACGAGGTGACCCTCGTGACCGACCATCGCGCCGCGCCCTACGTGGAGACCTTTCCCGCCCGCGTTCACATGGTCGCGTCCGACACGGTGCGCGGCAGGAGCCCGGCGGCTCTCGCCCGCCTCGCCAAGGCGCTGGCGTCGGGCTTCCTGCGCTCGCGGGCGATCGTGGCGTCCGAGAAGCCGACCGTCGCCGTGGGCTTCGGCGGCTATCCGACGCTGCCGCCCCTCTTCGCCGCCCGCTCCAAGGGCGTGCCGGTGATCGTGCACGAGGCGAACGCGGTGGCCGGCCGGGCGAACCGCCTCCTCGCCCGCTTCGCCCACGTCGCGACGAGTTTTCCGCAGGTGAAGGGCCTGCCCGAGGGCGCGCAGACCCATGTCGGCATTCCCGTGCGCGAGGCGGTGCGGGCGGCGGCCGCGCCCTATTCGCCGTCGATCGACGAGTTCCGCCTTCTCGTCTTCGGCGGCAGCCAGGGCGCGCGCGCCTTCGCCGACATCGTGCCGCCGGCGCTCGGCAAGCTCAACGCGGAGCTGCGCGGCCGGCTGCGCGTCACCCAGCAGTGCCGGCCGGAGGACATGGAGCGGGTGCGCGCCGCCTACGAGGCGGCCGGGATCGCGGCGGACCTCGCGCCATTCTTCGCGGATCTGCCGGCGCGGATGGCGGCGGCGCATCTGGTGATCGCCCGCTCCGGTGCGTCCACGGTGGCCGAGCTCTCGATCATCGGGCGGCCGGCGCTGCTCGTGCCGCTGCCCGGCGCGATCGACCAGGATCAGGCCTACAACGCCTCCGCCATGGCCGCGCTCGGCGGGGCGAAGCGGCTCGACCAGGGCGTGCTCTCGCCCGAGCGCCTCGCCCACGAGGTCGGAACCGCCATGCTGGCGCCGGAAGCGCTCGCCGCCGCCGCGGAGGCCGCGAAGGGCCTCGCCCAGCCCGATGCCGCCGAACGTCTCGCCGATCTCTGCGAAGGGGTCGCCCAAAGGAGCCCGCGATGATCGCCCCCCTCAAGATGACGACGGCCATCGGGCCGATCCACTTCGTCGGGATCGGTGGCATCGGCATGTCGGGCATCGCCGAGGTGCTCCACAATCTCGGCTACACCGTCCAGGGCTCCGACATCGCCGAGAACGCCAACGTGGCGCGGCTGCGCGAGAAGGGGATCGACGTCGCGATCGGCCACGCCGCGCAGAATATCGAGGGGGCGACCGTCATCGTCGTCTCCTCGGCGGTGAAGCGCGACAATCCGGAGCTGATGGCGGCCCGCGCCCGCCTCCTGCCGGTGGTGCGGCGGGCCGAGATGCTCGCCGAGCTGATGCGCCTCAAGCAGGCGATCGCCGTCGGCGGCACCCACGGCAAGACCACCACCACCTCGCTGGTGGCGACGCTGCTCGAGGCGGGCGGCCTCGACCCCACCGTGATCAACGGCGGCATCATCAACGCCTACGGCACCAACGCCCGGCTCGGCGAGGGCGACTGGCTGGTCGCCGAGGCGGACGAGAGCGACGGCACCTTCGTCAAGCTGCCCGCCGACATCGCCATCGTGACGAACATCGATCCCGAGCATCTCGACCACTACGGCACCTTCGACGGGGTGCGCGCCGCCTTCCGCCAGTTCGTCGAGAACGTGCCCTTCTACGGCTTCGCGGTGATGTGCCTCGACCATCCGGAGGTGCAGGCGATGGTCGGCCGCATCGAGGATCGCCGCATCATCACCTACGGGGCCAACCCGCAGGCCGACGTGCGCTATGTCGACGTCGAGCCGGGGCCGCGCACCAACTTCGCCGTGTCGATCACCGATCGCGTGACGGGCGAGGAGCGGCGCATCGACGGCCTCACCCTGCCGATGCCGGGCATTCACAACGTGTCGAACGCCACCGCCGCGATCGCCGTCGCCGACCGGCTCGGCATCGACGCCGACGCCATCCGGCGCGGCCTCGACGCCTTCCGCGGGGTGAAGCGGCGCTTCACCCACGTGGGCGATTGGAACGGCGTCGCAGTCTTCGACGACTACGGCCACCATCCGGTGGAGATCCGCGCGGTGCTCGCGGCCGCACGGCAGGCGGCGAAGGGCAAGGTGATCGCCGTCGTCCAGCCGCATCGATATTCGCGCCTGAAGAGCCTCTTCGACGACTTCTGCCTGTGCTTCAACGACGCCGACCTCGTGGTGGTCGCCGATGTCTATCCCGCCGGCGAATCGCCCATCGAGGGCGCCGACCGGGATTCGCTCGTCACCGGCCTTTCCGTGCGCGGTCACCGTCACGCCGTGCCGCTCGAGGGTCGCGAGGCGCTCGCGGGCATCATCAAGGCGCACGCGCAGCCGGGCGACATGGTGATCTGCCTCGGGGCGGGCTCCATCACGCAGTGGGCGGCGGCGCTGCCGGGGGAGCTCGCGGCGTGACGTTCGAGGATCTCACGCCGCTCCTCGCCGGAGCCGGGATTCGCGGGCGGCTCGAGCCGAACCGGCCGCTCGCCGACATCACCTGGTTTCGCGTGGGCGGGCCGGCGCAGCTTCTGTTCACGCCGGCCGACGAGGCGGATCTCTGCGCCTTCCTCGCCGCGCTGCCGCAGGAGGTGCCGGTGCTCACGATCGGCCTCGCCTCCAATCTCCTGGTGCGCGACGGGGGCGTCGAGGGCGCCGTGATCCGCCTGTCGCCGAAGGGGTTTGCGGGCGCGCGCGCCGAAGGGATGCGGCTCACCGTGGGCGCGGCGCTTCCCGACGTGAAGGCCGCGCGCGCGGCGGCCGATGCCGGCATCGCCGGGCTCGCCTTCTACCGCGGCATTCCGGGTGCCATCGGCGGCGCGCTGCGCATGAACGCCGGCGCCTACGGCACCGAGACCAAGGACCGCCTCGTCTCGGCGCGGGCCGTCGACCGCAAGGGCAGGGTCCACGTGCTCCAGAACGCCGACTTCGGCTACACCTACCGCCATTCCACGGCGCCCGACGATCTCGTCTTCACCGAGGCGACCTACGCGGGCGAGCCGGGCGATCGTGCCGAGATTCTCGCCGCGATGGACGAGATCACCTCCAAGCGGGAGGAAACGCAGCCGATCAAGTCCCGCACCGGCGGCTCGACCTTCAAGAACCCGCCGGGGGAGAAGGCGTGGCAGCTCATCGACGCGGCGGGTTGCCGCGGCCTCACGGTGGGCGGCGCGCAGATGTCGGAGCTCCACTGCAACTTCATGCTCAACCTCGGCGAGGCCACCGCCGACGATCTGGAGCGGCTCGGCGAGACCGTGCGCGGCCGCGTCAAGGCCACGTCCGGCGTGGCGCTCGACTGGGAAATCAAGCGCATCGGTGTGCCGGCGGGCGACCCCGTCCCCCCTTTCATGGAGGCTCTATGACGCACGTCGCGGTTCTGATGGGCGGCATGTCCGCCGAGCGGCCGGTGAGCCTGATGTCCGGCACGGCGTGCGCCGCGGGGCTCGAGCGCGCCGGCTATGAGGTGACGCGCATCGATGTCGGCTTCGACCTCGTGGAGGAATTGAAGCGGATCAAGCCGGACGTCGCCTTCAATTCGCTGCACGGTCCTTTCGGTGAGGACGGCTCGGTCCAGGGCATCCTGGAGTTTCTCAAGATCCCCTACACTCACTCGGGGATCCTCGCCTCGGCGCTCGCCATGAACAAGGACCGGGCGAAGGCGGTGCTCGCGCGGGCCGGCGTGCCGGTGGCCGAGCACGTCATCTGCAACCGCTTCGAGGCGGCCAAGCGCCACGCGCTGGAGCCACCTTACGTGGTGAAGCCGGTGACGGAGGGTTCCTCCTTCGGCGTGGTGATCGTGCCCGAAGGGGCCAATCGCCCGCCCGAATCACTCGCCGCCCCCGATTGGGCCTACGGCGACGTCGTGATGGCCGAGCGCTATGTCGCAGGCAAGGAGCTGACCTGTGCCGCGTTCGGCGACACGGTGTGGGACATCATCGATATCCTCCCCGTTTCCGGGTCGTTTTACGGCTACGACGCGAAGTACGCCCCGGGGGGGTCGAAGCACGTCCTTCCCGCCCCCCTTAAACCGAATATTTACCAGAATATTCAACAGTTCACCCTGGATGCTCATCGCGCGTTGGGGTGTCGCGGTGTTTCGCGAGCAGACTTCCGATATGACCCCGAGAAAGACGAACTCGTGTGTCTCGAAGTGAATACTCAGCCGGGTATGACCGAAACCTCCCTGGTGCCGGAAATGGCCGCGCACGCGGGGATGGGGTTCGACGCCCTGGTGAGCGCACTGGTGGAGGACGCCAGTTGCGGTCGGTGACGCCGAGCCGGCGCCATCCTGATGCGCGGTTCGCCGGCCCGATGCCCGGGCGGATCCTGGCGCTCGTCGTGCTGCTGGGCTCCGGCGGAGCGGGGCTCGCCTATTCCGACGACCCGTCCGCGGTGATCGACGTGGTGGGCCGGGCCAGCGGCTTTCAGGTGCGCTACGTGAAGTTGACCGGCCAGAAGGAGACCTCGGACAGCGCCATCGTCGCCTCGGTGGGGCTCGATCCCTCGGCCTCGCTCCTCACCGTGGACGCCCGCGAGACGCGGCAGCGGCTCGAAGCGCTGCCGTGGGTGACCAAAGCGACGGTGCGCAAGATCCTGCCCGGCACACTCGACGTCGAGATCGAGGAGGCGGAGGCCTTCGCGCGCTGGCAGATCGACGGAACCGAGATGGTGATCGCCAAGGACGGCTCGGTGCTGACCGACGAGGTGCCGTTCGCCTATCGCAATCTTCCGCTCGTCGCCGGCAGCGGCGCCAACGAGCGGGTGGACGAGGCCCGCACGCTGCTCGAAGCGCATCCGGGCATCGACGCGCGGACCGTCGCCGCGGTGCTCGTGAACGACCGGCGCTGGGACCTGCGCCTCGCCAACGGCGCGACGGTGCGGCTGCCCGAGAAGGACGCGTCGAGGGCGTTGTCGCGCCTCGAGGATCTCGAGGCTCAGGGCGCGCTTCTCGCCGCCGGGCCGATCGTCATCGACATGCGTCTCGTCGACCGCACCACGGTGCAGCTCGACGTCGACGGCAACGCGGCCGAAGGGCTCGATCCCATCGACAACCTGCCGCAGGGACCGTCCGAGCCGTTCGACCCACTCGCCGCCACCATCGCCGCATCGGGCCTAGACCCGCTCGCCCTCGCCATCGCGGAGGCGCAGCAATGAACATCATCGAACTCCCCCGCCGCGTCGATCAGAGCCGGTGCCACGTGGCGCCCAGCCGGTCGTCCACGGTGTGCGTGCTCGACGTCGGCACCTCCAAGGTCGCCTGCCTCATCGCACGCCTGAAGCCCGGCACAGAGGCGGAGCTTCTGTCCGGCCGCACCCACTCCATCGAGGTGATCGGTTTCGGCTGCCAGCAGTCGCGTGGCGTGAAGTCGGGAGCGATCATCGACCTCGACAAGGCCGAGGGCGCGATCAGGAGAGCCGTGGATGCCGCCGAGCAAATGGCTGGCGTGACGGTCGAATCGCTTATCGTCACTCAGACATCGGGGCGCCTTTCTTCCGAAGCTTTCGGCGCCAAGGTCGATCTCGACACCGGGACGGTCAGAGAGGCGGACATCAAGCGAGTGCTTGCCGCCTCGGGTCGTCACCAGATCAAGGACGGGCGAACAGCCTTGCACGCGCTCCCCATCGGCTACTCCCTCGACGGTCAGGACGGCATCCGCGATCCGCGCGGTATGGTCGGCGACACGTTGGGCGTCGATGTGAACCTCGTGACGGCGGATCGCTCGGCACAGGACAACCTCGCTCTCGTGATCAACCGCTGCCATCTCGATGTCGACGGCGTGGTGGCGACGCCCTACGCCTCGGGTCTCGCCTCGCTCGTCGACGACGAGGGCGAGCTCGGCGCGGTGTGCGTCGACATCGGCGGCGGCACGTCCTCGATCGCAATCTTCGCCGACGGCAATCTCGTCCACGTCGACGCGATCGCCATCGGTGGCCATCACGTCACCATGGACATCGCCCACTGCCTCTCGATCCGGATCGAGGAGGCGGAGCGGCTGAAGACGCTGCAGGGATCGGCGATCGCGGCGAGCCGCGACGAGCGCGACACCCTCACGATCCACCCCATCGGGGAGGAGGACGGCTCGGCGCCGCAGGCCATTCCGCGGCTGACCCTCAACCAGATCATCCGCCCGCGGGCGGACGAGATTCTGGAGCTGATCCGCGACCGTCTCGTGGCGTCCGGCTTTGCCGGGCGGATCGGGCGGCGCGTGGTGATGACGGGCGGAGGGAGCCAGCTCACCGGGCTGACCGACGTCGCCCGCACCGTCTTCGGGCGGCCGGTCCGACTGGGGCGGCCGCTCGGCGTCAAGGGGCTGCCGATCGCCGCGCGCGGCTCGGCCTTCTCGGCCGTCATCGGCTTGTTGATCTACCCGCAGCTTGCTCCGGCGAGCCTCTTCGAGGCCTCCGGCTCATCGGGCTACCTCGCCCGCATGGGGCGCTGGCTGCGGGAGAGTTTCTAAGAACGACCCGGCGCTTGCCGGACTTTGAAAGCGCCCGGTTCGGGCATGGGACGAGACACGGGAGACATTGATGTCGTCCATTAATCTGAAGACGCCCGACCTCACCGAGTTGAAGCCGCGCATCATGGTGTTCGGCGTCGGCGGGGCGGGGTGCAACGCCGTCAACAATATGATCGAGGCGGGGCTTGCAGGCTGCGACTTCGTCGTTGCCAACACCGACGCCCAGTCGCTCAACCTGTCGAAGGCCGAGCGGGTGGTGCAGATGGGCATCGCGGTGACGGAAGGCCTCGGCGCGGGCTCGCAGCCCGACGTCGGCCGCGCCGCCGCCGAGGAGGTCATCGACGAGATCGCCGATCACCTGTCGGGCTCGCACATGGTGTTCATCACCGCCGGCATGGGCGGCGGCACCGGCACCGGTTCGGCCCCCGTCGTAGCGCGGGTGGCGCGCGACCAGGGTATACTGACCGTCGGTGTCGTGACCCGTCCGTTCCAGTTCGAGGGCGCCCGCCGCGCTCGCATCGCGGACGCGGGCATCGAGGAGTTGGCGCAGCACGTCGACACCTTGATCGTCATTCCGAACCAGAACCTCTTCCGGATCGCCAACGCTCAGACCACCTTCGCCGACGCCTTCGCGATGGCCGATCAGGTGCTCTACTCGGGCGTCGCCTGCATCACCGACCTGATGGTGAAGGAAGGCCTCATCAACCTCGACTTCGCCGACGTGCGCTCCGTCATGCGCAACATGGGCAAGGCGATGATGGGCACCGGCGAAGCCTCCGGCGAGGGCCGGGCGATGCAGGCCGCCGAGGCCGCCATCTCCAACCCGCTCCTCGACGAGACCTCGATGAAGGGCGCGCGCGGCCTTCTCGTTTCCGTCGTCGGCGGCAAGGACCTCACCCTCTTCGAGGTCGACGAAGCCACCACCCGCATCCGCGAGGAAGTGGACGACGACGCCAACATCATCTTCGGCGCGACGTTCGACGACTCGCTCGAAGGGGTGATCCGCGTCTCCGTTGTCGCCACCGGCATCGACCAGGACCCGGCCGACATCGGCCACGAGCCGCGTGACAGCCGCGTCGTCTCGTTCGCCGATCGCGCCGCCAAGCGCGAGACGCCGGCCGCTGGCACCGCCGCGGCGAGCGCCGCCGACCCCTCCGAGGCGGCCATCGCCGCCGTCGCCGCGGGCCTTGAGGACTTCGAGGCGCAGCTCGAGCCCGTCGAACAGGCCGAAGTCTACGACGACGAGGAGCTGATCGCCGCCGCCGAGCAGGAAGAGGCGCTGCGCGACTTCGTCGACGAGGAGCCCGTCGAGGAGCGCCCTACCGCACGCGAGGCGCGGCCCGCCCGTTCCCAGCCTGAGCCTCGTGCCTACGACTACCATGACGGCGACGAGCGGCGCCCGATGGGTCTCCTGCGCCGGATCGCGAGCGGTCTCTCCCGCCGCGACGAGGACGAGGAGGAGGGCTACGAGGTCGAGCCCCGCGCGTCGCGCCGTCGTGCCGCCGCGCCGCAGGGTCGTCTGCCCGCGCCGCAGGAAGAGCGTCGCCGCCTCCCTGCACCGAAGGCCGACGATGCCTATATGGATGACGTCGCCGACGAGGCTCCCCAGCCCCGCCGCGCTCGTCCGAAGCCCGAAGCCGCCCAGCGCCGCCAGCGGCAGGAGGCCGAGCCCGCCTCGCGCGCTCGCCCCGCCCAGCGCCCGCTGGACGACGATCAGCTGGAGATCCCGGCATTCCTGCGTCGTCAGGCCAACTGATTGAAGCCAACCGGCTTGCGGAGCCCATCCGGCTCCACGGCGTCGGCGTCCATTCGGGCGCCGACGTTTCTGTTGTTGTAGGGCCGGGGGAGGGCGGCGTCGTCTTCCACCGCACCGACACCGGCGGCAGCGTCAAGGCCGACTGGCGGAATGTGTCGGCGACCCGCCTTGCCACCGTCATCGCCGAGAACGGTACGACGGTCGCGACCGTCGAGCACCTGATGAGCGCGCTTTCCGCCCTCGGCGTCACCGACGCGCGGGTGGAGATCGACGGGCCGGAGGTGCCGATCATGGACGGAAGCGCCGCGCCCTTCATGGCGGCCCTCGCGCCGAAGGTGGTGCCGGGGGGACCGGGGGAGGCGATCGAGGTGCTTCGGCCGGTCTCGGTGCGCGCCGGATCGTCCTTCGTGGCGATCCTGCCCCATCCGCGCCGGCGCTTCGACGTGGGGATCGACTTTCCGGACCCGGTGATCGGCGTGCAGCGGGCGATCTACGACATCGACGCGGAGGTGTTCGGGCGCGAGATCGCGCCGGCGCGCACCTTCGGCCGGCTCAAGGACGTGAAGCGCCTGCGCCGGCGCGGCTACGGCCGCGGCGCGTCGCTGGAGAACGCCGTGGCTGTGGATGGAGAGAGGGTGGCGAATCCCGAGGGGCTGCGCTTTCCCGACGAGTTCGCCCGCCACAAGCTGCTCGACGCGGTGGGCGATCTCGCCCTTGCGGGACGGCCGATTCTGGGGCTTTATCGGGCTCACAAGGGTGGTCACCGGCTGAACTACCAACTCCTGGCGGCGCTCTTGTCGCGGTCGGAAAACTTTAAAATTGTTGCGTAATTGAAACAGTTTTTGGCACGTGGCTGTGACCCATGCCGGGGCGGCGAGGCCGCAGTGTGGCCGCGCGGCGTGGCGGCTGGTATGGAGACTGCGTGTGAGAGTTGGAGTAGGCCAATGCAGATGCGCCTGATGGGGTGGATCGTCATCGTCGCGCTCGTGGCGCTCGGGGGATGCGGCAACCGCGTCACCGAGCTCGAGTTCGAGGACACGCCTGCCGACCAGCTCTACAACGAAGCCCTCGTGCTGATGAACGCGGGCGACTATCGCACCGCGATGGTGAAGTTCGAGGAGGTGGATCGGCTCCACCCCCACACCGACCTCGGCCGCAAGAGCCAGGTGATGCTCGCCTTCGCCAGCTACTCGCGCGGCAACTATCAGGAGGCGATCAACTCGGCGAAGCGCTTCATCACGCTCTATCCCAACCATCCGGACGCGCCCTACGCCCAGTACATCATCGCCAACTCCTACTATCGCCAGATTCCGGACGTCACCCGCGATCAGGCCGACACCAAGCAGGCGCTCGACGCCTATCAGGTGCTCATCGACAAATATCCCGACTCCGAATACGCCGAGGATGCGCGCAACAAGATCCAGGCGACCAAGGATCAGCTCGCGGGCAAGCAGATGGAGATCGGCCGCTACTATCTGGAGCGGGACGACAACCTTGCCGCCATCAACCGCTTCCGCATCGTGGTGGAAAAGTACCAGACCACGCGGCACGTCGAGGAGGCGCTGTTCCGCCTCACCGAATCCTACTATGCCTTGGGCCTGACGCAGGAGGCGCAGACTGCGGCGGCGGTGCTGGGGCACAACTTCCCGCAAAGCCGTTGGTACAAGGACGCCTACTCGCTTCTCGAAAAGGGTGGCTATGCGCCCGAAGAGTCGAAGTCGAGCTGGATCAGCCGGGCGTTCCAGGGCTTCAGCCTTCTCTGAGCCGCGCCCGGTTCCGGGCAGGCCGCGCGGGGCGTTCGTCCCGCCGGCGCGACATCATCAGAAGGGCCGGCTCGCGACTGCGACCGACCCGCCGAGGGAACCCGACACGTGCTGTCCCGGCTTTCCGTCCGCAACATCGTTCTGATCGAGGCACTCGACCTCGCCTTCGCTCCCGGCTTCACCGTGCTGACCGGCGAGACCGGGGCGGGCAAGTCGATCCTGCTCGACGCCCTCGCCCTCGCCCTCGGCGCCAAGAGCGACGCGAGCCTGGTGCGCACGGGGGAGGCGCAGGGATCGGTGACCGCCACCTTCCTGCTGCCGCCGACCCATCCCGCCTTCGCCGTGCTCGACGAGGTGGGTGTGGCACGCGAGGACGTGCTCATCGTGCGCCGCGTGCAGGGGTCCGACGGGCGGGCCCGCGCGTTCGTCAATGATCAGCCGGTGTCGGTGTCGCTGTTGCGCGCCTTGGGGGGGCTGCTCGTGGAGGTGCACGGCCAGCACGCCGACCGCGGCTTGATGCAGCCCGCCGCCCACCGCCGCCTGATCGACGCCTATGGCGGGCTCGGCGGGGAGACGGCGCGCGTCGGTGCGCTGTGGCAGGCGCTGAAGGATGCCGAAGCCGCGCTCGAGGCGCACGAGGCGAAGCTCGCCGCCGCCCGCGAGGAGGCCGAGTTCCTCCGCGCCGCCGTGGCGGAGCTGACGGCGCTCGACCCGGAGCCGGGGGAAGAGGAGAGGCTGACCGCCGGCCGGCAGGAGATGGCGGCCGCCGAGAAGGTGGCGGGCGACCTCGCCGAGGCGGCGTCGAGCCTCGAGGGCGGCAAGTCGCCCATCCCGGCACTCGCCGGCGTCCTGCGCAAGCTGGAGCGCAAGCGCGACGGCGCCGAGGACACGCTGACGCCGGTGATGGATGCTCTCGCCGCCGCCCTCGACGCCCTGGAGGAGGCGCGCACCACCATCCTGGAGGCACAGCGCGCGCTCGACTTCGACCCCGGCGCCATGGAAGGGCTCGAGGAGCGCCTGTTCGCTCTCCGAGCGGCCTCGCGCAAGTTCAAGGTACCGGTGGACGATCTCGCCGATCTCGCCGCCCGGATGGCCGACGAGTTGACCGACCTCGACGCCGGCGAGGCGCGCCTCGACACCCTGGCGCAGGAGGTCGCGGCGGCCGAGCGGAGCTATCGCGAGGCGGCGGCGGCCCTGTCGGAGCGCCGCCACGCCGCCGCCGATCGGCTGGAGGCGGCGGTGATGGCCGAGTTGAAGCCGCTGAAGCTCGACAAGGCGATCTTCAGCGTGCGGCGCGAGGCGGTCGAGCCGGGGCCGGAAGGGGTCGACCAGATGGCCTTCTACGTCCAGACCAATCCGGGCTCTCCCGCCGGCCCGATCATGAAGATCGCCTCCGGCGGCGAGCTCTCCCGCTTCCTCCTCGCGCTCAAGGTGTGCCTCGCCGATGCGGGCTCGGCCTCTACGCTGATCTTCGACGAGATCGACACCGGCGTGGGCGGTGCGGTGTCGGACGCGATCGGCACGCGCATGGCCCGCCTCGCCGATGCCGTGCAGGTGGTGTCGATCACCCACGCCCCGCAGGTGGCGGCGCGGGCGGGGAGCCATCTCCTCATCGCCAAGACCCACCAGAACGGTGCGACGACGGCGACGAGCGTGCGTGCCATCGAGGGGGAGGAGCGGCGCGAGGAGATTGCCCGCATGCTCGCCGGCGCCACCGTCACCGACGAAGCCCGCCGCGCCGCCGACAAGCTCATCGACGCCTGAGCGGCTCAGTCCACCGAGGCGAGGCCGCGTCCGAGGGAAATCCCCGCGGTGATGCCGCCCGCTGCGCCGGCGGTGCGGCCGACGAGCTCTTCGAAGCCGGACCCGTCGAGCGTTCCGGCGGATGCGGGAATCCGTTGCAGGAGGTCGCGCGCGAGGGGCGCGAGCGCTCCGTCGCCGACGAAGAGCGGGCCGATCGTGTAGTCGTCGGCCGCGACGAGGAGGGCGGCGCGAAAGTCCGTCGCCGCGGCGAGGCTGCTCGCGAGGTCGGGAGCCGCCCGGATGGCGGCGAGAAAGCGCTCGCTGCCGAGTTTCAGCGAGACGAGGGAGCTTGCGTCGTTCTCGTTCATGAGGGCGCCGATCGCGGCATCGGCGGCCATGGCGGTTTCGACGATCTTCGCCCGCTCCGCCTCGAAGCGGCCGAGGCGGTCGAGCCGCTGCGCGAGCGCGCCTTCGAGCAGCCGCGCGATGCCGTCGGCCGGCACCCCGGCGAGGGCGGCTTGACGGGAGAAGAGGTAGAGCCCGGCGGCATCGGCCGGGGAGAGGGTGGCGGCGGGACCGGTGCGCAGGATCGCCGTGGGATCGATCACGGGCGCCTCCGGCGATCCGCGGATGACGGCGGAGAGCGGCGCGCCGGTGCGGACGGCGATGCCGGGGAAGACGCCGACGAGGAAGGGCAGGGCGAAGGCGAGCGCCGAGAGGCCGAGGAGGCGGAAGCGGCGCCGCGCCTCCGCCGTGCCGGGGTCGAAGGTCAGGGCGAGCACGCCGCCGGCCGACCCGAGCAGCGAGAAGAGAAGCGGCAGGACGACGCCCACCACGGGGCTGGCGCTCGCCCCGACGAGAAAGCCCGCGACCATGCCGAGCGCAACGCAGCCGAGAAAATATGCTGTCATATCAATGGCCTGATGAGCCGGCGCCAAGCGGATATCCGCCCGGATCGCCGCCGTCCCGAAATATCTGTGCAGCGTAGCAGATCGGGCCGCCCTTTGGCATCAGACGGGTTGGAGCGCGACCAAGTCGATGTGGCCCCCGACCTCCTTCGCAATCCGCACCATCTTCGCGGCGCCGTCGATCACGTCGGCGGGGCGCTTTTCGGGCCTGCAGGCCTGGTCGGTAATTCGCTTCCCGACTTCACCTGGTCGAGACGCCACTTGGCGGCGTATTGAACCTCCCGCGAAAATTCGTCGGGAAACTTCCTGACCGCCGCCTCAATAGTCCAGTCAAGCAGTCCAAGCGCGTCGAGCCGCCGAAAGCCGCTTTGGATGTCGCCGCTTACTACCAAACGCGAAATGGCGTCGACGGTCCCATGCCGTCGACGCATCTGAATGAAGGTGGTTGGGCTGTATCCGCGCTTTCGCGAGAGGCGGATCATCTCGTCTATGAAAGACTCCAACGTGAGTGACGTCATCGTCTCCTCCCCCCGGATCTCAAGACAAGCCTACAGGATTGGATGGCGGATCGCGATGAGGTGAGCGGATCGGCTCCAGAATGCACACTGAGGCACTATCGGGCGGTGCGGGCGGCGGCGCTTTCGTGGGATCTCGTATAAAGTGAGGCCGGTTTGGTCTGTCGGAGACGCTCTATGCGTGCCCTCTGTCTCGGCCTGTCGCTCCTCGCGGCGGGGCCTGCCTTTGCGACCGGCTCGCTCGAATGCCAGGGGATCGACGACAACGCCGTCGTCGCCTCGCTGCTTCTGACGCGCAGCGAGCCGCCCGTGCTGATGCCGCTGCGCGCGGAGATCGTCACCGTGGACACCACCTGGTCCACCGTCGGCGTGGAGGGGGCGAAGCTCGTCGACATCGTCCACACCTACGCCGACGAGCGTAGCGCCATCGTCGAGTTCGCCGATCCCGCGACCTCCGAGATCCTCATCTCGCTGCGTCTTGCCCGCGGCGTGGCCGCGGATAGCTATGCGGAGGCAGGGGTGCTTGTGATCGTGGGTGTTGGGGCATACGCCGTCGCCTGCATCGACGGCTGAGCTAGGGGACCAAAGGTGGCTGACCGGACGACGACGGAGCGGCATGCCGCGCTTTCCAAGGAGATCGCCGAGCACGACAAGCGCTATTTCCAGGACGACGACCCGATCATCTCCGACGCCGCCTACGACGCGCTGCGGCGGGAGCTGGAGGACCTCGAGGCCGAATATCCGGAGCTCGCCGACGGGTCGATCTCGGCCGAGATCGGCGCCGCTCCCTCCGGCGCCTTCGCCGAGGTCGAGCATCCGGTGCCGATGGTCTCGCTCAACAAGGCGCTGACCGAGGCGGAGGTGGAAGAATTCATCGCCCGGGTGCGGCGCTTCCTGAAGCTCGACGGGGACACGGCGCTCACCTTCACCGCCGAGCCGAAGATCGACGGGTTGTCGATCAGCCTGCGCTACGAGGAGCGCAAGCTCGTGGTGGCGGCGACGCGGGGCGACGGGCGCACCGGCGAGAACGTCACCGCCAACGTCGGCTACGTCGACGCCATTCCGAAGACGCTGCCGAAGGCGGCGCCCGACGTCTTCGAGGTGCGCGGCGAGGTCTACATGACGCACGGCGACTTCGAGGCGCTGAACGCGCGCCTGTTGGAGGCCGACAAGCGGCCCGTCGCCAATCCGCGCAATGCGGCGGCCGGCTCGCTGCGTCAGGTGGATGCGTCGAAGACCGGTGACCGGCCGCTCCACTTCTTCGCCTATGGGTGGGGGGCGGTGAGCGAGATGCCCGCGGACACCCAGTGGGGGATGATGGAGGCGCTCGCGGCCTGGGGGCTGCCGGTGAACCCGTTGACGCGGCGCTGCGACGGCCTCGCCGAGCTGATGGCGGCCTACGCGGCCATCGAAGAGGAGCGGTCCGGTCTCCCCTACGACATCGACGGCATGGTCTATAAGCTCGATCGGCTGGACCTCCAGCGCCGCCTCGGCGAGCGGGAGCGGCGGCCGCGCTGGGCGATCGCCCACAAGTTCCCGGCCGAGCGGGCGATCACCGTGCTCGAGGCGATCGACGTGCAGGTGGGGCGCACCGGCGCGCTGACGCCGGTGGCGAAGCTCGATCCGATCACCGTCGGCGGCGTGGTGGTGAAGAACGCGACCCTGCACAATGCGGACGAGATCGCCCGGCTCGACGTGCGGGTGGGCGACACCGTGGAGATCCAGCGCGCCGGCGACGTGATCCCGCAGGTGGTGCGGGTTCTGAAGGAGAAGCGTCCGGCGGGGGCCGAGCCCTACGTGTTTCCGGATCGCTGCCCCGTGTGTGGCAGTCACGTGGTGGCCGAGATGAACCCGCGCACCGGGCGCCCCGACGTGGTGCGCCGCTGCACCGGCGGCCTCGTCTGCGCCGCCCAGCAGGTGGAGCGGCTGAAGCACTTCGTGAGCCGCGCCGCGTTCGACATCGAGGGGCTGGGGTCCAAGCAGATCGCCGCCTTCCACGCCGAGGGGTTGATCCGCACGCCGGCGGACATCTTCACCCTCGCCGCCCGCGACGCCGAGCGGCCGGAGGGCGAGCGGCTGGTCGACCGCGAGGGGTACGGCGAGACGAGTGTCAGGAACCTCTTCGCCGCCATCGACAGCCGGCGCACCATCGCGCTGCGGCGTCTGATCTACGCGCTCGGCATTCGCCGGGTGGGCGAGATCTCGGCGCGTCTTCTGGCGCTCCATTTCGGCACCTGGGAGGCCTTCCGCAGCGCGATGGAGGCGCTGGCGGCCGCGGCGAAGGCACGGGAGGAGGAGGCGCGGGAGGAGGAAGCGCGGGAGGAGGAAGCGCGCGAGGAGGAAGCGCGCGAGGACGAAGCGCGGGAGGGGGAAGCACACGAGGAAAAAGCGCGCGAGGAGGAAGCGCGCAAGGAGGATGCGCCTCCCGACGCGGAGGCGGAAGCCGGCGACAGCGTGCGGGCGGATCTCGAGAGCATCGACGGCATCGGCGGCACGGTGGTTGAGGCGCTCGAGGCCTTCTTCGGCGAGGCGCACAACGTTGAGGCGGTCGACGCGTTGATGGCCGAGGTGACGGCCGAGCCCGAGGTGCAGCGGGCGGTGGATTCGCCGATCGCGGGCAAGGCGATCGTGTTCACCGGATCGCTGGAGGCGATGACGCGGGACGAGGCGAAGGCGCGCGCCGAGGCGCTGGGTGCGCGCGTGGTGGGGTCGATCTCCAAGAAGACGGACATCGTGGTGGCGGGCCCCGGCGCGGGCTCCAAGCTCACCAAGGCCCAGGCGCTTGGGATCGAGGTGTGGGACGAAGACGCTTGGATGGCCTGCGCCGCCGAATAGCTCCCGCCGAGGATCCTGCGGGCTGGTGATCGGCGCGATGTCGCGAGGCCGCGGCGCGGTGCACGCGGCGCCGCGATGTCGCGAGCCGGGAGCGTCGGCACCCGGCGTTGTGAGGCGACGCTTTGGGTCGGGCGTCGGCCCTCGCGTGTGCTGGTGCGCGAGCGGCCGAGTCGCCGGTCAGCTGCGGCTGACGAACTTGCAGAAGCGGCTGGTGCGACCGCTCTTCGTCGTCTCCTTGAAGTGAAAGGCGAGGGCCTTCTCCTCGATGGCCTGGAGGAAGTCCGGCCAGGCGAGCTCCCGAAGGCCCGGCTCGACGCTGCCGAAGCCGATCCGCAGCATGCCGGTGCTCTCGCCGTCCATCGCCGAGGCGATGTGACAGGGGCGGCCGCCGCGCGCTTCCACCCATTCACGGATGCGGGCGTGGTCGGTGGTGGTGATTGCCGTGTCACCCGTCGCGGCCTTCGTCGGACGGGTGGGACTCGAGACCTTCGCCGGCTTCGCGCCGCTGGCGCTTTTCTTCGCTTCTGCCTGCGCGGCCCGCGGCGCCGTCTTGCCGTCGGCCTGCGCCGCACGTGGTGCCGTCTTGCCGTCGGCCTTCGCGGACGCGGGCGACGGCTTGGCGGCCGAAGCGCTGCGCTTGGGGGCGGCGGGGGCGGCCGCAGCCTTGGAAGGCTTGGCGGCGGACTTTGCGGCCGTCGATTTTGCGTCTGCCGATTTGGTCGCGGTCGATTTGGAGGCAGACGGCTTGGTCCCGGACGACTTGGTCACGGGCGGCATGGTTCCGGACGACTTCGTTTGAGACGGCACTGTGCGCGGTGACTTGGCGTCCGTCGGCGTCGCGCTCGTCGGCGTTGTTTTCGCCGACTTGACGCCTGCTGATTTGGCTTTGGCCGCATCGGCGCCCGCTGACTTTCCGCCTGCTGACTTGGTGCTCGCCGACTTGGCTGCTGTCGACTTGGCGCTTGCCGACTTGGCGCTTGCCAGCTTGGCCTTGGTCGGGGTGGGTTTGGCCGACGCCGACTTTGCCGGCGTGGGCGACGACGCCTTGCTGGCGGACTTGGTGCGTGACGTCGGCGTGGAGGTCACGGCTGGCGTGACGGTGCCGGCAGTTTGCGCCTTGGCCGTCCCGTTTGCGGCTCTCCGCCGGGAGGCTGTCGCCGGCGTTGGGGTCGTCGAGGCGGTCTTCTGAGCGACAGTGATGCGCTGCGTGCCGTTCGCCTTGTGCGACGCAGTGGCTCTTCGCGAGGCGCTCACCTTCTGTGATGCGCCGGCTTTCCGCGAGGCGCTCGTCTTCGGCGACACGCCTGTCTTCCCCGAGGCTTCGGCCTTCTGCGAGGGGTTGGGCTTCGGCGTGGCGCTGGATTTCGGCGCCGTGGCGGGTGTCGCTGCGCCGTTCTTTCGGGCCGTGCCTTTGGGGGAGACGGCCTTCTTCGGTTCAGCGCGCTTCGCCGGTGCCGGTGCGGCGTGCGTCGCCTCGACCACCTTGCAGGAGCGGCTGAGGTTGCCGGACTTGGTCTTCTCCTGGAGACGGAGGGCGAGGTTCTCCGTCTCCAGCAACTTGAAGAAGGTGTCCCAGCTGATGGGCTTCAGCGACGGGCTCGCCTTGCCGAAATCCAACCTCGGGCGCTCGCCGACCGCGCGCTTTCCGGTCGTCGTGGCCGACATGGCCGGCCGGCCGCCTCGCGCCTCGGCCCATGCCTTGATCCGGCTCGGATCGCGCGTCAGCTCTTCGTCGCTCATGGCGCCACCTCTTCCTTCCAACGCGGTGTGAACGCGGATCGGTGTCTTTCGGGTTCGACCCGGTCTGCCGCGGGCACGGGCCCGGGGGACCCGAACCGGACCCTTCGCAACGACGATGGCTGAATTGCGCGCTTTTATCCAACCGAAGCTGGCGCGGGGCTTGTAGCCCCGGAAATCCTAGGCGGCCATCGCCATGTGGTGGTCGAGAAACCACCTGTAGGTGGCGGAGAGCCCGTCGCGCAGACCGATCCGCGGCTGCCAGCCGAGCGCGTCGAGCTGCGAGACGTCGAGCCGCTTGCGGGGCATCCCGTCGGGCTTCGTATGGTCGAAGCGCAGCTCGCCGTTGAAGCCCACCGTGTCGGCGACGAGCTCCGCCACGTCGCGGATCGAGATGTCCTGCCCGGTGCCGATGTTCACGTGCTCGTATCCGTCGTGATGCTGGGCCAAGTGGACGATGGCGTCGGCGCAGTCGTCGACATGGAGGAACTCGCGGCGCGGCGTGCCGCTGCCCCACACGCTCATGTGGTTGGCGCCGCAGATGCGCGCGTCGTGCGCCTTGCGCATCAGCGCCGGGATGACGTGGCTCGACAGGAGGTCGAAGTTGTCGCCGGGGCCGTAGAGGTTGGTGGGCATCACCGAGATGTAGCGGGCGCCGTGCTCCTTCATCAGCGCCTGCACCATCTTGATGCCGGCGATCTTGGCGACGGCGTACCACTCGTTGGTCGGCTCCAGCGCCCCCGTCATCAGCGCCGACTCGGTGATCGGCTGCATCGCCCCGCGGGGATAGATGCAGGAGGAGCCGAGGAACACGAGCCGGCTCACCCCCGCCTCGAAGGCGCCGAGGATCACGGCGAGCTCGAGCTCCAGATTGTCGAACAGGAATTCCGTCGGCCGGGTGTCGTTGGCGAGGATGCCGCCGACACGGCCCGCCGCCAGGAACACGCAGTCCGGCCGATGCGCCTCGATCCAGCCGCGCACCCGGATCCGGTCGCGCAAGTCGAGCTCGTTGCGCGGCGCGGCGAGGATCGTCACGTCATCCTCGAGCTCCAGGCGCCGCACCAGCGCGCTGCCGACCATGCCGCGATGGCCGGCCACGAACACGCGCTTACCCCTCAGACAATATGTTTTCGTCATGTCGGACCCCCCCTTTGTTGAGGGTCCGACTATTTCACAACCTAAGATGTATTAAAAGATGATTCGCAACCGAATCGCGCGTTACCAGCGCACCATGCCCGCATCCACGTTGATGGTCTGGCCGGTGATCCAGTGCGCCTCGTCGGTGGCGAGGAAGGCGACCACCGGGGCGATGTCCTCCGGCTTGCCCTGGCCGGGAATCGCCTGAAGCATCTCCACGAAGCCGAACGCCTCCTTGTGCGGGCTCGCCATCACCCCGTCGGAGGCGGTGAGCCCGGGCGTGACGGCGTTCACCGTGATGCCGTACTTGCCGATCTCGGTGGCGAGCGCCCGCGTGAAGCCGAACACGCCGCCCTTCGCCGCCACGTAGGCCGCCATGTTGGGGGTGCCGGCGAAGATGGTGTTGGAGCAAATGTTGATGACGCGCCCCTTCACCTCGTTCGCGCGCATCATGTCGGTGGCGGCGCGGCTCATCAGGAAGACGCCGGTGAGGTTGGTGTCGATGATCCTCTTCCAGTGGGCGAGGTCGACGTCGTCCCAGGCGACGAAGGGGACGATGGCGGCATTGTTGACGAGGATGTCGAGGCCGCCCGCGGCGCCCACCGTCTCGAAGAGGGCGGCGACGGAGGCGGGGTCGGAGATGTCGGTCTTGTGGGCCGTGGCGTTGCCGAGCTCGGCGGCGAGGGCGGCGACGCCCGCCTCGTTGATGTCGGCAAGGTGCAGCGTGGCCCCCGCCTTGGAGAGGCGCCGGGCGATCGCCGCGCCGATCCCCTGGGCCGCGCCCGTGACGACGGCCGTCTTGCCGCTGAGGTCATCCATCTGAGAGATCCTTCTTGTGGGGGCCGGTCATGGGGCGGCGTCGATGACGGAGAGGGCGGCGGCGACGCCGGCGCCGACGTCCACCGTGTGGCCGAGGGCGTTGAGCGCTCCGCCGAAGGCGGTCACGGCGAGGGTGGCGTAGAGCGGGCGCGCGGTGGTGCCCATATGGCCGATGCGCACGAGCTTGCCGTCGGTCTCCTTGCGCCCCTTGGAGAAGACGACGCCGTAGCGCATCTGGGCTTCGGTCAGGAGGGCGTCGGCCGACACCCCGTCCGGCACCGCGACGGCGGTGCAGGTGGGCGAGGCGATCGCCTCGCGCGCGGCCCACAGCGACAGCCCCATCGCCTTGATGCCGGCGCGGCAGGCGGCCGCCGTCAGCGCGTGGCGGGCCCACACCTTCTCCGGGCCCTCCTCCAGGTAGAGGGCGAGGGCGGCGTCGAGGCCGTTCATCTCCGCCACCGAGGGGGTGAAGGGGAAGGGGCGGTCGGCCTTGTGGGCGTCCTTCCAGTCGAGGATGGAGAGGATCGAGGCGCGGGGGGCGGCGGGGTTCGCGGCCATCTTCTCCCACGCCGCCTCCGATACGGCGAGGATGGTGAGGCCGGGCGTGCCGCCGAGGCACTTGTTGGGGCCGGTGATGTAGAGCGCCGCGTGGCAGGCGTCGGGGCTCGTCGGCATGCCGCCCCAGGAGGAGACGGCGTCGACGATGAGGAGCGCGCCGTGCTCGGCCACCACCGCGCCGATCTCGTCGATGGGGTTGAGCGTGCCCGAGGGGGTGTCGTGGTGGCAGACGGAGACGATCGTGACGTCGGGCCGCTCGGCGAGCTTGGTGCGCACCGTCTCGGGGCTGATCGCCTCGTTGTAGGGGACCGCGATCTCGGTCACCTCCTTGGCGTAGCGGGCGGCCCAGTAGCCGAAGCCCTTGCCGTAGACGCCGGAGGCGAGGTTGAGGACGACGTCGTCCGCCGCGATCAGCGAGGCGGCGCCGGCCTCGAGCCCCAGCACCGGCTCGCCCTGGAGGATGACCGGCGCGGCGGCGGTGCCGAGGGCGACGCGCGCCCGCTCCACGATCCGCTCATACTCGGCGAGGTAGAGCGGATCGAAATCGTAGCGCACCGGCCGGCTGATGCCCGCCAGCACCTCCGGGTAGGCGTCGACGGGCCCCGTCGACAAGGTGAAGACGGTGGTGCGCTCAGCCATAAAATTGGGTGCCGGTCTTGTAGGTCTGGAAGTTCGCCATGTCGTGCGAATACATCAGATCGGCGTCCTTCTCGGCCGCCAACGCCTTGAGCCGCTCCATCGAGCGCACCCCCGCCACCGGATCGATGTGGAAGCTCGCCTGATTGTTGGTTTTGAGGCTCTGCTCGGTGTAGGCGGCGTCGATGGTGAAGAGGATCGGCTTGCGCGTGCCGAACTCGACGAGAAGGCTGTAGTTCCCCACCGTGTGGCCGGGCGTGTAGATGAAGGTCACGCCCTTGGCGAGCTCCACGTCGCCCTCGATCAGCTCGAACTGGGAGTTCGCCGCCGTGGTGCCTTCGAGGAGCTGATCGCTCTTGCCGCGGGCCTCGGCCGCCTCGGCGGAGAAGGAGAGGTCGGAGTAGCCGAGCACCTCGAACACCTCCGGCTGGGCGGCCTGGGTGATCTCGTTCTTGTGGCAGATCTTCTTGGCGTGCGGGAAATATTTGTTGCCGCCGACGTGGTCGAAGTGGAAGTGGGAGTTCACCACCACCGGGATGTCCTTCGGCTCCAGGCCGAGGAGCTTCAGCGCGCCGGGGATCGTCTGATCCTTCGTCTGCTGCGGCTTCTCGAAGGCGAGGGCGGCCATCACGTGGTCGTAGTCGAAGCCGGTGTCGATGAGGAAGCGGCCCTCGGCGTGCTCGATGAGGATCGAGTAGACGGGGAAGCGCACCTCGCCTCCCGGACCGCGGTTCCAGAAGATATGAAAGCCGTCGAGGACGAGGGTGCCGCCGTCGAGCAGGTAGACCTTGGTGTCGGACATCGTGGGCCTCTTGTTTCGGTCAAGTGAGCGCTAACGTTCGCCGCGGACGTACGGCAGGCCGAGCGCGGCGGGCAGCTTCGCCCGGCGCCCGAAGATGACGAGCACGGCCATCACGGCCGCGAAGGGAACCATCTGGATCACGTCGGTGGGAATGTTCACGCCGCCCACCTGGAGCGCGGTGGTGAGCGCCATCGACGCGCCGAAGAGGAGAGCGCCGAAGAGCACCCACCCCGGCCGCCCCCGCGCCAGCATGGCAAGAACGATGCCGATGAAGCCGGCCCCGCCGGTCATGAAGGGAATGAACAGGCCGGCGCCGATATTGGCCATGTAGGTGCCGCCCATGCCGGCCATCGCGCCGGTGAAGAGCACGGCGGCGGTGCGCGTCGTCACCACCGAGACGCCGGCCGCGTCGAGCGCCGCGGGCTTGTCGCCGGCCGCCTGGAGGTGGAGGCCGAGCCCGGTGCGGCGGAAGACGAAGACGAGCAGCGGCACCATCAGCACCGCGAGATAGACGAAGGGGTGCCGGTCGAAGAGGGCGCGGCCGAGAACCGGGATCTCGGAGAGGAAGGGGATCGGCAGCGTCTCCACCCCCGGCAGGCGCGGATAGGTGCGCGAGAACTGCACGTGATGGAGGAGGGCGGTGATCCCTTCCGCTCCGAGGGTGAGGGCGATGCCCACGACGATCTGGTTGAGACCGAGGCGCACGCACAGGAGCGCCATCAACAGCGCGACCGCCATGCCGCCCGCCGCCCCCGCGGCGAAGCCGAGCCAGAAGGAGCCGGTGGACCAGGCCGCGACGAACCCCGTGTAGGCGCCCACCAGCATCATGCCCTCGATGCCGATATTGAGGACGCCCGCCTTCTCCGACACCTGCTCGCCGAGCCCGGCGAGGAGCAGCGGCACCCCCGCCGTGACCGCGCCGGCGAGGAGGGAGGTGAGGAAGGCGACGGTGAGAAGCTGTTCCATCAGGTCGTCCGTTGACGCCGGCGGTGGTCGACATATTCGGCGAGCGCCAGGGCGATGAGAAGGATCGACACCACCACCAGCGTGAAGAAGTGCGGCACCCCGAGCCGCCGCGCCGCGCTCTCCCCGCCGATCGAGAGGATCGAGAAGGCGAACACGAAGACGATCGCCGCCACCCCGTTGAACCGGGCGAGGAAGACGAGCGGGATCACCGCGAGGCCGTAGGCGGGGTTCCAGTCGGCCCGCACGTTGCCCTGGACGCCCAGCACCTCCACCGCGCCGGCGATGCCGGCGAGCGCGCCGGAGAGGCAGAACACCGCGATGGTGAGGGCGGGCACCGACAGTCCCGCGTGCACCGCCGCCCGCGGATTGGTGCCGACGATCCTGAGGCGCATGCCGAAGGCCGTCCGCGTCATGACGAAGTGCACGGCGAGGACGGCGACGACGCCGATGAGGAGGCCGGAGGAGATCGTGCTCTCCGGCAGCGTCGGCAAGCGGTCGGCGACGGGGAGGGTGCGGGTCTGCGGCACCGTGGTGGCGGGGTCGAGGAAGAGCAGCTTGACGAGGACGTTGGCGAGCGAGATGCCGAGGAAGGTCATCATCAAGGTGGTGATGATCTCGTTGACGCCCTCGTAGGCCTTGAGGAGCGCGGGAACGAGCGCCCACAGCGCCCCAGCGGCGGCGGCGACGAGGATGCACAAGGGCAGCATCGCCGCCTGGGGCAGAACGGTGGACAGGGGCTGCGCCGTCGCCCCCACCAGCACGGCGCCGAGCAGGAATTGCCCGTCGATGCCGAGGTTCCAGAGGCCGGCGCGGAACGCCATGATGAGGCTCGCCGCGAGGCAGAGGAGCGGGGCCATGCGCGTCAGCGTCGCCTGAAGCCCGAGCCACGACGTGAGGCCGCGGCGCAGCACGTAGGCGTAGTAGGCGACGGGGTCGACGCTGAGGAGGGCGAGCACCAGCGCTGAAAGGAGGAGAGCCGCCACGATCGGGGCGAGGGTGGTGAGGACGAGCCGCGTCAGCCCGAAGGGGGGGCGGGAGCGCGGCGTGTCGAGCGTCTGATCGGTCGCGCTCATGCCGCCACCCGTCCCACCATGAGGTCGGCGACGGCGGCGCGCGCGTCGGGTCCGTTCGGCACGGTGCCGACGATGCGGCCCGCCGACATCACCGCGATGCGGTCCGACAGGGCGAGGATCTCGTCGAGATCGGTGGAGATGAGGACGGTCGCGACCCCGGCTTCGGCGGCGGCGAGAATGCGCGCGCGCGTCGCCTCGGTGTTGGCGACGTCGAGCCCGTAGGTGGGCTTGGCGTAGATGACGACCTTCGCCTCCCCGGTCAGCTCGCGGGCGAGGATCACCTTTTGCATGTTGCCGCCCGACAGGCGGCCGATGGGGGTGGCGACGGACGGGGTGCGCACGTCGAAGTCGGCGACCATCCGCGCGGCGTGGGCGCCGATCGCGCTTTTGTCGACGAGGCCGGCGGCCGACCAGAAGGGGGAGGCGCCGACGTCCTTGGTCACGAAATTCTCCGCCACCGCGAACGGGCCGACGGTGCCCTCGTGGTGGCGGTCGTCGGTGAGGTAGCGCAGCCCCTTGCGGCGGCGGGCGCCGACGCCGAGGCCGTCGATCGCCTCGCCGGCGAGGCGGATCGAGCCCGCCGCGACGCGCTGGCCGGCGAGCACCTCGGCGAGCTCGCGCTGGCCGTTGCCGTCGATCCCGGCGATCCCGAGCACCTCGCCGGGCGCCACCTCGAGGGACACGTCCTTGAGGCCGACGCCGCCGGGCACCTGAAGTGACAGGCCCGTCGCCTGCAGGATCGGAGGTTCGGCGGAGGCCGGGCGCGGGGTGCGCGCCATCGCCTCGGCCCGATCGCGGCCGAACATCAGCCCGACGATCTCGGCCATCGTCGCCTCCTTGGGCTGGGCGGCGATGTGGTCGGGCGTCAGCTCGCCCACCTTGCGGCCGAGGCGCAGCACCGACACGCGGTCGCCGAAGGCGAGCGCCTCGTTGAGCTTGTGGGAGATGAACACGATGGCGAGCCCGCGCGCGGCGAGGCGGCGGATCAGGGCTCCGAGTTCGTCCGCCCCGGCGGGCGTCAGCATCGAGGTCGCCTCGTCGAGGATCAGGACGCGGCCGCCGCGCATCAGGGCGCGGGCGATCTCCACCTGCTGCTGCTGGCCGAGGGAGAGGTCGCCGGCGAGCGCGTCCGGATCGACGGCGATGTCGAGGTCTTCGCGCATCGCGGCGAGCTCGGCGGCGATCTTCGCCCGGTCGGGCCGCGACCACCAGGGCTCGCCGAGGGCGAGATTCTCCGCCACCGTCAGCGTGGGGGAGAGCATGATCGTCTGATAGACGCAGGCGATGCCGAGCCGCAGCGCCTCGCGCGGGGAGGCGATCACGCGCGGCGTCCCGTCGACGAGGATGTCGCCGGCGTCGGGCTGCTGCAGTCCCGTCAGCATCGCGATCAGCGTGGACTTGCCGGCGCCGTTCTCCCCGAGAAGCACGTGCACCTCGCCACCCATGAGGGCGAGGTCGACGCCGTCGTTGGCGACGACGCCCGGATAGCGCTTGGTGAGGCCGCGGACGGATAGGATCGGCTCTGTCATGCTCGCTCGTCGGCTCGCCGGTGTCTCAGATCACGGGTGTCTCAGATCACGGGTGTCTCAGATCACGGGTGTCTCAGATCACGAAAGGGGGGCGGCGCCGGTCGGACGTCGCCCCCTCAACCATCGTCAGTCGGCGGAGACGTTCGCCATCTTCGCCCGCACCGCCTGGGCGTCGAACACCGGCTCCACGGTGATCTTGCCGTCGATGATGTCCTGGCGGAGCGCCATCAGCTCGTCCCACGTCGCGTCGGGGATCTGCGGCGTCTTGAGGAGCTTCACCGAATCGTCGGCGATGGAGATCGCGTAGCTCTTGGTGCCGAAGGTGCCGTCCTCGAGGTCCTCGATCATGGCGGTGTAGACGGGTGTCATGTCCCACATCACCGAGGAGAGGAGGTGGCCGGTGTCGAGCTCGCTCTTGTCGCCGATGACGTCGATGAACATCACGTCCGAGCCATCGGTGGCGGGGGTGGTCTCCACGGCCTGGATCATGCCGAAGCTCGACCCGTTGCCCTGGCCGAAGATCACGTCGGCGCCGGCGGCGATCACGCTTTCCGTCACCCGCTTGCCCCCGGCGGCGTCGGAATAGGCGGCGGGGCCGATCACGGCGTAGAGCACCTTCACGCTGTCGTCCTCGGCCTTCACGCCGTCGGCGAAGGCGGCGGAGTGGGAGTTCCACGAGGGCGGCTCACCCGACACCACGATGCCCACGGTGCCGGTGTCGGTGGTCTTGGCGGCGAGGCGGCCGGCGAGATAGGCGCCCTCGTGGCCCGACAGGGTGTAGTCGGCGACGAGGCCGGGCTTCAGCTTGTCGGGGCTGTCGACGATGGCGACGGGAACGCCCGTCTCCTCGGCGATCTCGGGGGCGGCGGTGTTGTAGCCGGAGGCGTGGGCGATCATCAGCCCCACGCCGTCGGCGGCGAGCTCGCGCAGGGTGGGACGGATGTCGCCGTAGCCGAGGCCCTCGGCGGGGATCAGCTCCACGCCGGCCGCTTCGGCGGCCGCCCGGGCCGAATCGACGCCCTGCTGGTTCCAGCCGTAGTCGGTGCCCTGCTCGGGCACCAGGATGGCGATGCTCTCCACCTTCGTCTGCGCCGAGGCGGTGGAGAGGCCCACGAGAAGGGCCGCGGCCACCGCTGGGATGGTATAACGTCTCACACTCATCGAACTCTCCCTCCGTTTGGGGCCGACGGCCCGGTAAACACCTGCACCGTGGAGGCAACAGGAATGGTTGGACGCACAGCGTCGGTGGCTGCACGGGTCGTGGGGGGCTTGGGGCTGATGGTCGGGCTCGCCGCGGGGTCCGCGACGGCGGCGATCGTCGGGGCGGAGCCGGCGCCGGTGACGGTGGAGAACCGCACCGCCGAGCCGATCGCCTGCGAGGCGTCGATCGCCCACTGGTTCTCCGCCGCGTTCGGCACGGCGGGGCCGGGGGCGAGCCTCGCCCTGCCGCTCCTGCGCGCCCCCGACGGCACGGTGGCGGTCGTGAGCGACAGGGGCGAGGCGATGGCGGTGGAGCGGGTATGGTGCGGTCGGCCGGGCGCGGCATGGCAGACGCGCGCCACGCTCGACCTGCCCCGCAGCGAGGGGGCGGCGGTCGATTGGCCGGAGCTGATCATCTGCCGCATGGCCGATCGCCTCATCTGCGCTCCCGTGCGCTAGTTCGCCTCGCGCTTCGCCTTCAGGACGCCCTGAAGGCGCTCATACTCCTCGGCGGTGGCCGGCTCGGCGGTCACCACCTCGGCGCCGATCGATTCGAACTCGGCGAGCATCGCCTTCAGCTCATCGGCGGGAAGCTGGTGGATCATGCCGCCATTGTCGGTCCACACGCCGTTGGCGCGCGCCACGTTCTCGACGCCCCAGGGGAACACCTCCGCCTCCGCGGCGCGACCGGCCTGGCGGATCGCCTCCTGGATCTCCGGCGCCTGCGACTGGAACCACTGCTCGTTCACCACATTCATCGAGACGATGAACGAGAAGTCGAGGTCGGTCACGTTCTTGGCGATGTCGTAGAACTTGAACGCCGTGAGGATGGGCATGCCGGCGAGCATCCCGTCGATGCCGCCGGACTGGAGCTGCGGCACCACCTCCGAAAGGGGCAGCGGCGTCGCGATGGCGCCGACGGCCTCCATCGGCAGCACCTGAAGGGGCGAGGCGAAGGTGCGCACCTTGAGCCCCTTCATGTCGGCGACCGTCTCCACCGGCTTGCGCGTCAGAATGAGGACGGGCGAGTTGTAGATGGCGCCGATGACGCGCAGCCCGCGGTCGAGGAACATCGTCTCGATGTGGTCGCGATAGTCGGGATCGTGGATCACCGCCGAGAGCTCGTCCGGCGAGGCGAACAGGCCCGGGACGTCGAACACCTGGAATTTCGGGTCGAGCGGGGTCAGGAAGGACGTCGGCGAGATGAACGATTCGATGGTGCCGAAGGCGACACCCTCCGCCATCTGCGGGATCGGGCCGAGCTGGCTCGCCGGGTAGATCTCCACGGTGATGGCATCGCCGACGGTCGCTTCAAGCTCGCGCTTGAA
The DNA here is from genome assembly GCF_016411865.1 of Acuticoccus mangrovi. Classification (GTDB taxonomy): domain Bacteria; phylum Pseudomonadota; class Alphaproteobacteria; order Rhizobiales; family Amorphaceae; genus Acuticoccus; species Acuticoccus mangrovi. Next base: position 78,609 of record NZ_JAEKJA010000003.1, on the reverse strand, counting down.
GACCTTCTGAAACTCGTGCTGCACGTCGTTGATGGTGGCGCTCGCCATCTTCATGACGGTCTGCGCCTGAGCGGGGGCGGCGGCCATCGCGATGGCGAGAGCGGTGGCGGCGATGCGGAAGCGCATGGAGAGTCCTCCTAGACGAGACGGGTGATGGCGAGGGTGAGGGGCGGCCAGTAGGTGATGATCGCGAGGGCCAGGATCTGGACGATCGCGAAGGGCAGGACGCCGCGGAAGATGGTGCCGAGCGGCAGCCCGAGCACCGACTGGGCCACGAACACGTTGAGGCCGAAGGGCGGGGTGAACATGCCGATGGCAAGGTTCACCGTCATGACGATGCCGAAGTGGATCGGGTCGATGCCGAGCGACGTCGCCATCGGCACGAGGAGCGGCGACAGCACGAGGATCGCCGAGGTGGGATCGAGCAGACAGCCCACCGCCAGCAGCAGGAGGTTGACCGCGAGGAGGAACTGCCAGGCGTTGAGACCGAGGCCGCCGACCCAGCCGATCAGGGCCTGCGGCACCTGCTGCGTGGTGAGGAGGTAGGAGAACACCCCCGCCGCGGCGACGATGATGAGGATCTGCGCCGACAGGACCGCCGCCTCGGCGGCCGCCTCCAGGAGCTCCGACAAGGAGAGCGAGCGGTGCACGAGGATGCCGACGAGGATCGCATAGAGCGCGGCGAAGCCGCCCGCCTCGGTGGGCGAGAACCACCCCGCGACGATGCCGCCGAGGACGAATACCGGCATCAACAGCCCCGGCACGGCGCGCAGGAAGGCGCGGACGGCGATGGCGGCGACGAAGCGATGCTCGGACGCGCTGCCGCGCACCAGCGCGACCCCCACCACCCAGAGCGCCATCAGCCCGGCGATGAGGAGCCCCGCCGGGACGCCGGCGATGAACAGCTTGGCGATCGACTGCTCGGCCGCCGCGCCGTAGAGGATCATCGCGATCGACGGGGGGATGACGATGGCGACGGAGGCGCTGGAGGCGATCAGCCCGGCCGCCTCGCTCGGCGAGTGGCGGGTGCGCAGGAGGCCCGGATAAAGCGTCTTGCCGAGGGCGGCGACGGTCGCCGGGCTCGACCCCGACACCGCGCCGAGCACCGTGCCCGCGCCGATGGTGGTGAGGCCCATCGATCCGGGCACGCGCCCGACCGCGGCGATGGCGAAGTCCACCAGGCGGTCGGCGATCCCCGAGCGGCGCATCAGCTCGCCCGCGAAGAGGAAGAAGGGCACGGCGAGGAGGGCGTAGTTCGACAGCGAGCCGAACACCGTCTGCTGGATGATGATCGGCGGGACCGGCAGCACCCATGCGATGGTGGCGATGGCACCGGCGAGGAACACGATGAAGACCGGCGCACCGAGCGCCAGGAGGGCGACGGGAAGGGCGGCGAGCGTCACGATCACCGGCGGCTTTCCTCGCTCACGAGGGCGCGGGCGTCGGCGAGCGCCGTCGCGAGCGCCACGGCCGCGGTGAGGGCGAAGCCGACGAAGACGAGGGCGTGCGGGATCACCATCGGCACGCCGAGCCCCATGCTCTTGGAGCCGAACGCGGCCATCCGCTCCACGAAGGCGTAGGACTGGATGGCGGCGTAGAGCGTGGCGGCGAAGGTGACGAGGGAGAGGACGAGGCGGCGCAGCGCGTTGATCGGGCTCTTCGCGGGAAAGAGGTCGACGGCGAGGTGGCGCCGCTCCGCCGTCACCACGGCGAGGCCAAGCATGACGATGCCCACCTGGCTGAAGGCGAGCAGCTCATCAGTACCGCGCATCTGGGTGCCGAAGAGGTAGCGCGCGCCGGCGTTGAGGGCGTTGGCGAGCGTCATCGCGAGAAGCACGAGGCCGAGGAGGAGGCGCACGAGCTTGTGGCTCGCCGCCGAGAGGGTTGCGAGAATGTCCCCGCCGATCGGCATGTCGCGGGGGCTCACGCCGTACCCTCGAGGGCGCGGCGCACGGCGATGAGGCGCTTGGCGCGCTCGCCGGTCAGCCGCGCCACCTCGCCGGACGCGTAGGCCTTCAGCCCCTCCTCGGTCTTGAGGCCGAGCTTTCCGGCGGCGAAGCGCTCCTCGATAAGGGGGGCGACGTCCTTGCGGTCGGAGAGCTCCTTGTTGAGGAAGCTCGCGACGGAGCGGTAGATGTCGAGCCCGGCCATGTCGAGGAGGGCCATCGGCCCCACTACGGCGAGCTTGTAGCCGATGCCCCACGAGACGCAGGTGTCGAGGGCGTCGGCCTCCACCACGCCCGCGTCCACGAGGTCGAGCGCTTCGCGCATGATGGCGTAGAGGATGCGGTTCTCGACGAAGCCCGGCACGTCCTTCTTCACCCGCACGGGGAGGTAGCCGATGGCGCTCACGAGAGCGCTGACGGCGGCGAGCGTCGCCGGCGCGGTGGCCTTGCCGCCGATCACCTCGATCATCGGCACGATGTGGGGCGGGTTCGACCAGTGCATCCCGGCCATCCGCTCCGGATGGGCGAGGCCGACCTGAAGGTCGCTGATCGGAATGCCCGAGGTGTCGGAGACGATCAGCGTCTCGGGCGGGACCAGCGCCTCGATCGCGCCGTAGAGGGCGGTCTTTATCGCGACGTCTTCCGGCACGTTCTCGATGACGATGTCGGCCCCCTCCACCGCTTCCGCGAGGGAGGGGGTGAAGCGGACGGCGGCATCCTCGCCGGTGCGGCCGAGGGCGTCGAGCGCGCCGCGGGCGATGGGAAGCATCGCCTCCGCCCGCTCGAGCGCGGTCGGAAGGGTATCGGTCGCCGTCACCGCGACGCCGCCGCGGCCGAGGGCCGCCGCGATGCCGGGTCCCATGGTTCCGAGGCCGACGAGTGCGGCGCGGGTGACGGCCCCGCTCACGCGGCCTCGGCGAGGGTGCTGGTGCGCTCGCCGAGCGCCACCTGGAAGGCGGGGCGGGCGAGGAGGCCGTCCATCCAGCGGGTGAGGTTGGGCAGCTCCGGCCGCTCCACCGGGAACTCCATGCACCGCTTCAGCACCGAGGCGCAGGCGATGTCCGCAAGGCTCAGCCGGCCGAGGGCGAGATAGTCCGTCCCCTCGAGGCGCCCGTCGGCCATCTTGAGCGCGGCGTTGAGCTCCTTGGCGGCGGGGGCGAAGGCTTCGGAGCGCTCGGCGGGCTCCTTCTTCGTCTCCTTGAAGAGGGTGAGATAGGGCGCGTTCACCGTGGCGAGCAGCCAGTCCATCCAGGGCTCGATGGCGGCGGCCTCGGCTGGCGTCTCGCCGCCGAGGGCGGGACTGTGCTTGGCGGCGAGGTAGCGCAGGATCGTGTTCGATTCCCAAACCACCACGTCGCCGTCGAGGAGGGTCGGCACCTTCCCCATCGGGTTCATCGCGAGATACTCGGCGGTCGCCGTGTTCTCGAACTGGCGGCCGTAGTCCTCGCGACGGTAGGGAAGGCCGAGCTCTTCGAGGAGGAAGAGCACCTTCTGCACGTTGCCGGACGTCTTGCGGCCAAGCAGGCGGATCATTGGAGCCTCGTGAGAGTTGTTGAGCGGAGAAGACGGGCGAGACTGTCCCGCCCGAGAAGGGCGAGGAGGAGCGCGGCGCCGAGGATGTTGAGCGCCGCCGGCACCGTGCCGAGCCCGAAGGGAACGAGAAGCATCAGCCCCGCCGCCGCGAAGGCGAGCCGCATCAGCAAGCCGAGCGGGCGCGCGCCGTAGCCGGCGAGCGCCATCGACACGGCGAGGATGCCGCCGAAGCCGGTGACGACGGCCGCCACCACGAGCGGCACCGGCCCGTCGAGGAGCAGCGGGGTGGAGAAGGCGAAGAGGAAGGGGACGAGATAGGCGACCCAGGCGAGCCGCACCGCGACGAAGCTCGACACCCAGGGGTCCGCCTCCGCGATGCGCGCGGCGGTGATCGAGGCGAGCGCCACGGGCGGCGTGAGCATGCTCATCATGCCGAAATAGAAGATGAAGAGATGGGCCTGCATCTCGCCGAAGCCGGCCTTGACGAGCGCCGGCGCTAGGACGGTGGCGAGCACCACGTAGACCGCCACCGTGGGCATCCCCATGCCGAACACGATGGCGCAGAGAGCGACGAGCGCGAGGAGCACGATCGACGAGCCGTCCGCCATGCGGATGACGTCGAGGGCGAGCGAAAAGCCGAGCCCCGTCAGGCTGATGAGGCCGATGAGAAGGCCGGCCGCCGCGACGATGGCGACGAGCGGCACCGACGCGCGCCCGGTCGCGATCACGGCGTCGAGGATGCCCGAGAGGCCGAGCCGGCGCCCGTCGAAGCGCACGACCGCCGCCACCACGATGAGCACGGCCGAGGCGGCGAGGGCGGCATATTGGGGCCGTGTCTCGAAGGCGAAGAGGGCGCCGAACATCGCGATGAAAGGCAGTGCGAAGTGGGCGCCGGCGAGCGCCGCCCGGTCGATGCGCGGGCGCTCGGCCGCCGCGAGACCGCGGATGCCGCGCTTCGCCGCGAGCCTGTCCACCTGGATGGTGACGGCCGCGAAATAGAGGAGGGCGGGAAGGGCCGCCGCGATCAGGATGTCGGTATAGGGCACGCGCAGGAGGTCGGCCATGACGAAGGCCGCCGCCCCCATCACCGGTGGCAACAGCTGGCCGCCGGTGGAGGCGACCGCCTCGATGGCCGCCGCCTGCGGCCCGGTGAAGCCGGTGCGTTTGATGAGGGGGATCGTGACCACCCCCGTTCCCACCACGTTGGAGACGGCGTTGCCCGACACGGTGCCGAACACTGCCGAAGCGCCGATGGCGGCCTTCGCCGCGCCGCCGCGATAGCCGCCGAAGGCCGCCACCGCGAGGCGCGTCAGGAACTCGCCGCCGCCCGTGACGCGCAGGAGCTCGCCGAAGAGGACGAAGGGGATCACCACCTCGATCGCCACCCGCAGCGGCAGGCCGAGGAGGGCGTTGGCGTCGAGCGCGAGATAGAGGGGGACGCGGGCGGGCGTCGTCTCCGGCACCCCGAGGGGACCGCCGTAGATGGCGAGGCCCACGAAGAGGAGCACCAGAAGGACGAGCGGCAGCCCGATCAGTCGCCACACCAGGAAGAGCACCAGCGCGACGATGAAGGTGGCGATGACCACCAGATCGGTGGGCCGCATCGCCGCTTTGATCGAGAGCGTCGGATAGTCCGCCGCGATCATGCCGAGGACGACGAGCGTCACGACGGCGAGGAGGGCGGCGGCGACGAGGCTTGCCACCCGCTTCGGGTTGAGGGCGAGGAAGACGCCGGCCGCGGCGGCGAGCGCCAGGGCGATGGCGAGCTGCTGCTCGGTGAAGAGCACGACGCCGAAGCGCCGCGGCAGGTCGGTCACGAACGCGAGCGAGGCGATGACGAGGAGCGCCGAAAGGCTCCCAATCGCGGCGTCCCGTGTGCGCTCCGGCGTCATGGTGGGCCCGCGCTCCCGATAGGTCTATTTCGCCGCGGCCGGATGGCGCGTGAAGGCGGGGTAGTCGCGGTTGAGCGACTCCTCGGTGATCGCGCCGATCACGCGGTTCGCCGCGGCGATCTCCGCGCCGTCGTCGTGCAGCATGGTGAGGACGGCGGCGACCGTCTCGTCTGCCACCCCGGCGTTGGCGAGGAGCACGTAGTCGTAGGCCATCGTCATCATCGGTTCGGGGGCGCCGACCACCTTGTCCTCCGGCTTCACCGGCACGAGGTAGGATTCGGGCGCGACGGCCTGCATGGCGGCGACGGCGGCCTCGCTGTCGTCGAAGGGCAGCCACTTCACGCCGCCGACGGCGGAATCGGCCTGCACCACCTTGCCGCTACGCAGCGCGAAGAGGGTCGCGTCGACCGAGCCGTCGACCAGCGCGTCGACGCCGTTCGCGACGCTCGCCACCGGGACCTGCTCGACGTCGTCGATGGAGAGGCCGCCGTTGGCGAGGGCGCCCTCGACGTAGGGCAGCAGGCTCGCCTGCGCCGGGATGCCCCAGGCGACGCGCTTGCCCTTGAGGTCGGCGATGGTGGCGATACCGTCGTCGGCGCGCACCATCAGCCCCACGGGGCTCGGAAACAGGGGCGCGACCAGGGTGAGGTCGCCGAGGGCGTTGCCGTCGAAGGGGCCCTTGCCGCGCACCGCGTCGCCCGCGTCGGGGGTGACCACGGCGGCGAAGTCGAGCTCACCGGAGGACAGCAGCGGCAGGTAGGCCGTCGGCCCGCCGAAGGATTGCACCTGCGCCGACAGCGGCGTGCGCTCGTCGACGGCCTGGGCGAGGGCGGCGTTGACGCCGTAGTTCTGCGAGCCCTGCTGGCCGGCGCCGAAGCGGACCGTCTGCGCGTCGGCTGCGGTGGCAGCCAGCGTGGCAGCGAGAGCGACGAGGAGCGACTTCATCATGGCGAGCCTCCTTCAGCGCGGCAGGGGTTTGTAGGCCACGCAGTCGATTTCGATCTTGGTGTTGATGACGGCCTTGGCCTCGACCGTGGTTCGGGCGAGGCCGGCGTTGGTGAAATACTGGCCGAACACCTTGTTGTAGCGGCCGAAATCGCGGGTATCCTGCAGGTAGGTGCAGGCGCGCACCACGTCGTCGAGCGTCGCGCCTGCCTCGGCGAGGATGCGCTGGATCGCCTCGATGGTCGCGGCCGTCTCCACCTCGATGGTGCCGTCGATCATGTTGCCGTCGGCATCCTTCGCCACCTGGCCGGAGACGAAGATGAAGTCGCCGGCCCGTACCGCCGGGTAGAAGGGCAGGTTGGGGTTCTTCTTGCCGATCGGGTAGCGGTCGGGAGTGTCGGCCATGGGCTCTCCGCTAGAAAACGCTGGTTTCGATGATGTCGACGCCGTGGATCCGGTCGACGAGGTAGACGAGACCACGCTCGTCGATGGTGGCGTCGTTGGAGGAGGGGCGGTCGGCGCCCTCCGGAACGTCCGGCAGGTAGTGGCCCACCGAGACCGGGCGGAACGGATCCTTGATGTCGAAGATCTGGAGGCCCTGGGCGAACCAGGCGAAGGGGATCACCGTGCCGCTGAAGCGCTCGGAGGGCTGGTGGCAGCCGGTCATAGGCGGCTGCGGCGAGCCGTCCGTGTCGAGCCCGTCCACATTGATCGTCGAGATCGGCACCGGCAGCCGCTCTTCGGTGATGTCGTAGACCCAGGCGAAGGAGGGGGCGACGGGCCACAGCTTGGCGACGTCCTCGTCCGCCACCACCATGATCTTGCGACCCTTCAACGGCGTGGGCATCGGCAGGCAGGTGTGCGTCGGGTGGGGGAAGGACGGGCTCGTGTTGTACTGCGAGATCAGCTGCGGCTTCGACAGGTCCGAGATGTCGAGGATGAAGAGGCCGTGGTGCCAGTAGCTCACATAGAGCCGGTCGCCCTGGCGCAGCGGATGGTGGCAGCGCGGCGTCACCCAGTTGTCCCACGGATAGTCTTCGCCGCCGCCGGTGAACTGGCCGGGGATCCACCACCGACCGACCTCCTTGGGGGAGGCGGGATCGGCGAGGTCGAGGATCATCACGATGTTGCCGACATAGCCCTCGGCGGTGGGGGAGATGTAGGCGTAGCGGCCGTCGAAGTCGTAGCGATGGACGCCGCGGCCACCGCTGGTGCGCCATTTGGCGATCTCGCGCGGTTCGGCGGGGTTCGACACGTCGTAGATGCCGAGACCGCCGCCGAAGTCGAGATCGCCGTCCTGGCCGAGCTTCTCGTGGTTGACGATCATGATGTCGCCGGCGACGCGCACCTTGTGGGAGTGCCAGCCGGGCGGCAGGTGGATGCGGGCGATCTGCTTGGGAGAACGGGGGTCCGACACGTCGTAGATCGACGTGCCGGAGGGCCCGCGCATGTGGCCCACGTAGAGCGTCGTCCCCTCGACCCAGACCTGGCCGCCGCCGGGGCAGTCGATATGGCCGAGTAGAGAGGTGTTCAGGGCATCGGCCATGGAGAGTCTCAGCGGTCTGAAAGGTGCACGGTGTCGCCGGCCTCGTCGCGGCCCCAGCGGTTGAAGAGGTTGAAGGCCTTGAGCGCGGGCTCGTCCGAGGCGACGAACAGCACGGTGGGCTCGGTATCCGAGGCGTTGACGTGCTGGCACCAGCTGCCGCCCGGCACCGCCAGCGTGTCGAACTGGTTCCACTCGTGCTTCTGGCCGTCGATGATCGAGTAGCCCTTGCCCTCGAAGGGGGCGACGAGGAGGCTCGCGGTCTGGCGCAGCGGCATCGTCTTCTCGCCGGGGCGCAGCATCTGGACGAAGAAGGTGATGGTCTTGAACACCGGCCCGCCGGTGGTCGGGTCGATATATTCGACCATCAGCGCCTCGTAGGGGTCGCCGTCCCAGTCCTTATGCTTCTCGAGGATCTCCCGCATCATGTCCCAGCGGTAGACGTACATCGGCGAGGCCGCCCGGGTGCCGCGCTTGTGGGACACGAAGCGGGGCATCATGCCGCCGTGGCCGTAGATGCGCTGGGAGTAGTCGGTGGGGAAGCGCGCGGTCTGCTTCTTCTTGAGCTCTGCGTCTTCCTTGTAGTCGTGCTCGAAGTAGATGGAATTGAGCGTTTCGACGAGCGGCAGGTCGAGCACCGAGAGGTTGACGGCCGATTCGTCGCCCACCGTGCCGTGGTTGTGCCAGGTGTCGATGGGGGTGAGCACCATGTCGCCCGGACCGAAGGTGATGTCCTCGCCCTCGACGCCGGTGAAGTTGCCCGAGCCGATCAGGCCGAAGCGGATGGCGTTCGGCGAGTGGCGGTGCGGCGGCATGATCTCGTTGGGATCGTTGAGCCGGTAGGCGGTGTACATGGTCGACACCGTCGCGCGGCGCGGGTTGAGGCCAGGATTGACCAGGATCAGCGAGCGACGCTCCGAATCGTCCATGGTCACGAGCTCGGCCGCGCGATGGAGGATGGGCTCGATGTCCTCCTTGTAGGACCACACGAAGGGCACGGCCTTCTGTGAGCCCATCAGCTGGCGCACCTCGTCGTGTTCGACATCCGAGCTCGTCGCCCAGAAGGGGAACATGTTGCGGGCCGACAGATCGTCGTAGAGCGCCTTGAGAGCTTCGTCTCTGTTGGAAAACGCCTTCGGTGCGTTCATGATTGCGCCTCTCCTCACCGGGTGAACCGACAGCGATGACGAGAGTGTCACGCGTCGGTTATTGGATCAACCAAGAACAACCATTAACGCGAAAAAATATCGCACATGGTTGCGCAGTATCTCGTCCGGTTCGGCGCGAGGCACGGCGCCCAGCGTTCGGCCGCACTCATGCGGCGACGGGGGCGGCGCTGGCGACCGTCGCCTCGGCCGTGGCCGCGGCGCGGATGAGGTCCGCCGCCTTCTCCGCCATCATGGTGATCGGGGCGTTGATGTTGCCGCAGGTGATGCGCGGCATGGCGGCGCCGTCGACCACGCGCAGCCGGTCGACGCCGCGCACCCGCAGCGCGCCGTCGAGGACGGCCATCGGATCGCCGTCGCCGCCCATCGCCGCGGTGCCGCAGGGGTGGTGCAGCGTGATGGCGCTCGCCCGCACGTGGGCGAGAATGTCCGCCTCGCTCGCATCCGCTCCGGGCGCGAGCTCCCGCCCCACGAACGGGGCCATCGGCGCCTCGGCGAGGATGTCCTTCATCATCTTCACCCCGTCGACGATCGCCCGCCGGTCGCGCTCGGTCGACAGGAAGTTCTGCCGGATCAGCGGCTTCGCCAGCGGGTCGGCGGAGGCGAGGGCGACCGTGCCGCGCCCCTCCGGCTGGATCGTCACCACGCGCAAGGCGAAGGCGTCCTGGAACGGCTTCTTGAACGGCTCCAGATAGGGTTCGGCGGTGATCGGCGCCGCGGTCAGCATGACCTGAATGTCGGGCCGGTCGGTGGCGACACTGCTCTTCAGGAACGCCACCACGCCGCCCGGAACCTCCGTCGCGAAGCCCTTGCCGAGGAGGTAGGCGCTGGCGACGGCGCCGGCGATGCGGTCGACCCGCATCATCCGGTGGAAGGGGCCGGGCTCGCGGCGGGCGACCATCACCACGGAGGACAGGTGGTCCTGCAGGTTGGCGCCGACGCCGGGGAGCGGCACCCGCGTCGCGATGCCGTGCCGGCCGAGCGCCTCGGGATCGCCGATGCCGGCGAGCATCAGGAGCTGCGGCGTGTTGATGACGCCGCCGGCGAGGATCACCTCGCGCGCCGCCACCGCCACCTTCTCGGTGCCGCGGTGCCGGAAGGTGACGCCCGTCGCCGTCGTGCCGTCGAAGTCCACCGAGGTCACCTGGGCGCCGGTGAGGAGGCGGCAGTTCGCCCGCTTCAGCGCCGGTCGCAGGCAGTGGGTGGCGTGGGAGGCGCGGTGACCGCCGGCGATGTTCATCTGCAGCGTGGCGAACCCGTCTTGCACGGCGCCGTTATAGTCGTCGGTCCAAGGGTGGCCGGCGGCGGCGCCGGCGGCCTTGAAGGCGTCGAGCAGCGGATCTTCGTAGGCGCAATTCTTCACCCCGATGGGGCCCGAGCCGCCCCGCAGCGCGCTCTCGCCCCCCTCCCAGCGCTCGTGACGCTTGAAATAGGGCAGGGTGTCCTCGTAGCCCCAGCCGGCGAGGCCGGCGGCGGCCCAGTCGTCGAAATCGCGACGGTTGCCGCGCACCCACGCCATGGCGTTGGTGGACGAGCTGCCGCCCACCACCTTGCCACGGGCGCACTCGATGCCGCGCCCGTCGACGGCGGCCTCGGGCTCGCAGAAATACATCCAGTCGTGCTTGCGCTGCTGCAGGATCCGCACCCAGCCGATGGGGATGTGGATCAGCGGGTCGCGGTCCCACTCGCCGGCCTCGAGCACCACCACCTCGACCGACGGATCCTCGGAGAGGCGGTAGGCGAGGGTGCAGCCCGCCGAACCGGCGCCGACGATCACGTAGTCGGCCGTAATCCGCTCCTCGTTCGCCACACGCTCACCCTCCGCGACGGCGACTAGGCGACCATTATTCGACCAATGTTGTCAACCGTGTTGCGAATGGACTATTTTGGGTTGCCCCGGCGATCGGTCGTAAGGAAGTGACAGTGTCGGCGGGTGCACCCTTGCGCGTGCTGGTGAGATTGAAAAAGAAGAGCGGCACTTTTCGCTGCGGAGGGCACAATGGAAGACGCAGGCGCGAGATCGACCGTCGCTCGTTCCGACACGGCCACGCCGTTCGAGGCTGACACCATGCCGCAGGCGGCCGACGGGGGATTGTCGGGCGAGGACCCGGACATCAGCGTCATTGCCGAGACCCTGAGCCATATGCGGGCGGAGAAGGGGGACCTGCCGGCCGAGCGCGTGCTGGCCGCCGAGCTCGGCGTCAAGCGCTACCGGGTGCGCCAGGCGCTGGCGCTGCTGCGCGAGCGCGGCGAGCTGGGCCCGGCCAAGATCGGCCGGCCGAACGGCGAGTTCGCCCGCACCGCCGAGGACATGGTCGCCTACTCGAACCCGATCGAGGTGGTCGAGCTGCGGATGCTGCTGGAGCCTGGCTTTGCCCGCCAGGCCGCCTTCCGCGCCTCGCCGCGGGAGATCGCGACGATCCTGTCGTGGGCGAAGACGGCGACGCCGGCGGACGCGGCGAGCACCGATGTCGCCTTCCACCGCGCGATCGCCGCCGCCTCGCGCAACCGCCTCGGCGCCGAGCTCTACGGCCTCCTGCGCCAGGTGAGCTGCGACGGGCGGATCGCGCCGGGCAACAATGCGCCGAAGTGCCCCAATCGGCTGCGCGCGCGCGACGCGGAGCATCGCGAGATCGCCGAGGCGATCGCCGACCGCAACCCCGAGGCGGCCGAAGCCGCCATGCGCCGCCACCTCGCCAGCGTCCATGAGAAGATCATGGCGCGCATGTCGCCGCGCTAGGGCGGCATGGAGAGGATCGAGGCCGACGTCGCCATCGTCGGCGCGGGAGCGGCGGGCTGCGTCCTCGCCTCACGCCTGTCGGAGGAGGCGGGGCGGCGGGTGGTCCTGGTCGAGGCCGGCGGCGAGGTCGACGATCCCGACATGCGCGACCCGCTCGCCTGGCCGCGCCTCGAGAACAAACCCTACGACTACGCCTATCGCACCCTGCCGCAGCGCTTCACCGCGGGGAGGGTCCACCCCTGGCCGCGCGGGCGAGGCCTCGGCGGCTCCACCCTCGTTCACGCCATGGCCCATGTGTGGGGTCATCCGGCCGACTTCGACCATTGGTCGGCGGTCGCGCGTGAGGACTGGAGCTTCGCCGCGCTGCGCCCGTTCTTCGAAAGGGTCGATCGACGCTACGCCGCGGCGAAGGCCCGCGCCGAGGGGAGCGCGGCGCCGCTCGCGCCCGACCCGCGGCGGCTGCATCCGCTGGCGGCGGACGCCGTCGCCGCGGCCGAAGCGCTCGGCCTGCCGCGCCTTGCCTCCCACAACACCGGCCGTCTGGTGGGCGCGACGGCGAACACGCTGCTGATCGGCGGCGGCAGGCGGATCACCGTCGCCGACGCCTATCTGCCGACGGACGGTCGGGCGAACCTCACGATCCTCACCGGCGCGAGCGTCGAAACGATCGTCCTCGCCGAGGCCGGCACCGACGGGGCACTCGCCGCCACCGGGCTCAGGGTGCGCGGGAGCGGTCGGCCGTGCCTCGTCGAGGCGCCGACCATCGTCGTCGCCGCCGGAGCGATCGACAGTCCGCTCCTCCTGATGCGCTCCGGGATCGGTGCGGGGGAGGTGCTCGCCGAGGCCGGCCTTGCGCCGCGTCTCCTGCGAGCCGGCGTCGGCGACAACCTCGCCGATCACTATTTCGGCGCCGGCAACATCTACCGCACGCGCCGTCCCGTCGCGCCCTCGCGGCTGCAGCACTCCGAGGCGCTGCTCTATGCCAAGAGGACGGCGCCGTGGGGGGACGAAGGCGCGCCGGACGTGGTGGCGGCGACCGTGGTGGTGCCGGCCCCCGCGCCGGGCCTTGCCGCGCCGCCGCCGGGCGAGGCGTTCACGCTGCTCTTCGGCATCACCCATCCGCGCAGCCGCGGCCGCCTCCGCCCGGGCGGCCCGCACCTCGAGGACGCGCCGGTGATCGACCCGAACTATCTCGGCGACCCCGCCGACCGGGCGGGGATGCGCGATGCGCTCGCCTACGCCCGCACCCTCGCGGCGACGCCGCCGCTCGCCGACTGGGTGGCCGAGGAGGTGCTTCCCGGCCCCGCCGTCACGCGCGCCGACGACGTCGACGATTTCGTCGGTCGCGCGCTCATCACCCACCACCATCCCGCCGGCACCTGTGCCATGGGGCGCGAGGGCGTGGTCGACGCGGACCTCAGGGTGAAGGGCACCACGAACCTCTTCGTCTGCGACGCCTCGGTGTTCCCGAGCCTGCCCTCCGGCCCGATCCACGCCACCGTCAGCGCCGTCGCCGAAGCGCTGGCCGCCCGGATCACCGTGCCGCGCTGAGACCGCCGAGGCCGGGCGCCGGCGTCCCGGCGGCGCGGTCGGACGGGAGCGGCGCGGTGCGACGGTGCGAAGCCTCGCCATCGGCGGCGCGATGGGCTATCCCGGCCTCCTCCATCGGCGCTTGCGGGGCAGGCGCGCGATCCGGGCGGCGCCTTGCCGTGGCGGCCTCATGGCGCGGCGGTGCCCCGGTGCGGTAGGCTCGTGAGGATTATGGCTCGTAACACGCTCATCGTCTGGTGGTTGCGGATCGTCGCGGCTTTCGTGGTCGCGACGCTCGTGGTGGGCGGTGCCACCCGCCTCACCGATTCCGGGCTCTCGATCACCGAGTGGCAGCCCATCATGGGCGTCATCCCTCCGCTCACCCATGCGGCGTGGGAGCGGGCGCTGGAGCTCTATCGGCAGATCCCGGAATATCAGTTGGTCAATCGCGGCATGTCGATGGCCGAGTTCCAGTCGATCTTCTGGTGGGAGTGGGCGCACCGGCTCATCGCGCGCTCCATCGGCCTCGTGTTCGCCGTGCCCATGGTGATCTTCTGGATCGCTGGCCGCCTGCCGGGCTGGTTCAAGCCGTGGGCCGTGGTCCTTCTCCTCCTCGGCGGGCTGCAGGGAGCCGTCGGGTGGTGGATGGTCACCTCGGGCCTCGCCGAGCGGGTCGACGTCAGCCAGTATCGCCTCGCCGTCCACATGACGCTCGCCTGCGTCATCCTCTCGCTCGCGGTGTGGCTGTCGGTGCGCCTGTCGGGCCGCGCCGGCACGGTGGAGACGACGCCCGCGGTGCGGCGCGGCGCGCGCCTATTGCCGTTCCTCATCCTCTTCCAGATCGCCCTCGGCGCGCTAGTCGCGGGGCTCGACGCGGGGCTCGCCTCCGACACCTGGCCGCTGATGCTCGGCAAGCTGGTGCCCGATGGTCTCCTCACCCACGCCCCCGGCTGGATCAACCTCTTCGAGAACCCGCTGACGGTGCAGTTCGATCACCGCATCGTCGCCTATCTCATCACGCTGTTCGTGGTCTGGCACGCCTTCGCGGCGCGCGGCGGGGCGGTGGCGGGACGGGCGCTGGCGCTGGTGGCGCTCGTCCTCGTCCAGGTCGCGATCGGCATCGGCGTGGTGATGCACCACGTGCCGCTGCCGCTCGCCGCGTCGCATCAGCTCGCGGCGGCCGTGATCCTGTGGGCGAGCGTGGTGCACGCGACGCGCGTCGCGCCCGCCGGCGCCGTCCTCGCCCAGGGCGTGCCGCAGCCCGCCCGCTGAAGCGGACCGCGGTCGAGGCTCATTTGGAGCTCAGGCGAGACCCTGCTCGAGGTCGGCGATGATGTCCTCCACGTCCTCGATGCCGACGGAGAGGCGCACCACGTCGGGTCCGGCGCCCGCTGCCACCTTCTGCTCGTCGCTGAGCTGGCGGTGGGTGGTGGAGGCGGGGTGGATCACCAGGCTGCGCGTGTCGCCGATATTGGCGAGGTGGGAGAAGAGCTTCAGCTTGGAGACCAGCGAGACGCCCGCGTCGTAGCCGCCGGCGAGGCCGAAGGTGAACACCGCCCCGGCACCCTTCGGGCAGTAGGTCTGGTGCAGGGCGTGGTAGCGGTCCGAGGCGAGGCCCGGGTAGCTCACCCACGACACCTTGGGATGGCCGGCGAGATACTCGGCCACCTTCTGGGCGTTGTCGCAGTGGCGTTGCATCCGCAGCGCCAGCGTCTCGATGCCGGTGAGCACGAGGAAGGCGTTCATCGGCGACAGCGCCGGGCCCAGATCGCGCAGGCCGAGCACGCGGCAGGCGATGGCGAAGGCGAAGTTGCCGAACGTCTCGGCGAGCACCATCGACTGATACTCGGCCCGCGGCGCCGACAGCATCGGGTAGCGCGCGTCGCCGGCCCAGTCGAAGGAGCCGCCGTCGACGATCACGCCGGCGATGGAGTTGCCGTGCCCGCCGAGGAACTTGGTGGCCGAGTGCACCACGATGTCGGCGCCGTGCTCGAACGGGCGGATGAGGTAGGGGGTCGCCATCGTGTTGTCGACGATGAGCGGCACGTTGGCGTTCTTCGCCACCTTGGCGATGGCGGCGATGTCGGTGATGACGCCGCCGGGGTTGGCGATGGATTCGCAGAAGATCGCCCGCGTCTTGTCGGTGACGGCGGCGGCGAAGGCGGCGGGATCGTCGGCGTCCACCCACTTCACCTCCCAGCCGAAGCTCTTGAAGCTGTGGGTGAATTGGTTGATGGAGCCACCATAGAGCTTGTTGGCGGCGACGATCTCGTCGCCCGGCCGCATCAGCGCGTGGAGCGCGATGAGCTGAGCGGCGTGACCGGAGGCGACGGCGAGGGCCGCGGTGCCGCCTTCGAGCGCCGCCATGCGCTCTTCGAGCACGGCCGTGGTGGGGTTGGTGATGCGGGTGTAGATGTTGCCGAACGCCTGCAGGCCGAACAGCGAAGCGGCGTGGTCCACATCGTCGAACACGAACGACGTCGTCTGATAGATCGGCGTGGCGCGCGCACCGGTGGTGGGGTCGGGCTGGGCGCCGGCGTGGATGGCGAGGGTGTTGAAGCCAGGCTTCTTGCCTTCGGACATGAGTGCTCCTCGAACTTTTTCGAACGCTTTTGCGCCGAAAGCCGATCGGCCGTCAAACGACGAGCCGGTCCTCGCGCTGCGAAGAGCGATCCGCGCCGCGCCGCTGGTTCTCGGGCGAGGGCGTCAGTTCTTGCTGGAGGCCGCGTTGCGCAGCGCCGCTTCCGCCGCGCGCATCGCCGCCTTCGCCTCGGCCTTGCGGCTGAGCGGGCGGGTGCGCTTCAGCATCGTCGACAGCTGGCGGCCGGTGCGGCTTTCCACCATCACCATGCCGGTGTCGAGCACCCGCCAGCGCCCGCGGCTGCGCTTCAGGAGGCGCCGTGCCGTGGCCGACACCGTGGCGAGGAGCACGATGCCGATCGCGAGCAGCGGAATGCCCGTCGGTAGCGGTGTCCAGACGGTGAGAAGACCCAGCACGATGCAGACGGCCGCCGCCGTCATCACCACGATTTTACGCGCGTGAGTGGTCAGAGACTTCATGTAGGCCTCGTCCGCCGGGCGCGGCGGCAGCGTTTACGATGGGGAGACGGCGTCGGGCAGCACGGAACGCGGTCATTCTATGACGGCATCCGTTTTCGGAAGACGAAGATCTTCGATACGAAGGCGGGCCACGCGGCCTCGAGCTCCAACCCGACGCTCGCACATACGCCTTCCATATCGAGGGTCAAGTAGGATCGATAATAGGGTTCGTGAAAGAGCTGGGGGAAGAGCTCCAGCAGCCCGTCGAGCTCAGGCGTGTCGCCGGTCTGCAGGCTGTCGACGATGACGAGGCGACCCTCGGGGGCGAGCACGCGGGCGAGCTCCGCCGCCACCAGTGGCCGCACCTTCGGCGGCAGCTCGTGGAACAGGTAGATGTTGGTGACGATGTCGAAGGCGCCGTCGGCGAAGGGCAGCGCCTCGGCCGCGGCGGCGACGGCCGGCTCACCGCGACCGGCTCGCGCGTGGGCGAGGTAGGGCTCCGACAGGTCGCTCGCGATCACCGGCAGGCGCGGGAAGGCACGCCGCACGTCGCGCAGGAAGGCGCCGGCGCCGGTCGCCACATCGAGCATCCTGAGCTGGCGCTGGTCGCGGGCGCGCACCATCTCGGCGATCGGCACGAGGGCCTGGCGCCGCATGGCGGCGGCCGCGCCAAGGAAGAGGGTCTCGACCTGCGTCTCGTAGAGCGCGGCCGAATGGTCGGAGAGCCAGCCGTCGGTCTGGAAGTGGAAGTTCTGGGCGTAGTAGCGCGGGCGGGCGAGCCCGTCGCGCTCCACTTCCTGATGGGCACCCGTCGCGCGGCGGCGCACCACCTCGGGCAGGTCCTTCAGATAGAGGTTGCGGCGGGTGAGGAGGCCGGCGAGGCCGCCCGGCTCGTCGCGGGGGAAAGGGTAGAGGCCGGCCTCGACGTTGGCGAGGTCGCGGGCGAGCAGGCGGCGAACGTGCTTGAGGAGGGCCGGGCGCTTCGGCACGCCGGCGGGCGCTTCGATCACCGGCGGGTCGACCGGCGGCAGCGTCTTGCCCACCTCTGCGGCGAGGCGGCGCCCGGCGGCGCTCTGCGCGGCGTACCAACCGACCCGGGCGGCCTGCGTCATGCCGAAGCGGGTCTTGAGGGCGAGGCGTCCCACGGGGCTCACGGTGTCTTCCTCAACACGGCCACGCACTCGATATGGTCGCTTCCGACGAACTGGTCCACTGGGGACGCTGCGATAATCTCATATCCGCCGGAGATGAGAATCTCGGCGTCGCGCGCCAAGGTGGACGGTGCGCATGACACGGCGATGACGGTCGGAACGGGCGCCGTCGCGAGCGCCCTCGCGAAGGCCTCGGCGCCGGCGCGCGGCGGGTCGAACACCACCGTGTCGAAGGCCGCGAGCTCGGCGGTCGAGAGCGGGTGATGGAAGAGATTGCGCCGCTCGGTGGTAAGCGGCCGGCGGCCCGCAGCATGGCTTATCCCCTCGGTGAGGGCGGCGAGAGCGGTCCCGTCGGCCTCCACCGCCCGCACCTTGGCGAACCGGGTGAGGGGCACGGCGAAGGTGCCGAGGCCGCAGAAGGCGTCGAGGAGGTTCTCCGCCCCGGCGGCCGCCTCCGTGACGAGGGACACCAGATGCGCCTCGCCCTCGGCGCTCGCCTGGATGAAGGCGGCCGCCGGAAACGGGATCGTCACCCCGTCGAAGCGCATCGTCGGCGGCTCGCGGACGAAGCCGATGTCGCCGTCGAGGGTGAGGCGGATGATGCCGGGATCGTCGGTGATCGGCGCGGGCGGCGGACGGCGGGCGGGTTTGGGTTTGCGCCGGCCGCGGGGCTT
Organism: Acuticoccus mangrovi; assembly: GCF_016411865.1. Lineage (GTDB taxonomy): Bacteria > Pseudomonadota > Alphaproteobacteria > Rhizobiales > Amorphaceae > Acuticoccus > Acuticoccus mangrovi. Next base: position 60,450 of record NZ_JAEKJA010000003.1, on the reverse strand, counting down.
CGGCGCCGGCGGGGTGGTGATCGCGACGTCGATGCCGTTGGCGCAGGCCGTGGCGGTGAGGCGGGCGCGCCCGGCGCTTCCCGCGGCGGCGGTGGCAAGGGCGCGGATTGCCGGCAGCGCCGCCGCGAGAGGGGGCGCGAGGGCCGGGCAGCGGTCGACGTCGACCACCTCGTGCGAGCGGGCAGCCTGGTAGCCCACCACGACACCGGTCTTGCCGGCGAGCGCGGTGAAGGTCGCCCGCCGCCGGCTCGCGAGGGGGGCACGGCGGAGCGGGGCGAGCGGCGGAGCGAGGCCGCGCTCGGCGAAGGCCGCCCGCACGCTCTCCTCCTTGGCGGCGACATAGTCGGCCTCGTCGAGATGGAGGCGGTTGCAGCCGCCGCAGCGGCCATAGAGCGGGCAGACGGCGAGGCCGCGGGCGAGATCGCTCACGCCTGAGCTGCCATCGGACATCGGGCCGCCATCAGATATTCGGTGTTGCCGTCGCTGCCGGTGAAGGGGGACGGGATCGGCGGCGCGGCGCGATAGCCGGCCACGGCGAAGGTCGCTGCCACACGGGCGAGGGCGGCCTCCGTGGCGGCGGCGTCGCGCACCACGCCACCCTTTCCCACATGCGCCTTCCCCACCTCGAACTGCGGCTTCACCAGAGCGACGACGTCGGCCGGTGCGGCGAGGAGCGGCAGGGTCGTCGGCAGCACGAGGGTCAGCGAGATGAAGCTCACGTCCATCACCATGAGGGAGGGGGCGAAGGGGAGGTCGCCCGCGCCGAGGTGGCGCGCGTTGACGCCCTCCATCACGATCACCCGGGGATCGGCGGCGAGCGAGGGGGCGAGCTGATCGCGGCCGACGTCGAGGGCGATGACGCGGGCGGCGCCGCGCTCGAGCAGCACCTCGGTGAAGCCGCCGGTGGACGCGCCGATGTCGATGGCGTCGCGCCCGGCTGGATCGATGGCGAAATGGTCGAGCGCGGCGATCAGCTTGTGCGCGCCGCGGCCGACGAAGCGCGTCGCCTCGGCGATCACCTCGGCGTCCGGGGCGACGCGCTGGCCGGCGGAACGGGCCGGTACGCCGTTCACCGTCACCGCGCCGCGCTGGATCGCCTCCTTGGCCTGACTGCGGCTGCGGCAGAGACCCTCGGCGACGAGGTAGTGATCAAGCCGCATCGCTCACTGGCACAGGACATAGCCCGCCTCGACCATGGCGGCGAACAGGGCGCCGCCCGTCTCCGTCCACAGCGCCCCGGCGAGGGCGAGGAGGAAGACGGCGAGCGAGATCGAGCCGGCCGTGATCGCGTTCATGGGCGTTTGTGCCTCCCACCACTACGAGGCGATGAGCGCCTTCAGCGTGTCGATCGCCTTCTGCTCCTGCGCCGCCGCCGCCTTGTCGTTCTGGCGGATGTTCGGGGCGATGAAGGGGATGAAGCCGGCATAGTCCCCGTCGGCGTCGAACAGCAGCGTATCCGATGTGTGGTTCATCGTGTAGCTCCCGTTGGACATCGGCACCTTTTCGAAGCGGACGTGATAGCGGTCGGCGACGTCGCGGATGGTGTCCTCGTCCTCTGCGGTGAGGCCGATGATGCGCTCGTCGAAGGCGCCGAGATAGGTCTTGAGGTTCTCCGGCCGGTCGCGCTCCGGATCGACGCTGACGAAGACGATGTTGATCTTGTCGGCGTCCTCGCCGAGCGCGTCGAGCCAGCGGCTCGCGTCGAGCATCGCCGTGGGGCAGACGTCGGGACAGTGGGTGAAGCCGAAGAACATCGCCCGCGGCTTGCCCTCGAGGTCGGCCTCGGTGACGGTCTTCCCGTCGAGCCCGACGAGGGTGAACGGGCCGCCGGCCTCGTCGTATCGGGAGCGGATCATCGCGGCGCCGACGGAGGAGCTCGCCTCGAGGTTGGGATCGGCCACGAGCACGCGGCCTACATAGACGCCGGCGACGACCGCCGCGACGACGAGGACCAGCGCCCAAAGAATGATTCTGGCGACCTTCATGACCCCTCCTTGATGCGATTGCCGTCGATATCGGACGCGCCGTCGTCGGAAGGAAGGGGGTCGGTCGTCACACCCTCGTCAGTGGCCGCCGTGCTGTCGCCCTCGTTCTCGGTGCCTTCGCTCTCGGTGCCTTCGGCGGGGAGCGGGCTCCAGAGCTCGGGCGTTTCCACCAGCGGGTTGCTCTCGTCGAGCGGCTCGGGGGTGATCACGTTGCCGACGGGAGCGGTGGAGAAGATGTCGAAGTCGGTGCGCATCTCCTCGTCCGGCCGCGAGCGGGAGACGATGCGTAGGCCGATGAAGGCGGCGAGGGAGGCCGCCGTGATGCCGATCACCAGGAACAGGCCGCCGGGACCCACGACCACCATCACGATCGAGGCGAGGATCGGACCGATGGTGGAGCCGATGCCATAGAGGAGGATCAGGCCGGCGCTCGTCTCCACCAGCTGCTCGCTGTCGGCCCAGTCGTAGGCGTGGGCGGCGGCGAGCGAGTAGCTCGGCAGGAGGACGGAGCCGATGCCGAAGCCGAAGGCGAGGAGCATCCATTGCGGCATCGCCTCGCCGAAGACGAGGAAGAGGCAGAAGCCCGCCGTCACCATCACGGCGACGAGGAGGACGATGCGGCGGTCGACGAAGTCCGACATGCGGCCGATCGGGTACTGCCCCACCGCGCCGCCGAGCACCGCCGCGGAGACGAAGAACGCCGCTTCGTTGGCGGTGAAGCCGGTGTCGATCGCGTAGATGGCGCCGAGCGAATAGAGCGAGCCCATCATGACGCCGTTGGCGAAGGCGCCGGCGAAGGCCGCGGGGGCGACGCTGACGAGGGTGCGCAGGTTGAAGCGCACCACCGGGATCGGCGCGGGCTGAGTGGAGCGCGTCAACGCCACCGGCACGGCGGCGAGCGATAGGGCGATGGAGCAGAGCGAGAACAGGCCGAAGCCGTCGAGCGGACGCGTGGCGACGCCGAGCTGACCGGCGGTGATCGTGAGATAGGTGATGATGACGTAGGTGCTCATCACGATGCCGCGGGTTTCGTTGGTGGCCTTGTCGTTGAGCCAGCTCTCCACGACGACGAGGATGCCGGAGATGCAGAAGCCGATGGTGAAGCGGAACAGCACCCACTCGATCTCGCCGACGACGAGGGGGAAGGCGAGGACGGCGGCCGACACGCACGACACCATGGCGGCGAAGGCGCGGATATGGCCGGAGCGCAGGATCACGAACGGGGCGAACAGGCATCCCGCCACGAAGCCCGCATAATAGGTGGCGCCGAGAATGCCGATGATGACGCGCGAGAAGCCTTCCGAGTCCGCGCGCAAGGGGACGAGCGTCGCCTGGAGGCCGTAGCCGAGATAGAGGAGCGCGGTGCCGATGAGCAGCGCGGCGACCGGCGACAGGGCGCTTCTCAAGCTCACCGACTGGGTCGTCATATCCCTGCCCCCGCCATCGGAAGACCTGTCTTGGGGGCGGGCCGTACGCCGGATCGGGATCGCTTGTCGAGCGCAAAGTCCGCTCGGCTGGCATGACGCTGGCGTTCGGGCCGGCGCGCCCGCTTCAGGGGGCCGCGGATCGCCCGATCGTCCTGCCGTCTCGCCTGGGCGAAGGCGAGTTGAGCGGCCGCATCGCCTTGCGCGAGCGTGGCGCCGATCCCCATGCGCGGCCCGCCGGGTCGCGGCGGTCGCAAACGGCGGGGCGGGGGCTAGAAGGGGACGTCCTCGTCGCCGTCGAGCGGCATGGTGCCCGACGGGGCGCCATCGGCCTTGAGGCGAACCTTCTCCACCCGCATCTCGGCGTTCTTCAGAAGCGTGTCGCAGCGCTCCTTCAGCGCCTCGCCGCGCTCGTAGAAGGCGATGGATTCCTCGAGCGGGACGTTGCCCTTCTCGAGCTTGTCGACGATCGTCTCGAGCTCGCCCATCGCCGCCTCGAACGACAGGTTCTCCACGGGGGGCGCGGCGGGCCGGGGGGTCTCATCGGTCATGCCGGTCTCCTTCAGGCGTTGGCGAGGGCGGTCACGTGCGCGACGACGGAGCGTTCCAGCGCGCCGAGACTGTAGCCACCTTCGAGGCACGACACGAGGCGGCTCGCGCAGTGCTCGGCGGCGTAGTCCATCATCTTGCGGGTGATCCACACAAAATCGTCCTCCACCAGCAGGAGGTCGCCGAGCGGGTCTTCGGCATGGGCGTCGAAGCCGGCGGAGAGGATCACGAGGTCGGGGCCGAAGGCCGCCACCGCGCGCATCACCTCGCCCTCGAACACGGCGCGATAGTGAGGACCGTCGGTGCCGGCGGGCAGCGGCAGGTTGACGATGTTGCCGACGCCGCGCTCGCTCGCCGCGCCGGTGCCCGGATAGTGCGGGCTCTGGTGGGTCGACACGTAGAGGACGCTGCCGTCGTCCTGAAAGATGTCCTGCGTGCCGTTGCCGTGGTGGACGTCGAAATCGACGATCGCGACGCGCTTGGCGCCGTGTTTCGCCTGAGCGTGACGTGCGGCGATCGCCACGTGGTTGATGAGGCAGAAGCCCATGGCGCGGGTGCGCTCGGCGTGATGGCCGGGCGGGCGGGCCGCGACGAAGGCGTTCGGCGTTTCCGCCCCCATCACCGCGTCGACGGCGGCGAGGCTCGCGCCGGAGCCGAGGCGCGCGGCGATCATGGAGTGGGGGCCGACGGAGGTGTCGGCGTCGACGGCGACGAGGCCCGCCTCCGGGATCAGCGCTTCGAGCCGGTCGATATAGCTCGACGGGTGGCAGGCGGCGATCGCCTCGTAGGGGGCGGGCTCGAAGGAGCGGCGGGGCAGGTCGGCGAGCGGCCCCGTCGCGAGGGCGCGGTCCACCGCCGCCATGCGCTCGGGCCGCTCCGGATGGCCGCGCGGGGTCTCGTGAAGGGCGAACACGGGGTCGGTGAAGATCAGCGTCATCGGGTCGCCTTCTGCGGTTCTGTGGAGAGCTCGGAGGGGGCAGGCCGCGGTGCGGCGGCGCGACCGAGCCGGTCGCGGATCGCCGCCCCGATGCCGATCGCGGGGATGGGGGAGACGGCGATCACCGCGGCACCCGTGGCGTCGAGGGCGCGTAGCCCGTGATAGAGCCGCCGCGCGGCCTCGCGGAGATCCGACGAGGGGGAGAGGCGATAGGTCCACTCGGGCCGGGCCGGGCTCGTCGCCTCGCCGAGGGCGAGCCAGGCCTCGTCCGGCCGCACCTCGTCGGCGGCGACGTCGAGACGCAGCCGCGCGCGGGGGGCGTAGTGGGAGGCGAGGAGGCCGGGCGAGCGGAGCGGGCCGGTCGGCCCGGCATCGCTCGCGGCTCCAACCGTCGCGCCGGCGAGCGGGCCGACGACGGCGCTCAGCGCGTCTTCCGCAATCGCCCCCGGGCGCAGGAGGCGCGGCGCGCCGGTCATGTCGATCACGGTGGATTCGACGCCGATGGGGCTCGGCCCGCCGTCGACGACGAGATCGATGCGCCCGTCGAGCTCCTCCACCACCGCGTCCGCCGAGGTGGCCGAGACGCGGCCGGAGCGGTTGGCGCTCGGCGCCACCACCGCGCCGACGTCGCCGGCGACGGCGCGGAAGAGGGCGGGCTCGGGCACCCGCACGGCGATGGTCGGTCCGCCGGCGCAGGCGGCGTCGGAGATCCCCCCCTCCGCCCGGCGCGGCAGCACGATGGTGAGCGGCCCCGGCCAGAACGCCGCCGCGAGGCGCCGCGCCGGCTCGGTGAACGCGGCGACCGCCTCGGCGCCCGCGAGGTCGGCCACGTGCACGATGAGGGGGTTGGTGGAGGGCCGCCCCTTCGCCGCATAGAGGCGGGCGACGGCCGTGTCGGAGCGGGCGTCGGCGCACAGGCCATAGACGGTCTCGGAGGGAAGGGCGACGAGCCCGCCCGCCGCGATGAGGCGCACCGCCGCCTCCCGCGCGGCCTCGAGGGGCGCGGCATCGATGCGCAGGGGGAGCGCGGGAGAGGGGCTGGTCGGCACCATCTACACAGCGCTAGATACGATAGCTGGAAAAATAAAGGGGTGGGGCATGTCGTACACCGCGGCCGTGGAGGAAATGGCCTTCGTGCTGGAGCGCGTCGCGGGCCTCGCCGAGGCGCGGGAGGCGGGGGCGGCGGGCGCGCTCGATGCCGACGACACGCGTGCGATCCTGTCCGAGGCGGGGCGCTTCGCCGAGGACGTGCTGGCGCCGCTCAACCGGGTGGGCGACGCGCACCACGCGGAGCTGCGCGAGGACGGCGTGGTCGCCGCGCCCGGCTGGCGCAAAGCCTACGCCGCCTGGGTCGAGGCCGGCTGGAGCAGCCTCACCGGCGAGGAGGAGTGGGGCGGGCACGCGCTGCCGATGGCGCTGCAGGTCGCCGCGACCGACATCTGGAACCAGGCGAACGCCGCCTTCGCGCTGAACCCGATCCTGACGGTCGGGGCGGTGGAGGCGCTGCAGGCGCACGCCTCCGACGCGCTGAAGGCGATCTACCTGCCCAAGCTCGTCTCCGGCGCATGGACCGGCACCATGAACCTCACCGAGCCGCAGGCGGGCTCCGACCTCGCCGGCATCCGCACCCGCGCCGAGCCGGAGGGGGACCACTATCGCCTGTTCGGCCAGAAGATCTTCATCAGCTACGGCGACCACGATCTTACCGACAACATCGTGCACCTGGTGCTCGCGCGCCTGCCCGACGCGCCGGCCGGCACGCGCGGCATCTCGCTGTTCCTGGTGCCGAAATATCTCGTCGAGGCCGACGGGTCGCTGGGCGCGCGCAACGACGTCGCCTGCGTCGGGGTGGAGCGGAAGCTCGGCCTGCACGCCTCGCCCACCTGCACCATGGCCTTCGGGGCGAAGGGGGAGGGGGCGATCGGCTATCTCGTGGGCGTGCCGCACGCCGGCCTCAGGGCGATGTTCACGATGATGAACAACGCCCGCGTCCAGGTGGGCATGCAGGGCGCCGCCGTCGCCGAGCGGGCGACCCAGCAGGCGCTCGCCTACGCCGCGGAGCGCCGCCAGGGGCATGCCGGCGAGGTCCGCGACGCGCCGATCATCCTGCACCCCGACGTGCGGCGCATGCTGTTGACGATGAAGGCGCTGACGCAGGCGGCGCGGGCGATCTGCTACGCCTGCGCCGTCGCCATCGATCGCGGCCGCCCCGGCATGGCGGACGCCGCGTTCTGGAAGGCGCGGGCCGATCTCCTGACGCCGATCGCCAAGGCCTTCGCGACGGAGGTGGGGATCGAGGTGGCCAATCTCGGCATCCAGGTGCACGGCGGCATGGGCTACGTGGAGGAGACGGGCGCGGCGCAGCATCTGCGCGATGCCCGCGTGTTCGCGATCTACGAGGGCACCAACGGAATCCAGGCGATCGACCTCGTACGGCGGAAGATCACGCTGCAGGACGGCGCGGTGCTCGCCGCCTATCTCGACGAGCTGCGCGAGGTGGCGGCGGCGGCGCGCGGCACCAATGCGATCCGGCTCACCGACGTCGCTGCTCGGCTTGATGCGGCGGTCGGCGCGGTGGATGCGGCCGCGGCGCGGATACGGCACATGCTCGCCGAAGGCCACACCGAGCGTGTGCTGGCCGCGGCGACCCCGTTTCTGCGTGCATTTGCCGTGACCGCAGGGGCTGCCTACCTGTGCAAGGCCGCGGTGCAGGACGAGGCCGCGTCGGCGGAACCGCGGGCCGCGTTGGCACGCCTATTCTCCGGCGAACTCCTATCGCCGATGCCCATCATGCTTGACGCGGCGCTCGAGGGCGGCGAGGAGGTTCTGGCTGCTCCATTGTCCTAGTGCCGGCCGCGCAAGGGAGGCGGAGCAGATTGCGATGCTTCGGACCGCGTGCGCCGCTGTGGCCCGAAAGCGGGTGATGATGATCTGGAGGAGTGTGTCTTCTCCGCTGGGCCCGATTGATGTGATGCGCTGGATCGTGAATATGATTCGGCTTATCGGTGTGGTGGCCCGCCAGCCACGTGTAGATTGAACGGAAGCGACGTTGACCAACGGAACTCCTGCCGCGCTTCCGCCTTTGTTCGGCTCCTCTCATCTCGAGACCGGGTTGGTTGGACCCTACCAAGAGACGGACAGGCGGATCATTGACTACCAGCAAGTGATGTTGGCCGGACATGCGTTTCGCGGGCCGCTGCCTGCACGGCTTTACTCGAAGGAGTTGATTGGCTTCATCGGTGCTGCCCAGACGTTTGGCCGCTTTGCTCGTGTCCCGTTTCCGACACTGGTCGGCTCAATGCTTTCCCGAGACGTCCTCAACCTCGGTTATGCAGGTGCAGGGCCGGATTTTTACCTGAACAACAAGGTGCTCTTGTCACTGCTGTCCAACTGCAAGGTGGTGGTCGTGCAGGTCATGTCTGGACGATCGGTTTCGAATAGCGTGTTCGAGAGCTTGATGGGCCGCAATGTGCTGCGTCGGCGGTTCGACAACAAGCGCATGACGGATGGACCAGCGTATGAGTGGTATCGCAAGGAAAAGGGCGGCGAGGCTGCGCTCGATCTGGTACGCGAGACGCAGGAGAATTGGGTCAAGTCAATGATTCAATTGGCGCACGCCATTCAAACAAAGACAATCCTGTTCTGGTTCTCGGAACGGTCGACCGATTTTGAGCCGAAAGGTGGCTCCTTCCAGGAATTGATGGGGGAGTTCCCCCACTTGGTTTCCACTGAAATGATCGAGAGGGTGATGGGACATTTCGATGCATATGCGACATGCGTCAGCCAACGAGGGCTTCCGCAGCCTCTAATTGATCGGCACACCGGCGAACCCGTCGAGGTTTATTTCGCCGGCGCCAGCCGCGCTCGAAATATCTATTATCCGTCACCATCGATGCACGTGGATGCTGCGATGTCGTTGGAGGATCCACTCAAGGCACTTCTGTGATGGAGACGTGGACGTATTCCGCCGCAAACGGCGAACAGAACAACTTAGAATACTATTTGTCGCTGTTGGCGCCGTTCAAGGTGCTTGATCGTCTTGCGGCGCTGCGCAAGCCCTGCGCTATCGTTGCCGATGATGCGGTGCTCGACGCCGTGCGTCGCCTGCAGACACGCGAAGGGGCCCGCCTCATCAGCAGCCGGTTGTTGACCAACTCCGGTTTTCCGACGCCCCTTGCGGGCCCGTATTTCGTGGCGACGATTGGCGACGAGATCGCAATGAAGCGTCAGCTGCGCCAAATCCTCAAAATCAAAGGTATTTTCCCAGAAATCTACGGCGTCGTGAACGACATCTGCCCGATGATGGTGTCCGAGCAAGACGTCATCGGGCGCGGGAGCCTCGACGAAGGCGTTGAGGATCTGTCGAAGGGGAAGAACTTCGTCATTCTCTGCACGCCGCGGTCGGGCAGTCAGTTTCTGGCCCGCGAGCTCGAGACGCGCGGCATCGGGGCGCCGCGGGAGCACATCCGGCCGGCGGTCATCGACCTTCTGCGGGTCCGTGGCGACGCCCGCGTGGGTGGGATGGATTTCACCTACTTCCTGCCGACCTTGGCACGTGTCGCGCGCAAGAATGACGTCTTCGGTACCAAGATCATTTCCCACTTCCTGCGCGACCTGAAGCGCCTCCTAACGCCAGCAGAGTGGGCGCTGTTGGAGCAGTTCGCCGGCGGCGCGTTCAAGATCTACCTGTTGCGTCGCAACAAGCTGATGCAGGCGCTGTCGCGCGATCGAGCAAAGTCGACGCAGCACTATCATCTGTTTTCGGAGGGGCGGCGCGAAGAGTACGCCGATAAGAGCCAGGCGTGGACGTACGACTTCGCACGAATTTCGGAGGAAATTGTGCGGCTCGGCAACGAAGAGCAGCAGCTCTTCGACATCATGTCGGCGTGGCCCAAAGGCGCCGGCTATCTCGTCGTCGACTACGAGCAGATGGACGCGGACGCCATTGCGTCGACGGTGGCGCAAGGGCTGCAGGTGACGCTTGCCGCCGACATCGAGCGTAAAGACACCCACATTCTTCGAGACGACAAGACGCGGGAGTTTGCCGAGCGCTTTGTCGCCGACTATCGAGCCGCCTATAGAGCCGATGACAGCAGCACCCACCTGCCGCATTCGTTCTTCCTTGACGCCGATGGGACATTATCCTTTGTCACGGCGCCGGACGCTTTATCGGTCGACTTGTAGTGATATGATCCGCCGGGGCACGGCCCCGAGGATCGGCCGGGCCAAGCACGATCGTCTCGCCGCAGCGCGGTGATGATCAGGTATTCGACAATGGGCTGGTGCGGATAATGTTTCCGTGCCATGGGGAAGCTGCGCGCAACCCCCCGGCGGATGCCTGACTATTCGGATGCTCGGTAGGTCCGGACGCTGTTCGAGCGTCGCTGCCGATGCTTGCGATGTCGGTCAGGAGTCACGATGTTCGCCGGGCTGACGCGTCGTCGGCGCGTCCTTGGTCGCGTCGGCTGGATCGCAGTGCACCACCCGTGTTGAAAGCCGAACCATGACCACAGCTCCCCGCGCGCTGCGCAATGTTGCGATTATTGCGCACGTCGACCACGGCAAGACCACTCTCATCGACGTGCTGTTGCGGCAGTCCGGTGCGTTTCGCGAAAATCAGCGTGTCGCCGAGCGGGTGATGGACTCCAACGCGCTCGAGAAGGAGCGCGGCATCACCATCCTCGCCAAGGTCACCTCCATCGAGTGGCAGAGCGAGGCGACCGCGCCCACCCGCATCAACATCGTCGACACGCCCGGACACGCCGACTTCGGCGGTGAGGTCGAGCGCATCCTCAACATGGTGGACGGCGCCGTGGTGCTCGTCGACGCCGCCGAGGGGCCGATGCCGCAGACGAAGTTCGTGGTCGGCAAGGCGCTCAAGATGGGGCTGAAGCCCATCGTCGCCATCAACAAGATCGACAAGCCCGAGGAGCGCCACTCCGAGGTGGTCGATATGGTGTTCGATCTTTTCGATGCGCTCGGCGCGGACGACGAGCAGCTCGACTTTCCGGTGGTCTACGGCTCGGCGAAGAACGGCTGGATGAGCCTTTCGCCCGAGCTCGGCTCCTCCGATTCGATGGGCCCGCTCCTCGACCTCATCGTCGCCCACGTGCCGAAGCCGCGGGTGCAGGAGGGCGACTTCCGCATGCTCGCCACCACCATCGAGGCCGATCCCTTCCTGGGCCGCATCCTCACCGGCCGCATCACCTCCGGCACGGTGAAGCCGAACCAGACGGTGAAGGTGCTGTCGCGCGACGGTTCCTTCGTCGAGAACGGGCGGATCTCCAGGGTGCTCGCCTTCCGCGGCCTGGAGCGCAGCCCCATCGAGGAGGGGCGCGCCGGTGACATCGTCGCCGTCGCCGGCCTTTTGAAGGGCACCGTCGCCGACACCATCTGCGCCCCGTCGGTGAGCGAGGCGATTCCGGCCCAGCCGATCGACCCGCCGACGCTCGCCATGACCTTCCGCGTCAACGATTCGCCGCTCGCCGGCACTGAGGGCGACAAGGTGCAGTCGCGCGTCATCCGCGACCGCCTGTTGCGCGAGGCGGAGGGCAACGTGGCGCTGCGCGTGACGGAGACCGAGGGGGGCGAGGCCTACGAGGTCGCCGGCCGCGGCGAGCTCCAGCTCGGCATCCTCATCGAGACGATGCGGCGCGAGGGCTTCGAGATCGGCGTGTCGCGGCCCCGCGTGGTGTTCCAGCGCGACGACGCGGGCAACGTCCTGGAGCCGGTCGAAGAGGTGACCATCGACGTCGACGACGAGCACACCGGCACGATCATCGCCACGCTGTCGGAGCGCAAGGCCGATCTGGTGGAAATGATTCCTTCCGGCGCCGGGCGGACCCGCATCGTGCTGCATGCGCCCACGCGCGGCCTCATCGGCTACCAGGGTGAGCTGCTGTCCGACACCCGCGGCACCGGCATCATGAACCGCGTGTTCCTCGAATATGTCCCCCACAAGGGCCCGATCCCGGTGCGGCACACGGGCGTCCTCATCTCCAACGGGGACGGCGACGCGGTCGCCTACGCGATGTTCAATCTGGAGGATCGCGGGCCGATGTTCATCGATCCCGGCGTCAAGGTGTACCGGGGGATGATCGTCGGCGAGCACACCCGCGGCAACGACCTCGAGGTGAACGTTCTGAAGGGCAAGCAGCTCACCAACATCCGCTCCGCCGGCAAAGACGATGCGGTGAAGTTGACGCCGCCGGTCAGGATGAGTTTGGAGCGGGCTCTGTCTTACATCACCGATCACGAATTGGTCGAGGTGACGCCGCAGAATATTCGCCTGCGCAAGGTCCATCTCGACCCGCACGAGCGCAAGAAAGCCGAGCGCGCGGCCGAGGACGCGTGACAATCGTCCTAGTCGCCGCCCCCCAGTCTATTTAGCCGGATCGTCAAACGACATAGAAGCGGCCCTTGACGCCCGCCCCACAGGCATGCCGTATTTACAGGCAGTCACAGCGCGGGAGCAGCCAACTGGCACAGGGCAGCACACAATCCGTCGGCGCCGCCGTGAAGTTCGACGGCGTCCAGAAGAGCTACGACGGGGAAACACTCGTCGTTAAGGACCTGAACCTCGACATTGCCGAGGGCGAATTCCTAACGATGCTGGGCCCTTCGGGGTCCGGTAAGACCACCTGTCTGATGATGCTCGCCGGGTTCGAGCCGCCAACCCACGGCGCGATCTATCTGGACGATCGCGAGATCAGTCAGTTGCCGCCCCACAAGCGCGGCATCGGCATGGTGTTCCAGAACTATGCGCTCTTCCCGCACATGACGGTCGGCGAGAACCTCGCCTATCCGCTCAAGGTGCGCGGCAAGTCCAAGGCGGAGATCAAGGACCGCGTGGACCGGGCGCTCGCCATGGTGGAGCTGTCGGGCTTCGGGGGGCGGCGCCCGGCGCAGCTCTCCGGCGGTCAGCAGCAGCGCGTGGCGGTCGCCCGCAGCCTGGTGTTCGAGCCCAACCTCGTTCTGATGGACGAGCCGCTCGGCGCTCTCGACAAGCAGCTGCGCGAGCAGATGCAGTACGAGATCAAGCACATCCACGAGAATCTGGGCGTGACGGTGGTCTACGTCACCCACGACCAGACCGAGGCGCTGACGATGTCGGACCGCGTCGCCGTGTTCAACGACGGGGTGATCCAGCAGCTCTCCCCGCCCGAGGAGCTCTACGAAGACCCCAAGAACTCGTTCGTGGCGCAGTTCATCGGTGAGAACAACAAGCTCAGCGGCAGCGTCACCGAGGTTTCCAACGGCACCTGCCAGGTGACCCTCGACACCGGCGTCACGGTCACCGCCAAAGCGGTGAACATCGACGGCAAGGGATCGCGCACGACGCTGTCCCTGCGGCCGGAGCGCGTCTTCATCGGCGACGCGGCCGTCGACAATCGCCTCGATGGCCGCATCGAGGAGCTCATCTATCTCGGCGAGACGATCCGTGCGAGGCTCACGGTGGCTGGCAACGACCAGTTCATCGTGAAGGTCCCCAACCATGGCCTGAGCGAAGGCCTGACGGAGGGCCAGGCCGTGACGGTGGGCTGGCGCACCGCCGACTGTCACGCACTTGACCCGATCGCGGGCTGAGCTGCGCTGAGATGTCATGCCGCGGCCCCCGCGGCCGCGATCGCCACATTGCCGGTCCCGAGCCGGCACATAAGAGGGAGACGAGTTTTGCTGAAGCAAATCGCATTGGGCACCACAATTTCCGTGGTCGCGCTGAGCGCGGCGATGGCTCAGGACACGCTGACGATCGTGTCCTGGGGCGGCGCCTACTCCATGAGCCAGCTGAAGGCTTATGACGAGCCCTACACCGAGAAGACCGGCGTCGAGATCCTTCACGAGGACAAGTCGAACCAGGCGCTCGCCGGCATCCGCAGCCAGGTCGAGGCCGGCAATGTGAGCTGGGACCTCGTCGACATGCTGCAGGCGGACGCTCAGCGTGCGTGCGACGAGGGGCTTCTCGTCGAGATCCCTCACGACGAGTGGCTCGCCCCGGCGCCGGACGGCACCCCGCCCACCGAGGATTTCATCGACGGCACCCTCGGGGACTGCTTCGTGCCGCAGATCCTCTACGCCACCATGTTCGCCTACAACACGGACGCCTTCCCCGATGGCGGCCCGCAGACCATCGCCGACGTGTGGGACCTCGAGAAGTTCCCCGGCACCCGGGCGCTGGAGAAGATCCCGCAGAAGAACCTCGAGTGGGCGCTGATCGCCGACGGCGTGCCCTCCGACGAGGTCTACGACGTGCTCGCCACCAAGGAAGGCCAGGATCGTGCCTTCGCCAAGCTCGATTCGATCAAGGATCACCTGATCTGGTGGGATGCCGGCGCGCAGCCGCCGCAGCTCCTCGCCGACGGTGAGGTGACGATCGCCACCGCCTACAACGGCCGCATCTTCAACGCCGCGGTCAACGAGGGCCAGCCCTTCGAGATCATGTGGGACGGCCAGATGTTCGAGGTCGACGGCTGGGTGGTTCCGGTCGATACCGGCGACGAGGACGCGATCAAGGAATACCTCAACTTCGCCACCGACACGCAGCGTCTCGCCGATCAGGCGAAGTACATCTCCTATGCCCCGGCGCGGAAGTCGTCGGTGGATCTCGTCGGTAACTTCTGGAAGGAGGAGGGCGGCAAGATGGTCGAGACCGACATCGACATGAAGCCGCACATGCCGACCACGCCGGAGAACTTCAAGAACGCCATCCAGTTCGACACCGAGTTCTGGGCGGACTACGGCGATGCGCTGGAAGAGCGCTTCAACGCCTGGCTGTCCTCCTGAGGACCTGAGCGGGCGGCCGGCGGCCGCCGCTTCTTCGGCGGTCGGCTCGTGGCCGGCCGCCACCCTCCCGCCAGGACGCCCATCGCCTCGACGAGGCCGCGGCGGCCCGGCGCCGGAACGACGCACACACTGCGGGACAGAGCGGGGGACGCAGCATGACCGATACCGCCGCGACGGCTGGTAACATCCCATCCGGCCGGGCTGCCGGCACGGGGGCCGCGCCCCTCACCACGGCGGACGGCCAGCCGCTCAAGGTGGCGCTGCGCAGGGCCAACAGGCGAGCCCGACGCAACGCGATGCTCCTCGTCGCGCCGCTCTTCCTGTTCCTCCTCTTCACCTACACCATCCCCATCGTGCAGATGATGACCCGCTCGGTGATGAACCCCGAGATCGCCGGCTATCTGCCCAACACCACCGAGGCCATCGAGGATTGGGACGGGGAGGGGCTCCCTGGCGAGGCGGTGTTCGCCGCGATGGTGAAGGATCTCAATGCCGGCGGGCGCTCCACCATCGGCCGCGTGGCGGCGCGGCTCAATGCCGAGCTTCCGGGCGCCCGGTCCACCATGATGGGCTCGATGCGCGCCGCCGAGGACCTGCAGGCTCCCTTCAAGGAGGCGCTGATCGCCGACGACGACGATTGGGGGGAGCAGCGGATCTGGCGCCTGATCAAGCGCGAGACGCGCACGCTGACGCCCGCCTATTACCTGCGCGCGCTCGACTTCGAGTACAATCAGGACGGCGAGGTCGTCGCCCGGCCGCCGTCGATGCAGGTCTATCGCGCGATCTTCTGGCAGACGGCGTGGATGAGCGCGCTCATCACCTTCCTCACCATCCTGCTCGGCTATCCGGTGGCCCACCTTCTCGCCACGCTGCCGCTGAAGAGCGCCAACCTGTTGATGATCCTGGTGCTGTTGCCGTTCTGGACGTCGCTCTTGGTGCGCACCTCCGCCTGGATCGTGCTGTTGCAGCAAAACGGCGTGGTGAACGAGCTCTTGGTCTTCCTGCACATCGTGGACGACGACGGCCGCATCCGGATGATCTACAACCGCATCGGCACCATCGTGGCGATGACGCACATCCTGCTGCCGTTCATGATCCTGCCGCTCTATTCGGTGATGAAGACCATTCCACCGAGCCTCACCCGGGCGGCGCGCTCGATGGGGGCGACGCCGCTGCGGGCGCATCTCACGGTCTATTTCCCGCTCACCATTCCGGGGCTCGCGGCGGGGGTGCTGCTCGTCTTCATCCTGGCGATCGGCTACTACATCACCCCGGCGCTGGTCGGCGGCGAATCCGGCGTGTTCATTTCCAACCTCATCGCGGACCGGATGACGGGATCGCTGTCGCAGCTGCGCCTGGCGCTGGCGTTGGCGACGATCCTCCTCGTCGGGGTTCTGGTGTTCTACTGGCTCTTCAACCGCCTCGTCGGTGTCGAGCGGCTGAAGTTCGGGTGATCCGATGGCGCTTCCGTCCCACGCCTCCCGCCTCGAGCGGATCTGGCACTACACCTACCTCGTCATCTGCGGGCTGATCTTCTTCTTCCTCGTCGCGCCGATCATCGTGATCATCCCGCTGTCGTTCAACGCGACGCCCTACTTCACCTTCACCCGCGAGATGCTCACGCTCGATCCCGCGGGCTACTCGATGCGCTGGTACGACGCGCTGCTGACGAGCGACGAGTGGCTGTCGTCGATCCGCAACTCCTTCTTCATCGCGATCTCCGCGACGATCATCGCGACGACCTTGGGCACGCTCGCCGCCCTCGGCCTGTCGCGACGGGAGATGCCGGCGCGCGCGGCGATCACCGCCTTCCTCATCTCGCCGATGATCGTGCCGCTGATCATCACGGCGGCGGCGCTGTTCGCCTTCTACGCGCGGGTGAACCTGTCGCAGACCTTCTTCTCGATCATCATGAGCCACGTGGTGCTGGGTGCCCCGTTCGTGGTGATCACGGTGACGGCGGCGCTGTCGGGCTTCGACAACCAGCTCATCCGGGCGTCCCAGTCGATGGGGGCGAACCAGGTGACCACCTTCTTCAAGGTCATCCTGCCGCTGCTCCTGCCCGGCATCATCGCCGGCGGGCTCTTCGCCTTCATCACCTCGCTCGACGAGGTGGTGGTGGTGCTGTTCCTCGCCGGCCCCGAGCAGACGCCGATGACGGTGCGCATGTTCTCCGGCCTGCGAGAGGAGATCAGTCCCACCATCCTGGCGCTGGCCTCGATCCTCGTCGCGATGTCCATCGGGCTGCTGACGACGATGGAGCTGCTCCGCCGCCGCAGCGAGGCGCACCGCACCGGCAGAGGCTGATACGACACATCCGGCAACTTTGTTGCCGGATGTGATGAAATGTTTCTAGACTTTTTCGACAATGAATTGACACAAATGTGGGACGTCGCGTTAAGGTAGTTTGCATTCATGCTTATGTAGCAGCGTGTGAACGAGCCATGCGCCATCCTGAGTCCGAAGCCATCGTCTCAGAGCTCTACTATGCGGCGCTGTCGGGCGTCAGCTGGGACCGCGCGGCCCAACGTCTGCAGGCGGTGACGAGTCGCCCGGTCACTGTGGCGTTGCGCGTCGTGGGGGCGGACGGCCGAGAGCTGATCGCGGGTCAGGCCGGTCTTCCGGGCGAGGCTCTGATCGAATACCGCGACTACTATGCCAGCATCAATCCCTATACCCCCGTCCTCGCGGACCTGCCGTCGCGCCGGCCGGCCACGGTGCGGGATTTGGGCTTTGATCTGGTGCATCTCAGCGAGACGGAGTTTAACAAAGATTTTCTGACGCGGTACGATGTGGGTCCAGCCGGCGTCGGAATGAAAATGGTGGATGGGGGAGACGGCTTCATGGTCCTCGGAGTCAACTACGACGATTCCCACTCTCCTTCGCTCGATCCTCTGTTCAAGTCGCTTTGTCTGGAATTGAGCGAACATATCGCGCATGCGGTGACGATCGCCGAGCAGCAGGTCGTCGACGCGCGCCGCAGCGGCGCCATGGCGACGCTGTCGACGCTGCCGACGCCGGCGCTGGTGCTGAACGAGCGGGGCAGGGTGATCGGCAGCAACCGGCCGGCGGAAGAGCTGTTGGCGAGTGGGGTGGTGCTGGTCGATCGGAACCGCCGGTTGCGCAGTCGCGTGCCGACGGTGGACGACGAGCTGACGCATGCGGTGGATCACGCGATGCCGCCGCACCGTCGCACTGCGATCCTCAGGGTCCCCGACTTCGGCACCACGGGCGACGTGATCGTCTCCATCGTGCCGCTGCCCGACGATCCGTCGGGGCCGACCCACTGGTCGCAGCTCCTCGAGGACCGCTTTCCGGTCGCGATCGCCTACCTGTCGCGCGACATGCGGCCGGCGGCCATCGTGGAGCACCTGCGCGGGCTCTACGAGCTCGATGTGGTGGAGGCGCGGGCGGCCTACGCGATCTACTGCGGCCTGACCTTGTCGCAGTTCGCGGCCGACGAGGGGCTCAATCTCTACGAGGCCTCGTTGCTGCAGGATCGGGTGCTGCAGCGCTTCGGCGCTCACCGCAACGCCGACATCGCGCGGCGGGTCGGAGTGGTGGCGCACCTGACCGGGCCGGCGTCGCTCTCGGTCCAGCACCCGGGCGACAAGGGATAGCGGGCGGCAGGGCCGCAAGGCGTTCGGGACGGCGCGGCCCACAATCTGCTTGCGCCGATGGCGGGGCCACGTCTTGATGGCGCTTCCAGGATGGGAGGCGGCCATGCTGACACGACGCTCCGTTCTTGCGCTCGGCGCCACGGCGACGGCGGTGCTGGCATGTCCATCTCTGGGGCGGGCCGCCGCGCCGTTCGAGCCGCCGCCCTTGCCCTATGCGCCCGACGACCTCGCGCCGGTCATCTCGCGGCGCACGGTCGAGCTTCACTCCGGCATCCATCATCGCGGCTACTTCCGCGCCTTGAACCAGCTCGTCGCGGGCACCGACTACGCGGACCTGTCGCTCGACGAGGTGGCCTCGCTGGCGTTCCAGAACGGCGACGTCGAGATCGCCAACAACGCCGGGCAGGCGTGGAACCACATCCTCTATTTCGATCAGTTCGCCGGCGGTCCGAGCGAGCCGGAAGGGGCGTTGGCGGAGGCGCTCGGGCGCGAGTTCGGCGGGGTGGAGGGATTTGCCGACGAGGCGGTGGCAGCGTCGGGCCGCGTGTTCGGAACGGGCTGGCTGTGGCTTCTCGCCGAGGGTGATGCG
This sequence comes from Acuticoccus mangrovi, assembly GCF_016411865.1. GTDB lineage: Bacteria > Pseudomonadota > Alphaproteobacteria > Rhizobiales > Amorphaceae > Acuticoccus > Acuticoccus mangrovi. The sequence goes on along the minus strand of NZ_JAEKJA010000003.1, from coordinate 41,563 downwards.
CTCTATCTCGCGAGCACGGAAGACGGCGACACCCCACTCCCCTCGGGGATGGTGGCGCTGGTCGGGCTCGATCTGTGGGAGCACGCCTACTATCTCGACTACGAGAATCGCAAGGCGGATCATCTGCGCGCGCTGATCGGCCGTCTCATCAACTGGCAGCGGGTGGGCGAGCGCTTCGTCTAGGGCGCTGCCCCGCCGGGCGCGGTCGGTCGCTCAGAGGCGGCGGGCGATGACGGTGACTTCGGCCTCGTCGCCGGAATGGACGGTGAAGCTCTCGCTGTACTCGCCGTTGCGATGGCGGGCGACGACGTCGTAGTTGCCGGCGGCGAGGGTGACGTTGGCGTAGGCGCCGGTGCGCTCGAACACCGGATTGCCATCGGGGCCGTAGATCGTCCACGAGGTGTTGGCGATCGCTTCGCCGTTCCTGTCGCGCACGAGCTTCAGGCGGACCGAGCCGGCCTGGTGGCGCATCGAGACGCGGGTGAGCTTGCCGGCTTCGACCTGCACGTCCGCGCTGCGGACGGCGTTGACGCCGCCGTAGCGGCTGAGGACGTGGTAGGAGCCGGCCGGCAGGCGGGCGATCACTCCGGCGGGAAGTTTGCCGATGAGGCGGCGGGTTTCCCCTTCGATGGCGTAGACCTCGAAGGAGGCCTCGTCCTCGTCGGCCTTGGCGTCGTTGGCGAGGACGGCGGAGAGCTGCAGGCCGCCGGCGTTCAGGACGAAGGTTTCGGTATTGATCGGCTCGCGCAGGTCGATGGTGCGGGACTGGGAGGCGCGACCGTAGGCGACGTGGACGATGTAGCGGCCGGCCGGAAGGCGGAGCTCCAGATCACCGCCGCGGGCCTTGTGGACGAGCGGAAGCTCGCCGTTGGCATCGGGGATTTCGCGGAAGACGCGCCAGACCAGACCGTCGCCGATGGGACCGGAGTTGGGGGCGAGCTTGCCGACCAGGTAGACGGCGACCTCGCCGCGGATCGTGGGTCGAAGGTCCGGAGTGGAGGAGGGGGCGTAGGCGGCGACGCCGGCGACGGTGGTCTTCTGAGCGTCGACGAAGCGGGAGATGGCGGCTTGGGGATCGGCGCGGTCGGTGGTGGGCTTGGGCTTTGGTACCGGTGTCGCCGCGTGGGCGACGGCAGGAAACACCAGCAGTGCGAGCATGGTACATTTTGCCCAGCGAATCATCATATTCCCCATGGCCTTCCCCCTCTCGGTCCCGCAGCGGGTGACAGGGAAGCGCAAGTCATCTGCGCTCTGAGACACTGCTTAGGTTGACACCCTATTTCAACGACCGCAGCGGATTGAGTGGAAACAGCCCGAAGCTGCAAGGAGACGCAACACAATGGTTGCATTGCGTGACTATTTGGCAACGCGCCGCACGATTCCCTCGGCCTTCCTCGGCGAGCCGGGGCCGGACCCGGCGACGCTCGAGGCGATGCTGACCATCGCGGCGCGCGTTCCCGACCACGGCAAGCTCGCCCCGTGGCGGTTCATCGTGTTCGAAGGAGAGGGGCGCAAGGTCGCCGGCGAACGCGTGGCGAAGCTCGCGCAAGCCTCTGGAAAATCGGGCGATATTGAGGCGGAGCTGGGGCGCTTCCTGCGCTCTCCCACGGTGGTCGCCGTGGTGAGCCGCGCCGCGCCCCACGTGAAGATCCCCGAGTGGGAGCAGGTGCTGTCCGCCGGCGCGGTCTGCCTCAACCTGCTCCACGCGGCGGCCGCCTACGGCTTCTCCGCGCAGTGGCTGTCCGAGTGGATTGCCTACGATCGTGATGCGCTTGCCACGCTCGGCGTCGCCGAAGGCGAAAAAATCGCCGGATTTATCCACATCGGAACGCCCGAAGCGGCGCCTTTCGAGCGGGCTCGACCCGATGTCGCGGCCCTCACGACGCGGTTCGACCCCTCGACGACGCCCGAGTGATTCTCCCACCCGATCCGGAGGGCTCCTATGCACTATGATGCCCGGCGCAACGATCACGGCTTGCCGCACGACCCCTTCAAGGCGTTGGTGGCGCCCCGCCCGATCGGCTGGATATCGACGGTCGACGCCAAAGGGCAAGCGAACCTCGCTCCCTACAGCTACTTCAACGCAATTTGCGACAAGCCCCACCTCGTCATGTTCTCGTCGATGGGGCGGAAGGATACCCTTTCCAACATCGAGGCGACCGGCGCCTTCGTCTGCAACCTTGCGACGTATGCCTTGCGCGAGGCTGTGAACATGACGTCGGCGCCGGCGCCGCACGGCGTCAGCGAGTTCGAGCTCGCGGGGCTCGTCCCTGCGCCCTCGGTCGCCGTGGCGCCGCCGCGGGTCGCGCAGGCGCCGGTGGCGCTCGAGTGCGAGCTCGTCAGGGTGCTGCCGCTCACCGACGCCGCCGGCGCGCCCGCCCGCTACACGGCGGCCATCGGCGAGGTCGTCCACATTCACATCGACGATGCGATCATCCGTGACGGGATCGTCGATCTCGCCGCGGCGGGCGCGATCGCGCGATGTGGCTATAGGCAGTACGCCCACGTGGACTCCCTGTTCGAGATGAAGCGGCCGGACTATCGGTCCTGATCGGTCGGGCCGACGCCCGCCCCGTGCTCGCCGCCGCCCCTGTTAGCGGAGCGGGCGGTGCATTTGAACCCCGCCCGCAATTCTCCACTGCGACAGGGCGCCGCGCTCAGTCGAGCGCCATCGCCCGCATCAGCTCGGGCGGCAGGCTGATGCGCTTCTCGTTGGCGTGCGCGCGCCGGAAGCGCTCGATGGCGGCCGTCAGGTGACAGGTCATCGCCGCGCGCGCCCACTCCGAGTTGCGGGCTCTGACGCCGGCGATGATCTCGGCGTGCTGGCGGATGCTCTCGGCCATGTCGTCGTCGTTGTAGATATAGAAGCCGCCGAGGACCATCGGATATTCGAGGAGGCCGGTGCTGAACTTGCGCAGGTGGGCCGAGCCGCAGGCGGCGAGGAGCCCTTCGTGGAACGCCTTGTTGGACAGGTGCACCACGTCGCGGAAGCCCTCGGCCTTGCCCTCCGCCGCCTCGGCCATGCGGGCGTTGATCGCGGCGAGCTCCTCGATCCCCTCGTCGCTGATATTCTGCGCGGCGAGGCTCGCGCTGTAGCCTTCGAGAAGGATGCGCAGGTTGAAGATGTCCTCCGCGTCCTCGCGCCGCCACTCGGTCACGACGGCGCCGCGCTTGGGGGCGGGCTCCAGCAGCCCCTCGGAGATGAGCCGCTGGATCGCCGCGCGCACCGGCGTGCGGCTCACGCCGAGATCGTTGGCGACGGCATCCTCCTTGAGCGGCGCGCCCGGCTCGTAGTAGCCGGCCATCAGACGCCGCTTCAGTTTGAGGTGTACCGTGTCGCTGACGTTCATGCCGCGTCCGCGCGTCCCTGTCCTGCCGTTTTCGCTGCATTTTTGGCTTTACCGGCCGAGAGAATGCGCGTCCAGAGCGGCGACAGGAGGGTGACGAGGATGAGGACGATCAGCACCCAGGAGATCGGGCTCGTCAGGAAGTAGGTGGCATCGCCGCGCGACAGGAGCAGGGCGCGGCGGAAGGATTCCTCCGCCATCGGCCCGAGGATCACCGCGAGCACGGCGGGGGCTGTGGGGATGTCGAGCTTTTCCATGCCGTAGCCGATGAGGCCGAAGCCGAGCATCATCCACACCTCGAAGATGGAGTTGTGGACGGCGTAGATGCCCACCGTCGTGAGGGCGAGGATCATCGGCCCGAGGAGGCGTGGCGGCACGCGCAGGACGTTGACGAACGCGCGGGCGCCGAAGCGGCCGATCACGAACATCAGGCCCGAGGTGAAGAGCATCGTCAGCATGAAGCCGAACACCGTCTCGGCGTTGTCGCGGAAGAGCTCCGGCCCGGGGCGCAGGCCGTGGACGAGGAGGGCGCCGAGGATCACCGCCGCCACCGCGTTGCCCGGCACGCCGAGGGTGAGGGCGGGGATGAGGGTCGCCGCCGTGTCCGCGTTGTTGGCGCATTCGGGCGCGGCGAGACCGTCGGGCTCGCCGTTGCCGTAGTTCTTGGGGTTCTTCGAAAAGCGACGCTGGCCGTTCCAGGCGAGCAGCGCCGCGATGTTGCCGCCGAGCGCCGGGATCAGGCCGACGAAGAGGCCGATCGCCGACGAGCGGATCCACACCGGGACGAGGCTCGACCAGGCGAACGCCTCCTTCTCGCCGGTGACGGAGAGCGAGCCGGTCTTCACCACGTTGCGGCCGAGGAGGAGGTCGATCGCCGGCGGGATCGCGTAGAGGCCCGTCAACAGGACGATGATGTCGATGCCGGAGAGGAGGTCGAGCTGGCCGAAGGTGAAGCGCTCGGTGCCCGTCAGGCTGTCGATGCCCACCATGCCGAGGACGAGGCCGAAGCAGGCGCTGAGGAAGCCCTTGGCCGGGTTCTTCGACAACAGCACCGAGATGGTGGTGAGGCCGAAGAGGGCGAGCCAGAAATAGTCGGCGGGGCCGAACTTCAGCGCGATGGTGGCGAGCGGCGGGGCGAGGAGGAGCAGCGCCACCGCGCTGACGGCGCTGCCGATCGAGGAGGACACCAGCGAGATGTTGAGGGCGAGGCGGGCACGGCCCTGGCGCGCCATCTCGTGGCCGTCGAACACGGTGGCGATGCCCGCCGGGGTGCCGGGAATGCGCAAGAGGATCGCCGGGATCGATCCGCCGTACATCGCGCCGTTGTAGATGCCGGCGATCATGCCGAGGGCGACGAGCGGGGACATCGCGAAGGTCAGCGGGATGAGGACGGCGATGCCCATGGTGGCCGAGAGGCCGGGCAGGGCGCCCACCGCGATGCCGACGATGGTACCGAACACCATCGCGGCGATGACGCTCGGGCTGAGCACCGCCGGGAGGGCGGCGAGAATGCTGTCGAACACTTCCATGGATCAGAACCCGAGCGAACCGAGGAGCGTCTCAGGCGGCAGCGGGATGGCGAGCAGCATGTGGAACACCCCGTAGAGCACCGCGACGAAGATGACGGTGGCGATGAGCGAGGCGAGCCAATTGCGGTAGCCGAGCGCCGCGGCGAGGACGGGCACCATGATGACGGTAGAGGTGAAGAAGCCGACGTGGATGACGCCGTACACGTAGAGGACGGCCGCGACGACCACGATCGCGAAGCGCAGCGCCTCCAGCGGGGAGGGTGAGAAGGCCGCGGTGTCGCCGCGGGCGAGGCCGACCGCGGACTGGACCGCCCAGATGAGGGAGAGAGCGAGTGCCGTGCCGACGACGGCGAGCGGCATGGTGCTCGACTGCCCGCGATAGCTGTAAGCCTCGAAGAGGCCGCCGACGCACAGGGCACCCACGGCGAGGGCGACGACGAGCTCAACGGTTCGCCGGTTCATGGCGATGCTCCTGAAGCGGGGAGAAACGAAATGGGGCCGGGTCGCGTCGCGGCCCGGCCCCCGGCGACATCGCGTCGTCTATTTGACCCAGGGCTGCTCTTTCCACAGCGTCTCGAGGCTCTGGTTGACCGCTTCGAGGTGGGCGCGGAAGGCCTTGCTGTCCTGGAAGGAGAGGGCGAGATCCTGCTTCTTCGCCGCGGCGCGGAACTCGGGGTCGGCGACCGCCTTCTCGATGGCCGCGGTGAGCGCCGAGAGCGCCTCGTCGGGAATGCCGGCCGGGGCGCCGATGCCGCGGTCGGAGCCCATGATCACGTCGTAGCCCTGCTCCTGGAAGGTCGGCACGTCGGGCGCGCCGTCCCAGCGCTTCTCGGCCATCTGGCCGAGGATCACGAGGTCGCCATTCTCGGCGTCCTGCACCGTCTCGGAGACGTTCATCGAGGCCATGAAGACGTGGCCACCGAGCACGGCGGCGCGCACATCGGCATTGCCGGAGAAGGGGATGTGCTCGAACTGCACGCCGGCGGCGCGCTCGAAGGCGAGGGCGGCGAGGTGGTCGTCGGAGCCGATGCCGGTGGTGCCGTAGGTCACCTCACCCGGGTGCTCCTTGGCGTAAGCCACGAGCTCTTCGAGGTTGGTGATGTTGGCGTCGGGGCGAACGGAGAAGGCGCCCGGATCGTAGATGATGTTGGCGACCGGCTCGAGCGTCTCGAGGCTGTAGCGCGTCTGCCGCTGGATGGGGATCGACAGGAGGTTCGGCGTGTTGATGAAGCCGATGGTGTAGCCGTCGGGCTTGGCCTGGGAGAGGGCGGTGAAGCCGATCTCGCCGCCGGCACCTGGGCGGTTCAGCACGGTGATGGTGGCGCCGTCACCGAGATATTTCTCGATGAAGGGAATGAGCGTGCGCGCCGCAACGTCGGTACCGCCGCCGGCACTGTAGGCAACGATCATGGTGATCGGCCGCTCCGGATAGTCCGCGAGCGCTGCGGTCGCGGTCATGGCCGAAAGGGTGAGCGTGCCGATGAATTTCAGAGACTTCTTCATGAATCCTCCCGTTCGCGTCTTTAGCCAAAGCCGGTGCATGGGGGTGCTTGACGACTTTGGACACAAAGTCTCTATCCGCAAATCTCAACGCGGGTAAAGGGAGAATTGGTAGAAATTTGGGCATCCGGAAGAATGTTCAGAAATTCTGGCGCTATATTGCGATGCACAATTCATCTGCGCTGCATCGCACAATATCACTTCCTTTCTATCGCCCCCAAAATGGCATTGCGAATCCATGTCATTTTGTATTTTTTCTGTATCCCCCAGAGAGACGCGACCGGAGGCGCGGATGGCGGTGAACACGCAGGTGGCGGCGGAACGGCCGAGCGTCCTGATGATCGGCTATGGCGAGGTCGGCCAGGCATTCGCGCAACGGGTGGCCGGCGCCGGCGCAGCGCTGCAGGTCGTCGACCGCCTGCACGCCGGCGAGAGTGTCGCGGGCGTCACCGTCGCCGCCGAGCCGCCGGCGAGCCTCGCGGGCGTCGACATGGTGCTCGCCGCGGTGCCCTCCTCGGTGAGCGTTGCGGTCGCCGAGGCCTACGCCGCCCTGCCGGGGGACTTCGTCTATGTCGACCTGTCGTCCTCGGCCGAGGGGGCGATGCGGGAGGCGGCCGCCCGCTTCGCCGGCCGGAAGGCGCGCTTCGCCGACGCCGCCATCATGGGTTCGGTGAACCTACACGGGGCCGGAACGCCGCTCATCATCGCAGGCGAGGGCAGCGACGAGGCCGCCGACCATCTGGAGGCGTTCGGCTTCGAGGTGACGCGCCTTACGGGCGGCAAGGCGGGCGATGCGAGTGCGCTCAAGCTCCTGCGCAGCGTCCTCACCAAGGGGCTCGAGGCGGTGGCGGTGGAGTGCTTCGTCGCCGCCCGCGCCATGGGCCTGTCGGATGCGCTGCGCGACAATCTCAGCGACATCGGCCGGACGAGCTTTCCCGATTTCCTCGATGCCATTATCCGGACCCATGTGGTGCACGCGCCCCGTCGCGCTCATGAGGTCGCGGGGGCGGTGGCCCAGCTCGAGGAGCGCGACCTTCCCGCCTCGGTGAGCCGGGCGGTGCTCGACGCCTTCCACCGCACCAGCGACCGCCTCGTCGCGGCCGCGCCCGCCCAACCGCCGAAGAGCGCCGACGAGGCGCTCGCCTGGCTCAGTGGAGAAACCCGATGAGCGGCTCCGACAGCGCACGCCGGCCCCTGGTGTGCGTCCTCGATGAGATCCACCCCGCGGCGATCGCCCGCCTCGCTGAAGAGGCCGAGGTCCGCACCCCCGCCGACGGCGGGCGCGACTATCGCGACGCCGACGCCATCATCGTGCGCGCCTCTCCGATCGCGCCGGAGGATGTGCGGGCCGCCAAGCGCCTCAGGGTCATCGGCAAGCACGGCGCGGGCACCGACAACATCCCGATGGGGGTGGCGAAGGAGGCCGGCATCGTCGTCCACTCGACGCCCGGCGAGAACGCCGAATCCGTCGCCGACCTCGCCGTGGGCATGGCGCTTGGCATCATCCGCAACATCTGCGGCCACACCGCCGCGCTGCGCGCCGGTGCCCCGCTCACGGGCGAGGCGGTGGTGGGCTACGAGCTCGCCGAGCTCAAGACCGGCATCATCGGCTTCGGCGCGGTGGGCCAGGCCGTCGCCCGTCGCCTCACCGGCGGCTTCGGCTCCACCGTCGGCGCCTTCGATCCGGGCATCGCGGCGGACGCGTGGCCGAGCGGCGCCGCCCGCTACGAGACGCTCGACGTGCTGGTGGAGGAGTGCGGCCTCGTCTTCCTCCATGCCCCGCTCAACGCGGCGACGCGGGGGCTCTTCGACGCCGCCATGCTCGCCCGCATGCCGAAGGGGGCCTTCCTCGTGAACTGTGCCCGCGGCGGCATCGTCGACGAGGCGGCCCTCGCCGACGCGCTGCGCTCCGGCCACCTCGGCGGTGCCGCCTGCGACGTCTTCGAGATCGAGCCGCCGCGGCCCGACAATCCGCTTCTCGCCGTGGAGGGCTTCCTCGCGACCTCCCACCTCGGCGCCTCCACTCACCGTGGCCTCGCCCGCGTCGGCCTCTCCATCGCGAACAAGGTGCTCGCGACCCTCGCCGACCGCGCCTGACCCCGCCACCCGCTCCCGTACTGAAGGACACATTCCATGACGATCGGATTCCGCATCCTGAAGCGCCGCCGCGCCGTCTCGGCCGACATCGCCAAGCGCTTCACCGCGCTGCCCGTGGCGAACGTCAGCGACTCCATGAGCCGGATGACGGCGGGCGGTGCGGCGCTGAAGCCCTATCACGCCCCCGGCACCCGCATTGCCGGGCCGGCGCTCACCGTGAAGACCCGCCCCGGCGACAACCTGATGGTGCACAAGGCCATCGACATGGCCGAGCCCGGCGACGTGATCGTGGTCGATGCGGGCGGCGACCTCACCAACTCCATCATGGGCGAGATCATGGTGTCGATCGCCAAGAAGAAGGGGATCGCCGGCTTCGTGATCTACGGCGCGATCCGCGACGCCGAGGAGATCGCCGCCTCGGGCATGGGGATGTTCGCCACCGGCGTGACCCATCGCGGCCCCTATAAGGACGGGCCGGGCGAGATCAACGTGCCGATCGCCATCGAGGGCATGGTGATCGAGCCGGGCGACCTGATCGTCGGCGACGGCGACGGCATGCTCGCGATCCCCTACGACGCGGCCGAGACGGTGCTTGCCGCCACCGAGGCCAAGCAGGCGGCCGAGGTGAAGGAGCTCGCCGCCATCGAGGCGGGCACCAACGATCGCTCGTGGGTGGACAAGGCGCTCGCCGCCAAGGGCTGTTCCATCGAAAGCTGAACAATAATGGGCTCGTGCGGTTGGCGCGCGGGCCCATCGGCGCGATAAGTCCGCTCACGCGCGAAGGATGGCGCGCGGATCGGAACACAAGAAACCGGGGGAGCACGATGTCGACGGAAGCGCAGGCTGAGACCAAGGAAACTCCGCGGCTGGAACCGAGGCTCGCCAAGCGCGTCGTCAAGCACGTTCCGCCCCGGCTCCGCCCCATCCTCTCCCTCGACGATTTCGAGGACGCCGCCCGCCGCTATCTGCCCCATCCGATCTTCGCCTACGTGTCGGGCTCGGTGGAGATGGGCCTCTCCTTCGCCGCCAACCGGCGTGACTTCATGGAGATGGGCCTCGTCCCCCGCATCCTCGCCGACTGCGCCCAGCGCAGCCAGAAGCGCACGCTGATGGGGGTGGAGTACGACCATCCGTTCGGCATCTCGCCGATGGGCCTGTCCGCCCTGTCCGCCTATGACGGCGACGTCGTCCTCGGCAAGGTGGCCAAGGAACGCAAAATTCCGGGCGTGTTGAGCGCCACCTCGCTGACCCGCCTCGAGCGCGTCGCCTCCGAGGCCGGCAGCCGCTGGTTCCAGGCCTACCTTCCGGGCATCGACGAGCGGATTGAGGCGATGGTCGACCGCGTCGGCGCGGCGGGCTTCGACACCATCGTCCTCACCGTGGACGTGCCGGTGTCGGGCAACCGCGAGAATAACGTTCGGGCGGGCTTCGAGTCCCCGCTGAAGCCCAGCCTGCGGCTCGCCGTGCAGGGCATCGTGCGGCCGCATTGGCTGATCGGCACCTTCGGCCGCACGCTGAAGAATTTCGGCATGCCGCATTTCGAGAACATGGACGTGACGCGCGGCCCGGCGATCGTGTCGAAGAACGTGGTGCGCTCGATGGCCGGGCGCGACGGCCTCGCCTGGCGCCACGCGGAGCTGATCCGCAAGCGCTGGCCGGGCAAGTTCGTGCTGAAGGGAGTGCTCGCGGCCGAGGACGCGCGGCTCGCCCGCGAGATGGGCTGCGACGGCATCGTGGTGTCGAACCACGGCGGCCGTCAGCTCGACTCGGCGATTTCGCCGATCGCCGCCCTTCTCGACATCAAGCCGGTCGCCGGCGACATGGCGGTGATGGTCGAGAGCGGCATCCGCCGCGGCGGGGACGTCTTGAAGGCGCTCGCGCTCGGTGCGGATTTCGTGTTCGTGGGGCGGCCCTTCCTGTTCGGCGCCACCATCGCCGGGGAGGACGGCGTGCGCCATGCCGTCGACATCCTCTCCAGCGAGATCGACCGCAACATGACGCTGCTCGGCGTGCGCACCCTCTCCGAGCTCAACCCGGACTTCGTGCGCCTTCCGCCCCACCTTTGCCCGCGCGGTTGACCGTTCGTCCGACCGTCGCCGCCCCCAGCAAATGTCGGACATGTCATAACAATATGCCTCCCTTTAGAGTTTTGCTAAGCTTGTGATCCGTTGGAGCCGGGGGGCTGATGGACAGGACGGTCGGCACGAGCAGGCAATTGCCGCACTTCGTATGTGCGGTGGAGGTGTGGTTGCCCGGGGGAGATACCCGCAAGCTCGAGCTGGCAGGGTGGCAATCGACCCGCTCCTCGGCGTTTCACGAGGCGGGTCGGCAGCAACCGCAGAACTATGGCGAGGGGATCGCGGGGCTTGCCTGGCGGAATGGGCGCCCGATGGTGGAGCGGGACATGGCCGTCGCCTGCCCCGGGCGGTCTGACGAGGCCGCCGATTTCGTCTGCGCCATCGCGTTCCCGATCTTCGTCGGCCGCTTTCTCCTCGGCGTGATGGCCTTCTTCTTCGCCGGTCCGCACGGGCGCGTCGGCGCCGTCGAGATCTGGCACGCCGCGCCGGGGGCCAACGAGCTCGGCTTCTTCGACGGCTACTTCGGCAACGCCGAGGTGTTCGAGATCACCGCCCGCCACATGCATTTCGGGCGCGGCGTGGGGCTGCCGGGCGAAGTGTGGTCGCGCGGGGGGCCGGTGATGATGCCGCAGCTCAACGCGCCGCGCTTCCTCAACTGGGAAAGTGCCCAGGCGGTCGGCTTCCGCAGCGGGATTGGCGTTCCGCTGCCCTGCTCGGCGCCGGGAACCTGGATCCTCAACATGTTCTCGTCCGACGTCTCGCCGCTCGCGCGAAGGTTCGAGGTGTGGAGCGTCTCCGACGAGGACGAGAGCCTCATACTGCGCAGCGGCCATTGCTCGGTGCAGGGAGATCTCATGCGCGTCTACGATCACCATGCCGTGCCGTTCGGCGTTGGCGTGCTCGGCATGGTGGCGCGATGCGGGATACCGGCCGTCTCGAGCGACTTCACCGGCGAGGACGAGGTCGTCGCGCGCTCGCTCGCCGCAGCGGGGCTGACGCGGATGCAGCTGCTGCCGATCATCCGCAACGCCGCGCTGACGGCGATCGTCGCCCTCTATCAGTGAGGGGCCGCGCTCCGCTCCGCGAGGGGCAGAGCGCGGCGACCCGCTCAGGCGGCCTTGGCGGCCGGCGTCGCCTCGAAGGCGAGAAGCTCGGGCAGTGCCTTTTCTATGGCGCGCACCTGCTCGGGCGAGGAGGGCGGCATCGGCGCGCGCGGTAATCCGCCGGTGCAGCCCTGCGCCGAAAGGGCGGTCTTCACGTTGGCGGGTAGGTTGTCGGCGGCGATCGCGTTCCAGAAGCGAAGCAGCGCCTCGTGGATCGCCTTGGCGCGGGGATGGTCGCCCGCCTGCACCGCATTCCAGAGCGCGACGCACGGCCCCGGCACCGCCGCAGGATTCGCCGCGATGGTGCCGTGCGCACCGAGCGCGAAGGAGGGGTAGAGGAGGGCATCGATCGCCGAGAAGATCCGGCTTCCCTCCGGCGCCGTGACCATCAGGTCGGCGAAGAGCTTCAGATCGCCCGCGCTCTGCTTCACGCCGAGGATGCCGGGCAGCTCCGTCATCAGCTTCACGAGCAGTGCCGGGCTCAGATAGTTCCACGGGATCACGTTGTAGATCAGCACCGGCTTGTCGGTCTCGCCGGTGATGCGCTCGAAGTGGGCGTAGGTGGCGGCCTCGTCCGGCTTGAAGAGGTAGTGGACGGGGGTGATCTGGAAGGCGTCCACGTGAGCCTCCATCCGCTTCGCCTTCTGCACGGCGTCGCGGGTGGAATTGACGATGATGCCGGCGATCAGCGGGATCTTGCCGGCGACCTCCTCGGCGCAGATCTCCGAGATCCGCACCAGCTCGTCGCCGGTGAGGGTGTGGCCTTCGCCGGTGCTGCCGCCGAAGCAGATGCCGTGGACGCCCTTTTCGAGAAGAAAGCGGACGTTGCCGCGCAGCGCCGCCTCGTCGATCTCTCCCCCTTTGTCGAACGGCGTCACCACCGGCGGAACGATGCCGTAGATGTCCCGGGCCATATTGTCCTCCCTTTCCCGTATTGTGGGATTAGGCTACCGAGAGTGCTCAGATGCGTCAACGCAGCAATCCCACATTATGGGATTAAACAGACGGCAATCGATTAGAAATCGCGACACTTCGTTGATTTTTGTTCCGAATTCCGGGATAGATTGGGTGCGGCGCGCCGGGGCGTGCCGTCGGAGGACCAGGTGGAAACCAAGAGCATCAAGACCGTGGGCAAGCTGATGAGCGTGCTCGAGTGCTTTTCGACGCGCGATCGTCAGCTCACGGTGAGCGAGATCGCCGAGCGCACCGGTCTGCCGCGCTCCACCGCCCACCGGGCAATCCTGTCGCTGAAGGAGATCGGCTTCCTCGACCAGGACCAGTCCCGCGAGGCCTATCGGCTCGGCCTGAAGCTGTTTCAGCTCGGCGCCACGGTGCTCAACAACATGGACCTCCAGAGCGAGGCGCGGCCTTTCGTTGAGGCCCTCGCGCGGCTCGCCGAGGAAAGCATCCATCTGTGCGTGTTCGACGGCGAGAGGATGGTGTTCGTCGAGACCAAGGAGGGCGGGCGCACCGGCGACACCAACTCCACGATCACCATGGAGCTGTCACCGTGCCACTGCACCGGCGTCGGCAAGGCGGCGCTCGCCTTTCAGGACGAGCGGACCATTCGCAAGGTCATCGCGAGCGGGCTTGCGCGTCACACCGCCGCGACGATCGTCGCGGGCGAGGAACTGATGGCCGCCCTCGCGCAGATCCGCTCGGCGGGCTACGCGTTCGATCTCGGCGAGCACAAGAGTGGCGTCCACTGCGTCGCCGCGCCGATCCGCAACGTGTCGGGGCGGGTGATCGCGGCGATTTCGGTGAGTGGGCCGGCGGCGCGCCTGCCGGTCGATCGGCTCGAAGAGCTGGCGCCGGTGGTGATCGCCCACGCCAATGCCATCTCCCGCCGCCTCGGCGATCAGCCGGCCGAGCCGGTCGCCGCGCTGACGCCGGCCTGACGCGCGGCTCAGCCCTCGCCTTCCAGGAAGTGCTTGGCGACGAGCGCGTAGATCGCCGTCAGCGGCGCGAGCTCGGCGACGAGCACGCTCTCGTCCGGCCCGCCGAGATTGCGCGGCGTCGGCCCCACCACCACGGTGTCGAAGCCGGCGGCGCGCCACAGACGCGCGTCCGAGCCGCCGATCCGCATGTCGTTCCAGACCGGCTCGCCGAGGACGCCGGCGATCGCCTCGCGGGCGACGCGGGCGATGGGGGCGCTCGGGTCGGTGAAGGTCGATTCGTAGCTGCGGATGATGCTGTGCGTCACCCCGGGGTGAGCGCCGATGATCCTGTCGAGGGCCTCCTCGACCTCGGCCACCTTCACGCCGAGGGGGAGGCGGATGTCGATCCCCGCCACGGCCCGCTCGGGTACGAGATTGGGGGAGAGGCCGCCGGCGATCTCGCCGAGATTGATGGTGACGTTCTCCATGGCGCGGCGGGCCGCCGACCCGTCGGCGCCGGGAATGAGGCGGGCGGCGTCGATCACCTTGGTGCCGGCGGCCGGGGCGTTGGCGGGCAGCTTCTCGAGATGGTGAAGCTCGTCGAGGACGCGCATCAGCCGCTCGATGGCATTGTCGCCGGTGTAGACGTGGGCGCCGTGCGCCTGGCGTCCCGTCGCGGTGATCGTCACCCACACCATGCCCTTCTCGCCGACCCGCACGCAGCGCGGCCCGCCGACGTCGCCGACGAGGACGCCGTCGCCGTGGACGATCGGCACGTTGTCGATCAGCCACTTGGTGCCGAGGACGCCCATCGACTCCTCGTCGCCGGCGAGGGTGAGCACGACCTCGCCCGGGAAGGGCCGCGCGCTCGCCACTACGCGCAGCGCCTCGACGAGCGCGGCACAGCCGCCCTTCATGTCGGCGGCGCCACGGCCATAGAGGCGCCCGTCGACGATGCGTCCACTGAGCGGCGGCTCGCGCCACGAGGCGGGGTCGCCGATCAGGTAGGTGTCGATGTGCCCGCTGAACACCAGCCGGCGGCCCGGGAGGCCGCCCTCGACGCGGGCGACGAGGTTGACGACCTTCTCGTCGGATTCGTGGAATTCGAGGGTGATGCCGGGCACCAAGGCGAGGGCGGCGGCGGCGATGTCGGCGGCGGGAAGGGTCGATTCCGTCGGGTTCTGGGTATCGCACCGCACGAGCGCCTGGGTGAGCGAGACCACCGCCTTTTCCCGCGCCATCGCGGCGCTCATCAACGCCCGATCGTCGGGAAATGGCATCAGTCGGCCTCGTCTCGCCGGGCACGCCACACGAGAAGGAGGATTTCGAAGGTCACCGCCGCGGCGAGAAAGGCCGTCATGCCGTTCACGTCGTGCGGCGGGCTGACCGTGTTGACGTCGGCCGCGACGATCGAGAGGCCGGCGAGCGCGCGCAGGAGTTCGAGCCCCTCGCGTGCGGTGAAGCCGCCCCAGGAGGGGGTGCAGACGCCGGGCGCGCAGGAGGGGTCGAACACGTCCATGTCGAAGGAGAGGTAGACCGGGCGCGAGCCGATGGCCGTGCGGATCTCGCCGAGCACGTCCTCGGCGCCGCGCCGCTGGAAGTCGCGCATGGTGACGAGGTTGTAGCCGAGGTCGCGGGCGTAGTCGTAGACGCCCTGCCGCATGGCGTTGCCGCGCACGCCGACGTGGAAGGACGCGCTCGGGCGCACCCGCTGCTCCAGCGCGGCGTGGGTGAACTGGGTCGCCGGATCGTAGCGGTGCACGGGGTCGACCGGATAGGCGTCGGTGTGGCTGTCGATGTGGAGGACCACGAGATCGGGATGGATGCGCGCCGCGGCCCGCACCAGCGGCAGCGAGATCGAGCCGTCGCCGCCGAAGCCGACGGTGGCCGCGCCCGCCGAGCCGAGCCGGTAGGCGGCCTCCTCGATCAGCGGGAAGGCCTCCTCGGCGCGCGAGGGGACGACGTTCACGTCGCCGGCATCGATGACGCCGAGGTCGGCGAGGATGTCCTGGTCGGCGAGCTCGGACTGATAGCGCTGGAGGAGGGGCGATTGCTCGCGGATCGCCTGCGGTCCCTGGCGGGAGCCGATCCGGAAGGGGTGGGTGCCGCAGTCGAAGGGGCATCCGAGGATAGCGGCGCCGGCTCCGGTCGCGTCGGTGGAGGCCGGCACGCCCATGAAGGTGAGCGGCGGCCGAAAGAGCGCGCGGTCGTTAGGGGTGGTCATATCGGGTCCGACGCTGACGGGAAGGATGAACCGTCAACCGAACCGGACGGTCGGTAAGGATCCCACGGATCCAAGAGCCAAAGGCGATCTTCTCAGCCATGGCGAAACCGGCGACAGGTGAGGGGAGATGTGCAAACTCATCGGCCGTGCGTACAACGCTGTTCAGGAAGCGTTCATCGTCACGATGGGTGCGAAATGTGGCGAACCCATGGCCGAATGAGCAATATTTATAGAATTTCCGATTAGATTGGATAAGATTGCGATATCAAATTTAACGAACGATTCATCTTTGGCGCATCCGCCGTCGTCGCGGCGACGGCGGGGGAGGCTGCCGGCACGGGGCGCCCACGCGCTCCGGCCGGCAGCCTCGCGACCTCAGGGACCGAGGTTGAGGAGCTGAACCCGACGGTTCACGCCCGAGTCGGGATGGGCGGGGTCCTGCAGCTGCTCCTCGCCGAGGCCGATCGAGGTGAGCTGGGCGGCCGGCACGTTGAAGGTGGTGACGAGCGCGTCGCGCACCGAGGCGGCCCGCTCCTTGCTGAGCTTCAGGTTGAGCTCGCGGCCGCCCGTGGCGTCGGTGTGGCCGACGACGACGATCCGCTGGCCCATGAGGTAGGGGGTGTGGAGCGCGTCGGCGATGAGGCCGACCGAATAGTAGCTCTCCGGGCGGATGCGGGCGGAGCCACGGTCGAAATTGATCTCGACGCTGAGCTGCGGCAGCGTGTTGATGCGGTCCGACAGCGGGCCCTGGGCGTTGTCTCCGCCGCTCGCGGCGGCACGCTCGGCGGCGGCCTGCAGGGCGGCCGGGTCGAGCGCGGCGACGGTGCTGCCGGTCTCGTAGAGGCTCTTGATGATCTGGTTGCGGTCGAGCTGGTTCTGGGCGGCGGCGGGCGTCGCGATGCCGGCGAGGAGCGCAGCGAAAGGAACGGCGATGCGGGCGATTGTCATGGTCTGTCCTTCAGCTCCTTAGCGCCAGCCGGCATTGGTGATGGCGGCGTTGCACTTCTCGCTCACGCTCGGCTGCGCCTTCAGGAGGCACTGCAGGGTGTAGCCGCGGCCCCGCTTCGTCATCGGGCACAGGCGCTGGATGTCGCGGTTGCACACCTGGTCGGCGCTCTGCTGGGCGGCGCGGCGGGCCTCGATCGACTGCGTGACCTGCACCAGGGAGGTCGCGCACTGGCCGGAGATCTTGCCTTGGTTCTCCTTGAGGCAGCGGCCGACGCCGTAGTTGGCGAGCGTCGCCGTGGCGCAGTAGCGCTCGATGTCCTTACCGCAGTCGCGGGAGAGGATCTTGATGGCGTCAGCGTAGCCGACGGTGTCGGCCTTGGCCGAGCCGATCCCGGTCACGGCAACCACGAGCGCCATGATGATTGTAGCGAATGTCAGTCTGAGCACGGTCAAAACCCATTTCCCCCTTCTGTGTCTGGATGCGCCGCCGGCGCGAATCGTCCGAATGGCCCTGTCGCGGGACCATGGCCACTTTGTCCAGCGCGATCAAATGACATTCGAAAGATTTGGCAATTTCGCCATTGCCGACCGGAAAGACCTACGTCTTCGCGATGGCGATCCGTTTCAGCGGGGTGGTGGGACCGTCACTCCATGCGGCGGCGAAAGAGCCAGGCGGCGGCCGTCAAAGCCACGGCGGCGATCAGCGCGATGGGGATCGTCTGTCGGATCACTTCGTCGACGCCGATGTCTTTCAGGAAGACGCCGCGCACCACGACGAGGAAGTAGCGCAGCGGGTTGATGTCGCAGAGGGGCTGCAGCCAGCTCGGGATGTTCTCGACCGGGGTGGCAAAGCCCGACAAGAGCATCGCCGGCACCAGAAACAGGAAGGCGCCGAGAATGGCCTGCTGCTGCGTCATCGACAGCGCGGAGATGAAGAGGCCGATGCCGACGACGGCCGCGAGATAGAACACCGCGCTGCCGTAGAGCAGCCCCAGCGAGCCGCGCAGAGGCACGTGGAAGATGAGGAGCGCGGCGAGGATGAAGAGGGTGATGTGGCCGAGGCCGATGATCATCGGCGGCACGACCTTGCCGATCAGGATCTCGTGCACCCTGAGCGGCGACACCATGAGCTGATCGAAGGTGCCGAGCTCGCGCTCGCGGGCGATCGAGAGGGCGGTGACGATGAGCCCGACGAGCAGCGCGATGCTGGCGATGAGGTTGGGCACCATGAACCACTTGTCGGCGAGGTTGGCGTTGAACCAGTTGCGCGGCTCGACGGTGATGAGTTGGCCGGTGATCTGCGTCCCGAGGGGCGTCTCCAGGGAGAGGCGCGTCGCGATCTCGCCGAGATAGGACGCGAGGATCTGCGACGCGTTGGAGCGGCGGCCGTCGAGGATCACCTGGACCGTCGCCGGCCGCCCGGCGGTCACGCGGCGGGTGAAGTCGGAGCCGATCCACACGCCGGCGATGACGCTCCGCTCCTCGATCGCACGCCGCAGCATGTCGGGGCTGTCGGCGGGCAGCACCCGCTTCACCGTCGGCGCGCCGGCGATGCGCGCGGTCAGCTCCTCGCTCCAGTGGCCGTGGTCCTGGTCGAGCACCATCACGTCGACGTTGCGCACCTCGAGGGTGGCGGCGGTGGAAAAGATGAGAAGCTGCATGACCGGCGGTGCGATCAGCACGATGCGGCCCTTGGGGTCGCGCATCACCGCCAGAAGCTCCTTGAGGATGAGGGCGAGGAGACGGGTGAGGCTCATCAGTCGATGCGCTTTTTGGTGGCACGGGCGGCGAGCCCCAGAAACAGGGCGCCGAAGAGCAACAGCATGGCGATGGCGCGCCCGAACATCGGCCAGATGTCGCCGGCGAGGAAGACCGTCTGCAGGCTCGGGATGAGGTAGCGGGCGGGCACCAGGTAGGTGAGCCAGCGGATCGGCTGCGGCATCGACTGGATCTCGAAGATGAAGCCGGAGAGCAGGAAGGCGGGCAGAAAGGCCGACAGCAGCGCGAGCTGCGAAGCGAGGAACTGGTTCTTGGTGACCGCCGAGATGAGCAGCCCCTGGCCGAGGGCGGGGAGCAGGAAGGCCGCCGACAAGGCGTAGAGGGCGACCACCGAGCCGCGGAAGGGCACGCCGAAGAGGCCGACGGCGAGCACCACGCACACCGTCATCGCGACGAGGCCGAGCACGAAATAGGGCAGCACCTTGCCGGCGAGCATCTCGAAGGCGGTGACGGGGGTCGCCATGATCGCCTCCATGGTGCCCCGCTCCCACTCGCGGGCGAGGACCAGCGAGGTGAGGAGAGTGCCGACGAGCGTCATGACGATGGCGATCGAGCCGGGCACCAGGAAGTTCCGGCTGGTCAGCTCGGCATTGTACCAGTAGCGCGGCACGAGGTTGATCGGCTGGGTCGCGTCGCTGCCGCGCTCGGTGGCGCGCATCCCCTGCCAGTTGGCGATGGCACCTTCGGTGTAGGCCTGGACGAGGCTCGCCGTGTTGGGGTCGGTCCCGTCGACGATCATCTGCACGGTGCCGCCGCGGCCGGCGGCGACGTCGGCGGTGAAGGTTTGCGGCACCACCACGATGCCGCGCACTCGGCCGGCGACGAGCTCGCCTTCGTAGGCGCGCCGGTCGCGGCCGGTGGTGACGTCGAAATAGGAGGAGGCGGTGAAGCTTGCGAGGAGATCGTCGGTGAGGGGGGAGGGGGCCTCCACCACCACGGCGAGGCGGGTGTGGGTGGAATCGAGCGAGACGCCGTAGCCGAACAGGAACAGGAGGATGAAGGGCAGCACGCCGGCAATGAGGAGGGTGCTCGGGTCGCGCAGCGCCTGCGTCCCCTCCTTGCGCACCAGCGCGACGAAGCGGCGCGAGGCGTTCACGCGGCCTCCTCCTCACGCTCGGCGTCGGCTTCCTTCACCAGCGCCACGAAGGCGTCCTCCATGGTGGGGTCGGGCTGATCGGGCGAGGCGACGCGGCGCTTCAGCTCGTCCGGCGAGCCGAGGGCGATGGAGCGGCCGCGATAGATCAGCGAGATGCGGTCGCAATATTCGGCCTCGTCCATGAAGTGGGTGGTGACGAGCACGGTCACCCCCTTCTCGACAAGCGCGTTGATGTGCATCCAGAATTCGCGCCGCGTGATGGGATCGACGCCGGAGGTCGGCTCGTCGAGAAACAGCACCTCCGGCTCGTGCATCAGCGCGGCGGCGAGGGCGAGGCGCTGCTTGAGGCCGAGCGGCAGCTCCTTCGCCGGTTGGCCGGCGTGACGGTCGAAGTCGAAGATCTCGCGCATCAGCCCCGTGCGGGTGCGCTTGCGGCGACCGGAGAGACCGTAGACGCCGGCGAAGAAGTCGAGATTCTGCTGGATCGAGAGGTCGCCGTAGAGCGAGAATTTCTGCGCCATGTAGCCGAGCCGGCCGCGCGCCTGTGCGGCTTGGCGCGACAGATCGATGCCGGCGACCCGTCCCGTGCCGGACGTCGGGCGCAGGAGGCCGCACAGCATCTTGAAGGTGGTGGACTTGCCGGCACCGTTCGGCCCGAGAAGCCCGAAGATCTCGCCGCGCGGCACCTTGAAGCTGATGTCGGCGGCGGCGGTGAAGTCGCCGAAGCGCTTGGTGAGGCCGTCCGCCTCGATCATCGCGGCGTCGTCGTCCGGGAAAGCGTCTTGCGCCGCGGCGATGGCCGAGTGGCCGCCGGGCCCGCCGCCGAGACGGTCGACGAAGGCGTCCTCGAAGCGGGGGCGGGTTGCTTCGATCCGGGCGCCGTCGGGAAGCGGCGGGCGCTCGGCCCCCTCGGCGAGGAGAAGGCGGATCGCCTCGCCCTGGATGACGCCGTCGCGCACCCCCGCCTCGTCGACGAGATGGGCGAGGGCGGTGCGCCGCGCCCCGATTCCCTCGACGCGGTAGACCCGGCCTTGGACGCGGCCGGTCATCTCCGCGGGCGGACCGGCGAACAGTGCCTCCCCCTCGTTGAGGAGAAGCACGCGGTCGCAGGCCTCGGCCTCTTCCAGATAGGCCGTCGCCCACAGGACGCCGATTCCCTCGCGCGTGAGATCCTCCACCATCGCCCAGAGATCGCGCCGGGAGATGGGGTCGACGCCGACGCCCGGCTCGTCGAGGAGGAGGAGGCGCGGCTTCCTGAGGAGAGCGCAGGCGAGGCCCAGTTTCTGCTTCATGCCGCCGGAGAGATGGCCGGCCCGGCGCGCGGTGAAGCGCTTCAGGTCGGTGAAGGTCAGAAGCTCGTCGAACACCGCCTCCCGCTCCGCCTGGGGCAGGCCGCGCAGATCGGCGTAGAGCGTCATGTTCTCGCCGACCGTCAGGTCCTCGTAGAGGCCGAAGCGCTGGGGCATGTAGCCGATGGCCGACTGGATCGCCGCCGCATCGGTGCGCGTGTCGTGGCCGAGCACGGTGAGCGTGCCGCCGGTCGGCTCCATCAGCCCCGTCATCAGGCGGATGAGGGTGGTCTTGCCGGCCCCGTCCGGACCCACGAGACCGGTGATCTCGCCGCCCCGCACCGTGCCCGACACGTCCTTCAACGCCGGCGGCGCGTCGCCGAAGACCTTGGTGACCCCCTCGAGCACGACGAGGTCGGCGGGCTCGCTCACGACGCCGCATCCTCGTGGATGCGCACGGTCACCGGCATTCCCTGGCGCAGATCCGGCCCGGGCGACTTCACCACCACGCGAAAGCGGTAGACGAGGTCGGTGCGCAGGTCCGGCGTCTCCACCTGCTTCGGGGTGAACTCCGCGACGGGTGAGACGTAGCCGATCGAGCCCTCGTAGCTCGCCCCGCCGTCGGTGGTGATGGTGACGGCAAGGCCCGGCTGCACGCGGCCGAGCTCGGGCTCGGAGACGTAGGCGCGCACATAGACCGGATCGGTGAGGGAGAGGACGAGCACCGCCTCGGTCGCCGACACGACGGCGCCGATCTCCTCCACGCGCGAGTTGATGACGCCGCCCTCGGGGGCGAGGAGGCGGGTGTCGGCGAGGTCGGTCTCGGCCGAGGCGAGCGAGGCTTTGGCGGCGTTGAGATCGGCGCGTCCGGCGTCGATGTCCTCCTTGCGGTTGCCTTCGAGGAGGAGGTCGAGATCGCTCTGGGCCGCGTCGGCGCGGGCGTTGGCGGCGTCGGAGGCCGCCTTCGCCTCGTCGAGCGTCGCCTGGGAAACGGTGTCGCGCGGGCGCAGTTGCTGGGCGCGCTTGAGGCTGGTGGCGGCGAGCTCGGCGTCGGCCTGGCGCTCGGCGACGACGGCGCGGGCGGAGGCGATCTCGGCGGCACGGGGGCCGGCGATCAGCTTGTCGAGCGCCGCCTGGCGTGCCGCCACGGTGGCCTTCGCCAGATTGACGGCCTCGTTGAAGGGGGTGGGCTCGAGCTCGGCGAGGAGGTCGCCTTGCTTCACGACGTCGCCCTCGTCCACGGCGAGGCGGGCGATGCGGCCCGAAACGCGGAAGCCGAGGGTGGCGGTACGGATGTCGACGTTGCCGTAGAGGACGAGGGTGCCGTTCTCGCTCGCCCTGAGGCCGAGCCGCTCGGGAAGCCCGCTGTGCCAGAGGACGACGGCGACGATGGCGAGGATCGCGACGACGGGTAGCACGCGCTTCATGTGGAGCTCCTCCGGGTGGCGGGAGAGATTTCGGCGACCAGCGTCTCGGCGAGTTCGGTGACGGTGGCGATCGCGGCGTCGTCGATGCCGTCCCACCCCATTTCGGCAAGCACGGTGGAATGGGCGACGCGGAACACGAGGACGCTGCCGAGCAGCGACATGGCGCGCAGCCGCACCGTCGTCGACTTCGGCGGCTCGCCGAGGATCGCACCGAGGAGGCGGTGCGCCACCGCGAGGGTCGGTGCCATGATGCCCTGGTAGATGCGCACGAAGGCGTCGCCGGGCTGCATCTGCTCGCGCATGACGAAGCGCGCCCACGGCTCCGACCGCGGCGACAGGAAGAGGTGGGCGAAGACGGTGAGAAGCTGCGTCAGGAGGGCACGCGCTTCCGCCTCGCTCAGCGGCTCGCCGGCGGCGTCGAGCGCGGCGAGGCGGCTGCGCACGGCGTCGCGCTCCTCGCTCACCTCGGCGAGGATCGATGCAACGACGTGGTCGGCGGCGGCGAGGAAGAGGCCCTCCTTGCTGCCGAAATAATACGAGATCGCCTGCAGGTTCACCGACGCCGCATCGGCGATCCGCCGCGTGGTGGCGCCGTCGAATCCTTCGAGACCAAACACCTCCACGGCCGCGGCGAGAAGCTTCTCACGCGTCGCGTCGGCACGGCTCGGTTCGGCGGGCTCGATCTGCATGGCGGGAAGATAGGCTGCATTTTTGCTTCATTCAATCGAATGACTGAAAAATTCGAGCCTAGTGCAGCCAGAGCCACCAGATGGCGATGCAGCTTGCCAGACCCACGGTGAGGTTCATCGGGACGCCGATCTTCAGGAAGTCGGAGAAGCGGTAGTTGCCGGCGCCGTAGACGAGGGTGTTGGTCTGGTAGCCGACGGGGGTCGCGAAGCTCGCCGAGGCCGCCATCATCACCGCGAGCACGGCGGCGCGCGGCTCGTGGCCGGCCGCCTCGGCGAGGCGGATGGCGATGGGCGTCAGGATCACCGCCACGGCGTTGTTGGTGACGAGCTCGGTAAGAGTGGAGGTGAGGAGATAGAGGCCGATGATGAAGAGGAGGGGCGGCGCCGAGGCGAAGGCCGGCGACACGAGATCGACGAGGACGCCGATGGTGCCGGCCTTGGAGAGGCCGAGCCCGATGGCGAGCATCGCGAACACGAGCATCAGCAGGCCGCCGTCGATCGCCCCCCACGCCTCGTCCGCATCGATGCAGCGCAGCAGGAGGAGCCCCGCCACCGCGATGAGGGCGAGCGCTCCGATGGGCGCGACGCCGAGCGCCGCCAGCACCACCACCGCGACCGCGGCGGCGATGGCGACCGGCGCGCGGCGCCGGCGGAAGGGCCGCGTCTCGGTCACGGTGAGGCTCACGAACTCCGGCATCCGTGCGAAGCGGGCGACGCCCTCGGGGCTGCCGCGCACCATCAGCCGGTCGGCCGGGCGCATGATCACCTCGTCGAGGCTCTCGCCGGCGAGATGGCCGTCGCGGTGGACGCCGAGGAGGGCCACGTCGCCGGCCTTCAGCAGCGCGACCTCGCCGAGCCGCCGCCGGCCCACCCTGCGACGCGGCGCGATGAAGGCTTCGGCGACGATCGCATCGCCGTTGGGGGTGCTCCGCTCCCACCCGACGTGCAGACCGTCCTCGCCGGCGAGCGACAGGATCTCCTCACGCGTCGCCGACACGACGAGGCGATCGCCGGCCTCGAGGGCGAGGTTGGAGAGGTCCTCGCGGATCAGCTTCCGCTTGCGGATGAGCGCGCGCAGCGAGATCCCGTCGGGCCGCAGGAGGGCGAGGTCACCGATCGGCGTGCCGACGGCGCCGAAGGCGGACGTCACGGTGATCTCGGTGAGGAAGCGGCTCGTGGCGTCGTCGCCGATCTCCTCGCCCGCCTCGCGCCGGTCAGGCAGCACCAGCGGGCCGAGGAGGAGAAGGGTAAGGCCCCCCGCGAGGCTGCCGACGAGGCCGATCGGCGTGATCTCGAAGATCGAGAAGGGGGCGAGGCCCTCGCCGTCGCTGATGCCCGCCACCACGAGGTTGGTGGAAGTGCCGATGAGGGTGCAGGTGCCGCCGAGCACCGCGGCGTAGGAGAGGGGGATGAGGAGCTTCGTCGAGGCAGTCCCGATGGTGTTCGCGAGGCGGATCACCACCGGGATGAGGACGAGCACCACCGGCATGTTGTTGACGAAGGCGGAGGCGAGGAGGGCGCCGGCGAGGATCGCGCCGACGGCGAGGCCGGGGCTCGTCTCGGCGCGCCGCGTGATCCACCCGGCGACGGCCTCGAGCGTGCCGGTGCGCACGAGGGCGCCGGAGACCACGAACATCGCCGCGATGGTGATGAGGGCGGGCGAGGCGAGCACGCTCGCGACGTCGTCGATCGTGAGAATGCCGAGGCCGACGAAGAGGCTCGCCGCGATGATCGCGACGGCCGACGGCGGCAGCACCTCCAGCGCGAAGGCGACGAACGCCAGCACCAGGATGGCGAGACCGACGAAGGGTTGGATGTCAGCGGGGATCATCAGTGACGGCGAGGCTCCGGAGGAGTGTTAGTCCAAACATGCCAGCCTCGATCCCGTTCCGTCGATGCCGATCGAGCGTGGCATTTGCCTGCGTCGACGGCGGGCCGGGGCGCGGCGCGGTGCCTCGGGCGAGGATGGACCCCGCCGCAGCGTGGCGGTCGAGGCTCGACCGCGGCGGATGAGAGCGGCGGAAGCAGTCAGTTTTTCAAGAGGTTGCGGGCGACGCCCGCGGGCGGGTGCGGTAGCCGGGTTTACCCCGGGTGAATTTACCGCTATGTCAATACAAGAGCACCCGCCAGGGTGCCGTGTGTGGGCCGCGTTCCTGATGCGGCAGCGGGCGGCGGCTCGCGCCACGACGCAGCGGGTCGACGACCCGCGCCACGACAAGGGGTCCACGCTGACCCTTCGGGCCGAGCGAATGCCGGTCGCGGCGATCTCGTCCGCGGCCCTTGCGCACGTCGCGCGGGATTCGCTGTGGCCGATCAAGCTGGGGGCTGATGAACGTAGGGCACGGGAATTCCTGCTCGGACCACATCCGAGCGTCGTCGAGAGGGTGCTGGGGCCTCGCCCCGGTTTGCCTGCCTCTCGCCGATCGTGCCGTTCCCCAGCGGGCTCGCGCGCGGCGGGTACGCCGTCCGCGCCCGTCGGCCGGCCATGCGTCGTCCGACGGTGACGGGGTCGGCATACGTCGCCCTCGGCCGCCCGATCGGCGTGCCGTCCATCGCTGAGTTTCCCTGCCCACTGAAGCCACGGCCGGCTCCATAGGCGCGTTCGCGCGCGCAGCCTCCCGGCCGTCGACCTCAACCCCGATCCATATCGGAGACATTGTCTATGACCACTGCCACTCACCGCCGGCCTCTGGCGGGCCTGTGCGCCGCCTGCGTTGCCGCGGCGCCGCTTCTTGCCGCGCCCGCCATGGCCGCGGACAGCGTGAAGATCGGCTTCGTCTACTTCCTGTCCGGCGCCGGCGCCGCCTACGGCAGCCACGCCCGCGACGCGGCCGCGCTGATGGTCGATGCGCTCAATGCCGGCGAGGTGCCGGCGCCCTACGACACCGTCGGCATCAACGGCGTCGAGATCGAGCCGATCTACATCGACGAGGCGGGTGGCGTGCGCAAGCAGATCGCCGAATATCGCCGCCTCGTGGAGCGCGAGGGTGTCGACATGGTGCTCGGCTACACCTCCTCGAGCAACTGCAACGCGATCGCCCCGATCGTGGAAGAGCTCGAGACGCTGACGAACTTCTTCCACTGCGGCAATCCGGGCCTCTTCGAAGAGGTCGAGCCCGACCCGCACTACACCTTCCGCTCCGCGCCGATGGGCACGATGGATCAGGTGGCGCTCGCCCGCTACATCGCCGACGTCTATCCGGATACGAAGACCGTCTCGGGCGTGAACCAGGACTATTCCTGGGGCCAGGACAACTGGGCCGAGTTCACCGCCGCGATGGACGCGCTCGACACCGGCGCCACCTTCAAGAACGCGCTGTTCCCGAGCCTCGGCGCCGGCGACTATGGCAGCGAGATCAGCGCCCTCGCGAGCGACCCGGCCGACATCACCTTCGTGTCCTTCTGGGGCGGCGACGCCGACGCGCTGATGCTCCAATCGGCGGCCCGTGGCCTCGGCGACAGCACCCGCTTCGCCTTCACCCTCGGCACCGGCGTCATCGACGGTCTTGGTAACAACGTGATCGAGGGCACCATCGTCGGCGCCCGTGGTCCCAACTCCTACCTCGCCAAGGAGACCGCGCTGTCGTCCTGGTTCGCCGACGCCTACCAGGAGACCTACGACCGCTATCCGCCGCTCGGCGCCTACGTCGCCGCGCAGGGTATCCTCGCCATCAAGGCGGCGGCCGAGAAGGCGGCGGACGGCACCGGCGCGCTGCCCGAGACCGATGCGATCATCGCCGCCCTCGAGGGCCTGACCTACGAGACGGTGAACGGCTACCCGATCTCGATGGCGCTCCACCACGGCCACCAGGGCATCTCCGACACCGTCTACGGCACCTACACGGGCTGGGACGACGAGGCCAACGCTCCGGTCATCGAGGACGTCAAGACCTACGACGCCAAGTGCGTGAACCCGCCCGAGGGTGTGAAGGCGCTCGACTGGATCGAGTCCGGCTTCGAAGGCGCGAGCTGCTGATCGGACGACGGAGGCGCGTCTTCGCCTCCTTGCTTCCGCCGTCGCGCCCCTCCGGCGTGGCGGCGGTCGCCCTTTGCCGGTGCTCCCCGCAATCGACAGAAGCAGAATGAACCTCGCACTCATCATCCTGGTCGACGGCATCTCCTATGCCGGTTGGCTGTTCCTGGTCGGGATCGGCCTCACTCTCGTGTTCGGCGTGCTGCGGCTCGTCAACATCGCCCACGGCGGCTTCTACGCCATCGGCGCCTACGTGGCGGCCTATGCCATCGGCGCCGCCGCGTCCTACGGGCTCGGAGCGGGACCGCAGCTCCTCCTCGCCTTCGCCGGCGCCGTGGTGGTGGGCGGCCTCATCGGCTTTCTCGTGGAGCGCACCGTTCTCGTGCGGCTCTACGATCACCCCGAGGTGCTGGTGCTGTTCGCGACCTACGCCCTCTTCCTCATCCTAGAGGACGTCACCAAGCTCGTCTGGGGTGGCGCCTCGCTCTACGCCTTCCAGCCGCGCAACGCCTTCGGCACCGTGGCGATCGGCTCGCTGTCCTACCCGGTCTACGACGTCGCGACGGTGGTGATCGCCGTGCTCGTGGCGCTCGGCACCTGGTTCGTGCTCAACCGCACGCGCACCGGCCGTTGCGTGACGGCAGTGGTGCACGACCGCGAGATGAGCGCGGCGATGGGCGTCAACGTCAGCGCCATCATGACCGGGACCTTCGTGGTCGGCTCGATGCTCGGCGCGCTCGCCGGTGCGGTGACCGCTCCCAAGATCGCCGTGTCGCCCGGCATCGGCGTCGAGGTGATCGTGCTCGCCTTCGCGGTGGTGGTGATCGGCGGGCTCGGCAGCATCGGCGGGGCCGTCGTCGGCGCGCTGGTCGTGGGGCTCGCCCGTGCCTTCGCCACCCACCTCTTCCCGGACCTTGCGGTGTTCGCCGTCTACGCGGTGATGGCGGTGGTTCTCGCCATCCGTCCCTATGGCCTCTTTGCTCGACCGGTGGCGCGCAAGATATGAGACATCTCGACCCCACCATCCTCGTCGTTGTCCTCGGGGCGGCGGCACTCTCCTTCGCCCAGCCCCACATGCCGGGCTGGGTGGTCTATCTGCTGCAGATCGCCATCGCGGCCTCGCTGCCCGCGCTCGGCTGCATGATCCTCCTGCGCTCCGGCCTCCTCTCCTTCGGCCAGGGGCTCTACTACTTCATCGGCGCCTACGGGGTGGCCCTCGTGCATGCCCATCTCGGGATCAGCGACGCCTTCCTCGGCATTCTCGCCGGGGCGGCGGCGTCGATCCTCGTCGCCGGGCTCGTCGGCTTCTTCATCGCCCGCTATCGCGGCATCTTCTTCGCCATGCTCACCCTCGCGATCTCCATGGTGGTCTACGGCATGGCGGTGAAGATGGACCTCTTTGGCCGCAGCGACGGGCTCAACGTGCCGCGCCTCTCCTATCTCGGCTTCACCCCGTCGCGGGCCTGGGCGCAGACCTCGCTGTTCGTCTTCTGCGTCTGGGTGTGGGCGGTGTTCGGCATCGCGACGCACCTCTACCTGCGCTCGCGCTTCGGCAAGCTCCTGACGGCGATCGAGGACAACGAAACCCGCGTCGAATATCTCGGCTGGTCGGTGCGCCATGCCGTGCACATCAACACCATCGTGGCGGCGGTGCTCGGCAGCGCCGGCGGCGCATTGGCCGCGGCCTCGGCCCGCTATGCCGACCCGAGCCTTGCCTACTGGACCACCTCGGGCGAGTTCGTCTTCATCGTCCTCATCGCGGGGCAGGCGAACGTGCTCGCGCCGCTCTTCGGCTCGGTGTTCCTGGAGACGCTGCGCACCTACGCCGCCGCCTTCTTTCCCGACGAGTGGCAGCTCGTGCTGGGGGCGGTGATGCTCGCCATCATCCTCTTCCTGCCCAAGGGGCTCGGCCACCTCTTCGCGCTCGCCGGCCGGGCCCTGCGTCCGCGCCGCGCCACCGCCGCCCCCATCGAGGAGGATCGGACATGACCCGCTCCCGCCCGGCCGCCCCGGTGCTCGAGTGCCGCGGCGTCGCCAAGAGTTTCGGTGGGTTCGCCGCCGCCAACGCCATCGATCTCGCCGTGTCGGAGGGGGAGGTGGTCGGCGTCATCGGCTCCAACGGGGCGGGGAAGACGACGCTCCTCAACATCGTCTCCGGTCACCTGAAGCCGACGAAGGGTAAGGTGTTCTTCCGCGGCGAAGACGTGACGGGCGTGCCCTCGCGCACCCTCGCCCGCAAGGGGATCGCCCGCTCGTTCCAGGTGCCGCAGCTCTTCCCGACGCTGTCGGCGCTCGAGAACATGATGCTGGCGCTGAGCCTCGTCGCGGCGCCGCGCAAGTCGATCCTCTCCCGCTTCGACGACGCCGATCTCGCCACCGCCGCCCGCGACGCGCTCGACCACTACGGCATCGCCGACTGCGCCGACAGCCTCGTCAGCGAGCTGCCGCAGGGGGTGCGCAAGCTCCTCGACATCGCCATGGCGACCTCGGCCGAGCCCGACCTCGTGCTCCTCGACGAGCCGACGAGCGGCGTGTCGAGCGAAGAAAAGAGCGACGTGATGCAGCGCCTCGCCGATCGCTTCGCGGCGACCGGCACCACGGTGGTGTTCATCGAGCACGACATGGACATCGTGCGTCGCTACGCGAGCCGCGTGGTGGCGCTGACCGACGGCAGCGTCATCGCCGACGGGCCGCCCGAGGAGGTGTTCGCCCACGCGACGGTGGCCGACGTCATCGTCGGCGAGCCGCTGCCCGAAGGAGACGCCTGATGCTCAGGGTCGAGAATCTGTCGGTCTCGATCGCCGGCGCCGAGATCCTGCGCGACGTGTCGCTGCAGGTGGAGCCCAACGCCTTCGTCGGTCTCGTCGGCCGCAACGGGGCGGGTAAGACCACGCTGATGCGGGCGGTGATGAACCTCATCGGCTCGGACGCGGGCACCATCCGCATCGCCGGCGAGGATACGACCCGCGCCGCGCCCCACATCCACGCTCGCCAGGGGGTGGGCTACATGCCGGAGGATCGGCGTTTGGTGCCGGACTGGAGCGTCGACGACAATGTCCGCCTGCCGGCGTGGGCCGCCAACACCGACGACGCCGAGGCTCGCGTCAGGCGCATCTACGAGCTGATCCCCGAGGTCGCCAAGGTGTCGGACCGGCGGGCGATGCAGCTGAGCGGCGGCCAGCAGAAGCTCGTGGCGCTCGCTCGCGCCTTCGTGGCCGGAACGCGGCTGATGATCCTCGACGAGCCGTTCGAAGGGGTGGCGCCGGCGCTGGTGCAGCGCCTCGTGGAGATCCTCTCCACGCTGCGCAGCGAGGGGGACCATGCGGTGATGATATCGGAGTCCGACGCGGTCTACTCCACCGCGCTGGTGGATCGCACCTTCGTCATCGAGCGGGGGCGGGTGAGCGCCGTCTGACGGGGCTCACCCTGGTTCTTCACGAGCCCTGGCGGTCGCGGAAGGAGCGGCGGAGCGCGCCGAACAGCGTGCTCCCGGTGAGCATGCCCAGAACGTAGATGCCGATCGCGACGAGGGCGAACGGGGCGGTGAGGGAGAAGCTCAGGAACGACACGGTGACCGACTGAAGATTCTGCACCGCAAAGAGGGCGAGCAGAACGATCAGGACGATCGCGATGATGAGATTGACGGTGCGCATGGCTCTCCTCGTGGTGCTCTGTCGGGCGCGTGGCGGCAATATGCCGACGCTCGCGTGAGCCTAATGTGACGCGGCGCCGAACAAAAGCGTTGAGGGTCCGGGCGGGGCCTATCCTTGGTCGATCGGGCTCGGCGCCCAGAGGCGCTTCGATTCCCCGGCGACGCGAGCCATCTTCACCTGATACTCGTAGATGTCGGGCCGGTAGAGGGCGTGGAGGTGCTCGATTGGGCGCTCGTTCTGATCGAACACGTTGCGTCGGACCCAGAGGAGGGCGGAGCCTGCCTCGATCTCGAGGAGGGGGGCGACGAGGGTGTCGGCGAGCTTGGCCGAGATGGTCTGATCGGCGCTGCTGACGACGTGGCCGGCGACCTCGAAGAGGCTGACGAGGGGCGTCACGGAGAGCGCGTCGGCGTCGAAGGTGCGGCCGATCCCCTCGGGCACGTAGGTGGTGAGGACGGAGACCGGGGTGCCCTGGTGGGAGCGCACGCGCACCGCCTTCTGCACCACGTCGCCGACGGCGACCTGCAGCTCTTCGGCGACCGCGGGCGAGGCTTTGATGTAGGCGAACTCGACGAGGCGGACGCTCGTCTTCAGCCCCATCTCCATCATGTTCTCGAAGATGCCCTTGATCTGCGAGCGGAGCGGCTGGTTCGCAGCCGCCTTGCGGGCGAAGGTGCCGCGGCCCTGGTGGCGGCTGACGAGCTCCTCCGCCTCCAGCCGGTCGAAGGCACGGCGGATCGTGATGCGTGAGACGTTGAACTGGCGGGCGAGCTCGTGCTCGGGCGGCATCGGACGATCGAGCGGGAACGCTCCTTCTAGGATCTGTTGGCGCACCACCACGTAGACCTGGTGGTGCAGCGGAGTGGGCTGCGCGTCGCCGAGAGGCTGGGGCTTCATTCCGTCTCGTGCTCCTCAACCAGGACATGGGCTGCGCTTGCCGCCCTCCGGAGGCGATATGGCCACCAACGCGCATCACTCCAGGCCGCGTCGTCCTCAAGATGACCGATTCGCGACAAATGTGCGCCGGAGTGGCCGGTTCGCTAAATCATATATTGTCATATAGATATGATGAATGTACAAAAAACGGACGAGCCGACCTTTTGTGCAGCGCGCCATGACGACCACTCATTCAGCGACCCTCTCCCCAGCGCGGACGGCATGGCGGGATGTTCGATCGGGCGCCGCAGCGCGCGCCCGGCGGCAGCTCGGCGCCGGGCTAGGGTCCGCCGGTCGCTACCGTGGCGCGAGCGCTTCTGACTGAGCGTCGCCACTGCCGGCCTTCATCGTCTCAACATCACCTCGGAGGATCACATGGACGAGCCGAAACGGACCCCCACCCGACGCACGGTGCTGAAGGTCACCGGTGCGGCCGCCGTGACCGCCGCCGTCGGCGGCCTTCGCCCCGTGGCCGCCATCGCCCAGTCGTCGCTCGAGCTCACCACGCTGCGCTCGACGTCGAAGTCGTGGCTGTGGGCGGCGGAAGACTATGCCAACGCCGGCGGCTTCTTCGATAAGGCCGGGGTGAAGGTGAACTCCAACGCCTCCAACCGCGGCACCAACGTGGCGGCGCTCCAGGGCGGCGGCGTCGACATCGTGCTGGGCAGCCCCGGCGAGGCGATGCGTGCCCGCTCGCGCGGCCTCAAGATCAAGTCGTTCATCGCCACGGTGAACCGCTACGCGAGCCACATCGTCATCAAGCAGGACCTTCTCGACGCGGCCGGCCTCACCGAAGCCTCGCCGGTGGAAGACAAGGTGATGCTGATGAAGGGCAAGAAGCTCGGCACCACCGGACCGGGTGCTGCACCGGACGCACTGTTCCGCTATCTTGCCGTCAGCAACGGGCTGAACCCGGAGCGTGACATGCAGCTCGTCTCCATTTCCGGCGGTGGTCAGGGCATGCTCGCGGCCCTCGGTCAGGACGCGATCCAGGGCTTCTGTCTGTCCTCGCCGACGTCCGACATGGCGGTGCAACGCCAGGGCTGCGGCTATCTCTTCAACATGGCGACCAACCCGCCGCCGTTCCTTGCCGAATACCAGTATATCGGCGCCACCACCGGCGAAGAGACCATCGCCAAGAAGCGCGATGCGCTCGTCGCCTACTGCAAGGGCATCGCGCTGGCGCTCACCTCCATCAACGAGGACCCCGACGCCTTCAAGACCTGGGCGACCGAGTGGTTCGGGGGCATGGAGCCGTCGCTGTTCGACGCGGCCTTCGCCAACAATTCGAAGATCTACGCCACGACTCCGGTGCCGTCCGAGGAGCTCTTCAAGAAGAACGTCGAGTTCATCGACATCGTCAACAAGACGATGGGCGCGGAGCCGGTGCCCGACAGCCTGAACTATCAGACGTTCGTCGATCCGACCATCTCGCAAGAGGCCGTGAGCAGCCTCTGATGGACGCCGTCATCGACATTCGGGGGGTCGAAAAGCGCTACGTCGGGCGCAAAGGCGAGACCGTCGCCCTCCAGAAGGTCGACCTCACCATCGACGAAGGCGAGTTCGTCGCCTTCGTCGGCCCCTCTGGCTGCGGTAAGTCGACCCTCCTCAACATGATCTCCGGCGTGATCGAGATCTCCTCCGGCACCATCGTGCAGGAGGGGCAGGCGATCCGCGGCATCAACCGGCGCGTCGGCTACCTGACGCAGACGGACAGCGTGCTGCCGTGGCGCACCGTGGAGGACAATGTGGCGCTGCCGCTCGAATATCGCGGCGTGCCCCGGGCGGAGCGGGTGGCGCGGGTGAAGCGCATGCTCGAGCTCGTGAGCCTGGAACACTTCGCCCACGCCTTCCCCAAGGAGCTGTCGGGCGGCATGCGCAAGCGCGTGGCGCTCGCCCAGATGCTCGTCTACGAGCCCAAGACGCTCTTGATGGACGAGCCCTTCGGCGCGCTCGACGCCCAGCTGAAGCTCGTCATGCAGGCCGAGCTTCTGAAGATCTGGCAGAGTGAGAAGAAGACCATCGTCTTCGTGACCCACGACCTTTCCGAAGCGATCGCGGTCGCCTCGCGGGTGATCGTGTTCTCGGGCCGGCCGGGGCGGATCAAGCACGTGGAGGAGATCGCGATTCCCTATCCGCGCGACGTGTTCAAGGTGCGTTTCCTGCCCGAGTTCGAGCGCGCCTACGAAAGCCTCTGGCAGGAGCTGGCGCCGGAGATCGAACGCGGTGAAGACCTGTGAGGAAGGGCTGATGGACGCCATCGACAACAGCGCCGCCGTTGCGCAGGAGCCCAAGAAGTCCACCGCCGTCGCCCGCTTTCAGGCGCGCGAGACGCGGCGCAAGTGGCTCGTCGCCGGCTGTCAGATCGCCTTCGGCCTCAGCTTTCTCGCCTTCTGGCAATATTCTTCCGGCCACCTGATCGACCCCTTCTTCGTCTCCTCCCCCATCGCGGTGTTCGCCAAGCTGTGGGATTGGACGATTTCCGGCTACCTCTGGTACAACCTGTCGATGACGCTGTTCGCCACCGGCCTCGGCTTTGCGATCGGCGCCGGCATCGGCTTCGTCCTCGGCATCCTGTTCGGCCGCTACAAGTTCGTGGCCGACGTGTTCGATCCCTACATCACCGCCATCTATAGCCTGCCGAAGATCGCGCTCGCGCCGCTCTTCATCATGTGGTTCGGTATCGGCCTCGCCTCGAAGGTGGCGGTGTCGGCGGCGGTGGTGTTCTTCCTCGTCTTCCTGAACACCTTCTCCGGTGTGCGCGAGGTGAACCCCATCTACATCCACGCGACGCAGATCATGGGCGCCAACTCGTGGAACGTGATGCGCACGGTGATCATCCCGTCGGCGACGGCGTGGGTGATCACCGGCCTCAAGGTGTCGGTGCCCTACGCGCTGGTCGGCACGGTGATCGGCGAGTTCATGTCGGCGAACCGGGGCATCGGCTTTGTCATCGCGCAGGCCTCGGCCCTCTTCGACACCACCTCGGTGTTCACCGGGCTGCTGGTGCTCGCGATCGTCGGCTCCCTCATCAATGCGGGCCTCAAGCTCGCGGAAGGATGGCTGCTCCGCTGGCGTCCCTGAGGCGTCGCGGCGCGGTCCGACGCCGCCCCGGTTATCCCTCGGCCGGGGCGGCGATGTCTTCGAGGCCGAGCCACGTGGCGAGGCGGTCGAGCTCGCCCGCGAGCGCCTCGCCGGTATCGGGTGGCGCGTCGGCCTCGTGGTGCACCGCGTGGACGCGCAAGGTGGAGCGCTGACGGTCGGCCTTGAGGTCGACCCGCGCGACGAGGCGGTCGTCGAGCAGGAAGGGGAGCACGTAGTAGCCGTGCTGGCGCTTCTCGGCGGGGGTGTAGATCTCGATGCGGTAGCGAAAGCCGAAGAGGCGCTCGCAGCGGCCGCGCTCCCAGATCAGCGGGTCGAACGGGGCGAGGAGGGCGCGCCCGCGAATGCGGCGCGGTCGGCGGGCGGCGTGGTGGAGGTAGGCCGGCGGCCAGCCCGGCACGTCGACGAGGCAGAGTGTGCCGTCCTCCACGAGGCTCTCGAGGGCCGGTGCCGCGTCGGCGGAAGAAAGACGGAAATAGTCGCGCAGATCCGGCGCCGTCGCGATGCCGAGGGCACGTGCGGCGTGCTCCATCAGGCCGCGGATGGCGTCGGCTTCGTCCGGCGTCGAGAGGTCGCGCACGGCGGCGGGGATCACCCGCTCGGTGAGGTCGTAGACCCGCTCGAAGCTCCTGCGCCGCGTGGCGGTGGTGATGAGGCCGGCATAGAACAGGAACTCCAGCGCGCTCTTCGCCTCGCTCCACTCCCACCAGCCGGTGCGGCTCGTCTCGAAGTCGGATGCCGCGAGCGGACCCTCGGCGGCGATGCGGGCGAGGATGGCGTCGGCCTCCGCGCGCCGGTCGCGGGCGAACTGGCGCATGCGCTGGTAGCCGGCCTCGCCACGCTCGGCGCGCGCCATCCGCCAGCGCAGCAGCGGGTGGAGCGAGAGCGGCAGCAGCGAGGCTTCGTGCGCCCAATATTCGAAGAGGCGCCGCGCGCTGCGCCGGCCCCAGGCGCTCTGGTCGAGGAGGGCGGTATCGTAGACGCCGAGGCGGGAGAAGGCGGGAAGATAGTGCGCCCGCGTCAGGGCGTTGACGCTGTCGATCTGGTGGAGCCCGAGCCGCTCCACCGTGCGCCGCAGGTGGCCCTGATTGACCACGCCGGGGTGGGCTTCGCCGAAGCCTTGCGCCGCGAGCGCGATCCGGCGGGCGAGGGGGAGGGCGATCCGCTCCGTCATCGACCGCCGGGTGTCGGGTCGCGGAAGGCCGCAGCGGCGGGCGGGGAGCGGTCGGGGCGGGCGAGCATGGTTCCGTCTTGGCCGCCGCCGGGGTGAATGGCAAGGGCCGCGTCGAACGGCGGGACGGTGCGTCAGGCCGCGCTGCGGGCGCAGAAGCAGGAGGCGCGCACCGGCACGTCCGCCCGTGCGGCGGCGATGGCGAGGCGCTGCTTGATGAGCCGCGTCTCGGTGGTCTCGGGCTTCCTCGCGAGGCAGTCGGCGAGGCCGCGCAGGCTCCACACATTGTCGGGGTGGATCGAGGCGCGGGGGAGGCGGCCGGAGAGGCCGAGATCCTCGCGGTAGACCGTCTCTGCCGCCTCCACCCGGCCGGCCTCGAAGAGCAGGGCGCCGAGCGCGTGGCGGGTGGGCTGCATCCAGCCCCACGGCTCGTCGTAGGGCAGGCCGTCCTCGAGCGCGACGGCGTGGCCGAGATGGCTGAACGCCTCGTCGTGGTCGCCCCTGCGGTAGGCGATCTCCCCGTCGAGCATGGCGGAGGCGACGGCGAGGAGATCGCGGCAGGTGTTGTTGTGGAGGAGCCGGGTTTCCGGCACCCGCTCCCAGGCGGCGAGGAAGAGGGCGCGCTCGCGCTCCGCCGCGCTCACCTCGCCGAGCGCGGCGTGGGCGACGCCGTTCGCGTAGTGGAGCGTCGCGACGGTGTTGGCGTAGAGCGCGGTGTCGACGGGCAGCGGCTCGGCGATCAATTCGCGCCACTTGCCGAAGCGGATCTGCACGTGCTGGCGGATCGCGAGATAGCTTTCCATGAAGTCGGCGATCGGCGGCGATTCCACCCGCAGGAAGCGCTCCGGGGTGACGGCGATCAGCTCGTCGGCGGCGGCGATGGCGGGGTGATACTGGCCGAGGAACATCGCCCCATAGACGGCGAAGTGGTAGTTGTGGATGCGGTAGAGGGCGTAGAAATCCTCCGCCCCGTTGCGCGCCATGTAGATCCGGTCCGCCGCGATCGCCTTCTGATTGGTGGCGAGCACGTCGCGATAGTGGCCGCACAGCACGTCGATGTGCGTCGGCATGTGGACGAGGTGGCCGGCGTCGGGTGCGATGTCGCGCAGCCGGTCGGCCGCCGTCAGCGCCTTTTCCGGGAAGGGCGACATCTCCATCAGGTGCACGTAGAGGTGTAGAAGGCCGGGGTGATCCATGCCCTCGGGTGTCGCGCTCATCGCCCGCTCCAGCACCTCGCGCGCTTCGAGGGTGGCGGCGCCTTCGGCCGGCGTGCCGGTCGGAATGTCCCACATCCGCCACGGGGTGAGGTTCATCAGCGCTTCCACGAACACGGTGGCGACGTCGAGATCGTCGGGCATCGCGCGGTAGGCGGCGCGCATCGCCTCGGCGAAAGCGCGATCCCATGGCGACTGGTCGGCGATGGCGGTGCGCTGGGGATAGCGGGCCGGCAGGGCCTCGACGAGGGCGCGCTCGGCCGGGCTCGCCCCTTCGCGGCGGGCAAGGGCGGCTTGGGTGGCCTCGTGGGCGGCGGCGAGCGCGTCGGCCTTGCTCTTGTCGTCGAACAGCGCCCAAGGGAGGTTGTAGTTGGGGCCGGTGGCGTAGGCGATGCCCCAGTGGGGCATCGCGGTGGAGGGGTCGGCCTCGGCGGCGCGGCGGAAGGCGGCGATCGCCTCGCCGTGATTGTAGCCGTAGCACCAGACGAGGCCGCGATCGAACCAGGTCTGCGCAGCCGGGGCCGTCGTGCTGATGGCGCGGCCGTATCGGCCGAGGTCGTAGTAGTCCATGCCGCACCCCGCTCTTCCGCCGGCCGTCACCGGGCCCGCCCCACTATAGCCTCCTGCGGCGGCAGGGTCGCGGGCGGAAGGATCAGCCGGCGCGGGCGGCCCGGATCGCCTGCCAGACCCGCTCCGGCGTCGCCGGCATCTCGATGTCGGTCACGCCGAGCGGGGCGAGCGCGTCGAGAACGGCGTTGATGATGGTCGGCGGGGCGCTGATGCAGCCGGCCTGACCGGCACCCTTGACTCCGAGCGGATTGGCGCTGGTCGGGCTGCCGTCGAGCGTCACCTCGAAGGATGGCAGATCCTCGGCACGGGGCACGAAATAGTCCATCAGCGAGCCGGAGAGGAGCTGGCCGGACTCCGCCTCGTAGACGATCGCCTCGCCGAGCGCCTGGCCGATGCCCTGGGCGAGCCCGCCGTGGACCTGCCCTTCGGTGAGCTGCGGGTTCACCACGCGCCCATAGTCGTCGACGGCGACGTAGCGCACGATGGTGACGACGCCGGTCTCGGCGTCCACCTCCACTTCGGCGACGTGGCAGCCGCCCGGAAAGGTGATGGGCGCGTTCTGCCGGAAGACGGTCGTGTCGAGGCCGCCCGCGGCGAGGAGGCCGGCTTCCCGGGCCGCGGCGGGCAGGTCGAGCAGCGCGATGGAGGGAGCGTCGCCGCCGGCGGTGAAGCGACCGTCGCGCAGGACGACGTCGTCGGGATCGGCCTGCAGGAGCTGGGCGGCGACAGGGGCCGCCTTCTCCAGCATCTCGTCGATCGCCATCGCCAGTGTGCCGGCGCCCATGTGCATCGATCGCGCCCCGCCGTGGCCGCCGCCGACGCGGGTCTTGCGCGTGTCGGCCTGGATGTAGCGGAAGCTGTCGAGGGGGAGGCCGAGGCGCTCGGCGGCGACCATCGGGAAGGCGGTCTCGTGGCCCTGCCCGTTGGACTCGGTACCGGTGACGAGCTCGATCATCCCATCGGCGGCGAAGCGGATGGCGGCCTCTTCGTCGGGCGCCCCCCGCGCCGTCTCCAGGAAGCAGGCGACGCCGATGCCGCGCAGCCTCCCCGCCGCGGCCGCCTCGGCCTTGCGCGTGGCGAAGCCCGCGTGATCGGCGAGGTCGAGGGCGGTCTCGATATTCTCCTTGAAGCGACCGGTGTCGACCACCGCCCCGAGCGCCTTCCTGTAGGGGAAGGCGTCGACCACGTTGCGCCGGCGCAGCGCGACGGGATCGAAGCCGAAGCGCCGGGCCGCCGCGTCGATCAGACGCTCGATGATGTAGTTCGCCTCCGGCTTGCCGGCTCCGCGATAGGCGTCGACGGGGGCGGTGTTGGTGAAGGCACCCCGGCTCCTGAGGAACATCGCGGGGATGTCGTAGACGCCGCCGAGGGCGCTCGGC
This sequence comes from Acuticoccus mangrovi, assembly GCF_016411865.1. Classification (GTDB taxonomy): domain Bacteria; phylum Pseudomonadota; class Alphaproteobacteria; order Rhizobiales; family Amorphaceae; genus Acuticoccus; species Acuticoccus mangrovi. Next base: position 2,582 of record NZ_JAEKJA010000003.1, on the reverse strand, counting down.
ACCGCCCCCGTCGCCGCGCCCGGGCCGAAGGAGGAGGCGTAGGCCCCGAGATCGGAGACGATGTCGACCTGAAGCGCGAGGAAGCGTCCCGTCTCGTCGAGGGCGAGGCGGGCGAGGCAGTCCATCGCCCGGCCGTGAACGGCGGCCATGAGGTCCTCGGAGAGGGAGGAGATCCACTTCACCGGGCGGGCGAGCCGGCGGGCCGAGTAGAGCACCAGCACGTGCTCGGGAAAGGCGAAATTCTTGAGGCCGAAGCCGCCACCCACGTCTTCGGCGAACACGGCGAGGGCGGCCTCCTCGATGTGGAGCACCGAGCGGGCGAGCGCCCGGCGGATGCCGTGGACGCCTTGGCCCGACACCTCGAGGAGCAGCGTGCCGTCGGCCTCGAGGGTGGCGATGGCGGCGCGCGGCTCCATCGGCAGGGCGCTCACGCGGTTGTTGTGAAGCGGCAGCGCCACGACATGCGCCGCGCCGGCGATGGCGGCGTCGGTCGCGGCACGGTCGCCGGCCTCGAAGGTGAAGGCGAGGTTGCCGGGCGCCTCGTCCCACAGCGCGGGCGCTCCCGCCTCGAGCGCCGCGATGGGCGAGACGATGGCGGGGAGGGCTTCGAAGTCGACCGCCACCGCCTCGGCGGCGTCCTCGGCGGCGGCGCGGCTTTCGGCGACGACGAAGGCCACCGGCTCGCCGACATGGCGCACCCGGTCCTGCGCCAAAGCGCGGTGCGGCGGCACGACGAGCGGGGTCACGCCGTTGACGCTGACGTTGCAGGGGAGGGTGCCGAGACCGTCGGCGGCGAGATCGGACGCCGTCCACACGGCGACGACGCCGGGCATCGCGAGCGCGGCGGTCGTGTCGATCGAGCTGATGACCGCGTGGGCGTGAGGCGATCGCACCACCACGCCGACGAGCTCGCCGGGGCGGCTGTGGTCGGCGGTGTAGCGCCCGTGGCCGGTGAGAAAGCGGCGATCCTCCAAGCGACCCTTCAGGGACAGAATGTTGGCGTTCACGAATGGTCGCCCGGGATGGAAGTCATTGCTCGTGGGCCCTTCTTCGGAGAGGCAAGCGCCGGCGGATCGGCCTTCCGTGGCCTACCCAGTCGCCCGTGGACGGGCAAGGCGACGAGGTGCCTGCAATCCGCGAGCCAATGCCGCGGCCGCCACCCCGTTGCGGAGGGCCGCGGCGCTTCAGACGGCCTTCGTCTCGTGGAGACGGGCGATCTCCTCGGCCGAGAAGCCCAGCTCGGCGAGGATCGCGTCGGTGTGCTCGCCCGCGTCGGGGGCGGGGGAGGAGATGTGGGCGGGCGTGCGCGTGAGGTGGACGGGCATCGCCACCAGATCGATGTCGCCGCGGCGGGGGTGGGTGATCGTTTCGGCCATTCCGACGTGCCGCACCTGCGGGTCGGCGAACACCTTGTCCATGGCGTAGATCGGTCCGGCCGGCACGCTCGCCGCCTCGAGCCGATCGAGCCAGGATTCGGTGGTGTCCTCCATGAAGAGCGGCTCCAGGACCTCGCGCACCAGCGCCCGGTTCGCCGTGCGGGCCGCGCCGGTGGCGAAGCGCTCGTCGGTGCCGAGCTCGGGCCGGCCCATCTCCTCGCAGAGCGCCCGCCACTGCCCGTCGCCGGACACGCCGAGATTGAGATGACCGTTCTTCGTCGGCATCACGCCGGTGGGCGTGCTCACCGGATGGTCGTTGCCCGCCTGCTGCGGCACCTCGCCGTCCATCAGATAGCGGGCGGCCTGGAAGTCCATCATGGCGATCTGCGCTTCGAGCAGCGAGGTGTGGAGCCACTGCCCCTTGCCCGACGTCTGGCGCTCCACGAGGGCCATCAGTATGCCGGTCGCGGCGTAGAGGCCGGCGGAGAGGTCGGCGACGGCGGTGCCCGCGCGCACCGGGCCCTGACCGGGCAGCCCCGTCACCGCCATCAGGCCGCCGAGCCCTTGGGCGATCTGGTCGAAGCCCGGCCGCTTGGCATAGGGCCCGTCCTGGCCGAAGCCGGAGATCGAGGCGAGGATGACGCGCGGATTGATCGCCGCGAGGCTCTCGTAGTCGACGCCGAGGCGATATTTCACGTCCGGTCGGTAGTTCTCCACCACCACGTCCGCCGTCGCGACGAGCTTGCGCATCACCTCCCGCGCGGCAGGCTCCTTGAGGTTCAGCGTCAGCGAGCGCTTGGAGCGGTGGAGGTTCTGCATGTCGTAGCCGTCGCGCGGACCGCTGATGCTCTCGTTGGGGTCGACGCCGGCGGGCGCCTCCACCTTGATCACGTCGGCGCCGTGGTCGGCGAGGATGCGGCAGCAGGAGGGGCCGGCGCGCACCCGCGTGAGGTCGATGACGCGGATGCCGGCGAGGGCGGCGGTCTTGTCTCGGCTCATGTCAACCTTCTCATGGGTTGTCGGCTCATCGGGGGTCGCCCGCTCATCATGGGTCGCCCGATCGGGAGAAGAATGGAGCGGAACCGGCGCGGCCGCCAGGGGAGTGGACCCGAAGGCGGCTCCCGGCGTCGATTTCTCCCGCCCGGTGGTTCCGCCTGCTGCGGCAGCGCGCTAGGCTCCGGCCCTAACCATTTCCTTACCGTTCTC